>CAVRAO010000006.1:0-219850 GCA_963719035.1 Methanobacteriota archaeon | reverse complement strand
ACGCGCTTAAGAAGAACTGAAGTAGAGATCACTCCTTTTTCCTGCCTTACCCTTAGCTTTGTGATCGTTACTGCCTGTTTCAGTAGGCGGAGATTTAACCTGTAAACCAGCATCGCGCATACTCTCTATTCGTATTGACGCTTTCGTTCGTCTAACTCGGAAAACAGCTTCTCTGCAGTTTCGAGGTCACCAGATTGTCATGCGTTCATAGCCTGAGTGGGCAACTGCTGCGCCCCGATGTCCTCTCGTAGACACTGGTTCACAATTCGCGCGAATCTCGCGCAGCCCATTCTGCCACAGCATCAGCTATTTGACGCTCGTCTGAGAGCGTTGGTGTGACGCCCGTCGATTGGATTAACGTGAGCATCCTCCAACTAATGGCATCAATGGCCTTGATAGCGGCCACTTGTGGCTCTCGCTCGCTGCGTTGTTCGCGATCTCATACAGCGCTTCCTTGAATCCGGCTTGTTCGGCGATAATCGCGCCTACCAGATCGCGGATATCCCCCTGCGCTATCGTCTCTAGCGGCCCTATAGCAGGCTGCCCATTATACTAGCGTTTCGGGTGAAATCATCGTATCGTCTGTGGTCTCACACGCTGTCGCAGGGAATTGCTGAACGCTCCGCGCGGGAACTGAAGGGGCAAGCCTTGTATCTCCCTTTTCATCTCCTCACTTGTTTGAAACTCAAGCGCCATCAACTTCGCTATCGAGATTTCTGAAAGGTCACGCCTTTGTTCCTCCTCGTGTAAGCGTTTCCGCCGTTCCTGAGAAGATCGATTCGTCCCCGCTTTCCGCCCAGTAGACCGATCTTATATGCTCGATCTCCGCTACCTCTTCTTTTTTTATGTCTTCACGCAGTTTGCGTTCCCACCGATGACGTTTTCTTATTGATACCAACTCTTGCTATTTTTAGCTATACGGCCCCCCTGTGCTCTTAACCGTATAAAACGCTCCTTTTTTTCGAGTTTGTTCATCGTGGCCTCCTTGCTCGCACCGGTTGCCCGTGAGCCTTCTAGGGAGTCCATCCCACGACGTAAGGTCGTACCTTTTTCCTATTTCGGATACATTTATTACATAATTGAGGCGGCGCTCTCGAAGTATATATAAAGCAAACCTATTAAAAACGACGTTACGGGCTTATTTTTTTTATAAAAACTGTGAGGCGTCGGATTAGTTTCGCATACACGCAGCCGCGGGAAGACTGCCGGCGGTCGACTTATACGCGCCTTTTTTCGAATGGGTATCGGGCTGCACCTGAAAGATATATGACTAGTCCACTCATTCAACCTATCGCGAACGGCTCAAAATTATAAATTTTATAATTAAAATAAAAATAATTCTATAAATATATTGAACGCTCAGCGGTGTAATTTTGGTGTAGTTTTGGTGTAGTATGCAGGAGCTTCGCGGCTCAATGACACACAGCGAGAGGCGGCGCAATAATTTCTCTTCTTTGTGCGCAGACCTATTCTTTGCAGCCGTAATCGAAAAAAAAATTAAGCGTGAATAACCCATAATTAGCTCACCTCCTTTTCAATGCTGATGCAAGAGGCGAGAGGTAGCTTAACTATTCCTTTTTAGAGAGTTAAACGAAACACGCTATGCTCTCTCTCCATTGATTGAAGCGAGATTAAAAAGGGCGCCACACGGCTGGAATCAAACCAGTTACAATAATCAAGATTAATACAATTGCTATAATTTGGCGTCCTCTTTGTGACTTATTTTGCAGTTCCTCACCGCATTGAGAGCAATACAGTACACCGTCACGGTTTTGGAATTGACAGTTTTCGCACCATCCTTTCGTCACCATATTCGCCTCCGATTTCCGGTTGAGCAGTTATTGGTTTCGATTGCATACTAAATCACGTATGCAAGAGGTGGATGGTGGCTTAACTATTCCGATATTTTAAGTTTTTGCAGCCCTAAAAAAGGTAGTTTTATCTGCTTAACTGCTTAGGTTTGAGAGATACGGCGAATTATGAAGCAAATAGCGTTAGTGCTGATTGCAGTCTTGTTAATTACGGCGGTGCTTAGTGCGGGATGCGTCACGACTGTTAGCCCTAGTCCATCGCCTACGTACAGTGCGCCGGATTACACCGCGTATTTGGCAAAATATTATGGTAACGCTTCTACTTTTAGGGGGCTAAGTAATGATTCTGTTACTACTGTAAAACCGCTATCTCGAACTGGAGATAGAACTTACTCAGGCGAGTATAACGTAACTATTAATGGAACGACGCAAACACATCGAGTTCAACTAGAACTTCTCACGTCGAAAGAGGCGGCGGTGATGCGATATGCAAAGATAGTACTCCAGAACTTATACAGCGGCTATAATGCATCTTCAGTAACTCAGCTAAACGCAAAAAAAGGTGAAGCAACGAAGCTGACTAAATCTCTCGGTTCTGATGTCAGTAACGTATACGTTATTTATTCCCATAATACTGAGCTTGACGAGTGGGTTGTGCAGACTAATACGCCGTTGGATACTGCGACGACTTCACGGCCTCAGCTCTCGCAAGCGCAACTAAACGCTATACAACGCGACGTGGAGGCTAAGGGTTATAACATTACACAGCCACTCAAACAGTCTGGCGGCATTGGTGCTAGCGCTAACGGCTCAACGCTCTACAAAGGCGCGATAACCCAAAACCCTATACAATACAGTCTTACCGTAGAGGTCTACAAGGACAACGCAACGGCTAATTCTCAGTTTTCGTTAACGGTAAGAAACTTACAAAAAAGTGGTATTGTGGGCAGCTACAACAGTCCAACTCAATGGGCAGGGGTGACAACACTTAACGGCATCCAAGTAAGTAGCAGCGTTACTAAAAGCGCAATTGGGCCACCATACACTATTACAACTATAGAGTGAGGTGACAACGTTGCCGGGTGGAATAAGCTGGGGTAACAAATTTGTGTATCCGCTAGTAACACGTCAAATCTAGCTAGCAGAGCGGGATAGGTGTTCCGTTTACCTCTCCTTATCTCCTAGTTTACATCAAGCAATAGTTATAAGCGATTAGTTGTTTTCAAATTGTAATTTTGAGGAAGGAAAAATGTCGTTTATTCCTAATTGAGATTAGAGGTTTGTCGTAATCTAGGTTTATCGTAATCTTGTTTGTATACTCATCATACGTTAGTGACTTTGGCGTTGCTTTCGTGTTCTAGTAACGCTAAAAGTAAGTCGGTCGCTTCGACGTCTATTATTGGCTTTCATTAACGTTCGTCTTATCGGCATCGTTCACAAACACGCTCCTGCGATATACCCCTTTTACGTTTATTGTCGGCGTGCAGTGTCGCGATCGCTGCGCAGACCAGTAACCCGTTAGTAATACTTATCCTGAGTTGCACCCCCATGTTTTACTACGCTAATGCGTGCGCGACGATAGTGGTAACATCTACACCATAGTTGTAAAATGAACGTTGTGGCTACGTACCGTCTACGGATTCGCCTATGCCCTTCTTAATCAATATCTCTGCTTGCGGTTCGTCTACATATTGATACGTAGAATTTTCAGGACTATGGCCGTTCCACTCTTTTAAGAATTTCGTGAGAATCATTTTCCTCATCTCCTTTTTTTTCGATTGTCAAAAATCACCAAATCATGACTTGGCTTGAGCCAAGTGTAACAGCAGAAAATAAAGAAAGGCCAAGACTAGTCACAAGGTCATCAAAGGAGCGTCCGGTCTTGGCGCCATAGCTGACATGTCCGCTTTCGCCCCCCCAGTTCATAGGTGCTTAATTCTTGAATGAGGCTCTCCGCTTCCTTTACGTCCTCCGCTATCCTCACAGAGCCGCTTTCAAATCCTGCTACAATAAGGCTAACGAGTTGCTGTTTTTGATAAGTGGCTTTCATCAATTCTGTTTAAGCAGAAAATCAGAGGTATTTAGGTTCAAGAAGGTGCTACACAATACCTATTTTAAAACTATCGTATGCTCTGCCTGTTAGATCTACCAAAGCCGCTGCTAGGCGTGCGCGTGCTACAAGCACTTTGCAGTCAAAACCGTTTCTAAATTCACTAACAAGCAGATAACCAAAAAGTGTTCATTAGTGTTATCTGCGACGAAAACGGACCCTCCTCGCAAACTAAATGCCGAGGAGGAAAAATCCAAACATTCACGCCTATTTTTCAACGACGTCTTTTGCTTTCTCGCCTACTTTCTTAACCTCTCCGCCCGCATCTCCTGTTACGTCTTTCGTCTTGTCAACAGCTTCTGCAGCTTTCTTTTTCATGTCATCTAGTCCTACCATGCTCAAAACCTCCCTATACCCTCAAAAGCTCCTTTATTAGGCAATACGACAGCTCACAGCGAACAGCTGAAGCTAAGGGTCTTATCAAAATTGGAGGGCTTCCACGAAAAAAGTTTCCCTCGGTTCCTCGAAGCGCAGGCGCGCACGACTCAATACTTCACAACTTTAAGGCACTACACCTAGCTAGTCGGCCACGACAATCGAGCATACGACGCTGAGCCGTCCATTATGTATGATTGACTTTCGGTTTTAAACCGCCGCAAGGCACATATGTGGTTATCGATAAAAATAAAAACGTTTATCCGGTGAGCAGTACCTCTGCTAGTGCAAGAGGTTAATGCATGAAGTCATTGCGGCAAAAGTTAACAGCGGAGTTTTTGGGCACGTTTCTGTTAGTTTTCTTTGGCGCAGGAGCGGTAGTCATAGCCCTTCTACTAGGGCAAGGAAGCGCGCAACTGCCTAACCAGTTCTCCATTGGGATAACTATGGCCAACTGGCTCGCCATTAACGTCGTGTTTGGCATGACCATCGCGGCTGGCATCTACGCTTTTGCACGCGTATCGGGGGCGCATTTCAACCCTGCGGTAACCATTGCGCTATGGGCGGTGCGGAAGTTCCCACGGCGTGACGTCATACCTTATCTGGTAGCGCAGCTTGCAGGCGCAACCGTCGCGAGCCTGCTGTTTACGTTGTGTCTCGGCATGCGCGCGGTAGACGTCAGATTGGGTGCGACAACGCCGTTCTACGGGGTCGGGTACGGCCAAGCGATTGTTTTGGAAGCCGTGGGGACGTTCCTCCTGATGTTGGCCATTATGGCCGTTGCCGTCGATAAAAAGGCAACGCCCGGATTCGCTGGTCTCATTATTGGCCTCACGGTGACGGCATCGCTCACGATGATCTCAAACCTCACCGGGGGATCAATCAACCCGGCGAGAACGTTTGGGCCCTTTCTCGCGCTTACGCTTCTGGGAGGGAACAATCTATGGGCCGATTTTCCTATCTACGTGATCGGGCCCATCGTTGGTGCCGTGGGAGCGGCTTTCGTCTATGCTTATGTGAGCGGCGGGAAAGACGAGGAATAGTCCTGCACGTTGATATCTTATCCTCAAGCGCAACTTCAAGCGTACCACGGCAGCGCTGTTGAAAACACTAAGAACAAAACAAGCAGGCAACCTCAAAACCCTTGGCAGTCCGTTGCCTGCGAAAACTCTCTCAATAATCTCGTTCAAACGACACCGATCGCGAGGGAAGCAACAGTGGCCTCAGTTTCTATTTTGTCGCTGTGTCCTTCGTGGACCCATACTTGCTGTGTAGACGATGACAGTTTTCATAATTTATCCCCTCCGGCCTTGATAGACATTTCAAACAGCTGATCGTGTTGAGATGTCGTTTGATAATTAAGCAGCACGGCGATTACTCCTGCGGCGATGCCGAAGAACGGTGGAATTAAGCCGCCGCTTTTATGCTCAATAAATTTGCCTACCCATATTGTGACTATGATGCCCATGACAATAGCACGCATTCCTGTTAAGAGGAAGTTGGGAACTATGGTCATTGCAGGCTCTCCTGCCACTACTTTCAGTGCAGGCCAGGCCTCTATCATTATTCCGTTTGGGGCTACGCTGCAGTATTGGAAGGACGGACGTTTAGTAGATTAACAAGTAAAGCGAAACGTTCAATCACCTTCGAAGGAACCCCGGTAGAAATAAGAACCCGAAAAATAGCGCAACTAATATTCCGAATATCGTTATTGCGCCAGTTACCGCCATAAGAAGGTAGTATAACAACCCATGTGATTCTTGAATTTCTTCAACTTCTTCAACCTGTTCGGATTGCTCTTGCTGCCTTTGGTCAACGTAAAGCGTTCCCGTATCGTCACGCTTTATCCTATCATCCATGCGAATCACTTAAACATCGATTAATCAAAGGTTAACCATTAATCGAAGTCTTTGTTGGATGTAGGGTGTGATGGTTCAGGCTATACTCACTAACCAAACCAAAAATTCCACCGCAGAATTGCACCGCCGATTATGACCAACAACAGCAACGCGAATATGATTATAGTGCCAACCCACCATTTCCGGTCCATGTTTTGCCTCCTCTTGAACGAGTGCCAATTGGATCCGTTCAAATATAACTCTTATTCCCATTCCAACAACTGAATAATATTTTTCAATTTTATTTCAGCAGTTTCGGCAGGCGGTTAAGGGTAGTTTTTTCACTTTTTTCACCCCATAAAGAGGAGTTTTTTGAGGCACTAGGGGGGCCCCTGACCCAAAGAGTTGTTAAATATAAAAACAATCTAAATTCAACAGGAGGTGAAATAATGGAGCAACAACAAATGAGCGCAGGCACGATGATAGGACTTGCTATTATACTCGGAGCCCTTATAGCAATATTTCCAGGTTTAGTAATTTGGTTTGCTTGGTTAGGAGTTATCTTTTTGTTTATCGGTGGACTTCTTGCCTTATTCACACGATAATTCAGTTAGGAGCGTTCGCGCTTCCTTTCTTCTTTTTTATAATTGGAATATCGCTGCAACAAGCGCCCGTCACAACAACATCTATTCCTTTAGAGTGCCTTTTTCGCGTTTTTGAAAAACAGCGGTTACTATTACCGCTGCCATTATGAAAGGAGGTTCAAGAAATGGTGATACTTTGGAAATTGTAAGGCACGCTGCAGCAGATTGTCCGCTCGACAACGAGAGAGTGAGAGAAGCGACGATTGCAGGTATGAGCAAATCAGAAGAACTCGCAAAGAAACACGGCATCAACATAGTTGGCGGGTGGAACGCACATTCCGAGCACTTGGTAGTTGACGTGTTTGAAGCCCCGAGTTTGGAGGCGTTCCAAGCGTTTTCAATGGAACCAGAGATAATGAACATGAATAATTGGTGCACGACTGAAGTCAAAGTGGCAATGACGCTCGAAGAAACTATGCAGTGGGTGATGCAAGTCCAATAACCTGCATTTTTCTTTCTTTTTTAATCTATTTGTAGAGTATGGAGCAGGTCTCGAGCAGTTCTTGTTAGAAGATAAAACCACAGATCGCTCTCTAATCAACTTCTGCCCTGTCAACGACCTCTGGTGGAATTCGCTTCTGCTTCTTGAGATGCTCAGTAATCAGGTCGGCTATGAAATCACTTATAGAAACGCCCCCTCTTATATCATTGATTCTCTTTAAGACGGGCTCGGTCAGCTCGATAGTCCCCACTTTCGTAAGAGCTTTTGTCGTCATTCTTCTTTCACCTCCTTTTCAAGCTAGTTCAGTTAGCACGATTTGATACTGTTAAGCGCCACAGATCCTAAAAAGAACGTTTGCATACGCTTCCTGCACATCCTTATCATTGAACTGCAGGTAAACGGGCTGTTGTGCTTATGTTTGAATGTCCCAGCACCTGCTATACGCTATGTTAACCTGTGACACAGATCTCGTGTCACGCAGAATTACATAGTGACTTATCGTTGGCGTTATCGAGAGTGAGGAAGAGCGTACCTGCCTCTTGGACTTGCGAATGGTGCGACCTGCGATGAAACGCAGCGTCGTACTTTATAATCGACCGCCGGCACGTGTCCTTCCTGCTCACATGAGAGCAAAGGAGGTGAATAAGCAATGGTTTCAGAAGTTAAAACAACAGCACACGCCTCTACCTATTGCTACTTCGACTTGAACTCGGAATGCGAGCTAGGACTAGCAAGTCCGGACAGCAAGGTGTGTGCAAAATGCGTAGCCGACGCTTACGATGAGATCGTAAGAATATAATAACGGCATTAAAAAAGAAGGCCGTTCGATAATCTGGCACAACTGAGCTGTTGTAGTCCACCACAGAAGCAAGTAAGAGGTTTTAATTAACACGGCATGTTTGCATACGCTTCCTGCACATCTTTGTCATTAAACTGCAGGTAGATTGCTGTTATATTGATATTAGGGTGGCCCGTGACCTGCTGCAGTCTGCGTATGTCAACTCCGTACAGCACGCTGTTTATGCAAACGTGCCCTTCTTTGTAACATAATAATTGTGTGTATGATGCTTTTATCATAGTAGCGGGCTCTTAACACAAATCAAAAAGAGGGGCGAATGACAATGCGGAAAACATCGATTTTAGTAGCCTTATGCTTCGTCCTCATAGGCACACTGACAGCCACTACAGGAGTAACAGCAGCGCCAACCGACGACTCAGTCATTCAGCGGTTTGACATAGGGATAGGGGACTACAAATACGGTGAACTCGCTGTTGACACGGGGACCGATCAATTCGTCGCCAACGCGCATGTAGGCAACAATCGGCAGACGAACAGGTGACTCTAGTTGCACGAAAAGACGGGGCGAGCCCGCATTATGTAGCTATTGCACGTTCAACAGTTAATAACGGCGGACGGGTCCACTGGGAGGGCACCCTCACTGCAGCACAATTAACCTGGATTCACGCATATGGCGATGATGCTATCTTCTTCGTAAGAGGCAATTATTGACTGTTTTCACGGACGCAGCACTCATGCGCCTCCGGCAGAAACACCGACTTCAAACCCGACTGTACAAGCTACCTTGAAGCCAGCGAAACCAAAAGTAACGCCCGATAATGCGGCAGCCGAACTAGCTTCTTTAAAGTCGTATCTGAGTTCGCAGGGCCGTCCGTTGGTCTCCGTCCTTTTTGTTCATGCTTTTCAGCATAAGCCTTTATCATCGCAGGGAAGGAGGAAGTAATATGGTTGAACCGCGGGACAGCATTAAAATTGAAAATGTGGTTGCATCCACCAGCATTGGACAAGAAATAGATCTGAAGCAAGCAACGCTTGGATTAGAAGGCGCAGATTACGATCCTAAACGGTTTCCGGGCGTTGTCTTTCGCACCAAAGACCCGAAGACCGCTGCTCTCATCTTTCGATCGGGAAAAATCGTTTGCACGGGCGCAAAGAGCATCGATGACGTGTATAAAGGCGTTGAAAACGTATTTCAAAGCCTAAGAAATATCGGAATCGACGTGAAGGGAACGCCGGAGATCAAGGTCCAAAACATCGTGGCGTCCGGGGATCTTCACACAGTTTTGAACTTGAACACAATTGCCATCGGTCTCGGGCTTGAAAACATTGAGTACGAGCCGGAACAGTTTCCCGGTCTCGTGTACCGGTTGTCGGACCCGAAAGTGGTGGTTCTTTTGTTTGGTACCGGCAAACTGGTTATAACCGGCGGCCGAAAGCCCGAAGACGCGGTCAATGCGGTCGATCGAATCGTTAAGGAGCTTAAAAGCCTGCGCCTTCTATAAGTTACTCAGTTTTGGCCGCTACGCTGAATGGTACTCCCTGAATCAGAGCGCTCAAAGGCACCACTGGTTGGAGAGAAAGTCTTCCCCCACCCGACATCTCAGAGAAGAAGATCCAAGAGATACGTGAAATCGCCCGACAAGACAGACGATTTGGGACTTTCCGAGGGATCTTCTGTAGACGATATGACCACGAGAAAAGCCATCGCTCCTTTGTGAACGGTCTGAAAAACTCGGATGGGTAACCCGGCAAGTTTTGAAAAGGTGTGGGGCAAGCCTCATCGTCGGATAGTTGCAACCTGCTTTTGCGTGGTGGGGCGAGATTTTGGAGCGATGAATCTCTAGTAACTCATCTTTCGATGGTGCGACGTCAGCAAAAAGGACTGGGTGACGATCAGTAGCTGACATAGTGGTGAAGGAGGTCCGCGCTGGGGACTGAAGCATTCTGATTAGCCGCGCGCGACTAAAAACAGGGGCCTAACCATCACGAAGCAAGAGCAACACGATAGAAAGTTAAAAGAAGTAAAAAGGAAGGAGAAGCGAAAGGGCGACGAGAACCGAAGGGAAAGAAGGAAGGGAGAAACGAAGCAAAGAGGAAAGAAGAGGTGAGATTAAGGAAAAAGAAACGTGTCGGAAAGGAAAGAAAGCAGGAAGAGAACGGGAGTAAGGGAGAAGGGACGAAGAAAAGACAAAGGAGAGAAAGGAGGGGAGAAGAAAAAGAGTCAAGAAAAGGAGACGGAGGTCGAGGAGAGTAGGGAGCGCGAGGTCAGAACAGCGTAGGCAAGGCGAAAGGAGAAAAAAGAAAGGCAGAGAGCGAGCCGGGAGCAAAGGTCGATAGAAAGGAAAAAAGAGAAGACATCGAAGAACGAGAGAGAAAGTGGACGGGCGAAGAAGGAAGAGGCCTCGAAGGAGAGGAAGGGAGATCAGCGGAGCAGGATACCCCCAAGACCGATCAGCAGCGAAGAGGGGGGAGGAGGGGAGGGGAGGGGGGAGGGGAGGGAAGGAGGAAAAGGGGAGAAGGGGGGGGAGAGAGAAAGGGAAAGGAGGGGGAAGGAGGAGAGAAGGAGAGAAGGGGGGGAAAGAAGAGGGGGAGGCGAAAAAAGGGGGAGAAAAGGAAAGGAGGAAGAGAAGAGGAGAGGAGGGGAAGCGGGCGAAGCGGGAGGACGAAAAGACAAGGAGGCAAACGCAAAAGCCGGCGCCGAGCGGGAAGCGAAAGGAAGGCAAGAACGCCGCCACCGAGCGCGCGAAAAACAAAGCAGAGCAAAGTCAGCAAAAAGGACTGGGTGACGATCAGTAGCTGACATAGTGGTGAAGGAGGTCCGCGCTGGGGACTGAAGCATTCTGATTAGCCGCGCGCGACTAAAAACAGGGGCCTGCGCTCCACGCTGTGGCGATCAGTTTCAAGAAGAGGATTTCAAAAGCGAGCGACGAGAAAGAAAAATGTAAGAGCAAAGTAGCCTACAGACGACCAGCTCTACGTCTGAGTTGGGATAATCGAGACCTCTCCTTTGAAGCCGTCGACCGCAACCGTCGTCCCGTCGGCAAGGTTACTAATGCCTCGAAGTGATACGACAGCTGGCATGCGATACTCGCGCGCAACGATGGCCGCATGAGAAAGCATACCACCTGCGCCTGATACCACTGCCCCCGCGTGCACGAATAGAGGAGTCCACCCAACATCCGAATACGGGATCACTAAAACGTCGCCGTCTTGAATTTTTTGAAAGTCCTGCACCCCGCTCACCGTCGTTACCCGCCCCTGATAGTAGCCAGCAGAGGCGGCCACTCCTTTCAACCGGTGAAGTACCCTCTCTTGCTCCAGGGGAGGGGCTTCTTCTCCGATTATCACTTCAGGCAGCATCACGTCAGCGTACTTCGCCATTTCCGCCTTCCGCTCAGCGATGGACCCGCGGCCCTCTTCTCGCGTCATGCGCATCGAAACGGTGCGCTCAACCTCTTCAAAGGTGAGATAGAAAATGTCATCTGGGGCTTCAAAAACCCCCTTCTTCGCAAGAACTTTGCCAAGCTGCAAGAAATAATCGCGAAACAGCCCAATCCCGTACGCATAAAGGAATCCAATTCGCTCTTTGTAAACCCTCACCTTTGCCTCTTGCCCGTATAGCAGACGTTCTGTACGCCTGGCAACGTGCAAGCCTGGTTCCTCTATAAAAGGGGGCGCATCGTTAGCGACTCGCTCGGGCGGCCCGTAGTCGGTAATCAACTTGATAATGTGATCGGGACTCTCCTTCCAACTCACTTGAGAGAAATCATTGCCGCTGTCACTGACGTGGCCAAAAGTGTTCAAAAACTGCGTCAGGTGTACGAAAAAATCGTGCAACTCATTTGAACGGGCGAGGTCGTCATAAGTCATCTCTCTCACTTTTTCTTGAGTCTCGCTTGGCAACGTGAGAAAACAGTTGTGCAATTGGGAGAGATGGTAGCTCGGATCAATATCTTGCCGCTCTGCTCGCACGTCTTTAAAATCAAGGGCATTGATCGATGTTGGACCGCGCACAAGTCTTTTCACAAGCACATCAACAAGCCCTAGGAGTAGCTGGGAGGTGATGACAAAGTATGAAGCTTCCTTGTTTGCAGTCAGAAGCTTATTCACATACTCGATGAGCTCGCCCTCGCTTAGCTCCTTTCGAAGTTCTGACGCGAAGCGTTCATATACGGTCCGCTGCCTCGCCAAAAAAGCATCCATGTCTTTCAGGATTCTGACCCTTCGGGCAGCAAACAAAAGCGCCCGCGGTAAATACTTAATCATTTTAAAACTAGGTCTCGGCCGAGGTGGGTCGGCACCGGGGACGTCAATGCCGAGCAGGAGCTCAATGAATTCACGCGGCATCCCCAAGAGTGCAAAAAGGTCCCCGATTACCCCCATATTAAAGTAAGCCCGGTAATAAAAGGCGTGTGCTAACTCGTCAATATTGATGCCGCTCGCTGCGTCACCAATAAGCTCGACGAAGAGCCGCTTCCACGAGCTGTTGACCGTCGGAACGTTTATTGTCCACACAAGCGGCTTAATCATGCCGGGGAGAAACTCCTTCGCGATCCTATTGCTGTAGATGTTCACCCCTGCTATTGTCGTCAGCTTGCGTAGCTGTAGCCAGTAGAGCCTCTCTCCATCAAATGCCCACTCTAAATTGACCGCGCCGCCACAACGGCGCTCGGCTTTTTTAGCCCCCTTCACCACCTCTTCGATGATAGGGAGATCGCCCTCTCGTTCTGCGGGTTCTTCCGTCCATCGTCCCCATTTATAGACCCATGTGTCCGGGGTGGTGCCGCGAGAGACCAGCTGTGTTCCAAGGCCTTGAACCGTTTCCACAATGACTTCATCCAATCCTGTCGAGGGATTCTTCGAAAACACCACCCCGGACAATTGTGGTTCTATCATCTCTTGAATGATCACTGCCATGCGAAGATCGTTTACGGGTGCGCCCGTTTTTTCCGCGTACGCCCTAACCTTGTTGCTCGACGTTGACTGCCAGACGGCTTCTATAGCCACAACAAGACTCTTGAGGCCTCGCACGTTCAAGCAACTTTTAAATTGGCCTGCAAAAGAATAGTCCACTCTGTCCTCAACGTTCGCTGAAGAGCGTACGGCATACGTGCGCTCATTCATAAGCACGTCAAGCTCATCGGCGACTTTTCCTATTACATCGGCGTCTCCCGCACGATATCGTTCGTACGCTGCAAAGCCGCACACGAACGTTTGAGGGATTGTGAACCCGTGGGCGTTAAGATAGCGCAAACTAAGCGCTTTGCCTCCTATCTGAGCAGCATCGGCGCGGGAAATCCCGTTCACATATGCTCGTCTCAAGCGCGATTACGTCCCCCCTTCCACGGTAAATATTCGACGTCGTCCCGTCTAATCGCATATTTTAACAAGAAGAGCAATGCGGTGCCCAAGCCAAAAAGCACCCAGCCGACTGTTTGCTCTGTAACAAGCAGAATAACAGGCAAGATAGCTTCTGCGATTATGGGGACTCCTTGTTTTATTTTAAGCAGCCAATATGCGACCGCTATCGTGACGAAGAAAACGATCGCTGTGAGAGGCGAGAGTATCAACAGAGCGAATCCTTGCATAGTACTGCCCACGCTCCCTCGGCCTTTCAAAAATACTGAGAACTGCGTGCCTACAAACGCAGAAAAAACCAGCAATAACACGACATCAGTGCTGCCTGCGAAAAGCACATAGGCTGCAGCGATACAGACGACAACTTTTGATATCTCGCTGCAAACGGTGAGGAGGCCTGCAATCATGCCTCCAACGACGAACGTATTTGCTACCCCAATGTTTCGGCTGCCCGCTTCATAGATTCGTTTGCCAGAAGCAAGGTAAGTAAACATGTAGCTGAAAGGGATCGCCCCATAAAGGTAACACGCGGCCGTTAAAGGGAGAAGGAGAGCATCCATTAGGTGTAATAAGACCGTCATTATATAATATTTGACTTTGACTCGTTTTATCCAGATGGTGGTGACAAGCTGGGCAAACAAGATCCGTACCGCACCAAATACCTCAACAAAAATGAAAACTAATTTCAAGGGGAGAGGATTTAAAAAGCGAGCGAGCTCGCCTCTGCAAGCGTTTTAAGAAAAAGAACTAAGAGGGTGCTGATGACCCTCCCGATTGATAGCCATTTTACGTGTGGCACCTAGTTAGTTGTGTCGTTCCGAGGCACAAACTAGATCACTTGGGCATCAATACTGAATCGATTACGTGGATCACACCGTTAGTGCATTCGATGTCGGGATGAATTACTTGGGCAGCATCTACCTTAACGCCTCGGTAAAACAGGCGATGAACCTCTACCGTGACGGATCCTCCCTGAACGGTCTTCACTGATTTGAGCTTCTTCACGTCACTTGCCATGTACTTTCTCGAAACGGAAAAACTGGTCGTTCTCCTCGTGCACTTCCATTCCAATTTCTTCTCCGGGCTTTAGGTTCATAATTACCAGCTGGCTGTGCTTTGAAGTATAGAGTACCTTGCGGAAATTACCATTTTCCAGAGTTGCTTCCTCGATATCAATAGAAAATCCCTTCATATTTTGTAATAAAAATTGACTCTATATAAAATCGTTCAATAATAGGGGTCGTTCTCGTCGCGCGGTACGAGAGTTATCTCATCGTCCCAGGCGTCTTTTATCACGTAGGATTTGGCGACCGCATCGCAAAAATAGGTATGTCCATATAACGCCCCTCGGAGCGTATTATACTTAGCGACGACGTAAATCGTATTTTTATCAATAAGCACGGTTTCGGGCGCGCCGTTAACCTCTATTGTCGATATGATTATTCCCTTAACACCATCGCTCGCTATCTGCGTTTGACTTGGACGGCAGCATGCCATTTTTAACCTTCTATGCCCTCGATGTTTATATCACTCTTAACAATTCCTATGACGGATAGATGACTTAGGTAAAATAGGTGACCGTGCCCCAATAAGTCCAATTAAATCAAGCTTGGGGTTCCCGAAAGGTAAGTTTTCCAGGATTTGACAAGTATCTTTTGAGTGGATTCTGGTCACTTTACGCGGCTTACAATCACAAGCCTAACGTATCTTACTGTTATTCCCCTCGAAGGGATTTCTATGACCTGAAACACGTTGTTAGCTGCTGATTCTGTCAAAATCGCTCTTGATGCTCCTAGCAGCCAGCATTCCCGTAGAAAATGCCGCTTGCAGATTATAGCCCCCCGTATCCCCGTCCACATCCAAAACCTCGCCCACCAGATAAAGTCCTTTGACCAGTCTGGACTGCATGGTTTTGGGATCGACCTCAGCGGTTTCCACTCCACCTCTGGTGCACATGGCCAGGTTAAAGCCACAAACATCGGATACGACTAGAGGTAGACCTGTCAGATTATCAATCAATCGATTTCGCATCTTTCGGGTCAATTGAGCCATTTGCAGGTCAGTGGCAATCCCCGAGATCTCCAACAACCGCTTTGTCAAACGGGGAGAGAGCGGCACACCAGGAGGCACAAAGTTAGGCAGACTTGCCAGCACAGACCGTAAGCTCCTTCCACCATCGCGCCGTGCCCTTTCCACGAGCCATTCCTCCAGTGCCTCTCGTCTGTCCTCCGGCATAAAAGAGAGCTTAATTACGTCTTCTGCTCTGATATATCTGGATAGGTCCAAAATTCCTGGGCCCGAGAGTCCATTATGGGTGAATAGAATATCCCCCCGATGTTCTTTGATTTTTGCATGGCGATAGAGCGAGATCTTCATATCCGAAAACGAGAGACCAGCTAGCTCAGTGAAAGGATATTCCTTTATGAAAATAGGGGTTAGAGCCGGACCGATCTCAGATATGCTGTGGCCAAGATTGCCGGCAAACCTGTAGCCGTCTCCGCTCGATCCGGTGGCTGGATATGAGCATCCCCCTGTGGCTATCACCAACAGCTTGGAGCGATAGCTGCCACCAACACAGCCCACAAAAAAACCATCCTCCCTCCTGGTTATGGACTTGACAGCCTGACTGCACTTGATGACTACCCCCAATTCCTGGCATTGTAGGGTCAAGATATCCAGCACATCCCTTGCCTGCATAGTGTCCGGGAATATCCTACCTTCCCTTTCTTGGACCATGCCCAGCCCCAGGTCTTTGAAGAAGGAAATGAGATCGAGGTTCGTGAAGCCGAGAAGAGCCGGGCGCAGGAACCTGCCATGATTTCCATAGTGGTCAAGAAAGTCCTGAATATCTCCATCGTGTGTTATATTGCAGCGGCCAAAGCCTGATATCAGGAGCTTATGCCCTGGGGAATTCTTTCTTTCGAGAATCAATATCTTTTTACCATTCTGCATGGAGTTTATGGCGCAATAAAGCCCGGAAGGCCCGGCTCCGACAATAATAAGATCGTAGTCTTCGGGTTCAGGCAAAAGCTCATCCCTCTCGCCGGTTTCAAGTATATCATCTGGCTTAGCTCGGATTTTTTTATGAAATTTTGTCAAAGGAACCACTCTACATCTCTATTCCCAAACTGATCGGTAAAAAGCTTTAGGAGTCGCTTATTTAGCTTTGCGAGTGTATGGAAATATCAGATCTGAGGTGCAATATGTTAAAGAGCCCTATATCTTGGAATCACAGTTCCTTAAAAAAATACACCCTATCCAGTCTCCTATAGATAATAAAGTCCCGTGCGGATCACTGAACGCGGCGGCGCGTCGGTTCATCCCGAAGGAGGACCTGGAGAAGGAGGGCTATGAGGCGTATCTGAAGCTCTTTGCAAGAAAGAGCGAATAATCTTTTTAAGAGCTGTCCCGTCTATCTGCTCTGTCTCATCAGGGATGGATCGTGCTGCTTCAAGACTTGCAGCGGTTAAGAAAAAAACTACCTGAACTTTTTGGTGAAAAAAATGGATGGTTCAAAGCGTTCTGAGACTCCTGAAAATAGTGTAAATAAGATCCACAAGGACATCGCAGTCGAATTCCTCAATTTGATCGGGGTAGGAAGACTAAAGGAGGGGCTGCGCTTCTTCACCCCTGACTGTAAGACTCACAACCCATACATCATTGGTGGCATGGACGCATTGATCGATGCAATGATTGCCGTGCAGAAAAAAGGAGCGGAAGGAATAATACAAGGGTCGACGGCTGACTTCAAGCTTATCGTGAGGAACGTTCTTGCCGATGGAGACCTCGTTGCAGTGCATACGCAACTCTCGAGCTCTAATCCCAAAAACGGAGGGTTAAGGCAAGTCCATCTTTTCCGTTTCAGTGATGACAAGATTGTCGAGTATTGGGATATTACGCAACAAGTACTGGAGAACGCACCTAATGCAGCTGGCGCATTCTCTTAACGGACAATTGTGCTTCTCTCTGGTTGAACCATGGTTTTACCTTTTTTTAAAGAAGCGATTAGCCAAAATAAGCTTCTAGGTTATCCCAATAGTATTCGACCCACCCAGCTTCGAGCTCTTCATAAAGATCTTCAGGGATATCGCTCTGCGTGAAATCTAATTTGGTCTCTTTGCCTTGGGCCTGCAGCTCAAACGTCACCGTAGAATAATGACCTTCGGGCCATTCAGCGGCCCGCCATTTTTGCACGATTTTCTTGTCCGGGATTAGTTCGAGGGTCGTTCCAGAGGCCCAGCCGTCGAAGGCACTAAACTCCGCTCCGACCTCCCTACGTATAACCGCCGGTGAATGCGTAAACTCAGCGTGCTTTTTGGAGTCCACCAAGGCCTCATAGACCTCGTGAGGAGTTGCTTTAAGCAAAACCGATTGACGAAGGGTTTCAGTCTTCATTTGCATCGCCATTTCACGAAGGCAAGCTTCTCTCTTTTCTGCTGCACGCCTACGTTTTCCTTTCGAAGGTAGTTGCGTGACTTTGATCTCCGCCTTTGGAGTTCAATAGATGAAAGATTTGCGCGCCGAACGAGCGGTAAATCGATGCTTTCGCGGAGACCCTCCTTGTTCTTGGTTGGCGCTTGTTCACTCCTAACATGCAGCCGAAGATAAACTCCGCGAACACGGCGTGATCAAAATCAAAGGACGTCTGAGTGAGCGACGCCTAATAATCACCAGAGCCAAAATATTTGACGGAGCCAGCTAAACCTTCGCTTTTCAGCGCGTTTGGTTGGCGTATCTAGAAGTTAGAGCGTGCCGAATATAAAACCGAATATGGCCATAAGGCCGCAAACGCCCCCCACTGTTAAGGCGGAGCCAATAAAGAAGATAAATCCGTATTTTACTACGCTCTCTATTATTGTCATCGTTTCCCGTCCGGTTCGGTTTCTTTTTTGAACGTGCACTTCCTTAGATTAACCAATATTTCGGGGGCGATTTGGTCATATTTGGCGCACTTTATGCCTTGCTCGTGGAGCTTACAGAAATAATATTGTGGTATCATAGCCGTCATATTCCGAGCGCCTCCTAACCGCCTGGCTAAGCGTATAGCAAAACCGTACTTGTGCGCGGGACTTTATACATTTGGCGCTTTAGATGTCGCTAAGATTGTGCTGCTAATCATCATTTGTTTTGTTACCCGTGATCGTATCCTTGTCAGTCACCGTCTAAGAAAGAGAGTATATTCGCTGCAAAACTCTTCCCCAGTTTTTCTAGAGTGACCACCAAAAAGTTAGTTTATTGTTAATGACAAATTTAGTTTGGGAAGATGTCGAGAGTCATAAAAGAAAAGGCAGATGGAGCGACGAAGTACGATCTTGTGGCAAGGGCACTCGATCAATTCAGCGACAAGATCGCTTCGGCGACGTCAATTTTTATCAAACCTAATCTTGTTTCGAAAGAGCCGTACCCGACCACCACCGACCCACAACTTCTCGATACGGTCCTAGAGTCTCTCTCAGACCACGCCCTAATGGTAGGAGATGGGCCTGCGTTTGATGCCCCCTTAAACGCGTTTTTCAATCGAAAGACGCGAGGCGTGACTACGAATCATCCGCTGAAGCGTGTTTGCGATGAGCGCGGCGTTACATTCACCAATCTCAATAAGAGTCCTTTTGAAAAACGGCGAAGCGACCGTGGGTTTAAACTCTCTCTGTCAACGGTTCCACAATCATTCGATCTAAAAATCTCCCTGCCAGTGCTGAAAACGCACGCCATTTGCACGCTGACAGGAGCCGTGAAGAACCAATTTGGATTGGTTAAACCTATAGAACGCGCCCGCTTACACGCCAGCGGCTTGAATTTGCACAAAAGCATCGCTGAAACCGCGGCGCTCGAACCGTTCGACATCTTCATAGTTGATGTGGCGGAAACACTTGTTAATGCCCAAGAATTGCGTCACGGCGGCAGAAAAGCGCATCTCGGTTACGTACTTGCGGGAACCGACCCCGTGGCAATCGACTGCGCAGGTCTTGAACTCTTGAGAACAGTCGACGGAAAGCTGGCAGGTAAAACTATAAGTAATATCCCTCATTTGGCTTTTGCAGAAAGTTATGGTGTAGGAGAAAGGCGCTACGAATGCGTGGGGCTTGCGAAAACGTAGACTTCTTTTGGGTGGAGAAATACTACCACCTACTTTGGTCTGGTCGTGAACAGAACCCGCTACGTGCTTGAAATCAAAAAAAGAAAAAACGAGATAGCAGACGGAATAGATTATAGAAACACGCAATGCCGCTCCCCTTGCGGCGTTAATGTTGCAGCTAAGTCCCATCGCAGTAAATGGCGCTTTCTGTCGTGACGCCCCAGCCGATGCCGCTAAGCTCTACGACGTCAATAATTACGAGTTCTCGACACACCCCTACAGATCTACTAACGGTGACATCGTTATTAGTTTGAAATAGATCATACCCTTCAGATCTATAGTCACTTGCTAAAGTAGCACGGTTTGATTGTGCGTCGCTTTCTGAGTTGAACGTTAGAAACGTAACATTGGTTGGAGTACTGCTGTTGTTCTCGCGAACGACTCCTATGTATGTGCCGTCCGTTTGGCGTGAAAACGCCTTAGTAACCGTATAATTCTCTTCCTCGTATTTTGCGGCCAGCGCTTCAGTAACATTTGCCTTGGCAGTCGGTGTTGGGGTCGACGTCGTGTTTGTTGTGCAACCTGCAACTAACAAAGAGGCAAGCGCGAGCAATAGAACAGCTATCGCTGCTATCGGTTTCAATTGCATACGCTTATCCAAGAGGCGAACGTTGGCTTAACAATTGCTATCCTTTTGCAAGGCGATGTTAAGGCATACGCGGCTTATTGATGACTTAGAGCGCGAATCCTCTAAAAACGCTTAAGACGTTGCGCGTATAGGGGATAAGAATAATGACACGCGGAACCGAACGCGAAGCCGCCGATTGTAACATGGACATTATAGACGAGTATCACGCTATGCGCGACGAGGCTTTAACGAATGTAAAAGCGCCGCCTCCTAGTGAATACGACATAGCACAGTTTAAAGAAGCGTTTACCGATAACGACGACGAATATGATTATGACGGGCCGGAGCGAAACGCTAAACAACGCGCTTTAATCTGGTATTCCGATACCCTCTATAGCGCGTCGGAGCTGCGCGTCACTATGCCCAAAGTCGTACCGAGTTATAACGAATTTGACGGCGTTAAGACGCTTCAGCTATTAACCGCTATGTATCCCGACGCGTACTTTTTACCTAGTAGAGAGTATGGCGTCGCTATCTTCGTGTATCCTCCGAATGGCACGACGGCGTTAAAGAAGCCGAATAAAATAGAGATGGAGCGACTTAAAGCGGATAGCTGCACGATTCACGTGATACAACGCGAGGATAAGCTAATACACGTAATAGAACTCTGGTTCGACTGAGCTAAGAAATAATGACAATAGCGCATCACGGTTTTCGTCGTTGAATAGAATTGATTCTTTTGCCATTGCCAAACCCGTGACATAGCGGCCCGTTTGCTTAAAAATTACGCAACCCCGGGTTTAGTCCCAGTGTGTGGCAAGACTAAGAACTCACCCCCCACGCTATACTCTCTCTCCATTGATTGAAGCGAGATCAAAAAGGATGCCACACGGTTAGAATCAAACCAGTTACCACAATCAAGATTAATACAACGGCTATAATTAGGCGTCACCTCATTTCATAAATGCAAGCTTATGTTCAACAAACGTGTGTGTCGTCGTAACCCCTTGAATGAGCCGTATGTCATCAACCGCGTGGTTCAATTCGGAAAGTTCGTTCGCTTCGATGATGATGATATAATCAAACTCTCCAAAAACATGCACGACTTGTGTTACGCCACCAATCTTCATTAGCTCCTGCCACACTTCGTGTTCTGCGCCACGAACAACGTTCACCATTGTGAAACCAATTATCATTGATTAATTCCTCTTTGTAATTATCACACAACACCAACATATCTATCTTTTTTTAATTTTTCACCCCATAAGAAAGGAGTTTCGCATATTTTGCATAGCATTCTGGCCCAGGTGTTATGTCTACCTTGCCCTCACTCGCCAGGGTTTAACGGAATTAGCAAGTCTAACAGCCTAGTTATGATACGTCGAAAGGGGAGATATCACCCTACATCATAACGGGTATTTTCGGACCTCGCCTATTGAGATAAAAAAGGGCCGGAAAAAGCACATAATTTAGTTCTCCAATTTAGACCGAATTATATAGTATCGATAGTTATTTTCTCTCCGAAAAGTAGCACGTTCTAGCGGCATTTTAAGGCCACTAAATCAATAAAAGAAGCGCATAAACGGGGCCTTTAAGCCTATCCTCATACAAGTTTACGTGCAAGGGTAAAAAACAGCAAAAAAGGAGGGGGTAATTGGCCTAGGGTATGTTGAAAATACTATTTTTCCCAGAACTGCCACCGTTTCTTATCCTCTTTTTTTCGACTTCTTTAGATGCGGTTCGATATTTTTAGCAGTTCTGGCAGATGGTAAAAAGGTATTTCGTCTATTATCCCTTGGAACAATACTTTTGACGATACACACGCTGGATAGTAATTAACGCAGTTGCTTTCTTGTTTTAATATATAATGACGAACTGCGCGCTCTGCGAGAAATACGTAAAGTGTGAGTTACGCGGCTATCGGGATAAGCTGCTTACTATTGCGAGCTATACCGGCGACCTCGCTGCTTCGTAACCCACGAAAAGTACTGATACGTATTCTGGTGCGCGCATGTTAGCGACGCGCCGACCGACTTAGAAAACTTACAGTACAGCATTTAACAGATATATGCCGATGAGAAACCCGATGATTACCGCTACAATAATCACCACGCTGCGTTTTAATAACTCCTGACGGCTGCGCTTTTTTGGGTCAACTTCCAATTACGAGCACCCCCTTACAGTAATTATCACAATACCCTTTATAAAACTCTATTTAGCCGCTGTCACAGCAACCGCAGGAACCGCAACGTTATGCGCAAATTAACCTTCTAACAAGCTTGCAACCGATCTGCAGGCACACGCAAGCGTTCAAAGCTGAAGCCGTTGTGGCGTATCCGCGATGATATCTCGAAAAACGAGAGTATTACCCCTAGTTAGCGTGCGCGGTTCATGCTCAGGTTGACGTTCGCGAAAACGAAAAAAGATTGGGAGGTACAGCAAAGTTGAGCAGTACGAAGAAAACACTTGTATTGATAAACACATTCGAGAGCTGTTTATTAAGAGGGTATGCTTATAACTTTGACAGCTTTAAGCAAGTGCTCTACCAAAACTGCGCGCAAAAATCATAAGCGTGCTCAGGCAGCAGATAGCGCGCTGAAAAGCATAAAAGATGACTAGAATAGAGATAAGTGAAGAAAACTTAACCGGGCCTGAATACGGCAGCGAGTCTGAAGAAAGCGCTGAGATAGGATCTGACAAGCTAAATACGGCAGACTGGGCATGGTCTAAGGTTCGATCCAAGCGTGTGATGCAACTCTTAGGCTCGGGAATCGTTTTAGGGCTTATCTTTTGGGCTGCATATATTGTCGTATCAAGCAAAAAAATCGATAGCGTTGACGTAATAACCTTTGAATTAACAATAGCAATCATAATTTGTTTTGCCATAGCAGTGCACTTGCGTCGTTCAAGCGTTAGTTGATGTCGCACTTGGTTGGTTGCGACCTGCGTTTACTAGTTATACATAGTTCGCGAACATCGCGGATTCGTTCGTTAAATCGATGAGACTTTTATCTCTTTCCAGGGTTGAAAATGCGTGTCATCAGCCCGTTGACGCAACGGACACGTATCTCCCCGTTAATACTGCTCAGGCCGTCTATCATGAACTGCTAGCGATTTGATCGCTCCTAATGGCTTTGCTGATATTACTAAAAACTTAGAGGCGAGTTGCCCAAAAAAGTAGGGAGCATATCGAAGACGTCTGTTTCGTCACCGTGGCTCATTGTGAAACTCGGCGATGTTTTCAAGTCTGATTTCGCCTGCAGTGGTGCCCCGACTTCAGCCTGCAAATAGCCCCGCAGTCGGGAATTCGTGCGCGGGGCCTTATGACTTACGTGTTAACCTGCGTGCGTGCCTCCTGTTTGAGCATATCTTCTATCGTTACAACCCCGACGTCATAGGCTGCTGAAGAGCTCACGCAGCCAGCACATCCCTTTTTATAGCTTCAAACGCATTTGCTAGGCATATGGCACTGAGGAGTAAGGAGATAACGAGGGGGCTCGCACGAGCACCGCAAAGGGCGCTTCTAAAAGCGCTCGGTCTTACTGACGACGATCTCGAACGCCCGTTCATCGGCATCGCCAACGCGTGGAACGAGATAGTCCCCGGTCATCTGCATCTGCGGGACCTCGCTGAGTTCGTCAAAAAGGGCGTGTATACTGCAGGAGGCGTCGCGTTCGAGTTTGGTACAATCGGCATCTGCGACGGCATCGCTATGGGGCATGAGGGCATGCGGTACGCCCTCCCGTCGCGCGAAAGCATTGCGGACTCGATAGAGCTCATGGCGCAAGCACACCAGTTTGACGGCTTGGTCTTAGTGGGGTCTTGTGACAAGATCGTTCCGGGCATGTTAATGGCCGCGCTGCGGCTTGACCTCCCTGCTATGGTCGTGACGGGGGGGCCGATGCGCTCTGGGCAGTACCAAGGCACGGAACTCACCCTCGTGTCGACGTTTGAGGGGGTCGGCTGTGTGCAGGCCGGCACAATGACTGAAGCGCACCTTGAGGAGCTTGTCAACCGAGCGTGTCCAGGGTGCGGCAGCTGCCAGGGATTGTACACGGCCAACACTATGGCATGCTTGACGGAGGTCCTTGGTCTTGCACTCCCTTATTGTGCAACGGCACCCGCAGTCGATGCTAGACGGCGTAGGATCGCCCAAAACACAGGCAAACGGGTAGTCGAACTCATTCGCGACGAGGTCACGCCGCGCGCCATCGTCACTGAGGCGGCGTTTCGCAACGCGATCACGCTCGACATGCTGATTGGCGGCTCAACCAACACCGCGCTGCACCTCCCAGCGATAGCACACGAGGCGGGCATACGGCTCCCTCTGACGCTGTTCGATGAACTGAGCGCGCGAACGCCGCACATCTCATATTTGAGCCCAAGCGGCCCGTACACGATGGGTGACCTCGACGCGGCCGGCGGGATCCCCGGCATCATAAAGCGCGCACGAACGCTGTTCAGTAACGAGATGACCTGCTCAGGAATGAGCATCCATGAGATAGCCGACGGCGCCTACATCTACCGTGACGATGTCATAAGACCTCTCGACGATCCGGTGCACGCGACAGGCGGCATAACAGTGCTATACGGAAACCTTGCACCGGATGGCGCCATCGTCAAGAGCGCTGGAGTAAGTGACGACATGCTCCGCTCTACGGGAACGGCACGTGTGTTCAATTCTGAAGATGAAGCAATGCGAGCCATTCTGAACGGTTCCATCAAGGAAGGGCACGTCGTCGTCGTTCGGTACGAAGGACCGAAGGGCGGGCCCGGCATGCCTGAGATGCTCGCGCCAACCTCAGCACTCTCGGGAATGGGACTCAAGGTGCCCCTCATTACTGACGGCCGTTTTTCAGGCGGCACGCGTGGCGCTGCGATCGGACACATCTCGCCAGAGGCGGCTGAAGGGGGGCCGTTAGGGCTCTTGCACGACGGTGATGAGATTACCATCGACATACCGAACCACCGGCTCACCGCGCACCTTACAGACGACGAGCTTGCGGCGAGAAAGGCGACATGGGAGCCTCTAGAGAAAGACGTAGGTGGCTACCTGAAACGCTATGGTGCTTCGGTGAGCTCGGCAAGTGAAGGGGCTATACTGCGGGCACCAAGAGAAACGAGATAGCGCTATCGCGACGCTGCACGGTAAACGTATGCGTCACCGAACCTCGTAGTTACAGTGTACCCGTTTGATTTGAGGTAACTATCAAGGGTATTTCGAGCGCTGTAGCTAAGTTTCTCGGAAAGGACTATGTAATTGTAGAAGCCCTTGTCGCTCTGCATGGCCGCCTGTAACGTCGCAGTGCTGTTCGAGACCTCGTCCCGATATGCCATCGGTGTCTTGTCGAACGCTGCCGGGTTTGAGGCGTAGAAGAGCGCGATGCGTTGCGAGGAACTTGCGTTCAAATACGGGTCCTGTGGATTAACGTTAGCGAAAAACGCAAGCCTGGTGCTGTTGCTTGGAATCTGTCCCACATACCGTATCGCGTTATAGTCGTCTTGTCCAATTATGGACGTATATTTGTCCGTGGCTATCACCCCCGCCGCATTGGTGAAGATGATAAGCACAATAAGTACGACAGTAGCGACTCGACCAGGTGAGATAAGCGCCGCTCGACGTCCGAACGATCGCTCAATCATAGAGACTCCGAGCGCCGCGGCAGGTATGAGCACCGCCTGAGCGTACGCCACGCCACGCCCGCGGAATATTTCGGCAGTCTCTGCGTTGAACGAGAAGTAGAGCGTTGAAAGTACCCAGCCGGCAAATAAGCCCAGAACGAACGCTAACAGAACGAGATGCGAGAGCTCCCACTCACTCGTTGTTATCCGAGAGCCTGCGAGCCCCACGATCGCGAGCGCTGCGATGAGCGGCGTTACGTAGAGCAGGATGTATGTCGGATCGGGGTACGCCAGTTGAAGCGCAAACAGAGGGAGAATCGATTGCATCGCAAACGGCACCGCGCTGTGGGTGACGAGACCCGGCGTGAAGCTGGACGGCACGCCGCGTTCAAGGAACCGCCAGGCAAAGAGCATAAGCCCAATCGCATAGGTGGGGACGGAGGCTAACGCTGTAAGGGTATTTTGCCGTTTCATGAGCTGTGCGATCACCACGAAAATGAATATAAAAGGAGTGTAGATCCCATAGAGGATGTGCATATCCATCGAGAGCCCGAGCACGAATGCGCCAGACAGAAACGAACCGGCCTCTTGTGAAGCGCAGAGATAAAGGCCAAGAAACAGGAAGTAAGTGCCAATGACCTGCATTATCGTGATATTCGTCCTCCAGAAAACCTCAAAGAGTGGTGACATGGAGCCAAACAAAAATAGCCCAACGACCTTGCCCGATAGGCTTACTCCCAGCCGTTCCAAAACCGCTAGGAGCATGATTGAAGCGAGAATGCCGACGATCGGTCCGAACCAAATTGCTATGTCTACCACTGAGCCGTGACCAATCATGGCGAATGATCCTGTCATTAACTCGAAGCTCCGCTCTCGTATCCAGTCGCCACTGCCGCCTGCTAAAAATGAGGGTATACCGGTGAAACCCGTGTGGACGAAATAGCTTGCACGTGTCGCCCAGTAGAGCGGATCAAAGTATGGGGTCGTGCCAACCGTTAATGGGTACCAAATTCGGGTTAAGGTCCCAAAGAGGAGCATCGCAACAATTACGATGGTGTCTAGCTTAAACAAGGAATTGAAGTCGATAAATGCCTCCTCGCGTTTCAATGCCAGGCTAAATACAAACATAAGCGTTGTCCACAAGAAAAGTGGCCCAACGATGGTGAGGGGCTCCCCACGGATCAGCAGAGTTGTGTAAACAACTTCGAGGACAGCCAGGAGCACGAAGCTGAAGCCAATCGCCGTTCCGACCCTACCGGCGACGCTTTGTTTGGCGAGAAGTGCTAGCGACGTGAAATATCCCGGGAAAAAGAACAGGATTGCCCCAGCACAAAAGACCTGAATCGGCCCTCCAATCGATACGATAACCGGTACGCACAACGCAAGGAATAACAAATAGGCGAGACTGGGGCGCCCAAGGCTCTGTAAGTTCATATTTGGCGTTCTATACGTGTACGATTATATATGCTTTATCAAGTATGAGGATTTAAACGTCTACCACGTGCGGTGGGTTTTGCGCGTTCAATTCACGGGATTTTGGGCTGTCAGCCGGTCTGCGAAACCGTCGAACGAACGCGTTCGTTGTTAGTACAAATGCCCTGTGTCGCAACGCCGAAAAAACAATGAGTTCGAGATGAGCACGAGGAGACGGATATTCAAGAATACCGCAGTTTTGGCTTCTGCGGATATATTTACCCGTCTGATACGCTTCGCGCTTGCCATCGCCATCGCTCGAACGCTCGGTCCTGCAGGGTACGGTATATATGCCTTTGCCTTCTCGTTTGCGGAGGTCTATGGCGTTATCTCGGATTTTGGTATGAGCAACCTCATCATCCGGGACACTTCACGGGAAAAGAATGTACCTCGCTCGTTACGTTGGCAACATCCTGTTCGTTGAATCGGCGCTTTCTGTGGTCGCTTATGGATTCTTGTTCCTCCTCGTGGGCTTAATGGACCTTCCGCAGGAAAAGGCCGTGATCGTGTACATCGCCGTCCTCGCTTACATGCTAACCGCTCTCGCGCAGATCGTCAGAGCGACATTCAAAGCTCACGAAAAAATGGAGTACGACGCCACCCTGAACATCGTTCAACAGAGCGTGACGGTCGTTCTTGGCATCATCGTGCTATATCTCGGGTACGGCTTGATGGCACTTGCCCTCGCGTTCGTCGTCGGGAGCCTGATCAACTTAACGGCAAGTCTCGCGCTCGCCTCAGTACGGTTTGCGCGTCCGAAGTTTAGGCTCAAGCGGCGTTTCTTGACGTATTTGCTTAGTGAGGCCCCTTCCTTTGGACTGATTGTGTTCTTCACACTTATCTATTATAAGATAAGTACGCTGCTTCTGTCGTTTATTCAGGGAGATGCTGCGACTGGATGGTTCAACGCCGCGTATACCATGGCGTTTTCATTGACGTTTGTGCCAGCGGCGTTCATGGGAGCGCTCTTCCCTGTCATGTCTACGCTCCACGTCTCTTCGCGGGACCTCACAAAGATCGTGTACAACGAGTCGTTCCGTTACATGCTCATCCTCGGGCTTCCGCTCGCATTCGGCACGACGGTGCTCGCAGACAAGGTCATCGACATCGTTTATGGCGGCCAGTTCTATAACTCGGCCGTCGTGCTGCAAGTCGTCATCTGGTCAGTCTCTATTCTGTTTCTTAATTTCGTGCTTACAACAACGCTGACGTCGATAAATTTGCAGCGTGTAGTGATGTATGCCACCGGATTAGGTGTGGTGGTGAATATCGTTCTCAATCTTCTTGTCATCCCCGCGTTCAGCTACATTGGCGCAAGCTACGTCATGGTAGCAACTGAGCTCACCACGTTTTCTATCTGCTTCTACTACGCTTCGAAGAGTCTGTGCTTCATTCAGGTGCAGCGGGTCGTGCTCAAACCGCTGGTCGGGTCATTGGTGGTAGCAGTCGTAGCGTATTATCTCAGGCCAATCAACATCTTCATCATATTCGGCGTCGTTGTGTGGGTGTACTTCGCCACTCTAATCGCACTTAGAACCTTCACGAAGCAAGACGTTGACGTCATTAAGAGCATAATCGGCAGAACGTGACGTTGTAATTATAGAAACAAAAACTGACAGCCACGGTGAAAAGCGACCGCGAGCTGGCTTTTTCATTAACTATTCCTCTATCTACGAGCTCTTTGTTTTTCGACCCCTCGATAGGTGCTATCCAATTTATCTCCGATAACACCCCAGCTATATTCGTCCTCAGCAAGTCTCCGAGCGTTCAACCCAAGCCTCTCGCGTTCTTGAGGGTTTTGCACGAGGTACTTGATGGACTCTACCATCTCTCTGTCTATAGTGTCGACGATAATAACGTGTTCATTTTCGTTAACTCGTACCCCTTCAATACCTTTCCATGTCGTGATTATAGGTAAGCCCGCATTCATGTAATCGAACAGTTTTAGCTTTGTGCCACTCCCACTTCTCAAGGGCACCAATGCGATATCCGCTATAGAAACGGCTTGGTGTAAGTCTTCAACAAAACCGAAAGACCTCACGTTAGCTCGCTCAAATTTGGGAACGTCACTTCCATATAGCACAAATAAGACTGATTCGTCATTTTCAAACTCAGGCGCTACGCCGTCGATGATCGTTTCGATCGCCTCTTTGTTTGGTGGGAAAGAATAGGTGCCGTGAAACACAACGATTACAGAATCAGGATCCAAGCCCATTTCCGCCCTCAGGCGCTTTTTTGCTTGCTTCTCAAGTTGGGGCTTAATTTGACAACCGCTGGGAATCACGGTTATCTTGTCTTTGCTGAGGCCATATTTTCTGCGAAACAGTCTTGCGTCTGCATCACTCACTGCAGTTAGGTGGTTCACTAAGTGTCTCGTAGTCAGTCTCTCTACTGCGGTTACATACTGAGGTATTATTTTTCGTTCTAGATGCGATAATTGCGTAAATTGCGGCGTAACTTCGCTCGTGAATCTAGATTCGACGTTGTGAGAACTGTAGATGATTGGCGCTTCATTCTTGGTTAGTTTACCTGCGAGTCTAACTGCCAAAGCGCCGTAAGGACTGTCAATAGTAATCAAGTCGATGTGCTCGCGTCGAAAAATCTTTATTAGTTTGATAAGGAACCAGATATCTAAGTCCTTAAGGAGGTTCAAACTTCTTCCGAATATTGAGTATTTTGGATATGTATAGATCTTGGCGCATTCCACGTCGCTGGCATCAAAAAAGATTTGAGGCTCGAGCACTATCACGTTGTTTCCGCGCCTGCTAAGCTCTTGAATGATGTGAGAGTACCTGTTCTGCCCGCCGCTTGAAGGCTTAGACAAGCCGTAATGAACGGTTATTGAAAGAATATCCACGCGAACCTCGATAGTTAGTTTTTTACTCGTTGCTCAGCACGCAATTGGAGAACTTTGGCGTAAGGCGACATCTGCATATATCGCTTCGAGCTTATGCACGTGACCTCGCAGGTCAAAAGCCTTTGAAGACCTGCGTGCGTTCGTGCTGAGTTCACTAAGGAGTCTCGAATCACTCGATAATATTCTCAGAAAAGCAGTGAGTGCTGCAACGTCGCTAGGCTCAAAGAGGTAGCCGTTATATCCATCGGTGATGAGCTCAGGAAGCGCTCCTGCGCGGCTGCCTAAGACAGGGATGCCATGTTGATAGTATTCAGGGATAACGAGTCCGAAGGGCTCATTGTAGATCGATGGAACCGCAGCGACATCAGCTATGCTGTAGAGCTTTCGGAGCTTATCGGGGGCTAAAAAGCCATAGATGATAACTCGTGAATCGTCGTGTGCAACACGCTCGAGACGTGTCCTGTCGCTGCCTTGCCCGACTATGTGCAGTCGAGCATTCCTGAGATCTAAGCCTTTCATTGCTTCGATGAGGGTGTCGACTCCTTTGTGTTTTCCCAGACGTCCGACATAGAGTACATCAAACGTGCCAGTGCTCACTCTTGGTACCGGTTCGCCCTCCTCGATGCCAAGCGGGAGCATTATCTTTGGCACATCGGGGAAGAGTCCATAGCTAGAAAGGGTTTTAAGCATAAAATCAGACGGAGCGATAACAGTTGTCAGAGCAATGCGCTTGGAAAGCCACCGATAGATGCGACACAAGCTGTGGGGGGTCACGCAAGAGGCATTTGTTCTTGTCAGCATTGTCGTCTTAGGGCAGATAAGGTCGTAGTCGTGTACGGTGTGAATGACGGGAATACCCAAATCGTTGGCGGCACTGAACACCGATGCCGACATCCCCTTAAAATTGTGCACATGTACGACTTCTGGCATCTCCCGCTTTAACACCTCCTTTACGAAAATATAGACGTGGGGGTTCCACACGTCGATGAGGTGCCAGATTGGCTTGATAAATATGGACTTAAGCGCATAATTATAAGTCGAGTAGAGGTTCAGCGGGTAAAACCGGTAGATCGATTCTTTTTCTTCGCCTTCTAGATTTGAAACTGAGGCGTTGTCTGTGCCGAACGGAGCTGTAGTTATTATAGAGATATCATGCTGAGCGCTTAGCTTTTTTGTAATATGCTGGACGTATAATTCAGCGCCACCGAGAACGTATGGCGGGTAAAGATTGGACACCATACAAATTCTCATAAAACATTACCTCGAGGTCAACGCTTTAAAATGTATCTCAGTCTGTTTTCCGTCTAAATTTTTGAGCTAAGCGTATATTAAGCCATCGTAGACTTTCATCGTGCGAGAAACTGCGTGATCCCACGTGAACTCGCTGCGGATCTTCTCGAAACCATTGTGGCCGAGCATCTCAGCGAGCTTACCGTCACTTAATACAGCTCTGATCGCTTGTACGAGCCCATGCAGATCTCCCGGTTCTACGAGCAACCCGTTATGTTGGTCTTGAATTACCGATGGAATACCCCCGACGTTCGTCCCAACAACGGGCCTGCCACACGCATTCGCTTCGGCTAAGACCATACCAAAACCTTCTGCATCAGTGTAAGTGGGAAGCACAGTGAGGTCTGCGCCCCGATAGTAAAGAGGCAGCTCTTCTTCTGATATGATTCCAGCGAAAACGACCCGATCAGCAACCCCGGCGTTTTCTGCGTCCGCTTTGTAGTGTGAGAACCAGTTCCCCCCGCCGACGACCACAAGCGTCGTGCTTGGATCGAGCTGTCGTAGCGCGCGAATGAGAATGGAGAGCCCCTTAAACCGATGCGTTTTGCTTAGCTGCCCGACAAAGAGGATGATAGACCCTTCGAGGCCGTAAGTGTCTCTTAGAAAGCCGGAATGTACGTCTGGATTGAATGTCGCTAGATCGACGCCGGGGGGGACGATAGCAGTTTTTTGACCGAACCCCTTAAGGTACGGAGACCGTTCGGCGTAGCGTTGAGAAGTGGCAATAATGCGACTCGCACGCCTGATGGTCCCTCTCCCTAAGATATCGTAGTAACTGCGCACTAGAAGCTTGGTAAAGGGAGTGATGCCTACGGCGTCGTTGTGGTACGTCAGGACAAACGGGTGACCGCCGCATTCCCTCGCAGCGACATCGGCCATGTAAGGTACCGGGAGGTGTCCATTTACTATGTCAGGGTCAAGATCTTTGATAATCCTCTTGATAGATCCAAACCAGCGCAAGCTAAACGGTGTGTTAGAAACTGTAGTAAGTTGCGGAAGTGTGATGACCGAAGGGCCCGGTCTCTGTAGAACGCGAGAACTTGTTACCACGGTCGTGTCAACTCCCGCATCGTGCAATCCAACCGCAATTCTGTACCAGGTACTGCTGTAATCCACCAACGCCGGAATAATACGGTGAAACGATCAGGGCTTTCATGAAGGGTTATTCTTGCATACGTTTACGAACTAGTGTCAGAAGAGAGTTAGCTAGCACAGGTCGATCAGTTTTTACGTGACACTCTGTCAGCTGCTTAATTTCTTATATGTATCTATAATCTTTTTTGAGATGTCCGACCACGCGTATTTCTTCGCCATAGCAAACCCGTTTTCGGCAAGTCGTTCTCGTAGTGCGTCGTCCATGACGAGCTTAACAATAGCCTCTGCGATTTCACGAGACGAGATGTCGCTGACGAGGAAACCGTTGACGCCATCTTTAACGAGCTCTCGGGCAGCACTCATATCGTGGCTCATGCTGATCACAGGCAACCTGCAAGCGTTGGCTTCGATGATAACAAGTCCGAACCCCTCACGAATCGATGGAAGGACGAATACCTTTGATGCCTTCATGTACGCGGTAAGCCCATCTTGATCGACGAAGCCGGTAAAGAATACATTCTCTACTATCCCGAGCTTAATAGCAAGGTCTTCGAGCAAGCCTCGTTCGGGACCATCCCCAACAATCGCGCAAGTAATCGTTGGAATTTCCTTTTTTGCAATGGCTACCGCGTTCAGCAATAAATCGACCCGTTTCTCGTAAATAAGACGCCCGGCAAACAGCACGTCAGTACTTTTCGGGGCGGGTGTGATCTTGACGATGCGCTCGAGATCAATACCGACCGGTATGACATCAATGCGCTCTGGTTTGACTTTGCCGCGTCTTATAAGATCCATTCTTGTCTTTTGAGATATCGCGACAATGCCGTCAGGAAGACGCATCGTCAGTCGTTCTATCATTCTGCCAACGCTGCCCCCGATAGTACCGAGGTATGAACGCCAATAGGTGTCCCACACTTCTAACCACGTGATCACTAACGGTTTTCTTTTAATTATGGAGGCGATTTTGCCAGAGAAACACGGGAGATAAGGGAATTGGTTGCAGTCTATCACGTCATAATCGGCCTTTAGGAGGGGCGGCAAGACTTTCAACGAGTATATCAACGCCTCCTTTATCGAGCGAACGCCGTCTTCGTTGTACAGTTCACGAACCTTGCAAACGCCGTGCAGGTGCACGTTGTCAGTCACGATCGTATCAGGCCCTTGCCACCATTTCATACCGTAAATATGCACTTCGTGCTCACTGTTTTCAGCAAGCTTACGTGCCAGTTCCCACAGACGTTTGTCCGCCCCCCCCACGTTGTATGGGTAAATTGCATCCATCACGTAAGCGATTCTTACGGCCCTCCCCCCCGATCAAGAGTCACCCATCGCGTTATCAAAAAAAAACTTATCTTAAGTCCATCGCTGATCGAACTCAACTTTGGTCGATCGACCCGTTTTTTATAATCAATCGCGACCTCTCCTATGCTAAAGCGAAGACGCGCGCATTCGACAAACATATCTGCTTCGATCTCAAATCCGCGTGCATTAAGATCCATGCGATCAATGACGTGTTTGCGATAGCCCCAGAATCCGGAACACACGTCAGTTATCTCTTTTTTGAAAAGCGCGCGTGCTAAGACCGTGAGTATACGATTGCCAAACAGGTTTGTTCGCGTCATAGCTCCGTCCTCGATACGGCCGATTAGACGGGAGCCGATTACAACGTCATACGTACGCAGAAGGTGCACGAAATCCGTAATTCGCTCGGGGGGATAGGTATCATCTCCGTCGATCATAATGAAGAAATCTGCGCTAATTGATGAAAATGCATGTTGCACTGCCGCACCTTTTCCTGGCTGCGTAACGAGCAACACCTCTGCGCCTTTTTCGAGTGCCTTCTGCTGTGTCCTATCTTCTGATCTTCCATCGATAACGTAGATGGCGGTGTCGTATCCGTCGTTCGAGAGCGCGTGAACAGGAACTCTATCAATTACACGGCTGATGGTGGCCTCTTCATTGAGCGTCGGAATGAGTACAGCAACTACCGTTTTCATCAGAATCCACGATTCGCGTTTGCAGAGTAAAGCCGCATACGAGTGAGGCTTTGCTTTTCAATCTTAAGTTTTGTGTTATGATTGTTTGCGCAAATATCGTGGCTCAGCAGCGCGCCGCTTTTTCTCATCAAAGACTAATTATGTGTATTGCTTCACATTGTCGTAAAATAGCATTGGTTCTCTCGAAAAGGTTATTAGTTATTTGAACGCGTCAAATAGCGCGAGTCGCTCACGCACCAATTCCGGAATTCTGTGGAACCCCCCAACGGCTCTGACTTCTTCTTCCGTGATGTTGAACGTCTGCATCAATGCCTCGCGTTTTGCCTCACGATAATCGATCACGCGAGGATCGACGACTATCAATTGGTTAAGTTTCTGAGCACTTCTTTCAATTGCCGTCTTCGTGCCTACGATAATGAACAAAACGTCTCTCTCTCCTTTTTGAAGGCCGAAATTGAGCGCTTTTTGAATTTGTCGGCAAGCACTTAGGTGAAGGAGGATCTCAACACCGAGGTTCGTAGCGATGTTGCGCCCATCTGCAAAAGACCTGAGTGACTGACGCACAGCATCTTCAACATGCTGCCTATCTGCAACTTTTGAGGCGTCAACAGCTTGAATCGCCGCGTTGCTTGACCGTGCAATTGCATCAATATCGTGTAAAAACGCCTCAACGCTTTCAATTGTTGCTTTTCCGGCAAGAATTTCATAACGCATGGTTTGCTTCAGTCGCTCTTGAAAAATCGTTGTTCTGCGGGTTGATCTTTTCCTTTTGCCAATTTTTGAGCGGATCCAAGTTGTTCAAAGACATCTGCGGCTATTGCTGGACCAAGAAGTGTTGCGATCGCCTCAAACGCAGCATTTTTGACATCTTTACGGCTTGAGAAACCGGCATCGAAGAGCTTTCGGCCACGCACGCGGCCGATGTTTTTCAACTGTACGAGATCAAGGAGCTCGCGATTTATACCAAACTGGACGCGTTCGGTAAGCTCCCGTGCCTGTCTCTTTGAAGGCACTTTGAGGTAGGCGGCGAGTTCCGCGAGCGCGTGACTTATCCACTGCACGGTGTCTACGAGATTTCTAATGTCTCCCGGCCCGACGTTGTAGTTCTCAGTAATCTCTTTTTCACTTACCTCATTGATCCAATCGTGAACGAGCATGGCTGTTTTAACCTCAGAAAGGAACCACTCATAATCGACGTCTCTAAACCGATCAGGAATTTCGACCAAGAACTCGTCAATGTGCTTATTGACAAATTCAGTCACCGAATGATAGTCTCTGTTACGCATATACAGACGCTTAACGTCCGGGGTTGAGCAAATGAGCTGAAGAAGCGCAACGTCAGAGGCGCTCTCAGCATTTTCAAGTCCTCGTCTGATCTTCACGGCGGACAGTGGGTCAATATATAGCTTGGATACGAGGTGTCCAAATGAGGTGGCTTTGATATGTCCTCCGAAGTCGACTATCATCTCCTCATGCGCTAAAAACGCTAATACGCTGTCGATGACGTATGAAGTGAGGTTCAGTGAACTCTGCTGCTGAAATCCAAAGAACGTTGCACCAAAAAATCGTTCGAGCTCATCTCTTGTGCGTGCGAAACCATTAGAAATGGTCGAGAGCACGTGCACGCGTAAGGCGGTCTCTGTGCCGAGCTTAGATATGACGTCTTCTGCCTCGTTCAGAATATAGTGCTCTGCAAGCGCCTCACACTCGTTTGGTGATTTTGCTATGAGTATTGCCTCCCCGTAAGAATCGAATCCAGGCCTTCCTGCGCGTCCTGCCATCTGCTTATATTCGAGCACAGGGATATTCGTCATGCCATAGTTTGCATCATAACGTTTGTAGTCTCTAATAATCACTCTTCGGGCGGGAAGGTTTAGTCCTGATGCCAGCGTGGGGGTAGCGACAATGACCTTTATGCAGTTCTCTCGGAACCCTGCCTCGACGAGTTTACGATCATCGCTTGAAAGCCCCGCGTGATGGAATGCGACCGAGTTCTGCACGCAATACTTGAGTTTTTCCTCTATTGCGGTATCTCCGTGGATCTTTGCTGCTAACTCCGCGCAATCATGCCGTAGCGATTTCATCGCGGACGCCATTTTCTTTGCGAGGCTTTCGGCGTTTCTCCGCGTGTTAACGAAGACCAGACATTGCCCACCGTCAGCAATGGTGTCGATCGCTAGTGCAATAGGGGGGTCGGCCGAACCATCGGAAATGGCTTTTTTCGAGGTACTTCGTTGAAGCGTATCTTGCACAAACGTGATGGTAGCACTTTCTACAAGGTAGAGACCTTCGTGCAGCGCCACAGGTCGCCAGTCGCTTCGGACGAGTTGCGCGCTAAGCCAATGCGCGATGTCATCTGCGTTAGAAACGGTAGCGCTGAGGGCGAGTATCTGGGCAAGGGGGTTCAGTTTTTTGAGCTTAGTGAGCGTTACTTCAAGCGTTGGACCCCGATCCATAGAGTCCAGCAGATGGATTTCGTCAGCCACGATAACGCCCAACGTACGCATCCACTCCACGCCATTTCGTAGCAGTGAATCCGCCTTTTCTGAAGTCGTCACGATAATATCATTATGCCCAAGTTTGTCGTCACGAACGTCATAGTCTCCAGTTGAGATGCCTATTTTGACGCCAAACGCGGCAAATAGCGAAAACCTGTCGAACTTTTCTGAAGCTAGCGCCTTTAGCGGCACGATGTAGAGGCACTTGCCGCCTTGATAAATCGAATTGAGCATGGCAAACTCTGCCAATAGCGTCTTTCCAGAGGCAGTAGGCGTAGCGACAACTAAGCTTGCACCGTCGAGCAGTCCACATGCTATCGCTTCAGCTTGAGGTGGATAGAGTTCCGTGAAGCCGGGATGAGGATAAAAATGGGTAATTGTTTCGGGCAAGTCCTTTAAATCCATGTGCTACACGCTTATAGGCGTAGTCCGATATTAATCGGTACTCCGCACGTCTTTATTATTCGAGGGGAATCTTGTCAGTATAGCAGCGACTTTTCACGTACTCTATCTAATTTCGGCTGTGCGTTGTTGGAATCAGGACATCTCAGCGCTAAAAGTACTTCGATTAAAGAGAAAACTAAGGTAGTTAAATTGATCCTCTGCTTACAAATGTCCACTTAACTTTGTTAAGATGACTATCAAAGTGCGAGGTGAATTCGGGCGCCGAGGATTGACAGACATCAAAATGCGACTTACATTTTCGTTCTGTAAATATAAGAGGCCTCGTCTTAACCGCATTTCCCTGAGATGGGCCTTCCGTTGTAGTAACCTGAGGTGGCGAAAGTTACAAATTCCTCATTGAGCGCCTTTTGTTTGCAGCTTAAATGTGTCAGTTGTATAATTACTTTGACTAAAATGTGCAAAAAAATCCGTCTGGGAGAATACAAAATTGATTTTTGACCTCCATATTCACTCAAAATATTCCGGTGACTGTACAATGGAACCGGCAATTATTCTCAAAGTCGCGAAGAAAAAGGGATTGGACGGGATCGCAGTTAGCGATCACCTGACAATCAAAGGCGGAATTGAAACGCGCAAGCTAAATAACGATCCTGATTTTTTGGTAATCGTCGGCTCCGAGGTTGAAACGGATGATAAAGCGGATCTAATAGGGTTGTTTTTAGAGGAAGAAATTGAGTCGACAAAAACGGCGGATGTAATCACGGAGATCAAGGTGCAGGGAGGGTTAGTTTTGTGGGCACATCCGTTCCGATTCGGCAAGAACTTGTTGAGCGGCGACGTGATTCCACAAGTTGATCTCATTGAGGGTTTCAATTCAAAAACGAGCGCCTCAAGCAACGCTCTCGCGCAACAACTCGCTCGTGAATATGGCAAGCCCATCATAGGGGCAAGTGATGCGCACCAAGCCTTTGAGATAGGAAATGGTACGACGCTTATACGTGACGCTGGTTTTAGCAAGACTAAAGAAGCCCTCGCTAGTGGCAAGACCCAGATAGTGGATTCTCACTTATCGTATGATTATCTCGATGATACGCTGTGAGTGCACGTAAGGTTTGATGTGTTAGTTCAATGGCGACTCCCTCGAAAGCAGGATAAATGCCTGGTGTGATAATGGTTTTGCCACTGGCAGTGGTTGATGAGTATATAGAACGATACCCGCGTTAAACCGCTCAAGTCTTGTCGATGTTCGCTATCATTCACGATTAATAATGAAAAAATACAAATAGGATTGAAGCGCACGAATTATCAACTAAACCTTGTGAGGTGACCGGCCAAATCAAACAACACAGCATAACATCGGAACTGTTTTATAACGTAAGTATTGGTCTATACGACCAAGTAAGTCAGCTGGCTGTTCAGTTTGGACGGCCAGCGCTTCTTACAATCGCTTTTTTTTAAAAAGCCAGAACTGGGTTTTATTTCACAAGTTTTCGCGTGCGCTAAGTTTTGGAAACCTGGTATTAGCTAGACAAAGAAAGTGCTCCGGGCGAGAAAAAGTTAGGGTAGAGAGAATATTGCTCGCTACCCTGCAAAATATTGGGCCTACGTCAGCACAAATGAGTTCATTATTCGTTGTGCTTGCGCTAGATACTTGTCGTAGTCGCTGGAAACAGTTTTGTACGTTATAACATACCCTATATTATTATTGACGACGAACGTTTGCATCTCTTTAACTGATACGTTTTTCGCCGTTGTCTTGTTGTACTGGATGGGAAGAATTCCCGAAAAAACGACAGTGCGCGCAGGTTTTCCAGCAAATGTTGAATTGGTCTCGTTGAGCGTAAAATTCTTGTAGAGCCCTGCGTTGCTGCTATTCTTAAGATTAAATACCTTGGCATTTGCGAAGTCGTTTAGCGTTTGACCGGCAGTAAGGCCTTCTGTCCCTACTAGAACACCGTCAATTACCTCTTTTGGATCCAGATAGATGTAGATTCTAACGGGAGTTTTTGTATCCGTAGACTGGTCTGTCTTAAGAGTTTTTGGATACGTGATGTTGAAACCCGCACCGCTCGAAAACGTCGTATTGTTCCCAACCGTCGTCTGCGTCGCAGGGATCGGAGTTGGCGAAGGAGTGGTATTAGTCGCGCAGCCCGCTGTCGTCGCTGCTACTGTTAACAGCGCCACAACCGCTAGCGTGACAATTAGATTGCGATTATTCATTATATCAGCTCTCGCCTATATGGAAATCTTCTAGAAAATAAAGGTTTGCATACTAGCTTGCAGCTCATAGTGAACGGGAGCACATCTTGGTTCGCACATAAGTGCCCCCAATAAATCTTTATTCGAAAAGCAACCTCAATAAAGATGAGCGAATATAAGTTCTCGCAGGCTGTTTAGATGTTTCAGCGTTTTAAAAAGCTGCGCTTGAGCGTACCAGGCTTGCAGCTGTCAACAAGGTAGACACATGGCGAACTCGACCAGTAAATATTCAACGAGACTCGACGTGCTGCCTCCGTACCTTTTCGCACAAATCGATGCGCGAAAGGCAGAAAAGGAGGCACAGGGAATCGATATCATTGATCTAGGCGTGGGCGATCCCGATCAGCCGACGCCCGCTCATATCGTCGACTCACTCGTGCACGCTGCGCATAAAGGAGCGAATCATCGGTACCCCTCCTCGGAGGGCATGCTGACATATCGAGAAGCGGTAGGCGAGTGGTACGCGAAGAAACGCATCGACCTCGATCCGGCAAACGAGGTATTGGCGCTAATTGGGTCAAAGGAAGGCCTCGCACATCTGCCTTTAGCTTTCGTCAATCAAGGGGACAAAGTGCTCGTTCCGGATCCTGCATATCCTGTTTACAAAATCGCAACTATCTTAGCTGACGGTAAACCGATAACGATGCCGCTAACTGCCGACAATGGTTTCTTGCCTGACATAGAGAAAGCGGCACCAGATGCTAAGTTGCTCTTTATAAACTATCCGAATAACCCCACTGCAGCTGTTGCTGACGAAGCCTTTTTTAGAACGGTCGTCGACTATGCTCAAGACAACGACGTTATCGTGTGTCACGATGCCGCCTATATGGAGCTGACGTTTGATGGGTATGCAGCGCCGTCGTTTCTTTCAGTCCCCGGTGCGATGGAAGTAGGAATTGAAATCAACAGCCTCTCTAAAGCGTTCAACATGACAGGCTGGCGAATGGGCTTTGCAGTGGGGAACGCTGATGTCATCGCGGGCCTCAAAAAGGTCAAGTCGAACCTCGACTCCGGCGCGTTCCAAGCGGTACAGGAAGCCGGGATTATGGCCTTGACGGGACCACAGGACACGGTCAACGCCCTTAGAAAACTCTACGTCGAACGGAGGGATGCGCTAGTTGACGGTCTGAGGAACATCGGCTGGTCCGTCGAGAAGCCAAAGGCGACGTTTTATGTCTGGGCTTTAGTCCCAGATGGAAGTCCGTCACTGGACTTCTCTCTGAAGCTGCTAGACGCAGGAATTGTTGCTACGCCGGGCATTGGCTTTGGAGAATATGGCGAGGGCTACATTAGATTTGCATTAACAGTGCCTGTTAATACGATTAAAGAAGCAGTAAGACGGCTTGAGGAGGTTGTCTGAGATGAATTTCGGTACGCGCGATCACCTTGGCGAGAAGGAGGGGCACCTTACGATTGGTGGCGCCGACGTTGTCGATCTCGCGCGAGAGCACGGCACGCCGCTATACGTCGTCGATGAGAGGCGCATTCGAAGCAACTACAGACGCTTTGCAGCCGCGTTCCCTGACGCGGACGTCTACTATGCCGCAAAGGCCAACGGCAACCTCGCCGTGCTGCGCGTGCTCGCGCAAGAGGGTGCTGGCGCCGATGTCTTCTCCGACGGTGAGCTGTACGCCGCCCTTCTTGCAGGGATCCCCCCTGAACGTATCCTCTTTAATGGCAACTCAAAAACTGATGCTGAACTTCGCATGGCGTGCGAAACCGGCGTTCGAGTCTCTGTCGATTCACTTGATGAACTGAAAGCTCTCGCCCGAATCGCCACAGAAGCTAACAAAGAGGTAGAAATTGCCTTTAGGGTCAACCCAGACGTATCGCCAGCCACACACCCAAAAGTTGCCACCGGCTTGGCGCAATCGAAGTTTGGAATCCCGCATGATAAGGTACTAGCGTGCTACGTCGAAGCGCTATCTCTTGAGGGCGTCCGACCCGTAGGTATTCATTGCCACATCGGTTCACAGATACTCGAGCTTAGTCCATTCGCAGAAATGATGATGCGAATGATGGATCTCGTTGAGGGGCTTAAAAAAGAGCTTCATCTTGAACTTGATTTTGTCGATATTGGCAGTGGGCTCGGTATACCATACACGGGCACGGCTCCGACCCCGTTCGACCTCGCTAACACAGTGCTCCCGATCTTTTTCACGCGCTCTAGCGCCCTTGGCATCCGTCCCAAGCTCGTGCTTGAACCGGGAAGATACGTCGTTGGAGATGCCTCCATTCTGCTCTGTGCGGTAAATACCGTCAAAGAGGCTTACAGTACTTTTGTAGGTGTTGACGCAGGGTTCAACTTGCTACTCCGCCCGACCTTGTATGGCTCGTACCACGAGGTGATCGTAGCAAACAAGCTCGCACAAACGTCCGATCACACGTACACAATCGTCGGTCCGATCTGCGAAAGCGGTGACATCCTAGCGAGAGATCGGCGCCTTCCCCGCGTTGAAAAGGGAGATCTCATCGCGGTACTCGACACTGGGGCTTACGGGTTTGCCATGAGCTCTCAGTACAATGGTCGGACACGTGCAAGCGAAGTTCTTGTTAACAAGGGCGAGGCGGAAATTATACGAGCGAGAGAATCTTATGGGGGTCTGCTGGTCGGTCAAGATATCCCCCCCCACTTGCTCTAAGGATCTAACATGAAAACGATACCATTTGTCAAGATGCACGGCAATGGCAACGACTTCATCATCGTTGACGAAAGCAAGGACGGCTCAGTCAAAAGCAAGTCAAGTTTCGCTGTAAAGGCATGTGATCGTAGATTTGGGATAGGTGCTGACGGGGTTCTTTTTCTATCGCGACCAAGCACTACCGATCTTGGCATGCGGTTGTTTCAACCTGACGGCTCCGAAGCGGAGATGTGCGGCAACGGCATCAGGTGCCTGGCCTTATACGCAGTTGACGCTGGTTACGTCAAGCGCGGCACGGTCACAGTGAAGACTAAGGCAGGAATTCGGAAAGTCACGGCTAAGAAAACCTCAGTGATCGTCGACATGGGCAAGCCTCAGTTTGCGCGCTCAGCAATACCGGCCCGGGGAACCGGCGATGTATTCGTCGAAAATATGCACGGCGTTGTAGTCTCTGCCGTCAACACTGGTGTTCCTCACGCGATAGTCTTTGACGACGTAGCTGACGACGATATTGCCGATTTGGCAGCAAAGATTCGCTTTGATCCCATATTTCCGCATGGTGCTAACGTCGATTTTGTTAAGATAAACGGCAACACGCTCTTTGTTCGCACATACGAGCGCGGCGTCGAACACGAGACGCTCAGCTGCGGAACGGGTGCCGTCGCCGCCGCTGCCGTTGCGAACCAGATGGGTCTGATCGGCACGAGGGTGACTGTGAACACGTTAGGCGGCTCTTTAAAAATTTCGTTGAAAAAAGATGGTGCGTTTATGGAGGGGCCTGCAGAACTGGTCTATACAGGTACTTATCTCCTTAAGAGAGGTTAGGCATCTGAGAGCCCATCGCCAGTAATTTTGAAACACGTGTGTGCATCGCGCGGCTGCGTCGGGTGTTTTTTCACGATCGCACACCGCCGCCCGCCATCGGTTTTTGCAAATTGCACAACGACTTTCGACAGGTTGTCAATTAGATACCCTGCAACGGGCAACACTTCCTTGGTATCGATGTCGGCGTAGACTTGGTTGGTTACAACCACGCCCAGATCGAATTTCTTCGCTAATCCGAGTAGCAAAAGCAGTTGATTAACGAGGGCGTGCTGCAACGCACTTTCAGTGTTCTTTGACTGCTCCAGTCGATAGTGCGTCGTTGCCGCATCGAGAACGACAAGCCCCACATTCTCCTTTGCTATTCTCTTAATGTTGCGAAGCGTCGCACGCTGCTGGTCGAAGCTTTTCACCTCGAAGACGAGCAGTCTCTGACCGATGGATCCCACGTCAGTTCCGGCGATTTGGGCGAATCGTTCTCCTGGAAACTTGTCGGCAGCAACAAAAATGACGCGCTTTTCGCGTCTAATGACGTTTATAGCAAGCTGTATACCTAACGTAGTTTTTCCGCTTCCCGGCTCTCCGAAAATGTGTGAAATAGCTCTAGTCGGAAATCCACCACCAATCAGGGCATCTAGATTGTGGCAGGTGCTAGGATAAAGCATCAGTGTTTAGAACCTCAAAGCAAATCCGATAGAGAGAAACGACGCGATTGTCGTTAACTACAGCCTAATGGAGAGTTAGGGTTATAAAGGTTCGTCCCTCAACTACAGAGTGGAGGGGCAAGAATTCACATCGCCCTAGCAACTACGGACTTCGCGCTTTTCCAGGACATAACCAAAACGCTTCGCGAAAAGGGGCTTAAATTTGTAACTATTGCGCCAAGCGACGCGATAGGGCGTGAAATCGGCGTCGTGATAACTTCTAAAGAGGAGGCGAGCGCGATCACCTTTCCCAACGTTGTAGTGGCGTCTGATCCTGAGACGACGGTGAATGAAGCAATCAGACTTCTTAGGAATGGCGCTTTTCGTGGGTGCGCCGTTATCGGCATTGATCCGGGGGAAGAGCCTGGTATTGCTGTTCTCTCTAATGGTATCGTCGAAGCGGTTTATCGTGTTCCCGTGGGGCAGGCCGTTGGCGTAATAGAGAGAATCAAGCAGACATATTCTGACATACTTGTACGAATTGGACATGGGGCTCGCCTCGCGAGCATGCGTTTAGCAAACTCGTTAGTGGCCCAGGGGATACCAGTCGAACTCGTCGATGAAAGCGGGACTTCTCCGTACCTCGGAAAGGGCACGGGCGGGGCCGCGATCTCCGACATAGTCGCCGCTATAAACATCGCGTACACGCAAGGAGTACGCGTGGGGCACCAAGAGATCCTCCCTTCGAAGGGCGAGATAAGGTGGATTCAAGAGAGGAGTAGGGAACTCTCAGAAGGGCGAACAACGATCTCGAGACAGCTTGCGAAAAGAGTTGCGATAGGTGAAATAACGATTACAGAGGCGTTAACTGAGCATAAACGTACAAAACAGAATCAAACGTGCTAACTGCTGTTAAGTCGAGCCCAAGCCTCTTGTTCAGCTACCCTGATAACGTGTTTGACTGGGATGCCGAGTCTTTTGGCAAGTTTCGCAGCGTCGTCAAACTCAGCAGCGACGTTTAGTACAGTGCCGTGTTGATCTGTGGCAACTTTTACGCTGATTGTGTGGGACTCGCTACCGATACGAACCGTTACGGCTTCACTGCGCCGTAAAGCTATGAGTCTGTGACGCGTCGGCATGATCCGCACGCCCAAACTGCCCGTTTCTTCGATTATCTTTTTTGTCAATCTATTGGAGTCGGCGGGGCGGGCTATCACTTGGATAAGATGCCCGGTTCTGCTTTTTTTCCCGGTCGTGGGCACTATTGCAACGTCCAGAGCGCCTATTTCGAGGAGCCCCTCGACCAGATTTCCAAGCACCTCTCCTGTCACGTCGTCCACGTTAGTTTCGAGCACTTGGACATCATCTTCAAGCAGACCCTCATCGCTCTGACCAAGCGTAGCACGCAGAACGTTTGGGTGAGAAAAGTCGTGAAATCCTGCGCCATAACCCACGCGTTCAATGGTCATTTGGGGCAAAAAAACGTCTGAAATTCCCGTAAAAAAGGCGAGAATAGCTGCACCCGTTGGGGTCAGCAGCTCTCCTTCCACAGGCCCTCCACGAGTTATCAAGTGGTATTTGGCTAGTATTGCGGCAGTTGCAGGAGCCGGGATCGGGAGAAGCCCGTGATCGGTCTCTAACGACCCACCGCCAACGAATATGGGGGTTGTGAATATTGAGTCAACGTTGAGAAGTGACATGGCCGTGCAAGCACCGACTACGTCTGCAATGGCATCCCGAGCACCTATTTTGTGGAACTCGAGCTCTTCTTTTTGAACACCATGTACGGCTGCTTCTGCGTTCGCAATAATCTCAAATATCGCACTCGCGTCAGCGACTATATGTGGACTGAGCTCGCAAGATTTAAGCACGTTCATAAGCTCTCGATAAGCAAGCGGCCCCGCCTCGGCGACGATGGTGACTTGCGTTGCACGTATGCCCGATTTGCTCACCTCGTAGATCTCAACGTCGACGTTGGCAGCAGCTTCCATGCTCTCTCGAACGGCGGATGCGTCGGCGCCAAGATCGATGAGACTTCCGACGAGCATATCCCCTGAAGCGCCAGAAAAAGGCTGAAATGCAAGTATTGTCATAACGTATGCAAACGGAGCTCTTTAGCCACCCTTATATATCACCCATGTTATCATATAAGCTTAGGTTTTGATCGTATGCCTCTAGAGATTCAGTTAAAAGTTGCCAAAGCATACCCGAACGATTCAGGAAGAGGTATTGCACGGCTCGATCCAGATACGCTTCTTAAGCTTCAGCTCTCTCCCGGAGAAATCATAGAAATCGTAGGCAAGACCAGTACGGCTGCTAAAGTCTGGCGCGCGGATCGCCAAGACTGGCACGAAGGCATCATTCGCATCGATGGATTCATTCGCCAAAACGCCGGTGTCGGTATGGGTGAGCGCGTGCTTGTTCGCAAGCCAAAGGTGAATGAGGCGCAAAAGGTTGTGCTAGCCCCTCCTGAGGGGACGGTCACACAGCCACTCGCAGAGATGAAGGACAGCGTACACCGTCAGCTGCTCAAACGTCCTATGGTTCAAGGAGACGTCGTGCCCGTTTTGAGCGTTGCGTCGCACCCTCTTCTGCGAGTGCCTGGTCAAGCAGTGCCGCTCATCGTAGTAAGCACAAGTCCACTTGGCGTAGTATTCATTACTGAGAAAACGCAGCTTGACCTAAGAGATAAGCCCGTCAAAGGGTTTGAATCAGTGCGCGCCACAGGCATCTCATATGAGGACATAGGTGGTTTGAGAGATGAGATACAACGCATTAGGGAGATGATTGAGCTCCCGATGAAGCATCCAGAGGTTTTTCAAACGCTTGGCATCTCGCCGCCGAGTGGTGTTTTGCTTCACGGACCTCCTGGTACCGGAAAGACGCTCATCGCAAAAGCAGTGGCAAATGAGTCGGGCGCATCGTTCTATTCTATAGCGGGGCCCGAGATTATGAGCAAGTATTACGGTGAAAGCGAGCAACGACTGCGTGAAATCTTCGAAGAAGCACGCGACCGAACTCCCTCGATCGTATTTATCGATGAGCTCGACTCAATCGCGCCACGACGGGGGGACGTAACCGGAGAAGTCGAGCGTCGCGTTGTTGCCCAATTGCTTACCATAATGGATGGGCTTGAGGAAAGGGGTGAGATAATAATCGTAGGCGCTACAAACAGGGTAGAAGCAATCGACCCTGCTTTGAGACGTCCAGGAAGGTTTGACAGAGAGATTGAGATATCTGTACCTGACTATAACGGTAGAAAGGAGATCCTCCAAATTCATACACGCGATATGCCGCTCGCCAACGACGTTAACCTTGAAGAGCTCGCCAGCATCACTCACGGCTTCGTCGGAGCCGATCTTCTCTCTATTACGAAAGAGGCGGCAATGCGCGCTTTGAATAGATACATGCCCGACATCGACCTCGACAAGGAGATTCCCGCCGAGACCCTTGCTAATATGAGGATCACTAACGATGATTTCAGCGAAGCATTTCGAGAGATTCAACCAAGTGCGCTTCGCGAAATCCTGGTCGAAATTCCCAATACCACCTGGAACGACGTTGGCGGGCTTGAAGAAGCGCGGCAGGAGTTAATCGAAACAATAGAATGGCCCCTCAAAGAACCTCAATCGTTTAGAAGAATGGGTATCACGCCGCCTCGTGGTATTTTGCTCTTCGGACCGCCGGGAACGGGTAAGACGCTCATCGTTAGAGCAGTCGCGAATGAAACTGAAGCGAATTTCATAAGCGTGCGTGGTCCGGAGCTTATGAGCAAATGGGTAGGTGAATCTGAGCGTGCGGTAAGGAGCGTTTTCAAGAAAGCTCGGCAAGTTGCGCCCGTCGTCGTCTTCCTTGATGAGCTTGATGCGCTCGCTCCAATGCGGGGTATAGAGGATACCTCGCGAGTCTCCGAAAGGGTCGTGAACACCCTTCTAACAGAGCTTGACGGTTTACAAGACCTAAAGGACATTGTCGTGATCGCTGCCACGAATCGCCCTGACATAGTCGATCCGGCCCTCCTGCGATCAGGACGATTTGACAGGATGATACTGCTTGGTGCGCCGCAGAAGAGTGCAAGGGTATCGATATTGAATATCCACACGCGGACTATGCCGCTTTCAGACGATGTAGACATCGAAGAGCTTGCGGACCTCACCGAATGGTATGTCGGCAGCGATTTAGAAACACTTTGTAAAGAAGCCGCGATGCTCGCTTTGCGAGAAGCGAAGGACATTCGTTCCATAGAAATGCGTCATTTCAGAGAAGCACTTAAGAAAGTTCGACCTGCGATTGACGAACGCACTATGCAGTATTACGAGCAGATAAAACAGAGATTTGCCGGAGGTCGCCCTGCTGAGCCGACGACGCACGTGAGCTATCAATAAGCGGGGGTATACGAAACCCTTTATATTATAAGTACGTAGCAAGCAGGGATGAAAAAGGAGATTTTCGCAAAGAATCTGTCTAATAAGCAAGTGATGGGGAGCGATGGCACTGATATCGGCACGCTCTATGATCTTATTATTGATGAAAACACCGGCGATATCCTTGATCTCAAAGTGAAGCCCGATCCCGACCTGAATCTGCAAGAGTTTAGGACAGAAAACGACTTCATATTTCTACCATTTGACGCTGTGAGAGCAATAAAGGATTACATTGTGGTTGACCGCAAGCTGATTAAACAGCCGCAGTGAACGCTAACCATCTTGCCGCCTGATTCGCGCTATAGATGCGGCCAAAGCTTTTAGCGCAGAGGGCGGATAAGTAACAGTATTATTGTGTTTCGCGAGCATAAGCTTGTTACAAAGTTCTCAGAGTGTTTCGACATAGAGCTTTGACTATAAATAGAGACATGAAAGAGTGGCAACGAGGAAGAGACATGCAAGTTGACGATTTGATGAATGCCCCCGTATATTCCGTCTCACCCGAAGACACGGTTGGTCACGTAAAAAATGTGATGCTGAAGCACAAGATTGGCAGAGTAGCAGTTGCTTATGAAGGGACTCTTGTTGGCGTGATCGCCAAATACGACCTCGTAAAGATGCTTGAATCATCTGAAGCAGGATGGCGAAGGCGGCAGCAGGACAGAACGCTCGCTAAAACGATAATGTCAGAGAATCTAGTCACAACCTCGCCTAATGCCTCAGTTGCAGAGGCAGCCCGAGAGATGATCACCAACGGAATTGGCTGCCTTCCGGTAGTAGAAGATGGCGAGCTGCTTGGCATTTTCACAGAGACGGATTTAGCAGCGCATTTTGCAACTACAAGCTCCAAGCTTCAAGTCAAAACTATTATGGCTGATGCTTTTCTCACTTGCCACCGCCACCATTCAATCAACCACGTTTTGCGTGACATGAATACGAACCATGTTTTTCGTACCATAGTTCATGAGGGGAACGGTGTACCCGTTGGCATAATCACACACTCTAATCTGACGTTTGCCCAAGAGCCTCTCGTTGATTCAAAGGGCATCGTGATGGTGAGAAAAGCCGATCGTGCTGGCGTGCAAAAGAACAGGTATGTCCGAAAGGTGCTACAAGTTGCAGAAGATATCATGTCTGAGCCGCTTATTACGATACACAGTGATTCAAAGGCGGTAGATGCTGCGCGCGTGATGATTAAGAACAGGATAGACGCCATTCCGGTCGTAAAAGACGAGTCGCTTATTGGTATCATCTCCAAGACCGACATAGCGAGAAAGATGGCAGAATAGGACCGTCAACGTTTCGGCTTAATCAGTAAGGTGCAAAAAATGCGTTACGACAATCACACGTTTGCTTCAGCGTCTGATCTGGCATCGGCTGCGTGCTTTGTAAACAAATCCGATCGGATTTCACACGCCTTGGATCTTATGGAAAAAAACAAGGTGAACCAATTGCTCGTGATGAATGATGGAGAAGTTGTTGGGGTTTTGACGAAACAAGGTATTGCACGCACATTAGGCGCAATTGATGACGTCATTAAGCCCGCATCATCACTACACGTGACAAAAGCAATGGATGAAACGTTCACTGTAATTAGAGGAGCCCTGCCCCTTGGTGAGGTCAACCGTCTTTTGGAATCGTTGGGGGTCCTAGTCGTTGCTAATGGGAAGCCCGTTAGGTGGATAACTTTCAACGAGATCGTGAAGGTGAGCAGGCCGGGGGGATCGGCGGGAGAAATAATGGAACCTCCATTGACTTGCTCCCCTGTTGATCGAGTAGCCCACATTAGGCGAAGGATGATTGATGAAAATGCGTGGTGGATGGTGGTCGTCGAGGATGACAAGCTTGTTGGTATCATAACAGAGAACGACATAGCGAAGGCCATGAGCCAGTTCAGAGACCTCGTACGAGCTCAATATCAAGATTCACGCATGCGGAAACTACTTGTGGGTGATATAATGGTCGCAGATGTCGTGTTTGCGCGAACTAATACCCCTTGCGTCGATGTGGTCGACCTCATGTTGAAACACGACGTTGAGGGCGTGCCAATCCTCGATCTAAATGACACGATGGTCGGCGTGATAACTCAAAGTACCGTGCTCCGAAAGCTCGAATGACTTTGGCATCCTCTAACAACCATTCTCAGCGGTCGCTGGGGGGAGAAGAAGTGGATAGCTGCTTATCCAACGCCTTGCCTGCTTGACACTCTATTGTTCCTGACGTGCCGACCTTTCCGCGGATTTTGAATTGACTATCAGTCAACATCTCTGTTACTTTTATCGCAGTAACCGCGTGGAGTGTCAGTGTGGTCGTCTTAATTCTAGAGCGTCCTTGTGCGAGTGCTAGCCAGACAATTAATTGATCGCTGAGGTGTGTGTCGATCGGTGCCCCAAGGGACAATTGTGATAAGAGCTTAGCTGCGGCCTCCTCTCCAACGCGTTCAGCAGGTTTGCCCGGAGCTCCGAGTGAGTCCCCTGCTAGTCTTCCTCCGGTTGACGTCTCTGCCCAAAGCACAACGCCACTTCCTGTGGAAGGACTTTTAGTCCCCTGACCAACGTCATGCACGAAGCTCGCGGTTTTAAAGCCTGCTCGCGAGCAGCTTTGTTTGGCCGCGTTTGCTTGCCGCTCGACAACGTGAGTAGGTAGATTGCGCGAATGCGATATACCCATTATTTCTCGAAGAGCCCCCTTATCGACGATATCAATAGGACGTAGCTCATCGACGGGCTCTACGAGGACGTGCACCAGCCCCCCTCCACGAGGATAGAACCCCCTTTTTATGAGACGAAATCGGTAAAGAAATCCCATGTTAGCTAGGATGGGATTAAGGACGTTGACCACGTAATCGGCTTGCGGTGCCAATGGATTATTAGTGCCGCCGATGAGAGTTACAGAAGAACGCTGATCGGCGAATGTGAGGACAGGTAAAAGTGCCTGCAAAATGAGGGTAGTGCTGCCGGCCGTCTTCGCGTCAAAGTGAAAAGTTCCCCCGTGTACCGGTCCCGGGGAAAAAACTAGCTTAGATGAGCCTATCGCAAGTCCGCTCACCTTCGCGGCGGTGACCTCAGCTACCGCACGTATCGCAGTCAAATGTTGGCTGCGAAGCCCGGGATTTGTCCGGTTGACCCTAATATTCTTGATAGCAATGGGCTTTCGTGTTAATGCGGAGAGCGCTAGACATACACGCAGCACTTGTCCTCCGCCTTCACCGATGCTGCCATCAATCTCAATCATTAATAGTAAGTGCACTGAACTCAAAATAAACTACGGTGTCACGCAACAGTTGAAATCGCTGATGACTTTAGAACCGGTTGCTCGTCGCCGCAAATGTTAATTTATGCGTAGAATTAGTATGCTTTTCAACCGCAAGCAAGTGTTATTTAGTACCTTGGCATTTCTATTACTACGCGAGCATCGGCTTTAGCGCAGTAGAATTTGGGTATACAGGGAGCACGAAATGGGTCAACCGGACAACATAACAGTCTGCAAACTCTGCCAGCGCAACTTTGAAAAGTCAGAGGTAGGTCGAATTAAGATTTTAAGACGCGAAAAAAAAGGAGAAAGCGTTATTTGGGTCTGTTCTCATTGTGCTACTCGAATTAAATTCTCCGACCGCTGAAAGCGTATCTAAGTGCTCAAAGCGCAATTTTGCAGCTGGTCTGTGATTCACGCTCTTTAACAAGATCTGGCAGTATTGAGCAGTTGTTTCAAGCCTCAAAGACTCATTTAGGCGCGATTGACGGTTTCTAGGTGAAGCACACAGCTTATAAGCTTGGTGTAGTTGAAGAGTGATCTCGTCTCTGGGATTGTCGCACTGTAGCGCGCGACCTGTTTACCTTTTTTGCCCAATGAACTCGCTTCTAACGTGACTGAGGGTGGAGACTATATGAGCGGACATCGCTGTCTTTGGTTCGCCGCAACTTGCAGGAACAGCAACGACGAAGCAATCAACCTCTGGAAAGCGCTGTAAGGGGCGTGCTTAGGCTCCAAGCATCGACGCATCACTTATGTTTTCCTTATCAACACGTATTTATTTCGTTGTGTATTGTTTAGGTATGTGAGGGTTATTGCACTCACCGGTGAAGCAGAACGCTGCGAGCACTTCATAGAGGCGCTAACGCTTCATTATAAGGTGGCGATTCTGCGTCAGCAGCACGAGAATTCACTGAGGTTTGCTCAGAAGGAAGGTTCAAATACACTCCTTTGCATCAAATCGCCGACGAGATACGCTTTAACACGCTACATCCACGAGAACGCAAATGAAATCCCGCGAGAGCTAGATCGTCTGGGAGAACAAGAGGATGTTGATTTTGCCGTTGTGGTGGGGGGCGTGCTTGCATCACGGATTGTCTCTTTTCGTGAGGTTTACGAAGTTCAGCTAGAGCGCTCAGCAAACTTCGAACAGCATTTTGAAGCGCTTAAGACTTTTCCGGAATGGATGACCCTTGGTGCACTCGTAAGAACCGTACGGTCGCATCCCGACATTAACAAAGCTGGGGCGATACTTACGTTCACTGGAACGGTCCGCGAGGAAGCTTTTGCGCTTGAGTTTGACATTTACGAAAGGGAGGCGCAGCAGCGACTTTCGTCAATCGTTCGCGATCTGAAGACTGCAGAGGGCATAATAGAGGCAAAGATATACCATAAATCAGGTCGTGTCAAGCGAGGCGAAGACATCGTCTACATCGTTGTTGCGGCAGCACATCGACAAGAGGGGTTTAAGGCACTCAGGGATGCAATAGAGCGGATAAAGAAGGAAGTCCCCATCTGGAAAAAGGAATTTACCGAAGACGGTGAAAAATGGATCGGTATTTGAAGTACGGGAAAGCCGCGACGTCAAAAACGATAAGCGGGGCTATCTGTCGATCGGCGAGAGTCTGGATTGGTAATGCAAACAGGGAGTTTTTATGAGGCTTTTTGGAACAAATGGTGTGAGGGGGATAGTAAACCGCGATGTGACTGCAGATCTTGCCCTACGACTCGCTATGAGCTTGGGGACACTAACAAAGGGCACAGTTGCGGTCGGACAGGATACGCGGACGTCAGGTAGCATGCTCAGCTATGCAGCAATTGCCGGACTGCTCGCAACAGGTTGTAAGGTTATTAACGTCGGTATAGCTCCGACCCCCGCTGTGCAATACTTCGTGCGCGATAACGCCGATGCGGGAATTGTTATCACCGCGTCGCACAATCCGCGGGAATACAATGGACTAAAACTCATCGCTGGCGATGGAACAGAGTTTGGAAGTGAAGGGGAACTAGCCGTCGAAGACATATACTACCGTGATGCGGCCAAGCTTGCGGATTGGCGCGAGACAGGCGAACTTTCACACGTTGACATCATCCCTGCTTATATAGAGGGGGTTATGCAGAACGTGAGCGCGTCAGACATTGCTAAACGTGGGTTCATCGTCGCCGTCGACACAGGTTCTGGCGCCGGCAGCGTTGTAACGCCATTCTTGCTTAGCAAATTAAACTGCAAGGTGACAACGATCAATGCGCAGATAGACGGCACGTTCCCGAGTCGAAATCCAGAACCGACAGAGGATGTACTCACCGATCTTGGAAAAATCGTCGTCTCTAACGGCGCCGATTTGGGAGTTGCTCACGACGGCGACGCTGATAGGGCGGTTTTCATCGATGAAAATGGGGATTTCGTTAACGAAGACGTTTTGCTTGCGATCGTCGTGAAGCACGTGCTTTCAAAAACCCCGGGGCCCGTAGTCACACCCGTAAGTTCGTCGCAGCGTGTCGCTGATGTAGCTGAAGCAGCAGGTAGCCAGGTTATCTGGACCCCAGTCGGAAGTATTCACGTAGCGCGTGTAATGATGCAAGTGAACGCTGTCATAGGTGGAGAGGGCAACGGAGGCATTATCTTCCCAGAACACCAGTACTGCCGCGACGGGGCGATGACAGTGGCCAAGGTGCTTGAAATAATGACCGAACGTGATAGAAAACTTTCTGAGCTCGTTAACGAAATTCCGAAGCGATATATGGATAAAACGAAGGTCACGTGTCGCGATAGAGACGCAGCCATGCAACACATTCAGTCATCGGTTCACGGTAACGTCGACACGACCGACGGCGTTAAAATATGGTATGATGACGGTTGGCTGCTTATTCGCCCCTCTGGAACAGAGCCAATCATTCGGATATTTGTCGAGGCGGAAACGGAGATGAGGGCCCACGAACTACTCGAACTAGGCATGAACATGACCAAAGGTTGCTAATGGCCAAGGCGTCTCAAGCATTTAACTCACTCGGAAGTGGAATATGGCATTAGAGGAGCTCTTAGTGCTCAGTACAGAGGTCGAAGTGCGCGAATCAAGTTTAGAGTTCTTTGTGACCGGATGCAGCGGTTTTATCGGCACGCATCTTGTGAAGCGTCTCCTAGACGAGGGGCACATGGTGACAGGCTACGATCTAGTCATGCCAACTTACACTCACGTTAATTTCGATTTCGTGCAAGGGGACATCCTCGATTTGGAAAGACTTCGTGCGAGTGTGGTCGAACCTGACGGCATCTTTCACTTCGCAGCGCAAACAAAGGTGCCTGATTCAACTCGAGATCCAAGTTACGACTTCCTAGTTAATGCACGAGGTACATTCAACGTGTTGTCATGTGCTTCTGAAGCAACGTTTGTGTACGCTTCTACAAGCACGGTTTACGGAACTGCTGCCACCCCTACGACTGAAGAACACGCTATGCGTCCAGTATCCTTCTACGGCGCTTCAAAAGCCGCGGGCGAGCTTTATTGCTCTGCATTTAACAGCATTTTTGGATTACCCACGATCGCTCTCCGTCTCTATAATGTCTATGGGCCAGGCAATGCCAAAGGCGTCATGTACGACCTTATAAAGAAGCTGCAGACGGATGGGAGCCACCTTGAAATATTGGGATCTGGACTCCAAAAGAAAGACTATGTTTATATTGACGACGTCATAGACGCGTTCTTGCTTGCTTATGACAAGGGAATACCGGGCGAAGCTTACAACGTTGGAAGCGGCAGGGCTATTACTGTCAATGAGATTGCCAGTTCTATCTGCCGTATGATGGACCTGCATCCGGATATCCGCCGGACGGGGGGCAAGTCATGGGAAGGTGACATTGAGTCAACGCAGGCTGACATATCACATTTTACTTTGTTCGGTTGGAAGCCTACTATCGATATAGAAACGGGCTTGCATAACCTCTACGACTGGATACAAAGCTAACTAGTCCGACTTGGCCGGCCTAAACAGCATTCGAAGCGGATAGTGGTTTCGCGACCCGAGCGAACAAAAAGAAAAAAGGGTAAGCCCAGCTAAGTCTAGGCTCACCTCAACTAGTTTAAAGCGTTACTTCCGACGTCGTATCACCAAGTACGCTACAGCCAAAAGTCCTGCTACCGCGTACAACGCCTCAAAGCCAGGCATGCCAAGGAATCCTCCGGCCGCCGTTGCTGACGCCGTTGCCGTTGGGGGTATATTGACACTATCGACAACGTGAATCACGCCGTTAGTCGCGTTGATATCCGCTTTAGTAATTGTTGCGTTACCGACTTTGATTTTAGTGCCGTCTACAGAGTATGGCACAGATAGTCCGTTCACCGTTGTAAGCGTTCCATTGCCCGTGAAGTCGGCTGAAAGCAGCTTCTTTGGGATGACGTGATACCATAGCATATTTCTTAATGCTGTAGTGTTGTTTTGCCAACTTGCAAACGTAGATGCGTCAACTTTGGAAAAAGCGGCGTTGTCTGGTGCTAAGACGGTAAAGTTGCCTGGACCGTTCAACACGTTTGTGAGGTTTGCTTTCTTCAACAGGCTCGTAAAGTTCGTAAGATTCGTGTTATTGGCTGCAACCTGTGCTAGAGTCTGCGTAGGTTTCGCCGTCGCCGTGCTTGTCTGCGTTTGTGCGAAAGCGACACTTGACCCTCCAACAATAGAAAGAATCACTAATGTTGCCAAAACAGCAGAAAAGAGCTTTTTGCTGACCATTTTTCACCTCGAATATCTCTTGCTTTTGTTGGTTTGAATTTCCATATGCTATAAACTTTACTTTTCCTACTTCTGACGTCGTATCACAAAAAAACGCAACAACCAACAGCCCGGCTACCGCGTACAATGCCTCAAAGCCTGGCAAGCCAAGGAATCCTCCGGTAGTCATGGTTGATTACATTGTGGCAGTTACCGTGAATATGAAAAGAAAAAAGAAAGTGGAGCCCAGCAAAGACTGGACTCACCACGCGTGGTTCAGAGTGTTACTTCCGACGTCGTATTACCAAATACGCTACGGCTAGTAGCCCGGCTACCGCGTACAATGCCTCAAAGCCTGGCAAGCCAAGGAATCCTCCAGCAGCTGACGCAGCGGCTGATGCACTCGGTTTAGCAGTCGCGTTCGCTGGCGGTATCATCACGCTATCGATGACGTGAATCACGCCGTTAGTCGCGTTGATATCCGTTTTGGTTACTGTCGCGTTGTCAACTGTCACTTTGGTACCGTTGACTGCGTATGATAACGGTAATCCGTTAATCGTTGTGAGCGTTCCATTGCCTTTGATGTCGCTCGCGTACAGCGTCTTGTCTAATACGTGGTATAGCAGCACTTTCGTAAGAGCGGTCGTGTTGTTCTCCAATGCAGCAAGCGTTGAGGCGGGAACTTTGTCGAAAGCCTCATTTGTCGGCGCGAATACTGTGAAGTTGCCGGTGCCGTTCAATGTCTGTGTAAGGTTAGCTTTCGTAAGCAAGCTAACTAGTGTGGAAAAGTTCGTGTTGTTCGCTGCAATTTGTGTAATTGTCTGTGTAGGTTTCGCCGTTGCCGTGCTTGTCTGTGTTTGTGCGAAAGCAACAGTTGACCCTCCGACTATTGAAAGAATTACTGCGGTTGCCAATACAGCAGAAAAGAGCTTTTTACTGACCATTTTTCACCTCCAATATAAACTTATCTTCATTGACGTATGAAGTATCTTATAGTATAAACTTTGCTTTTCGTTACTTCCGACGTCGTATCACCAAGAACGCAACAACCAACAGCCCGGCTACCGCGTACAACGCCTCAAAGCCTGACAAGCCAAGGAACTCCGCCCACAGCGACCGAAGTATGTTGTAGCTTTTACGATTTAAAAAGAAAAAGGCGCGAGCCCAGCTGAGACTGGACTCACTATGCGTGGTTCAGAACGTTACTTCCGACGTCGTATCACCAAGTACGCAACAACCAACAGCCCGGTTACCGCGTACAACGCCTCAAAGCCAGGCAAGCCAAGGAATCCCCCAGCAGCTGACGCCGTCGCCGTACGGTTTGCCACTGTTGACTTATTGTTAAGCATCTTGGTCAAGTTGCTCAGCTCTGCTTGATTTGTTACCGGGTGAAAAGGCTGCGACGTAACTGAGGATGAGTTCACCTGTGCAAGCGTTGGTACCGCAGTGAGGGTACATAGCAATAGTGCTATTAGACCTAAAACTAGCGTTCTTTTTTGCATTTATTCGCCTCAATGTATCTTATCACGTGTTGAGCGTTTAAAAAGATGATTATAAAAAAATAAAGGTGGAGCCCAGCCAAAGCCGGACTCATCGCGAACTTAGAGTGTTATTTCCGACGTCGTAGTACTAAGAACGCAACGGCTAATAGCCCGGCTACCGCGTACAACGCCTCAAAGCCAGGCAAGCCAAGGAATCCCCCAGCAGCTGACGCAACGGCTGATGCAACCGCTTGTCTCGTCGTTGGTCCGGCTCCTGGTACGAGCACAGTATCGATAACGTTTACCTGTCCGTTACTTGTTGCGATGTTCTTTTGTGTTACTGTCGCGTTAGTGCCGCCAGGCAGTTGCACTTTCGTGACGTTGCCTGTCGTATTCCAAGCAATCGTGTTTCCTGCAAGCGTTTCCTTAGTTCCGTTTACCGTGAGGTTGACTGAACCCACGACGACGTGGCTCTTTAGGATCGTTGCGAGCTGTGTTGTATTATTTGCTAAAGCGGCAAGAGTTGTGTTGCCAAGCTTCTCAAAGGCATCGTTTGTCGGCGCGAAAACTGTATAGTTTTTGGTAGTGTCGTTGAGCGCAGCTGTTAAGTTCGCCGCGATAACATATTTTACCAGATCGGACAATGTGGGCGTGTCTTGTGCAGTCTGCACGATCGTTTTCTGAGTAGTTACGACTGTAGTTTGCGCTGAAGTGATACTAGTTCCAGCTATAACACTTAGAATTACTAAGGTTGCTAATACAGCAGAAAAGGACTTTTTGTTGACCATTTTTCACCTCCAATTTAGACTTTACATCTTATACGTAATTGCTTATGTAATAATCTTTTTGTTTCTACGAATCGGCCTCGTTTAGCCTCAAAAGGCTCGCTGTAGCGTCAACTCACGTTATCAGCGGTAGGTAGTCTACAACTTCAGAAGTCTTTTGAGCGAGGACGTCATTTGATAAAGCAGTTGAAGCAATAAAGTCTTTTTGGTAAAGCGTGTGACGGGGCAAAAAGGCTATCCCGCACTTTCCTGTAAATAACGAATTGATGGCCTGTTTTCGTTGCCTCTCCATTACTCGAGCTTTCTTGCTTGGATCAAAAATCCGCACAGTCAATGGCAGACAATCACAATAGCATATTGTTTTATATCGGCACCGAGAAAAGAACAGCGGAGAAGTTGACATGTCTTGGAAGGAAATAAGCCCGCTGAGCAATATTCGTAGCAAGATGGATGGGCTGTTGGAGGATATTGACAGCGACGAGTATACCGGGCCAATCACCGCAACGCCACCAGTTGACCTCATAGACCTCCCTGGGGAAATCGTCGTTCTCGTAGATCTTCCAGGAGTTAGCAAGGACGACGTGAAGCTTGAAGGCAGCAGCGACATGGTAGAGATTACAGCGGAACGGAGTTCAACAATACGACAATGACGAACATCTCATAAGAGAACGGGCGCCACGCGAGTATTACCGCTCTATCAAACTCCCTACAAATATCGACGATGCTGCCGCCCGCGCAAGCTTCTTTAACGGTGTGCTCGAAGTTCACTTGCCGAAGATTGGCATCGCGGACAAGAAGCTTATCTCTATTGAGTAACCTTCCTCTCGCGAAAGCAGATTGACGGCATCAGTCAGGTTCGCTCCTCATCTTGTGCTCAGTGGGGGTAACTCTCATCATCGCCGTCATACGAAATATGGACTATTTAGACGATAAATATTCCTTCAATCTCAAAGGTACTCGCGCACGCTATTGTGATTCGCTTGAGAATTGAGGCATTTACAGTCAATCGTATCCCTCTAGTAAAAGAGGGAGACGACATAACAGATTTTTTGCAGGATCTCGACCTTTATGACGGAGATATCGTGGTCATTGCCTCTACGATAGTCTCAAAGGCTGAAGGATTGATCCGTAGCTTGGAAAGCATAACCCCAAGCGAGCAGGCCGTCAGGATCGCCGCGGGACTTAACGAGGATCCACGCTTCATTGAAGCCGTGCTTGGGCAATCTACTGAGATCCTGATTGAAAAACCGTTCTTACTTGTTGAAAGCAAGTTTGGTCAGGTGTGCGTTAACGCGGGGTTGGATCGATCTAACGTCGAAGAAGGGTTTATTTTATTCCTTCCTGACGATCCCTCTCAGAGTGCAAAGCAGATACGTACTCGAATCTTCGAGCGCTACGGTAAGACCGTAGCGGTGATAATCACCGACACTTGCGGCCGGTCGTTTAGAGAGGGACAAACTGGCGTCGGGATAGGATTTGCCGGAATAGCCCCGATGAAGGACTGGCGCGGGATGAGGGACCTCGTAGGGAAAGTACTGGAAATAACAAACGAAGGCGTGGGCGATGAGATAGCGGGGCTCGCCAACCTTATGATGGGAGAAGGGGCAGGCGGTGTCCCGATAGTCATCGTTAGAGGTATCACCTATGAAGACCACGAATGTCAGGTGTTTCGTTCAAAAGAAACAGACGTGATAAGAAAGGCTATTAACGACGCACACAAAAACTAGCGTAGGGTCTGCAATCCCTCTAAACGTCTTTTTTTGATTTTTCGAGAGCTAATATCTTTCGACACACACGCATTGTGCACCTTTACGATTTCAAGCAGGGCTTAGCTTAAGGATGCAGATTTGGCACTTGATCACAGTCACAATGGGAAATGCTGGCAATTCTAGAAGAGGTTATAGACGATTTACGAAGTGTTTTAGGTTTTTTAAGCCCACCCTCTCTTACATATGGGCTGGAGATGTCGTCGGGACCACCGCTATCAAATAATGCCAAACCTATCGCTTGCGGCAAGCTTTAGGAAAAAATCGCAAAAAAGTAGGTAACAGCTTTGCTTTCCTAGGTGAACTTCTAATGCTAGTTTAGCGGTTGTTCCCGCGCGTAACCCTTTGTAGAGTTGTTTTAGGTATGAATGGAGCGTCCCGGCCGGGATTCGAACCCGAGTCTTGAGCTCCGCAGGCTCATAGGATATCCACTACCCCACCAGGACTCGCATAACTCTATATTTATAGCGGTATAAATCGGTTTTTCAACCTTGCTGACCTATAGGGACTGCCTGACATATCTCGTTATGTCGATCCCGACTTCTGATGTGGTCGAGCTCCCTCCTAAGTCAAACGTTCTCACTTTGCGGGCGCGCAGATTGCACTCGATTGCGTGCATAACGCCGCTTGCAGCTTGAGTTTCCCCGAGACTCTCGAGGAGCATTGCTCCAGCCCAAATTGTCGCAATCGGGTTGATCTTGTTTAAGCCTTTATATTTTGGAGCCGAACCGTGAATCGGTTCAAACATTGAAGTTCCTTTTGGATTTATGTTACCCCCGGGGGCAAGCCCAAGCCCACCTTGCACCATAGCCCCGAGATCCGTAATAATGTCCCCGAATAAGTTCGGCGCGACAACTACGTCAAACCATTCCGGGTTTTTAACGATCCACATAGTCATAGCGTCGACGAGGTTGAACTCCGTTTTTACATCTGGATAGCCTGCGGCGATTTTGGTGAATATCTCACGCCAGAAGCCGTAAATGTCCGTCATAGCATTCATCTTGTCGACGCTCGATACGTGTTTCTTCCTTTTTGTAGCCAAGTCAAAAGCGTACTCCATCACGCGTTTTGTCCCTTCAGCTGAGATAAGCCCGATTTGATATGCAATTTCGTCGCTGTCAGAGTCAATATCGAGACCAAACTTGACGCTATACAGGTTGCGGATTACTTCGTCATCGTGATGTACTTTGCCGCTCTTAGTGCGCCCGCCAACACCAACATAAAGGTCTTCAGAGTTTTCGCGCACCACAATGAAATTAATATCTTCAGGACCTTTGTCTCGAACTGGCGTCTCTACACCCTCCAGCAACCGAATAGGTCGCAGATTTATGTATTGATCGAGATAAAATCTCAGCGCGAATAGCACGCCGCGCTCGAGCACTCCCGATGGGACACGCACGTCTCCGACTGAGCCAAGGTATATTGCGTTGTAGCCGCTCAGTTCTTTGAGCGCGTCTTCTGAGATAAGCTCTCCAGTAGAGAGATAATGCTCTGCCCCATATGGGTACTCTTTCCACTCAATGTTGAATCCGTAGTTGTCGCCAGCTGCTTCGAGAACCTTTTTTCCTTCTGCAATGACCTCAGGGCCGACGCCGTCGCCAGCGATTACGGGGATTTTATACGTTTTCATTTCCGCTTCACCATCAGTATTCAGCAAATCGATGTGACATAACGCGATTAATACTTCTCTGTCTCGAGTTCGCGAGGCTCTCGGCTTTCAAGCTGCGCACTGTTTTTTATGTACTGAACGAGGCCTCCAGCATCTATGATGTTCTTAATAAACGGCGGAAAAGGGGTTATTGGAATCTCCTTGTTCTTTGTCTTGTTGTAGATGTTGCCCTTCTCTAGATCAACGTGTACGATATCCCCATCCTCAATTTCTGTCGTGTCGCATTCAACAACCGGCAGTCCGATATCAATGGCATTTCGAAAAAAAATTCGCGCAAACGAACGTGCGAGCACGACGCCAACGTTATCCTTTAGAGCCAGCGGGGCGTGCTCTCTTGAGGAGCCGCAACCGAAATTTTCTCCGCCGACGACGACATCACCTTTGATGACTTGACTCGCAAAGTTAGGTCGTACGTTTTCGAAAGCGTGCTTTGCGAGATCTTTTGATGAGTTGAGCACGAGATACTTGCCTGGGATAATTGCATCCGTATCGACGTTATCTCCAAACTTCCACACTCTGCCTTCGATATGAGCCTTTGATCTCGCCATGTCCCCTCCCTAATGCGTTCTCGGATCAGTTATTACCCCATTGACTGCAGACGCCGCCGCGGTCGCAGGGGAACATAGATATACGGCAGCCATCGGGCTTCCTTGTCTGCCAACGAAGTTGCGGTTTGACGTGCTGAGACCAACCTCACCTGGACCGAGTATGCCAAACGACCCACCCATACACGGACCGCAACAAGGGGCTTCAACGAGAGCGCCGCTGTCGGTGAAGATCTCTATAAGGCCTGTTTTTAATGCCCTCTGAAACTCGGTTCTCGAAGCGGGAATCACAATCAGTCGCACCCCCCGCGCCACGGTCTCTCCCTCTAGTAGCTCAGCTGCTGCTTTTAGATCTTCGTACCGGCCGTTTGTACACGAACCGATGAATACCTGGTCTATGTGATAGCCTTCAACGTCCGTGACTGGCACCACGTTATCGACCTGATGGGGTTTTGCAACCACGGGGACCATTTCGCTCGCGTTGTAGCGACGCAAGACTTTCGTTGCATCTTCGTCTGAGTCCAGCGTGAAGTCTCCGTCGACGGAGCGCTCCTCTAGAAATGCGGCTGTTGCTTTGTCGGGTGCTACAATCCCCGTTTTTCCTCCCATTTCGACGGCCATATTGCAGAGGGTCATCCGGTTGGGGATGTCCATGTGAACAACGGCTTCCCCACCGAATTCACACGCCTTGTAAGTGGCGCCATTTACGCCGACGTCGCCGATTAGTGTGAGTATCACATCCTTAGCATAAACGCGTCGTGAGAGTTTTCCTTCAATATCAAATGCGATGGTATCCGGAACTTTAAACCACAGCTTTCCGGACGCGAGGGCGACCCCCATATCTGTCGATCCAACGCCGGTTGCAAACGCCCCCACAGCGCCGTATGTGCACGTGTGTGAATCGGCGCCTATGACGAGCTCTCCCGGAAGCACGTGCCCCTTTTCGACCATGACTTGATGGCATACACCTTCTTGCACATCGTAGTTTAGGATCCCCTCTCGTTTCGCAAACTTACGAAGTTCGAGGTGGTTAACGGCGGCGTCGATCGAGTCAGCAGGTACCTGGTGGTCAAAAAGCATGATTACTTTGGTACGATCCCACACCCGATCTGTTATTTCGTAGAGCGTCTTCACGGCCAGAGGTCCCGTAATATCGTGAATCATGGCGACGTCTATCGCAGCGTCGACAAATTCCCCAGCCGTTACGACTCTTCCAGCTGAATTTGAGAATATCTTCTCGGCAATTGTTTGTCCCATCCTCGGCGTGCCCCTCAACCAAAAACAGTGTGTAGGTCGCTGTCATAACACGCGACAGAAGTATAAAAAATATTTCATGACGAAGAAAAGAATCGTTTGCGACAAATGTGGATGCAGTGAAGCCTTTGAACTCTCAAAGGGTATGGGACCCTAGCTGGAACTCGCACGGTTTCACACTCGCTGTGCCTTTTTGACAAAGTTATTAAGATAAGGGGTTATTCTACTGAAGGTGCAAGGAAACTTAGACCCCCTTTCTGATGATGTTGCGAATATTTACGAACGCTTAGCCAATACGATTTCGAGGGAGGAGTTCGTTGAAAGAGTCGCTCAAAAAGTGGAGGACATGTCTGGTTTGTGTGATGATAAGACTGCAGCCATGCTCGTAGCTCACGAGCTTGGCATCGATACGATCGTGCAAATCGGACAAATCGATGGACAAACGAGAGCCGTCGCATTTGTTGGGAAACTCTCGCGAATCTCGCCGACGAGAGAATTCACCCGTAATGGTGATGTTGGTTATGTAGCGAATCTCGTCATTTCGGACGAAACGGGGTCAATTCGCGTAGTCTTATGGAACGATCTTGCAAAACATGTTGAAGAGCTTCAAATTGGACAGACCCTTAAGATTGCGGGAGTCGTCAAGGAAGGGCCATATGGCTTAGAAGTGAACGCACGAGAAATTGAAGTCGATGAATCAGTGCCAAAAACTGAGATAACCTCCTCCAAGGATAAAGAGAAGATTGTTGACCTTATGGCAGGACTCAATGCGGTCGAAATAAGTGGTGTTATACTCGACGTCGGACCCGTACGTACTTTTTCAAAGCGCGATGGCTCGGTAGGAAAAGTCTCGAACATAACGATCGGCGATGAAACGGGAAAGGTGCGCGTAACGCTTTGGGACGATCTGGCTGAAAAGGCTGTTGATTTTGTCTCTGGGGATGTGGTTGACATCACCAATGGATATACGCGAGAGCGTTATGGATGGCTCGAAGTAAATGTGGGCAGTCGCGGATCGCTCCTGAAAGGGGCCCGAACTATTGAATTCGTTGAGCGAATCACCCCCATTGGTGAGGTCAAAGCGGACGTCCCGTGTACAGTTAAGGGAGTCATCGAGAACGTTGGGGCTCTCCGGGAATTCACTAGAAATAATGGTAGCGCCGGGCAAGTGAGAAACATCGTGCTAAAGGACGATACTGGCGACATACGAGTGGCCCTCTGGGGCGATAAAGCACTCGCAGTAACCGAAGAAGATACGCACAGCAATGTCATATTGCGCGATGGCACCCCCAAAAACGGCTTTGACAACCAACTCGAACTGAGTGTTGACTGGAGAAGTGGTCTTGGTTTAGCAGGTAAGGAGGTTAGGGCGCCAAGCCAAAATACCGCGCCGCAAGAGAGTACTGACGGAGGCGTTACCGGTACGGTGATTTCATCGGCGGCGTCGGTGTGCGTCGACAATGGGATCGACTACGTGACTTTTGACAAAGCATTTAGCAATGTGACCTTTGACGTTGGGGATGAGGTTACGGTTGTTGGTATTAGAACGAATGACAAGTTTGCGGCTAAAAGCGTGTCAAAAACGCCGCAGGACTTGGCCTCTCGAAAACTTGCGACAATCAAGAGAAGAATCGATGAGCTTCAGTCCGCGATCCAGAAGGCGGACGTGCGATAAACACTTTCGCTCTGCACTCCTCAAAAGCCTTTATAGTGCACAAGTGATTAGCGTGTACGACTCTCCAAGGGTTGCGACAAGAAAGGGAGGGTGGGTGTATGGAAGAAGTAGAAGAAATCGATGGTTTTAGTATCGAAGACCTGCCAGGTGTAGGCCCTGCTACCGCAGAGAAGTTGAAGGAAGCTGGTTTTAACTCAGTGGAAGCAGTTGCCGTAGCATCCCCTTCGGAGTTATCAAACGCAGCAGATCTCGGTGAGGCAACCGCCTCCAAGATCATAATAGCGGCGCGCCAAGCTGCAGACATCGGCGGTTTTGAGACCGGCGATGTCATTCTTGAAAGAAGGAAACACGTAGGTAAACTTAAGACCGGAAGCGAGGCTTTTGATGGGCTGCTTGGGGGGGGTGTGGAAACCCAAGCGATCACCGAGCTCTACGGAGAATTTGGCTCTGGAAAGACCCAAGTTGCGCATCAGCTTGCGGTCAATGTTCAGCTCGGGCACGAACGCGGAGGCCTTGACGGATCGTGCATATTAATTGACACCGAGAACACCTTTAGGCCGGAACGCATCAGTCAGATCGCAGGAGGTCTCGATCTCGATCCTGAAGACGTGTTAAGAAATATCCACGTCGCGCGGGCACACAATTCTAATCACCAAATATTACTAGTCGAAGCGGCAAGTGAGCTATCAGAACAGCTTAAGGCGACTGAGCGCCCTGTGAAACTCCTTATCGTGGACTCGCTTACTGCCCATTTTAGGGCGGAGTATGTCGGCAGAGGTACGCTTGCAGACAGACAACAAAAGTTAAACAAGCATCTGCACGACCTTATGCGCTTTGGAACGTTAAACAATGCAGTCGTGCTCGTTACTAATCAAGTTCAAGCAAAACCTGATGCCTTCTTTGGCGATCCAACGCGACCGATCGGTGGTCATATATTAGGCCATACCGCAACTTTCAGGTTGTATTTGAGAAAATCGAAAGGAGGCAAACGCATAGCACGCCTTGTAGACTCGCCAAACCTTCCTGAAGGCGAAGCGATATTTTCGGTGGAGTCAGAGGGAATACGCGACTAAACGAGAGAAAGCTCAAGTATTTCGGAGTTGTCCCGCCACCATGAAAGTGGTACTTTGATTAAAGCTGTAGCGTTTGATATCGACGGCACTTTAACCTTCCCTGACCGGTCATTGGATCTTACCGTTGTTCGAGCCATTCGACAATTGACAGTTCCGGTAGTTTTAGCGACCGGTAACGTTTTGTGTTTTGCAGATGCGCTTGCGGTCAGTATCGGAAAAAGCTCAGGCGTGATCGCCGAAAACGGAGGTATCGTCACTGTCGGTAAATCGAAGCTTGTTACTGGGGATATTGCTGCCTGCAGTCGAGCGGCACAAGAAATCGAGGGCAGCAGTGAGTTTACTCTTCAGCGGATCAACGCCAAAGAGCGTGTTACCGAGATTGCTTACAGCAAAGACAACCTATCGACCTCTGACGTCGAATCGCTTCGCAAGATGGTGGCTCAGTGCTGTGATGGCGTTACCATCGTCGATTCGGGGTTCGCTCTCCATTTAAAGGACGCGCGCGTCAACAAGGGCGTCGGCCTAATTGGAGTCGCGCACCTGCTTGGAATCTCCGTCGACGAATTTGCGGCGTTTGGAGACGCTGAAAATGACGTTGAAATGCTAGAGATAGCAGGGAGGGGGATCGCAGTCGGCAACGCAGATCCAAAAGCGCAAGCTGCTGCACACTATGTCGCAGAAGAGCAGTACGGGCTTGGTGTCGTTGAAGGGCTCAAATACCTCCGGCTATTGTGATAGCTTGGCTGCAAAAGAAAAGCGCGATGAACGGATGATGACGTTTCTGACATATAGTGTAACAAGTCCGAAAAGATATATCGAGTTTGCCTAAGCTTGTGGTTCAGGGACGTGCAAACTCCTGTCGCACTCTCACCTCATAATCATAAACCGCATCCTACGAGACAAGCACGATATTAGCACATCGCAAGGCGTGCCGCGCCATCATAGTTCGAAGTACTCTTTGACGATTTTGTAGGCGCAGAACTCGCCGCACATGGTACACGTGTTAGAATCTGAAGGCATTCGTTCCTTACGAATGTTCGCTGCAGCTTGTGGGTCGATTGCGACTTTAAACTGTTTCGCCCAATCGATTTCGTTGCGCGCTTGCGCCATTTTAAGGTCGTCGTCCCTGTTGCCAAGCTTTACCATGTCCCCGATATGAGCAGCGATGCGCGCAGAGATGACCCCAAGGCGCACGTCCTCTGGATACGGCAAGGCAAGGTGCTCTGCCGGCGTAACATAGCAGATGAAATCAGCGCCATAAGAAGACGATAGCGCTGCTCCGATCGCGGCCACTATGTTGTCATAACCAGGTGCTATGTCAGTTACGAGCGGCCCGAGCATATAGAAGGGCTTGTCCCCGGTCAGTCGCTTTTCCAGAACCACGTTGGCTTGAATCTCATCAACAGGTATGTGTCCCGGGCCTTCAACGATCGTTTGCACCCCAAATTCGTGTGCTTTGTCAGAGAGCTCGGCATTAATTACCAGCTCTTGAATCTGGGCCCTATCAGTAGAATCATGCACAGCGCCTGCTCGCATGCCATTTCCCATGCTAAGGGTGACTTCGTGTCGCTTGAGGATTTCAAGAAGGTAGTCAAATTCACTGTACAGTGGGTTCTCTCGCTCGTTGTGAGCCATCCACGCTGACATTAGAGCTCCGCCTCTCGAACAGAGGCCAGCGTGCCGTCCCTGAGCCTTCAGCCTGTCGAGCGTCACCCAGTTTATTCCGGTGTGAATCGCCATGAAGTTGGTACCGAGTTTCGCTTGCTCTTCAGTCACTCTGAAGAGATCATCCTCTCGCATATCAACGATTGAGCCTGACTGCCGTGCAGCTTCAATAAACGCTTGATAGAGTGGAACGCTCCCAACGGACAGGGAAGTTGCTTCGATTACCCTCCTTCTGATTTCGTAAAAGTCACCAGCGGCGGACAGCTCCATTATGGAGTCAGCTCCCGCAGCCTCAGCCACCTTTGTTTTTTCGACTTCGAGATCGACATCCAAGATGTCTGAAGAGGTGCCAACCGAAGCGTTAACCTTGGTCCTAAGCCCTTTGCCTATTCCAATCGGTTTGGTCTCCCGGTATGGACTTATCGGAATTACGATCTGTCCGTTCGCAATCCCGCGGCAGATAAATTCAGGCGTCACGCCCTCATCAGAGGCGACGGTCATCATTTCGTCACTGATAATTCCTTGCTTTGCGCGATCAATTAGGGTCATGATTCACTCCGTGTTCTTACAGTTCAATAATTGTGTTATAGCGAGGGCCAATCTGTTAACTGGCGTTTACAGATTCATTCAACTTAAAAGGAACTGGTCTCTATATCCCGATTTTAGTTAATCGCTATAAATATGTATAAAATACAACTGAGTTTAAATTTAACGGAAGAATACTTTATTTTAATAATAATATTATCTTGTTTAGCAACAGGATAGCGGTTTAGATAAACAAAATTTGAACTTTTTCAATTTTTAATGATTTCGCTCGCCACACAGCGTTAGTGACAGACGTCCCGAAGCTAACAAGTTGGACTCCGAGCGTTTGTGAGTGTCTGCCCCGTCCGTCACTGCCCTTTAGAGCCCGCTTGAGCCGAGATCAGTCTTATTTGTCCCGTGAGTCACCAACAAAGCGCTATTTCTTATATTTCTCAAGGAGGTTTTGAGCCTCATCCCAGTTGTAATCATAGATATGCATCGAGTTGCCAACCGTGCATAACGTCCCCATCTTCAGTCCTGTAGGCTCCAAAAGCTCCTTTTTGACTAGGGAAAGAAACGCGTTAATATTGGCTTCATATGCTTGGAAAACGTCCCAACTTCGGTACATGATGTGGACGTCAAGCCTCTCATTGCTGTGTAGGTAAACCCACATTCTCTGAAAGCACGGTTGGTCTTCGTCCTTTTGAGAGTCAATTTGTGGGATCCACGTAATTGCCTGAATACGCTTCGATCCGACTCGTTTCTTTAATAGCTGGTCTTTCATCCACGCTAACTGATCAATTCCGTGCCCCTCTACGAGTCGCTCTAAATAAGTATATTCGAAGTGGTGTTGGTGTAAGTAGGCGCGATCGAACTGTTTCTTATACTCCTCTACCCGGGCTTTCGAACAAAAAGTATCACCTTTATGCCAACCCAAGGTGGGCTTGTCGATTTGGATCATCCCCATTAGGATCTGGCGCGCTTTGACTTCGTACTCAGTGTCCACCACATTGCCAAATTCCATGATGTGTCTGACTGCTTTATACCAGCCCTCTGGGACTGTCAGCGTAGTTATGGACATCATTTTGGCATCACCTGAATTTCTGCATATCCAGCACACTCACACGGATCTGCTCTGAACCGCCTCACTTCTGCAGACCCGCTGTGTGAAGGAAAAAAGCCCCGGGAGGGATTTGAACCCCCGACCTATTGATAACTTGCTCCGCAATCTTGAGTACCAGTAGCGTTTGGATGCGCAACGTTTTGCGCATACAGTTACAAGTCAATCGCTCTTCCAGGCTGAGCCACCGAGGCGCTTTGAGGCGATTTTATTTAGGCCCGCCGCTACTTATACGTTTTTAATGTATAGCTACAAGGCGTTGGATTCACAAACGGGACGGCTAACGTACTCATTCGAAATCGCTCGCCTCAATGAGCGCTTGAATCCCGGGCAAGGTCTCTCCAGCCAAGAAATCTATGCACGCCCCCCCTCCGGTTGATACGTGAGTGATGTGCTTGGCAATACCAATGTTTCGTGCTGCGGCGGCGATGTGGCCCCCGCCTAGTATAGAGAATTTGGATTGAGCTGCGGCCTTCAACGTTTCATCGGTTCCGAGCGCAAACGCCTTTTGTTCGAACACTCCGGCAGGGCCGTTCATCACAACGGTACCTGCCGCTTTGAGTTCTGCCGAATACGCGACAATTGTTTCTATGCCGATATCATATATTGGATAAGCCTTTGGTAACGCTGAAATTGGTGCCTCTAAACGTTTTCCGCCGTCGTTTAAAGCCACGTCAAGGGGCGTTACTATTTTACCGTCGTAGCTATCGAGCAATCTCTTACAAATCTCGACATAATTGCCGTATCCAGAAGATTTGATGTAATCGAGGCTTGGAGGTCCGATATCAACTCCGGCAGCAGCCAAAAATATATTCGCTACGAGGCCCGTAACAAGCACTTTGTCAGCGCTTCCTTTAGCGAGAACGTGCTCAATGACTTTGACACTATCGTCTGCTTTTGTCCCCCCAAGCATGAACAGTCGCGGCCGCTGGGAAGTTGTCAGCGCCTTTGTGAGCATTTCGACCTCTCGCTCCATCAACTTCCCCGCTCCTGAAGTCAATGCTCGCGGAAAAGCGACGATCGAAGTTTGTGCGCGGTGTGCAGTTGCAAACGCGTCATTAAGAAAGACATCACATAGTAGAGACAGCTGCGTAACAAGATGCGTTTTAGTGAGATCTTCAACGGGGGCCTTGAGCATCTCTTCCGAACTAAAACGCACGTTTTCGAGGAGAGTAATATCTCCCGTTTCCATCTCTTGTATTGATTGCCGTACGTTATGTCCATAAATGTCATCGACATACGTAACGTCTTTTCCGAGAAGTGAGGAGAGCTTTTCGCCGTGCTGCTCCATAGTTGTGAAATCTCGCTTCCCAGGCCGGGACTGGTGGGCAAGGAGCACCGTCTTTGCATCTTTCAAGGCTTCAATGGTCGGAATATGGCCGCGAAAACGAATGTCATCAAGAATCTCTCCGTTGGGTCCTATGGGTGAATTCAAGTCGACGCGAACTAGGACCACTCGTCCGTGTGTATCGAGATCGTCCATCGTGAGAAATGGCGGCATAGTCAAAGCTTATGTCGAAACGTCACATATAAGCGTATCTAATTGTCGTAAAAAGCCGTTGAAACGAGTTTTGAACCCGCTACGAAGCCTCCACAGACTCTCAAAGCGTTCAAACTGGAAAGAGTGAAGCTGTTGTGCAAGCTGGAACCGAGATATTCCTGTATTCATCGGATATCGTAATTAATGGGTTGATAACGGTAGGGAGAGCGAGCCGTAAATTTCCGATCCACGGTATAGCAGGCTCTTGTGCAACACCGATTATCCACTCGGGCTTAACTGGTTCGACGAATGGTGATCCGCCATAGAGCAACGGCTGATCATAGTCTTGGTTGTGGTCCCCCTTAGTGATATATCCTGCGTGAGCAGCCGTTTGATTGTTTGGAAGACGGTCTCCCGCGTTTACCCAGTATATAGCTCGGTGTATGATTGGCGTCACGGGTTCTCCATTCGGCCTCACGCGTTCGCCATTCGGCCTATAGACAATGACATCACCGTAGTCGCCGAACCTCAGGTGATTAGTTGCTTTCCCTTCTTTGTTAGTGACTACTGGCACTCTGTTTAGCCCTCGATTATACACGACGTCGCCAATGTTTATGTTGGGCACCATACTTCCCGACTGCACAGCCACCAGCGGGCTCTCAGACCCTGAGTACACATATACTATCGACAAGATCACAGCTACAACGAGAAATGCAACTATTATATCACGCAGAAGCGCTAACCAATAATTGTCAGTCTCCCAGAATTTCTTCGTGCGTTCTCTGGTTTGATCTTGCATGTATTTCAGGAAGCGTAAAAACGGTGCCAAGCTGGCTGATGTGTGATGATAGTTGCAATTGACGCTTTATATAACCTGCCGACGCGCTGGTGGGAATCCACGGCAGCCGTGTCGAGCGCTTCGTTGCTCAAGCGTGCAGGTTCTCGCTAATGAGTAAGAGAAAAGGAGGATTTCGCCGGGTCAGTTTTGGCTTATATCTTATCGAAAGCGTTCCCCGTCATGACCTGTTATGATTCGAACCGACATAATTGAGAAATTTTCTGACAGCGGCTTTCTAGTTACCCAAGAAGCCGTGGTGATGATTCAGGAAAGCGAGCTGCCATTGGCAGTAGTTGACGAGGTGTTGAGAAACGTTGATGAATCTGTGCTAGTTGTTGCCCCCCCTAACGTCACCGCGGCGAAAGAATCGCTGAACTCACGGAAAAAAAATGTGAAGCCTATGCTTCTGTTCGATCACAACGAAGAGGACATTTCGGACATCATAGTTGAGAGCCCACTCAGTGAAACGCACACTGTTGGAACACAGCTACGTCAACGACAACCACTGCCCATAACAATTCTGGCGGACATTACCGAGAGTTCCAATTGTGTAGGTACATACGAAGAATTCGTGCAATACTTCAGAAATCGGTACGACCGGCTCAGCGAAATCATAAAGAGGCGGCTTGCTACTCGACCAATCGAGAGCTTGACGTTATTCAACCGTAGACGCGAGGTTTTGTTCGATGATGAGTTTACCACAGTCGGAAAAATCTCTATCGTCGGCATGGTAAATGAGATGCGCGACACACCAAATGGTCACAGGGTAATTGAGTTGGAGGACCCTACCGGATACTTCAGCGGAATTGCGTTGAAAGATAAAAGCGCATACACCGCAGCCCTTCAAGTGGTACACGACGAGGTGATCGGTATAACCGGGTCTCTCTCATCTGATGGAAAAGTGATCTTTATTGATAGCATTACGTGGCCTGAGATCCCTCCGCAAAATCAACCCACATACTCGGCGACGGACGTATACGTGGCCCTCACCTCTGATATTCACGTTGGTAGTAACACGTTCTTAATAAACGCGTGGAAGGATTTTGCTGATTGGATATCGTCGAGCGATGATGAAAGAGCACGCAAAACGGCTTACGTTATCGTGGCCGGCGACGTGGTGGATGGCATTGGGGTTTTTCCAAATCAAGAAGAGGAATTAGCCATTGACGACGTCAACGATCAATATGCGGAAGCCGCCTCCCTTATTGACATGTTGCCATCAGAGCTCTCTATCATTGTTTCTCCGGGAAACCACGATGCAGTTCGACAAGCAGAGCCGCAGCCTGCCCTCTCAAATGAGTATGCAAAAAGCTTCAGTAACAACGTCACGTGCGTGGGCAATCCTTCGCTGATTGAACTGTGCGGCGTCAAAATACTCATCTATCACGGCAGGGCTCTGGACGATATAATCGCGGCAGTTCCTGGCTCATCATATAGCAACCCTGACGGTGCGATGAAGGAAATGCTAAAAAGACGGCATCTTTCACCGGTATATGGAAATAGGGTCTCTATAGCGCCAGAGAGCACAGATCACTTCATTATTGAAACGATACCTGACATCCTTCATAGCGGCCACGTTCATACTATTGGTGCTTCGCAATATCGAGGCGTCACTGTCGTGAACTCAGGGACATGGCAAGGCCAAACGAAGTATCAAAAGTCACTGAACATTAATCCGAGACCCGGGGTTATGCCAGTCTGCAATCTCGCGTCGATGGAGACGACATTCATTGACTTCTTAAAAAATAACGGTCAAGAATCCTCTTAGACGATAAACAGTTTCCTGTTATATGCTTGCAGCCGTTTTTTTGAACCCCCGATCATTACTCGCAGCAAAGAAAGTCTATGCGCATTCCTCGCACGTTTAGTTGGGGAAGACGACAACAATTTCTAAGCGCCTAGCTCTGTGTGGTAAAACAATGTCAACCGCTGAGTCTTAAAAAACGTGTGCTGGTCGCTGCTCTACCTGATCTTAGATCGAAGCCATTAGATCATCCATTAAATATAATCCCGGCGGCTGCTTCACTATAAATCTAGTAGCTAGCATCGCGCCGCTGGCAAATGCCTGTCTGCTGTGAGCCTGATGGCTAATCTCAAGCCGTTCGCCATCTCCGATGAACAACACTGAATGATCGCCTACGATATCCCCTGCGCGTATAGAATAGGATCCTATCGACCGCGAACGATCGACCTCTTTGATGATATCGATTGCTTTCACTGCCGTCCCGCTCGGAGCATCGATTTTGTGTTTATGATGTGCCTCAATGAGCTCAGCGGCGTATGCTGCGCTTGGAAGACTCTCTGACGCACTTTTAACCAATTGAAAGAACACGTTAACGCCGATCGAAAAGTTCGGGGAGATTATCGCTGCTACTTGGCCTTCGATCACCTTTTTCGCTTCTGCACGTTGTTCGGGAGTGAATCCAGTTGTTCCGACGACGAGGCGTACTCCAGCGCTTGCGGCTGTTTTGATGATTTCGACCGATGAAGAAGCGACGGTGAAATCGACCAAGACGTCGGGGCTTACGCTTCTTAGTGTCTCAGCAAGTTTTGACGCTTCTATGACCTCAGAGTTACAGCTCTGCTTGTCAAAAGCGGCCACGAGTGTCATATCAGGCGCTTGTGTTACGTTGTCGATAATCATCCGTCCCATCCGGCCACAAGCGCCGGTCACAGCAACTGCTATCTTGTCGTTTGGTGTCATACAGCTACCATATCCTAATCGGTTTTCCCTCAGTCTTTGTAGGCCGCGAGCGTCGCTTTGAGCTTCGCGACGTTGGGTTCTGCCATCGAAGTAAGGGGCAATCGGAGCGGTCCGCCTGCAAGTCCGAGCAAATCACATGCTTTTTTGATTGGAATAGGATTTGTCTCGATAAAGAGCGCTTTAAAAAGCGGGGCTAGTCGATAATGCACCTCGCGTGCTTTTTCAAAGTTGCCTTCAAGGCAGAACTGTGTTAGTTGCCCCATCAGCTTCGGAAAGATATCTCCAGTAACAGAGATCACCCCTGTAGCCCCTAGCGCCATCATAGGAAGGGTGAGTCCATCATCCCCTGAAATGACGCAAAAATCGAGATCTTGGGTAAGCTTTATAATGTCTGAAATCTGGCTGAAGTTCGCGCTTGCCTCTTTCACCGCCGCTATGTTGTTGTGCTCGTGGGCAAGCGTGCTGATCGTTTCAGGATCCATATTAATCCCGGTACGACCAGGAATGTTGTATAAAACGAGCGGAATATCGCACGCTTCTGCGATAGCGCCAAAGTGTTTGATTAATCCGCTTTTCATCGGTTTGTTGTAATAAGGGACTATCTGTAGAGATGCTTCTGCGCCTGCATCTTGCGCGTGGCGTGTCAGCTCAATTGCCTCTGAAGTGCTGTTGGATCCTGTCCCAGCAACTACAGGAACGCTTGCCGCGTCAACTGTCACATCAATTAGCTTCTTGTGCTCATCGAACGTCAACGTGGAAGATTCGCCTGTGCTACCACAAGGCACCAAACCTGCAACGCCTTCCTTCTGAAGATATGCGATGTTGGAACGCATCCCTTCGACGTCGATTTCGTCTTTGTTCGTAAATGGCGTAACCATAGCACAATATACGCCCTCGAATTTCATGATTTTTTCCTGTTGCCGATTTCTACTCTATGCGTAATATATCCGGCAACCCGATTTCGAATATTCTTGCTTTCGATGTTCGTGTACTTCGACACGAGCAGCTTGTTCTTTTCATAATCAGAGCTGAATATCTCGCCGTGTCCGCGGAGCAGCTCTGCTGATACGCTTTTAATGTAAGTTGGTCTGATGCTTCCCGTGAAACCACCTCCGTTTCTTTTTCTTGTTTAAGCTGAGATACGTTTTAGCTAATTATCTTATCGTCGATGAAATTTTAGCAACTTTCTCGGCTACGTTCTGCGCTGAATGACCCAGTATATACGCCGTCGGTTCCTTCGCTATACTACTAAGGCCGAATATGACGTCGGGGACGCCCGTGCCGTGTTTCATGCTACGTTCTATTGCGCGTGCGGTTCCCCGCCCTTCGACTTCTCTCCTAGGTTCTTCCGCTCTATCGAAGTCTTCCGCTACGAGGTTGAGTTCTTGGCAGGCTTCGACAACTTCGTCTGAACGTCGCACGTTCATGGCGCTCTTTGTAGCGGGGTCGTACTGCAAAGCAGTCAGGACCACTCGTGCCATATTGCGGCTTGCTCCAAATGCCACACACCCAACAGGTTTAATTGTCCCTCTGATTTTCACAATTCGTCCCTTCACTGCAGCAACATCTGCTACCCTCTTAGCGCGCGAAATTGCCATCGCTAAGTTGCTGCCGACCTCAGGTATAAGGTTCGAGTTTATAGTCTTGATGGTGCGGAGCCCCGCATCTACATCGAGCAACGTGAGATAACGTTCGGCCGCATCTAACGTTGCTGCAACTTGGTTTACCACTCCGGACCCTGACCCAACACTTTCGCTGTTTTTGATTGCTTCGATGACAAACGCCTTAGCCATCAATGCGCTTTGGCTTACTGAATGTCCTTTAGCGAGAAAGGCGGCTGCTGCCGCTGAGAAAGTGCATCCTGCCCCGTGGGTTCCCGCCTTGATCAACGTGCCGCGGAGCAGTTTAAAATCGCCATCGTACAAAACGTCCGTTCCACTCAAATGGCCTCCGGTAACAACAACTGATTTCGGGCCGAGGGCAAAGATTTCACACGCGGCGCGCTTCATATCGTCGAAGCTATGTATGGCGATGCCTGAAATCGCCTCCGCCTCTCGAATGTTCGGCGTCACGACTGCTGCATTAGGCAAAAGTTGCGCAAGGATGTCTTTTGGCCCCCCTGCCATCAGTTTCCCCCCAGCTTCGGCCTCTATGACGGGATCAACTACGATCGGAATATCGCGCCGCGAAAGCACATCAACGACGGCTTCTGCAGTTTCGACAGTCGGGAGCATACCCGTTTTTACGCATCGAATGTCGATGTCGGACAAAACCGCATTCATTTGCGCAACGACAACTTCAGGAGGTAAATTGAATGCATTAACGACGCCGAGAGTGTTTTGTGCGGTAATCGCTGTTATGACTGAGGTTCCATACACGCCGAGAGCAGCAAAGGTGCGCACATCGGCTTGGATTCCGGCGCCACCGCCAGAGTCCGATCCTGCGATCGTCATAACTGCGAGCATCTACAGTGGTAATGCATTAACACTTATATATTTGTAATCCGAATCCTTATTTATCGCGATTAAAATCAAAAATAACGCTCTGAAGAACGTTTCTAAGTGTGTTAGCAACTTCCAGTGGAAATGAAGGGGTCGGTTGCATCAGTGTCTGAAGACGAGATAAGCTTACCCCTTGAAACCGTGCGGAGGATCTGGGATGAGGAGTACGCGTTAAGGCCCGCTTTATGGAAAGGCCCCTATGATCTCACTCCGATAACCCAACGGGTTGCGCCAGGAGCTTGTGTTCTCGACGTTGGCTGCGGCGTTGGCAGGTATCTTGTGCCACTTGCTAGGAACGGATTTAGCGTAGTTGGGGCTGACCTGTCGCGGCAAGCTTTGACATTGCTCGATTCTCATTACGTGCGGGTTGTTGCAGATATCCAGCAGCTTCCATTCCCAGATCGTAGTTTCGATGCGGTTACGTGCTACGGAGTGCTCCAACATCTTGCACGGACTGGGCAGGAGAAGGCCGTCGCTGAACTATTTCGAGTTTTGAAGCATCAAGGTATGGCGTTTGCCGAAGTAACAGGAAGGCTTGATATGCGCCATAACTGCGGAAAGCGGATTGCTGCCGATACTTTTGTCCGGGGGAAAATCCCAAATCATCACTTCTCCTCCTCTGAGCTTCGCGAACTTTTTCATTTAGCAGGATTTTTTATGCTTAACGTGGATGAAAAAGTCATAAAAAAACAATATAACGGCGCAGTTCAAAAAAGGCATAGCATGTTGATAGCAATGAGAAAGCCGTAGACTGCTTTGATCATACCTTTTTGTCAACTCAAGAAATTATGAATTGAATAAGAGGCTGTTGTATCGGTCAAACCAGTTCGAGAGCAACTCTCGATTTTTGCTCGCGACTGTTTTGTGCCGATCTCCTATGCATAGCGACTGTCGGGTGAGAACAACAAGATATAAGACCGAGGAGCGTTTCACACTGATGGAGGGGATGATGGGGGCCCATACGCGAATGCACTGGACTATTATTATCATTTTGATAGCTGTGATAGCGGTTAGTAGTGCCGGTTGCACGTCCAACCAAGCAACACAATCTGGGGTTCCAGACAATTTCTTGTTATATACAAATAAAAATGCAGGGGTGGAAATAAACTACCCTAGCGATTGGCAATTGACAGGGGGCCCTGCAGTTGGCACCATTGCAACAATCGAGTACGAAACCCTTCTATTCCAAATCCAACGTGGGGCGCTCAACAAAACTGGACAAACGCCTCAGAGCCTTGCGCAAGAATTTATAAGCGCCATTGTGAAAGGCAACGTTAGTTTGCTCGAAAACCATTCTGCTTCTCTCGGAGGCTTGCCGGCTTACACAACTGTTGTTAAGTTCAAATATGGTAACGAGACTGTTAAAGCGTTGACAATCTACGCTATCAAAGGCGACTATGTTTACAAGATTCAATACAGTGGAAGAGAAACGCAATATAACGAGCAGAACGCGACGGTTCAACAGATGATCTCTTCGTTTAAATTCAGGTGATACGCGTTTTTTTTTCAGTGTTGAAAGACAGAAACTTGGATCCATTGCAAGTGGTATTGTAAGCTTCATCAAGATCGTTCTGCTAGCGTGGAAACTGCACGAGTGAGCTTCCGCTGTTTCCCCCAGTTCGTTCTAGCGTTGACAGTATTATCTGCATTTAAGGTCAATTCACGGATCGGAATATGAAGTCTGTTACTGCCTCAAATGGTCTGACTACTGCGTCTGCGGGTTTTCCGAGCTTTTTTTTCAGCAAGAACGTGATCTGGCCCTTTACAATGGCGAACTTCATCTTGGTCTCTGAGAAATCGGAGGCCCGCAAACCACTCCTTAAGTGCATAGAAGTTCTCGCTCCGTATCTTCTTGCCACTTTTCAACGTCAGGCGCTCTTCGAGGTTGAGCTCGTAGTCCACCATCAGTGCGTAGTTGATCGTCTGTTAGTCGCTCGATGATGCGCGCTTCCCCAGGGAAAAAGACACGATGCGCGAACTTCGCTATGGGCACTCCTAACCCAACGCCCTCTCTGGACAAATCGGTAGATCCGCACAAAAGCACTGGTCCTTTCTGCATCTTGCTCGTTGGATAAGGGCCACTGCTAACAAGCGCGTCAATCGAAAGTGATAAGCGCTGCGATAGCGGCGTGCGCGTCAAAGAAGGGATGAGTTCGTCTAGCATCGAGTCCTTTTTAAGCTCCAGCTCAGAATTGGGGCCGAACTGCATTCGAGATCGTACGCGTTAGGCGTAGTAGATGGTGAGAAAAATATTGATGCCTAGGGCGAGGGCGACAAGCCATATACCAAGAGCAAGGCGCATCACGCTTTTGCGTTTGACAACAGGGCGGACTACGCGCCCGACTTCGAGGTTAATATGCACAAAGATTCCGATCAGCACGAGCCCCAAAATGTGATGCGTGAGGAGCTCGGGGTACAGGAAGGGAATCAGCGGAACGTTTTCGACGTATCCGAGCAGCGAGGGCAGCATTATCGCTAATATCGCAATGATTTGGGCGATGACGGCACCTCGTACGATGGTGCAATGTCGAATGACTCTCCCCCTGCGCGCAAGATACACCGCGCCAAAGACAAAACCGATAAGGGCGAGCTGTACAACGAGGTTTGCTGTCGCTAACATCCGTATGTCAATCGCCATATAGCCTCCCTATTTTTCTCTCATCGATGAAAGCGTTGTGTTTCGATGTGCCAGAGAGTCGCAGACAGTCTTTTGCAATCGGCTCGCGTTGTACATCGATAATGCTAGGTTATTTACGATCTAACACATCACATGAGGCAAACAGATGCAGAGAAGTCCGCGGAACACTCCTTTAGACAGCTTTTCAACGAGAATTGATTTTTACCGTGTCCAAGTAGACCTCGCACTGCACAAAGAGCTGCGTCAGCGGGAGGGTTCCCCTTTCTTTGCTGCTTTTGTAGATGCGTTCGCTGGAGGCAAGCGCCTGCGGCCGATCATCGTCCTCATCGCTTATGATAGAGTGGGAGGACGAGCTGGTGACCCTCTTCCTGCTGCCGTCGCGGTAGAACTTGCGCATATGGAGTCGCTTATCCACGATGACATTATCGACGGCGATGGCGTACGCCGCAATGTCAAAGCTTTTCACGCAGCCCACGGTCAAGAAATGGCGCTTTTAAGCGCTGATTTTATCCTCTCAATGATTTTAAGCATAACTACGCGTTATGCGGATCCGCGGATCACGAGCGCGCTGGCCAAAGCGACTGCCCTTATGTGCGAGGGTGAGCTTACTGAACGGTTCATTTATCGTACAAAAAAGGTGCGCCCGCGCGTGTACCAAAAGATGGTTTCAAAAAAGACAGCATCCCTCTTTGAGGCCGCAGCGACCGTGGGGGCACTAATAGGCGGAGGGACTCCCGATGATGTCAGAACCCTCGCTACTTATGGGCACGCACTCGGCGTCGGATATCAAATTTGCGATGACATTGTTGATTGGGCACAAAGTCGAACGATAATGCTCGATCTGGACGAGACCAATTGTTCCCAAGACGAATATCTTCGGGAAATCGCGGCAACAAAAGTCAATGAGGCTATCGAAAGCTTATGGCACCTCAAATCGAGCGAAGCAAAGCAGGACCTCATTCAGCTGGCAAAATGCGTCGGATCGAATCGAATCGATTGTGTATAGCAGAACTGCGCGTTGTGATGAAGATTGTGCTTACCCCCTTGGTTACGCGGAAAGCAACAATTCTTGGAGCACCATTTGATTAGCCCCGATGTTTTTTTCTAGCTAATAGCCGATTTCTACGAGGCAAGCATTTGTTAAGGTAGCTTAAACTCGTTGATGCCGCCACCGTTCTAAAAGCTCTGCGTGCGGATTGAAAGAGAATGGAACTCATATGCTGCACCATGTCGTTATCAGACACTTTGCGCTTCGATTGGAGTCTTCCTTCTTAATGCAAGCGTATTTCGAAGCTGTAAAGTGTTCCAGGCGAGCGCCTTGACGAAGCTCGCTATGTAGCGGAGATCAATGCCGATTATGCATTCCGCGGCGAGCGCCGCGGACTTCAACACGATGGTTAAAGGCAAGACAAAAAAAAGCGATATTAGCGCATAGTTTTTGATCAACACCCTCAGCCTGTTTCTGTCGCTTAAATATGCGATGAAGGGGCTGTTGTCGCCGAAAGTCGCACTCCCTTTGTGGTAGCACACGGAATCCGGACAGTAGCCGACTTTAAATCCAAGCAGTCGCACCATCCACGACAGATCTACGTCTTCATAGTACGCGAATAAATATGGATCGAAGCACTCGCCTGACAATGCTGAAAGCACGCTTTTTCTAATAAGCATACAGGCGCCGGTTACGTAAAAAAAATTATCTTTCAGGTCGCGATCGTACTGGCCTGCATCAATCTCACCAAGGCCTCGGGGCTTGCAATACGCTAAGCGATCACATAAGCTCCCGGTGTTATCGATCAGTGCGTCAGCATAGCGTAGGATCTTAGGTTGGAGCAGTCCTATTTGCTCATCGTTCTCAGCGGCGTCAACTAGAGCACGTAAAAAATGCTGGTCAACAATGGTATCATTGTTAAGTACCAAGATGTAATCTGGATCAAAGGCATTCAAGGCATATGCAACGCCAATGTTAGTACCCTCGGCAAAACCGTAGTTTTTATCGTTCTGTATTACGGTGAGCGCAAGGTCTACTTGTTGTGCAGCTGCTTCGCTGCGATCTGCCAGTTCTGTTTCCACTTTGGTGTAATACACGGCTTTTATTGGCTTATTTCTGACCAAGTGCTCAGACAAATAAGACGCGAACTTAAGCTCGTTCGTGCAGTGGGCATCTATCTTGACTAGCGAATCATCGGTGGAAGCGTTATCCACAAGAATGACACGATAGTTGTCATAATCGATGTGAAATAAAGACTCTAAACACTCTAAGGTATCAAGCCATCCGTTCCAATTTAGCGTGATAATGGTCACTTCTGGGTTCATATTCTCATAGGATGACAACAGCGAGAGTTTAACGTGGACTTCGATAACATGTAACGTTCTTTTGTTCCTTATCAGTCACGAATGCTATAAAGACCAGTGTCAGTTGAGACTTTTCACAGATGCTTGATGTCGAAAACCGTTTTTTTGCGTCGTGGCATCGAAGCAACCGCTAGATGAGACAAGCTTTGCGGCTCATTTCTTCTCTTCGCGGATTCGAGCATCGAGCAGCGTTTGGAGTCCTAGCGCGAGAATTATGGCTGAATAGACAAGATTTTTCCAGTTGTACGGATTACGTCGGATCGCACGCAAAAAAGAGCGTAGTGCCGTTCTATGTGCGCCTAACTTACTGTAACAGAACCCGCTGCTAGCGCAGATCTTGGCCATGACGGTATCCGGTACTTCATGATTATACTGCCGTAACGCTTCTTGACGAACTGATATTTCTTCGGCAACGCCTCTGCGTCGTCTTTCTTTGGCGTGTGGACCTGAACCTACTAGCGTGTTTTGCCCATGTATTCGATATTTTGCGAGCGGTTCGGCTACGTAATAAAACTGATATTTGCGTGCCAATTCGAGTTCGAATTTGTAGTCGTTCAAATATGATAAGCATTCGTCATATCGCAGGTCGCCTAAGTTCTGCCTTTTGTAAAGCAAGGACGTGCCAAAAATGTATGGCCCTATCAAAAGTTCTTGAAAGATATCTCCGCCTTTCTTCCTTTGCACGCTAGAGGACATCTCACTAAAGGTCTTGCCTACGAGTCGTCCACTTTGATCAATGAGCGCTCCTTCTGACCAGACGATTAAATCCTCATTGCATTCAAGAACGGCAAGTTGCTTTCGCAGCTTGTCTTTCACCCAGACATCATCAGAGTCTATTTGGGCAATGAATTTTCCGCGTGCCGCGTCAATGCCGTCGTTTACGACTTTCGTAATGCCTAGATTAATCTCGTGAAATATCACCCGAATTCGGGGGTCCTGCTCAGCATAGCGTTCGATAATTTGTTTTGACGCGTCTGTAGAGGCATCATCTACAATAATCAGCTCGAGATCCGTAAAATCTTGCTGTAAGACGCTTTCAATTGCTTCAGCGATAAACTGCTCGTGCTCGTATGATTTCATAAATACGCTAACTAATGGCACTCGATCTTGCGCTGACATGGAGGTTCAATGACGATTTAATTCGATGTTATGCTATGCTCATGTTTTGCTATTAATTCTTAAGCTTCCCATCGACAGTCGAGGGCAGCCAGCCGTGCAGTATCTAATTGGTCTTAGCGAGATTATCTTTTGAAGCAACGCATTACCAAAGGCACGCAGCATATTAAGCGGGGCTCTCTCCTAACTGGGACTTCTTGGGAACTCTCCGACACCGCCATCCAGCAAAACAGAAGAATTGTATTACCTGTCGCTCACAAGTAATGCTTGAAGCAGCTAGCTGCCCCCGACAAACCACTAGTAGGCGACAATCAGACCTTTTATATCAATCGAAATCAAACGAGGAGCGAAATGAATACGGTCGAAAGGATTGCTAGAAATGCTTCTGTTTTGTTCATAGCAAATGTTGTGACCATGCTGTTAGGGTTTATCTCCCTCAGCATCACCGGCCGTTACCTGGGGGCTGAGTTGTTCGGCGTGCTGAGCCTCGCATTGGCATTTGCTGGTATTTTTGGGGTGGTCAGCGATTTAGGGTTAAGCACACTCACGACGCGCGAAGTTGCGCGAAACAAATCGCTTGTAAGCAAGTATGTTGGTAACATCACCGTGATACGGGTTTTTCTCGCGGTCTTAACGTTTGGCCTCATTGTGGGAACCGCGGTAATTCTTGGCTATGCTCTACAGACGATATACGTCATAAGCATTCTCGCATTTTCGATAGTCTTCACCAGTCTTACCGCGATGTATAATTCGGTATTCCAAGCATTCGAGAAGATGAAGTATCAGTCTATTGGGATAGTTCTAAACAGCGCCATTTTCTTATGCGGCGTTCTTATCGCGATAAAGCTAAGCTTCGACGTTGTCAGCTTTGCCGCCATCTACGTAGTTGCCGGCGCTATGGTACTAACGTATAGCTGGGCTATTTTTCGTTGGAAGTTTACCTCACCAAAGCTGGACATCGACCCAGAATTCTGGAGAGTAACCATAAGCACAGCTATTCCGTTTGCCGTTACCAGCATTTTTGTAACTATCTTTTTTTGGATTGACTCAGTCTTGTTGTCGGTAATTAAAGGAGTCGAGGTCGTTGGATGGTATAGCGCCGCTTACCGGCTAATGGTCGTATTACTAGTAATTCCGACGGTGATGAACGTAGCAGTTCTTCCTGTAATGTCGCGGTTTTTCGTTGAGGCCAAAGACTCGCTTTTGTTGCTGCGCGATACATATTTCCGCTACATAGCGGTTATAAGTGTGCCGATGGGTATCGGTATTACTTTCTTGGCTGACAAGATTATTTTGTTAGTCTTTGGTGCTGGATATACAAATTCAATCATAGCGCTTCAGATATTAGTGTGGGCATCGGTTTTTATTTTTCTTGGAAGTCCTTTCACTAACTTCTTAGTATCAGCTGACAGACAGGTCGCGCTGACCAAAGTCGCACTGATCTGCATGGTTGAGAATATCGCGCTGAACTTGGTTCTTATCCCCCCCTTCGGACTAATAGCAGCCAGCGTGGTTACGGTAGTTACGGAATGCATTTCGTTCTTGTTGGTCCTATATATAAGCGGAGCAACAGCTCAACGGACCATCCGCCGTAGCCTGCCAGCCGTGGGCAAAACCGCTTTCGCTGGCATGCTCATGGTTGTGACGATTCTTGCATTCAACATGTTCAATCATGTTCTTTTAACAGGTGCAGCAGTTTGTATATACGTCGTGGTGTTGTTAGCCACAGGAGTTGTTGGAAAAACAGATGCAAAGCTGCTTACCCAAATCCTCCGCCTTGAAGGAGATCAAAAATGAACCACGAGCGATCAGAAAGTTGATTGACAATCGTGGATACAGTTTACGCCGCACGTCTATGTGAATCATTGCTCAGACTTGCAGAAGAAAGCGCCATTCGCTGTTATCTTCCCACCGACGTTAGTTTTCTAAATAAAGGCGACAAGAGGTGCCTGAATACAGGCGCTATTATGACGTAATCTAACGCGATGTTAACTCTTTGTAAAGTGAATGGATAAGCGACGTTCCATGAGCCGCACGATGTATGAATCCACTTAAACTGATTCTTGTGTTTCTTCATAATTCTTTTTAAAGTGCGGTAATATTCTTCGGAGTACGTGCTGAAGGAGGTGAGGACCTGTAATGAGCTCTTTTCAACGCCCATTGACTGGTGATGGAGGTACTTGGGTATTACATAGACGCCAAACCCGCGCGTCTTAACACTCAAACAGTAGTCTACCGCGTAGAGGTGCCAGTCGCTGCAGGTAGCTTCATCAAATTGCAGGACCTTGAATACAGATTTTGGAATTATTACGAGACACTCGTCGAGGGTTTGCACTGGTTCGGGTTGTAGTATTGGGGCCCCCCACTGCTGTCTTTGCGGCCCGTGAGTAATCGCATTTCTGGCCCTCCCTAACGGCCTTTGATTTGGGATATTTCTGTAGCGTTCTTTAAGAGTAGCACCCCTCTCACGCATTCCCGCTACTCCGGCAATGCCGAGATTGGGTAAGGAACCCAGCAGCGCTTCTAAGTTGTCCAACCACGAACCTGAACAAAGATCGACATCTTGATGCACGAACATCAACCAGTCCCCGGCTGCTTGCTTGCCCCCCCAATTAAGCGCTGCAGCTGCTGACCCAAATCGATACTCAGTATTATCGATGGTGATGAGCTCAAAATCAGTTTTTTGCTGTGAAAGACTCTTTAGTAAGTAGTTCCGCAAAATCCACTCGTTGTTATAAACGCAAATTATGGAAATCATTTGTGTGATGCCATCTGCTCTTGGAGACTCCGAAAACGTGCTTGTGATAAATGTTACGATGGTTCTTCATCTAATTTCCGACTGAAGTCCCTCTTCATTGCTACAAAGGTGTTGTGCCAACGAAAGCCGTCTCAGCCGCGCAATGCTTGGATATTTCAGCGAATTTCCACTAGTTTGCTTTAGGTAAGCGCTTCTGACTCGACCGCAAAGCTAGATCGCAGTTCGTGATGAATTGTTCTATTATCAGAGATATTCGTCAAACCCCTCTTAAGCGCCTTCGCATCTCGGCATTTACTAATAGTCGATGTACTCGAAAGATTCATAAAAGGCCTGCATTCAAGAGGGCACAGGGGTGTAGCTAATGCGTCGACAAACCCGATGTTCCCTTCAAACACTCTATATGGCCGCGGAGTTGGGTTCACTACACCATTATTAGCGCGACGCTTCGCGTCGCGCTGAATGTCATGAGCTTGAATCGACGGCGTCGCCAACGTTTTTGCAGTTAGCTCTATCCAAAAGCGAGCCTATCAGCTCCACCACTTCCGATAAGGCTAGCACTGTGCAGTTGAACTTCTAAATTTTGGCTAAAGGACGTTCGTCCCTCCTCCATTGTTTAGCTATCGACCATTGTGCTACAAAGCTCAAAAGCCAGAAGTACTGGGCAAGATGCGGGTTGTAAAACGCTACGAGTATCGAGAGCAGAAAGACGCTCGGCACCACGACTGACGTCAGCGTGCGCAGTCGGATCTCGCGCACAGGCACGCTTATATTGATCAATCGATGGTTGTGTGATGCGTACAGCCACACGAATGTCAGAGCAAATCCGGCGCCAGCAAGGGTCGAGGCGTAAAATGCGGTGGGAAGCCAGAAGCTTCCGGCGCTGACCAACACTGCAGTGGGGAACGGGATAAAGACGATAAATAACAAGAAGAAGAAGTTAAGCCACACGAGCGTGTGATCATAGCGTTCGATTGCGTCAAAGATACGGTGATGTCCGGCCCAAAAAGCGCCGACCACAAGGAAGCTAATGACAAACGTTTCAAACTGCGGCGATAAACTTTCGAGAAGTGCCTGAACCTCAGCTTGTCCGAGGTTTGAGGGCAAACCAGAAATAGGAAAGCTGAAAACGAGGAGCGTCATAGCGACGGCAAAGATAGCATCACTGAAAGTATCGAGGCGCCAGAAACGTGTGTTGCGATCAGACTCCCTTAGATCTAGCGGCATGTTTTCTCTGTTCTCGTGCGTCGTAAAAAAATTACCTATAAGCGCGCAAATGTGCGCAAGAAAGCGTGTGTACGACGGATCCGCTCTCTTTTGCTGACATAGCATTTCCATGAACTGCTTTTTGGCGCATTGAGCCCCCCAAACCGAGAGCGGAAAAAAGGTTTCCTCGAGGGTTTAGATATAATTCTAAGCCGAAAAGGGGATTGTGCCAGCGACACCAGCTTTGAGTCTGAAACTCGATACGAGCAATGCACCTCAAAGTATTTAGGACGCATCTCTTAATAGGTTGTACATTATGTCGGACGTCTTAGTCGCCTTTGAGAGAGCCGCGACGAAGCGTGGGTTTGTCGACCGTGTGCTCACACAGTATACCGATATGTTCGAGGAGGCTGAGACAGTTTTCGTAAAGCCTAATATCGTCTCAGACGAGCCGTATCCGACTACGACCGATCCACAGGTGCTCGATACCGTCCTTACGCACCTGTCCAGCCATAGCGTGGTGGTAGGTGACGGGCCGGCATACGATTATAGATGGGGTGGGAAAGCGGGAGCGGTGTCGCACGAGCATCCGCTCCGCACTGTATGCGATGACCATGGAGTTGAGTGGATTAACCTTAACCAGCGCGAGCACGTCAAGCGCGAGACGCCTTACGGGTTGACCCTCCCGTTGTCTGTTGTTCCGGGCTCGTTTGATGTGATACTCTCCCTTCCGGTTCTTAAGCGCCACATCACGTGCACGGTGACTGGAGCGGTTAAGAATCAATTCGGTCTGCTTGACCTAAGCGCGCGAAGCGAGATGCACCGCGGGACCCCTAATATACATAAGGGGCTTGCCGCGATTGCAGCGGTGGAGCCTTGCAACCTTTACATACTCGACGCCGTTGAGACGCTACTCATAGCAGAAGAGGTGCGGCATGGGGGTAAGAAAGCCTTTCTAGGATACATGCTGGCCGGCACTGATCCCGTCGCGCTTGACAGTGCGGGCTTTGACCTGCTGCAGTGGCGGGATCGTTCACTTACTCACAAGAATGTCAAGGACGTCGCACATCTTGCCTTTGCGGCTGATTGCGGAGTGGGCAGTCTAAAGTACACGCTTTTAGACTTCTGGGGGCAATGAACTCTATACACGCGACGCTACAAAAACATCAGATGGAGAAGATGGCAAGATAGGCAGAGACACGAATTCTTAGCCGTGCTTTATATCTAGTCAGAAAGCTTCGTGACGTCTTCCGATCGACAAGACGGACAAGCCGGTTTTTTCCCCATTGCCTTGAATTTCATGCCGCAACTGCTGCAGCTATATTTCTCGAACCAACTCGTCTCCATCGTGACTACCGGACCGCCACCAGAGCACACGAGATATCACCTGTAGTTCAGTAGGGATTCTTATCGATAAGACTTTCTCCTTTTTTTACAGTATGGAACCTCGATTCGTGAAAGCATCTGGTGTTGTCAGTCGAGAGCTTTACTTTTTAAGATGCCTATGGCTTCGATAATCAGGATAAATCGAAACGTTTAAAACGTAAAACCGCGCGATTACCGTACACGCTCTTAGACCCAAAAAAGAGAACCCGAGCCGCGTTCGGCTCGGGGACTGTGCTGCAGATCTGCGCTTTGCTTGCAAAGGTAAAAACAGAGCGCGGATCTGCAACCTCTGTCTATGATCCACTATTAATTTTAAAGTGCTGTCATTTTAATCTTGCGGTGACCTTCTGACGTGTTAGCTCCTGTCGGAGTTTTTTATAGTGCGGCTCCATGTCTAGGTTCTAAGTCAGTGACAACACCCCGGTAAGGAGATTTAGATGTTTACTGCTTTCTACCTATGCGGAGGGCGTTGAGTATGACAGCGAGGCTTAGGCCCATATCGCCGACGCCGACGGCAAGCCAGAGAGTGATGATTCCCGGAAGGGCGAGCACTGCAAAAGACCCTTTGACGAGGATCGATACGATCACGTTCTCTCTGACCACAGACATCGTTTTCTTACTAAGATCGATGAGATACGTCACTTTCGAGAGATCATCGTGCATCAGCGCGATATCAGCAGTTTCAATCGCAACATCCGAGCCGGCAGCTCCCATTGCGATGCCGACGTTCGCCCGGGCCATCGCAGGAGCGTCGTTGACGCCGTCTCCGACCATTGCGACGTGTTTGTATACCGTTGCCAGCTCCTCAACGTGTCGCACCTTATCTTCAGGCAGCAGCCCAGCATAACACTCGCTCAGCTGAAGTTCATTAGCAATCGCAGCCGCTGCGCGCTCATTATCACCTGTCAGCATGACGGTTTTGATGCCACGTGCGCTCAGGGCTCGCAGCATCCCCGCCGATGAGTCCCGAATCCGGTCCTTGAGGCCGATGACACCTATGATGTGGGTATCGGTGCCGACCAGCATGAGCGTCTTCCCCTCAGCCTCGAGTCGGTCAATAACGTCATGAGGCAGGCGCGAGTTGACGCTACTGAGGAAGCTTCGGCTGCCAACGTAGAAGTCGGCGCCGTTTAATCTCCCGGTGAGGCCTTTTCCGGCAATCGATTTGAAATCGGTGATCGGCGCTGACACGACCTTGTCGTTGTCTGCCTTCTTCGCGATCGCTTGCGACGCAGGATGGGTCGATTTTATCCCCAAAGACGCTGCTATCCTCACTACTTCGCCTTCTGTCGCGCCATTGAGACCGATCACATCTGTCACGGCTAGTCGTCCTTCGGTGAGCGTCCCCGTTTTGTCAAAGATGACTACTTTAACGTCCTTCAGCTCCTCGATTACGTCACCGCCTTTTATCAGGATGCCACGCCTGGCCGCTGCGGTGAGGCCTGACACCATAGAAACCGGCGTAGAGATCGCCATAGCGCACGGACAAGAGACGACGAGAAGTACGAGGCCTCTGTAAAACCACTCGCTAAATGGTAGGCCAAATAGGAGGACGGGAAGGATAACTACTAGCGCTGCGAGTGTTATGACGATGGGGGTGTAATAGTGCGAGAACCGGTCGATAAACGCCTCGGTCGGCGTCTTCTTCCGCTGAGCCTCATCAACCAGCTGCACGATGCGCGACAGTATCGTTTCATCAGACCTCTTCGTAACGCGTACTTCGAGATATCCGTCCTCGCTGATTGTACCAGCTAATGCCGTGTCGTCGATCGTCTTGACCACTGGAACGCTCTCTCCTGTGAGGGCGGCTTGATTTAGTGATGAGATGCCGCTAATAATGACGCCGTCGAGTGGTACCTTTTCTCCGGGCTTTACGATGACCACCTCTCCGACCTCGACCTCGTGGGCGTGAACGATGATCTCACGCCCTTCGCGCACGACGACTGCCGTCTCTGGCGCAAGCCTGAGCAGTGACCTGACTTCTTGTCGTGCCCTATCGCCGGCGTAGTCTTCGAGGAACTCTGCGATAAAGAATAAGAGCATCACTGCTGCACCCTCTTCGCCGTGGCCGATCGAGAATGCCCCTGCGGCAGCGATCGTCATCAGCAGATTCATATCAAGCCGATGCTTTCGGATAACCCCCAATAGACCCTTTTTGATGATGGAGTACCCTGCGATGAGTGTCGCACCGAGGAATGCGATTTGGGCCAGGACGTGTTGAGAGAGCCCAGCGTCGAGAAATACGCCGATGAGAAAGAGAGCACCTGCTATACTAATGATGACAACTTCTTTCTGCTTCCACAACGGCTTTTTTTCCTCAAAGATGTCCGTTGCGCAGGTAGAGCAGCTCTCTTCACCGTGGCTGTGATTCTCGGGCATGGTCAACTCCAACATCGATGAACTGCGTAACGTGAGCGTCAGCAAGTGTGTAGTACACGACCTTGCCTGCTTTACGGTATGTGACCAACCGTGCGCTTCTTAGTACCCGGAGCTGGTGAGAAATCGCGGATTGCGTCATGCCAAGCACCGCAGAGAGATCGCACACGCACAGCTCGCGTTGTGCAAGGGCGTAAAGAAGTCGCATTCTCGTCGGATCGCCGAGCACCTTAAAGATTTCTGCAGTATTAGCAAAAAGCTGATGATTAAGCATCTGCGATCGCACGTGATTAACGGCATCTTTGTTTATGCAGAAGACATCACAGATATGACTCATATATGAATATCTATTCATATAATCAGATTTAAACTTATGTGTCGAGATTCCCAAGCTGGCAGACTACACACGACTCGGATTAAATACAATTAGTAAATCACACATCTAATTTGCCGCAAATGACAAGCGTTATGAATATAGCCAACTACGCTATTATGGTGGTTTTATGCCATATTGCCAAAATTGCGGGACTAAAAATGCCGAGGGAGCCGATATCTGCATCAATTGTCAACAGCCCCTATATGACACGCGTCGCAGGCGCGCTCGCCGAGATGGGTGCTATGGGGAGGAACGCCCGGAAGAGGAATGCTTTGGACTCCCCCATGGCGGTATTATCGTCGGAATATTCTTCGGTTTGCTTCTTCTAATCGCCGGAGTAGTATTAATCTTTCAGAACGTGTTAGGCATCGCAATTAACGTTAACGGAGAGTTGATCGGACCAATAGTGTTGATTTTCATTGCGATATTGATTATCGCTGGGGCGATTTACCAACTTAGGAGCCGCAAATAAAAAAAACATCTTTCTGTCAAATCGCACACGTCTGTCCACACGTTGCGCAGATTTGCTCGTGTTTGTCCTGCGAAAGGCTGATCCTGGTAAATAGCACAAAAACAAACAAGCCGATAAGGAACGCGTTCAACGCGACACTTTGAGCTCTGCCGTCAACTGCAACGAGCGCGAGCAACATCCCAACGATCATAAGCGCGTTAAAGGAAAAACGCCGTACTGGTCCCAGCGTATGAGCGATCACGTAAGGGGCAATGCCGACCACGATCAAGACCGCCCCGAGGGTAAAAACGATTCCGTAGGGCAGGTTGAAAGGGAATTGTTGAATAAAGACGTACCACGCACCTGCAAGTGAAATGAGGGCACCACAGAACAATCCCATGCACGCGGAGCATAGCGTTTTTTTGCCGAAGACGAACTCGTGCTGATAATATCGGAGGCATAGGGGGTGGTGTCCATGCGATACCGTTACGCCGCCGATCGAAGACGATTTTTGCAAATCATGCTCTCCTTGAAGGGAAAAATTATAACGCTCGCTAATCAAGCGTTCTTTGTGAGGGGTTCGAGCACAGTGCTGCGGAAAGAAGACAGCGAGTATCCCTAAGATGCACAACGCCGAGAATATTAATCCGGTAAGCTGCCTTCGCCAAGCAAATACGTCAGAAACGCGCGGCGAAAGAAAGGCAATCGCGGCGATCAAACAAAGGGTCGAAAAAGACACGAAGACGAGAAAGAGCAGGTATCGGGTCTTCCACGTGCCCTCAGGCATCAGGGGCCCTCCGGAATAAGTCTTTGAAAGCTTTCAAGAGACCTTGCCCGGCTAAATACCGATAGGTATGACGCGTCAAAGCATTTGTCGAGAACATCCCTTTTAATCGCCTTGAGAAAGAGCCGTAAAAACCACGATAACAGTTGTAAAGTTCTTCTTGGACTTCGAGTCGTGACAAGTGCTGCGTCGGCATTATGGCATGCATCATGTCGTAGTGCGCCCAATTACGATCTTCAAGCCAGCCGTTACTCAGTGCTTCATCATACATCCTCGTTCCCGGAAAAGGCGTCAGTATGCCAAAAATCGCTAGGTCCGGGTCTATATCGTTGGCAAATGCCTGCAAGCGAGCAATTGACTCAGCAGAATCGTGTCGCTCGCCGATGATAAACATAGCCTGAGAGAAGATATCATTGCGCTTTAAGAGTGATATCGCATGCTGAGCGTCTTCGGGCCGGATTTTTTTGTTAAACGCGTCCAATGTGGACTCGCTCCCACTTTCGACGCCGGTGAGTATCCAGCGAAGGCCGGCTTCGCTCAACGTGGGGAGCACATTTTCGTGACGTCTGATGTCATCGCAGCGCGCCTGCATGAACCACATTATATCGTGCGAAAGCCCTCTCTCGATGAGCTCCTTGCATAGTTCTTGGGTATGCGCACCTAATCCAAAGTTATCGTCGGTGAGCCACTGGAATTTCATCCCGTAGTGTTCATACATATGCTGCATCTCATCGGCTATCCTCTTTGGAGATTTACTCCGCCACTTCCGTCGCCAAAAAGCGCACTGGCTGCAGAAAGCGCAGTCGTTAGCACACCCTCTCGAACCTTCTATGAGTGCATATCGTTTTGAGGCGTCTGTCATCTGCCTGAAGTGATACTTCTCGATGACGTCCTCGACGAAATGGTATCCCGGATAAGGCAACATATCCAAATTTGTTAACAATAGTCGATCGGGCGAGTGATGTATAGCGCCGTTGTGTGCAAACGAGACCCCTTGCACATTGGAAAATGATCGTCCTTCGCTATGCGCGTGAAGGACTTCTGCGAGCGTTTGTTCGCCCTCTCCCCTGATCACGAGGTCTATTTCCGGATAAATTGCAAGGCTCTCGTTAGCGGTAGCGGTAAAGTGCTGACCGCCGACAATCGTCAAGATCTCTTGGTTGACAGTCTTGGCGGTTTCGACAGTGCGTGCCGTGACGTAAGCATTGCAGGTGGCCAGTGCGCTTGGGACTACAACGTCAGGGCTTACCATCTCGATTTGCTTCTCTAGTCCTCTCCAGTCGACGTTTGCCGCTTGACAATCGAGTAAGTCGATTTCAATGTTTTTACAACTTCCCTCAACATAAGCAGCTAATTGCAGAATTCCCAAAGGAGGCGGCAAGTATTCGCCCATCACGAACCATTCAGCCTTTGGCGGTTCGACAAAGAGAATTTTCAGCGGTTTCACCAAGCCGCTGTTCTCGCGAATGGTTAAAAACGTTCGCACGTGTGACGATGCTTACGTTAAGTTGTTAAATTGTTCGCAACGGTGAGTCTGCGTCCCGGAACTGCGAACTTCAAGTTAACGGCACAAATATAGCCAGCGTGCAAAGAACGCCGATAAAAATCGCAAAGTAGCTGAAATCGATGCGTTCAGCGATCTTAAGAAGGACGTTTATTGTCAGCAATCCAAAGGCGAAGGCGACGACGACGGCTAGGAGCGCATACGCGTTATAATAAATACCCCCCTTTAGGATCTGCAAACCGATCTCAGCGCCGATAACGGCCGGGATATAGAGAAGGAAGCTGAGATTGAGTGCGTCTGTCGGCGCATATCGGCGTAGCAGCAACGTGGAGACCGTGAGACCCGATCGACTTAGTCCAGGGAGGGCGGCAAATCCCTGAATGACGCCGACGAGCAATGCATCCTTGACTGACATACTCTTGTTCGCACTCACCGTTCTTCGAGCGAGCTTTTGGAAGATGCCTGTCACGATGAGCAGAACGCCGATGAAGAAAAAGGCAACGCTGCCTGTGATGTGGATTTTGTCTAATCCGAAGACGATCAGCGGGGCGCCGATGAGTCCTGTACAAAACGTAGCAATTATCAAGAACGTCGTAAGCCGGTTATAGGCACTCGGGGAGCGCACGTTGGAGAGATAATGGGGAAGGTTTCTGACGATTTGCACGACTTGGACCCTGTAAAAAAGGATGACCGCAAAGAGCGTCCCAAGGTGAAGCCAGATCGCATAGTAGACGGCCTCGGAGAGGGTGACATCAGCGTTGAAGAATCTTATCATAACGAGCGAGACCATCGCCTTGCTGCTTATGGGGAGCCACTCAGTGACTCCCTGCACGATCCCGAGGACGATTGCCTGTATCAGCTGTGTAATATCCATAACACCTGTCTCACTGCACAGTCTTAATACGATGAAATCTTGACAGTAGGACCGGCTCGGCGCGCTTTATGATCTAACACATCAGAGACGCTCGAGCCAGATCTAAGCTTTGAGTCTTGGGTTCGTGAATAAACCTTAGATTTGTGAGCTTGTAGACGCCGAGAAATCAATCAACCGAATTTATCGTTATAGAGTTCTATTGAATGCATTATCGCTTTTTTAGCACTAACGGCGCCTTCCCAACCAACTACTTCGGTCGTCTTTCCCTCAAGCTGTTTATATATTGCAAAAAAGTGTCCAATCGCTTTCATTTTGTGCGGGGGTAAGTCTTCAAGGTCTTTGACCTCTGCGTACATTGGGTCTTTATCTGGTACGGCTAAGACCTTGTCATCGTTATCGCCGCTATCGATCATCTTCATCAAGCCGATTGGCCTGACCGCAATGAGGCAACCAGGGAAGGTTGGTTCGTCTATTACCACCATGACGTCCAACGGATCTCCATCATCATAGTACGTCTGGGGAATGAGCCCGTAGTCAGTTGGATATTGCACAGGCGAATATAGCACGCGGTCGACGGCAAAGATACCAAGCTCTTTCTCATATTCGTACTTGTTCTGCGACCCCTTTGGCACCTCGATAAGCGCATACACTACGTCGGGTGGGTTGGGGCCTACAGGAAGCGATTTCCACAAATTAGTCACGTTAACACCTGCTGCCCTATACCCGCCCGATCTATATAAAAAATCCTCTTAAGCTAGTACGCGACTTGTAGCTCGCTCAAGCGGAACTCGCCAAGATTATTCTTCGCAACGTGTGCAAAGGCATACAAAGTTTTTTTGCCACTTGTCACGTTAAGATGAGTGATCGCCCCATGACCTTACTCGCGACACCAATATGCTCGTTATGCAAACACTTTCGCGACGTCGTCTTTCCCTCGAGCGACGTGTGAAGCGTATCCTGATGGTATACCAGCCGGCAATCCTGTCTTGGGAACATGATCACCGCGTACCTTTTCCTGGCGACCAAGGAATTCTTTTTGAACCGCGAGACGAAGAAGCTGACCAGTTTGTCAAGCGATATTTTGGTGGCCTCGATTCGTCATAACCATCCAGGGCTCAAGCGAGAAGCGCTGAAGCAGTATCGTGCAGTTTGAGCAGAGCTGCTTGATTTTCGACTAATGAGTTCTGCAAAGCACTCAAGAAAGCAGTTTGACGAAAGGTGTGAAAATGTTTTTTTTAGCATATTACTTTCGCGCTGTGCTTACCAAACCGTTATTTAAAGCGGTTTTAACCTTTTTGTGATGTTTAAAGACTTTGCCGAAGTGGATGAGTTGCTTTTTGAACTCGGCGACTTGTCGGGCAAGGGTGCGGAGAACGCTGTCGAAAAGCTCATGCAGAGGTGCTCTCACAGTGGTGAGGCATTTCAATACCTCCAGGATAGAATGTACGACGTTACAATCCCGGAGCGGGTGCGGAACCACGTTTATCTAATAGTCGCGAAGATTCGGACGTGGATGAGTCTTCACGATACGTACGGGTGGAAGGAATCCAGTTACGCGTACTAGGTCAGGAACGCATCAAGCCGATATGGGTCTGAACTGCTGCGTTGATCCGCGCTGAAAATGAAAGCGGCTGCCGTCTCTCTGGTGTCCTCCTCTCTAGTGTCCTCCTCTCTGGTGTCCTCCTCTGTGTCTTAGGTCGGAGTTTTTTGCATTTAACGGGCAGTTAAGACGACGCGGTAGTAGTCTGTGTCATGATCATCGCACCGCTTGAGGCAGTTGCCACCACCCAGCTTTCAGCGGTCTCATCATATCCAAAGAACAACGCATATAATGCGGGGTTTGCTGAATCGCTTGCTTTGTAGCCGTACCATTTCTCGTCAATTCTCCCAAAGACAGTGTGACCGGTTCCGAGCGCTATCTTCGATTCGGACGTTTTGATATACCCCTCGTCACTCCTCTTTTTCATAAGCTCGAAATACCTGTCGTATGAATTGTTTTCGGCTGAAAATAGTTCGACTGTGAAGTTCCATTTTTGCCCTTTTGCATCTGCATAAGCGCCCACATAGGTTTTGGGCTTTATTTGAGTGAATTTACTAACAGCACGCCAGCCGCTCAGAACGAAGGAAGCATCGTACGATGCGGATAAATCTTGTGGCGTGGCTGTAGGGGTGGAGCCTGACGGAAGGGAAGACAAACAGCCGCTTGTGAGAACGGTTGCTATCACAGCTGCTGCGAGCACTGCTTTCAACTTTCGCGACGCCATATGCACTGCTTTCCCCTACACGTGAAGCGGGAGTAAGTGTACGCGAAACCATTAAACGTTTTCCGTTCCAGTGATTCCACGCAGCGCGAGCCCGAAAGCTGCCGAAAACTTGAAGCACGCTGTCAGAACTTATTACCTGTCTGCCAGTTAAGCAAGAGAAGCCTTAGTTATACGTCGTTTCAACGGTAACAGACGGTGAAAACATCCGTCTTTCGGCACACACGTGCTCTGATATACTCTCACTTACCTACTATTTGCTGACACCTAAAGATGACCGTTCCACCTTTCGTATACGGCGGCCCCGGGTCTACACACTGCATATAGGCATGCGAAGGGTCTTCGGGCGTTGTCAGGCCGAGATCAACAGGGCACCACGCATGTTCGAGGACGGTCGTGTAGTGGAGAAGGGTTGAGAGCGCGTGGGTGCAGAGCGCGTCGCTTTCCGCTAGTACCGATATTGGGCCCGCTAATGACGATACGATCCCCTTTTGAATGCACCGGGCATGTCCCTCGAATCTCTTGAACTATAATCTCTAGCATCGCATTGCCTCGACAGAGGATGAGCGACCTTACTTATAGCCTTGGTTGTAGGAAGAAGGACCTGCGCAGAGTTAAAAACGCTTAAGAGCCTAGAGGCCTGAGAGGGACCTATGAATGTAGTTGTCCTTCTTGCCCCAGGATTTGAAGAACTCGAGACGGTCACGATTGTTGACGTCCTTCGCCGTGCGGGCATATCGGTCCTCCTTGCTGGTATAGCCCCTTCGCCTATAGAAGGTGGGCACGGGATCAAGGTGATGACGGACCTCTCTATCGACGACGTCAAGACGTATGACGCCTTGGTCCTTCCAGGGGGGAACCCCGGTTATATCAACCTCGAACGCGATCAACGCGTATTGAAGCTTATACGCGCAGCATACGACGCAGGCAAATACGTCGGTGCGATTTGCGCTGCGCCGCACGTGCTCGGCGTTGCAGGAATCATGGAAGGGGCGACGGCGACGTGCTTTCCAGGAATCGAAATCGCGGGCGCGCGACGTGTTGAAGAGCGGGTAGTGCACTTCGGCAAGATCATCACGAGCCAGGGACCGGGAACCGCCATCGACTTTGCTATCGATCTTGTAACAGTGCTGACGAGCCAGGAAAACGCGCGGGAAGTGCGAAAGGCATTGCTAGCTTAACGTTTAAAGGCGCGGCCGCTGATCACAGGTGTCCCCGATCACTCGAGCGGTGCGGGTCGCGTTCAGCGATAACAGTGTCCAACAGTGCTGCAGTTACAACTCGTTCTTTTTGCGATAAATCCAGGATTGGGTCGGTCTAGAAAAAGTTAAATAGGATTTCAGGCACCGTCTAAACTTATGAAGTGCCTCATCGCATACTATTCTAGAACCGGAACGGCAAGAAAGGTTGCGAGAACGGTTATGAGCACTATTGGACAACAGACGGCGTTCAAATGTGACTTAGAGGAACTCATCGATCCCACCAATCGAGCGGGCACTGCAGGCTACAAACTCTCTTACCAAGAGTCGACAGAAAAGAAAGAGGTTCCGATCAAGCCGACGATGTACGATCCCTCGTCGTATGACGTCGTAATACTTGGCGGCCCGGTATGGGCGTATACAGTGGCCAGTGCACTTAGGACGTAACATGGTGCAAAACGCTGGCAAAGTAAAAAACGCTGCGTTCTTCTGCACTTATGACTTCTCTGGGAATAAGACCACGCTGCAGGATATGCAGGAACTCGCCGGTAAGCCTCCGGTCGCGACTTTCTACACGACAACGAAAGAGGTTGTAAAAGGAAAACACATCCCAACGGTCCAGAACTTTGTCTCAACTCTTGAGAAGGGAATCAAAGCTTCTGCGGCGTGAGAGAAACGACATGTAGCCTAAACTTGGCGCACAGCAGTTTGTGCGCCGCTTGAGGAAGATTTTGCAGGTCTTTTTTTGATTAACTTTTCTGACCACTTCTGCTCTGGGCTCTTATTCAAACCGCGCCTTAAAAAGAACGTTGTTTACCTAAAGCGGGCTAAATAGGTCTTGAGGGGGGCCCGCGGTCGAGGTACGAATAAGTCGCGCGACTATAAGCGAGAGACACTCTCTTCAGCGTTGAAGCCTCCACAATGCGTGAGCAGCGGAATCTCGGACGTCGATGTCAACATCATTAGAAGCTCGAGTGAGCGGATCGATCGCCCGCGGATCTTTGAGTTGACCGAGGGCGTAAGCTGCGTAGTTACGAACTGACGAATTTTCATTGCCTAAGGCGTGGATCAGCGGCTCAACGGCCCGCGCATCGCCGATCTTGCCTAACGCGTCAGCTGCGTGCGCTCGGTCGTTGCTATCAGAATTGGCGAGAACATCAACGAGCGGATCAACCGCGCGGTTGTCACCGAGCTCCCCAAGCGTTTCAGCTGCGGCTTTGCGCACAAAGCGATCCTCGCTCTGCAGGTTGTCGATCAGCGCATCGATGGCGCGCATATCGCCCATTTTCCAGAGGGAGTGTGTCGCCACACTGCGCACGTACTTGTCCTGGTCATCCAGGTCACGAATCCAGGGCCGGTTGCCCACAGCGGTGTCAAAGAGGGCGTCTTCGGCCCGGTCGTCATTAATCTGGCCAAGACTGCGTGCTACTGCTTCGCGGACGGTCCAATATTCATCGTCCAACGCGCGGATAAGTCGAGTAACAGGGCGTTTATCGTGGAGCTGACCGAGACCACGGGCTGCTTCTTCACGAACTACGGGTACTCGTCGGTCAACGCGACAATGAGCGGTTCCATAGCTCGTTTATCGTGGAGCGTGCCCAGCGCCTGTGCCGCCGCCTTTCGAACGTATATGTCGCCCATGGTACTTCTCTCCGCGTCGCTTTTTGGACTCGTCACAATCGTGATGAGTGGTTCAACGGCCCGCGGGTCGCCAAGCGATGCGAGCGATTGCACTGCGGCTTCGCGAACGAACCAGTGCTCGTCATTAAACGCCTCGGAAATGAGCGGTTCCAGGGCCCGTTCATCATCCAACTTGCTAACAGCGCGCACTGCGGCTTCGCGAACGAACCAGTGCTCGTCGTTGATTGCAGTAAGGAGCGGCTCCACGGCACGCTTGTCGGCGAGGTGACTGAGCGCATGTGCTGCTGCATCGCGAACGAGCCATTCCTCGTCGTTCAAGGAATCTATAAGCGGCTCAACGGCCCGCGCATCGCCGAGGTGGCCGAGTGATTGAGCTGCCATGCTCCTAACGCTCGTGCTCTCGTCGCTTAGCGTGGTTATAAGCGGCTCCACGGCACGCTTGTCGCCGAGCTTGTCGAGCGTGTATGCCGCGTACTTGCGCACCACCTTGTTTTCGTCGCTCAACGTACCAATGACGGGCTCCACGGCACGCTTGTCGCCGAGCTTACGGAGCGCTCGCACGGCCTCAACTCTCGTGTGCCATTCCGAACTCCCTAAATCAGCAAGGAGGCTTTTTAAGTTGCTGTCGTCATTCATCTTGATCGCCTTGTGAAAATTACGTAACGTAGCTGTTGCTGCAAAGCGCAGCACCATGCGGAAAAAAGACAGAGTTTACCCTCATAAACGTTTCTGTTGAACGCCGCTATGCCGTTTACGCATAGACATAACGCTAGCCGCTAAAGTGACCGTCGAGCCTATTAAGTCAGCGACCCCACATGAACTAAACAATTGGATAAGCCCGCTGGATCGTGAACCGCCTTGGCGCCTTTTAACTGATGTTTAAAGCGAAGGCAAATGTCCAAATAGTGAGTTGAGAAAGAAAAAGGCACCTTCCGTGGCGCGCGCGCCAATTACGTGATTTGGAACGAGTCGACCATCTTTTGGACGGTCGCAATATAATCGTTGTAGTGCTGTGGCTGCGCGTTATAAGTGAATTGGTAGACCGTATCGTTTTTGACGGTCCAGATTTGCATACTCCTCAAGCCGGCGGCATTATTGTTGTAGACGATCTTGTACGCCGTCTGACCGCCTAACGTGGTTTCGCTTGACTCGATCATGTCGATCTTTTTATTGTCCACCAACGTTTGTGCGTTATCCAGGTTAGTCGTCGTCACCTTATCAAAGTCGGCACCTTCTGCCGGCGTCACTATGATGTTAACTTGTTCGGACTTATTATTCGTCGGCAAATAGAAAATCGCTGCTATTGGATTGTCGGTAGTGGGTGTCCGATCAACCTTTTCCCATCCTTGCGGGGCTTCCATCTTGAATCCAGCAGCAGCGTTCACATACGGCACGAGGTTCATGCTCGCCTGACTCATCTGTTGAGAAATAAACCACCCACCGCCGATAACGGCGAGCACGACTATCGCGGCAGCGAGCACCATCGTGGTCCGCTTCATCTTTGTGACCTGTTGTTGCCGCTGTACCGCGAGCGCTTCGGCATCAGCGAGCATTTCGCCGGCGCTCTTCTGCGTGAGGTCTTCTTGGGTAAGGAGAATGTTAACAGTATCAGCGAGGCGATTTATATGAGCGTCACACGGCGCAGTTATCGCATCGAGCCAATGCTGTGGCCCGATGAAGTATTGCAGCGCAGCGCCGGGAAGCACGTCCTCTATGCGGAACGGAATGATAGGAATCCCGTGGGAGACGGCGCGCTCGCACTCTCGAAGCACGTGTTGTGACTGGTTCGAGTCTTTGGAAAAAATGAGCACAAAGAGCTTGCTGTTATCAATAGCATTAATGAGCTCTTCAGCGTAATTTGCACCAGGCAGGATGTCACGAGGCGCAATCCAGCATTTCATCTTCCGTTCTTCAAGCTTATGACAAACGGCGTCAGCGATGGCCTTATTTTTTGAAGAGTAGCTGATGAAGATGTTATCGCCCATGGTACACCAGTTTACATACCGTGGCAGTTAGTGACAAACAATTGTTCAAGCTTGTTGATCGCTTCTTATATTAAGCTTTTCGGCTGTATGCGCGATCGGCGATTCCGCCGCCACAGAGCGCCTTTTGACGTTTTTCGTTCTTCTAAGCGCTTTTTTCTGGACTAGCCAAACCAGTCGGCTTCCATCATTAAGCGCAACCACTCGCGATGTTCGGCCTCTAAGATCTGCTCACAGCGCCACATGTCGCGAAAGACGTCGTGGGCGTCGACTGCCGTGTGCCCCTCAGCGTAGAGTCCATAGAGGCGTCCGGCATCAAGTTCAAGTCGTTCGGCTGGCAGCTTGATCGCTTCGAAAGCCGCCTTGTAGCGGCTCGTGTTGCGGGCGAGCTGGTAGGCCGATCGGAACGTCCGGACGCCCGCTCCGATGACGGGGAGCGAAGCGGCAACGAGGATCAAAGCCACGGTCAGGTTGATGGGGGGTGCAGTCTCTGTCGCCGCTTCGGCGGTCTGAGCCGCCACCTCCCCGTGCGGGAGGAGGTACGTTTCGAAAAGGTCGAGGGAGAAGTGCATCAGCGCGGCAAAAATGCTCCCAAAGAACAGAAGGCGAGGCAACGCCTTAATGTAGCGATCCCTGCTTGAAAACTGCTGGGCCTTGCGTTCAAAATACTTCAGCTGATTTCTGCAGCGTTTGGTTAGGTAATAATCGACGAGCTTGTACAACGTGTACGCATCGGCCTTGCTGCCTGCTAAGCTGGCCGACTCTTCTGGGAGGATGCCGTGCTCTGCCCAGGTCTCCAGCTCCTCGTTCGTCAGTTCGGCGATCTTGTTAGCCGAGTATTTGAGCCATTGCGCCGTTCGTTCCCGTTCGTCGGGGTCGGCGCCCCAAAGATGCGGGTCAATCAAAAAGTGGAACTTGAGGAACTTGAACCGCTCAGCCTTATGGCGGAGGAACATCCACCTCACTTGTCGAAGCGTGAAGATGCCGAGCAGGACCGCTATGAACGCGATTGCCGCCGTGATGCCCTCAGCTACGGGAATCGATACGACAAATCCGCTGATAATTCGGGGCAGCTGGAGGATCGCAAAAAGGACAGCGAAGGTACCGAAGACGGCGGCCGCGACGGTAATGGCCTGATGTTGTCTCTGGAAGTGCACAGCCGTGTGATCCGCCGCCTGATACGCCGGTTCGACGATGTCTTGGCAGCTTTGGAGAGCGGCAGCAAGCGGTCCCCACTGCGCCATCTCCTCGGGGGTGTCGTGCATATCGTCTGTTGGTTCCTGAAGCCCGGCGCAATAGTCGCCGCTGACCACGCTTTGATCTTTCGTCTCAGCATATGACGGCGCCATAATCACACCTTTCCCCGTTGTGCGCGGCGGGCGAACGCTCGGCAATCGAACGCAGCTCTTGACAGAACACGATCTCTCAGCTTCAGACTAACGAGCTCCATTCTGTTGTGGATAAGCAAAATCATCGCGCGCGCGCCTGGCTTAATGGCGTGTGCCTTGTTAGCGTACTCCCAGTACAAAAAGTGATGCGTGCAAACCTGCCAAGTGACAGCGCGCAAAACGCTCTGGATGTGACTATCACTCGCGCGTCTCGCATACCTGTAAGCCGATCGTTGCAAGGAGCTGTGGTATGTTACGAACCATCTTGCGCTCTTTGTTCTTTATGTCCTCTGACAGCATAGGCCACGGGACAAAATAGGGACTGATCTTCTGCCGTAAGTCTCTTCGCGGTCCAGACGTCCAGCCGCCGTCGAGGCGCTCTATTACCCACCGGCCGTGCTCCATTTGCGCCATGATGTCGAGCTCTTCAGGGGTAAACTCGGTCACCGGCGTCTTGTTCCCTGACTTCTCGATAGAGCATCCGATGCGCTGTAGCTTCTCACAGACACGATCGGCTTGCGCTCGATTCGAGTGTCTGAGGTAGCTCGGAAGTTCATCCCAAGAAGCAATAGCGGGATCGTCCGGCTGTGAGATCCTGTTCACTGGCCCGATACTCTTCATGTATAACACGCGCCAACCGCTCTCTATCGGTTGGGTCGAGTTGCACTGGGTGTGGCTTAGCGAATTCCTCGATCACATAAGGATCGACGGGAACACATATGAGCCCTCGTGAGGCCCGCCATTGGCGATTATGTAGAATCTTCTTCGCCTCGCGTCCGCTTCCATGTAGCAAAGCAACGGAAGCGCCGAGGGCGAGCGCCATTTTATATTCGCTCGCTGATATCGAGCCGCCGTCGATGCCGAACACCTTAACGTGTGCCGGTGGCACGCCGGAAGCGATGAGATCGCACCAGTACCTGGATGACCTCTGTGGCGCTAAATTCGGCACCTGGTGTGTATCGTATCTCACGATAGCGATCGTCTATGGGCACCTCGGTCATATCGCGAGGGACGTAGCCGATTGTGTGGATGGACTCTGGCCACGCTTCTTGCAAGTCTCCAGCGAGACTGCACACGCCGGAGGCTGTGCCTCCCGAGATGATCGTGCCCGTGTATGTGCTAAAGGCTTGAAGCACGAGTGGGCGATAAATCAAGAGACACCCTTGATCGTCTGCTCTGCACCCGCCCGCGAAAATCGTGACGGGGGGTTTAATTGGTGGTGCGTTCGACGCCACCACCTGTACGCGCGCGAGCGCGCTCATTGATTGGAATCTTCCTGCGGCCCCGATGAGGAGCAATCGGCGCAGCCATTCGCATCCGATAAGTCCCTCTTCGCACTCGTCGAGCGCGCTTAGCGCGTCATAGGCGGCGTCAAGCACGAGCTCTGACCCGCTCAGCTGAAGGGCTTTAGCACACGCAGCAAACGCCGGATAGGGCTTATTGAGGTACAGATAGGCCAAACCCATACGGTAGAAGGTCCATGAATTCGGGGGGCCCTGGCGCGCTTCAGTCCAGTACTCCTTGAGCTTCGTCCGTGCGAACTCTTTGATCTCGCCGTGCTCGACGTCGTCGCGGGCACGCCGGTGCGCAAGAGCGGCACTTAGTGCAAATAGCTCAGAGGATGCATCATCATCGGTATAATTGGAGGACAGTTTTGCTATGTCATCACCCCGGGTTGTTAGCGTCCGTCCGAGAGCCCCACTTGATTGGTTAGGTTTTTCGGATGATTAGCGGTGTTGAAAAATTGTTCGTATCGATAGCTCTCGTGAGAGTATAAAAAGTTTGCTCGGGACGATATGACATCTCTTCGGCGCAGCGAAGCGCGCTGTGCAAAGCGGATCTTATCGACGTTACTCCGGTTTTTGCTGACTCGATAAAAGAGAAGGGGATGTAATCAAACTCGTTGTTACGAGTGAGAAACCCCTGTTTTTTCGATTCGCCGCCTCAGTATCGCCCAGCTTTCAGGAAGTGGATGCTCACGGTTTTTTGCAGATTTTGCAGCACTATACTGCTTATCATGTAATTGTCACATTTACCTGTCACAGTCATTTATATATATGAGCCTAGGAGATTGATTATACTCTAACAGTGGCGACAAGACTGTAGTTAGTTAGCAATATTGTAGTCAAACGGCAACTCGTATCGCGTAGGTGGTGACGTGGCACATAAGGGTTCTGCAGTACTACTAGTTGTAGTACTCCTAGTTTCGATCCTTTACGGCAACGGTGCGTTTAGCATAGTTAAAACGAGTGCGGCAGACACCACGCAGGCCACTATTCCGCTCGCATCAGCGAGTGCTACACCGCTCGCGACGGCGACTCCGTCTCCAGAACCCTCACCGTCACCTTCGCTTTCTGCTTCTCCAACTTCCACGCCTTCTCCAACTTCCACGCCTTCTCCAACTTCCACGCCTTCTCCGACCCCATCTTTACCGCCAATACTCACGCTTCAAGGCCCAGCTGACGTGAATGTCAATGAGTCCTTCACGTTCACCGCTACGCTTAAAGAGGCCATCGGGAATCCCCGCTCTGACACGCCCGTTACGTTCACTGCTGACGGCGTCGTAATTGGGACCGCGACGACCGATGGCAGCGGTGTCGCCTCATTTTCGCACAGTGATCCAACAGCACACGCCGTCACGTGGGCCGCCCGCATCGATGACGCTGGCACCACCCGCACGAGCAATGAGATTATTGTTACCGTTCACGCCCTGCAGCCAACACCGTCACTATCGCCTTCACTACAACCTTCGACATCCCCTTCTCCGTCAGCATCACCGGAACCCTCTCCAACGCCAAGCGGTTCTCCCACGGCGACACCACAGTCTAACGCGTCTGTCCCTCAGGCGTCTAATAATTCATCGACCATAATCGACTCATTGGGCGTCAGCGGAGTTCTCCCGGTGCTCACTTTAACGGGCCCTGCGGACGCAACAGTTAACCAATCGTTTACTCTTATCGCGATGCTCGTTAACAACAGCACGCCGTTAACGAATGTTTCAGTCACCTTCCAGCGCGCTACGGGTAGCAATAGCTTCACCACGGTTGGCACCGCGACTACTGCAAGCGACGGTTCAGCGACGTTCACGGGCACCGAGTCGGAGGTTGGGAACGTCACCTTCCAGGCTGTCGCCACGGTGGGTGCGAGCCGCTATGCCAGTGACCCGCTCCTTGTCCGCATCATCCCTGTGATAACCCCTGCTGCTGCTTCCGCTACTGCTATTAAGGCGCAAGAGGATCCCGCGCTTACCCTCAGCGCCCCCTTGAAAGTGGTTGCTGGGAAGCCGTTTGCCCTCACGGCTGCGCTCGTTAATCACAACGGCAGCCCCTTATCAGGCCACGCTGTCAGCATTTCGAGCACTGACGGGTCGCGAAGGAACCACAACCACCGGCCCAGGTGGCTCCGCATCTCTCACGGTCACTGAAAACGCACCTGGTACATATACGTTCGAGGCGTCAACTTCTATTAACGGGACTCAACTCACGAGCAATCCCGTTTCGGTTGTCGTTATCGACCCTTACGGTTATGAAGTCGTCATCAACGTTCCGACGCTCGATGTAAATATAAATACGCCTTACACAATCTCCGTTACAGTCATTAACGCTACCTACCAGCTTCCGGCTCCAGAATGTAGGTCTATTTTGTTTCCAACAATCCTAACGATGACCCCCTACGGCACTACTCCTCCGATGACTGACGAGAACGGTGTTGCCACTATAACATACACATCAACGCGTCGTCTCAATGATCACAATCACAATATCCATGTACAGGTGCCGATTGCGCATGTGATCAAACGTGGCTCCTTAGCTTTGACGTGCACGCTCAATCAGCAGTTCTTGGCCGAATTCACTTATACGCCTATATCGCCGGTGGCGGGGCAGCCGATCACATTCGATGCGAGTGATTCAGTCGGTCCAATCGTCAACGTCGGATTGAGGTTCGACACACCAAGCAATTGGCTGAATTTTAGCACCAACCCTACTAGAACTCACACTTTCACGAGTGCGGGTCCCTACACTATCTACCTGTACAGTTCGCGACGGAAGCGGGTCTGATGATACAACAGTTCGAACGGTAACCGTTGTCGCGGCTGGTCATTCGAATAAACCTATCCCCAACTTCGCCTACGAGCCTACCTCACCGGAAGCCGGGCAACAGGTCAACTTCACGTCCACTTCAACAGATCCTAATGACGGAGGCTTCATCTACCAGTGCTTTCAGACTTTGGCGAGTCGCATACGTCAACGAGCGCACTTCGACCAACGTATTCGCTGATGCGCATGTACAGCGTGAAGTCGACTGTTAGAGACAACTTCGGAAACGACAAATCGTCGGCTACGGCGACGTCGTCGTGCCGGTGAACCAGCCGCCCATAATTGACACCGCCACCGCAGTCAGCCGTCCACGCCGGCACAAACCGCCCAGATCACCGGCGCCGCCCACGACCTCGACGCGGGAGACGTCCTCACCTACACCTGGGCACTCACGAGCGGCCCCGGCTCCCTCGATAACGTGATCGCCAACCCGGTCACTCTCACCACCGCTTCACAACCGACACACGAAACACGGCACCCTCTGTAACGCTCGCTGCGTCTCCCGCGGCTACAGCGCACAACGACGCCACCATTACCCTCACTACCGCGACCTCCGACTCTGACGGCGACACCCTCGCCTACACCTGGGCGCCCGTCGCATCAGGAGGAACGCTCACCCCCAGCGCCGACGGCACGTCCGCCACTTTTAGTGCCACCGATTTCAGCAACTATCCGGTCACCGTCACCGTTAAAGACCCCACTGGCGCCACTGGATCCGACACTATCACCCTTGTCATCATCGACCATGCGCCGACTGCAAACGCCGGCCCCGCCCAGACGATTCACGCCGGCACCTCAGTAACCCTCCGCGGTTCTGGCACCGATCCTGACCACGACACCCTCACCTACGCGTGGGTCATCACCTCCAAACCCGCGGGCAGTAACCCCACCCTTTCCGGCGCTGACACCGCCACCCCCACCCTTCAAACCCCTGCTACATCCACAACCGAATCATATGGACTCACCCTCACGGTTACTGACGACCATGGGGTTACAGGTACAGATACGGTCACAGTCACCGCGACAAATGCCGCTCCGAACGCCGCCTTCACAGCTTCTCCCACTTCAGTGCAAACAGGTGGCACAATCGCCTTCAGCTCTACATCTTCTGATTCCGACGGGTCAATTACTTCATATAGATGGGACTTTGGCGACGGGGCCTCTTCAACGGCACAGTCTCCCAGCCACACGTATAACACGGCCGGTAGTTACACCGTCACCCTGACCGTTACCGACAACGGCGGCGCGACCGATTCGGTCACTCACGGCATCACGGTTAGCGCCCCTCCACCTGCACCAACGCCAACCCCAGAGACACCAACTCCAATCCCGACTCCTGAACCGACGCCAACCCCAGAAGCTCCAGCCCCTACGCCCACACCTACAGACGAATACCAAATCGCTCCAAACTCCGCGCCGCCTCACGAAATAATCGGCCTTGAAAAATACGAAGCGGACGGCGTCATCACCTATGAGGGCGACGGGTTCAGGCTCGTGCGCGACACCAACACCGGCTTGGTCCACATGGAGTGGGATATAAAGAATACGTTAGACATCCCGATAGAAGTCTCGCCTTACATCTCTCTCTACGGGTGCGACGTTAACCGGACTGGCACGAGTGCCCCGTTCGTATTTGCCGCAGAACAGAACTGCACGACGTGTAGCGGCTCGGCTTCCGCTAATACGGTGTTGAGCGACGGCACGAGGCACAACGCCGCTGGCATTCATTTGGATTTCATCGGATCTACGCTCAACATACCGACGACAAGCGAAGCGACAACCAAAACTAACGCGACGGGCGTCGTCGGAAAGTCCGTCAGGAACAAGTATCTGACAAGCCATAACCGCACAAACCAAACGACGAGCAAAGTCTCGACGACCAACGCCACACAACTCAAGGCGCTTGTGTGCAAGCAGTCTTCGTCAGTCGGCAACGTTGCGGGCAAGAAGCTCATCCTTCAACCTGGGGAATCGTTGACGGTCAATTCGACCATGACCTCCAAGGACTGGGCCAGCGGCGGGTGTTCACCGGTGAACCACGGCCTCGTTAACATCAACGTGAAAGCGGGCAACGATTCGTACAAGCTCTACAAAGCTGATCAGATAATTGTCTTTGGCAAAGAGGAATCGAACATCTGCAGCGCCTCGTAGTTTGCTCTTGTAGTAGGTTAACGTGATCAATGCGTCATAACGTGGCACTCTCATGAAACAAATGGTCACGAGCAGCATTATCGTCCTCCTCACGCTTACAGCAGTTCTCGTTGCAGGCTGCACCCAAACGTCAAACACTGACGCACAAGGCTTCGTTCACGACTCAAGGCTCGAGGGGTACCTCGATATTCTGCACCAAACGATACAAGAAGAGCACCCTCAAAACTTGACGACCTGGAGGGTCACGTGGCTCAATTCAACCGCCGCGAAGGTCACGTGGGCGTACACCTATCCGCAACAAGATAACGCCAGCAAAAATGCCACTTATCAAGAGACCTTCACGATAACCCGCTTCTTCTCAACGAAAGCGGCCTCAGCATACGTCCTCCAGATCAACAGCGGGTACAAAGTCGCCGGCGTCACCTATGGAGCCGGCGGTGCCTATGAACGCTTCAAAGGGAACCCACCGGATATATTTATAGACTATCAAGATCGCGCTGCACAGGGCAAATTCATCTGGCAGCTGGACGAATTTGTGCAGCAAGGCGAGCTGACGCGAACCTTCGAATAGTTCACCCGTTCGTTTCAACACGTCTCAAGCGCAGTTTAAGCGCTGCAAATCGGCAAACGCGATTTAATTAAGGTCCTGTTCTCTTTACAACCTCAAATACCTAAGTTGCAATGCTCGGCCAAGGGCACTGCGCGAGACGCATCAAAGTGGGACAGTATGAAAGGGCATATCTCAATATGAAAGGCTTTTATAAAAGTGAGTACCGTAAGGACTTCTGTGATAACACCAGAAACGAAGCAAACCGTGAACGTGTACACGTTGCCCGTCTGTCCCAATTGTACTGTCCTGAAAAAATCCCTTGTAGAACACGGCATCTCGTTTGAAGAGCACGACTTGGACTCGCCGCAGTCGCGGACGACTTTGCTTATGAAGGGCGTCTTTACGACGATGGCACCGGTGCTGCAGGTCAAAGACACGTTCTTGACGTTTGAGGATCTTTTCCCCAACGATGAGCTGAACATCGATATTATCTTGAGCTTATTGCGATGCTAAATGGCAGCAGCAGGAAAGATATACCGTAACGCCCAAGCTCAACACTCTTGTTTCTCTTTGGAAGCTATTTAGTGGAGCTTTTTTGTTATTGGCCACATCAAGCTCTATTTTTCCCTTATCACGTAAACAAAAAGCTTAAAAAGCGCGTTACTGATCGATGTTCTCCTTGTTAGTTGAGAGAAGTGCTTATCACCTCAGCAGCCAATAGCGGTGCCACCCTAAGGGTTACATGTCAAAGTTAGGCTCACAAAAAAGGTCACGCGAAAGCAAAGCGATGGGTAGACGAAGGGCTCCAGCTATGGATTGAAAGACGCTAAAGCCCTCACACCTCGGTATTTGTACCGTCTATCTCATTTAATTTGTTTTCGATTTGATTCTGACTAAACAGGAGATTAGATGGCACTGGTTCACGGAAAACGGCACGTTAAGCTCGCGGTATTCGGGTGCGTAAAGTGCGGTCGTTTTTTATTTGCTCCGAACTCTTACCAGCTTGATCACGATGTGGATGTATGTGCGTGTGACGCGTCACGTTATAAGACGACGAACGTGCGAGCGCCCAACCATGTCCAGGCGTATTGGGACGCTCAATGTCGGGCGGCCCATTCGTCCTACCGACGGCGACTAAAACGCTATGCGCTGCCATCAGTTCACGTCGAGCGTTTAGCTAGAGACGTGATCAGCTGGAGCGTCCTGAACGTTGACGATGAGAGTATAAAGGGGTTCAGTCCTGATTTCGCTATAAACACGCTCTCAATGCCCTATCCCGACTAGCACCGCCAAGTCGATAAGCGCCCAACGACAAACGGTCTCTATTTTGCACGCTTGCCGCTCAGCGCTTTCTTCAGGGCTTAGCCGTGTGGCTGACGTGCGACGAGAAAACAAAGGGAAAGCGTCGTAAGCTCTTCTAGAGCTCGCAGGAGCAAAGAAAACGTCGCTGTGGCGAGAAACGCGACTAAGAGAAAGGCGGATCGTTCGCTTTCAAACAGCTCACTGACGACCAGCGATAGCGAGGGGTATGAATGCGTTACAAATCCCAACATTGATTTACTATCGCGTTGCATGGAATATCGTAATAAGCATCAACTATTACACCGTTAGCAGGAGTCATATTCGGCGGGAGTTTTTCCCGCCATGCATCGACACACTTGAGCAACTATCCATCTAAATAAGAGTTTGACATTCATCATCAAACGAATCGACTGCGTTTCGCTCCTGCGATATTAGTTATAAAAAGGTGGGCGAATGGCCATATCTACACGAAAGAGAAATAACACCCCGAAGAAGTCATTGCTCCCGATGCTTCAACCCCGCAGCCTCCAGACGACGCTCTTTGGCGAACAAGCCGAAGACATGCCCAACGTCCGGACGAGTGACGGGTTTATCCTCCCGTGGAACAGCGAAGCGATCATAAAGCAGCTCCTTCGTGAAACGGCGCTCGCGCAGACGTTTTATGGGAAGCGTGGCATGAAGCGTGCTGAGGCGCGACGCATCGCGGATATCGTTGAGAAGAAGATTAAACGGATGGACGTCCACGAACTGAGCGGACCGCTGATTCGTGAGTTTGTCAACGTTGTCTTGCTTGAGGAGGGGTTCGGCGAGTGGGCGCGTGCGTGCTCACGAGTGGGAACGTCTCTCTATGATGCTTACCGCATTGACCATGGCGAGGGGTTCGAGGCAAATGAGAACTCTAATCTGACTGCAAACCCCGAAACGTCGGCCAAGAAGAAACACGATAAGCTGAGCAAGCAGCAAGTGCTACTCATGCTCCCCCAGAGCATCGGCGACGCCCACCGCTCGGGAGACTTTCACATTCACGACATGGAGTACGCAAACGTGCGGCCGTTCTGTGCCGACTACGACCTGCGTTATTTCCTCTACTACGGCCTGATGCCCGACGGGACCGGAGCACATGCATCCGTCGCCGGCCCTGCAAAGAGCCCCGAGGTCGCCATCCTTCACGCCGTCAAGGCGCTCGCCGCTGGGCAAACGAACTGCGCGGGCGGACAGGGCTTTTACAACTTCTTGACCTTTTTGGCCCCCCATCTTGAACACTTGGATTATACACAGATCAAGCAGCTCATGCAAGAGACGGTCTATGAGCTCACGCAGGTGTTCATCGCGCGCGGCGGACAGATGGTCTTCAGCAGTCTCCAGCTCACCCCCGGCGTCCCCGAGCTGTGGAAGGATAAACCCATCGTGTTGCACGGGAAGGTCTGGGACGGCGAACAGGCGCCCCTACGGACCTACGGTGAGTTTGAACGCGAGGTGCGTCTCGGCTTTAAGGCCATTATGGAGGTCATGACGGCGGGCGACAATTGGGGAAAGCCTTTTAACTTCCCGAAGCCCGAGGTGGCGATCGAGCCCTCATTTATCGTGCCACGCACCGAGGACGTTTTTTACGGCCACCCAGAGATACCCACCCTTGAAGATAACTACGAGGCCGCCTTTAAGCTCTCTGCGGAGTTTGGCTCGACCTACTTTGACAACATGATACCGGAGTACCGGGGAGCCGGAAAGGGCGTCTCCTGCTACCAGTGTTGCGCTTACATGTTCAAGGTCGATAGGGATGAAGATCAGCACTTTGATGATAAGCTCTACTTTAGAAACGGCGCCCACTTCTCGATGGGCTCGTGGCATGTCGTCACGCTCAACGTCCCACGTGCGGCGTATAAGGCCGAACACGACACTGACGCGTTTATCGACAACCTCAAGAACCTCGTCGACTGCGCCGTCAAGTTCTTCCTGATTAAGCGCAAGTGGATGGAACCGCTCATCAAGGGCAATCGGCTTCCGTTCTTGCAACAGCACCCGCGTGACCCGAACACGGGGGAGCGAGGGCCGCAGCTCTACGACTTCGACAGCCTCGTCTACACAATCGGCGTGGTTGGGGTGAACGACGCCGTTAAGTATCATACCGGGTCGGCCATACACGAAGATCCTGCAGCGTGGGAACTCGCGATACGGGCCATGACCGAGCTCCAGGCATACTGCCGACAGGTTGGAAGCGAACACGGCATCAAGATCGCCTTGGCACGGACACCTGCAGAATCGAGTGCACAACGCCTCGCCGTTGCTGACCTCCTCAACCCTGAGTTTACGGATAAGTGTCGCCGTGTCGTTGAGGGGAACGTCTCTGAAGCGATCAAACGATATATAAAGGACAAGTCCCGCGATCTGCCCATCTATTACTCAAACGGTACGCATATCCCGGTGAGCGCCAATGTGGACCTCTTTGATCGACTCCGCTACGAGGAGGTCTTTTACCACTGCTTTGACGGCGGAGATTTAACACACATCTTCTTAGGGGAGGCGAAACCTGACCCTATAGGGCTCATGGAGCTCTGTTTAAACATCGTCAAGAATACGCAGATCGGATACTTCGCGCCGGGGCGGGATCTGACGCTATGCCTCGATGACGCACACGTCGAGGGGGGTCTTCACGAAGAATGTGCCAACTGTGGTTCGCACAACGTCGAACATATCGCCCGCGTGACTGGCTACATGAGCGCGGTTTCAAGTTGGAACGAAGGCAAGAAGCAGGAGCTCAAGGACCGTAACCGGATCGCTCTCGGACGCACTGTCTGATTCGAGCTTAGCAAGCAAGTCGGCGCATAGGCGAACAACGACGAGGCCGCTCGGTGGAAGCGTTAATACAAAGAGAGGTAGCTGTAAACGGAGGTCTAAAAGGCGGCCAAATCGCCTCGGGGAGCCGAGCAGCGGCTCTAACTGATGTGTCGATTCGAGAAGCACCGTAAGCAGAAGCGTCGCTATTGAATTTAGAGTTGAACGTTCCTCACGTTTGAAAGGGTAGTCTCAATCGCTTTCCTCTTTTTTATGATGCTTACGCCTTCATAATGTATGCGTCTTAATCCCTTTGAGCCTGCGTGCAGACTTGTCTTCTTTTTTGTGGGGTCTTTTTTGTCGGTGCTAGCTCCTTGAGTTGCGTCCCCGAATCCTTGCACATCTCGACTAGGTAGCTCTTCACGTTCGAAAGGCCCTTTATAAAAACTGCTAAAATAGTCCTATTTCGACTAAATAAGGTAATTTTGACGAGATAGGACAACATTGTCATATTTTTATAACGAAACTTTTATAAAAGTCAAATCCTAAAAATACGTGTTTTCAAAAAGACCGTCGGCGAGCCGTGCGAAGCGCGGCACCGACGAGGTCAGTGATATAGCATGATTAAAGATGAACTCATTCCGCCCGTTAAACGCGGCGGAAGAACGATCGCTGTGTGTGCTGTGATCGCGGTGCTCCTTGTGTCAATGGCTCCAGCAACCGTTGCGGCAAGTGCTCACAATTCTCATAAACTCGGAGCTTCTTTTACCGCGCCATGCGCAGCGATAGCAGGACAACCTGTCACGGTTAAGGCGTGGGCATCCGGCGGTACACCGCCATACACCTACGCGTGGACCACCAGCGATGGGCAGAAAGCAGCAGGACAACAGGCTAAGCTCACAGCCCCGAACGCAAAATCCTTCACCGTCACCCTCACCGTGACCGACAACAACGGCGCAGCCGCTACTGCCGTCAAAACCATCACAATAAAGTCCCCGCCCGCGCTCAAAGCAGCTGTCTTCGTTGCAACGGAGCGTCCTGCAGCAGGACAACCTGTCACGGTTAAGGCGTGGGCATCCGGCGGTACACCGCCATACACCTACGCGTGGACCACCAGCGATGGGCAGAATGCGGAAGGACAACAGGCTAAGCTCACAGCCCCGAACGCAAAATCCTTCACCGTCACCCTCACCGTGACCGACAACAACGGCGCAGCCGCTACTGCCGTCAAAACCATCACAATAAAGTCCCCGCCCGCGCTCAAAGCAGCTGTCTTCGTTGCAACGGAGCGTCCTGCAGCAGGACAACCTGTCACGGTTAAGGCGTGGGCATCCGGCGGTACACCGCCATACACCTACGCGTGGACCACCAGCGATGGGCAGAAAGCAGCAGGACAACAGGTTAAGTTCACAGCCCCGAACGCAAAATCCTTCACCGTCACCCTCACCGTGACAGATTCAGCACAAAAGACCGCTACTTTCACTAAAACCATAAACGTCAAAACCTCAACCACACTCAAGGCAGCCTTCACCTTCGATCCAGTGAACCCCAGCATCAACCGACCCGTCACCTTTGACGCCTCCACCTCGACCGGCACCATCGTCAAGTATGAGTGGAGCTTCGGCGACGGCTCACCCCCCGTCAGCGGATCTGACCAACAACGGGTAGAGCACACCTATACCGCAGCAGGTATCTACACCGTCAGGCTCACCGTGGCCGACGCAAACGGTGCCGTTGGCACTTCGCAGCAGGTCACTGTCGCTGCAACACCCCCCACACTCAAGGCAGCCTTCACCTTCGATCCAGTGAACCCCAGCATCAACCGACCCGTCACCTTTGACGCCTCCACCTCGACCGGCACCATCGTCAAGTATGAGTGGAGCTTCGGCGACGGCTCCACGGGCAGCGGATCTCGGGTACAGCACCCCTACGCACAAGCGGGCGGCTACACCGTCACGCTCACCGTGACCGATGGCACCGGTCAGACCGCTCAGGTCGCACAGGCGGTACACGTCACTGCATTGCCCCACACTCAAGGCAGCCTTCACCTTCGAGCCAGCTAACACCTACGCACCGATCACCATGACCTTTGACGCCCGCCACCTCGACCGGCACCATCGCCAACGTAGACTTGGGACTTCGGCGACGGCTCATCCCCTCGCTACGGACCAGCTAGTTCATCACGCCTACAGCGCGGCGGGAACCTACATCGTCACCCTCACTGTGACCGATGCCAGTGGCAACCGTCCGACACGACTTCGCAGTCTGTCACAGTCGCTGCATTGCCCCACACTCAAGGCAGCCTTCACCGTCAGCGCTAACCCTACCGTCGGTCAATCCGTCACCTTTGACGCCTCCACCTCGACCGGCACCATCGCCAACTACGCCTGGGACTTCGGCGACGGCAACAAAATCAACTCTGCCACACCACTAGCACAAAACATCTACGCACAAGCGGGCACCTACACCGTCACCCTCACCGTGACCGACAAAACCGGTCAGACTGCTCAGGTCGTAAGGGCGGTGCAAGTCCTCTGAGGGGACAAACCCCTCCACTTTTTTTCTTTTTGCTCTTGACCTACGAAGGCGGAGAACGTGACTAAGTTAGTGTCATACTTGATCTGATGTTATTCCTCGATGACGCACATGTCGAGGGCGGCCTTCACGAAACGTGCGCCAACTGTGGTTCGCACAACGTCGAACATATCGCCCGCGTGACTGGCTACATGAGTGCGGTTCAAGCTGGAACGAAGGTAAGAAGCAGGAGCTCAAGGATCGTAATCGTATCGCTCTCGGACGTACCCTCAGATTCAAGCTTACAAAAAAGTAGTCTCTAAGCGCTGTTCGTAGCATACGCTTTAAAACGTCTCTGTGCAGCGCTCTTCAAGGCCACGACGGCGACTATAATATACTTTATTATCTAATCGAGCTCGGCAATCAAGGTGTTATTGACCCATCGCTTATCCGGCTACCGCGCTCAGCTCCCCTTTCGTCTTTTCGAGGAGCTCTTTCAACGCTCGAGCCCGTTCGACGCGTCCGGGCACGGAAGAGATTAATTCATCGCGGGAATCTCCCTTTAGGAACGCTTCTGGTACCATATTGATCTTGTCGGGAAGTCCCTCCATATATACCGCCATCGTCTCTAGTTGTTCTATGGCGGTATCTGCGCCTTCTATGAGTGGGGCTGACATCGCGTTGAATGTTGCCGTGGCCTCAGCGACCTCTGTATCGTCGCCTCCGTTGGCAAGCGCGCCAGTCACGCGCTGCGCTGCGTCATAAATTGAGCTGTAGCGCGTTCCAAGCCTCTCTAAAAACGCTTTCCATTCGTCTGCGCTCATACCTGTATTCGACTCTAAGTCTCGTCGTACGAGCGGCTTCACGATTGCAGGGAGTTCTTCGACCACGGCGACATAATCATTGATGCTTCGTAAAAACGCATCGACGCTGTCTTTTGCGGACTCGCACGTCTTTAAAAGGCTTTCTAACTCTTCTTTTTGCTGCATGTTCTGATTATCCGTCGTTCGATCCTTCAGATGTTCATCAGTTTCTCTTTCTTTTCGCTCGAGAGCTTTTCCCGTTTGCCAATTTGCGACTCGATCATCTCCCATAAACGGGGAATGAGCTCTGCGAGTGCCTCACCGAGCTTATTAGCTTTAAATTCGTGTATTTGTATTCCTTGTGGGGCGGGCGTATCCTTTGTAAGTATGACGACTGCCACGGGGCCGATTGTTCCGCCGAGCCCGAACCCGACGCCTGAACTGGGTCGTCCTTCGCGGCCGCCACCGCCACCCCCGCCACCTGTACCAAAGTTGAACTGGTAGATCGGGATGGCGACCTTGTCACCAAACTCGACGGCTTTACCCAACGACTCAACGCCATTGAAAATCTGTTGTAAGTTCGCGAGGACTTCGCTAATTGTTGCGTTGCTATCCTCCACGTTAATCACCATCAACTAATAAAGAGGCCACGGTATAACTCTTTTGCTAAATTAAGGTCATTTCGTTGTGATCGTGCGCCATTCACACAATCGGTCGTTTACAAGTCAATCGATGATCCTGAGCCGACGATGAGACGATGCCCCTTGGGCAGCTTCTGGTCGGTCGACCGGATCTGTGTTTTATCGCCGATCAAACTCTCGACTATTGTTTCCCTGCACGTAATGACGCTCTCTCCGATAACGATCGAATCTTCTATGTGAGCCCCGGATACGTGCGTCTTATCGCCAATCGAGGTGTATGGTCCGATGTACGTCCCTGCATCGATGGTGCAGTTCTCTCCAATGATGGTCGGGCCAAATACCGTGCACCCGCTTTTTAGCACCGATTCCTTGCCGATAGAAACGCGGCCCTTTAATACGGCCCCCTCCTCGACCGTACCCTCGACGAGGGGCACGAGGTCGTCTAGCAGGAGCCTGTTGACCTCGAGGATGTCTTCAGGCATACCGGTGTCTTTCCACCAGCCCCGGATGACGTGATGCTTTACGACGTGGCGCGTGTCGATGAGCCGCTGTATGGCGTCGGTGATTTCAAGTTCGTTGCGCCACGACGGTTGGATCTGCCGAATTGCGTCAAATATAGGGGTGGTAAAAAGGTATACCCCCACGAGTGCAAGATCGCTCTTGGGTTTTTTGGGCTTTTCAACGAGTTGTATTAAACGTCCGCTTTTATCAACTTCGGCGACACCGTATCGTTCAGGGTCGGGCACGCGCTGAAGCGCGATAACCGCGTCGCACTGTCCCTTGTCGTACTCTGCGACCAACGGGGCAATCCCGTGACGCAGGATATTGTCGCCGAGGTAGACGACGAACGGGTCGTCCGCCAAGAAGTCCTCGGCGCACGCGACTGCGTGTGCGATTCCGAGCGGAGCGCCTTGATCGATATAAGAGACGTTCACGCCGTACGCTGATCCGTCACCGATCCGCTCCATGACCTGTTCCCGGCCGTTAAGTCCAAGGATAACCCCGACTTCAGTAATACCGGCCTTTCTGAGATCCTCGAGTGCATAAATGAGCACGGGCTTGTTCGCTACGGGGATTAGTTGTTTAGGTCCGCTGTGGGTCAATGGCCGCAGTCGAGTGCCGCTGCCTCCGGATAGTAATAATCCTTTCATCGCCATTCGTCCCGCAGAAGGGTCAGCCCTTCGTGTACGTTTGCAAGGCGCATCCCTAGGGCGTGTTCAGCTCTCTCTACTCTAAGTGAGGAGTTCATCGGCCGTCGCGCCTGCTGATGCAACGTGTCTGTCGTTGTCTCGTTAATAAGTTTCTTATTCAACGCAAACACGTCCGCGATTGCACAGGCGAACTCGTATCGATTGAGTAGCTCGCGCCCAGAAACGTGATAGACGCCTATAAGCCCAAGCTCGCACATGCGCAGCAGGGCACGTGCACAGTTGCCGACGTACGTGGGCGTGTTGTATTGATCCCTTACGACGTTAATCGGCGTTTGTGCGCGTAGCGAGTTGATCACCCACGTGACGAAGTTGGGTTTGTCGGGCCCGTACAGCACGCACACGCGAGCGACCGCATTGAAGCCGCTATTCAGAGCAAATCCTTCACCAGCGAGTTTTGACTCGCCGTAGACATTTATAGGATGAGTCGGCGCCTCTTCTGAATAAGGGCCATCTTCACCGTCAAAGACGTAATCGGTCGAAATGTAGATTAGTTTTGCGCCGTGCTGCTCGCAAGCCTCGGCGACGTTTCTGGTGCCGAGCGCGTTCACGTCCCAAGCGCGTTGCGGTTCGATTTCGCACGTATCGACGTCGGTGAAAGCCGCAGTGTGTATCACGTAGTCCGGGGCGATGCGACTCACAGTAGCGTGGACCTGAGCTTGATCGGTGATATCCATCTGCAGACCACCGTTGAGCGGGTGGCTGTTATAAGCAGCGACAGCGATTACGCCGTTTTCCAGCGCCACTCTAAGCAAGGCGCTGCCAAGTAACCCGCTTGCCCCTGTTACCAGTACTTTCATATACTTCCCTATGACGCGAGCAAGTTGCTCGTACGCTCCACTCTTGCAGCTTGTTATAAAGGTTTCTGGTTTGAAAAACGTTCTGCGATCGTTAACGATTGCGAGCGGCGTTCATGTCGAAGGTTATCGATTTATTTTAGCAGGTTTCCGAGGATGTCATTATATGTACAGCGGTTATACAGTCATACATTTGTAGTCTTAGCACAATTGCGTTAACTTTGAACGTTTGATAAGGGGAGGAACCTCATGGATTTGCTTAGCTTTGCACTGTTAGCCTTCTCTTCAATTTTCATCCTCATTGATCCCATTACGGTGACGCTCTTTTTTGTCTCGTTGATTAAGGATGTTGATCGCGCGCACCAGCGAAAGATAGCCCGTGACGCCTCTGTGTATGCACTCGCGATTTTGCTGGTCTTTGCAGTTGGAGGTTATGGGATTCTTCAGCTTTTTGGCATCACTCTTGCCGCTCTACGAATCGGAGGCGGGGTCCTTCTCTTTTTGATTGGCCTAGAGATGGTCTACGCACGCGTGTCTTTCACCAAGCAACCGGCCCCGCAGAGCCCAAAGACTTACGCGGAGGATGTAGCGGTAACGCCGTTGGCCATTCCGATCATAGCCGGTCCAGGAGCCATAACGACGGTCATCGTCCTCATTGGGGACGCAGCTGGGCAGGGCTGGTCGGCAATTGTCATTGTTTTTGCGGCTATTTTTGTTGTTATAGGCATCGTTTACTATGCGATGGTCCACTCCTACATCATTTCGGGAGGTATCCGAGAAAAAGAGCTTAAAGTGGTCAACCGCGTGCTTGGACTGCTCCTGCTCGCCATTGGCGTGCAGTTCATCATCACTGGCATCAAAGCAGCATTTATGTAAGCTTGAGATGGGGTAAGCGTGTGAAGCGATTAGCTCGAGTGCAGAGAAAGGGCGCTGCAGCCTTCTTTTTTTGGAAATAACCTAACAAGCGATCTGAAACGGGTTTTCAGACAGAAAACTTATGTATGTTGAAGCAAGTCTTTTTGCATCCGAAGTGACCCATCACTTCGCCGAGGTGTCAGTTTGACAAAAAAACGAACAGTAACGTTGGCAGTGTGTGCCGTATTACTTTTTTGTGTAATAGCAGCCGGATGTAGTGGGCCAACCGCGTCACCGACCCCATCTACTGCTAGTAACTCGACTAAGACTGTTTCATCGAAAGCGATTTCTAGCGTGCAGGCAGTTACTCCCACGGCGACTCCAACGAGAACCCCAACGACAACCCCAACGACAACTCCAACAGCAATCCCTTCAGCAACCCCAACGATAACCCCAACGACAGGCTTTAGTGTTTTATTCTTCAATGATCCGGGCTGTCCCCATTGCGCAAATTTGGAAAATTCAGCTAGCTTCGCGCAGCTTCAAAATAAGGTCCCAGTGCAATGGATATCAAGCGCCGACACTCAGCTAAACAACCAGTATGGAGTTAGTAGTTATCCAACGATGATTTTACTAAAAAATGGTGCTATAGTTCAAAGTTTCGTCGGTGACGAGGATGCCACCGCTATTTTAGCACGAATAAATGCAGGTTATTAGAGGTCTCAATAGTCAGCGTTAAGCGGCTTGATGGGGCTGCCTCTTCTTTCTTTTTGCAGAATTTTTCTTTGCACCCTTCTTCTTCTCGTTGAGCCACTCCCCACGTCCTTCTTTCTTCAGGTAATCCTCAATTGCCGCGTGGAGTGCGTCTGCAGCCAGATTTGAACAGTGCATCTTCACCGGCGGTAATCCCTCGAGGCTCTCGGCCACGTCATTACGGGTGATCTTTAAGGCCTCTTCGATCGTCTTCCCCCTCGCCAAATCGGTTACCATGCTGCTCGTCGCGATGGCTGCCCCGCACCCGAACGTCTTGAATTTGACATCAGTGAGAATCCCGCCCTCTACCTTAATCTGAATCTGCATCAGGTCGCCGCAAACTGGGTTCCCGACCACACCCACTCCACTTGGGTTCTCGATCTCCCCCATGTTGTGCGGGTTCATAAAGTGCAGCATGACTTTCTCGCTATACATAACACTCCTTGCATCGGCGGTTTGCCTTTTTGCCTGTTTTTATACGTGGATTCATATGCCGATTCGTATTCTTTCAAAAAGTCAGCAGGACCCTTAGACGCCGATCTCGAGCATCTTGTCAAGCGCTTTTTTAGCGCCTTTACGGACGTCCTCAGGCACAGTGACGCGGTGCTTCTGCTGTTCGAGGGCGTTGATCACGTCATCAAGGTGCGTGCGCTTCATGTTAGGGCAAATGGCGTTAGCAAGTGCAGAAAACTCCTTATGTGGCTCCTGCGTTGCTAGTCGATGGAGCATGCCTAGTTCGGTTCCGATGGCGATATGACGCGCGTTACTTCTTGTGGCGTGACGCAACATTCCCCCTGTACCATAAACGTAGTCTGCTGCTGCGATCACCTCAGGGCGGCACTCGGGATGCACGACGATCTCGCAGTCCGGCTGTTCCTGCCGTTTGATAAGTACATCTCCAAGGGTAATCACTTGGTGTGTCGGGCAGAAGCCGTCCCACGAGATTATCTCTTTATCAGTCTTTGACGCGAGATAATCCCCGAGATTTCGATCGGGGATAAACAAGATTTGGTCTGCTTCAAGCTCGTTTATGATCTTTATGGCGTTTGCTGACGTGCAACACACGTCGCACTCGGCCTTAACGTCGGCTGAAGTGTTTACGTAGCATACGACCGGGCTTCCAGGATAGCGACTCTTCAGTTGTCGGACGTCGTTTCGGCCGATCATACGCGACATCGGGCACATCGCCTCTTTGACTGGCAAAAGTACCGTCTTTTCCGGCGAGAGAATGGCGGCGATTTCTGCCATGAAATCGACACCGCAAAAAACGATCGTGGAACAATTAAGCTCAGATGCGATTTTTGAAAGCTCAAACGAATCGCCCACGTAGTCAGCGGCATCTTGAACCTCTGCGCGTTGATAGTTATGCGCTAAAATGACGGCGTCGTTCGCTTCTTTCAGTTTGTTTAAACGGTCTCTCATAGATTCCGGCTCAGAGGTGCAATTATCAGTGCCCTGAATGTTCGCGCATATCTCACACATCCGCTCGTTGAGATTAATATCTTTTCCGTGTGCGACGTCTTCTGCGAGCGATTGGATGAGTCTTTGAGCCTCATCGCTCACGGTGAAGGTCATCCCTCGTTTTTTAGTTACGTACTGGCTGACCGCGGGTTGCGTGATACCGAGGCGCTTTGAAATCACCATCTGAGGCAGGCCGAGGCTAGCGAGTTGTTTGGCGATCTCGGACCGGATGGTGGGGAGGATGCGCCAAACCGCATTCTCACAGGGGAATCGTTGGGAAGTCATGACGTGGGTAGGAAGACGCTTTTATACGACGTTCTTGCTCTTTATACTCTCTTTTGCCCTCTCCGAAACCTTAATGATCAGGCAGTGTGCTATAGCACCAATATCAGTATTATAACAATTGTTATATAACAATTATCACGGTAAGGAGGCGGATGATGCAAAGACCTGGAACAATTGCAGTACACGGTGGCCAATCGGGCGATCCCACAACAAAAGCGCGGGCCGTTCCGATCTATCAGACGACATCGTATTTGTTCGATAGCACGGAGCACGCGGCAAAGCTTTTCGCGTTGCAAGAGACGGGGAACATCTACACGCGTATAATGAATCCGACGAATGACGTGCTTGAACAACGCGTCGCCCTGCTGGAAGGTGGCAAAGCCGGACTCGCGCTTGCAAGCGGCATGGCGGCAATTACGTTGTCAATTCTCAATATCTCACGGCCCGGAGATGAGATCGTCTCCTCATCGCAACTCTATGGGGGCACGTACACGCTTTTTTCGTCGACGTTGGCGAGAATGGGCATCAAAGTTCATTTGATAGACTCGACTGATCCGAATAACTATGCAGCGTGCGTCAATGATAAGACGAAGGCGTTTTTCGGTGAAACCCTCGGCAATCCGAGCTTGGACGTTCTTGATATCGAACCTATCGCTCAGATAGCACATGAGAACGATGTGCCGCTTATCGTCGACGGCACCGCAACCACGCCCATCCTGTGCCGACCTATCGACTTCGGCGCTGATATCGTTATCAACAGTCTTACAAAGTTCATGGGTGGGCACGGCACTTCTATAGGCGGGCTGATCGTTGATGCCGGGAACTTTGACTGGACGAACGGCAAATTCCCTGATTTTACGACGCCTGATCCCACCTACAACGGACTCGTGTACTCCGACGCGTTTGGAGAAATCGCTTACGTGCTAAAAGCGCGTGTGCATCTCCTACGCGACATTGGTCCGGCTTTAAGCCCCTTTAATGCGTTTCTGACTCTCCAGGGACTTGAATCACTACACTTGAGGATGGAACGCCACTCTGCCAATGCGCTTGCCGTCGCTCGATTCTTGAGCACCCACGAACGTGTTTCTTGGGTAAGCTACCCGGGACTAGAGACCGACCGTTCTCATCGACTGGCGCAGAAGTACTTATCCAAAGGCGTCAGCGCTCTGGTCGGCTTCGGCATCAAGGGTGGGTATGATGCCGCCGTCACGTTCATCGAGAGCGTGAAGCTTCTGAGTCACCTCGCTAACATTGGCGATGCAAAATCACTCATCGTACATCCTGCGAGCACCACGCACCAGCAACTGAACCCCGAAGAGCGCGCCTCGGCGGGGCTCAGCGATGACTTCATACGGCTTTCCGTCGGCATCGAAGACGTCGCTGACATCATAGAGGATATAGACCAAGCACTCGCATGCACGTCGTAGACGCTATTCCGCGGACAAGACATTACACGTTTGACGCTCTCGAGCTAGATTGCGGACGTACGTTGTCACCGGTAACGATCGCTTACGAAACATACGGCCAGCTAAACGCTGCCAAAGACAACGCAATACTGCTCCTGCACGCTCTGTCTGGCAGCGCTCACGCTGGCTTTGTAAACGAAGAGGGCGAGCAAGGCTGGTGGTATGACTTTGTAGGGCCAGGAAAGGCACTCGACACCGAGCGTTATTTTGTCGTCTGTTCCAATTTCCTCGGCGGGTGCAGCGGGTCAACGGGACCGGGCAGCGTTGATCCTGCGACTGGGCGCCCATACGGACTCGGTTTTCCTGTCATCACTATCGGCGACATGGTCCGCGCGCAGAGGTGCCTCATCGATGGCTTGGGAATTGACACCCTCTTGGCCGTTGTCGGAGGATCCGTTGGGGGGATGCAGGCGCTCCAGTGGGCAGTTGATTATCCCAGCGTCGTAAAATCTGCAGTGGTACTCGCCGCAGCCAGTCGACTATCCGCACAAGGAATAGCGTTCAACGAGGTAGGCCGACAGGCGATTATGTCAGACCCGTGCTGGCAAAATGGCAACTATTATAACGGCAAGCCTCCCCGTACAGGTCTCGCACTCGCCCGAATGATTGGGCACATCACGTACCTCAGCGAGGAGTCGATGCACGACAAGTTTGGGCGGGCGCTCAAAGGAGAAGATGGTTACCATTATGCGTTTTCAGAAGATTTCGAGGTCGAAAGCTACCTGCACTACAAAGGCAACCGATTCGTCGAACGATTTGACGCGAATTCATATCTTTATATTACGAAAGCCATGGACTACTTCGATCTGCAGGATCTTTCGTCCATTAGTTCGAAGATGTTAATCGTCTCGTTTTCATCAGACTGGCTATTCCCCTCTGCGGGATTGAAGGCGCTCGTGAGATCCTTGCGCAGGAAACGCAAAGACATCACCTACTGTGAGGTTCAATCTTCGCGCGGGCACGACGCGTTCCTCCTTGAAGTTAAGCCGCTTACCGACCTCATTTCAGGTTTCTTAGAAAACGCCGGGAGTTGATGATGCGACGATTTGACCAAGACTTCATCGTTAGTCTTATCCCTGAAGGTTCACGCGTACTTGACCTCGGGTGCGGTAACGGTGACTTGCTGATCAAGCTCAAAGAACACGGAGTTTCAGATATCTGTGGCGTGGAAATTGAAGATCGATGCATTGCTGTTTGCGTGCGTAAAGGGCTCACGGTCTTCCACGGCGACATAGATGAGGGTCTTGATGATTATGACGACGCGTCGTTCGACTACATCGTGTTGAACCAGACGCTGCAAGTCGTTCATAAGCCAACGCTAGTCATCAACGAGATGCTACGCGTAGGCAGTAGGGCGATTGTCAGCTTTCCAAACTTCGGCTACTTCAAAATACGCTGGCATCTTCTGAGCAAAGGGCAAATGCCAAAAGTTGACTTCTTGCCGCGTGACTGGTATGATACGCCTAATATCCACCTGTCGACCATCAGTGATTTCGATGTGTTTTGCAGGACGCGAAATATCACCATTGAACGACTCATCGGTTTGAGAAGCTGTGTGACAGGGAAGACCGTAAAACATTTTCAAAATTTGCTGTCTCAGATCGGAATATTTGTGATAACGTCGAAGCGCGAGATTTCAATCTAACGTCGAAATCTTGCATGTGATGTGCGCGCTTCGCTTATCGTGCCACTAGACTTGGTCAAAAAGGTGGATCGCGTGACAAATAAACCTACAAACCGAGCATCGTCTGTGCATTCGTCTCAAATTATCGACTGAATGAAAAACAAGCGGGAGATCGCTAGCTTAGTCTCTCTTCGTGTGAATACGTAGCAAACTGACGTTCATTAGCAAAGCATATGAGTGTCACGCCAGCTCGAAGTGCCGCTTCGACGCCAGTACTAATCGGTGCGGCTTTTGAGATGATTAAAGGTATGCCCGCCCGAGCCGCTTTCAGAACCATGCCTGCCGGTTGTCTGCCGGATGATAATAGAAACGTTTGAGAGAAGTCGTTGCCGGCATATGTTCCGACCACCTTATCAATAGCATTATGTCTTCCAACGTCCACCGCTTGTGCTAACAGCTCACCCCGTGTATCAAACAACGCTGCTACGTGGACGCCGTGAGTTTGTCTCTGCACTTGAGTGTTAAGGGAGGCCAAGCTCTTCTTAAGTACGGCTTTTTCAAACGTTGCGACGGAACTCACGGCAACGTCTTCATTTGTCCACCATTTTATGCCTATACCGGCCGAGCGCACTTCGTGCCAGAGGTCGACGTGATCAAAGGATGAACTGGTGACGTACGCCTCCCGCTTCGTGTTGTCAACGTTGACGTCTTGAATCTCTTCGACGCTTGATACCACTCCTTCGGTGATCAAGTATCCGATACAGAGCTCCCTAAGCATTTCCGGCGAGGCGATAAGGGTCGCTATTCGCGTGTCGTTGACAAACAGTGTAAGGCTGTCCTCCACAGCTACGTCATCGTAATCCAAACGCTGATTGCCTTCATAGTCCATGATTGACCTGCGGATTTTTTTGCTGTACCTCATCATCATCCTAAATATGTTAATTAGAGCACTTAAAGACAATCGGTGGTCTTGATTCTCTATTAGTGCCTCTGTAACGCCTGTCATCGCATCTGAGAGCGCTTAACAGGCAACGACCTGCTTGAGCCCTCCGATTATTACTTATGATAGCACTCCGCATTGCTCAGTAACTTGTCAGAACCAGGGAGGATTCGATGGAGCAGGTCGTTCAAATTGAAATGCGCGGAAAAATGGCGCTTGCACTAGACCTCATTGAAGGATGCAGCGAGTTTGCGGCATTAATCCCAGAGGTCAGAACCAACCTTGTGTATGCACTCCCCAACGCTAAAACTCGAGACGACGTGCTGGCGGTAGAAGGGCGGATAACTGTTGTCAACGGTTTGCCTCATGCTGCAGGCAAGCCTAAATTTGGAGCGTCAAGTCATATGGCTAGACTCCTTATAGAGCTCAGAAAAACTGACGCGTCTTTAAGGGCAGGCATAAACTTCGCCAGTAATCCCGCTTTGGCGCGATGGCTTGAGGATTATTGTAGGCCCAAAGGTTGGGTTTTTAGCGTGATCGACCGAAGGAATGAACCTGAGGAAATCAAAGAAACTGAGGGCGCATCAATGCCTTGGAAAGTGCAAGCGGTGATCGAGGCAGCGGGCGGCGAGGCGCCTAAAGTATTCTATGAAACAGGTGCTATTGGGAAGGAGCCGGTCTCAGTGCTCATAGGGCTTGATCCGATTGAGGTGGCAGAGGAAATCTGCGAGATCGCGAGGCGCTATCGTGGCAGATCATAAGATTGGAAAGATCGACCTGGACACATTCACCTCTTTTTTGCTACCTCGCTTGGGGAAGAGCGATGACACGGTCATCGTGCCGCCGAAGACCGGCGTCGATGCGGGGGTTATTGATATTGGAAATGACCGAGTCCTCATAATCGCAGAGGACCCCATCTTCGCCATTCCTCAGCAACCCTTGGAAATGTTTGGATGGTACACCGTTCATATAGGGGCAAGCGATGTGGCGGTTATGGGCGTCAAGCCGAGATACATGACCTATTCGCTTTTGATGCCTCCCGAGACGAAGGAAGAGGATTTTCGTACCATTGTAGATGCTATCCATAGGGCGGCCTTGGAGCTAGAAATAGCGATTGTTGGCGGTCATACGGGGTACTATCCCGGTTTTGCTGCACCCACCATAGGTGGCGTAACCGTCTTTGCCATCGCTGATAAGCATGGTTATGTTACACCAGCCGGTGCGACGCCTGGGGATGATGTCATTCTCACCAAGGGGCCGGCGATCGAAACGGCAGGAATCCTTTCAGTCATGAAGGAAAAGGAGCTTCTAGAAAAATATCCCCAGTCTCTGGTGGAGAAAGCAAAGGCACTCTGCAAGCAGATGACAGTAGTGGCAGATGCGCTGTTGGCAATGGATGCCGGAGGGGTCACGGCAATGCACGACGCAACTGAGGGGGGGGTTGTCGGAGGGCTCTACGAGATAGCAAGTGCCAGCGCAGTCGGCATGGAGATCCACGAGGAAGCGTTCATATATCCGGATGAAGTTCGGATGGTCTGCGAAGCCTTTGCAATTGATCCTGTCGCTGCGATAGCTGAAGGCTCTTTGCTAATTACAGTCAGACCGAACCGTTCAGCGAACGTCGTCACTAAACTGTGCTCAGGAGGTATAGAAGCGTCGATTGTTGGGCAGGTGACCGATGACGTAGAAACAAGAACAATTAAGCGGCGCGACGGGTCCGTTGATCAGCTCGCAATACCGAGACAAGATCCATTCTGGCCAGTTTTTTTTGACTCATTATCCTCTTAATTTAGGGCAGTATTGCACTGAGTTACAACGCGTTCGACGCCTGAACGGGTTATTGAAATCCCCACCGTGCGCCTCTTGCTCACGTGACTTACAGCAGCAAAATCGCGTGAAACGTGCTTAGCAGACAGCGCTACACGTCCCGGTGTGGTATTAGATCGCAGCCAGTGCAGGGGGCACACATCGTTTCGGCTATGTCGGCTCGCAGACCATACGCATCGAGGAGTTCGCGCTCCTTTCGCGCAAGCCGCAAGAGTCGCTCGGCAGAAGGGCGCCGCATGCCCGTCTCGACGCGTAAAGGATGCTCAACAACGGCTCTGAGGATCGGTATCACACCCATCTCAACCAGTTCGTGCATGCCGCTTATGATTGAACGATCGTCCTCACCTAATCCCACGAGGATATTCGAAAACACTTTGTTTCGGCCGAAAACGCTTACTGCATCTTTGAGAGCCTCGAGTATAAAGTCTAGTGAGAGCCCCGGGCACATTTTTGCAAAGAGCTGACGATCCATCGTTTCGACATTGTACTTTATTTCGTCAGCTCCGGCGTCTTTCAATAGCTTTGTTGAATTCAGGGTCGGATAAACGGATACGCCGATCGGGAGATCGTGCTTCTTTCTTAGCGCGTGAATAATTGCGGCCATCCGCTCGGCTTCGTGTTGCGCTGACTTTTCAACGCCGGAGGTCAACGAGATAGCCTTTAGCTTGTCTGCAAGCTTCGGATCGTTAAGAATCCTTGAAATCGTTGTCTCAACATCGCTTAGGCCTTTAACTGAACCCCCGAGAAGCGGCACTGGACAGTACTGGCAGTCGAAGATGCAGACCTCGCTGACCGTGATAAACGCTTGCCCGGGACAATGGGCGAGAGCATCTTCGAGATATCCACGAACGATTTCTTTTTCTTGATCGAAGATGACGACCTCGTCTCCGTCAAGCGACGCCTTAAGCCGAGAATCGTGTTTTATTCCTAAGCGCACCCGGTGACCGTCAAATCGTAAAAAGAACGACGTTAGTCCCGCTCCTGGCCCTGAAGCGGGAGTCGTAATACGTCCAAGGACCCTTTCGTCAATATCAACCCCCCCCTCGGCAATAAGAAGGGCTTTGATCTCAGCGCTCTTATCCTCGATTTCACCGCTCATATATACCATTAAAGCAGCATTATCTTACATATTAGCTAAGCTCTTTGCAAGAGCTGTTATCAACGTACAATTATATCAACACTATGCCAACCACTGCTGGACGAAAAAAAGGGTCACCAAACGACTGCGACTTTCAAGATGACAAACTCGAACGAGTGCGTGCTCACATTCGCTCGCACCACAGTGCATTGATAGCGTTTTCAGGCGGAGTTGACAGTTCAGTAGTCGCAATGCTTGCCAAGCAGGAGTTGGGAGATGCAGCAGTTGCCGTGACGGTAAATAACGGTGCACTTCATCATGGCGAGCCTGAAAACGCCGCTGCGACGGCCAAGGCCATAGGAATTCGCCAGCTCTCGATTGCTTTCAATCCTTTGGCTGTGCCAGAAATTAAGCACAACGATCCTGAACGATGCTATTACTGCAAGAAGCTCACGTTTAGCACTCTCCGTGGCTTAGCTGATAAACTGCACTTAAATACGGTTATGGACGGCACGAATGCATCAGATCTGCATGTCTACCGGCCAGGTCTGAAAGCTTTGAAAGAACTTGGCGTCGTTTCACCCTTGCTTGGGATCACTAAAGATGAGGTGAGAAGCTTCGCGCGAACGCTTGACTTGCCGAATGCCGGTGCTTCTTCAAGTGCGTGTCTCCTTACGTCCTTTCCTTATGGTACGATAGTCACCAAAAAGCGAATTGAAAGGTTGAGACAAGCTGAACGTACGTTGCAAGCGATTGGCATCGCGAGAGCAAAGGTAAGAGATCATAACGGCTTCGCCCGCATAGAGATCAGCAAGGAGGATGCAAGAGCTATCATAAAACATAGTTCTGCTATAGCTGAAGCGTTCTTGAAGCTCGGGTTTTCCTATGTGACGTTGGATCTTGAGTGGTTACGATCCGGGAGCATGGATGTTACATTTAGTTCTGCGAAACCGAATTTGTCTAGGCTATGATGAGATAGCTGGTAGATAACGAGAGACCGCCGTTAAGCGGCCTCCCACGTCCACCACTGGTTGCCGCCATAGTTCCACAACATAGCTGCTGCAATGCCAATTATTTGTGATAAGAGGTAGTAAAGACCGAAAAAGCTGGTTAGAACCAATAAGATCAGAAGATTGAGCACAATTCCAACAAATCTTACGGCGTGATCTCTATACAATGCTGTAAGCACATATCCGAGCCCCCGTCCCTGTCGATCCTTGAACGTCCACGATCTGTTTAAAAAGAAGTTTGACAAAAGGCCTGCTTCTATGCCTAAGAGCCCGGAAATTAAGTAAAAAACACCGAGCTCTGTTAGCGAATATAGCACCGCAAGATTTAGAACGGCACCAACAGCCCCCACTGCACAGAACTTTAAAAACCGATGAAATTCACCGGACCTCCAGAACAGGCTTGATATGTGACGCAGAGTGTACGCCGTATTTTTGCTTCCAGCGTTCGTGACCCCAACGTTTCGTTTATTCGCCTCGTCCCTGACCTCGGAAACCGAATCATAGTCTCCTTGAATGAGAATTTCCAGCAGCAAGTTGTCTCCCGATGGATGGAGGTTTGCATGCGTTACAACGTCCTTTCGCAAGGCGAAAAAATTGGAATCAACGTGTTTGACATTCCGCAGCTCTCTAAATAGCGTTCGCGTAAAAAAAGCGGTACCTGCGATGATGATTCGTCGTAAAACACCGGGGCTCTCTGAACTTGCCGAGGTTTTACACGGACTTGCTATTACAATATCCGCGCCATCTTGCACGCGTGAGATCAATTCGGGTATCATTTCTGGAACTGCGGTACAGTTTATTACCACGATTAGGTCATAACGAGAAGCGTTGATTCCGTCCAGTGTGGCGTTTGCAAGCCCGCGTTCTTTCGGCGTTCGTATCGCGCGCACTGAGGACGTTTCTGAAAATTCCGGACTGCCTTTCCACCACTCGTCGGCACTGTCATCGTGTACAACAATGATCTCAAAGACTGCACCTAACAGCTCCATGGAACGACGAACTCCCTCTAGAAGTTCGCGTTTGCTTTCCTGCTCAAAATGACCAGAAATCACTATTGACGTATTCTCGTTCTGCATAGACCCACGCAAATGGCTACAACAGGCGTTAGACCTTGTGCATTTTAGTTAATTCTTTCCTTAAAGAACCTGTTCGAGCCCCGATTGTTTATGAAGACGACCCGATGGTCGTTTATGCAACAAGCGCTATTCGAGGGGTGGTCGTTGTGGCAGTTGCCGAGCTACGAATGATATAGTAAGCCGTCTATGGTCGCGTGTAGTTACACACTAAATTGTATGCGCAGCTCTGTTACTGACGGACTGCGCTACCTGTCGCGCGCGCTTCGCAGTTAGTCAGGCTTTCCGTAATCGTCGTCCGTGCAAGCGGACAGGGGGGACATTTGTCGAAGGTCTTTAACGATTCCAGGCAGCACTTCTAACACATATCGAACGTCTGCGTCTGTCGTTTCTCGTCCAAGCGTTAGCCTCAATGAGCCATGCGCATCAACCGGACTTAACCCGATTGCGAGAAGCACGTGGGATGGTTCCAGCTTCTTTGAAGAGCACGCAGAACCGGTCGATCCGGCAATGCCCTTCGCATTTAGCCGAAGCAAGAGTGACTCTCCTTCGATATAGCTAAAGCTGAAGTTAGCGTTGTTAGGAAGACGGTGCGCTCTCCCCCCGTTAAGCTGCGTGGCCGGTATCTCACGCAATACCGCGTCGATAAGCGCGTCTCTTAGCTTTTGGATGCGTGCGTTATCGGTAAAATCTTGTATCGCCAGTCGCATCGCCTCACCAAAGCCTACAATACCTGACACGTTCTCTGTGCCGCTTCTCAGACCACGCTCGTGGCCGCCACCGAAAACGAGTGGCGTTAGTTTTGTGCCCTTTTGGACGTAGAGACAGCCAACTCCCTTTGGCCCATAAATCTTATGTGATGAGATAGAAAGCATCTGGACGTTGAGTTCTTTTACGTTCACAGGAATTTTTCCGACGCTTTGAACAGCGTCAGTGTGCATGAAGATCCTGTGAGACGCTGCGATCGCCCCAACTTCTGCGATAGGTTGAATTGAACCGATTTCGTTGTTAGCGTGCATTATTGAAATGAGTCGCGTGTTCTCTTGGATCGCGTCCTCTACCTCAGCTGGGTTAATGCGCCCTTCTCGATCCACAGAAAGATAGGTCACCTCATGTCCGAGCTGCTCTATGAACTTGCACGTCTCTAAAACGGCAGGATGTTCGATTGCCGAGGTTATGATGTGGTCTTTTTTGCCCCCTCTTTGGAGCACTCCGCGTAACGCCAGATTGTCTGATTCCGTCCCACCTGAGGTGAAGATAATCTCTTGGGGGTTAGCTCCAATCGCTGATGCCACTTGCTGTCGTGCCCGTTCAACGGCCGCACGCGCGTCAAGTCCATAGGAATGGAGGCTTGAGGGATTCCCAAAACGCTCTAGGAAGTATGGACGCATCGCGTCGAAAACCTCCGGACGCATCGGAGTTGTAGCGGCGTGGTCAAGATAGATCATAGTGTCACGTGTGTCGATTGTATAGCGCAGTATTTAACCTCTCAGTATAAGGCAGAAGAGAGGCCGTTTGACCGTCCTCTTCGATCCAACGTCCCGCCGCAGTACATGGACTGCGTTTCAGACGAGAGTAGTGCCCAGTTACGACGTGTCTGTTCGTATCACGAGAGCGTCCAAGAATCAGGATCTTGCGAATCGCCCCACTGAGCGAGGTAATAGCCCGCCATGAACACGATCAGCACGAGAGCGACTACAAACAGTGCAATGAGGTAATTACTTCTATTCTCTTACTTTCTTACTTGGGCGCGCGTCTTCAAAATGCACTTTAGCATCGGCAAGACGTCTCTTGAGATGCGAACCTTGCTATTTGACTGGTTGCTCCATGTAATGGGCACCTCTATGATGACGAATCCTTTTTCGTGCGCCTTTGCTATGAGTTCGGTATCAAACGCAAATCCGTCGCAAGTAATTGTGAGTGAGTCCCATACGTCTCGGCGAAACACCTTGCATCCACACTGAAAATCCTTTATGTGGGTGTCCAACAGCGCGCGGGCGAGGAGGCTATAGATCGAACCTGAGACTCGTCGCGACAGCGGTTGCGGGCGGACAATGACAGAGTTGCGGAGGTCTCGTGATCCCACAGCAAGATCGGCACCGTCGTCGATCGTAGCTGCGACGCGCATTAGTTCTTTTGGATGAATCGATCCATCACCATCGATGAACCCGAGAACATCCCCTTTCGCTAATTTAAACCCCCTTTTTACTGCGGCCCCTTTGCCGGTTATTGTATCGCAGCTTGAGAGTAATACGTCGTTATTGCGCGCTGCAAATTCCTGCACGATATTTTGGGTCCCGTCTGTCGACGCGTCTTCTGCGACGATAAGTTCCAGGCCGGAAAAAACGCTGAAAGCTTCGAGGAGCCCACGTATATGATCTGCTTCATTGTGTGCTGGAATAACAACCGAAAGCATCCTTTTTCCTACAACGCTATTTGAACTTAAAGGTTACTTTAAGCTAGCCTTGCTTCAATGATGCAAAGATTAGTAGGCGGTAATTAGAGTTCGCACGAAAAGGCGTCATTTTTAGAGTCCAACAATAATAAATAATAGCTATCGTAATACGATCACTGTTCACTCGCTATACAGCGACTGTTTTGGAGGCGCACGTGCCAAAAAGCTTAGAAGAGATTAACGAACGCATTCGGGACGGAAGTGTTCATGTCGTAACCGCTGACGAAATGACGCACCTCGTCGATGAGCTGGGGGTAGAGAGTGCAGCAAAAGAGGTCGACGTCGTCACCACTGGCACGTTTGGTGCGATGTGCTCGTCTGGCGTTTGGATGAACTTCGGTCACTCAGATCCGCCAATCAAGATGAGCAAAGTATGGCTCAACGAGGTGGAAGCTTATACCGGTGTCGCTGCGGTTGATGCGTTTATCGGAGCCACTCAGCTGTCAGAGACGCGTGGCCTCGAATATGGCGGTGCGCATGTCATCGAAGATCTCGTCGCCCACAGGGAGGTTTATTTAAAGGCCGTTGGCTATGCGACCGACTGCTATCCTCGCCGAAGCGTAGAGACTGCCATCACAATCGGCGACCTCAACGACGCCACCATGCTGAATCCACGTAACGCTTATCAGCGGTACAATGTCGCGACCAACTCTACGGATAGGGTGTTGTATACGTACATGGGGACGTTGCTCCCGCGTTACGGAAATGCGACTTATTCTGGTTCTGGCACGCTTTCGCCCATCTATAACGACCCCGATTATGAGACCATCGGCGTGGGCACAAAGATCTTCCTCTGCGGTGCTGAAGGATATGTCGTCGGTCACGGGACGCAGTACGATCCTGAGAATAACTTCGGCACGCTCATGGTGTGCGGCGACCTCAAGGCGATGAGCACTGATTACCTCAGAGCTGCAATTCTCCACAGGTATGGCACTTCACTGTACGTGGGCATCGGCGTGCCGATTCCGGTCTTGAACGCAGGAATTGCGCGAAAAACGGCCATCAGCGATGCTGACATCAGTACGACAGTCCTCGATTACGGTGTTGGTCGCCGGTCACGGCCTGAACTGGCGACCGTCAGTTATGAGGAGTTAAAATCCGGAATAATTGATCTTAATGGGAAAGAAGTGCGTACGTCATCCATGTCGAGCTTCTTTAAGGCAAAAGAAATCGCCACAGAACTTGCCCAAAGAATCCAAAAGGGCACGTTTGAGCTCGCATTGCCAACGATGCGGTTGCCAAACCGTGCTGTACTGAAGCCTATGAAACAACTTTCCGAGGCGCCGCTTGTACGAGAAGTGATGCTCCCAAGTATCACCGTGCGTGAGGCGATCAGTGTACAAGAGGCAGCAAAGATCATTGTTGGAAAACAAGTGAATCACTTGCCCGTGGTATCTGCTGAAAACAAGCTCATCGGCATCGTTACGGCGTACGATATCTCAAAGGCAGTGGCTCTGAATAAGGCCGATAGTCTAGAAGGGATAATGACAAAGCGCGTTATTACAGCGAAGCCTGACGAGCCTATTGACCTTGCCGCGCGGCGTCTTGAGCGGCACAACATCTCGGCCCTTCCCGTTGTTGATCAGGCCAACACGGTTGTAGGCATCATTACGAGTGAGGACCTAAGCAAGCTTCTCGCATGCAGGTGAACCGACCACGAGGGATCTATGAAGATCGTGTTGAAGTTTCCACAAAAGATTATGCAGGACCCACTACTCGCAGACGTCGTCCTGGAAACAGGCGTGCGCATCAACATCGATCGGGCGTTAGTAGACGGGTCTATTGGAGAGATAGTGATCGATGTGCCCGACGAACGAGTCGAAGAGGTCGCTGAGGCCTTCAGGCGGCGCGGCACCGAGGTGCGTGAAATGGACACGCCACTCGTGTTTGATGAGGCTGAGTGTGTGCAGTGCGGTGCGTGCGTATCAGTGTGCCCCGTGGAAGTCTTTAAGTACAGCGAGGATAGGACGATCTCCATCGACCTCCAGCGATGTGTGCTCTGCAAGACCTGCATGACCATGTGCCCCCATGGTGCCCTCAAGACTGCTGAGGAATGAAGGAGAAGTTTCAGCTTAAGCAGACCGTCGTTACCATCATTGCCGATGCGCCCGAGCACATCGCGAGTGCAAAACAGGCAATACGAGCGCACCGACGTAGTTTGGAACGTTTTATCGCACTGAATCCGTTCTTCCGTTTCGCGCTTGAACCCGTTGAAGATTACATCGGGGACCCTCCAGATATCGTTCGTCGGATGCTCGGCGCATCGTCAGCGGCGAAGGTCGGGCCGATGGCTGCGGTTGCAGGCGTTATCGCTGATCTCGCTGTTGAGGCAATGGTAGACACAGGCGCGTTATACGCCATAGTCGATAACGGGGGGGATATCGCTCTGACGAGTGACCGCGTCGTCACCGTCGGTATATATGGAGGCGTCTCTCCCTTCAAAGACGTGGGGTTCAAAATTGAACCAACCCGATTTTTGGGCGTCTGTACGTCCTCTGCTACGGTCGGTCCGTCTATCAGCTTCGGCACAGCAGATGTCGCATGTGTTGTCGCTGAAACGGCGTGTTTGGCTGACGCTGCTGCTTCGGCGCTTGGGAACTTAAGCAATGACCCCCCAGCGGCTTTCAGTGCCATAAAGGATATCAGCGGGGTCGTAGGTGCCCTTTTGATCGTCGGAGACAAGCTTGCTACGTGGGGCAGGCTTCCAACCCTTGTCCGCGCTTCTGTCGACACTGCGTGCGTTACGCACGCATGACGCGCGCACAATGCTTGATTAACGTTCGCCCGGGGTCGGTTTCGCTCTTGAGCCCTTCAGCCCGACGGGACGGTAACGTGCCGCAATGATAAACGCCCAGCTAGGGGTGGTCGCGGTGCCAGGCGATCGTCTTCGTCAAACCGTCAATGAGACTAACGCGCGGTTCCCATCCAAGCGTTTTGATACGCGAGATATCCGCCCACATCCTTTCGATTTCGACAGCAGCCGACCTGCGCTGCGCATGCTGAGACGAGATAGTCAGGGGTTTGCCGAGGATCTCTGCCACACGCGTGACAAGCGTTTCGATACTGACCTCAACTCCCGATGCGACGTTATAAATCCCCTCGCCGCTCTCAGCGAGGCGTAACAAAGCTTCCACTACATCATCTACATAGGTGAAGTCCCGCGTTGGGGTAAGATTGCCTAATGTCAGAGAGTCTTGAGTGAGGGCCCTCTTTACGATCGAAGGTATAACGAAATCGGGATGTTGGCGAGGCCCGTAGGTGTTAAAGAGCCGCGCAATAGCAATCGGTATACCATACGCGCTGCTATACGCGGAAACGAAAGCTTCTGCTGCTAGCTTGCTCGCCGCATATGGCTCTTGAGCTCGAACAGGGTGTCCTTCATCGATAGGGACGTACCGAGGCGTACCGTAAACGTGGGCTGAGCTGACAAATACGAGTCTTTCTACAGATGACGACCGTCTGACCGCTTCAAGGACGGTCAAAGTGCCTGACGTGTTTGTTTCGAACGTTTGGCGTGGATTTTCGAGCGCATGGCCAACGTGCGAGATAGCGGCCAAATGGAACACGGTTGACGCATCACTTATTAAAAATGGGTGGCTAAGGTCGCCCCGCACCACGCAGAGATGAGTTCCCTTTTTTTCAATGCGGTCAGGTTGACTACGGACGAGGACGCTGATGGCGGCCCCGCGTTTCGTTAGACAGTCGACCAAGTGAGAGCCAAGAAACCCCGTAGCGCCCGTTACGAAGACCTTTTCCAGCTTGCTCATCGTCATCCCCATGTCACGGTCGTCAGGACAGCTTAATCCCAGCGTTACTCTTAATCAGACTCTCTTAACGAATTTTACAGCCGATCCCTACGAGGAGCTCTGTCACGTCGCGGTGAAGACGCTCCACGTCGCCATCGATATAGGTCGAGACGCGGAAAGTGTAACTACTTTCCGGCGCATAATGATCTATAACACTCACTGCAGTAACGTCAGCGACGGTTGAGAGTACGCGTGCGATGATCTCTGGGTTAACGCCAGGAGGAAAAACCGCAGAAAAATCCCGATAACGCTGTCCGCGCGCCAATCGACATCGTGAGACCTCTTCATCGGACATGAGTTGAACGTTTTCCGTCTTTAAGACAACGTCCTTGGACCGTTCTTCAACAGCGATTTCGCGCGGAGAAGCGCTCTTTATAACACCTATGTGGACCGCTCCGGTGTAGACGTTTCTCAGTCCTCGCGTGCTTCCGATAGATCCTTTGAAGTCCTCTACTTCCTTAATATTGGCCATGATGAGTTTGTTCGAACGTTTTAAGGCCGGTTCTGCATCGCCAAAGTGTTTTGCTGCCTGTTTCATCGTTGCGATGAACGCCGCGCTATCATTTGCGTTGATGACATCAATTAGTGCGGCGCACTGCGTCAAAAAGGCCTCGCGGACGGACCGATCTGTATTCATTTGAATGGATGCGTATAACGCGGGGTTTTGCCCGAGAATTCGGCCGATGAAATCTATAAGAATCCCATATACAGGGCTCATAAAGCGGCGAGAGCGTTTGATATCAAAGCGAAGCGCTTCGAGTGTGACCCCCATAGCGATATATCCGAAGTGGGTCAATCCTTGAATAACTGACATGACGTGGTCGTGCTCTTCTGCAGAAAGCTCTTCTACATGGGCGCCTGCTTTTTCGAAAAGCTCAATAAGAAATCTGCGCCCGCGTTCGCCGCGCACCGGCGTCACGATGACGGTCTGCCCCTCCATGTCAGGCATGCTGGGGCCAAAAAGCGGATGGACGCTCACGAGTTCAACGCCTGGGGGCGCACTGATCAGCATCTGCTTGACGGGGTTTTTCTTGACCGATGTTATGTCGAACAGCACCGCGCCTGGCTTCATCTGAGGTGCAACCTGCGCAATAACGTCGCAGGTAACGTCGACGGGTACGGCGATAACAACGACGTCGTAATCCGTATAGTGCGCATTCGACGATCGACCCACAAGGGCGACATCTATCTCGCGTTCACCAAGAAATCGTTCAAACCAACGCCCCATTTCCCCGTAGCCACCAACGATTGCTGCCTTGAGTGCCATTATCCTTGATCCTCGTTCGCCGCACCGTTCGCGCGTAGGAGCGTCTCGCGCACCGCGGCCTCCATGACGTGTACAGGTGGCTCCATGGCGGTCCATAGGGCAAAAGAGGCAGCGCCTTGGTTTACCAACATCTTTACCCCATCAATCGTTTGTAGGCCTGCGGCGCGCGCCTCGCGTAACAAGGGGGTTTCAAGCGGGTGATAGATGATATCGAACACAACGAGCCCAGAATGCATTTGATGGGCTCTAACGAGCGTCTCCCCGTCAAGGACGCCACGCATGCCGACGGTCGTTGCATTAATGAGCACGCCCGCCTCGCTGAGCAAGCGATCGATCTCGACGAGACTATGCGCCTCAACGTCGCCGCAGCCGCAGTCGATATTCGCTTCGGTCATCTGCCGGGCGAGGATAAGCGATCTACTCGCTGTCCGGTTGGCAATGAGTACGCGGGCTCCGTCAACGAGCAGTTGCGCAACAATCGCCTTCGCGGCGCCGCCAGCGCCAAGAAGCAGGACGGTCGTGCCTTTAACCGTTACGCCCGCCTCTTCGAGCGCCCTGACCGCTCCAATGCCGTCAGTGTTGAAGCCCCCTCCGCTGCGGTCTATCGTGTTGACCGCGCCGATGCGTTTTGACAGGGCATCTGGGTCGCAGTGATGTAAGGCAGCCTCTTTGAGCGGGAAGGTGATATTGAGTCCGCCAAACCCAAGCGCTTTAGCGCCGCGTATTGCGTTTTCGACCCGTTCTTGACCCACGTCGAAGGCATAATATGCAGCATCGATGCCGAGCGCGTTGAACGCTGCATTATGCATAGAAGGGGAGAGTGAATGGCTTATGGGGCTACCAATGACGCCATAAACGGTCGTTACCGCCATGACCGGATCTCTTCAAGCGCGCGTTTTAGTTGTGAAACGCTAAGCATCCCAGGCGACGCACGTTTTCCGGTAAACCCGTAAGGCCGCATTTTTGGAGATATGTGCTGCCCGACGTACCCGTAGAGCAGCGAGGAGCCGTAGATCCCCATCAGGGGCCTGATATGCGATCCAAGCGCCCCCATCGGCACCACGCTGAACGTCAAGCCCTCCTCTTGTGCAGCAAGGCTTACGTCGAGCACCCTCGGCGCGTCTTGTAGGTGCTCGATGGTTACTGCAAGCTTGACAACGTCGCCGTAACGGCTTGCGGTGCGCATAATATCAAGCATCGCTGTTTCCGTGGGCGTTCCGTCGAGATCGTGGTAAGAGAGCAACGTTGGACGACCTTGGGTAGCTGCCTCGGCCATCAGGTCGTCCCTATCAGGCGCCATTAGCTCAATATCGACGATGGACGCGTATGGTATGAGGGGGCCGAGCTGATCTTGGCGATTAATTGTCGCGTTCCCGCCTTCTTCGACCAGCCGGTTGGTGAGGATGATAGGGAGAGAGACCTGCTCGAGGTCGCGAAGCACGCCATCTATGTTGTCAGCGAGATCGGCCCGGAACTCGATGATGTCTACCCCCTCTTCAACGGCCTGTTGTGCCTGACTTGGTTCGTAAATAACGCCGACGATCTTTGGCCCCTCCTCTCCTCCGATCGTCACGTCGCGCAGTTGAATTATGTAATCACCTCTCGATAAGCGTCTCTTCGACACCGATGCCGAAATGCCGTGCCACTCGCTCGTAGTGCGCAAGGACGACGTCTCCAGGCTTCAATGCGGTAACGGCAACAGGAGTGCCGCCTTCAGCGACGAGCTTTATAGTTTCCGCGTTTTGAAGGAGCGTCTTTATCGTCGTGCCTGCCACGTCTGCCTCGATGAGTATCAGGGGGCGACGCTCAATTTTTATGCGGCCGACCACGCCTTGACGCGTCTCTCCGGTGCTACGCACAATCATCACTTCGTCGCCCGCTTCGAGCTCTGAGAGGTAGCGCGTCTTACCGCTCTCAAAGATGTATGCGTGTACAGGTCCGGCATTCACGCGAAATGGCCTGGGAGCGACGTACGGACTCTCCTCTGTCTCTGCGTGCACTAAGAAAAATCCGTTGGCGCCTGACCCAATAAGCATGCCTTCGCCGCTCGTCATCAGGGAACACGTGTCGATGCAGACGCGATCGCCCATTCCGACGGGCCTCACCGTCGTCACGGTGGCGGGCACGAGCTCTATTACGTGCTCTGACGTGCGCGCAAAATCCATCGTTTTGGCAATTTGCGACAGATCGTTGGTATCGAGAAGCACGCCATCAGCGCCGTGTTCCAAGGTCTCGAGCGCAGTTTTAGCCTCTTCGAACGATTTGACACCGGCGATGATTTCGACGGTTCCTTGTAAGGCAGCGATAAGGTTCTCAAGCGGGATAACCTTCCAATCCGTTCCAATGACAATGAGGTGGTCGCACGCACTTGCGACTTCTTGCGCAAACTGTTCGTGAGCTTTGTCTGAGACGACGACGTAAGCGGCGCTCTCGGAGGTCAGTGAGTCTAGCCGCTTGTAATCTGTGGTTTCGTTTCCCGGGCCTGAAAGCGGAAGCGTCCCGTCACCTTCACCCCCTTTTCCAACAACGTTAATGTCAGCGTGACCACCGCCACCCTCGTCAAACGCCGCTACCGTTATCGTGCCGAGCTGCTTGACCGTATCAACGTCAGCTTCGCTCACGAGCACGCAATCCGCCCCTGACTCGAGTGCGAAGGTAATAATGGGCTTTCGCTCCTCCCACGGGCCTTCATCGGCCTTGATCCAGACGCTCTTCATTGGCTCCCACCGTACAACTCGCACGCAGTCATTTAACGTTAACGCTCAAGTTCGTTGAGCGCCTCGCTGACAGAGGTATTCTCGTGCACGATTCGCGCTATCGCGCGTACGATGTCGGTCGGCTTGTCGTGCTGGAACACATTACGTCCGATTGCCACGCCACGTGCGCCAGCTGCAATGGCGTCTGAAATCATCTGAAGGAGGTCAGCGTCGGTCTCTACTTTGGGCCCCCCCGCAATGATCACTGGGACGGGGCAGCTCTCGACCACCCGCGCAAACGAATCGGGGTCGCCCGTGTAGTTCGTCTTAATCATGTCGGCACCGAGCTCCGCGCCTGCTCGCGCGGCGTGAGCGACGAACTCCTCTGCATACTGGTCGGTGACCTTCGCGCCGCGCGGGTACATCATGGCAAGCAGCGGCATACCCCACATGGTACAGCGCTCGGCAACGGTGCCGAGCTTCTGCAGCTGGTTTGCTTCTGTTTCAGAGCCGATGTTAACATGGACGCTCACTGCATCAGCGCCGACTTTGAGAGCCTCTTCGACCGAACATACAAGCACTTTGTCATTTGGGTCGGGGCCTAACGCCGTCGAAGCGCTCATATGTACGATTAATCCGATGTCGCGTCCATATCCGCGATGGCCGTGCGGCACCATGCCCTTCTGCATGAGGACTGCATTTGCGCCTCCCGCAGCGACCTTATTGACCATGTCTGACAGGTTAACGAGGCCTTTGACAGGGCCGATTGAGATGCCATGATCCATTGGGATGACTACGATGTTGCCGCTGTTGCGGTTGGTGATTCGTTCAAGCCGTACTAGTTTTCCAATTTCCATGCTTATTCCTCATATTGCTAAAGTGTAACACAGTAGCACGATCTCTCATATAAACTTTTTCGAAGAACCTTATTAGCCAAGTGAGCACAAGGAAAAGCGATGCTCGTCGGCGTACTGGGGCCAGAGGGGACTTATAGCGAGATGGCAGCGTTGGCCTTAGGGTATCCTGAGGAGTCGCTGTGCTACTTCGCGAATATTGAAGACGTCGCGCGCGACCTCATCGAACGCCGACTCGACTGTGGCGTCATCCCGTTAGAGAACTCCATTGAAGGATCGGTCGGAACTACACTCGACGTTCTGCTTACCCTTCCGGTCGAGATCGTCCGCGAAATCGTCCTGCCCATACGCCACTATCTTGCAGCCCAGGAGGGGGCGGATATACACGTCGTCTACTCCCACTGGCAGGCGATTGCTCAGTGCAACGCTTTTTTACGCGCTTTTGGCAGGGAAATCGTCGCAGTGAGCAGCACGTCACAGGCTGCACGTATGGCGAGCGAGAACAGTAATTCGGCAGCGATTGCCTCGTCACGCGCAGCCGAACGCTATCGGCTGCAGATCGTGCAGGCTGACATTCAGGACGTTGAGGACAATTTCACCAGATTCATTGTCATCGCGCGACGCGGTCGGCGGGTAGAGGCGCAAGCGGGCTTAAAGACGTCTATCGTGCTCGAGCTCAAGCGTAACAAGCCAGGGGCACTCTATGAGGTGCTCCATATCTTTGCCGAGCGTCAGTTAAATCTGACGAAAATCGAGTCGCGACCCGCAAAGCGGTCGCTCGGTGAGTACGTCTTCTACATCGATCTTGAAGGGAATGCCTCAGACGCAGCAGTCATGAGCGCTTTCACCGCCCTGCAATCGCACGTTTCGCGACTGAAGGTGCTCGGATCGTACACTTCTGACGCCCCGTCAGTGCCGTAACGTTAAACCGCAGCAGGCGGTCATAGATACTTTATATTACGCGGCACAATGAGGAGAGCGGATGAAGCTACTCGCTCCTGACATTGACAACACCCTCACTGGCGATCGTGCCGCATATCAAAGGTTGGCTCTTCTGCTTTCGGCAAATCGTAATGTGACCATCGTCTACGTCACGGGACGTGATAAGATACAAACCTTTGAGATCATGACTGCTGAGTGTCTAAGCGAGCCGCAATACACGCTCTGTAATGTCGGAACAGAGATCTATGTGGGCCCTGATTACCGCAGGGATGACGCCTGGACCCGACATATCGATCATGGTTGGGATCGGCTCGAGGTCCAGGAGGCACTTATCACGATCCCGTATCTGTTCCAACAGTCGCGCCAGTTTGAGTTTAAGCAGAGCTATCATCTTTTTCAAAAAGCTGATATCGTCATAGCTGAGATCCACAAGCGACTTGAGGAGATAGGCATCGAACACCAGATTATCTATTCGAGCGGGACAGACCTCGACATCATTCCGAAAAGAGCAGGAAAGGGGGAAGCGGTTGATTACATCAGAAAGAGGCTTAGGATTCGTCGAAAGCACGTCCTCGCTGCTGGTGATAGCGGAAACGACATCGGGCTACTCTCTGCCGGGTTTTTAGCCGTCGTCGTCGGCAACCACAAATCGGAGCTCAACACTGACAGTCTACCAGAGGACGTCTACTGGGCACGCGAACACTACGCCGGGGGAATCATCGAGGGAATTCAGCACTTTGAATTCCTGAAACCCGCTTCCGCTGTATAAAAAGCGCACGGTCGGCTTTCCGTGACATTGTGCCGACGTTAGTCGACGTTAGTCAATAGGTATCTTTCGCAGAGCGGCTTTGGGGCGGTCTATCTCAGTTTCGAGCGCCTCAGCTATGCTTATAGTAAAAAGGTCAAGCGCGTGTGGACAGTTGACTGCCAGTTGCTCGTAGAAGCGTCGGGTCACCACGGGCTCTCCGATTTTGATCTCGTGCGTATAGGCGTTCAAAAGTACGTGAGGGAGGGCGCCGACGCGCTTGAGGATGATGCTGATGGCGAGCACTGCATTATCTGCATCCTCAGTGGACCAACTCTCGGTCATGTCGGCTACAGTTTCGTTGCTATCACATAAAAACATACGCAGGTGGGGGTATCTCACGCGAATTTCTGCTCAATCAAGCTTTTTCATCACGCGTCTCGGGAAATCGTTGATGCGTGCGTGAGCGAGGGTGTATGAGTGGCGCTCAAGATCGTTCATTTTCGCCCCGCTTTCGCAGCGGTTCTACCTACCGTTTGTAATATTGTAGTGATGAGTTTTTCCGGTGAGATGAAGCAGAACAAGGAACAGTTCTTACGAGAAATGTACGCCATAGCAGATGGTCGGTTCGGGACGCTTATCGATTCGTACGACCTCGGCGAGAAGTATGGGTTTGACCGGGAGACACTCGAAACGATCGTCGAGTACTTGGAGGCAAAAGGGCTCATCGCTTCGTATGAGGGGACGCTATATGCATCGCTGACGCTCAATGGAGTTGAATACGTCGAGAACATCGAGTGATTTGTGTTATTTGTCGCACATTCGGTGGGGATCAGCTGGCCTTGCTTCTTCGCGTGCTTGAGAGTATCGTTCATCAACCGCGTGTATCTTGTTCAAGATCCGAAACGGACAACGAAGCGTCATTGCGCAACTTTTATCTTATCTCGTCTTATCTTATCTAGGCTTGTGGTGCGCTTGGGTGACTGACCGATTCGAGCAAGCTTTCCAGCGATATGAAACCGATCGAGAAAGTCCCGGATATAATCGAGTATTTTAATATAATAGCACAAATCCGACGTCTCAACGAGGTTTTTCGCCTGCGCTCAAGGATCAGGTATCTCTATGATGTCCTGTGTTTTATCTTGATTATTTTTGATGCCTTTTTCTTGTTCCTTACGGTAGCCTTTCCCTTAAAGCCAGGTGCTGTGCAGGAAATCGCGACGTTTGATGCGGTCGTGTGCCTCTTCTTATTGGTCGAATACCTGCTGAGGGTGAACGAGCAGGACAATAAATGGAGCTACGTCGCGTACCAGTGGACCGATATTTTCGCCATCATTCCTTTTGATTATTTTGCCCTTGTTTCGTTCGGCGTCGCCCTGCCGCTTACTATAGTCTTCAAGATTTTACGACTTGGGCGAATCTTCGCCCTTCTTCGGTTCTCACGACGAATCGAAAAAGAAGTACTGGCATTTGCTGAAAAAACCAGGCTCATCTATGGCTTAGCCATCTATCTCTTGGTAATCATCGTTGGCGCAACTATCTTCTTTTCAATTGAATCGGGCGTGAATCCCAATGTCGGCTCCATTGACGATGCACTCTGGTATGTCATCGTTACAGTAACAAGTGTCGGCTATGGGGACATTGTGCCTTACACCGGGTTTGGGAGGATTATCGGGGTCATAACGATGCTCACGGCAATCCTCTTTATGAGCTTGGTGACTGCCACGACGACGACAGCCCTTCTCGAGAAGTTTAGAGCAGAACGGGCAGAAATTACCAAAGGAAGCAGAGAGACGATCGGAAACGTCATCGCTCAACTAAACGCGATTGAGGGGCGCTTAGAAAAGCTTTCCGCACTGGAGGAAAGCACGGAAGAAATTAAAGCTGACCTTGTCGAGCTTAAAATAATGCAAGCAGATGTGCGAGACTTGAAAGATTCTCTTGAGGGGAAGAAGTAAGGGGGCTGATTTTTGCCTTCCCTCGCACTTTTCAGATTTAGCTTGATATTAAGCGCAGACTTTAAACGTAAAAACAGAGAAAAAGCGAGTTAAAGCCGAAACGCAGCCGGGCAAACGTTTATCTTTAGGCGTACCTTCTTAAAGTAAACGATTGACACGCGCGAGGTGAAAAATGTTCGGTAAATTACGAATGTCAAAGCTTCTGTTGATGTTAGGTCTCATCATCGCGTTGGTACACGTTATCCTATTGGCCATTACCATAGCAGTGCACGTTGTGTTGTGTGTCCCTCGGTTCAGGAAGGCGATGATGAAATTTTGTCCTTGTTGTAAAACAAACAAAACGCCACTTGACGCTTCGACTGGATGTTGCTAAAACGAGTCTTGTTGGACGGCCTTGTGTGGCAAAAACGTGAACGTGCTTTTCTGTGATTGAATGTGCGTCTTGAACGCAAACTGAGAGCATTCCAGAAACGCACAGCTCATTTTCAGGTTATTCTGTTGCTGCTAACAGTGAAACGCGTGGTCCACAAGTTTGGTTTAATACGCACATTTTTTGTGAAAAGAGCTAACATCTTAGGAGAACGACACAACATGGAGAGAGCAACAGGTTGGCGCGATCGCGTGCGAGAAGGCCGTGCCGGGCTTCTTGGAGCTGCAACAGCTGTGATAGTTGGCGCGCTCCTCATTTACGTGGCTAATAACACGTTAAACGCAAATACGCCAGGCCAAGCACTTGTTGCCTACATCGGCGTTTTTGTAATCGCAGCCGGGGTCGTGTATGGTGCAAGCACGTTGCTCGACCTTAGGCGTTAACTCTCTCACTAGCAGGAGCGAGCGTCATTGTGGGGCGTGCCGTCCCGTCATTTCAGTTCGTCAAAGCGAACTCAATCGAATGATTTGTTTTTTCGTTCGTACGTCAGTCGATTTTTACTGAAAGGGCGGGCCCGTGGACTGAGGCTAACGGGTATTTTTCGTCCCTCAACGACTGCTTCCATCCTCGCTGCCAAGAAGGTTGACGAGCCAGTGCGCCTCTGTGAAGTTGCTGAGTAAGACCCGCATCAACAAAGTGATGGGCACTGCGATGAGCGTCCCGAGCGCACCGAGGAGCCAGCCCCAGAAGACCACAGAGAGCAGAACGACGTACGGAGGAATGTTGAGCCTTTTGCCAGTGTATCGGGGAAAGAGCACGTACTCAGCGACAAAGTTGATCACGAGAAACACCGCCACAACGGCAATCGCTCCAATTGGCCCATATTCGAGCCAGCCCAATATTGCGGGTGGAATCGTCGCCAAGGCAAAGCCAATGTACGGAATAAAGCTGAAAAAGAATAACAAAACACCCCACAGGACCGCGAAGTCTATGCCCATTATGAAAAGGATCACTGTAGCAGGAATAGCGGTGACAAAATTAACCTTAGTGCGAATGACCACAAAATCGAATACGTCCTTTCGAATAGCGAGCAGGGGTCCTGAGATCGGGTGCGTCTCTACATACTCTGTGATCTCGCTCGTGCGGATCCGTGGCAATGCGAGCAAAAAGAAGACAAATAGCGTTACCACTAAAATCAGCTGGACGATGATACCGCCGACCGCTTGTAGGATAGCTGTCGCGGCCTGAAGCGCGAACTTATCGTTTAATATCGTTGCAGCTTGCAGCACAGTTTCGTTAAACCCGAGGCCTGCAAGTAATGGTTGCGTCGTCGCAATGTTTGCGTTGCTTGTCGCAGAGGCCGGGTTGAAGACGCGGCTTATCGAGAAGTAGATTACAGCAATGATGCCTGTTCCTACAGCGGTCGCGCCAATTGCGAGGACCGCTAAAGCACGGTTTGTAGAAAGCCCTCTTCGTTCGAGATTGTGGAGCACCGGGCTTAAGAGGATAGCGAGAAAGATGGCGAAGAGCGTTGGGGCGACTATACCAGCAGCAGCTTTTATACCGGCGAGGATGATAATTGCACTCGCCCCCATGACAAGCAGGCGGACCAACGAGGGTAGGCGCTCGCCCGCTAGCACCTCTCCGATATCCGTCGACATGCTTTTTCACGCTCCCTTAAACGCACGCGAATATTCAAGTCCAAACTTTTGATAGGCGAAACATGGCCTTAGGAGGACATGTTTGTCCTCCTGGATTGTCGTGTCAGTCCCGCATTTAAAGTTGACGATTTGTCCAGCGCGCGACGCAGTTTGACGTCTCTTTTAGCGTTGGCTGTGTCGGTAACACGCGTACGTCCGGCTTATTCGAGCTGAGCGCCATCGAGCAGCGCTCCTCGCAGTACGGCATAGGTCAAATCGGTGTTTTGTAAGTTCGCTCCTCTCAGATCTGCATTCGTCAGATCTGCTCCATTGAGGAGCGTGAAGCTCAAATCAGCGTGTTGCAACTTCGCGTCAACAAGCAGCGTTCCCTTAAGATTCGAGCTGTGGATGTCAGCGTCGGAGAGATTTGCGCCGTTCAACTGTGCCCTTTCGACTGTGGCGTAGGTGAGCTTGACGCGCGAAAGGTTCGCACGGCTCAGGTTCGCGGCGTACAGCGTCGCTTTGTCCATAAGAGCGTCGTTCAGGTTCGCGCCGCTCAAGATGCTAAAGCTTAAATCGGCGGCTGTAAGGTCGGCGCCGCCTAGATCAGCGTCGGTCAGGTCAACCCAGCGCAATTCCGCCTCCCGCAGATCGGCGCCACGCAAATCGGCCTTTTTTCCTTCAGGTTGACCCGATCGCCACTTTCCGTGCAGAACGACGATTTCTCGAATCTTTGCTGCTTCCATCTTTATGAGGGCTTTTGAGGGGGTACACCGCTGTATGCCGGCATGATACTTGCAAGCAGTGCGAGTGCCGGTCCGACGTAGATTCCGGTCCACGCGAAGATCGCGATGAGCCCCAAGAGGGCGATGGCAACCCGCGGCCCGATGCCTGTCTGCTCTCGCCGTCGCAAGGCCACACGCAGTGCGAGGATACCGAGGATGACGGGCACGAGCACGAATATGAGCGTGATGACCGCTTCCGATTCAAGAGAAGAACGCGAGATGGCAAGGAGCATCTGTGCGAGGGAATACGCTCCCGTTCCGATGAAGATGAGGCCCGCAAGCGTGCCGAGCAACGTGAAGGGCGATCGCAGCGAGGCGTGCCCGCCGCTCCTCATCACGAGGATTCCGAGCCCGACAGCCACCACCAGAATCATCGGGGCAAGCATGATGAGCGGGTTCTGACCCTCCCACAGGTGAACTTGGAACACGCTGTACGGAATGAGCACGTACTCGGTCGGCGTGTACGTCTCCCGTTCGCCAATGGCCAAGCCATAGGCACCACCGTTGGCAGCATCGTACACAGCAACGTAGAAGGTTCCGGTCGCGGGGGCCTTGACCTCCACGCTCCCGAGGTCGTAGAAGCTCCCAGGGCCAAAGCCCTCGTACGTGGCCTTATCGGGCTGCTGTCCCTGCATCACGATGCTCGATGCCCCCGGTGGGACCGCGACGTTTGCGGGAACGGTTCCGTTGCTCGTCAATCCCGGGCCCATAAGCACGAAGCTTGGCACGAAACCGAGGTTTGACGCTTCGGTGTTCTTGTACAGCTGCACGAATATGCGCTCTCCCTGGGTGATATCGAACCGATAGTACTGGACCTGTCCCGGCTGGAGCGTCGTGTACAGCGCCCACGACTTCGTGGGATCGTTGACCACGTAGGCCGAGTCGAGGCTCGTGTTGTTGCCCGGGAACGCGGGCGAGTGCGCAGAGACGATAGGGGTAAAAAGCGCGCAGACGGCAAGAACCGCGAAGAAGATGATAAGTATGCGTCTCATAGTACGCCCTTGTAACGTTCTGAGTAAAAGGTTTTGCGACTTCTTAGGCACGGCTGTGCGCGGGCGCTCTCCGGTAAGGCCGTTTCGATTGCCGGAACGCAGTAGGCGCAGGCGCAAGCTACTTAGTTAGATCGCAGGCATGAAGCACAACGTTATGCAGCACAAACGCGGGGCAGACGGCGCACAAGGCAACCGGCTCGCGCACGAGAGAAGTCCCTATCTGCTCCAACACGCGTACAACCCGGTCGACTGGCATCCGTGGGGGCGTGAGGCGTTCGACACCGCTCGACAAGAGAACAAACCGATCTTTCTCTCGATAGGGTATTCGACGTGCCACTGGTGCCACGTGATGGCCCACGAGTCGTTCGAGGACCCGGAGATCGCCGCGCTGATGAACGACGCGTTTGTCAACGTCAAGGTCGACAAGGAGGAGCGCCCTGATATAGACGACGTTTACATGACCGTCTGCCAGACGATGACCGGCGGTGGCGGATGGCCTCTGACTATAATCATGACGCCAGAAGGGAAGCCGTTCTTCGCGACGACGTATATCCCAAAAGAGACGCGGTTTGGACGAACGGGATTGAGGGAACTCATTCCGCGAATCAAGGATGCGTGGTTAACGAAAAGGACGGAAATCGAAAAATCTGCTGGCGAGATCATATCGAGAATCGGCGAGTCGTCGCTCGAACCATCGAAGGCGGAAATTCCCGTGTCTGCGATTCAGATTGCGTATGAAGACCTCGCAAGCGTCTTTGACGAACGGCACGGCGGGTTCCGGACTGCGCCGAAGTTTCCGACGCCGCACAACCTGACGTTTCTCCTGCGGTACTGGAACCGTACTGGCAATGGCAGAGCGCTGAAGATGGTCGAACGAACGCTTCGAGCGATGCGGCTGGGCGGTATTTATGACCACATAGGTTTTGGCTTTCACCGCTATTCTACCGACGCCGAGTGGCTGGTGCCCCATTTCGAGAAGATGCTGTATGACCAGGCACTCCTCGGACTCGCGTACGTCGAGGCGTATCAGGCTACGGGGAAGGACGTGTACGCACGCGTCGCACGCGAAGTCTTTTCGTTTGTCGCTCGGGAGATGACCTCGTCTGAAGGTGCGTTCTATACGGCAATAGACGCCGACAGCGAGGGTGAGGAGGGCAAGTTCTACCTTTGGAGTGAGGACGAGATTGAACGCGCACTCGCAAAGGAGGATGCTGAGCTTGCTCGCCGAGTGTTCAACACTAATGCCGACGGCAATTTTCGCGATGGAAGCACGGGGAAGCGAATTGGCAAAAATATACTGCATATGCGCATGTCGCTGACCGTGCTCGCATCCGAACTGAAAATGCCAGAAGAGGCACTCAGAAACCGCGTGGGCGCCATATGTGAGACGCTTCGCAAGGAGCGGGAGAAGCGGGTTCGCCCGCAAAGGGACGACAAGATTCTTACGGACTGGAATGGACTCATGATCGCGTCACTCGCCAAAGGCGCACGCGCCCTTGATGAGCCGGCGTATGCGGCAGCGGCAGCGCGCGCTGCAGACTTTGTGCTCGCTCGTATGTTCGATCGCACGGGGAGGTTGCTTCACCGCTACCGCGAGAATGAAGCAGCAGTCTTCGCCTCTTTGGACGATTATGCGTTTCTTATATGGGGTCTGTCAGAACTCTACGAGACGACGTTCGAGACTCGGTATCTGTCGCTCGCGCTCGAACTCCTGGACCACACGCTGCGGCACTTTCGCGATGACGCGGGAGGGGGTTTTTACGGGACAGCGGATTACGCTGAGCCGCTTATTTTTCGCAGGAAAGGGGCGTACGATGGAGCAATTCCGTCGGGCAATTCGGTTATGATGTTAAACCTCACTTTTTTGGGGTTACTTACCGGGAGGGCGGCGTATCTCACTGCGGCTTCGCGTCTTAGCAAGGCGTTTGCAAGAGACGTTGACCGTACACCAGAGGCGTATACGCAGCTGTTAAGTGGTGTCGACCTCGCGCTCGGTCCATCATATCAAACCGTTGTCTGTGGTGACGTATTCTCTGCGGATACTCGCGAGATGCTTAAAGCGCTGAGCACGGCATACTTGCCGAGTAACGTCGTCATATTCCGGCAGGCGGATGTACTAAACGCAGATATCGACGTCATTGCGCCGTTTACGCAGAACCAGAAATGCATCGATGAAAAGCCCACCGCATATGTCTGTCAGCAGTCGAGCTGCTTGACGCCGACAACTGATATAAGCGAAATGCTGCGCGCTTTACAGGTGCGAAAGAAGCGCAGCAGCGAAGCGCGATAATAACAGGCTGACCATAATCCGAGCTTTCACCTTATTGTAAGTGAGTTGCTCTGCCGCGCTCGACAAAAAAATAGAAAATTGAACAAAAAGAGTCCGGGGATAACCCGGATTCTTTCCTCTTTTTTACTTCTCTTTTAATCTGTTCAGTATTTTCAAGTAAAACGATTAGCGCGAAGCAGTTTGAGAAATTGCGACAAAAGACCGTAACACAGGTTTAAGGCTGTCGAAGAACTTAAGAGTCGTACAAATAAGCTCGTGAGAATCACAGCTCGAGGCGATAACATGGTTACAGACGTAAGGACGATGGTAACGCCGACAGCGTTGCTCGTAACGCTGTACGCCGAATACGATGGTTTGCTCGAAGAGCTTGAAACGGTGCAACGAGAGCTGCACGCAAAGCGGGGCTGGCACCTGCTAGCGAGCAGGACTTTGCGAAGACAGCGGTACGACCTTTGCGAAGCGCTGGCTGACGTGCACGAAAAGATCGCTGATTTTGACTTCGTCGTAATATGACGGCGGAGGCGGTCAGACGAGCGGCTGTAGCGAATAATCGGACAATTCGTAAGCTTTGCCTTTCCCATCCCCTTTTTTTAGCTCGAGTTTTTTTACTCGAATCGCCAGTTTAACGTTGTTGTTGCGGCGGCTTTGTAATATCGCTGTAAACTACGCATTGTGCTGGTCCTCGGCACTCCAAAAAGGTAAAAGTGAGGAGCTACGTTACTCAATCGGACTTGAGGTCATACCAGACGTACGTGCACGGCCTACGCTTTTTGTTGCGTTTGAACAGGGAACGCTTGACCGTGTCGTCTCGTGACGAGGAAAGGTGAACGGCTTGGCGCCCCCTGACACAGATGCTCAAACGGTCGCGGTCGCGGACAGAAAGCTTATACTGATCGTTGTCTCTCTTGCTGCTTTCTTGACGCCCTTTGACATCTCTGCTGTAAATCTCGCGCTCCCCTCGATTGGAACGGAGTTTGCGATGGACGCTTCCACGCTTGCATGGGTGGCGACGGTGTACCTCCTCACGCTCGCGATATTTCTCGTGCCGTTTGGCCGGGTCGCGGATATCTACGGCAGGAAGCGCATCTTTACATACGGGGCGATACTCTTTGCGTTTTCCTCGTTCCTCATTTCGCTCTCATTTTCCAGCACGTCGATCGTCGCTTTTCGTACGCTCCAGGGCTTTTCGGCATCCTTGATAACGGTAACGGGTTTTGCCATCCTCACGTCGGCGTATCCGCCCCGTGAGCGGGGAAAAGTCCTTGGCATTGGCGTCGCGGCCGTCTATCTCGGTCTTTCGGTCGGCCCATTTCTCGGCGGCCTCCTGACGCAATACGTCGGATGGCGCAGCATTTTCTACGTGAACGTCCCCCTCGGGATTTTCATTGCTTTCGTGAGCGCTCGAAAGCTAACAGTGGATTGGGCTGAGGCAAAGGGCGAGCCGTTCGACCTCATCGGCTCGGCGATATACGGGATCGCCCTCTTCTCGCTCGTGTTCGGTATGACACAGATTCCGGCGCTCAGCGGCCTCATTCTTATCATCCTCGGGGTCGCCGCCGCGGTGTCGTTTGTCTTCTGGGAGCTGCGGACACGTTTTCCCGTCTTTAACGTCGGCCTTTTTGTGAGAAACCGGGCGTTCGCCTTTTCTAACGTCGCGGCGCTCATCAACTACAGCGCCACCTTTGCCGTCACCCTGCTGCTGAGCATCTACCTGCAGAGTGTGCGGGGATTCAGTCCGCAGATTGCTGGCACGATCCTGGTCGCACAGCCCATCGTGCAGGCAGCCGTGTCGCCGCTCGCTGGAAGGCTCTCTGACAGGATCGAACCGCAGATAGTTGCCTCCATTGGCATGGGCATGACGACCGTTGGGCTTATTCCCTTCATTTTTTTGACGCCGGAAACGCCTATCCCATTCGTCGTGGCGAGCCTGATGATCTTAGGCTTTGGCTTTGGGTTATTCTCGTCGCCTAACACGAATGCCGTTATGAGCTCCGTGGAAAGACGCTTCTATGGGCTTGCGTCGGGAACGATCGGGACTATGCGGACAATCGGGCAAGTGTTGAGCTTGGCGATAGTCCAGCTCATTTTTGCGCTCATCATCGGGCAGGCGGTAATTGCTCCTGAGTCATCCGAACTCTTCATGCAGAGCAATCAACTCGCCTTTTCGCTCTTTGCCGTGCTCTGCTTCGTCGGCATCTTCGCCTCGCTTGCCCGCGGCAAGGTACGTTAACGCTTCAAAAAAGTAAGCTTCTTGATAAAAAAGCACACGCCCGATGGGAAAGCAGCTACGCAAAGTAGCTGGCGCTTGACCGATCAAAGTCCTCTACGAGCTTGATTTTGAGATCTTTCGGTTGCCACGAGACGTTCGGGTACGAAAGATGCGGTATAAAGCGCTCGGTATTTGCGGCGAGAAGCGTCGCGGGGTGCTCGTCGCCAAAGACGCTCTTGGTGATTGTGAGTACGCGTGATCTCACGGCGCTCTCGCTGAGGTAGCCCAATGAATGCATGTACTCGTGGAGTTGCACGTGAAACACGTAGGGCTTCCACAATGAGGGGTCGGTCTCCTTGATGCGCTGCAGGGGCACGTTGTTCATGACGATGATATTGGAGCCGACCGGGTAGAAAGCGCCGAAGAAGCCGTTCGGTTGGTTGCCGAGGTTCGCCAAGCCCAGCATGATGCCGCCTCTGCTCTTTCCTGTCGTCTTTTCGACCGTTGCTTTAACGACTTCAAAGATGTCAGACAACGTTTCTGCTTTTTCAAACAACTCGATCAATTGTTCGTCCATGAAAACTCCGCAGCGAAACAGATTATCGCTGTTTGATTAGTCTTTAGATATATGTTAAGATATAACCGTACTTAAGCGTTTCAGTAAGGATAAAGTGCTCTAGCAGCGTTGCTTGTTTTTTTATATGCGGCTTTTGTTAATCGACAAGCTCACGTTCTGCTGGGCCGACGGCAAATTAGAGCGTCGGTTAGGTCACCACACGTTTGCATGAATCCGGTCCGGGTCGAACCTGTTTTGTTTCGGCGGCGTCTCAGCCGGATAACCCACCACCACAAATGCAAGCGGCACGACGCCCTCGGGGAGCTGGCATTGCTTAGTAAACCCAGCGACCTGTCGCTCCATCGGGTACACCCCGGTCCACACCGCGCCCAATCCTAGCGCGTGAGCGGCTATGAGCAGGTTCTGTGTGGCGGCAGCACAGTCTTGCACCCAAAATCCAGGGGCGATCACGTTCCGCGTATCGCCGCAGATCAGAATACCAAGGGGTGCATGCGTTACCATCCTCGCAAATGGGCTGTAGGTCGGAATAGCGTCGAGCATCTCGCGGTCTTTTATGACGATGAACTCCCACGGCTGTTCGTTCGCTGCCGATGGTGCATTCATCGCTGCCGAGAGGAGTCGCTTCACGCTCTCATCGTCAATCTGTTTGTTTTCATATCGTCGCACGCTTCTGCGCGTTTCAATCGCTTCTATCGCGTCCATGGTCTTTTGCTCCGGTTGTGGTCTTTAATAGGCTGCCACGAGAGTATTACGTGAGGTGAAAGGACGTGCACAATATTAATTATCTCTCCGCTATAGTCTTTGCACATGTATATCGGGAAGTCAGTTCGGCTTGAGCGAATATTTAGTCGTACCACGAGCAATACCATCATCGTGCCGATGGATCACGGCGTGAGCGTGGGGCCCATCAGAGGATTAGAGGATCTTCGCATCGCAGTAAACAAGGTTGCAGAGGGAGGGGCTAACGCCGTACTCGGACATATCGGCTTGGCAAAATACGGTCACAGAGGCTACGGTCGTGACGTCGGGCTCATTATTCATCTTTCAGCAAGTACGTCTCTTGCCCCTGATCCGAACCGCAAAGTGCTTGTGAAGACCGTTGAGGAAGCCATCAAATTTGGCGCGGACGCGGTCAGCGTTCACGTGAACGTCGGCGCCCAGAATGAATCTGAAATGCTGGCAACTCTCGGGCAGATTTCAGAGCGCTGCGACTATTGGGGAATGCCGCTGCTCGCGATGATGTATCCGCGCGGCGACAAAGTCAAGGACGAACACGACGTTGAGCACGTGAAACTCGCTGCTCGAGTGGGCGCTGAACTTGGTGCGGACATCATCAAGACGAACTATACAGGCGAGGTCGACACCTTTAAAGAGGTGGTAGGGGGATGTCCTGTGCCCGTTGTGGTAGCAGGTGGCCCGCAAATGGACACTGAGCACGAGCTGCTACAGATGGTCAGAGACTCGATTGACGCTGGAGGACGCGGCGTCGCCATAGGCAGGAATATATTCCAGGCTCAGGATCCAACCGGCTTAGTCAGGAAAATTGCGCGCGTTGTGCACGAGGGGTACGACGTGGACGAGGCAATGAGGCTTTAACCTCGTGCTCGCATGTAGCCCACACACCAAGGCCCCGATCATAGAACAGCAATTCGTCTCATCGGCGTTGTCAAAGATCTACGAAGTCGCGCGAACTTTTCCTAGTCTGAGCTAGACCGGTTGTTTTTGTTAGTGACTACGCATCAAAATACACGCAGACTGATGAGTCTTTTCAGGCCCGCTTTTGCAAGGAAGGTGGTGATTAAGTTGAAGACGGTTTTCGGCATGCCTCGCTGCAAAGCCGTCCGCGTTAAAAGCCACATCAGCGCAAACCGGATAGCGTGATGTTCAACAACCGCTATCATTTGGCTGCCTACCCAAGCCGCGACAATCACGATCCATAAGAATACCAGGGCGAAGAGACTGAGCGGAAACGAAATGAGCCGGTCGATGAACAGCAGTCCCCAGGCCGCCTAAAACAAGGAGCAGCGCTGTGGTGCGCCACATGGAAAATCGTCGCTTTCGGCGACGCAGGACCTGGTCGATGAACCCGTCTATGATATGCTCTCGATACTCAGGATGCTCTTCAGCCGCCATAATAACGGCCTCGACGTCGTCATAGACTTGGCCGGCCTGCATATATGTAAGGTACTGTCCGGCTGTATATAAACGTACGCTTCACGTGATTTACGGTGGTCTAGCGCCGTCTGCTTACGACATATGCCGCGATTACAAGTCCAACAACGACGAATCCGGCCTCGAAGCCTGGAAGCGGGTTCCAGCCCTTGGCCGCTGAGACGGTTGGGTTACCGATCTGAATGGGAATCGTCCGGTTCTCGCTCGTCAAGTTACCGCTTGTCGCACGGAACTGGAGGTCGTAGTTGCCAGAAGCGCTGCTAGCAGCGATGATCTTGACGGAGAACGCTGCGTTTGAATTTGAGGCGATGTCAAAAGCGCCTCCGTTATCGACGCTTATCTCCGCAGGTACGTCTTGGAAGACGAGGAATGTGGCGCTTGCGGGGGTGGTACCTCTGTTCTTGACCGTAACGTTTACTGCAACCGTACTGTTATCGTAGGCCGGTGCCGAAATAGCCGTTATGGTGAGCGTCGAGTTGCTTGTGGACGCTGTTTCGTTTAAAATGTTTGTCGCGTTTGCAGTCCTGTTGGCCGTAGCGTTGTCACTGGTTGTAGCGTTGTGGCTCGAAATGGTCAAATTGGCCTCGATCACCTGGATGTAGGCTTGGACGTTTGCCCCCTCCTTGAGATAGGGCGATATTTGCACGTTCCACCCCACAATGCCGTGACCGACCGTCATCTGGGCCGGTACTGCCGTATCGTTTGCGCTCCCGGTCAATCCGCTCAAGTCTGCCTTCACGTGCGCCTTCATCTTCTGTGCATCAAAACCAGCGCTTGAGGCAGTCCACGTCGACGGGTCGCCGCTGTGACAAAGCGCGCAGTTGTTGCTCACGTCTGCCTGCACCTGCACGAATCCAGCGGGGCTGACGCGAGTGGCGGCGCTCCCATCAACCAAGAACGAAATCTGGGGCCTCGCAGGGCTGGTGAGATCGACGCCGGCGACCTTCGGTGTGGAATTATCCGCATCTGTGACTCGAATTAAGTAGTGGCCTGGGTTAAGATCGGACGCGGGGACCCAGCGGTACGCGATCTGGCTGCTCGTTCCCTGAATGAGGCTATTCGAGCCGCCCCCCGTCACTTGCGCGATAGACGTCCATGCGCCGCCGTCGTCATCGATGCCATTGTTATTAGCGTCATAGAAAAACTCGATCTTTGCTGTGTTTCCAGCCTTTCCGAGATCAGACTGTATGTAGATTGCGGCTCCGGCGTTCGCCGTTTTCTTGTCAACAGTAACCATAGTCGTCGCCGCGATCGGTGCAGCAATAAAAGCAGCGATAAGTGCGGCGACTATTAGGATAGGTATACACGTACGTAATCGCGCTCTCTTCATAGGACATCCCCCATAAAAACGATAACTAGGCCCGAAACGTACGATAAAACGTATAGCTATAAAAACGCTTCGAACTTGACTTTAAGGAGGGGTACGCGATTAGGGGCTGTTTTTGGCCGCTTTTATGCGTGCTCCGTCAATGTCTGCTAAAACAGCGTCAACGCGTTGCGCGGCCTCGACCCCATCGTTCCACAGGAGCTCAAAGCTTGCCTCGAGATATTGTGCAAATTCGGGGCTATTAGTCTCGAAAGCCGTGTCAAATGCGTCCTTTCCGTGGCGGAGCGCGTCAAACGTTATGGTCGTCAGGCTTTCGCGCGTATCAGCAACGAGGTACCGCAGTCCTGCGTAGTTGTCGTAGTGGCGCACCTCGATTCCTCCTGCAAGCGCCTCACGCGCCGAACTAACGTTTCGTGGCAGAATTTCCGTAACGAACCTCACGCGAACGCCCCTTTCTACCGCGCTGATGCAATGTTCGAGAATCCCGCTCGTGGACAGTATTGAGATGCCGTTGAGTGATGAAATGAATATAATGCTTGCCTCAGCCGTGGTGATGAGCTGCTCCATAATAGCAAGCGTATTCGAACGCCCTTTGATCACTTTAAACGTGTAAAGGTCGTCTGCAAGGGCCTCGCTTGACAAGTACTCTTGTGCGAGCTCTCGCACTTGATCGCGATTGTCTTCCATCCAACGGAGCTCATACGCGTGCTGCATCATCGCCCCTGTGAGCGCCGCTTCGACGGCAACTGCCGCGTATTTTGTCGGCTTTTCGACCGACTCTTCAACCATTCCTTTTTCCGTGAGCGTTTCCACAAGACGATAGATGTCGACGCGATAGCTGTGGAGCAGCTTGGCAAGCTCGCCCGTAGTTTTCGGGCCGTACTTCAGCAATAAGACGTAGAGATGGGCCTCTTTCGCGCTCAAGCCGAAAGCTTCTAGCTTTTCGATTAAGGCCTGCTGCATGGGCGGAACTACGTTTTCAGTTAATTTATGCCTTTGCATCAGAATAGGCCAGGTCTATGCTCGTGAATGCAGATGGACACTGAACGCATCGACGTAGGTCTAACGTGCTTAAACCGTTGTACGATGTGCATCGAGGAGCTGCACAGTGCGCTGATTTCGTGTGGAATGATCTTCACACGTAGCCTCTAAAGGCTAACGCGGTCCGCCTCGTTCTCGGTCGTTCTGCAGGTTCACGTGCATGGTTTTGAGCCTGATCGCGAGCACGACCCTCGCGGATATAGAAGCGCCTTGAAGCGTTCGCGGCTTTCAGCAAAAGGCGCTGCTTGCTGGGCAGAAGCGCGATCATGCATCTGCGCAGTCAAACGCTCTTTACACATCACACGACGAAACGCACCGACTGCTTATGCCCGCTTGCTGACACGGCTAGAGCGCTTTCGTGCAAAAAAAAAGAAAAAAAGAGGAGGCGTAACGCTCCGTTACCTGAGAGTAAGCCAGAACTAAGGCTTCTCTCCCTCAAAGCCGCTGCGCATGCGGTCCTCTCTTAATAGTTGCGCGATAGCTTGCTACTGATGTGGGATTACCGGACCAGTATAGACAGTGTTTAGGCCACTTGAACTGCTTTCTGTAATCTGGCTACTCAAGACTCTGCAAGCGTTAGTTTGATCTGCTATCCAGTTATATGCTTGCGGCTGCACCGTAGCGTCTTTGATCCAGTAGCTCGTACCCGTAGTCGGCGGATTCGCAACTTTAGCAAAGCGCGGCAAGAGTTTCGTCGCGAGAGTGTTGGCGGCATCGCTGTAGCGACCGTACTTCAGTTGAAGTTCGGCGGCGCTTAGCACGGTTATGGTTGCAGTTGACGTACCCGAAACAAACACTGAGCTGAGTTGTTTAATCTGGTCCTTGCCATAGTCGAACGTATACACGAGTCCGTGGTAACCCGCTGCTACATTCCAGCCACTCTGCTTCCAGCCACTCGTATCGCTTGCGGCGCCCTCGCCGGGAAAACCAGTCCCGTATGACTTGTGCGTGTCTTCAGCGCTACTTAGCGTGAATTGATAGGTTCCGTCAGCATTTGTTTGAATGCTCTTCACGACGCCGGCAGGGACCGAGAAGTCTGGTTGGTCAGATACCACAGTTCGACTACCTTTATTAGCGGTTCCCCACTTGAAGTGTTAGTGAGTTTACCGGATACCGTCAAGCCACCTGATGTCGGCGCAGAGGTGGGCGTAGAGCCTTTCCACGTCGCCGTCAGGGTCGTAGACTGTCTCATATCGTCAGGCGGACTCGGCCAAACGCAACCAGAACCAGCGACTGATAGGATCAAGACTCCAATTAGAGCGACAACCATCAGTGTTTTTGGATTATTCATTCATTCACCTTCCTAACAGTTAGTGTAATCCTAACCAATAGTTGTTTAAAGCCTTAAACTTATCTATTTTTAGCTAATATTTGATATTTAGCCAATATTAGACAATTTTTAAAAATTACTACACTTAAGCAACAATTGCCTGTTACGCTTAAGCATCTTCGTGGCTTCCTAGCCTAACAAGGCTTAGATAGTCTGCAACCCCTAATAGAATGAATTACCGCGACGATAGGCAGAGGGCAATAAATCTATAATGCGCCGCATGAAAGTGCCATTGCTCTGTGCGATAACTGCCAGCCGAGGAGTCAATCCAGACTTATAAGCGCAAATGCGCACCTTAGCGGGCAGGGTTTCAGTTATGCCTTTGGAGCGTCTTAAGTCCGTTCGGACTCAACTGTGCACTACGACACGCTTTTTCAAAGACAGCGTAAAAGCTATACCGCTATTCGTTGATAATGAGCTGTAGGATTGGGTGTGAGGAGTTTACGCCTTAAACGCGTCCATTATGCAAACGCTTTATTCTGTCACTCCGGAGGGATAAATGGGCGACATTGATTGGCAGCTGTTTGACATAGGCAAGATTCCGCTACGACGGTGCTCGCTTTGCTGCAATCAGGCTAAGTTCAGGGCCTCGGCGACGGACTACTATTACTGCGCGCGTCTTAAGCAATGGACGTCTTCCGTCTTTGAATGCCCTTTCTGGGACGCACGAGAGGATTGGAAAGAGTGGTATGTTTATTGCACTAAACTGAGGCGAGAAAGAGACTGATGCTTAAACGGGTTCGTTAGAAAAGACGCCACATCATCGGGAGGACTCCACAGCCTCGCGAGACAAGATGATCGTTTAAAGTAAACACGTATTAGCGTTGGGCAACCGAAATGGCTATAGCACTCCCTTTGTGCTTCTGATTCCCTCTCTCGGCTGCAGTGCTTCGTTGAGTGCGACCCCGAGCGCTTTGAATATGGCTTCGATCGTGTGATGGTCGTCTGAACCGTAGGCGTTGACGTGAATCGTCAGCATCGCGTGCGACGCGAGCGATTGGACGAAGTGTTTTACCAAGCTGGCGTCGATGCCGTCGACGCCCGAGGCGATTGTTGCATTGAATACGACGTAGCTCCGTCCTGCTGCGTCCACGGCAATGGTGGCGAGGGAATCGTCCATAGGAATGGATGCGCTCCCGAACCGTCTGATGCCTTTAGTTTCTGCAATCACGTTTTTGAGTGCCATCCCGAGTGCGATGCCGACGTCCTCGACGACGTGATGCGGGTTGCCGTCGCTGTGCACGGCGAGGCGTATTCCGATGCCGCCGTGCAGGGAGAGGGCTTCGAGCACGTGTGTAAAGAATGGGACGCCGGTCTCAATGGTTGTTTCCGACGGATCATCGAGGTTGACGTGCAGGTCAATAGTGGTCTCTTTCGTCTGCCTCTGAATGTTGGCCGTGCGCATGGTTAACCCATACCCTAGAGGTCACTTACTACTTTAAAAGCATCGTTGAGCGTGAACTTCCCCGTATATATCGCGGAGCCGATCACAACGCCGGCGGCTCCGGTCGAGGCGATCGATCGTATGTCCTCTAAACGCCCAACGCCGCCAGCTGCAACAACGGGCACGTCCACGTACTCCACGAGGTTCTGAATGATGTCGGTGCGAATGCCGCCCATAGTCCCTTCGACCTCGACGTCAGTGAAGAGCAGCGAACCCGCCCCCAAATCCTGAAACACGATGCCCAGTTCCTGAGGCCGTAGGCCTGAGCTGCGCGTCCACCCCTCTATGAGGACCTCGCCCCCCCGTGCGTCGACCGACACCATGACAGACGCGCTGCCAAACTCAGCGCTCAGGTCGTGGACGATCGTCGGATCTCGGACGGCAGCGGTGCCTAGAATCACGCGGTCGACTCCCATCTGAAGCAGGTCGGCAACGTCCTCACGGGAGCGAACACCGCCGCCGACCTGGACAAACACATCGAGTTTTACAAGCTTGTAGACAAGCTTCAGATTTCGGGGTTTTCCAAACGCGCCATCGAGGTCGATCACGTGCAGGCTGGTGGCTCCATTGTTAATCCAATGTTCTGCGACAGATATGGGGTCTTCAAGTGAAACAAGGACGTTTTCAGGCGCCCCTCCGACCAGCTGGACACATCGGCCATCTTTAATATCTATAGCGGGAAAGACGTCGAACGACATTACAAACACCCTTGGTGTTAGGTGGTAACCCGGTCTGTTTCGTAAGCGTATTAATCGTTTGGCTTGTTCGCATCTTTAGTCTGCACAATCTCTATGAGCTGTGCACGCATCGTTTTGTCCACCTAAGACTAGAGATGTTTAATAGGGGGATTATATAGTTCACCCGAATCCGCAACTAACCTCTTAGACTCAGAGGACGGAAGCAGCGTCGAAGACCACGATCGTGGCGCGTTCATATTAAAAAGCTTGAACTCAGTTTAGGTCGCCATATGCGCTACAAGCTCTTCTAACAGAACGATTGCAGCCTCCTTATCGAGCGGCTTGTTGTCATTTCCACACTTGGGCGAGTAGATACACGCCGGGCATCCGACCTCGCACAAGCAGCTTCCGACAAGCTCCGTTGTCATCGTGACAATATCGACAATAAGCTCGACTGCTTTTTCAGAAAGGCCAATCCCCCCCTCGAAACCGTCATAAATAAAGATCGTAGGTTGGCCGGTATCCGGATGGCGCATTGTAGAAAAGCCTCCGATGTCGCGCCGATCGCACATCACGTGCAGCGGCATCACCGCAATAAGAGAGTGCTCTGCTCCGTGTATTCCACCTGAGATATCGAGTTGTTTGGCTGCGACGCGTTCGACGGCAGCTTCAGGCACGCTGAACCAGAGCGCCGTCGTCGTGAATCGGAGGGGCGGCAGGTCGAGACTTTCCGCACCGATAACTTGATCATAGCGAAGCGTTTTGTAGCCGACGTACTGCTCGACGACTTCGACAGCACCGAATGACACGGTCAACGCGCCTTTTTGCCTCGTTTCGAGCGCTTCTATTATGTGAAGATCAACGGTTTTAATCGGCTCTGTATAGAAGTCGACGTCCTTTTTGTTCACGGAAATAATGCCAGCTCTCAAATTGAGCTGCTCGACGACGTAGGTCTCACCATCGTGAAGCACGACGGCCCCTTGATGGGCCTCTCGATACGCACGGGTCCTGTCGAGGGTTTCGAGTAGTCTCCCTTCGTACAGCATCTTGAATCCTTGCGAGGAGAGTCCGTTTAGGGGCACCGCCTCGGTTGCTCTACCCGTGCCGGATACACCCATCCGCTCGCGGTGTTTTTAGCTAAGCCTTGACGCTCGAGCTCCTCTAACGATGCTGAGAGAAGCGTCGGAAAGTAAGCCTCATCGTGAGGGAGCCGCAGCGGCAACTCGGCCGCCGCACACATAGCGTGTCCTGTGGTAACATATTCGTTCGAAAGATCGATGATGGCATGTTCGTGCGACCCGCCGAACAGCGCGTGCGGATGCTTCATGAAGTACTGATCAAGGGGGTCGTGAAATCCAACCAAGGTCGCGACAGACTCGCCCTTGCCCCGGCCCGCTCTCCCCGCTTGCTGCATCGTAGAGATGATCGTGCCGGGATAGCCCGCCATGATGACGGCATCCAAGCTACCGATATCGATGCCAAGTTCAAGCGCGTTCGTTGACGTGATGCCGGCTAAGCTGCCGCTTTTCAAGCGCGCCTCTATCTCCCGCCGCGTCGCAGGCAAGTAGCCCGCTCGATAAGCAGCAATGCGTTCGGCGAGAGATGGCGTCATTTCTCTGACGTCGTTTCGAGCCCAAAGGGCAATGAGCTCTGCCATCTTTCGGGATGGCGTAAAACAAAGCGTCTGTAGCTTGTTTCGGATGAAAAGGAGAAACACATCCTCAACCTCCCGATGAGCAGAACGGGTGCCTATGCCGTGCGCGTATGGGTTATACAGCACGAAATACTTGCGTTCTCGAGGGGATCCGTCTCGCGTGATCAGGTCGAACGTCGTCCCGGTGAGTCTCTCGCCGAATTCGATCGGATTTGCAAGCGTGGCGGTAGAAATGACAAACTGTGGATCTGATCCGTAATAAGCACAGAGCCGACGCAGTCGCCTCACCAGCAGCGCAACATTTGATCCGAACACGCCACGATACACGTGGGCCTCGTCAAGGACGATGAACTTGAGGTGAGCTAGAAATCGCTGCCACTTGTAATGCCAAGGCAGGACGTGATGGAGCTCATAGGGATTAGTAATCACGATCCTTGCCGTCGTTCGTATCTTCGGCCGTTTATATGAGGGGGTATCCCCGTCGTAAACGTGAGGATTGACCGGAATGCCACAGATGCGCTCGAGCTCCTCAAGCACCTTCAATTGATCATTCGACAGGGCTTTTGTGGGAAAGACGTACAGTGCAGTCGCGCTATGGTCGCGCTCGAGCTCCTCGAATATCGGAATGTTGAAGGCGAGCGTCTTTCCGGACGCAGTAGGGGTGGTGATAACGACGTTCTTGCCTGCACGTAACGCCGTGCGAGCATCGCTTTGGTGCTGGTACAACTGAATTGCTTTGAGCTGCAGATACGCTTCGACTTTTGATTCTAAGTCGCTGACCTCACCGTAAACTGGTTCTCTGGCGGGCAACACTTCGATATGCTCGACGTGGTTGCGGTATGCCGGATCACTCTGCAGGATTCGGAGAACGGCTTCGACAGACGTGCTTATCCCTCGCAAAGCCTGGAAAAAATGTGTGCCAGCGCGACGAGATCTTGTCTATTATGCTCAATCACGGCGAGCAAGGGCCCGATGTTTTGCGTCCGCAGGTACGTCTCATAGAACTCAGGAACTAAGGCGCCGGGAATGTCGGTTTCGCGAGCGCCGAGAAGATGCTTCTGGAGCGTGAACAGCCGAAAGTCGGGCATCATCCCATGCCACTTTCTTCGTGCGAAGTGGAGCGCATCGAAGTGCGCTCTTTGCAAATCGCCGCGTATCTGGTAGTAGGCAAGACGTTGCTCAAGATAAGGAACGTCAAAAGTTCGCCCGTTGTACGTGACGAGCGCACTATGTGCGTCGACGTGAGAAAGAAATGCAGCGAGCGCAGCGGGCTCTTCGTGCACGTCCCTGAGAACATATTGGTGAACGCTAAGGGTCTCGCCGATCGATTTCGCAAGCCCTATGACTACGATCGGGCTGGAGAAAAGCCCCAACGTCTCGATGTCAACGAAGAGCAACTCGTCCGGCGCGTGAAAGCCCGAGGCATGTAATGCAAGCGGATGCGATTTTGAGAACCTTTTTCCTATCCATTCGATCATCTCGCCCGTTTCGAGCGCTTCGACGAGTTCCAGGAAACGACGCGCCTGCCCGCCAAAGCGGTTGTGCTCGGCGAGATCTTCGATTGTGTGGTAGCCACCATCCTTCAAGGCGTTCTCGGTCGCTTCTCTAACACCATGAAGGAGTTTAAAATCTGATAATAAGCTCTCCTTGGCTCTCTTTGAGTGTATCGTCTGTAAACTTACCTTCTCTACAGTCTCGATTCGGTAACACGTCCCGCGCTCATTCACGAGCTCGCTCCCCGGGATTATCTCTTCGAGCACGTCTCCTTCATGCTCTTTAATCAGCGCTCGCTTGAGTGCGAGGGCCTGTGCGTAATCATTTTGGCCCTGGGCGTAAAACAGCGCGGGGATGAACTGAGGGGCATCGGCGCTCTGTGTATAAGCGACATCGCCAGTTCGAGTTACGCGAGATCTGAGGCCCTCGCCGACCCTCTTGAGCTTTCGATTGTCTTGTCCTTCACTCAACATGATTGGACATCCCCGCGTGCTTTGGACGATGCAAAAAATGCGGTTGATTGATCTAAGTTAGACATAGTACTCACGAGTGTTTGCCGACTTAAGCCTTTGTCCGGCAGCCCCGCGTGCTTGAAGTCTCGTGCTGACACATCTACGCACGCTACGCTGTACCTTACTCTATCACTCTATTGAGCCAGCTCTCGCGGATTTATTTGCGCACGGAGACGCTAATCAACGGCCCATGCATTCATATACGTGAAGGAGAAGCCCCTTAAGGGTGCACATCGTGGAGGAACGTGAAGTAGTAATTCGGAAAGATGATGCGGGCTATTTCATCGCGACGTGCCCGTCGTTGAAAGGCTGTCAATCCTACGGCGTAACGCTCGAGGAGGCACGCGATAACATTAAGGAGTGTATACAGCTCTGTGAGGAAGAGCTCGAAGAGGAGGGCCGGACCTGAGTTTGAAGTCGAGCTGTGAGCAAACGGGCGCTGCTGCAGCACGCGCCGAAAAGTTCCCCCCGATCAGCGGGAGCGAGCTCGTGAAGTCCTTGGAATCTATCGGTTTTCGCGTTACTCGAACGCGAGGTTCACACGTTCGTTTAGTCTCCCAGGATGGTCGAGCGACCACAATACCGATTCACGCACATCGCCAGCTTCCCACAGGATTGCTGCACGGCATCATGCGCGAGCTTCAAATGAGCAGGACCGATTTTTTCAAGATGTGGAGTTGTTATGAAAAGGCATAGCACGCAAGCCCTCCTCGCAATTGCGCCGCTTGATTACATCTGCATCTAGGCCGTCTTGCTAACCCGACCCCATCGCCCTCGAAAGGACTGTATCGGCCGTTTCCTTGCCACTGCTCGGCAAGATCGAACGCTATATCTAATCAGTGTAACGCCGTTCTTTTTAAATGTTTAGCGTCGCTAACGCATCGCGCGGGGGCGCGGTCGTCTTTGCCCCGAGCGATAATGAATTACCATCAGGGCGCTTCATCAACTAAGATGTACTATTCGGTGTTTCTGCTCACACGTCCTTCGAGAATTTGTCCAACGTGTCGACAATTCGGTCATGCAGAGTCCGGTCTGTAGAACATACAAGTGATAGATTAGAAGCGGTTACTGGAGCATTGAACAGGTTGCCGTCACCCGTTGTCGTAATCCCGTCAGACTCGCATAAGACGAGTAGCGCAGCAGCTATGTCATAACCGCTCAGGCGGTCTCTGGTGTCAATGACTGCGTCGAGCGTTCCTGTTGCGACCTGGCAAATATCGTACGCAATACTCCCGAAAATCCGTACCTTAACGTTCTTTTCGAACTCGATGAGTCCGCGCGGAACGTGCGACACACCGTAGGCGTATCCGGCAACAACGGGCTTATAGCGCGGTGCTTTCCGTGTCACGAGCGGTACTCCATTAAGCCGGGCCCCCTTGCCCCTCTCGGCCGCATACACATCAAGCGAGTTTGTAACGACCGCCCCCATCGTGATGTCACTGAGCGAAACGTCGTCGACGCTAGGCGCATATGCAAGCGACGAGCAAAAGTAGGGAAAGCCGATCGCGACGTTGGTTGATCCGTCGATCGGATCAAACACGAACGTGCAGCTCGGGTCGTCGCCCATAATCCGGTCGCCGTATTCTTCTGAGACAATGCGCGCGCTAACGCCACGTTCGAACAATTCATCTTGCAGCTTCTGCTCGGCAACCAGGTCGAACCTCCTCGTCACATCGCGCTCTTTGTACTTTGTTATCGCCGAGAAGTCTCCTGTAGTTCCGACGAAGGCAAGCACGGATTCTATCGCTCGCGTAGCCATAGCGATAATATCTTCAAGTTCCATTGAACCGCCGCTTTATTTCCTGCGCGATAATCTCGGCTGCCTCTTTCGGCGCAACGCGCTCGCTGTCAATAGTCAATTCGGGATTCTTTGTCGTCTCATACGGTACATTTACGCCAGGAACCGCAGCCTCAGGTGTCTGCGATTTTTCGTAGATCCTCCTTGGCGTGAACTCCGCGATGCGATGAGCCTCTCGTTGCTTGCATGTTTCGAGTGAACAGCTGACGTATACTTCGACAAAGCGCGGTATTAGCTGTCGGGCGAGATCTCGATAACGTTTTCGGTTTGCAGTCGCGTCGATTATGACATTTACGCCGCATTCTGTGAGCACCTTTGCCGCGTAAGCGAGAAACGCATAGACGATGTCGCGCTCTTGCTCAGAATACGTCGGGTGAGGAGTGACAATAGTGCGAATCTCGTCAAGTTGGAGCGTTCGCAACTTCTTGCCTTTGAGCATATCTGCAACCTCCCTCGCAACAGTGGTTTTGCCACTCCCTGGCAGTCCTGTGATCCAGATCGCCCAAGCCATATCCTAGTGTCACTCCTCGCCTTTCGTTAATCCTTAAGGAGCGCGTTAACGTTTCGGTAGTCGAATGTCTCAACTTCCAGCACATTCCTTACGAAGTTGAATAGCCGCTGCCGCACCTGTCGGTCGATGTGCGGATACCATATTGGGCTTGCGACCACAAGCCCCCTGAACCCATAAAACGGCTGTATAACTTCAAGCAGTTCGTGATCCTGCGTCTTTTCGAGGTAGTTGCTTAGGAACAGGTCAAACAGCGTCTTGAACTCCTTTGCCAGCTTTCCGTACTTTTGAATTGAATAAAAGAGGTAGTTTACGCTCAACGACGTGACGTCGTCAGCCGCCTCTCCAAACTCTCCGCGGCTCCTGTCGAGAACCGTAAAATCGGTACCGTCTCTGAACATGATGTTCCACGGGTGATAATCACCGTGCACCATACAAAGACGATGTGCGCGTTCCTTGAGCGCGTAGCGCCAATCCACGCATCGCTTCTCCAGCAGACGGAAGTCATCTTGCGAAAACACGTCAAACGTCCGAGGATAGCTGTCGATCAGGCCCATAATGAGCTCCCCGTGACCGACGAGATCGCGCATGCGGCGCGTGTAAATGACAGGGTCAGTGCGTTTAACGGCGTGGATTGTTGCGAGGTAATCTGAGAGCGCCTGAGTGCGAGCGACGTCTAGCTCAATGAGCGTCCCCGTTTCCTTGACCCGGTCAAGGTCATAAAAGTATTCAGTCCCTTCGACTAAGTCCATGAGGATGAAATACTCGTCAGCGTCGCGAGCAGAAAGCATTCGACCATCACGGGTAAAGTAACCTACATCGAAGGCGCGCACGTGGTGAGGCAGTGAGCCAAACGTGTCGTGCTGCCAGATGAGTATCTGGGCGCGATCGGAAAAGTGATCGTGGCCAAAACCGCCCTCTCGTCGCATCGATGACAACACGACGGACTTGACCGCGCCGTCCAAAGAAAACGTAATTTGGTAGGGCTTTCCGTAACCAAAGCCTTTAAGCTCAGCCGTCGGCTGTCCCAGCTCACAGACCTGTATGACGCGTGCGTCTCGTCCAAACACCTCTTTGATGTAATCGTCGATCGCCGTCATGGTTTACAATTCCTTAAGCGCTTTCATTAAGTGCCGCGACATGCCACACACGGACGGACTATGTACCGAGCGTCCATGAGTGGAGGTACGCCTCTTGCTCCGCGGTGAGTTGCTCAATGTGAATGCCGATTGCGTCGAGTTTTAGAGCGGCGACCCGTTTGTCAATAGCAGTTGGTACGCTGTGCACGACGTTGTCTAAACGTGTGTGATTTTCGACGATGTATCTAACACAGAGCGCCTGATTCGCAAAACTCATATCCATGACTTCTGGGGGGTGCCCGAAGGCTGCTGAGAGGTTGATGAGCCGCCCTTCCGCGAGCACATAGATCGTCCTGCCGTCAGCCATTCGATACTCGTCCACGTTCTCTTTGACATTCGCCGTACCGGTCGCCATCTCCTTGAGCTCCTCCAAGTCGAGTTCTACGTTGAAGTGTCCAGAATTGCAGACGATGGCTTCGTCCTTCATGATCGCGAAGTGTTCCCCTCGAATAACGGAGACGTCCCCGGTCACCGTGACAAAGAGGTCTCCGATCCTCGCTGCCTCGGGCATCGACATCACTCTAAAGCCGTCCATGGCCGCCTCAAGGGCTTTTCGCGGCTCGACCTCGACAACAACCACGTTCGCCCCAAGACCTTTCGCACGCGCTGCGACGCCTCGGCCACACCAGCCGTAGCCGGCGACGACGACGGTTTTTCCAGCAAATAGGAAATTCGTTGCATTCATAATGCCGTGAAGCGTGCTCTGCCCGGTCCCATAGCGATTGTCAAACATCATCTTGGTTTCTGCATCGTTGACCGCGATGACGGGATATTTAAGCGCGCCTTCTGCCGCCATTGCCTTGAGCCTGACCACGCCTGTCGTCGTTTCCTCACAGCCGCCCATTATCGCGCTCAGGTATTCTTTATGATCACCATGAACCGTGGCGATGACGTCCGCACCGTCGTCAAGCGTGACCTGAGGCCCGATCTTCAGTGCCTCTTCCATACAAGCGTAGTACTCATCATCACTTTCACCACGAAAGGCGCAGACAACGATCCCGCTTTTTGCGAGGGCAGCTGCGACGTCATCTTGTGTGCTGAGGGGATTTGAGCCGGTAAGCGCGACATTTGCCCCTCCGGCTTGTAGCGTACGAATGAGGTTTGCCGTCTCAACTGTCACGTGCAGACACGCAATGATGTTAACTCCGTCGAGCGGCGTGTCGCGCGCAAATTCAGTTTTAATCCGCTCAAGAACAGGCATATGCCTGCGCGCCCATTCAATGCGTTTTTCACCTTCGTCAGCGAGGCCTATGTTCTTAATTATACTCTTCATCGTAAATTCTCTCGTTTATCGTAATTCGCGTGAACGTAACCATACGATTTATATAGGTACCAATGATAAAGCCAACCGGTAAAAAGGTTGTCAATAGCGGAGCGAATCGAAGTACAATGTCTCAGAATAGTTTTTTATTCACCTCTGAATCGGTGACGGAAGGGCACCCAGACAAGGTGTGTGATCAGATAGCAGATGCGATACTGGATGCGATCATCGAGCATGATCCTAAGAATGCTCGCGTTGCGTGCGAAGTGGCAGTAACGACAGGTCTTGCCGTAGTGATCGGAGAGATTACCACAACGTGTAGCGTCGATATACCGAGCGTGGTGCGAGATACGATCCGGGACATAGGTTACATCGATTCACGATTTGGGTTCGATTCGGACACCTGCGGCGTCGTGGTGTCAATCAAAGAACAATCACCTGACATCGCTCAAGGAGTCAACAAGTCACTCGAGTGCCGGATCACGTCCACAAACGAGGGTGCCGCGGACATTGAGTGTCATCCCTCTCCTTCATCCGTCACTGAGGACGCTGAGCTTGGCGCCGGGGATCAGGGCATGGTGTTCGGCTACGCGACAAATGAGACGCCAGAACTTATGCCGATGCCGATATTACTCGCTAATAAACTTGCGTTGCGGCTGACTGAGGTTAGGAAGTCCGGAGAAATTAGTTATCTTGGCCCCGATGGAAAGACGCAGGTTACGGTAGAATATGTGAACGACGCTCCAGTACGCGTTGACACGGTCATCGTCTCTTCGCAACACACTGCGGATGTCGCGCTTGATACCATTGAACGAGACATTAGGGCAAAGGTAATCGACGTTGTGATCCCACCGCATATGATGGACAACAATACGAAGGTGTTGGTCAACCCGACAGGTCGGTTTGTCATCGGCGGCCCTAAGGGTGATGCTGGCATGTCAGGACGAAAAATCATCGTTGACACGTACGGAGGGATGGCACGACACGGAGGCGGTTCTTTTTCGGGAAAGGACCCGACAAAGGTCGATCGGTCAGCGGCTTACGCAGCGAGGTATATCGCAAAAAACGTCGTCGCGGCGGGACTTGCTGCAAAGTGCGAGATCCAAGTCTCTTATGCAATCGGCGTAGCACAGCCGATCGCGATTTTCGTCAATACGTTTGGCACGGCCCACATACCCGAAGCGACTATCTCTGAGATCATAATGCGACGTTTCGCGCTCACCCCGGGCTGGATTATCAACACTTTTCAACTCAGACGGCCGATCTATCGACAAGTCGCTGCTTACGGGCATTTTGGACGCGCCGATCTTGATCTACCGTGGGAGCGCACCGACAGCGCAGGGGCACTCCAGAGTGACTTAAATGCGCTGAAGCTGCGCTGAACTAATAGGGCACGTCGCCGGAGTTCGGTTATACCGGGATAGCCGTAGGCCAAACGTCCTGTGCGGGGAATGATCGATTGAAAATTGGAATTTTGGGGACCATATCGTGGAGGACCCCACCACGCCACTACGGGCCCTGGGAAACGGTCGTGCATCACCTCACTGAGGGGTTAGTCGACCGAGGTTACGACGTTACCCTTTTTGCGACCGGTGATTCCATAACGAAGGCGAAGCTTGAGTCGGTGTGTCCGCACGGCTTCTATGAAGATGAATCACTTGACGCTGGCGTCTATCAATGGCTCCATATTTCTAACGCTTTTGAAAAAGCGCGTGAATTCGACATTCTTCACAGTCACTATGATTTCTATCCGTTGACTTTTTCACGACTCACGTGCACTCCTCTCCTAACGACCATACACGGATTCTCTTCTGAAAAGATTCTTCCTGTATACAGGAAATATAGAGACAACTATTACGTGTCCATCAGCGAAAGCGACCGAGCTGAGGGTCTAAACTACGTCGCCACCGTGTACAACGGAATCGCAGTCGACTCCTTTGACTTTAGCGACGCTCCAGATGATTATCTCCTCTTCTTCGGGCGCATATCTTATGACAAGGGCACTCATCGCGCTATCGAGGTGGCAAAGGAAACTGGTATGACGCTTAAGATTGCTGGACTCGTTGCGGATGAACATCGTGCCTACTTCGAGAAGTACGTTAAGCCTGAGATTGATGGGGAGCAGATACAATATCTCGGCATGGTGAACGAAGAAACGAAGAAAGAGCTTTTCAAGCAGGCTTATTGTAGCTTGCACCTGATTTCGTTTGCGGAACCGTTCGGCCTTACACTCGTGGAGTCTCTCGCTTGCGGTACGCCTGTTATTGCTACCAACAAAGGAAGCGTCCCAGAGATTCTTGTCGATGGCGAGACCGGATATATCGTCCAGAGCAGCCGCGACGCTATCGATAAGGTGGCCCGCATTCACAGCATTCGAAGGCAGAATTGCAGGAGACGGGCTGAGTTCTTTGACGTGGATCGAATGGTAGACGGGTACATCAAGGTCTATGAAACGATTATGGAGCGAGAAGCTGAGCATTCGGTTGCGTAAGAATGAACCTAATCAAGCTTCGGGCACTCTACAAATACGTCTTGACTAACGACACGTCTGCGTTATTCTTCTTTTTCTCCCTCGCTGTTTGTCTCGCGATCTGGAACGTAAACATCTTCATCAACGATGAGGCTACGCTCGCGGCACAGCTCATCAATCTCGGACATGGTGTTCTTTCGATAGACGCGACGCCGACGAGGCTTTACGAGGGTCTGAGTTTCGGAGCATCCGGGCCGATGCTCGCATTTACCTATCAAGGCCACGTGTACGCGTTCTATACGCACGCGCTCGCTGTCTTTGCAGCGCCGTTTTACGCTCTCTTGTACATCATTAGTGCTACCGTAGGGATCAGGCTCTTCTTCGCTTGTCTCTGGTCGTTCAACATATTCATGGTCAGCTGGCTTTTGGGAAGGCGGTGGGGCAAGCCACGACTCGGCCGCGACCTCGGCGTGTTCGGCGCGCTTGTCCTGCTCATCATCAACGGCTACCTCGCGACGAAGCTGCCGCCGCTTGTGTTCGACCAGTGGGGCGCTCTTATGGCTATCCAGCTGTTCAATATCCTGGCAACATCAGTCATTGTACTCCTTTCACTGAGTATCTTTAGGAGGTACTTTGCCGATGATCGCGTCGCTGCGTTCGGTGCCGCGTATATACTCGTTGCCACGCCGCTTACGTTCTGGGCAGTGTCAGCAAAGGATCATACCGCATCGGTGTTGCTGATCGTAGCGAGCATTTGGAGCCTTTATATGTATCTTCAGGACGGAAAAACGCGTTATCGCTACTTTTGTACGTCCTCGTTGGCCTCAGTTTTTGGGTACGGCTATTTGACACCATTCCCCTCCTGATTGCCATCGTTTTAACGGATTTGCTAACATCAGAGGGGCGGATTAAAGCAACGATTACGGCTGCGGTGACGGTCACGCTTGCAATGGTCCCATACTTCATCAACAATTACCTGCTGTTTGGCAACCCCTTCTTATCGCCAGTCTATCTAAGTGCCCACCAAGAAATCGCTCAGCAGACTTCAAGCACCGCCGGGAATACTAGTTCAGCGCTCTTCGCCACGATTGAACGGCTTCCGACGCTCTTTTTTAGCGAGTGGAACGTGCAAAACAGTGCTAACTGGCCGCAGCATCTCTACCACGTGCTGTTCTATGTTAACATGCCGGTGACGCTCTCGGTCTTCCAGATATGCCCCCTCCTGATAGTCCCCCTCTTTGCTGCGCTTCCCCATGTCGTGCAAAAGCTCGCTAGATACAAGAGGGGCGCCGTGCGTCTGAAGATAGATAGGCAACAAGCGATTGCAGTTGCGTTTTTCGTCTGTATCGTCGCACACCTTATAATCTACGCGCCGTTCCAAGAGCAGGGATTTGGACTTGACATGCGCTACTTCTTGCCCCTCTATATCCCTCTCCTCTTCTTTACGCTCGCAAGCATCCGTAACGTTCTCGTCTATGAAGCGCGCATTGTACGTGCATTCGCCGCTGCATGGATTATCTTTGCAGGTTTAGTGCTTGTGTATGCAACGCTGTTCGCTGCTAAGATCAGCGGCTTGATCAGCTCGTTGAGCTTCCCGTTTATAGGGACCTTCGGAGTTATCACCGCAGCCCTTATGGTTCTCTTTGTGCCGTACTTCGTTGGCTATCGGAAAGGAGTAAAAGAGCTCGCGATCTTGGTAGGATTTGCCACGTTTGTCTCTTCATATTGGCTCATTTTTGCGTCCTTGATATGGCAAAAGACTCCTATAGGCGTCCCCCGGCCTGGGATGATCCTCCCGATCATGGAGATTATTCACCGTATTATCATGGCGGCAATTGTTTCATAAGCTAAGGGAGCAGCCCATCGCTGAGGCTTATCGTTCTCGTCGCCGCTTATCCCTCTGGTATTTCACATCGCGCCTCGAACCCTTTCTCACTGCCTCCCCTTCGACATAGTCGTATCGATCGAGAAATCGATCGAGCCTCGACAGAAATCCATCGGAGGCTCCGTATTGTGGCCGGGTATCTCTTCTGAATTCTTGAGAACGGCTCGGTGGCACATATCGTGACGTTTGTTGTCTCTGAACAGCAGCTCGCTCGTCCTGCGGCCGTCGTTGTGGCGGCATCTGAGAGGGCGCTTGCTTACTAGGACGGGGACGCACAACAGGCTGTGGGATGCGTCGCCGCCGTTCTGTCGCCGAACGGCTCAACCCTAAGAGGAGGTAGAAGGCAAAGAGGACCAATCCGCTTAGCGCTGCCAGTAGTGGCGATTCTGCGACGTTGAGGATAACCACCCCACCAAGCGCGAGCAGCGGGTACCCCAACACGACACACGTATGTGCAACGTTCTTAGTAAGATCGAGAGCGAAGTAAATCAACAATGTCGGCACAAAAAAGATGCTGAAAAACGCCACGACTTGAAAGAAAACGGAGAGTTTGTAGAATCCGAATACCTGGGGCTCGAGCGGATTAGCGCTAAATATTGCCAGTACAAAAAGAAAAAAGAGGAGGTAGATGAAAGCGGGTAAGCTCGCTAGATCTGAAAAACCGAGCACCGATTCTTCTGGTTCACTTCTCCCGAGTTGGGCTGGGCTGTCGTAGGGCTCCCGCATTAGACCACGTAGTTTTTTAATGTTTTGGGCTTATTTAAACAATTTCATTGTCCGCTGTTTCGGCGCACCTTTGCATGCGGATGTACCTAAAGTAAGTCGTATGGCGCACGCGTTTTCCCAAAAGGGGCATCTGGAGTTAATGATACAAAGAGACCGACGTGTTTTGCAGCCGTAGGTGCTGAAAGTGGGGAGGGGCGTCAGAAGAACGTTCGACGGTTTATATCAGCAGTCAAATTACGGATAAATACGGTCTTTTCTGTTAGGCGGATACTTTCGCTGATCGCTTAGGTAAGCTATACCACACGTCAAAAGGAGCAAGAACCCGGCGTAACTCGACAAAATACGAGATGATTCGTCCCAGCCGTAGTTGGCGCATATCTGTTCAAGTGCGGGCTCGCGATCGAGGATGTGAGAAACGTGTCCAGTGAAGAGAAGGAACTTCAGCTTCAGCAGTCTTTTCGCGACAGAGTTCGTCATCCGCCGTGTGTTCGCCATCTTTTGCGTCACGGCGTGCCTTCTGACATGGAATGCGATAAGGCGCGCGCGCTCCTCGCGCGATATGTGGTGACGAAAGGGCTAAACGACGTGCAAGGAACAAAAATGGCTAAGACGATGTTAAAGCACTCCGACTCGTTCAGTGCGGGCGTGCGGGGAGGAAGCGAGTTCAAGCAGTTTACGGAATGCCTTTCACGGGCTCGAGATAACCCTAAGACGAACCATTGGAGCTGTGAGGACGTTTGGCCCAGCACGAAACTCCGAGAACGTGGGGCGTGTACTGGCTGGGGCTGTGAGTACTATCATGCAGAGCCATGTGACGAATCGAGTCGCCAAAGTGGCGAGACTGAGGCCCGGATCGAGCAGGAGACCCTTACGTATTTGTTAAGCAATCCGGAGAGCATCGGCGAAGGGCTGAGGGTGGGCCTCCGTTGTGAGGGGTTTATCGATGAGTATGGATGCAGAGATGGCACTTGTGTGCCTCTCAATCGCGTGCTCTGGCACGTATGTCGGTACCTCGCCTATCACGGTCGACCGATTCGATGCACCGCAATTTTGGCCAGCCTCTCTCGAAGCCCTGAAATGCGACCGCACGTAGATGAGATAGAACAATACGTACAGCGGCTTCAAAGCCGCCCATCGTGCCGGCACGACAGATTTATCGAGTATTTGAACGTTATTGCAGCGCGCGGGGCCAGGCTACGGGCCCAAGAACTCGTTCGTCAAGCTGCGGTTGCCTTAGCGTCGAGTGTGCTTCCACTTGATATCATCTTGAGAACTCTCGGGGAACAATCAAGTGACTTGTCGATCACGGCGTGCAACAAAAACCACCTCTTTGAGCAAGACCTTAGTGACTTCATGACGAACCTTTTCTCCAACAGGTGCGGCGCAGTTCCCGCCCCCTCAGAGTGGCTAAACGCTTCTTTGGACGGCGGCTGGAAGCCAGGCAGGTTATACATAGTCAATGCATCGTCGGCCGTGGAGGCCACGGACTTCAGTGCGTGGTGTGCTGAATTTGCCGCACAACGCCGGTTCCCCACGGTATTCGTAAGTCGCGGAATAAGCAAGGAGGACTTTACGGAACGCGCACTCGCACGACACTGCAGCGTCGATGCGAAGGAGCTCTCGCAGTATCGTAATAATGGCTTTTACGACGGGGATGCAACGATATTGGAGCGGGTAGTTGAGGCAGGAGAACGATTGAGCAGGCGAATAGCCCCATGCCTTGTAATGATAGAGGCAAATTCGGAAATGACCGGTTCAGACGTGAGACGCGCCGTACGCACCGCTCAAGATCGAGTTGGCGTGGATCATGCTCTACCAACGCTGCTAGTCCTTGATCAGTTCCCGGTTCAGTCGTCCGATAGCGAGAAACCATCGGACCCTATTCGGAAAAGAGTCCGTTTCAAGGAAACCTCGCTGGTCGAAGGCGTAAAACGCCAGATGCAAGATTCCCCAGTGGCGATAATCGCGGCCTTTTCAAGAATTGAGGCTGCAAGCCAATCCCGATTCGAAAAAGTAGAGACAAATACAGCGCTTTTTCACAGAGACTTGGGGGGATCACATGCCGCTGATTGTACACTAACGCTCCAATCAAAATGCATCAAGGTGCGAGGCGCTACGCTTGAAAAAAAAGTGGATCAGTTTGATCTTGCACGGGAGTGGTACAAAAGGTCTTATCCTCGCTTTCGGGGGTACATCGATCGGCTTTTTGATGAGGCAGAAGGGGGGCATCCTTTGGATGAGGCAACCAGTAGCTACGCACGAATATCGCTTTTTGGGAGGGGAGCAAGGACACTTGCCAATCCGGTCATCATTTACGATTGGCCGTATCATCGATTTAGAACGCTGAATATGGAACCGGCGGGTTTAGAAAAGTACGGATGTAAGGCGTTCGATGAAGACTCACTCGAATGTGGTTGACGCCTTCTTGAGGTTCGACGCACACATCACCATTGGCCACCGTTATACAGAAAGTTACTTGTAACAAATTGAGTGAGTAGTTCGTTAGATTTGGCTGGGCATTGCTATGGCACACATTCATTTTCCCGACGGCGTCCTCCCTATCCAATGGGTCCTATTTTGGTGGTTACTAGCCCTTGCTTTGCTTGTTGTTGCACTCATTGCGACCAGAAAGCACGCGATCCCGACTCAGCGGTTGGCAATCGCAGGCATGCTTGCAGCCGTCTCTTTTGCAGTTTTCCAAATCGATATTCCATTAGCAGGCGGTGTTCATATGAACCTCACTCCGCTGATTGGGATCTTAGCAGGGCCGGGTATCGGATCGTTAATCATCCTCATTGTTAACATCTTGAGCGCGGCTGTGGGTCATGGGGGGTGGGGGCTTGTGGGCGCCAATACGCTTGTGAACTTGAGTGAGATCACGGTAGCGTTCTATGTCTTTAGAATGACAAGAGGTCGGCTTGAGCTGTTCACGAGAGGCGCCGTAGCTGCGATTTTAGGGCTGCTCGTTGGTAACGTTATTCTTCTTGCCGTTTTAGTAATTTCGGGTATACAAGGAAGCGAACTGCACGGCGTCGCGTTGATTACCTACTTGATTCAGATTCCCATACTTAACCTGATTGTAGCAGTCCCCGAGGCTATCATTACCGGCTTTGTCGTTGATTATTTAGGCAAGGTTCGCCCCGATCTTCTTGGTGAATGATCTCTAGGCCCCCTATTATCGTTCGTCCTTTTTGAATCCGCAGCAGCGGGTAACCTCAGGGCTGACGTTAAACTTCTGAAAGGGTTATGAAGCCTGATTCACCCCCCGCTCGTGAAACTAGTTCCGTTCGAAACAACTGAAGTCGTGCAGCGAACACAATCCTCGCTTGCGCGTCGCGAAGTGCCCTTAAGATGCACGCCGTCACTTCGTGTCAACGATCACAGCCGTTCCGTATGCCAAGATCTCCTGCATATAGTCAGAGATCTCTGACGAGTCAAAATAAGCGCTTATTATGGCGTTTGCTCCGACTGACTTGGCGTGCCCGACTAACCGATATAGCGCCTCATCTCTCGCATGTTGCATCATCTCGACGTATTCGTGGATCTCTCCTCCAGCGATAGAACGGAGCCCAGCTGTAATGTTCCTCCCAAGCCCTCTGCTCCTAACTGTAAGGCCGTAGATGAATCCTCGTGTTTCTACGATGTTGTATCCTGGGATCCAGTTTGAACTGACCACTATTACCCCGTCTATAGTAATCGGAGACGGTGCTGTGGTCTCCCTGCTTATGCCATCTCCCGCCTCTGCCTCACTTACTCCAGTTCCACATTGAATGCAGAATTGTGCGTTTTGGGGTAGCTGAGCACCACAAGCTTTACACGTATCGTTTACGCTCATTTAATAACCTCCATTCTGTGTATGGTTAGACCAGTGATATCCTTGCACAGTGATCAGTGGTCTCTAAAGCTTAAACCTTCTCAAGCAGGCTAGCCTGGAGAAACGGCTGAAAGTCGGTCGTACGAGTCTTCCACAATGCTATTTGCTTTGTGCAGCGAAATGTTCCTTGCGGGACCACGATAATGATATCAAGCGCGTCGATCTCGAAGAGTTAAAATAGAGGGCCATTATCACAATGCACTAGTAACTAGCCCTTGTAGATTTGTTGCGGTGCCTGCACAAAGGACTAGTTATCAATCTGCGATGTCGTACTCAGTTTGGAAGGGCTTACGTCAATCATCTACTGGTGTGATTGCCGCAGTTGCCAACCACAAAAATAAATATTACGGCGCAAGGACTCCAAAATGACGTCAGTCACGAATAAGCCACTACTTATCACGTGCGGATTGCCGTACGCCAATGGCCCTTGCCATATCGGTCACCTGAGGACTTACGTCCCTGCAGACATCTACGTTCGCTGTCTTAAAAAGCTTCGACAGAACCCGCTTTTCGTGTGCGGTTCTGACACTCACGGAACTCCGATCGTTATTAACGCTGAACAGCAGGGGACCACACCTGAGAAGCTTTCCGCTTACTACCACCGCTACTGGGAGGACACCTTCAAGGCATTGGCAGTTGACTTCAGTCATTATGGAAATACCGACGCACCTACAAACCACTTCAGAACGCAGGAAATCGTAAAAGCGCTTCAAGAAAACGGCTACATTTATCCGATGGTCATTAGATTGGCTTATTGTCCGGACTGCGATCGCTTCCTGCCAGATCGATATGTCGAGGGGGTGTGCTTTTTTTGCGGGATGCCAGCGCGCGGAGACGAGTGCGATCAGGGGTGTGGGCGCCATCTCGAATCGGGAGAAGTCATCGACCCGAAGTGCAAAACGTGCGGAGCAAGCGCTGAATACAGAGAAGAGGAGCATTTCTTCTTTAAACTCTCGGCGTTTAAGGACTTCTTGTCGACGTATCTTGAGACGCTCGGAGGAACCGCCAATGCCCGCAACTATGCGCAACAATGGGTGACAAATGAGCTCAAGGACTGGTGCATTTCACGGAACCTCTCATGGGGGGTTTCATTTCCGGGAACTGATCTCGTCGTCTACGTGTGGGTTGACGCTCCTATTGGGTACATTTCGTTTACGGAAGAGGCAACAAGTACGTGGGAAGACTATTGGAAGAAGGAGTCGACTATCATTCACTTTATCGGCGGCGATATAATCTACCATCACGCCGTTTTTTGGCCAGCGCTGCTAAAAGGAGCAGACTACACGAGGCCCGCGGCCATCGTTGCTTCGGGAATGGTTAAAGTCGATGGCGAGACTTTTTCTAAAAGTCGGGGCAACGTCGTCTGGGTTGATGACGATTACCTCGACCACGGGTTCCATCCTGACCTGCTGCGGTATTATCTCGCGTGCTACACCTCACACACGAAGGAACTGAATTTTTCGTGGAAAGTATTTGGGGAAAAAGTTAATCGTGAACTCGTCGGGTCCCTCGGCAACTTCATTTATCGGATACTGCATTTTTCGTACAAGAACTTCGGTTATATTCCAGACACGCCAGTTGACGCGGCGATAATCGAGCAAATAGCGGCGACACGCGAAAAGATGGTGAATGCGTTAGAGGATTATGAATTTAAGAAGCTCGTCGACGCGGCGATGTCTTTGTCAGACTTCGGCAACGCCTATTTCCAGTCCAAAGCACTTTGGAAACTGGTAAAATCTGACAAGGAAGCGTGCGCGCGAGAAGTCAAGAACTGCATTCAGCTTGTGAAGGCCTTAGCGGTACTTTTGGAACCTGTTATGCCGTCAACAATGAAGGGGGTACAGGCGCAGCTCGGTGTTACTTCGACCCATTTCTCGGATGCCACTGTTGAGGTTGAACCGTTGCGACTGGACCAGCCGACCCTGCCCTTTGCAAAGATCGACGAGAAAAAGATCGCGGAACTTGAGGCCACACTCAGTAGGAGAATGGCTGGGTTGGTTCAGAAGGCTCCCGCGAACGACGTTCGGACCAAAAAGGCGACAATCGAGCTAGCAGATTTTGAGAAGATGGATCTGCGGATAGCTCGCATTTTAGAAGCCGAATCGGTCAAGAAATCGGATAAGCTCCTGCGAATCACGCTGCAATTGGGCGATGAAACGCGGCAAGTTGTTGCAGGAATTGCCAAAGACTACTTGGCCGAGGAACTCATTGGCACTGACGTTGTCGTGCTTGCAAATGTCCGACCTGTGAAGTTGATGGGTGTAGAATCTCACGGCATGCTTCTCGCCGCAGAGCACGAGGGTAGAGCGGTACTCATTCGACCATCGAAAAAGGTTCCATCTGGCACTAAAATCAAATAAGAGGTTGATTGAACGTGACAAGCTCAAAGCGTAGCGAGCGGATCGTTATAACGGTTACGGGCTCTGACCATCCCGGAATCGTCGCAGCTTTGGCAAACTTGTTAGCGACTGCCAATGCCAACATCGAAGACATCAGTCAGACCGTCGTATCCGGGGTGTTCACGATGATCATGATCGTTGCTATCGGCTCTGCAAACTTTGAGGAGTTAAAAAAAGGCTTGGAATCAATCGGAGTAGCCCAAGGGGTGCTCGTCACCGCCCAGCACGAAAACATCTTCCGCTACATGCATCGCGTATAGGGTCCTATATGGTCTAAGATTGACGCAGGTGCGCTTCGCAAGCTTCTCAGAGACATCCCGGTAAGCGTATCAGCGAACTAGAAGGATGGGACTCAGAGGACTCTTCTTCGCCATCAAGGTCGCTCGCATCTCATTTGTGCACCACAACAATTTCTCTTGTTAAACTCTTGTGAACGTATTGAGCGTGACGCTCCTCAATCGTGAAACCTGCATCTAAAACTTCACGCTCAATTGGGTTGTGTGATATCAAAACGGCACGCGCGTCAGACTTGAGTACACGATGGATTTCGTCCAAGGCCATCCCCGTCAGTTGCTCCAGCGATTGGGCGCGGATGCTGACAGAACGTCCATATGGAAGATCAGTTGTGACTGCGTCTACGCATGCATCTTTTAGCGCCAACTGCTTAGCGTCTTGAACTAGCAAGGAATTCTCTATGTCGTAGTAGTCGAGATTCATCTTTGTTCCAAACACCATCCTGCTGTCAACATCCGACCCTACAGCAGTTGCTCCGATGAGTCCTGCTTCAAGAAGCAAACCTCCAGTGCCACAAAAGGGGTCGAATAGGAGCTCTTGAGCGTTTATGCCAGAGAGGTTTACGGCGGCTCGTGCGATCCGAGGCAGTAGTACGCCGGGATAGAAATATGGCCGAAAACGTGGGCGCCTCGATTCAAATTGAGAGCGATTGATCTGTGTTAACGTCTTTCCAATTATACAGACATCTTCGCTCAGTAATGCCCTCACGAGGAGTTGCGGATGAGCAAGGTCTATCTCAAATCCGCGCTCAGCAAGGGCCTTTCCGATCGTAGCTTCAACGTCGACGCTTCTCAGACCGTGCCCGATTCGCTTAGCTCGGACAGCGACGCTGACACGAGGTAGTTCAATGTTTTGGGCCGCTTGGTAAATAGACGTGAGCTTCTGTGCGCACACATCCTTGACTTCGATTACTGCGTGCGTCATTGCAAGTCGATTGGCCAGCGGTTGGTCGTAGATTTCGACGTCCATTACAAGCACACGCTCCATCTCTTGAACCACAACCCCGCGGAAGATGGCGAGAACCTCAGCTCGCGGAATGCTTTCACTCTCTCCAGATAGCTCGAACGCTAGTCTCATGTTGTTCGGTTCCTCGTTTATAGTGCCCGCTAATGCCGTTTAGCTTATCGCACGCAAATGCAGTTCGATCCAACTTAAGCCTTGGTCGGCTTTACTACCCCCCAACGGCCTGAGCTTGAGTAGCAGCCCCGTATGCATATGTACACAGACATTCGAGGTAGATAAAATTGCTGTGCACGCGTATTTGCCATTCAAGCGAGATTTTGGGCTGAATTTCTTTCAGAACAGCGACGAGCGCCCCTTAACGTTATATATATAAAGCCTTTATAAAGCAACAGGGAAGGGAGACGCAATGGTTCGAAGGAAGGAAGACGAAATGGTTGGAGACGCAACGATTGAACCGCGGGACACTATTAAGATTGAAAATGTGGTTGCCTCCACCGGCATTGGGATAGAAATAAATCTGAAGCAAGTAACGCTTGCTTTAGAGGGAGCAGATTACGATCCGGAACAGTTTCCGGGCCTTGTCTACCGCACGAAGGACCCGAAGACCGCTGCACTCATCTTTCGATCGGGAAAAATCGTTTGCACGGGCGCAAAGAGCATCGATGACGTGTACAAGGGTCTGGAAAACGTATTTCAAAGCCTCAGAAATATCGGGATCGACGTCCAGGGAACGCCGGAGATCAAGGTGCAAAACATCGTTGCCTCCGCGGATCTTCACGCAGTTTTGAACTTAAATGCCATTGCGATCGGCCTTGGGCTTGAGAACATTGAGTACGAGCCTGAGCAGTTTCCCGGTCTTGTTTACCGGTTGTCGGAACCTAAAGTGGTCGTTCTTTTGTTCGGTTCCGGCAAACTGGTTGTCACCGGCGGTCGAAAGCCCGAAGATGCGGCTAATGCGGTCGATCGAATCGTGAAGGAGCTTAAAAGCCTCAGCCTCTTATGAGCTGACCAGGCTCACTGCTGAATGATTATTCCTGAATCAGAACGCTCATCCGCTCCGTTAGTTGGAGAGAAAGTGTTCTCCCACCCTGACATGGTTAGGGCAAATGAGTACGTGCTGCGTGAATACGCCCCGCCCGTGCGCGACGTCTGCGTTTTTGTGCCGTGCGCTAAGGTAAAGCCGTATCATACGAGTCCGAGTCACAGGAATTATGATAAGGTCATTTTCAGCGTTTTAGCCCCTGGCGAAGTGCATATCGTTGCATTTGGAACGTGTGGGGTAACGCCGCGGGAACTTGATACCGAATATCCCTTCGCTCATTATGATTTCGTGCTTGGAAATTGCAACGTCCTATCCGTCAAGAAGAGATTCGTTGAGCTCGAGAGTGGCCGACTTTTCCAATACTTGGACAAGACGCGAAACACGTATAGACATCGAATTGCTTACTGCACGGGTGACTTCCGGAAAGCCATGCAAAGGGCAAGTCAGAAGACTGACTTGGACGTAACCATCGTGCCGCACGAGGCAACGCTCGAACGTTGTCGGGTGCGAGGCAGGAAGTTTGAGTACGGGAGCCTCAGCAACGTTCACTACTTGGCTGACTTAAAGGCTGCGTTACTCTCGATCTCAAAGGCTTCGCCGCAAGATGTGCCCTTAGAGACGCCGGAAAAAACGGTGGGCGATAACGATTGGTATCTACTATAAACAGTAACGGACGCTGAAACGATGAAAGAAACCGCGTCTTTTTATTCTGAATTTCTCGCGCGATTCGTATCGATCGTGCTTGAAGGAGGGGTGGTGCAACAGGTGGTGCTCGAACCGCGCTCTCGTCCTAACAACCCGAAGAGTGCGGAACCAGCTGTGCAAGCCCTTGAGAGATACTTGCAAGGGGAGAACGTTGAACTCAGCACCTTCCCTGTCGATCTCGAAAACTGCTCCGTGTTCGAAAGAGCCGTGCTGGAATACACACGGCAAATACCACTGGGAAGCGTTGTAACGTATTCAGAACTGGCGGCGAAGCTGGGGAACCCACGAGCAGCGCGAGCTGTCGGGAACGCGTTGCGTCGCAACCCCGTTCCTCTATTTGTCCCCTGCCATCGAGTGGTGGGAGTAGCTGACCTCGGCGGGTATAGCTGGGGGCTCGAAACAAAGCGAAAGCTGCTTCAACTTGAAGGCGTGGATTCGCGAGTCTAAGGGCACCCGCTCATAAAATTCTGCGACAAATTTCGTTTTTTGGCAAAAGCGTTACCGCCTTTCCAGCGAGATCTGGTCGCCCAACTTCAGATTTAGCTCAGTTGCAGCGCTACCTTTATTCACGGCGATCTCTATTAAGTTAAAGCTCCCTACAGTGAGCAAAGGGTGCCCTTGAGCCACTTCGTCGTACGTCTGCACAAACTGGATCATTGTGACGCCGTTGAGGTGATGTAAGCTGCCAAAGCCTGAGCGCTGTATCATCAACGTTCCAGGAATATTCGTCACGCAGTTGCCGAACCGGTCGACATATAAAATGGTTCCTGAAACGGCGTTTTCAGACGAATGCGGTTCTTGGAGGAGAAGGTCGACATAAGTCGGCGTGGGCGCAAGGCGTTGCAGGCGACCCATTACTAAGTGTGCCCCGGCAGGTGCGAAGACGTCTCGTCCGTGAAACGTGCTTGACTTCGCTGCCATTTCGATTCGAAACACCTCGAAATCGCCTAATGAGCGCGCTGCGGGGATCAGAATTCCGTTATCGGGACCGACAAGATAATGTCCTCCCGCTGCGATGACGAGGCCACGTCTGTCAGTGCCGACAGTAGGGTCGACAACAGCAATGTGCACCGTGCCTCTAGGGAAGTTTTTGACCGTTTCTCGGAGTATGAAGGCCGCCTCGCGCACATTTTCAGGGGTGATGTCGTGAGTTACGTCGATGATTGTGGCGTCAGGGGCTATATCCAGGATAGCTGCCTTCATGATCGCCGGATAATAGGCGCCGAAGTCAGAGATGAGGGTTATGGTCCCCATACTGCAAGGTAACTCAAATAAGGTTTAAACCCTTTGCGATGTTCAAAGCTGCGCGTCGCTCAGCGTTGCTGACGTAACGGTTCATCTCGGGGTAGTTAACGACGTTGTACGGCGCGTACTGAAACATGAGGTTGAACTTGACGTCTGATGCGTTCTCACGCAGCCATCCGACGATCGGCTCGGTGCAGCACTGAATGTGGCCAGGCATCACCAGGTGACGTATCATAAGCTTGTCTTTAGAAGCGAGCAAATTACGCGTGACGGTCCCTACGTAATTGTCGACGTTCGAATACCGATGTGCACACGCGTCGTTGCCATACTTGAAGTCACTCAGATAAACGTCAATCACGCCATCGAGGAGTTTACAAGCTTCCGTGGAGTAGTACGCGTTTGAGTTGAAAACCATCGGTACGTGCAAGAATCGTGCATCAACCCCGCTCTCTCGCTCGAGCATGGAGAGGGCGCGCATCGTTTCCAATATGACGCTAATGTGAGGGGTCGGATCTCCTCCTACCCAGTTAACGTTACGTGAGCCTGCGATCGATCGCGCGTATATCCTCCGTGCAAGCGCCTGCGGGTCGCAGACCGTACCGGCATTTGGATGTCGTGCAATATCCCAATTTTGGCAGAAGACGCATTTTAAGGTGCAGCCCGTGAAAAAAATAGTGTGCGATGGCACGAGTTCGCGTTCTTCGCCGTAGTGAAGGAACTCTGAAGAGTATTTTGACTCCACAACCCCGCAGAATCCAGGCTTTTGGGCTCTCTCTGTGGAGCATCGGCGCTCGCAGAAATGGCAATTCCGCTGTATCCGGTGCGCGATTTCGATCTTTAAATCGAGAAGGGAGGGACTGACAACGACATCACTCTGCCGCTCTCCTTTTGTAAAAAGATCGTGAATCTGCCACAGTTCGTCAGTCGTCGCGCTAAGGTCAGCGTTGGTATACGTGAGTTGTGCCGTTCGGTAGAGCGGCAACGGCTCTTCTAGCATGAAGACCGCCTCAATGGTGTGTAGCACACACGGAAAAAGACTACTGAGGGACCGCGCTCGAATAGCCCGTCAGATCGTGCGTCGTGAATTTTTTGAGATGCTCAAGCAACCCGTCACGCTTTCGACCGATAAGGCTGTTTTCGAGAACCTCACCGATCGTACTGACAGGGATAATCTGCACCATATCTCTATAGTGCTTCTCGATCATGACGTCTCCTTCGTTGTCCTTCGGGACAAGTATACGCGTAATGCCTGCCTTAGCGGCTGCCTCAACCTTTGGCGTTACGCCGCCGACGGGCAGCACCTCTCCGCGCACCGAGAGTGATCCTGTCATTGCAACGGACTGATCCACCGGAACATTCTCAAGCGCTGAGATGACGGCTGTTGCTATTGAAATTGACGCCGAATCGCCCTCTACCCCCTCATAGGTGCCAATGAACTGGATATGCACGTCTTTGTTTGTAATGTCTTGGCCTGAGAACTTCTTGATGAGCGCAGAAACGTTTTGGACGGCCTCAAGAGCGATTTCTTTGAGCAACCCGGTCGCGATGACGCGACCCTCCTCTTTTGACTGTGCAGGGGTGATCTCCGCAACGATAGGCAGCACGACACCCGAATCATCACCCATCACGGCGAGACCGTTGACGCGCCCGACCTCTGCGCCGGTGTTCCGAAACATCTGATAGTCTCGACGGCGCTCGAGATAGTGATCGGTGAGCTGCTGCTCGACTGATCGCGCCATTTTCTTCGCATCGATAACGTGTTCAGCAGTCGTGTGTTCAGCCCCTTCGGCCCGGGCGACGTCTCCTGCGACGCGGATGAGCCCGCCGAGGTCCCTGAGCATCAACGTGATGTGTCCCTTTCTTCCCGACCTTCGTCGCGCCTCGCGGATGATCTCTTCAACAGCATCGGCAGTGAAGTGAGGTATCTTCTCGTCCTTTTTTACCTCTTGGGCGACGAAGCGCACGAGTTTTCGTCGGTTTTCTGGCGTATCCTCCATGGAGTCGCGCATGTACACTTCATAACCGTAACCGCGGATACGCGAGCGAAGTGCGGGATGCATGCCTTTTACTGCGTCGAGATTTCCTGCAGAGACCATCACAAAGTGACACGGCACAGGGGCTGTCTTTACCATGGCGCCACTTGAGCGCTCGGATTGCCCGGTAATAGGAAATTCCCCCTCTTGAAGTGCAGTGAGGAGGTGCTGTTGTGATTCGATTCTGAGCGTGTTGATCTCATCGATAAAGAGCACGCCTTTGTTTGCCTTGTGGATCGCTCCTGCCTCGACACGGTCGTGCGCAGGCGTCTCAAGCCCCCCCGATTGAAAAGGATCGTGCCGCACGTCACCGAGTAGCGCTCCCGCGTGCGCCCCTGTACCATCAATATAGGGCGCGGTATCCTCGCCATCATTCGCGACGAGGAGTTTAGGTATAAGCACATCTTCGCGAGGCGTGATATAGCGCAGTGCAATGAAGAGCATAGCAGCGGCAATGATGCCCATTATCGGTTGATTAATCGCAAAGCTATAGCCAACGATCGCAAAAACCAGCACCATCGAAAGCATATTCCTGAACTGGATCTTTTTTTGCGCTTCCCGTTTGTGTGCATCGACAATTTGCCGACCCTTCCCTGATGGCACTATACGTACTTTAGGGGTGTTGCTGTCCTCGGGGTTGTGATAAACGAGGACATCCTGCAACTCTTCCTTAGGGAGCAATTCTGCCATGGCTCGAGCGAGCATTGACTTCCCGGTGCCCGGAGAGCCGATAAGCATAACGTGGCGTCGTTGCTTTGCCGCCTTTTGTATCACTTCAACGGCCTGTTCTTGTCCGATCACTTGATCAACGAGCATTGAGGGCACTTTGATCTCGTCAGTGACCGCAATGTCCATGCCGCCTAGCAAAGCCGACCCTTTGTGTTCGGTTTTGTCTGCACTCTGGTCTTCCGTAACGACCTCTTCAGCTTGGGACAACTTAAAAAAAACACTCCTGTAATTGCAATTTATAGTATCCCGGTGATTAATTAAATATTTTCTGCAAGGTAATCCGATTTAGACGCGTTATCTTGAAAGCAACTCCGTCAGTCATTTTTTACGCTGTTATCGCCCCCGCGCCCTGTTTTAGGACCACGTTAATCGCCCGGGCTGCTTTTGTTGAGACACCTATTGTAAAGATAATGATTGCGGCTTGTTAGAAACATCTTCAGCGGGAATAACGTGTTGCAAACAGGTTCGCAGATCTCCGTCGGATTCAGAGTTTCTTGAGGGCCTGCACAAGCGTGCCGACCGTCTCCTGCGCATCGCCGTAGAGCATCTGCGTGTTATCCCGGTAGAACAGGTCGTTTTCGATCCCCGCAAAGCCCTTCCCCTGCCCGCGCTTTAGGACAATCACATTCTTTGCCTGTTCGACGTCAAGGATTGGCATGCCGAAGAGCGGGCTGCCCTGCCGGTGCGCCGCCGGGTTCACGACATCGTTGGCCCCGATGACAAGGACGACGTCCGTGCTGGGGAACTCAGGGTTCACCTCGTCGCGGTCAAAGAGGTGGTCGTAGTCAACCCCTGCTTCGGCAAGGAGGACGTTCATGTGACCGGGCATCCGTCCGGCAACCGGGTGGATCGCGAACTTCACCTGCACGCCCCTGCTCTCGAGCAGGTCGGTCAGCTCCTTCACTTTCTGCTGGGCTTGGGCGACTGCCATGCCGTAGCCGGGGGCGATGATGACCCGGTCCGCATAGGCGAGCATGACAGCAACGTCGTCGGCCTCGATCGCTTTCATGCTGCCCGATACCTGCCCTGCCTGCTCCTCCGTTGCGCCGAACGCTCCGAAGAAGACGTTTGTAAGCGAGCGGTTCATTGCCTTAGCCATCCGGAGCGTGAGCAGCGAACCCGCAGCACCGACAATGACGCCTGCTATAATCATCGCATAGTTGGGGGTGGCAAACGAGAACCCGTCAAGCGCAACGGCCAGGCCGGTGAAGGCGTTGAGCATTGAGATCACGACGGGCATGTCCGCCCCGCCAATTGGGAGCGTCATGAGGAGCCCGAAGCTGAGAGCGAGGATGAAGAAGAGCGGGAGGAATATGCTCATGGAAAGTGGCATTGATGGGGGCTGCAGGATGACGAACACACCGGCAACGATGGCGAGGACAAGGACTGCCATGTTAACGATCTGCTGGCCCGTGAAAGTAACTGGCCGCGATGGCATCCAGCCCTGCAGCTTCAGGAATGCGATGAGGCTGCCGGAAAACGAGACAGCCCCTATGAGGCCACCAACGACTGCAAGTGAGCCGGTGGTGGCCGTGGTGGCGCCAAGGAGCACGACTGCCGAGATCCCGGCTGCCGCGCCGCCCCCCATCCCGTTGTAAAGTGCGACCATCTGGGGCATGTTGGTCATCGCCACGCGTTTGGCCGCTATATAGCCGAAGCCGCCGCCGATCACTATCGCGATCGCGATCAGGGCGATGTTAGTGAGATTCGGGGTAAAGAACGTGACGAGCGTTGCGATCAGCATCGCGGCGCCGGCCCAGACGATTCCGCTCCGGGCGGTGAGCGGGTGGCTCATCCGCTGCAGGCCGACGATGAAGAAGAAGATCGTCACGATGTATACGGGCTCGATGACAAAGGAGAGGTCCGCCATGTCACGACCCCTTGCCGGGCTTCTTTCCGCTGCGGTCGAACATCTGGAGGATCCGTTCCGTGACAACATAACCGCCGGTCACGTTTGCTGCCCCGAGAACTACCGCGATGAACCCGATCACCTGCTCTGTCGCCGTCGTGGCAAGCCCGAGCGCTACCATCGCCCCAACGAGCACGATCCCGTGGATGAAGTTCGAGCCGCTCATGAGAGGTGTGTGTAGGATGACGGGGACACGGCTGATGACAACGTAACCGGTGAATGCCGCCAGCATCGCGATGTAGATAGCGGTCCAGAACGCAGTGATTTCGATCATAGTCCCCCTCTGCTGATGAGGTCAAGCGTGGGTTTATGCTGCACGTCGCCTGCGTTCACAAGGAGGCTTGATGCTAGGATCTCGTCAGTGAACTCACGGGTGAGCGCCCCACCCTCACTAACAAGGAGCGAGAGAAACGATTGGAGGTTCCTTGCGTACATCTGGCTTGCGTGAAACGCGACTCGGGACGGGAGGTTCTGCGGGCCCACGATCGTGACACCGTGCTCTTCTACGGTCTTTCCACTTTGTGTCAGCTCGCAGTTGCCGCCCGATTCGGCGGCAAGGTCGACAATGACAGCGCCGGGACGCATCGTTGCTACCGTCTCTTTCGTGATCAGGACCGGCGCCTTCCGGCCGGGGATGCTGGCCGTCGTGATAACGATGTCAGCCCGTGCCACCGCGGCAGACACCATCTGCTGTTCCTTCACCTTCTCTTCCGGCGTGAGCTCGCGGGCGTAACCGCCCTGGCCTTCCGCATTGATCTCAAGCTCAAGGAATTTTGCGCCGAGGCTCCGGACTTGTTCTCCTGCGGCACGCCGGACGTCATATGCCTCGACCATGGCGCCAAGGCGCTTGGCGGTGGCGATCGCCATGAGACCGGCAACGCCCGCACCGAGGATGAGCACTGTTGACGGCCGGATCGTGCCCGCGGCCGTTGTCAGCATCGGGAGGAACTTGGGGCAGTAGTTGGCGCCGAGTATCGCTGCTGCGTACCCGCCGGCAGTTGCTTGGGAACTGAGTGCGTCCATGCTCTGGGCACGGGTGATCCGCGGGACAAGCTCGAGGGCAAAAGTGGTGACCTTGCGGTCGCGCATACGTGCAACGATTGATAGGTTGTTTTCCGCGTTCATGAACCCGATTACGATCGTGCCCTCTACGAGCATATCTACATCGGCTTTTGCCGGGGGCTGTACGCACAATACGATCGTTGCACCGTCCAGCAGTTCGGCCCGACCGGGCGCGATCGTCGCACCGGCTGCAACGTAGAGGTCATCTGGGTAGAAGGCTCCAGCTCCCGCATCGTGCTCGACTCGGACCTCGTATCCTGAGTTTGTGAGTTTCTGGACTACCTCGGGCACGGTCGCAACGCGTAGTTCGCCCGGGATCTGTTCCTTTACAACGGCGATCACGATACCCTTTGTTTTGTGCGCAACAAGCGTGCTCATAATTCCCACCCTGCCTCGGCAATTTTGACACAGAACAATCTTTTCACTCCATCGATGATCTGTAATGTATCCTACCAATTGAACCTATACCCTTTTTACCTTACGCACTTGGACTACCACTCAGTGCCCGGCTCGCATCCATCTCGTCACCGGGCATTGCCGCCTTCCCGTAGCCGCAGTTCAGAGGCCGGAAACGAGAACAGCGGCCCCTCATTTTCCCACGTTAAGCGAGCCGAAAGGCCAACAAGAACTTCTATCTCGCTACCCTGTTCTATGCATCGCAGTTTCTTCGTGGTAAGCCCCACTTCTTGAAAGATGATCTTTATCTACCCGTTATCAGGGTAGCTCTGGCGATTGTGAGCGGAATTTGTTCTCCTCTTTCGGACAACTCGCACAATGACGAATTAGCCTGCCCCCACTCTTTCTAGCGACTTGCGGTGATCGACTTTTATAGCTTACATCGCCGGCGCGACTAGTTTCTTTTGTACAAGGCGATGCTTGGTAAGACGCCACTTTAAGGAGAGAACCATTTCACATTTGCGTAAGCATTGTGAGGTAAGGGAGGGCCAAGTATACACCGACGGCAATGAGCACTACTCCGGCGACGCGCTTGATCCAAATGGTCTTCGACGATTTTCCGACGAGAGACGACGAAAAGCGAGCCGAATAAGCAATAGCGAGCATAGGGACAGCAAAACCGAGAGAGTAGATCATGAGCAGTAGTCCGCCTGTGGCCATGTCGCCGTTTGCAGCCACCCATGTTAGTATGGTAGCTAAGACCGGCCCGGTGCACGGAAGCCACACGATCCCGAGTGCTAGCCCTAACGCCAACCCGCTGGCTATCCCTTCAGTCGGAATATCGTACGTTTTTCTTGACACCCTGTCAATAATGCCCAATCGCGGCGTGTTGTAGGGTAAATGGAGATCGAAGAGCATCCAAAACCCCATTGCGATAATCAAGATTATCGCCGCTGCGAAGAGATAATAGCTAAACGCTGCAAACACGGCCCCAAAAGCTGATGCAACGAGGCCCATGGTCGTAAACGATATGCTTAGACCAAGAACGATGGCGATAGGCCGGTATCTGCCGCGATTCGTTGATGAGGCGACTATGGCGGGTAGCAAGGGTAACACGCAGGGAGAAAAAATGCTAATAAGCCCTGCGCCGAATGCGATCAGTGGATTTACTTCCATTTGCGCGCCTCCTCAGTGACGTGTGTCACTTGCGTGTGTCTTCAATGGCGCTTTTTACTGTGTTCTCGTCAAAGACACCCACGAAGATCGCGGCAGCTCCGTCCTTGCGTAACACAACGGTTGTCGGGGTCGCGCTCACGCCATACACTCGGCCGACGTTACTTGACGTAGTGTTGTTGTCGATGTTGAAGGTTGCAAACGTCACATTTGTGCCATTGTATTGCTTTTGAAGATCAGCTATCATCGGGCGTACTTGCTCGCACGTAGGGCAGTTGTTCTGCGTGATGAATAGGATGACCGTTCCGTTCTTCATTAAGTCGCTAACCGCTTTGGGAGGCGTTATTCCGCTTTTAAACTCGTAACCTGACTGACTGATACATCCGCTCATTCCGACACTCAGGAGGCATACTACAGCAAGAATCGCCACGTACCGCACACTAGGTTTCAGTTTCACTACTAGCTCCCTCAGTTGAGTTCTTCGCGCTAAAAAGCTTACAATGACACATCCCGTGCTCTCTGACCTCTTCTTCGTGATAAACGCACGGGCAAATTATTTTTCTGTCCTCTTCTGCGTCTCCGGTGATGATGCGACACGGACAGTATCGCTTGCCGAACTTCTCCTGCCTGACGGCAAGGCCCTTTGCGACCTCGTCAACCCGTTCCTCGTCCGGATTAAGCTCGATTCCTTTCTTTTCTGCGTATCGCTTCGCCCAGTCTTTTATCTTCTTTGCCTGTTCGTCGACGTCCATGAGGTCACCTTGTATTGCAACACGCTAGAAGAAGCGCAAAATCTACTCGTATGTTATAATATATTATTATTCCTCTTTCGCGTATACGGAGCAGGTTTTTGCACCCCGTATTCAGCTCTAAATTTGAAAAAATGACCTCAAGGTTGTTTTCCAATATGGGCAAGTCACAATCACCAGATAAACGTCTTCTTGTTTATCGTTGAACGGCTAGCAAGGACGACTTCTGTCCACGTAGTCAAAAAAAGTACGCGGGAAAAGTCTGGTCAGTTCGCTTCTTCCCCTCAAGACGCATCTGAGTTGCGTTATTGTCCTTCCATTGCCTTCTCAAGCTGGCTTACTACGTTCCAAATGAGCGTTCTTGTATGGAGGGGCATGTTGGGGTCGTTGCTGATATCGTCGAGTATAGAAATCGCGTATGCTGCTCGCACTGTGTCAGAATCCTCTCGATTGAGCAGCCGAGTCTTCGCTTCGTCTGCAGCGCGGCGGATGTTTCTTGGCACTGAGTCATCGCCGACAATGCGGGCGAGAATTTCAATGCTTTGCTTTAAGATGCCCTCTTTGTCTGACATCGCATTATCCCGCGTTCAATACGGCCGTTGCGCGCGGCAGGCATTGTTACGCAGCTTTCTGATGATCCGCACAATATATAACGTTTTATAAATTGACCCGTTTGGACGAAAAAAACCGTATAATCGATGCTAGACAGTCTATGCGGCAGCCGTTTCTTTACAATTTGAAGCTTCCGGCTCACAGAGGTGTTGCACTTCGTGGGCTTTGAAAGTTGCTTGTCGCGTCCAATCGCCAGATCAATTCGGATGATCGAGGGCTGCTTAGAGCTCACGCCATCCGGTTTCTTCGCTAGCGTTGCTTAATTCGGCGTCGGCCTCTTGATCCTCGTCAGAAACTCTGCGCTCTTGGTCTCCCATAAAAAAGAAATAAAATAAGGCCCCGATAACGAAAAGAAGCGGAATTAGTGCAATAATGAAGAAAGGTGAGATGCTACCGACAATTTTGCCAAGATCAAAGCCGGTTCCGGTGCTATTTTGCGTCGTATTTTTACTCACGTTCGTTGAGACTTTGGCCGGTTGTGGGGTCGGGCTAGCCTGTGCAAACGTCGGCTCGGCTGACGGCACAACAGAGGGGACCAAAACGTCGGGAATGTCGTTTTGGGCAATTAGAAAGCGCACTATGCCCGGGTAAGACACCGCGACAAGAGCGGGAACGTTGCTCGTATGAGCTGCAGAAAAAAGCGGTTGGGGTGTAGTTGTGGCGGGTGTAGCGTGCGTCGACACGAGCGAGGCACTGCTAGGCGTTAAGGTCACGTGAATTGAAAGCGCAAGCATGAGCAACACTAAAGCAAATACCGCTCCGGCGTTAAAGCGACGCTTTATCTGGGCCATAGCATTGCCAACGTTGTGTTGCCCTCTACTTTTTCGCGCGAGTATAAGAGTCTTTATATAAGCCCGCTTACTCGTCAGAGACCGCTATGCTGCTGTAAAAAGAGCCGCAAGACTCGAGAAAACCCTGATCAGCGGCTGCTGAGTCGGAAGGCATAGACGAGAGCAATGCTACCCGATTGATTGGAAGGTTACTTGAGCCATGACATCATAGCGCGGAGCTTGCTACCAACCAGCTCTATCGGGTGCTCTCGGTCTTTTTGCTTGAGGGCGTTGTACACAGGGCGATGAGCTTGGTTTTCAAGTATCCATTCGCGTGCGAACTCACCTGTTTGAATATCTTTAAGCAACCCGCGCATGGCTTCACGCGTGGCGTCAGTGATGATGCGGTCGCCTCGCGTGAGGTCCCCGTATTCTGCGGTGTCGCTTATTGAATGGCGCATCCACGAAAGCCCGCCTTCGTGGACAAGGTCAACAATGAGCTTTAGTTCGTGTAGACACTCAAAATAGGCAATTTCTGGCTTATACCCCGCTTCAACCAACGTTTCAAAACCGGCTTTGATCAGTGCGGTTGTTCCACCGCAGAGGACGGCTTGCTCTCCGAAGAGGTCGGTCTCCGTCTCTTCTTTAAACGTCGTCTCAAGAACCCCTGCTCGTGTCGCTCCAATCCCCTTAGCATACGCTAGCGCGGTTTGAAATGCGTTCCCTGAATAATCTTGCCATACGGCAACTAACGCGGGGACGCCTTCGCCTTGTGTATACACGCGGCGCACAAGGTGACCCGGCCCTTTTGGCGCAATCATAAAAACGTCAACGTTTGCCGGTGGAACGATCTGGCCATAGTGAATGTTGAAGCCATGAGAAAACGAAATCGCGTTCCCCTCTTCGAGGTGCTTTCCGATTTCAGAAGCATAGACTGCCGCTTGGCGCTCGTCGGGAAGCAGCATCTGCACGATGTCTCCCTTTTTAGCCGCCTCTTTGACGCTCACGACGTTGAAGCCGTCATTTTGCGCCTTGTCCCACGATCGCCCCTTGCGCAGGCCAATGATGACGTCCAATCCTGAGTCCTTCAGGTTTTGTGCTTGCGCGTGTCCTTGGCTGCCGTAACCGATGATTGCGATTATCTTATCACTTAGATTTTTCAAGTCAGCGTCTTCATTATAGAACATCTGTACCATATGTTGACCCTCCGCTTTTCTTCTTCAGCGTATGTAATGTGTGGGTGGCACAAAAAAAGCTTGCGGCGCGTTGATCACCATCGTTACGCTCCGCTTGAGCACCGTCCTTAGCCGCGTATCGACGAGGCCTTCTTAAGTGAGCGCTTATCTGGTGTTTCTTCAAACGTATTAACGCTAGTCCTTAGCGCTTTGTATTACCTTTGATCCTCTTCCTAGGGCTAACGTGCCCGTCCTCACGATCTCCTTAACGCCGAATTGCTTGAGTGTATCGATGAGCGCTGTAATTTTTCCCGCATCTCCTGTCACCTCAATGATGAGGCTTTTAGCGGCCACGTCGACGATGCGCGCCCTGAATACGTCGACAAGCTGCATAATCTCTCCTCGATTTGAGCTGTCGGCGGTGACTTTGATCAGCACGAGCTCCCGGTCGACGTACGACTCTTTCGTGAGATCGCTCACCTTTATGACTTCGATGAGCTTGTTGAGCTGCTTGGTGACTTGTTCGACTACGGTATCATCACCGGCCACCACGATAGTCATCCGGGAAACGTTTTCTTTTTCGGTTACTCCAACGGTTAGGCTCTCGATGTTATACCCGCGTCTGCTAAAAAGGCCGGCTGTTCTTGCAAGCACGCCAGGCTTATTTTCGACGAGGACCGATAGGGTGTGTCTCATTTGGCTACACCTTCCCGCTCTTTGCATCGAGTATTTCGTTAAGTGCCGCCCCTGCCGGCACCATGGGGAACACGCACTCTTCAGGTTCGACTCTGAAGTCAATGATAACAGGTTTTGGCACGGAAAGCGCCTCTTTGATCGCGGGCGCGACTTCGTTCGGCGAATCGACGCGTATCCCGTGGGCGCCGAACGCGTCTGCGAGCTTCACGAAGTTGATCTCAGAGAGCTTCGTTGCGGAGTACCGCCGGTCGTAAAAGAGTTCCTGCCACTGCCGGACCATGCCGAGGTAACCGTTATTGAGGATCGCCACCTTGACCTGAACATCATAGGCGACCGCCGTGGCAAGCTCCTGACAATTCATGGTGAAGCTCCCGTCGCCTGCGAGGTCAAAGACGGTCTCATCCGGCCGACCGATCTTCGCTCCGATGGATGCGGGGAACCCGTATCCCATCGTCCCGAGACCGCCTGAAGAAATGAAGTTTCGCGGGTGACGATGGCTGAAGTATTGCGCCGCCCACATCTGATGTTGCCCGACCTCGGTGCATACGATTGCGTCAGGGCATAATCTGCTTATCTCGCGCACGACGTATTGTGGCTTTAAACCCGTCTCTTCAAACTCAAGGGGGTATTCGCGTTTCCACGTGCGCACCTTCTCCATCCACTCTTTCGTGCGCGTCTGCTTGAGCATCGGCGTGAGTTTTTGGAGCACACGCTTCACGTCACCAACGATTGGTATGTCGACCATGACATTCTTGCCGATCTCGGCGGGGTCAATGTCAATGTGAATGATCTTTGCGTTCGGCGCAAAGCTCGCGATCTTGCCCGTCACGCGGTCGTCAAAGCGTGCGCCGATCGCTATGATAAGATCTGATTCCATGACCGCGTAGTTCGCATACCGCGTCCCGTGCATGCCGAGCATCCCCAATGATAGCGGGTGGTCAGCGGGCAACACTCCCATGCCCATAAGCGTCATCGTTACGGGCGCTAGAATGGCCTCAGCGAGGGCACGCACCTCTTCGGAAGCTCCACTGATCTTGACGCCGCCGCCGACGTAGATGACGGGGCGGTGGGCCTCTGAAATGGCCTTTGCCGCTCGCTTGATCTGACCGGGATGCCCGTCGTACGTCGGCTGATATCCGGGCAAGTGGACCTTTTTCGGGTAATCAAAACGAATCGTCGTCGTCTGCACATCCTTGGGAACATCGATAAGGACCGGACCCGGTCTCCCGGTGGACGCGATGTGAAACGCCTCTTTGATCGTTTGCGGGATCTCGCTCGCATCTCTAATCAAGTAGTTGTGCTTTGTGACCGGCTGTGTGATGCCCGTAATGTCGGCTTCTTGAAAGGCGTCGTTGCCGATCAGGTCGGTGGTCACCTGACCGGTGATCGCGACGAGTGGCACGCTATCCATGTAGGCGGTCGCAATCCCTGTGACGAGGTTCGTCGCGCCGGGACCTGACGTTGCCATGCACACGCCTACTTTGCCGGTCGCTCGTGCATAGCCGTCAGCCGCGTGGGCTGCCGCTTGTTCGTGGCGCACGAGGTAGTGCGTAATGGCATCCTGCTGGTAGAGCTCATCATAGATGGGTATGATGACGCCACCGGGAAGACCGAAGATGGTGTCAACGTGTTCGTATTCGAGACTTTTGATAACTGCCTTGGCCCCGCTTAGGTTCATTGCATCTCACCTGCCATTCAACGTTAATAGCCTGTTTACGCCTTCAACGACCGCTTCAACCGACGCCATGATAATGTCAGCGCGCGCCCCGCGTGCCGTTATGACGTGGCCATCTCGGCTGAGCTTAACCCACACCTCGACAAGTGCGTCGGTGCCGCCGGTGATTGCGTCGACGTGATATTCTTCGAGCGTTATGTCTGCAAGCTTTCCTATCGCCTTCCGAAGCGCATTGATCGCGGCGTCTACGGGCCCGAGGCCAATGCCTGCTTCAACGACCTCTTGGTTGTCAACCGAGAGCTTGATCGACGACGTCGGCGTGACGACGTTCCCCGACACCACCGTCAGCTCTTGAAGTTTTATCCGAGCCTCGCGATTGATCTCGAGCACGGCATCGGCAATGGCCTGCAAATCTGCGTCGGTAACGCGTTTTCCCTTGTCACCCAGTTCCTTGATGCGTTTCAAAATGTCGCCGAGTTGCTCATCGCTCGCGTCCAGGCCGAGCTCCTTGAGGGCGAGCTGTACCTGACGCACGGCCTGCGTGCTTTCCGAGCACAATTCGCCGCTCTCTGCCGACCATCTCAGGAGTGATCGGTTCATACGTCCGCGTGTCTGCCAACAGCCCGTGGGTGTGGATGCCCGACTCATGTGTGAACGCGTTCTCACCGACAATCGGTTTGTTCTGAGCAACGGGTACCCCCGTCAGCCGGCTAACAAGCCTCGAAACAAGATAGAGTTCGGTCGTTTTAAGGCGCGTTTTGTAATTATAGAGCGACTCGAGCGTCATTACAAGCTCTTCGAGCGACGCGTTTCCGGCCCGTTCGCCCAGACCGTTCACCGTCACGTGCACTTGGGTTGCGCCGGCTTTCAGAGCAGCGACTGAGTTCGCTGTTGCGAGGCCAAAGTCATCGTGACAGTGGACGCTTATTGGCGCGATCTGCGAGAGGCCGGCGAACTCAGCGGCAGCGCGCTCAGGGACGAGGACGCCGACGGTATCGCAGTAACAGAGCCGCTGTGCGCCCGCGGCGACACCTTGACGATAGAACTCGCGCAAAAAGGCAGCGTCTGCGCGCGATGCGTCTTCGGCGCTGAGCTCCACTAAGAGGCCGTGATCAACGGCGTAGGAGGTCGTGTCCACGGCCATGCGAAGGACGGTCTCTCGATCCTTGCGCAGCTTCTTTTCGATGTGTAAATCCGACACTGGCACGACAAGGTGCACCGAGTCGACGTCGCATTCGAGACAATAATCGATGTCACCCTTGAGGGCGCGCGCATAGCTGCAGATCTCAGCACGCAACCCTTCATGCGCGACGCCTTTGATAGCGATACGCTCCCCTTCCGACGTGATCGCGGATCCCGCTTCGATCACATCGACGCCGAGTTTGTCAAGTGCCTTAGCAATCCACAGTTTTTTGTCGGCGGTGAGCGACACACCAGGGGTCTGTTCACCATCGCGCAGGGTCGTGTCGAAAAAGTTGATATCGTTAAATAAAGCGATCCCTCACGGTAGTCACTTCCACGCGGTTAAAATGAAGCCGTAACTATATAAAAGCTCTCACGCTCGCGGCGTCGATCGCTTGAACCGCTCCAGAACGTTAAAAGTAATCGCCGACCGTCTCAAGCATTCGGGCAACTAATTCAGCGGCGGCATCGAGGTCCTTGAGGTTGAGCACTTCGACGGGGGTGTGGAGATACCGCGTGACGACGCTCACTACGCCGGCAGGTATCCCGGCTCGCGTCAGGTTGATTGCCGTAGCGTCAGTAGTGCCGCCCGAGCTGACATCACGCTGGTAGGCGATTTGTGCCTTTGCTGCCGTCTCTTCAGTCCAGCGAAGCACCGAGTCGGGGGTGATGAGCCCGCGACCGCCCCCGTCGACGACGGTGACAGAGGGGCCCTTGCCGAGTTCCAAGTGCGCCAGCTTCTTTTCGATGCCGGGATAGTCGCCCGCGATATTGGTCTCGGTGGCTATGGCGACGTCAGGGTTTAGTCCAAATGATGCCGTCTTGGCGCCCTTCAGGCCAACCTCTTCCTGTGTCGATCCGACCGCAAATATCGTCGTCGTCGCCTTCGTGCGTTTCATGGCCTCGATCATCATCGCGCACCCTGCCCGGTCGTCGAGCGCCTTTCCGGTAACGAGGTCATTCGAAAGCGGCGTGAACTGTCGATCGATCGTGACTGGCGTGCCGATTGTCACGCCGAGGCTTTCCACCTCTTCAGCGCTTGCTGCGCCGATGTCCATAAACATGTCCTTAATCGGGATCGGTTTCTTCTTTTCCTCGTCCTCCAGAATATGAGGTGGCTTTGAACCGATCACTCCGGCTACGCCGCCGTTGGTTCCGTGGAGCGTGACGCGCTGGTTTAATAGCGTTTGGTCGAACCAACCACCGATGCCGATGAAGTAGATAAACCCGTTTTCGTCAATGTACTTCGCGGACAGGCCGACCTCGTCCATATGCGCTGAGAGCATGACCGACGGCCCGCTTCCTTTCTTGATCGCGATCAGATTGCCAAACGCGTCCGTCCGAATCTCATCGACGTAGGGGGTGAGCTCGTGCTTGATTATATCGCGAGAGCTTCCCTCGTGTCCGGAAACCCCATGTGCGTTTGAAAGTCGCTCAAGCAAGTCCCGCAAACCGTCTATCTTGTCTGACATCATTCTAAAGAGCGCATCCTAGCATTAATAGGTTTCTTACGAAAAAGGGACTCACGGCCCGCATTTGATTGCGGAGCGCAGGGCACGCCTCCGCCGCCCTCAGGGCCCATCATGCGCGCGATGCACCGCGGCTCAGCTCGTAGCGGCATCTCTTCTTCATCTGGCGTGGGAAGCTCTATTAGGGTGCGGTGCAAGACCGTTGCCTAGGACATCAGTGGAGCAAAGAACGAGTGGTGACAAGACGGCGCAAAAAAGGTGAAGCACGTTGTGCGGCCAACGGGCGTGCTGCTCAGCAGGCGGACGGCGATTCTTACGGACGCCTTTTTGAGGCGGGACGAGAGGAAGAGCTACGACGCACCCTGGCTGCGAAGGTGTACAAAGGGCTTCTTGCACCGGATAGAAGCGCAATGGAACGCATAACTCGCATCGTTGACGACGTCATCAGTGAACGTGAAGGGGGGTGGCACTTCGGATTGTCACGCGAGCGATTGTCCAAAGTCGATCTTCGCTCAGACGATGCGTCAGCACGTTTGTGCGCTAACTGTGTGCTTCCGGGCTGTTGCTACTTCGACATTGTCAGGTTGACGTCTGCCGACGTTGAGCGCTTGAGCGCTCGACTTAAGCTATCATCCGCGGAGTTTGTCGCACGGCATTGCGCGCCATTTGCCGATACCCATGACCATCGCTTCGCTCACGCGCTCAAGAAATCAAAGCCGTGTGAGTTTCTTGGCGCGGATAATCAGTGCCACGTCTATGCGGATCGACCGACGGTCTGCGCTGACTTCCCATTCGTCGTTGATCCGAAAACCGGCGACGTGATCGAAATTCGACTGTTCCCCTTTTGTAACCTTCCGTTTAACGTGGTGCGGCACGAAGTAATGCGTCGCGTTCTCGAAGGCTCTCAGTAAAAACGGCTTGAAAAAGTGCAACGCACTTACTCGACAAGCTACTAGTGGTAACGTAAATCGGAATACAACCGCTCGCGGACGCGTCTTAGGGGCGATGAAAAAGAGCGGGCCTGCCGGGATTTGAACCCGGGTTAGAGGCTCCGGAGGCCACTGTGCTATCCAGACTATACTACAGGCCCATGGACAATTAGTTGCGGTGGCCGGTATATAACTCATCTGATGGCGTAGCTCGAGAAAAAAAGGTTTAAATGGGTAGTTGCGCATTGAAGAAACACGCTTTATCGAATAACAGCGATCGTGAGCTGACAAAGAGGTCTTGGATGAGTCGCAAAGTTCTGATGAATGGCAAGTACGTGGCGTGGAGCGCCGCCACGGTTCACATAACCACACACGCGCTCCATTATGGTACTGCTGTGTTTGAGGGCATAAGGGCCTATCATAACGATGAAAAGGGTCAAAGTTTCATCGTTCGACTAACAGAGCATGTCGAGCGGTTGTATCGCAACATGCGCGTGCTTAGGCTCACAGTGCCGCTCACGAAGCAGGAGTTTGCGGACGCGATCGTTGACGTCGTGCGCAAAAACGGGCTTAAAGAGGACGTGTACATACGACCGATCATCTACTGGGGCGCCGGGACCGTTGGCCTGTACCCATACGGGAGGGCAAACGATTACGCGATCTACATTGAACCGATGGGCAATTACTTCGTCGACGGCGATGGGGGTTCGAACGACGACGGCGCTGGCCTTAAAGTGTGCGTGAGTTCATGGGCACGTGTTTCAGACAACGCGCTCCCACCAACGGGCAAGTTCGCCGGAGCATACGTCAACAGCGTCCTCGCAAAAGTCGAGGCGGTCCAAGACGGGTACGACGAGGCAGTTCTCCTCACCAAGGATGGGTTCGTCTCAGAAGGGAGCGGCGAGAACGTGTTTCTCGTGCGTAAGGGTACGGTGCTCACGCCCGAGGTTTCAGATGATATTCTTGAGGGGATTACCCGCGACGCGATCATTACGATCTGTGCGGACCGCGGTTACAAGGTGCATGAGCGGCGGATCAGCCGATCAGAGCTCTACGCAGCCGACGAGCTCTTTTTAACCGGCACCGCAGGAGAAGTGGCCCCCGTAACGAGCGTCGATGGGATCCCCATCGCCGACGGTACGGTCGGCACGATAACGCAGGAGCTTAAGGACGCGTACTTTAACGCGGCGCGCGGGAACGATCCGCGCTATTCGCAGTGGCTCACGCCCGTCTTTTAACCTCCCTCAAAGCAGCGATTCGTTTTAGGATTTAGCGATTTTAATCGATTAGTCGCGTTCGACGCTGATGCGGCTCTTGCCGTAGCTGAGCCGGACGCCGATTGAGCGCAAGTACGCACACGAGTGGCTGGGGCAGTGGACGAGCACCTCGGCAAGATCTTCAGGCTTGTCAACGTCGGTGCTCATGTAAAACGAGTCGAGAATTTTGAGGGGAAGCCCGCGCTCCTTGGCGATGGCAACGTGTTTGAGAAAGCTCACCTCGTAGAAGTCGACCTTGAATCGGGAGGGGTCTCGCATGAAGATGGCGTTTGTGCCGCCGCCGCGGCCGGGTACGAGCGTGATGCACTCAGAGATCATCTCGCGGACGTGCCACTCTTGGATGAGCGGAATATCCGACATCACGATGAGGGTCGGATCTCGTTCGTGCTTGATATACTCGTTGATGGCCGTGTTCAAGTCGTGGTGGTTGAGCTGCACGTGCGCCCAGTCGCACCCTGTGTTGAAGTCCTCGGTCGCGAGGATCGTCACGTGAATGCCCTGCAAGCTGTGCAGCACGTCGCGAAGCATCGCCTTTGAAAAGGCCATGCGCTCGTCAGGAGAGAGAAACGGCGCAAGCCGCGTCTTCGCTCCGCGCGTCTTGAACGGCACGACCGCTTTTACCGTGTGCATCGTCGCCACACCGGTGGCTTTGCGTCCCCGTTATTTATATATTACCGCGGTCATGTAGAGGTAAAAACGGCTTCGCTTTTATGTCGCTTGAGGACGTGAGCACCGCAGACATCGTCACTGCCCCTTTGGAGACGCTCTCTTTTGCCCTTCCGACACGCGTCACGTTCTCCCGCAACGTCTTTGTTCCGGTGACCAACATCTGCCGTAACGCGTGTGGCTACTGTGGATTTCGACGAGACATCGGCGACGCTGAGGCGCACCTTATGGGGCCAGACGAGGTCGAAGCCTTGCTGCGGCAGGCCAAGGACGCCGACTGCACGGAGGCACTTTTCACCTTTGGAGAGCGCCCGTACCAGGTTCCGGGCTTTCTTAAGAAGCTTGGGGCGCTCGGTTACGACAGTTTTCTGGATTATCTCTGTGATCTCTGTACGGCAGCCATTGCCATTGGACTACTCCCACACAGCAATCCTGGCATCATCACCTTCGACGAGCTCGAGCGCTTGAAACCCGTTAACGCGAGCATGGGCCTGATGCTTGAGACGACGGCGTCGGTGAGCGCCCACGAGGGCTGTGCTGGCAAAGACCCAGAACTCCGGGTGTGGACCATTGAGGACGCGGGCAAGCTGCACGTGCCGTTTACCACAGGACTCCTCATCGGGATCGGGGAAGATTGGGGCGACCGCATCCGTTCGCTCGAACTCCTGGCGGATCTGCATCACCGATACAGGAACATCCAAGAGGTCATCATTCAACCGTTCGCCCCGAAGCCGGGCACGCGCATGGCAGGATCACCAAGCCCCGGTAACGAGGTGCTGATCCGCACTGTCGCACTCGCGCGCCATCTCCTCCCTGACGAAGTGGCGATTCAGGTGCCGCCCAACCTCGCCGAAATTGCGCCTCTCCTTCGTGCAGGAGCTTCTGATCTGGGTGGGATCTCGACGGTGACGGTCGACTATATTAATCCGGAGCATGAATGGCCGGATGTCGCAGACCTCGGCGTGGGGCTTACTGAGCGGCTGGCCATTTATCCGCAGTACGTACGCGCTGGGTGGTACAGCACGGCGCTTGCGCCGCTCATTGGCGAGCTGGCTGATGAGGAAGGCTTCCGCAAGAGGAAAACAAGGTAACGCTATGGACATCGTTCACATTGGAAAAGCAAAAACCGTGCACAAAACGGAGAACCCCGATGAGTATCTCATGGAGTTCCGCGATGACGTCACGGCTTTTGACGGGAAGCGAAAATCGACGGTGCCGGACAAGGGACGGTACAATGCACAGATTTCCGCGCGGCTCTTTGAGCTCTTAGAAGAGCACGGGATCGCCACGCACTACATACGCATGGTTGGCGATGCCCGGATGCTCGTAAAGGCGGTGAAGATCATCCCACTCGAGATCATCGCCCGGAACATCGCTGCCGGTTCGATCGTTCGCAAGTACCCCTTCAAGGAGGGACAGAAACTCGTCCCGCCGGTGATCGTCATCGACTATAAGTCTGACCCGTACGGCGATCCGATGCTCAACGACGACCTCATACGCGCGCTGCATCTCGCCTCAGAGGACGAGCTGGCGACCGTGCGGGAGCTCACGCTGCGCATTAACGCCATCTTGAAGGAGTACCTCGGTAAGCGGGGACTCCTCCTGCCCGATTTTAAGTTGGAGTTCGGGAAGGCACGAAACGGTACGATACTCCTCGCCGATGAGATTAGCTGCGACACCTGTCGTCTCTGGTTAAAGGAGTCAGGTCAGTCGGTCGATAAGGACGTCTTCCGATACGAGCGAGGCGATCTCATCACCGCGTATGAAGAGGCGGCAAAGCGGATATTACGCTAGCTGTCCACGCAGGGCATCGTCGCTCTAAAACACCTTTTGTCGACGCGCGCGCTCAAAGACGTCGCGGGCGTTGCGAGTGATTAATATAGATGATCTGTGCACCTTTTTTGTGGAACACGTGCACGCAATTGAAGTCTCTCATCTTGTCAAGAAATTTGGCCCCCTCACCGCCATCAACGATATTAGCTTCTCCGTTGGGGTTGGGGAAATCTTCGGGTTTTTAGGTCCCAATGGCGCAGGGAAGACAACTACAATCCGCATTCTGACCGGGATTTCACCTCCGACCGCGGGAACCGCGACCATCTTTGGCCACGACATCGTGCGCGAGACCGTTGCCGCACGGCAATCCATGGGCATCGTCTCTGAGACCTCCAACGTGTACACCGACCTGACTGGGTGGCAGAACATGATGTTCTCCGCGCAGCTCTATCGCGTTGGTCGAAGCGAGCGGGAGAAGAACGCGACCGAGCTTCTGAAGCGCTTTGAGCTGTATGAGCGTCGGCGTGACAAAGTGCACGGCTTCTCCAAGGGGATGAGGCGGCGGCTGACCATCGCCATGGGACTGGTCAACAGCCCGCGCCTGCTCTTCCTTGACGAACCGACCTCCGGGCTCGATGTCCAGAGCAACCTCATCATCCGCGACGTCATCAGCGACCTCGTCCAGCAGGGGGTTACCGTGTTCTTGACAACACACAACATCGAGGAGGCTAACGTCCTCTGCGACCGGGTAGCGATCATCGACAAGGGCCTGATCGCCGCCATCGATGCGCCCGAACGGCTGAAAAAGACGATTCAGAGCGTCCAGTCGATCGAGGTCTCCTTTGACAGTAGCGCTCCAACACAGCTTGACGACCTCCGCAAGATTCCGACGGTGAACGAGGTCCGCAAACAAGGTGATAAGTACAGGCTCTACACTGAAGACCCGTCTGAGGTCATCGAAGGCGTGACGGCATACGCGCGCGCCCACAACACACGGGTGATCAGCATCACGACGCTCGGTCCGAGCCTTGAAGACGTCTTTGTCAAGTTGACCGGGCTGGAGCGCTCAGGAGGTGGAGTTACTGCCATCGATTAACCTTATGGGGCTCCAGGACCGCCTTTCCCGCGAGCTCGTTGCCTCGTGGGCGATTGCGAAAAAAGATGTCGCCATCTACTACCTCAGGCCCGGGACCATCGTCGGCGGAGTGCTCTTTCCTCTTTTCATGTTCCTTGCGTTTACGGCAGGGAAACTTTCGACACCCGCTGCTCTGATCCCGGGACTGATTAGCATCACGACCCTCTTCTCGGCGTCATCGATCGAGCCGGTATCGATCCCGATCGAGCGGAGGACAGGGACGTTTGACCGGCTGCTTTCTGCACCTATCTCCCTGAACGCGCTCGTGTTGGGCGAGAGCCTGAGCGGTCTTCTCTATAGCGTTTGTATCGCGTCTGTGGTATTTGTCGCGGCGCTGCTTATCTTGAGGACGCCCATCGTGAGTATCGTCCCCATTGTGCTCGGGGTCCTTCTGAGTTCATTCTGCTTTGCGACGATGGCCTCTCTCTTTGCTGCATATCCGACCGAGAGTCCCGGAGATATCATCTCCATGGTGAACCTCGTGAGGTTTCCACTGATCTTCATATCCGGCGTCTTCATTCCTCTCGCCGCACTCCCCTCCTTTGGGCAGATGCTCGCCTATGTTTCACCGCTCACGTACGCAAACGACCTTATCCAGGGCGGATACTCCGGTAAAACGGTCCTCAACCCGTTTATTGACCTCGCGATGCTCATCATCTTCATCCTGATCTTCCAGCTAGTGGCGAACTACCTGTATAAGCGATTCAATGATTGAGCGAATCGAGCGAATCGAGCGGAGAGGCCAACAACGATGCGTATCTGAATCGGGTCGCAATCTCGTATAAGTGCTCGTTGGCTGAAGCAAAACCGTATCTTTTTATAACACTGCCGTGTTGTTGTCTGTGGCAACCGGCCCTATGGGTTAGTTGCATTAGCAAATGGGTGTGTCTCGTGACTCGTTCCGTTCGTAAATCCCGACTTGTGTGTGCTGCGCTCTGCTTGACGTTGATGATCGCGGCTGGTTGTGCATTTATGGGTGATAGTTCGCCACACGGCGGCGTGCTGAGTGTTGCCGCCCAGGCATCACCGGCGAACGCAACGGTGACGAATAACGTAACGGTCAGCCCAGTCAGCATCTCGCTCGGCAGCACGCTCCAGGCCACTGGCAAGGTTACTGACGGGAAAAAACCGTTGGCAGACGCGACTGTTGTACTCCACATGGGTGATGTCAAACTGGCCGACGCAAAAACGAACGCGAACGGCGACTACTCCTTTGACGTTCCTGTCGGGGTGTATTACTTCCCAGCGGCATTGTCGGCCGGTGCGACGATCTACACGGTCGTTGAGCCTCAGAATGCCTCGTTTATAAGCACGCCGAGCGCCGTGACCACGATTACCGTCGATCTGGTGCCATTTTATCTCATTATTGCCATCATCACTGTGGCGATCCTTGTTGGGCTTTATTTGTATGCACGGCGAATGCGCGGAAATGAAGGTATTCGGGGATCTTGGTAAGCGGCGGGCAAAACCTGAAAAGGGGCCAATTCGAGCATAAGCAGGCCGAGTTCACCGATGAAGAACCACAAGAAGCAATTGAACCTGCCTTGCCCGCTGAAAGCGCTGCGCTCCCAGTCGATGAGACACCGCAAGATGTGGCGGTACAACCGCCCGAACTGGAGGCGCCAGAAAGCGTTGCTGAAACCGGTGTGCTGAAACAGGCGCACGAGTTTTTTGAGCGGGGTAGTGACAAACAGGCGGTCAATATGCTCTACGATGCGGCAATAATGGACGTCGCAACAACTCACGAGGTCACGATAGCGTCGCACGCAACGCACTGGGAGAAGTATCATACCATTGAAGCTGCTGTGCCGGAAATACAGGAGCCCTTGCTCAAACTGACCACCATTTATGAGCGTGCCAACTATTCTGGCAGAGCGCTCACTGAGGAACAGCGAAATGCGGCCGTCGATGCGTTTCGCGCGATTAAAGCGCACCTCGAAAGCGCAAACACGTAAAGACCCGTCTGGTGGTATTATCGCACTGTTTTTAGATTATTGCACTCACCCGTAGAAAAAGCGGTCAGCGGATTGACTACGTTTTTCACTCGCAGCTATCGAATAAGATGGAGACTGCTAAGCTGCGACGGTGAAATCTCGTTTTAACGGGCTGTCCGTCGAAGCAGTAGGCCGACTCTCCAAAGTGCGGTGAACTGCGCGAGGATGGCGACGAGCAATACTGCAGGCTCAACGAGACCGACGATAAGTCCTATGGCGAGGATGATGAGGCGCTCACTTCGCTCAGCGATCCCAACAGTACACGAAATACCCATGCCCTCAGCCTTGGCGCGGACGTAACTAACGAGTAAGGAGCCCATCAAGGCCGCTCCGACGTAGAGCCAGTTGACGCCCGCCACGCCGAGGCCAAGCAAGACAATGCAGTCGACGTAACGATCTGATATCGAGTCTAAGGTCGCACCAAAGGTCGTTGTGACGTGTCCATTGCGTGCCGCCGCCCCGTCGAGCATGTCAACGAAGCCTGTCAAGAGGATTAGTACGCCGCCTGCAACGAAGAATCCAAAGGCAAGGACGATGCCTGCAATGACGCCGATCGCAAGGCCAATGAGGGTCAGCACGTTGGGGGTGAAGCCGTGGTTGACAAGGAAGTTGGCAGGTCTTGAGAGGAGGCGATCAGCGATGCTCTTGAGTTTGCTTAACACGGGTGCGTCTCCTGTAACATAACGGCCTTTTACGAATGGTGTGTTTCCGTAATATAGTTGACGAATCGTGCGGCGCTGGGAATGGACAACGGACGCCCCGGAGCGGCGAACGCCAGTTTTGGTTAGCCTAAAAAATATATATTAGGTTGGCCTAAATATTACATAGAGATCTATGTCGCAGGAATATGAGCTGAGCTCTTCAGAAGAGGAGTATCTCGAAGCCATTTACACAAAGCAGGAAGGGAAGCCACAAGCCGCTACCACAGGAGAGTTAGCTGCCTGTCTTGGCGTGCGGAACGCGAGCGTCACCGAGATGCTCAAGAAACTGAGCGAAAAGGGGCTCATCAACTATACGCCCTACCGCGGTGCGACGCTTACCGAGGCCGGATATGAGATCGCGACAAAGGTGAAGCGAAAGCACCGGCTGCTCGAGCGCTTTTTGGTGGACATCTGCGGGATCGGCCAACACGAGTCGCATACGCAGGCGTGCGAAATCGAACACGTCATCTCGGATGCGGCCATTGACAACCTTTCCGCTCAACTAGGACACCCGTCAACGTGTCCTGGCGGAAGCGCGATACCCGCAAGCGATACAGAGGACCAGACCCCGGTTTCGAAGCTGTCTGAGGTTAAGGAAGGGCTGTATACGATACGGTTTTTAACGTCCCCTGACCCGGAGACGATCAGTCGGCTGTGCTCGCTCGGCCTTATCCCAGGGCTTACCGTGCGCGTCTTACAGACGATCTCGAAGGGCCCGCTTGTCATCGAGATGAAGGATACGCAAATCGCCCTTGGCAGGGACGTTGCGGAATCCCTCCTCGTAAGCCCGGAAGAGGTGGGGGAGGGAAGAAGACGGAGACGGAGAGGCGCCCCCTCTGGGGCGACCCCGGGCTAGCCCGCATCTCTGCGAGGGAGACGCAACGTGTCGAACTAAAGGAGCGGAGCTGACAACGTACCACGTCTATGCTTGACACGGCTTTAAAAAAGAACGCACCTAAGAGGATCGCGCTCATCGGGAACCCCTCAGCGGGTAAAAGTGCGATGTTTAGCCAGATGACGGGCGTTAACGTCATCATTTCCAATATCCCGCAGACAACCGTGATGGTGCAGCAGGGGCTTTCGCGCCTTCACGGTCACGACATCATCGTTTACGATCTTCCCGGTGTATATTCCGTCACGTCCGTCACCGAAGACGAAGCGGCGACCAAGGAGTTCCTCCTCAGCACGCCACTTGATGCGATCATTGATATCGTCGACGCCACACGGCTCGAACGAAACCTCTATCTGACGCTGCAGCTCCTCGAGCTCGGCCTTCCCGTCATAATCGCCCTCAACCAGGTCGACCTGTTAAGGACGCTCGACCTTGACATCAACGTCGCTGAACTTGAAAGACAGCTTGGCACACACGTGGTGCCGACGATCGCTACTCAGGGGGAAGGCGTACACGTGGCGCTCGAAACCGCTTATAATTATGCCGAACGGGAACGGGCGCATCGACAGGTGAGCTATGACGACCACGTCGAACGCGCTTTGGCAGCGATTATCCCGCTGCTCCCCGAGACGACCTTCCCAAAACGGGGCTTTGCAGCACGCCTGCTCGAAGGCGACACGGATTTTGAATTGCGCGTAGACGCACACACACTCGCACGTGTCAAAGAGCTAAGGGAGGGGGTGGAGCGGGCGCACGGTGAAGACGTCGCCGTTACCATCGCCCGAGGACGTCACTCAACGGCTGCCCTCATTGCGACGGCGGTGCTGGTCAAGAAGGTGCACAAGCCAACGTTTGCAGAGAAGTTTGGCGAGGCTGCGACGCGTCCGCGGACGGGATATCCCATGCTCGTCGGCCTTATCGGCGGCATGCTCGCACTTATCTTCTACGTCGGCGGCTATCTGAGTCATCTGATCACCACGTTCTTTGGCGAGGTCGTCTTCCCACCGCTCTACGGGGTCGTTGACGCGCAGGTCGCCAATCCGTTCATCACGTCCGCCGTGCATTCTACCTTGCTCGCTTTAGCGGCGGCACTCGCCATCGCCATTCCGTATATCCTTGTCTTCTTCATTTTCCTCGCCGTTCTTGAAGACGTTGGCTACCTCCCGCGTATCGCCATGCTTCTTGACCGACAAGCGCACCTCATCGGCGTGCATGGCCAATCGCTCATCCCGCTGCTTTTTGGCTACGGGTGTAGCGTGCCTGCGATTATGGCGACGCGTGCGCTTCCGACGAAAAAGGAGCGTATCATTACGACCGTTCTTATTACGCTCGTTCCGTGTTCGGCGCGCACCGCAATAATCCTGGGTGTTGCGGCGACATATGCGGGAATTCCTTACGCGCTTGCGATCTACCTCATCTCGTTCGTCCTCATCATCGCGTCAGGAAGGCTCCTCCGATCGACCGTCCCGGGACGGACGCCTGGGCTCGTGCTCGAAATTCCGCTCGTGCGCAGGCCAGAGCTCGTCCCCGTTCTCAAAAAGACGTGGCTACGGATGAAGGAGTTCATTTACATCGCTGTTCCACTGCTGGTAGTGGGAAGCATCGTGTTCGGATGGTTGGAGCTGACCGGCCTGAGTCGGTTCATCGAAGCGCCAATGGCGCCCATCACCGTCGGTATTCTGGGCCTTCCCGCCTTTACGGGCATTTGTCTCATCTACGGGGTGCTGAGAAAGGAGATGGCCATGGAAATGCTCGCCATCGCGTCAGGGACGTTCGTGTTTAGCACGGTGATGACCCCCGTTCAAATATTCGTGTTTTGCCTTGTCGTCACGCTCTACGTTCCGTGCCTTGCGACGTTTGGTGTCATCTCACGGGAGCTCAACCTGCGGTGGGCGGTCGGTATCTCGATCTTCACCATCGTGTTGGCGCTTGTCGTTGGCGGGATAGCGTTCCGGGTGCTTACGTTTGCAGGTTTGTAAAGCGACAGCGATCTGCCCTCCTTTGCAGGATATTCCAAGCGGAGCGGCTGCCAGACGCGCTCTATCGTGATGAAACGTAAAAGAAGGTTATTGAATAGGGAGGGCAACGAGAATAAATGTCTACGGTGGTGACGTGGCACTACCCCGCTGCCCGTGCACGCAAAGCGCGCAGAACGGTTTTTATCCTTCGTTGTTATATAATTGTTTCGTTCTTCAAGCAAAAGGAGTCTCTTAACGAGGAGACTAAAAAGAGGGGAAGACAAATCATGAAAACGCTGATTATTTGCCAGTCCTATCACCACGGAAACACGAAAAAAATTGCTGACGCGATGGCGGCAGTTCTGAAAGCAGACGTTGTCAGCCCTCGTGACGTAAAAGCAGAGGAGCTCGAGCAGTATGACCTCATCGGGTTCGGCTCAGGGATTGCATTCGGAAAGCATTATAAGGGGCTAAACAATTTGGTCGATAGGCTTCCCGATCTTCATAAAAACGCGTTTATTTTCTCAACAAGGGGTGACAAGAAACTAAGGGGCTACCATCGTGCCTTGAGACGCCAACTGGAGGCTAAGGGATGGACCATCGTCGGTGAGTTCTCGTGTCGCGGGTTTGACACGTACGGGCTGACTAAACTGGTTGGCGGGGTTGCTAAAGGAAGGCCAAACGAACAGGACCTGCGTGATGCCGAGGAATTTGCGCAATCACTAGAAACAAAGCTGAATGGGTCGGAGGCGTTGCGCGCCGGCCGCTGAGGTGAAGTGTCACGCGGATGTGCCTGCCGATTGCGCCGCTGTGGAGCCGCTTTTTTAAAAAATCGCTATAAGAACGGCAAAGTAATAACTATTAGTCCCTCGTATCTCCCTTAGACAAAACGAAAAGGAGGTGAAAACCGTGGACGAAGGCAAATGTCAACAATGCGGCACGCCCGCGTTACCCGGTGCCAAGTACTGCGAAAGCTGTGGCGCAAAGCTGACGCTGAAGGCGCACCACAAGCCTCCGCAAGACGCCCCACAACCGCAGCCACCAGCGCCCCCGTCCGCGCCCGCTCCGACGTTTCAAGCCCCGAACGCGAGCGGCTTCGCCATATCAGGGCGTCGCGATTCGCTTTGTCGCGATCTTATTGATACCATCATTATCGCCATTATCTCGGGCATCCTGACGTTCCCGCTGCAAACGCCCATCGTCACGGTGACGGTTATGGAGGGAACCCCAAGTTTTGCGTCGACGCCAAATCCGCTCGCATGGCTTTCTGGAGGGATCTCGCTGCTCATCTTCTTGCTGTACCTTATATCTCCTCGAAGGGGCGTACGGCCAGACGGTTGGCAAGATGGCCGTCAAAATCAAAGTGGTGCGGGATAACGGGACAAATATCGAATACGCGGACGCGGCCGTGCGGAACATCCTGCGGGTCATCGACCTCATTCCGTTCTTTATTCCGTACCTGCTCGGCGCCATCCTTATATGGACGTCAGATACGAAGCAGCGGGTTGGCGATCGTGCTGCAAGCACCGTTGTCGTGCGGGCCGGGCGTAGCAGGTGTTGCAGGCGTTGCCTCGCACATTTCTTTTTTTTAAGCACTGCGAACTGCAGGGGATTAGTTCAAAGCTCGATATCCCAGCCGCCTTATCTGCGTCAATCATGCGTTTTTCGACTTAAAGCCACACCGGCGCAAGGTAACCCGATCTTGAGCTTTATTGAAAAACCGCCACGGAGAACGGCAAAGAACTAACTACTAACCGTGTATATCTTCCCAATATTAAAAAAAAGAAGGAGGTGAAATCAATGGATGAAAATAAATGTCAACAATGCGGCACGCCTCGGCACCCGACGCTAAGTCCTGCGAAAGCTGTGGCGCAACTCTAATAGCTGGTACCGTCACTCAGGACAGCTCCACAAGCCGCCCCACCACCTGAACCAGCAACCATGCCCGCTGCGACTGCCGCTGCGACTACAGCTGCTTCCGCACCCGCTGCGACGTTTCAAGCACCCGAGGCAACAGCTTTACTGTATCGAGGGGTCGCGATTCGCTTTGTCGCTATCCTTATCGATGTCATCATCTTAGCCATCATTACAGGTATTATCACTGCCCCATTCAATACTCCCAGTTCAATTAGCGTAACGAACGCTACCGGAGTCCCAATGGTCTCTGTCTCGCCGAATCCGCTTGCTTGGGTTGGAGGGCTTATCTCTGCGCTTGTCGACTTCCTGTACTTTGTGTTGCTGCAGGGGGCGTACGGCCAGACCGTGGGCAAGATGGCTGGTGAAAATCAAGGTGGTTCGAGAGGACGGTTCAAAGATCAGCTATGTTGACGCAGTAGTGCGGACCATATTGTCGCTCATCGATGTTGTATCCCCTACTTCATCCCGTATCTGCTCGGCGCCATCCTTATTTGGACATCTGATACGAAGCAACGGCTAGGTGATCGCGTAGCGCACACAGTTGTCGTAAAAGCATGAGCGAGGTTTCATGCTTTTCCTTTTTTTTAAACGCTGAGATGGGTGAGAACCTCACCGAAGGCCAAGACGTCGAACGCCCTTTCACGCTTAGAGCTAGAGGAGGAGATGAACCGCTGAACGAGAACGCCAAGAAGCGTTAAATAACGCTCTCTCTAAATTTGCCAATCCACAGGTTAGGCAAACGCAGACTTACCCCGCAGTGGGGTTTGAACGTCACTCGTGGCAAAAAAAAGTTGGTGTTTTACATGTGTTTTACAGAACCGAGCTCCCTTACGGTCTTCTTCACCGTCGTGGGTGGCTATGTGAACTCCCGCTCTTACAAGCGCTACGTTAAAGGCTTTGGCCTGACTGGGAATGAGTGGGTGCTTGACTACGGATCAGGTTCAGGCAGGATCACACGACATATAGCTGAGCTCTCGCACCGGAGAGAGGGCCACCTGACGTGTGTCGACATCTCGGCGGTGTGGATGGACGTGGTAACAAAGCGTCTGAAGGGGTCCCCAAACGTTGACTTTAAACTCGGGGACATCGCCTCACTGGATATCCCCGATGACGCCTATGACGTCGTTGTCGTGCACTTCGTGCTCCACCACGTCGACGCACGTCAGAAGTATGTGAACATATTGTCACGAAAACTGAAAAAGGGCGGCAGGCTTTTCATCCGGGATCCGATACGCGAGGAACACGGCACCCCGGTGGACGAGATCAGACAGCTCATGGCGAACGCCGGACTGCACGAACGCGCGTTTCAGATGGAGCAGTCGTTCCATATGGGTCCTCGCTATAGCGGTGTGTTCGTTAAAGACTAGCGTCACGGCGTTGCCGTTGTCATCTGTTGCCTTCGGACTTCTAAAAGGGAATTGGCACATCAGCATGATACGTGTCGAATGAAAGCGCACCAAAAGCGCACCAAAAGCGCACCAAAAGCGCACCAAAAGCGCACCAAAAAGTAACCGGATGCGTTCCCGGATGGGACGCGTGACCGTGCAGTTTCCGTGAGAATCAGTTAAGCATAGGGCCCTAAACGCGGCTTTTTCGCTTCGTTTACGTGCCAGCCGGTCTACAGCGCAGCATTTATTATTTAACTATTTTTATAAATTTATTAAAATAATAAGTTTTGTGAGTTATTTGTTGCGGGTCTAACGGTCTAAACAACGCGGGAGTCCGACAATCAGACAAAGCTATATATTGTTGCTATATATATCACTGTTATATAGAGGAAATAGAGGAAAGTCCCGTGTGCAATCAAAACCGCTGCGGCTGTTTGGAAACGTATCCGGAACGCAGCTGGAGAGCACAGTTCCTTACGCTCCGGATTCTTTACGAGACCCCGACGTATGGCTACCAGCTCCTTGACAAGATCGAAGAACAAAGCTGCGGCTGTCACAAGCTGGAGCCCGGCAGTATCTATACGTGCTGCGGCGGATGGAGGAGAAGGGTCGCTTGCGTCAGCGTGGGAACGGGGGGACTCCGGGCCGAGACCGAAGGGTGTACACGGTGACTGAACGGGCGCTGAAGTCCTCAAAAATGGGCTGAGCACGATCGTAAGACAACAGCTCTTTGATGACTTGATAGGCTTTTACGAACGACGTTTTAAAGGGTAATATAAGGAGGTTGAACAATATGTGTGGAGGAGCTAATTATCACTCAAACGAGGGATGTTCCTGCGGTTGCAGCTGTGGCTGTGGCGGACAGCATGGCCATCATGGCCATCACGGGCACCACGAGCACGGAATGGGCGCAGGGATGCACCCGGGAATGGACTTCGCGATGTCGCTGATGGACGTGAGCGAGGAGATCAAGATGCTTGAGGATCCGACAGACGCTCTAAACGCACGTCTAGAGAAGGTCAACAAGCGGCTTGAGGGACTTAGACACTGAAAACGTTGACGATTGTTTCCGCAGCTGCTGTGACTTAGCGCTCGATACGTTAGCCACGTGGAATCGTCGAACTGCTCTCGAGCGTTTTCTATATTTTACGCGATAGCGTGTGAGGGCATCTGCCGAAGTTTCACTCAGCTTGAGCGCTGCGAATTAACCGTCCTTGGGTGCACTTTTGTATTTTGTAGGATGTTATAATTCTTGAGTTAATTCCGACGAGAACCTTGCCAGTGTTCCAGTGTTTGGGGAACGCTCATTGAGAAAAGCCCGCTTATGCTACGTGAGCACTCGCTCATCATCCTTTTCACCGCTCATGTACGGGAATGACCTGATAGCAATGTTCAACCAGTC
>CAVRAO010000005.1:0-35969 GCA_963719035.1 Methanobacteriota archaeon | reverse complement strand
CATGTATTTTGTAGCGCATCAAAAGCGATTGCGCGACAAAGAGCATCTATGAGCCTTTCTTACCCCTTATCTTGCTCCTCAGCGCCTTTTTTGAGGTCACATCCCCGACAACAAACCCGTCATAATCGAATTGCAGCTTATGATCAGATGAACTCGAAGGATCCCTCGCCTTATTACCTCTGGATCTTTCAGAGGTCCCTTCAGGTGCAGTCACTTCTATCGTTCTAGATAACCGCGGCCTTGAGATAGCGCTCGACATAGTATCGTCCAAGCGATGAACATCTGTCGGAGGCTGACTGCTTAGCGGAGTCCGATTGCTTAAACTGCTGTCTCTAGGTCCGTAGCCGTCCCCCTTGAAACGGGCATCGCCGAAACGCAAGACCTGCACAAGCAAAAAGCCTAGTACGGTTAAAAGGAGTGTATAAAACACTAGATCGCTCCACGGATAGCCACTAAAATTTTCAATAATCGCATACTTACGTGCATCAACAATAAGATGGCTTGCCCAGATAGCGAAGGCTGCATAACCTGCGATCAGTGCAGTCTTCGGGCGACGCACAAAAGGCACGAAGGCTGCTACGAAGACGAGCGGTAAAATAACGAGGGAATGTGAGATATCGACATCAAACACTCGCGCCATGTCGGGCAAGAAGGCTATGAACGGCACCACGATCAGGTAACGATAATTTAAGATCGGCAGGACGATGCATATGGGCAGCGCTATGTGGACGAGGATTTCATAGCGCTCTCTCACCGGTCCATCAAACCAGAGGAGAAAAATAACCAACTCTGCAACGACAGCGACGGTTAGCTTGAGGAGATCAGCTTGAAAAGCTTGTCTCTTGTATTGCTCTCCTTGATCTGTCGGATAGTAGGAGGCTTCATAAGCGTTCACGCTGACTCTGTACCTCCAGAAAATGTGCCACTACGTCTTGCGTCAGTATGACGAGCAAGCCTTCTCAGCCTAAACAGAAAAAAACGCTGGTTTATCAGGTAGACGCCAACGATAAGAAGCACCAATCCTGCAGCTCGTTTTATCCAAATAGTATTTGCAGTCTTGGCAACGAGAGTTGATGACACCTTCGTCGAATACGCAACGGCTAGCATAGGGACAGCGAATCCGAGCGAGTATACCATGAGAAGGAGGCCACCCGTGAGCACATTTCCACGTGCTGCGACCCATGTAAGAATCGCGCCTAATACAGCACCGGTGCACGGCAACCAGACGATCCCAAGCGACATCCCGAATAACAAACCGCTGAAGACCCCTTCAGTAGGGAGCTTATAAGATCGTTTCGAGACGGCATCGACAAACCCCAGTCGCGGAGCGTTGGACACGGAAGCAGCAAGTCGAACAACATCCACACGCCAATGAACATCACGATGATGATGGCAATTACGTCCAGATAACCTTTAACGCTCTGAAAGGCTGAGCCGAATGCGGACGCTAACAACCCCATAGCGGTGAACGACATACTAAGCCCCAGAACGATTGCGAGCGGTCGCCATCTCCCACGGTCTATCGATGATGCCATGACTGCTGGAAGAACGATAGGTACGCATTTTACTCACGTTGACAAGTCCCGCTCCAAAAGCGATTAAAGGGTTTATCTCCATTACCGTGCCGCCTCAATCGTGTTTTTCAGGGTCTGCTCATCGGTCAATCCAACGCTTTTCGCAACTGCGCCATCACTCTGTACCACAATAGTTTCCGGGATGGTCGTCAAGCCATAATTCACGTCTTTGCGCGTTGTATCCTTTAATGGGTCAATCCGCAGTATCGTTACTTCAGTCCCGTTCTACTGTTTCTCGAGGTTTGAAATGATCACTTTCTGCTCCGCACAGCTTGTGCAGTTACCGCCGAGGTACAGCAAGACAGGGCCTTTTTTCAAGAGAGTGGTTATGTCAGAGGGGTGCGACGTGCCTCCTACGAAGCTTAGCGTGTTTCCTGAGGTCTCAGCAGTGCAGCCGCTCACACTTATTATGAGCACGCTCAGCAAAGCTAACGCTACTAACGTTTTTAAACTATCATTCATTGTTTCACTTGGGTTTGCTGAGCTTGAATAAGCCAATCGGCAACCTCTTTCTTGCTTGGCAGGCGACCGAACGCCTTGACCTCTTCATTAATGATGAGAGCAGGAACGGCCAAAACAGGGTATGCTAATATGTCCCGCTGTTGCGTGACCTTATTTACTGTGGCATCAATGTCTTGTTCGGCGACCACATCGCGAACCATCTTTTCAAGGCTGTTGCACCTTGCGCATCCCATTCCCAGAATCTTGACTTCCACGTTGTAACCCTCTCGCACGTTACGCGCTGGTTTATATATTCATATTTGCATATATTGATTTTATATATACTTGTGGATTCGCGTCGTTCAAGTCGCACGCTTCGTAACGAAAAAACTCGTAACTGAAACGACACATCAAACTAGCTCTGGACTTTTAGCGTTAAATCGTATTCGACTGATATCGCTATACGCTCACGGATCATCAGAAAATGTGGCCTCGATCCACTCTCCGATTCGGTCGCGCACGTATCTGAAAGACGCGCATTGCTCGAGGCCAGATCCGCCACCTGCTTCTGGATCGTCGAAGGGATGGTGGAGGTAATTTGCTCCGCCAGGAAAAATTGGGCAGTTCGCCGCGGCGTCAGTATACATGGTAGCAACATAGTCAAATGGCGCATCATCAAACTCGCTCAATGATTTGGCATGCCGTCTCAAATGTCGATGCCGAGCTCGGCCATTACTTCGATGGCGCATGGGTGCACCCCAGTCGGTTCGCTTCCTGCGCTGCGCGCTATATATCGATCCTCAAAGCGTGCGTTGACGAACCCCTCAGCCATCTGCGAGCGTGCGGCGTTGTGCGTGCACAGGAACGGGATTGTCTGCTTGTTCATTTTTCTAACACGTGTTGAAAACAGCCCCAACAACATCAAATGTAAATGCCTTGTGGCACTTACTTGGTGTTTACTCCGCGTTTGCGTGGTAGGCCAAGATTTTGCTGCGGTGTACATTTAGCAGCTCTTTTGTTTGTATGCCAACCACTACATAAAGACCGAGTAAAGTTAGGTTTGGGTAATGTGAGAGCCGTAGTGTCGTTATTCGTCCATTTCCCTCACTCCTTGGAGGTTAAAAATTCCATTCCCTCAACCGCCGTAGCAAAAGTGGTGGAGGCCAGGGCGAACCGGGTTGCAAGGATTGCCTCCGCGATTTCCTCTTTGGTTACGCCGGCGCGATAGGCAATCTTGATGAACGTCTCGGTACAAAGATGACAACCGACGGCCGCCGAAGCAGCAATCATGATGAGATGTTTGTATTTGGATGGAATATGATTTAGTTGCTCCATTACGAACTTCTTCTCCTGGGCTTGTCTCGGAATCCACTCAGGGATAAGCTTTGACATCAGCACCATGGGCTTCGGCTCCTCCCCCAACCCCTTTTCCATCATCTTGAGGATTTCATCAACAATCATTTGCTTCTCTTCTGTCATTTTCGTTCTCCTTTCTCCGTTTTTTTTCTACAAGCATCCTCTTACGGTTGCCTTTAAGAGTGAAAGATCAGCCGATTGCAAGCACAACGGTCAATATCGTTCAGCAGCCATTACAATACCGAACTAATATATAGACATATTTACATATATCAATATAAAATAAAGTTGTGGAGTGACGAAACTCTCGAACAAAGCAACACACGGTTATGTCCAATAAAAACAATTCACACGTAGTTCGTTTCTTTCGTGACAATTGTATAATTGAGGCTAACTCTGAAGCGTCACATAAGGAGCTCTGGCAAAGGTACCGCGACTGGACGCACCTCAAACGAATGCGCCATACCGTAGGTCCACAGAGCTTTTATCAGCACTGCAAACAAGCCGGTTTTAAGCCTGTTACCAAAAGAAAGCGCGTGGTCAAATGGAAAGGCGTCAAGCTCAAGCCGGTATTGCTTGACGATCCCAATTTGGAACAACCGAGCGATGGGTCTGGAAATTGTCCTCATTTAAGACAAGGAAGAACACATACAGAACAACTTGCTATAGCTCTTGACCGCACAATCTGAAAGAGCGTGACATAGTGGCGAAAGTCCTTTTGAACGTTTTTGCAGGCTATTAAACCCTTGGGAGGACAGCAAACATACTTACGGAACAGGGCGTCGCAGGGTTTTGCTATATTGAATATGGGGGCATATCCTCCCAAAACTAGGCAGGTGTCGACGATACTTTTGTCAGTTCGTCATTTAGATCAGTTTTTCAACGATTCAACCTGCATGTAGTCACGATCTTTAGTGTTCACCGCAGCGTAGAACAGGTGCTTGGAGTCTCTCACGTATGATGGCTGAAGCGCAGAGATTACTAACGATGCCAAGCTCTTCTTTATGTTCAATTCGTCTCTTCGGTCAGTTGTGTAATAGGGCCTTCTGTGCGTTTCCGTTTTGAAGGCTTTTCGAGAACACCGTTCATCCATTTTTATAAGCTTCCGACAAATGACGATCTTTTTTTGTTATTTCCGCTGAGCTTTTTTATAACGTTAGTAGCGACGCTTTATAACTGCAATTTAACAGATAAGGATGCCTACGTTGTTTTAGAACACTCTGAAGACCAGCAAGAGCCCAAATGATACCATCAGAAGCCCGGCTATAAGCCGCATATATCGCGCTGATTTCATTCTCCACTCTTCAGCCCTGTCCGTGCTCACCTTAATCGCAAATATCGCAACGAAGACGATGATCATTGGAATAACAAACGCAAATGAGAAGAGGGCCGTGTAGAGGTAATTTTGCATCGTAGTCATACTGGTTAGGAATGTCGTTGAAAAGTACGTAAACGGACCGATTGTGCACGGCAAAGCAGCAATCGTAGCGATAAAACCGAGCGCAATAATCGCAATAAATGAACTGGTTTTTCCGAGAGTACTGATGCTGTGTTTTGTAAACGTCGGGATCTTGAAACTAAACCAGCGATTATACCAAAAGAAGTCCTTGATAGACACAATCCCGACGATTAAGAGAAAAACGCCAATCAAAGTCTTCGTTAATTGTAGATTCGAAGCGCCAATAATTCGGACAAACTGCACGACGGCTAGTGCTGAAAGGAAGAATACAAAAAACACGGTCGCAATATATGCGACCCCGATGGCGATGGCCCTCGCACGCGACCCAGTTAGGGCGATCGTCCCCATCAAGAAGATGAGCACAGAAAAAACACACGGATTCAGCCCGCTGATTATCCCTGTCGTGATAAAGAGGGGGAGGGGAAAATCACCTTGAACGTCTGTCCCGTCATCAGACGCAGTTGAGTTACGAGTAGTATTGTTCGTCCGTGGTATAGGTGCAGGGGTCAGCACGACATTGCCCATTATCTTATCGCCTGGACCCGTTGCCCCAGCCTTAACGGCCCTCGCAACTTCTGCTTGCAGTGCGGGCATTGACTCCTCACCGCCTACGAACTTCTTGTTGCCGATGAATATGGTCGGCACAGAATCAATCGTTAAATTATATGCTGGCAGGAACTTCTGAACGAAAAGGCTGTAATTCGCGTCATTTTGCGTTTCAATCTTATAGACGTGAAGGGTCGGGTATTGACGTGCCAGCGCGTCTATCGTTGGCGCTATCGCTTGACAATGCGGGCAGTCGGTTCTGTAAAACTCATATAAATTTACTGGCCATGGAGGATTCTGTGCGCTTGATGTAGTGTTCGAAAGCGATGGTGTCTGCGCCACCACAGAGCTAAAGGCCGAGCTACACAACAATATTATAAGCGCGATCGAGAGTCCGATAATTGGTTTACTATGTGTAAGTTCAGTGACGCCCTTCATTGTGGTCGTTTTGCACCGCCCCTTTATATATAAACATATTTGCATATATTAATACTATATATAGCTGCGGGTTCGCATCAACGGCTGCCTGCTAATCGCTAATTATGCTTAGAACGTTTCGCGGTTGACTCTCCGGTAGAGGTAAAATACTTCGCGGAGAACCATAGGGCTACGTTGACCAGGCTGATTAAGACGGGCACTTCAATCAGCGGCCCGATCACTGCAGTAAACGCTTGACCGGAATTTAAGCCAAAGACGCCGACCGCTACCGCTATGGCAAGCTCGAAGTTGTTGCTTCCCGCGGTGAACGCGAGTGTGGCCGTTTTGGCATAATCGAGACCTACTCGCCAGCAGATAAAGAAGGGGACGAAGAACATCACTATGAAGTAGCCGAGCAAGGGGATGGCAATCCGCACGACGTCAAGTGGCAGCGATATAATGAGGTTCCCCTTCAAAGAAAACATTATGATTATAGTGTACAACAGCGCTATAAGCGAAACTGGTCCGATCCTAGGGACGAAACGCGTTTCGTACCATTCCCGCCCTTTGAGTTTCAACCCCACGTATCGGGTAATCACCCCCGCAACGAACGGAATGCCGAGGTAAATGGCCACGGTCTTCGCGATCTCGACAATGGACACGTTTACCACGGTCGCTATTTGGGTGATCCCAAGCCACTGTGGCAGGATCGTGATGAGGAAGAAGGCATACGCTGAGTAAAAGAGAACTTGCATAATTGAGTTCAGGGCGACCAAGGCCGCCGCGTACTCACCGTCGCCACGAGCGAGGTGGATCCAGATGATAACCATGGCAATACACGGCGAAATGCCGATGAGAATGAGTCCTACGAAGTACTCAGGATAGTTGCGCATAAAGATGACGGCGAGCGCGAACATCACGAGCGGTCCCATGATCCAGTTGAACACGAGCCCTAAGCCTAAGACCTTCGTGTTCCGAAAGACGGCTCCCAGCTCCTCATAGCGTACCTTCGCCAGGGGCGGGTACATCATTACGATAAGCCCGATAGCGATGGGGATAGAGGTCGTGCCTACGGATAGTTGGTTAAGCGCGCCTGGGACGCCTGGGAAAAAGTACCCAATCGTCACGCCGATAATCATCGCGAGAAAGATCCAGAGGGTCAGGAATTCGTTTAGGAACGATAGCCGTCCTTTGGGTTTTTCAACCATGTAAGAAACCTCTTCTTTCGCGCATTTCAATAGCCCGTGATATGAACAACAGCGTCTTGCTAACGCACTGACCCGATACCTTTCATGGCTCGCAACCGCAATTGCGTCTTAACGATTACATAGGTTGACAACAGCCTTTCTGTTTAGTCAATAAGTTATAGATTGAGTGCCCCTTCGAGGTAAGGTCATATCGATTGTCCTTTTCAAAGATGAGGCCGGATTTAACAAGTTTTGCCATCTCAGAGTCAACGAGCTGCGACTTTCTTGCGCCAAAGCTTTCAGTATAACGCTTTTTAATCGCAGGATCCATAAGTCGCCATAGTAGGTCGTGAGCTTTAATATTCACATCTAAATCCACGTCGTCACCACCTCCGAAGCTTTAGGGCTGCAGCATCGTTGAGACGTGTGGCAAGACGCAGCGTTTGTCACCAACTGTGTTACAGCGCAATTTACCGTCGTGCGAGTATTTTCACTGAAACCAAGAATGTAAAAAGAAGGAGTATCAGGGTCACCGAGATGCATTTGAAGCGTAATAAATTTGCACAAAGACGTTTGGAAAATCGCCTTATAAGATTCAAAGAAGGTCTGCTGAAAGAATTTGGATTTCTTTCTTGATTTTTTTTACATTTTAGCTTTAATCCATTTTTTTATTTCTTCCACAGACGGGACCCTTCCCATGGATTTCATTTCTCCATCTATTGCTAATGCAGGAGTTGCAATTATTCCGGATTCCAGTATCTTGTCAATTTCCTGAATTTTCGTGATTTCAGCATCTATACCAATTTCTTTGACAGCTTCTTTAGCATTTTTTTCTAGATTTTGGCAGTTTGCGCATCCCGGTCCATATACCGCTATTTTCATATAATCACCTCTGTCTTGATATCAACATTTAATATTCAAAATAATGAATTTTACACAGATCCTGTTATTTTACGTTATAGCGTTGAATAAATAGCCTACGGCGGTTATAGACACTGCCAATGTGGCGACAAAAATTCCTAGGAGTTTAGGTTTCAACACTTTTCTGAGTATAATCATTTCTGGCAGGGATAATGCAGTTACTGCCATCATAAATGCCAAAGCAGTTCCAAGAGGTATTCCCTTATCAATAAGGACGGCAACCAATGGAATGATCCCTGCAGCATTTGAATAGAGAGGTACTCCTATCAAAACTGCTAAGGGTACCGCTAGAGGATTATTTGCACCAGCATAGGTGACAAGGAAATCTGAGGGAATATATCCATGCATAATCGCACCTATTCCAATTGCTATTATTACGTAAGGCGTAATCCTTTTCAATAGGTCTTTAGTGTAATCTCTTGAGGAGAGGGCACGTTCCTTTAAGGTCTGTTTATCCTCTTCCAGAGTCATTCCTGATGCTTCCGCCGCTTTTATTTTTTCGATCATCTCATAAACGTAGCTCTCCACCTCACCTTCCAATTTAAGCTTCCCAATAATTATACCGGCTATTATGGCAATGAAGAGACCGGATATAATGTATATGGCTGTTATTTGCCATCCCACCAAACCCCACAATAAGATAATGGCGATTTCATTTATCATAGGGGAAGCAATTAGAAAGGAAAAAGTGACTCCCAATGGCACTCCTGATTCTACGAATCCTATGAAGAGCGGCACTGCCGAGCAAGAACAGAAAGGTGTGATAATGCCTATTAAAGCAGCTATCACATTCCCAATATACTCATTTCTTTTACCTAAGGCTTTTCTAACCTTTAGAGGTGATATATAACTTCTGAAGAAGGCTATAGCGAATATTATTACCGTTAATAAAATTAAAATTTTTATGGTATCATAGATGAAGAAGTTGATTGCACTGCCTAACGGAGATGCAGGGTCTAACCCTATCAACACGTATGTTAGGTAATTAACAGCTTCTTGTAAAATATCTGGAACCACAGGTTACCTCATAATTTTTTGAATTTTTAGTGTCGTTATTCGTCCATTTCCCTCACTCCTTGGAGGTTAAAAATTCCATTCCCTCAACCGCCGTAGCAAAAGTGGTGGAGGCCAGGGCGAACCGGGTTGCAAGGATTGCCTCCGCGATTTCCTCTTTGGTTACGCCGGCGCGACAGGCAATCTTGATGAACGTCTCGGTACAAAGATGACAACCGACGGCCGCCGAAGCAGCAATCATGATGAGATGTTTGTATTTGGATGGAATATGATTTAGTTGCTCCATTACGAACTTCTTCTCCTGGGCTTGTCTCGGAATCCACTCAGGGATAAGCTTTGACATCAGCACCATGGGCTTCGGCTCCTCCCCCAACCCCTTTTCCATCATCGTGAGGATTTCATCAACAATCATTTGCTTCTCTTCTGTCATTTTCGTTCTCCTTATCGTGAGCCACTACGTCTGACTTTGGAAATTCTACCTAGAACATATGAATATATCTAAATATATTAGACTTACGCATAATCTTTTTTCTGAGCGAATCTTTGGCATTACTGCTCTTTGTAGAACTTTCAGAACAGAATGTCAACTTCAATATAGCCGCGACTACCAGCGCCATCGACATCGATTTTGAGTCAAGCTCATCATCCGTAAAAGTCCTACAGCACGCCTCAGAGTTTGCTTGATATGGGCACGCAGCACAGCAACCCATTCCAAAGTTTGGATTTAGTATCTCATCTAGCAGCAAGGAGGCAATTCCCAGCTCTTTGCACGTAATTCGGATCGACTCACTCTTGCCAACTGCGAGACGGCTATCTTCTTCACCCACTGTGACATCACACAATGCGATACACGTTACCCCTTCTAAAACCCCCTGAAGCTCATGCACGTCCTCGCGTAAGCTGAGCTCCATCATTCCACGTTGAGCATCGGCATCGTCTTGTTTGTTGACTGAGTGAAAGCGCTCTACAGTGATGCATCGTGCAAGCGATTGAGTCATAGTATTCACCTGAAATATCTGTTAGTTGTCTCCGCTACGCTAGGCGCGATTGAGGCAATACCGGGACGACTGCTATGTTCGTCGACGACTTGTCGTTGCAGTCTACTTAAATATCAATATATTAACATATATCAATGTTTTGAAAGCGCCCCTAACCGTAGTGCTCATTCTCTCGCCCAGCAAAAACGAAGTGCAGTAAAACTGGTCGAAGGTTACGTGCGTGCTAAAAAAAGCAATTTGAGATGGGCTCTATTCGCGCTACTCCAACTCGTCAAGCGCTCTTAAAAGCGTTCCAAGGCGATCGCCCGCAAGTCGGTGGAAGCTCCATTTGCCTTGGCGTCGTTCCACCACGAGATTGGCGTCTTTGAGTATGCGCAGGTGATGTGACACAGCAGACTGCTGTGCATTGAGCAGCAACATGAGTTCACAAACACAGAGTTCGTGTTGGCTCAGAGCCTTGATAATTTTAAGCCTCGTTGAATCAGCTACTGCCTTGAGCGTGCGTGCCTGTTTGTATGTGTCGCGCGTATCAATCTCCTCGGCAATTTCGTTAAGCGTACTTTTACGCTCCTCGACGTTGATGTCGTATGCCTCTGCAAAGTTCTGAAGCGATTTTATAGGGTCACTTATCTTCATGCTGTCTATCTTAGGATGCCTTTGTTAAATCTGCATATATATGATCATATATATCTCCGTTGCCATTTGACGCTACTCAACACTTTAAGCGCGATCTGAAGCCCGCTTCGCTCCACGGGCAAGTGAGCTGAATCGTTGTGCAAGTTTCTGCGTTGGACATCGTGTCCAAGGATCACCCTGAGGAATTCTCTAGAATAATTAAGCCCCACCCATAGCCCTTAACTAGTACGCCCATATGCAAGGAGAATTTACAGGGTGGTTCTTTCTTTGCGAGCACAACCTGTTCTATTCAAAAAACGTCTTAAGGGGACTTATTTGCGACTTATAAATTGGGGGCGTGCTTTGGTGCTTGAAACCAATTGCTTTAGCTTTTTTCAGCGCACAATATTGATATATAATCATATATAAATACGATAGAGAAAAAGTGCAAAGCGAGGACTAAGGACGAGTGAGAAGAGATGCTGAAACTCTCTCAGGTTGCGCTCTACAAGAAAGCGATCGACGGGGCCATTATCGCGACTGGATACGCAGATCAGCTCCTCAATAAGGCGATACGTCAACACGGGCGTGATAAGGAGATTGGATACCCAAGCACCGGGTACTATCTTCCATGCATCACCGCGTGGACAGGCGAAAGAGTGACGAAACTCGCGCAGTTGCCGCGACTTCTTGGAGAAGTGAGGGGCAAGATTAGAGAGGAGTACACGTTTGACAACGCTGTGGCCTCAGGAGAAGCGACTATGGTCGCTGCAGAAATCGTTGAGGCCCTCAAGTACATCGACAATCCTGACCCGTATGCGGATACCCCATACACCGGGTTCATTGCCGACGAAGTGCTCCGGAGGTTAGGCATCTCATTCGTTGATGATACCATACCTGGGGTCTTAGTGTTGGTAGGAAAGGCGAAGGACCCTAAACTACTAGCAAAGATCATCAGGGACTGCCAGAGTAAGGGCATGCTCGTAATTCCCACCTTCGATACGATACAGCAGATCAAAGAAGCTGGGATCGAGATTGGTGAGCAAAAAGGAATTGATAGATTACTATTCTGTGTTGGCGAGTCCACACAAGCTGTTCACGCTTTGAGTTTTGCTATCAGAGCGGCATTGACCTTTGGTAACATCCGACCAGGGGATAGGGCAGAACTCCACAATTACCTTGTCAAAAGGCCGAAGGTAGTTGTTGTCCAGATGGGGCTGGTGGACGACATCAAGGCTTCGATTGCGTTCGCAGCGATGTTCAACGATTCGCCGACGATCACCGATCAAGATGTGGAGGAAGTGCCGGGCAAGTACGAAGTAGAAAAAGACTACAGTCAGATCGTCGCGCACGCCATAGAGATACGGGATATGGAGGTGAAATTCGGCCAAGTGTCGCTGCCGGCAGCGTATGGTCTCGCCTTCGAGGGAGAAATGGTGCGCAAGCCCCAGACCTACGTCGAGTGTGGAGGTCCAACCAAGACAAAGGTGTTTGAGCTCGTGAAGATCCGCAACGCCGACGCGGTTAAGGACGGTCATGTCGCGCTGATCGGGAAGGACGTCGATGAGATGGACGAGGGGAGCGTATCAGCACTTGGGATATTTGTTGAGGTATACGGCAAGCACATGAAAAAGGAGTTTGAACCCGTCGTTGAACGGCGCATCCACCAGTTCATCAATTACGCAGAGGGCGCGTGGCATACGGGTCAGAGAAACTTACTCTGGGTGCGACTAAGTAAGAATAGTGTGGCCAGCGGGTTACGCTTCAAGCACTTCGGTGATATCCTTTATCTCATAAAATGAAGGAAGAGTTCGGGGAAATTATCAGCCGGCTACAAGTTACAATCATCACCGACCAGAATGAGGTGGAAAAGCACTTACCAGAGGCCCACGAGTCATACGCTGAAAGGGACAGGAGGGTCGCTGGACTGACCGATGAAAGCGTCAACGAGTTCTACGCGTGTACGTTGTGTCAGAGCTTTGCACCGTGCCACGTGTGCATCATCTCTCCTGAACGCCTAGGGCTGTGTGGCGCATTGAATTGGCTTGATGCGGCTGCGGGGTTTAGCATCGATTCAAACGGACCGAATAAGCCGGTTGAAAAGGGCGCTGCCATCGATGAGCAGAAAGGCCAGTGGACAAACGTTAACGAAGCCGTACGAGAGCTTACCCATGGCCGCATCGAGCGAATGAATCAGTACCACCATGATGGAGGACCCGCAAACGTCGTGTGGGTGTTTTGAATGTATTGTGGCGATCAGCAGTGACTTGCAAGGGGTCATCGTGGTCAACCGAGAATACACCGACATGACCCCTATCGGCGCGAAGTTCTCGACTCTTGCGGGGTCGGTCGGTGTGGAAATCAAACGCCCGGGTTCGTCGGTATCGGGAGGCAGTTCATTACGAGCAAGAAGTTTATACGTGCGGATGGCGGCATCGCGAGAATCGTCTGGATGCCCAAGGAGTTGAAAGAAGCGTTGCGTGAAAATCTTGAGAAGCGGGCAAAAGAGGTCGGATTGTCCGATTTGGTAGAAAAGATCGCTGATGAAACGATCGCGACAGACGCTGAAGAGCTAGCGGAGTACTTGGAGAAGATAAACCACCCGGCGCTTGAGCATGCCTCTAATGGGTACGCTTGAGCGAGGATGTGAAAGCGGTGTACCGTGATGGCAGTCACTCCAAAGCGCAGCAAGGGTGACTTCGTTTCATTGCTTCAGTCCCTCTTAGCGCTTCGCGCTTACAAACGACGTGATAACGATGGCAGCCCAAGATAATGTTGACGGGTTAATCACTGCATTGAATGACAAAAGCCCGAAGGTTCGACGGAGCGCCGCTGAGACGCTCGGAGAGCTGGAAGATGCGCGAGCTGTGCACCCCCTTACACAAGCGTTGAAGGACAGCAATGCAGACGTGCGGTTAAGTGTTGCATTGGCCCTTGGGATGATGGGCGATGCGAGTGCAACAGCGTCTCTTATCTACGCATTAAACGATGAGCAAGATGAAGCAGTTCGCGGAGCGCTGGAAACCGCTCTGGATATGATCAAAAAGAATATTATGAATAAAAAGATGCGAATTTTTTGACAAGGTGTGCCACAAAGCACACACAGAGCGACAAACTTGTGCGGCTGACGGCAGCCCTTTGTGGCGACTGATACGGTTAGACAACGGTCCCTCGAAGTCGGCTCACATGTTTGGTTTCAAGTATCAATCACAGAGCCGCGCCAGATTCGCTGGTGTTCGATCAGACGCAAAATGAGTCGGCGTCACTTGCTGGAACGTTCTTGGTGGTTAGTTAAAGGTACGAAACAACCTGAAATACTGCACTGAGACGTCCATCCTACAATCAGCGTTAGTCACAGGCCTTTCATGAGATTTCGCCGGTGGAGCACGCCTGCCAGCGCCACGAAAACGATGCTAAAGCCGATGAGCGCAGCCCATGTGAGCACGATAGGTATCGCTGTCCTGCCGAGCAAGCTGAGGTCGAACCCGGCGACGAGGTAGGTGATGGGCGAGCAGTAGACCGCGACCTTCGCGATCCCCTGCAAGCTCGCGATCGGTACAAAAATACCGCTGATAAAGATGAGGGGAAAGCGGACGAGGCTTGAGAGCATCATGACGTTGGACGGGTTGGTACTCGCTGGCGACGCGAGGAGCACGCCGAGCGCTGAGAAACAGAACGCGCCTAATATCAAGCTCACGCCCATCAGCAGGACTCCGGTAACACTCACAGCGTAGCCAAATGCCGCTATTCCTAGAGCAATGATGATGACATTGATGACGATGCCGAAGAGCATGCCGGCTACAACGTCTCCGAGAATGAGGGTGTTGATGGTGACGGGAAAGGAGAGCAGCCGCTCATAGGTGCCTGCCCGCTTCTCCCACGGGGTGATTAAGGGACCGACGGACGAGGCGATGAAAAAGACGAACATCGCCGCAAGTCCGGGAAAGAGCGTGTACATGTCGGCGCTGCGGCCGAAGTAGAACGCCATGAACATGATAAAGGGAAACAGGAAGCCGAAGATGAACACGGGCGGCTTCGTGTAGTAGATGCGCATGTCCTTTTCCGCTACGAGCGCGATGCTGCGCAGGTGGCTGCGCATGGAGTCACTGAACACGTGCTGTGCCCTCCGTTAAGGTGACGAAGACGTCTTCGAGGCTGGCGCCCTCGATGCTCAATGCGGTGAAGATGAGGTGCTGTGCTTCGGCGAGGGCGAAGATGAATTTGGCGAGCGCATCGGGATCGTCGGTGTAAAAGCGCCACTTCTCACCATCTCTTTCCGTCCTGATAACGAGGCCGCTCCGTTCGATTGGGCTCACATCAACTGGTTCATCAAACGCGACCTCGACGGATTGTGTCTCTTTGAACGCCTGCTTAAGCCGCTCAGGCGTGTCGATGGCCGCAAGCCTCCCGCGGTTGATTATTGCAACCCGATCACAGAGGGCGTTAGCCTCCTCGATGTTGTGGGTCGTGAGGAACACCGTCGTGCCCGCGTCGTTCATCTCCCTGATGATGGCCCGTATAAGGCGCTGGCTGTGCACGTCGAGTCCTGAGGTCGGTTCGTCAAGGAAGAGCACGTGCGGATCGTGTACGAGAGCGCTTGCGATGAGCACGCGTTGTTTCATGCCCTTGGAGAACCCTCCGACTTTGTCATTCTTTCTTTCTGAGAGCTCGAACTGCTCGAGGAGCTCGTCAGCGCGTTTTTCGGCTGCTTTGCGGGACATACCGTAAAACCGCCCTGCCAACGCGACGTTCTGTTTGGCGGTTAAATCGGTGTACACGTTGCTCATCTCGGGGATGACGCCCATCTGCATCTTTGCAGCGATTGGACGCTTTTGTAGGTTAACCTCTCCAATCGAGATCTCCCCGGCGTCCGGCGTGAGCAGGCCCGTGAGCATCCTGATCGTTGTGGTCTTTCCAGCGCCGTTTGGGCCGAGAAATCCAAACAGTTCACCTTTCGCGACGCTAAAGGAGAGACCGTCAACGGCGACGAGGGGGCCAAAGCGCTTTGCGAGGTTGGTCACATCAATCGCCAGATTGTTTTCCGTCATCTCGAATCCACCTTTTTCATACTAAGCTCACGTCTCAGGATTGTTGTAGTGTTCACTGATTTTTCGTACACGCACGTGGAGGTGTTCACTCACTCTTCGTACCCACAAGCTCAGAGTGAGCATATTTACGCCTTTCTGGAGTACGTATGAAGCTAACACTATCGCCGGGATGCCAATAAAAATGAGTATCGCATCAGTTTGTGCTCCTCTCAGTTGCGGAGCAACGAGCTGTGCTCGTGTGCACGCGGTGAGAACCAAGGGATGAACTAGGTAGATGCTGTACGAGAGAAGCGAGATGAAGAGTGAGAGGGCGTAGTAGCGCTTGTTAAACGTCATAGTCACGACCCGAGCAGCACAAAGGGCGCACGAAATAAAGAGAAACGAGATCAGCGCCTTTGGCACGTAATTAGCCATATTGGCATAAAAGCTTACAAGCTCCCCTGTTTCTCCGAGGTTTTGTTGATAAAACGCCATCGCAATGCCCAAGAGGGAAAGCGCGCCAACGATATATACAATGCGGCTGCGCCGAGTCGAGAAGTGTGATCGGTGTGCATGGGTCAAAAGCGCTTTACTCGCAAGGATCCCGCCGACAAATATAACGTAATAATAGATCAGGCGAAGGTTGACGATATCAAATGCTATTCTCAAGAACGCAAAGAGCGCAAGCGCCGCGCACGAAAAGATGACAATCCTGACGGCTTTTTCTGAGGATGCGAGCGTCATGACCGGGTAGATCATGTAAAAGGTCAGAATTAACCCAATAAACCAGAGCGCATTGTATGAGGGAGTATTCAAGAGCGCCTGCAACCCGATCACGTTCACGGCGATTTCTCCAGAAGTCAGCGTCGTCTCGAGGAATGGGGTACCAAGCGGCAAGACTTGGAGCAGCACATAAACCGCAATGATCAGCACGTAGAGTGGATAGATCCTTATGATGCGCTTTTTGTAAAATGGTAGCACATCGGCAGCGCTCGTGATGCTGTTGCTGCGGTGTAAACTGAACCCCGAGAGAAACAGGAAAAGCGCCAAGCCAAAGGTGGCACACCATAGCCGGGCTGATAAATCGATATAGATAGTAGAGAGGGGCGGAAAATGAGAGAACACGATCAAGCAAATGGCAAATGCTCGAAGTATGTCAAGTTCTAGTAGACGTTGTGAACGTTCTGGTGGCGTCTTTGCATTGCCCATTATGGTACCCTCTTGTGACACGTGGTCCGCTCGTATCCGTACTATGCATTATATTCTGCGCTTCAGCGCAGCGATATGATGTACGTGGCATGCTTCACACCGAGTTCAGCTTGGTACACAGTAATACCTCCTACATATATATCTATGGTTGTTCATATGTAGTTATGATTACATATAAGATCAGGTACAAGAAAGGCTGCGATGCCGCAGGACTATTCATATGAATAAATTTTTATATATTGATCTTATCCATCAAGTAGCGAGGTTCCCCCGTTAATGCAATTAACGTTCACCTCAACGCAGCAACGCGCAGCCGTAAAAAAGAGTGCGCGCCCGTGGGTGCTTGCCAGCATTCTCCTTTTCTCGCTTTTCCTTGGGCTCGTTACACAAGCAAGTGCAAATGAGCTTACCGTTGGGACGGGGCAGTATACCACGATCCAAGCGGCAGTAAATGCAGCTCAGCCAGGCGACACCGTCCTCATTCCGCCGGGAACGTATAGCGAGAACGTAGTTGTAAACAAATCACTCACCATTAAATCATCGGCTGGGGCGGCAACAACGATTGTGAATGCGGCGGTGCCATCAAACGACGTATTTTTGCTCTCAGGAAGCGGCATACTGGTAGAAGGGCTCACGCTTACAGGCGGACGCGCTGGCGTGGAGTTTTCGGGTGCATCACAGTCCAGTGTGACCGATATAATTGCGCACGATAACGTCTACGCAGTGCTCATCGAGCATGCCGCCAACAACAAAGTGAGCGCCAGCAACCTCTCTAATAATGGCTACGGCATTTACCTCGATGGGTCGTCGGGGAATACCTTTTCCGGCAACGTCGCCGCGCATGAAAGCGGGAACGGCAACGCGCTGGGTGACGGGATTTATATGCGTGAGTCAAATTCAAATGCCATAGTGCAAAACGTCCTCAGCAACAACCACGTTTACGGTATCTCCTTGCTCAGCTCGTCCAATAACGTGCTAAGCAACAACAGCATTAATGCAAATGAGGAGTTTGCCGTTCGCCTCCGTGATAACTCAAATAACAACACTTTTACTTTTAATACATTCTCAGGCAACGCTAAACTCGCTGTTTATAGTGGCTATTCGTCGGGAAATCGATTCTACCTTAACGACTTCATTAATAACCCCGTTGCAATTGCAAGCCCAAAAGGAAACTTAGTGAACTCGACCGAGAAGTACACGTATACGTACAGTGGCGGCACCTATTCGAGCTACGTGGGCAATTACTACTCCGACTACAAAGGAGTGGATAGCGACGGAAACGGCATCGGTGATACCCCTTCAGCCACAGGGGACGGATACCCGCTTGTTCATCCTATAGGGCAATACGAAAAAGTTCAGCTTGCATCTGCAACGGGATCGGGTGTCGGACGAGGGAATGAGAACGTAAGTGCCTCAGAGCAGAGCGTATCCGCGTTAGCTGGAGGAGTTGGTGCTCTGGCTATTCCGGCGTTGGTAATAATCGTCGGCATAATCGTAGCCATAACCGTCATTCTTAAATGGGCCCCGCGACGAGATGAGTGAAGTGCAGCGCGACAAAAGCATGTTTAATGCCGACTCCTGAAGGACTTTTAGTACTATACCTATACATCGATACATTTTTATGTTTTCATATGTTTTGATTAGCGTACCGTGTTTTCTTTTGCACGATCCAAAATATAGGAAGAACGCTTAGCTAACAAAACAGCAAACGGAGGCTTGAAAGGCAATGAAAAAGAAGACCCTAGCAACTTGCAGCATTCTTTCGTTATTTATCTTTTCAGCTGTAATGACGCCGACAACAGCGGCCCCTGTCGCGCCCAAACCGGCTGCGGCAACCCGCCCGATTGAATATCATGTTGGCTGTGGCCAAGCGATGATATGGGATGGCTCGCTTGACTACTTTAAAGCGCACGGGTTCTCCACGGTCCATCTTGTCGTTCGTGATCAGAAGCCGTACAAGGAAGAGCTCGCAAAGATCAAATCGCTCGGTATGAAGGGGATTATTGATATCGAAATCCCCATTTGGGACGCGGGCAAGAAGAAGAGCGTTCCAATCGAAAACTTTGCCTCATATTTCCAATCACTCAAAGCTGCGGGATGGGAATACGTCGCGTCCGAAGGCGGTCGTGAAGGTGACGCCAACTATCTCGCGCGGTACTTCAAGGGCTACGTTAACTACAACTGTGACCAGTGCGGCTTATGGAAGAACATGCACCTCCAGTCAGGCACGGTGATGAACAGCTGGGAGAGCTTTTATCCGTCAGAGTGGCAGTACATCCAGCAGGGAGCAAAGGAATCAGCCGCGTTAGGTAAGACGAACGGAATCCTTGCCGGGGTGTGGGGGAGTTCTAAAGGGGTCGATCACAACCCGATACTAACCAACTCGAAGAATGGGGGATCACCGAGTTACAAGTCAATGCTCGACTGGTCCTATTCTAATGGGGTCGGTTTCACTCATTTTCACGTGTGGTGCAGCATAAATTCCAACGGCCTAGCTTTATACAAACAACTGGGATTTGAGCAGATCGTCAACGAGCTGCAAAAGACGTATCCTGCCACAACAGCAGCGTCTTCTGGAACGACAGCATCGAAGGCAGTAACGCCGACACCTAAAGCGACGGTAACGCCTAAAGCGACGGTAACGGTGAAGGCAGTGCCAACGGTGAAGGCAGTGAGCACAGTGAAGGCAGTGAGCACAGTGAAGGCAACGGCAACCCCTACGGCGACGGCAACGGTGAAGGCAGTGCCAACGGTGAAGGCAGTGCCAACGGTGAAGGCAGTGCCAACGGTGAAGGCAGTGCCAACGGTGAAGGCAGTGCCAACGGTGAAGGCAGTGCCGCAACCGACAAAAATCGCCCCCATTAGTAAGGCTACTTCGACGCCCACTCAAGTGACAGCCTCTAAGCAGGTAATCGGCACAACCAGTGCGTCAGATGCCCTAGGGAACGACTCAGTGCTGGAGCTATCTTTCCGAGCAGCTCAAACTGATAGCGTTTCGAGCTCACCACCACAGCCCATACTAGAGTTTTCGTTGTTAGGACTCGGCGTACCAATAGTGATCGCCGGAGCCACTTACATGCTTATGAGAAGAGGATAATAGAGCGACTTGACAGCCTCTTGACACGTTGATATTGCGGGTTTCAATTGTGTCGTCTGACGTTATAGTCCTCATTATTTGTCACGCTTCGACGATCGGCTCGTATCGGATCGTTCCTGAGAAAAAAAATGGTCCTAGCATTATTCAAACCAAATATAGCAAAACTAGCTGCAAACGGAGACAGTGCTGGGCTTATAAGAGCCCTCCAATACAAACGCGATTACCGCGTGCGTGCCGCTTCTGCAAGGGCTTTAGGTGTTGCTCGAGCGCAACGAGCAGTACCAGCACTTACAAAAGCGCTGGGGGATGAACGAGAGTTTGTCCGAGTCAAAGCGGCAGAAGCGCTTGGCGAGATAGCCGATCAAAAAGCAGTCAACACACTCATACACGTTCTTGGAAATAAAAACGAAGAAATCCGCACGATAGCTGCGGTTGCCCTTGGTAAGGTCGGAGAACGACAGGCTGTGCCATCCCTCATCGAGGTGCTCTCAGATGATGAATGGGAGGTTCGAAGAGCGGCGGTTGAAGCTCTTGGCAAGTTGTCCGACATTAGAGGGGTTCCCCCGCTCATCGATGCATTGCGTGATCCTGTTTATGATGTCCGAATAGCAGCGGCCACGTCACTTGGAGAGCTTGGCGATTTACGCGCAGTGGAGCCGTTAAAAGAGTTGCAGAGCGACACCATACTGCCTGTTCAAACGGCGGCCTTAATCGCTTTGGATAAACTAAGAGGGAAGCAGTCGGTAATATGAATATTCAGACGTGCCTCTTAGATTTTTGAGGATTTTTGGAAAATGCCATCTAATATACTAACGATCCGACCCTAACTTTCGCGCCCAATAGGTGACAAAATGACCGCGAAAAAATAACCGAAAGATAATGCTGCGGCATTTAGTTTTGAGAGAGTTTAATCGTGTGTCTGCACAATTGAGGTGGTGCTAGTGGGGGCGGTCAAACGCTTGTTCTCTTACGTCAAGGGAATAGCTGCGCTTATAAACGCGTTCATTGGAATAGTCGTACTCGTAAGAAACTGGTACGTACCACTATTCATCCGTTTCTTTCCATCTGCACCGATGGACGGTGGGACACTGATAACCACGCGAAATGGCTTAAAATACGTTCTCCGTCCTAAAATGGGGGATTTGTCAATCCTTAACGAGATCCTTCGCAACGACCTATACTCACAATGGCCCGTGTACCGAACGGTGGTTGATATCGGGGCACACATAGGAGTATTTACCGTACAAGCGACCACGTCAAGCGACACTGTAATCTGTTACGAACCGGATCCTCGCAATTTTGGGCTTTTGCAGAAAAACATAGCTCTTAACGGGCTAAACAACGTCAAAGCGCTCAGGCAAGCGGTCAGTGATTCACGCGGCATTAAGAGGCTGTGGATTTCTGAGAAAAAGAGTTACGGACACACGTTCTATCCGTCGAACGGCCGGGGTTTTGTCAGCGCCATTGACGTCGAATCTGTCACGCTCGCGGATGTCTTCAGTTCCAATGGGCTCGACCGCATCGATTTTCTTAAAATGCATTGTGAAGGCGCTGAACTCGACATCCTTACGCATACCCCGCAAAACGTTTTTGATCGGATCGGAGCCATCGTCGTCAAGTATGCCCGAGATGGTGCAAAAATTGCAGACGTGTTGACAGCGCGAGGTTTCGAGGTAACGTGGGGCCGACGAGGTAAGTTACGCGCGGTGAACAAGGGGAAGGAGATTTAGAGGGCCACCGATCGGAGGCTGGGTTGTCTTGCGCTATAGAAAAGAGTGAAAAGATGCCACTGCGATCGACAGCCTATTTGAGGTTATAAAGATCCGATAAGAAACAGCATCGTCCGAAGGTCCAAAAAGCTAATTTTATTGTTTTTCTTTTGTACAAAGGCTCCTTCTTTTCCACGTCATATTTCCAAGTCGGGCAAGATCTCGTTTAGTATAGAACGGTTTACTTCAAATTCTTTTTTGAAGAGCAACGGACACTGGCTTAGTTTCACTTCGTCATTACCCAGTTTTAAAGCGAAGGTCATGCAGGTTGGCTCCCCACATTCTTTACAGTTATTTCCCGGCATGAGTTTAAAGATCTCAAGAGGCCGGGGGGCCGGTCTAGAACTATAGGTCGGTTTGATATGATCTCTATTCGCGTAAGTCGCATTCACAATCTCTTTCAATTCTTCCATGACCGACCTTGCTTCATTTTCATCCTCTAGTTTAGCGACTGCTATCTGTTTTGACCTGAAGGTAATCAAGCGCCCTTCTTTCCTCACGGTTAAGAACTTCTCATCCTGATCATACTGCAATCCTTTCAGAACGGTGTTGAGATAGGGAAGTACCTCGCTAATGTCCTCAGATAGATCCACGAGGGCGTTCACCTTTTGAGATGAAGGATTGCAGTCTGAGAGAACTAACCTTACGGTATAGTCACTGAGGAACATTTGTTATCCCTCTCTTTCCTGAATAAATGTAGTTTTTCTGTTTTTTTTCCAGATAGCGCAGAGACTGCGAAAAGTCAACCGCCGGATTTGGAAACAGTGTTGGGATTGGTGCCTTGGCCTAGTCACTTGACTGCGTTAAACGACTGCGTCATGTTTTGCACAATTCCCAGGTAATTCGGGTAAACGTCCTGCGTCGCTACATACAGCAACATATAACCAGTTCTGTTAACCAAAGTGAGCTGAAGCATGCCTTGTGCAGTCGCACTATCGAAAGTCATGAATGTAAATACGTGCTTCTTGGCAGGATAACCCGAAAGCGTGGTATTGGTGGAGTTGAGCAGCTTGAAGTTAGTCAAATTCGTTGGCAGCGCACTCTGCGAGAAGTCGTTAAGCGTTGTCGATGTCCCTGAAAAGTCCTGGGTATAAATCGTAAACGACATACTGGGGGATCCACTCACGTTAAAACTAACGATCTCGTAGCCTGAACCATTTTTCGCTTGCCACGAAGAGGGGTATGTATCGAGATACCCACAGAGCGGTCCGAGTAGGTACAATATCCTGATATGTTTTTTGGAACGAACTTTGGATCCCTTGTCGCCGAAGGGACGCTTGGAGTAGGTGAGTTATCGCTGGAGGTACACCCTGCAGCGAAGATCATCGCCACAAGCAGTAGTCCGACCACGATTACTGTGGAAATATGTTTTCGCATAACTATCGCCTTCTATTCACCAAATAAGCTACAAAAGTCAATCCTAACACGACAAACACTGCTTCAAATCCAGGCAGTGGGCTGCTTGTCGAACCAGTTGATTGTGCTGAAGCAGTATTGCTCTGATTGTCTTCGTTTGTTGACTTTGGTGGTATATTGACTGCTTTGTTTACGCCGGCGAACGCTATCGATTGTGTTGTTAAGTTGCCAGCAGGATTAGTGCCAGTAACGGTGATACTGACAGTCTTATTATCGGCAAGCGTTTTGCTCGCAAGAGGCATCCATTGGATTAAAAGGTGATGCACATAATCGGGAGCAACGGCAGTATCGCTTGGACTCCCTGTAATTTGACTTAAATCGGCAGAAAACGCCTTTTTGACCTTTTGTTCATCTACGCCTGGGTTTTGCGTCGTCGGATTATCTGTCGTATGACAAAGGCGGCAGTTACCAGTCACCTGCGTACTTACAGAAAAAGTGTCTCCTGGTTTAATCAGTCCTTTGTCCGTCTTGATGTTTGGCCCGTAGATCGTTGGTATCAGCTTGAGCTGAGCATTCTGTACAGTCAAAACAGTGGTTCTTGTCGGTCCATTTGGATCTTCAACTTTGAGGACGTACTGCCCAGGGGCGAATTGTGGAGTGCGCCACGAGAAAAGTATGAAACCATTGGTAGAGTTGTCAGCATCGTTTGCGCGTCCATCAGTGGCGTTCGCTATTTTCACCGACGCGCTGCCGTCGTCTTCCTTGCCGTTCTTGTTTAAATCAGCGTAATACGAAAGCGTGACCGTACTTGCATTTCGCGCCATGTTGGCTGACACTAACACCTTGTCACCCGAATTAGCCGTGTTAGGCTGGAGTTGGACGATCGTGGTTGCCGACGTATTAATTATTGTGGAACTTACGAGCAACAATGCAGCAATGATAGACAGCAGCAACAATGTCATCCTTTGGGCCGATCGTGGCATTCTGATTACCTCGAAAATATGTGAACAATTATCGGCTAGCCCATTACCTCCAGACAATGTGCCCTACATTATAATGCCCTTATATATTCATATTTGCATATATTGATGTTATTTATAGCTGTGGATTTACGTCGTTCAATTCGATACGTCTTTGAAATCGTCATAGGAAATGTAACTTGAAAATAGTGGAGTAATCGCGGGGTTAGTGGAATACGCTCAGTTGGTAAAACCCAATACCGCTCACTCGGCAACGAGGTTCGTCGGAGCGCTAGATAAACTATCGTTCTCGAAATCCTATATTTCTGCACATTATTCCGATTATTCTGATTTTACAGAAATATTTAAGTAGGCTGAACATCAAAGTACGTTCAGGTTGTCATGACTGATAAAGACGTTTGTTGTACGCCTGAAAGCGATAGCACTACCTGCAAGGTCGAAGCAGTCATTAGCATTGATGAGCGCGGACAGATGGTGCTGCCAAAAGAGCTGCGCGAGCGCGCTGGTATCCACGCAGGAGATAAGCTAGCTCTGGTGGGCCACGAGCGTGACGGATCGGTCTGTTGCATCTCGCTTATCAAAGCTGATGCGCTCTCAGGAACGGTAAAAGACGTGCTCGGCCCCATCTTTATGGGCTTACACTAAAAAGGAGGAGTATGTAACATGGAAGAAGACAAGGTTAAACGCGTCGTGAGAGACGCATATGCAAAGGTTGCGAAGCGTGAACGCGACCCCCTGACGCTTATCCCAGTAGGCGGCTGCTGTGGCAGCGCCGATCGAGCTTACGAGCTTAGCAAGGCCGTTCGGTACAGGGATGAAGAGCTACGCTCGGTCCCTGATGGGGCAAATCTTGGCCTTGGTTGTGGAAATCCAACTGCGTTAGCCACACTCAAAGAAGGCGAGACCGTGCTCGACTTAGGGTCGGGCGCTGGGTTTGACTGTTTCCTCGCTGCCAACATTGTAGGCGAAGGGGGAAGGGTTATCGGCGTTGACATGACGCCCGCTATGATCGACAAGGCGAGGGCGAACGCGCGCTCTGGTGGCTACGAAAACGTCGAGTTTAGGCTCGGGGAGCTTGAGCATCTGCCTGCTGCAGACAACTCTGTTGATGTTGTGATCTCTAACTGCGTGATCAATCTGACCCCCGATAAAGGGGCCGTCTTTAGCGAAGCATTCAGGGTACTCAAGCCTGGCGGCCGCATTGCCGTTTCCGATATCGTCGTACTCAAGGAACTGCCTGATGCCGTGCAACAGTCGATTGACGCGTATGTTGGATGTTTATCTGGGGCGATCTTAAAAGACGCCTATCTGCAGGCCATTCGTGATGCCGGATTTGAGGGTGCGCGGGTCGATGATGAGACGCCCTTTTCGCTTGAGTGTATGGCGAATGACCCGTCTGCGCAAGCGATCCAACAACGTGTGGTGCTCACCTCTGAGGAGCTACGTGACGTCGCGGATGCGGTGCGGAGCATAAAAGTGGTAGGGACCGGGCCGCAGCCCGCAGATGCGACAGCCGAAAGCTGGTCAGATTAAGATTCGTTGTTAGCTGCCGTCTCCAGTATAGGGGAGAAACTAAGCAGATCGTCGCAAATGCGATAATGGGCGTTTAAGGTGTTAGGAATTCCAATAAACTTTTAATCGATAGTCCGGATCAGGGAACCGAATGAATCTACTAGTAGTTCGACAACGAGAGGAAACGGCATGAAGGATGACCGGCAGGTCCCCTCCTGACGTGCTCTGGGATCTCCCATACGGGGCAGCTCACCACCAGGACCGGAACCTGGCTCCGTTACCGACATCCGAAACTGATTGCTCGTCATCTCCATTTTCCCGCCCTGAAACGTCCGCTGGAGGAGGAACTCCAAGACGAGGAAAATCTCGTCGCGGTAGATGGGTGTGAGGAGTGCTGTCTAAAAAAGAGAATGGATACGATCGGAACGAGACCAGATGTGCTACATTTGTTGCAACAAGGGAAGGAAACATCAAACGCGGGATGCAAGAGGTCGTTCCGAGGAGATTGAAGCTCTCCCCCAAGTCATCGTGAGAAAGGCGAAACGTATGACGAGATGATAACGCGGTTGTTCAAGGAATATAAGAGTGTATAACGCGTTTAATTTAATCTCTCTAAACAGTAAACGTTAAGCCAACATTCGCCTCTTCATGAGCATATGCAACTAAAACTAATAACTGCGATAGCTCTTTATTGCTCGTGGGTCTTTCTATTTTAGTAGCGGGTTGCACGACAAGCAATACTAATCAAACACCAAGTGCTATGCCAAGCACGAATTCTTCGACTACTATATCGGCCACCACCACAGCTCCCACCACCACAGCTGCCACCACCACAGCCGCCACAACTTCTCCCACAGTTTACCATCACCGAGCGCATCGCCAACTGCAACGACGCCTACACCTTCAGCGATGATAGCGACCTCAATACAATTCGTCAGCGATCCAAATGTGGCAAAGGGAACCAGTATGGGAATCAATGTTCTTGCGTCAGGGATCCGGATTTGTGGCCACGGAACGGTCTCTGCGACAATTGGCTGATAGTCTGGAGGTCCGACTATTTTTATACAGCGTATCTCGACACAAGCAGCTTGAATCCGGGCACGTACAACGTCATACTAAAATTTGCGGGTGATAGTTGTTATCAACCTTCGCAAATACAGTCAAAGATTACTATAACCGCATAGCAGACTTGTTGATTAAAAAAGTTAGAAATGGGTCCCTATAATCTAATCCTCATCTTCTAGCTTATTGTTTCTTTTTTCGATTTCAAGCATTTAGCGGATTCCATTTACGTCTAGCCGCAAGAAGATATCGTGAGGATACATCTAGCAACCAAAACGATAACGCTTAAGTCTATCACCTATTGTTACTCTTTTGGAAGAGGTAAGATTTTGCCGGAAAATTCTTCCTCAGAAGTGAACTATTACGAGAAGTCGGAGTTTCGGTTGATCGCTTTCTTATAGGCGCTGTTTCCCCAAATCCAGTCACGTATTCGTCTGTAGATGGCCTACTGAGCCCAACTGGCACCTATGGAACTCGGCGCATTCAGTGAGGGCTATACCATACAGCATCCTCTGTTGATGCTCATATTGCGAAGGGCTTCCTTTGCACTCGTGCCTAAGTCCACGCAAGTATCGTCTAACGCCTTAGTTAAGGTCTCCACTGCCCTGCTGTCGCCGATCTCACCAAGGGCTTTAGCAGCCGCACATCGAACTTCATTGTTAGAGTCGTTGAGCGCTTTTTATCAACGGCTCAAAGGCTGGTTTACCTATCTTAGAAAGGGGGGTCGCACCCGTCAGCGGACCCGACTTTCATAGTCGTTGACGCATTTATCAGCGGTTCCACTGACCTGCTATCGCCAATCTTGCCAAGGGCTTTTGCAGCCTCACGGCGAACGTCACTGTCAGAGTCGCTGACGCGCATTTATCGCGGTTCCACTGCCCTGCTATCGCCGATCTTGCCAAGGGCTTTTGCAGCCTCACGGCGAACGTCACTGTCCTTCTCATACCCTAAGGCCTTGATGAGCCTTTTAATGTCGAGCTTCTCGCTCATTTTTTGCACATTTGGCGTGCCGAACCCGAAAACCATAGATTGTGTAAGGTTATCGATTCAATAAATTGCGGAGAGACTAAACCACGCCCAAGAACAAGACGTGCAACATATCGACTTGCAAGGAGGGGGTTTAGTCTTAATATATAAATTGGTATTCCAACTGTTTAACATTTTCGCTCTCTTTCAGTGTCGTCTGTTCCCGCACTTCGTGTCCTCGATTTCAGCTGTTTGTTGGATACATTCACTCATTCCAAGTGACTTGATGTCCCCAAAGCACTTTTCGTGCGGGAGCGAGATAGTAGTAATAGCTATGTAAGAATGGTTATGTCCCACATACGGGTGATGGAGTTCACTGTAATCGCATAAGGCTGATGACTCCCACAAGATCGCTAGCCGATTGAGGAAGTCACCGTGTATCTTGATGCGACCCCATTGCTTGTGATTACCGCTTTTTTACTCGCTATTTTAGTCGCGCTACGTCGGCCAGCATCCATCTGGTGAAATCGCGCGGGATGAAGGTATATGGCGACGACAGTTAATGATTTTGCGAAATGACCGAGACCTTATATGCCTTCGAATGAAGAGATGAGGAGCTCAAACGTGAGGGATCGGATGCTGGCGGGTCTGGGACCAAACATCATCGTCCTGGGGCTGGTGAGCCTCTTTACTATATCAGCAGTGAGATGATCTATCCCCTGATACCGCTGTTCCTCGTCAGCGTCATCGGTGCAAGCTACGTTACGTGGGAGCGATCGAGGAATGGCGGAAAGTAAGGCGAGCATCCTCAAAATCTTTTCCGGCTGGCTTTCGGATAAGTGGGGCAGGCGCAAGCCCATCATGGTCGTAGGATACGGTTTGGGGGCCTGCAAGCACGATACGCCGTGTAACGCCAAGCGAGCTTTGTATGATTAAGGTAATTCCGTTCGTCCAGTCGTCATAAGCAAGTGATTTGTCTAATCCTCTTAGAGGATTCCCAAAAAACGCAAACGACGACTATGACTATAATCACGATAATAAGCCATACTAAGTCCCTGACGCCCATATACCTTACCACCTCCTTTGACCGATATCGCCTCTAAACTAATAAATACACCACGATTAGCGTGGCGGTGACTATCAACATACCGATGATGATCGCCAACGCTATCAGCTCTCTGCGCTGTACCCCGCCCAACGCCTTTTTGATCGCTTGCTTTCCGTCGCTGGTTAGCGCAACACTCTGCCGTTATTTTTATCGTCGGTCATAGTATCCCCCTCGCCGCTCTAGGAATTCTGGCGCGTTACCCGTACACCGCATAGTTGGCATTCAACGTAGTACTTTTTGACTTGCCCACACGCCGCACTTTTTCACTTAAGTGCGATTATTTTAGCTCGAATAATCTTATACGTTTTCTTTTTGCGGAGCAAATGAGTGCAACCGTTCGTTTACAGAAAAGCCGCAGCTGGCGAAGAATTCGAGGGACGTGGTCGCCATAGGCCTGCAAGACAAAATTGAACTACTCTTATAGCAAAAGGTCGCGAATCTAGAGACGTTGCTGCAGACAGAACGGGGACTTCCCTCGGAGCTCCGTCGCGATAAGGAGCCTATTTAAAAGCTTGAGCTTTTACGCTTATTCGCGCGTACAGCGCGATAATTAAACTATCATAACTGTCCAAAAAGAAACGGCTTTAAGCCAAATCGTAAAGCAGGTGACTAAATTGAAGTTCAATGTAGATATTGCGACCTTAGTAACGCAAGCTGATGATTTATCCACTTTTTTAAAGGCAGCGATTGCAGCTGATCTGGTAGAAACGCTCAAAGGGCAAAGCCCCTTGACGATCTTTGCTCCTGATAATGAGGCATTCAGTAATGTTCCAGCTGGCACACTTGACAGTTTGCTCAAAGACAAGGAACAGCTGACGAGCGTTCTTACGTATCACGTGGTGGCCGGCAAGCACTTTGCGGCTGATTTGGCCAAGCAGCAGACTCTTCTTACTGTCCAAGGTGATATGCTCGAGGTTCACGAACATCATTGGTTGCGGCACGGGATCAAGATAAACGATGCTGCGGTTAAAGAAGCCAACCTTGAGTGCACTAACGGGGTCGTTCACATCATTGACGCCGTGTTAATGCCGAAGTAGCCCTCGAATCAAACGGCTATCGTTAGGGGCACCGTAAACCTTGACGGACGCGGGAGCACTCCCTTGATGGCGCGACCCGTTAACTCTTGCGAGGGCAATCGTCGAAAAACCGCAGCTCAGCACAACGACTATCGCCATTCCTACCTTAGCCGAGTCCACCTTTGTCCCCGATTACGCTCGCAGCTCAGCTCATCATATGTTCGATTCGCTACTTTCAGGTGAGACAAACGTGCGATTCATAACACGCTGTTAAAAAAAGCGCCTTTTTGTTAACGCCACTCTCGAACCAAGCTCTATAACTACGCGTTAAGAAACACGTGGAAACGCGCATAATCCACTTGCAGTCTTGGTCAAAAATAAGGACAGCATGACAAATTACTAGTTGGCAATTATGTTTCCAGCAGCGAGTAGTCGGATTCTACTGCCGACTATATGGTGAAGCTTTCCTCTGAGCAATTTCGCGTATAGCACTTTCAATGAGAAACCAAATTCGTCTGTGAGGAATTATCAAAGGACTGATGTCTCAGTGGTAACGTTGTTTGAAGAAAGCATGAAGCGCTGTGCTTGATCAGGGTGGTGTGTTCACTAGGCGCCTGTCAAAGCGTACGCTGGTGTGGAATAGCGGTGCTTGTACCGTTCTTATCATTCGGGCTAATCTCACTTTCAAAAAAGTGCCATGTCAAATAAACCTTAAAGGCGGCCTTTGAGCCGGGCCAACTCATCGTCAAATTCGTAGATATCTGGCACTAGTTTTTCAGGACGTATTTTCTCCCGCAATTCTCTACAACACGCCTCAAGCTGTTCAACTCGTTTTTTCAGCTCTTCAAAGTCGCTTTCGATCAAGTTCGTCCCTCCAGTTATGTTATTGCAGTTAATACGAGCCACCACATTTAAAAGAGTGTTTAGACCCTCATACACTTTTCTGACAAACCAACGGCTTGACGGGATTTTAACCCATATAGTCAAGCACACATTATCACTTTGAGAACGGATATTACCTTAATGCGGCTAACGTACATGGGCCTCAAAATAACGGTTAGTGCTGCGTGCTTAGCGACTTCTCAAAAAAAGATTTTGTATTCTTTCGCGTTCTGCGCGAAATATAAGATTCAACTATCATGTCGTTTGTACAGACTTACTATTAAGCGCAAATAAGGCCAAGAATGAGCTGTAATATATGCAATAGATGTTGCACAAATTCGTTCGCATAGAATAGAAATTTTTAAGTCGCCGTTCGCTTTTGTTTTTATTCTATAGATCCACAAACACAAATGACCTAGAAAATGAGACGGGCAACCAAGTATACTAACACAGAAAATCACGCAAGCGCCTACAGGGAAACGTTGCGACTAGGTCTGAGGATATATCGAGGGCTCATCTCTAACTCGCTGGGAGTAAGGGCTCCGCTGTTCTGCGGACACAAGCTCACGTACAACTGCAACCTCAGGTGTAAGATGTGCCCCTTCTGGAAACGATCCAGCCAAGATTTGATTCTGGAGAAAGAAAAAGCGATTCTAAGGCAGATCTATGATTCTGGTGTTTGTGCGATAGCGTTTGAAGGCGGAGAGCCGCTGCTTAGAAAAGACTTGGTCGAGATTCTTGCTTATTCTCGTTCTCTGCCGCTGCACACGAGTCTCATAACCAATGGCACTCTCCTCGAATCAAGGATAGATGAAATTACACCATACATCAACGGCGTCGTCTATGTTTCGCTAGACGGCTTGGAGAAGACCCATAATGAGATCAGGGGCGTTAACGGGTGCTTCAAAGAAGCTATACGGGGTGTAGCTGCGGCCACACAGCGGGGTCCTGTGACAATCAACACGACGATCGTGGAGGAGAACCTGAATGAGATAGAGGACATGGTGCGGTTGGCAAAGGAGTTGGGTGCCGGAATATCCGTCTCCGTTGCTCATGCGTACTCCGACGCCGAGGCGTCTGCACTCAACGCTCACGAAGTCGCAGAGATAGCTAGGAAACTCGTTGATATGAAGAAAAAAGGCTACCCGCTCGTTAATTCGATTAATTATTTTAAAGTGATAGCTCATGAGAAGAGATGGAGGTGTAAGCCCTGGGCGGTAATTAACGTCGACCCGTATGGAAAATTGGTGCTGCCTTGTTATGTTCGCAACGAATACACGGCTAGCGCTTCGGTTTTAGAAACTGGTATAAAATCGGCGATCAGCGGATTTGACTGGAAGGGAACACGGGACTGCGTAGAGTGTAGCCTTCATTGTTATGTGGAGCCTTCTCTGGTGCTTTCATGGGATTTATCAACTTACATGAACTACGCTTATCGACTGGGGAAGTAGAAATTCTAGGTGCGGATAGTTCGCAAGGGACTAATGGGTCTGGCAACGCAAGGAATGCATTTTGCCCCTAAAATCTGCTTTTTATTTACGGGATGATGATGGGGATGACGATGCCGAGCCAGTATAATAGTATCACGAGCAAAGCTCCAGGGATACCCGCCAGTGCACAAATAAGTACAGTGATCCAATTTATGGGCACTGGGAGTCCAAGGAATTTCGCCAAAGCTAGTACGATGAGGCCCAGTATCGAATTAACTACTAAATACCGTATTGTTCTCCCCAGATCCAAACAGCAACTAAACAACAAGAGCTAATAGAAGTTTTCGATTTTTTTTCAACTCGCCGGCGAACAGCCGACAAAAGTAGTCGAAGCCTGCCCGCTCGGCGGTGATCGCACACGTGAGCAAATCCGTCTGGGGATACTGGCCGGGTTCCGCTTTCCATCCCACTTTGACTACGTTTTGCCCATCACGCAATGTAATCACAGATCGAACTGCACGGCTCTCCAATATTGCATATACACAGCATACACGTGCTCGGGCAAGGGATGCCGATAATTACTCCACTCGATGCCTCGCACCGTGGGTCGGAATATACGCTCGATTGGATCCATTCCATCCCACTATATCGCCTCGCAAAACTCTCAAAACCCTTTTTTATGGCGCCAAATAACTCAAAATATTCTTTTTTTTGTGGCTTAAGCATAGGATTGTATACCTGCACCTGATTGCTATACAATCTCTCGTCAATTTAACTTAGCAAGAGATAGCGTCCTAAGAGAATGCACCAGATGGGATAAAGAACAAGTGATCCAAGAAAGCTTGTCCCCCAAATACCATTGTATGTAGAAAATACGTACTCTTTTGTATCAATGCCGCGGATTATCCCAAGAATGGCCACCAGGCCGAGTGCCAAGAACACACCACTAACAAGCCCCAATATGGTCAGACTGTGCGGCCAAGGATCGCCTCTCAGAGCAGAGTAGTTTAGTCCTAATAGCCACAATCCAATCAAGGCGTTTCCAGCAGCCATATACATGCCTGACAGGTAAAAGCCAGTTTTTCCTGAGATGGTAAGTGCTGCACCAATAACAACAACTATCGCGCCGATCAATGCAACAATAAGCAAAACCTGGCTTAAGATCGGCGACTGCGCATGATGTTCGGGATATAACATCCAAACTAAAACCATGCTCAAGATTGCCGTCAGACCAATGCAATAATCATTAATTGTGCCGAAGGGTTGACCAATAGAAAAGAACAAGACGATGGTGACCAACGCCAATAGACCCACAACCCCAGTAGCGATAGCCACCCCGCCAATCGATAATAGTGAAAAAGCGCTTGTTATCATGTGTTCTCCTTGTGTCCTAATAATGCAATTTGTCATTCCAAACACTAGCGTGTGCGTATAGGGCTAACACGCGCTTATCACCCAGCGGCTTAATGGCTTTGCTGCTTGTTTTTGCGCGGCGTCGGCGGACCACATTGGTTACACTCCACTTCATTATCAATTACAGAAATCGCTACCCTGGTTGGTTCTTGTTCGCCTTCTTTGGCTACCTCTATAACATCACCATCGTGCAGTGCGTTCCTGTTACTCAACGCTTCCAATACTTTTTTAAGTCGTCTATGTCTATATCGCCCATATTTTACCTACCTCCACAAGTTGAAGCGGACACTTCCACGTATAACCGTTTCTGCGACACGATTGGTTTTGAAATAGTGAAAAAGGCGAACGATGAGAAAGATGAGCACGCAATAGAAGGAGTATCCGCGGGTCTGTTCTTCAGTCTACTTCTAAACGTTGTTATGGTCTTGGATAAACAGGAGAAGGCTTTTCGCATCATCCAGCGTGAATGTCCGTTAAAGGAGTGATAACATGTCAGAGAATATAGTGATCGTAGGCTGCTCTGAAATCCGTGAGGGAAAGCTCGAGGAGCTCAAGGCGGTAATGAACAATTTGGTCGAGTTAGTCAAGGCAAAAGAGCCTCAGATGAGCGCCTATAACGCATACCTCAACGAAGGCGGCACGCAACTGACAGTCATCCAGGTACACCCCAATTCCGCATCAGTGGAGTTGCACATGGAAATGACAGGATCCGCTTTCCCGCAAGAGCTCATCAATCTGTCTCAAATCGACATCTACGGCAAGCCAAGTCAGAGTCTGTTGGAAAAGATGCGACTCTCCCAGACGACGGGTGGGTCGACCGTCGTCGTGCACGAACTCAGCTCAGGATTTTCGCGGTTCTAGCCTAGTCTGCACACTGAACGTCCCGTGTAAAAGCAAACGCTTGATGTAACGTAATCCTCATTCAACCGAATTGTTTGATGGACTGTCTAATTAAGCGCCAACAACCGGTGCTTGACCTTTTTCGTCTCACGTGTGAACACTACTTTTTTCCAGCACTTTATATACACGTCATAGACGTGTTCCAGCAACGGATGCTTGTAGTGCTCCCAATCAATTCCCGTGATACCGTGCGCCAAGACATATTTGCGGTTCGTGGCATCCCAGCCTATGATGTCTCCATATTGCTCTGCAAACTTGCGGAAATCGCTCAGCCACAGACGTGCCTTGTTTTGATCACAAACGCTATCAGCTCTCTGCGCTGTACCCGCGCCCAAAACCTTTTTTGATTGCTTGTTTGCCATCACTCAGTTAGCGCTGCTATGCCGGGGTGACGTTCGCTGTCCACGGCGTGGGCGAGACGCTCTGCGCACTTGGTGCAGTTCGGATCGTTTGTGGTGTTCAAGCAGCCGAAATGGGGGCCATACCAGCAGGCCCCGTTTTTTATGGTCGTTGCATTCGTTGCCATCACGTTCATCTCCAATCAGGACTACACGGAGTAGTTTCATAAGGCCGCGTGAGACCGGGATTGTGTGGAAAAGCGTGACAGTGCCTTTGTGTCACACGTAACGGCGGGGCGTCTCATTCTCCACGCCACAAATACGAAACTGAGGCGCCTACAGGAACGACTTTTATCTCAATATAGTAGCGCGCAGCGCATGCGCTCAGACAGTTTTGGACTCCCTCCTTTTTCGACGTATTGAACCTGCGCAGCTATAAGCTATCACCCGTCGTTGTACCTTTGATGGAAGAAAAAACAAAAACAGAACAAGACGAGGCAGGCCGCGTCGCTGTCAGTACGAATAATGTCGCCAACAAGAAAACTGAAATCGGCAACGCGGAGCGGACGGCCAAAATGCTCAAGGATGAGATTAAATCGCTTGACGGCGGGCAACACGCCGCAGTCATATTCGAGGCTAGCTTGAAACAGGGAGAGGCAAAGCACATCTTAGAGCTAGCGGACACGACGCACCAGCAGCTAGAGGCCACTATCGCGGATAGTCATGCTCAGCTGCGACGCATAACGGGTTTGACTGCGTTAGATTAGAAGAGACGCACAGCCGGTTTGATAAATTTGGATTGGCACTTTTTTCTTTTTTCTACCGGCCGCGAATACGCGTTTGTTGGAGACGTGCGCAGCTAAACGACAACACTCAAACTAGCTCTGTGTTCTTTTCGTTAAATCATATTCGACTAATATTGCTAGAGGCTTACGGATTTTGAGAAAATGTAGCCTCGATCCACTCTCCGATTCGGCACGCACGTATCTGAAAGGCGCACGTGCTCGGCGCCTGATTCCGCAACCACTTCCGGATCATCGAAGGGATGGTGGATGTAAGTCGCTCCACCCGGAAAAATTTGGCAGTTCTCCGCGGCGTCAGCACATATGGTAACAACATAGTCAAAGGGTATGTCATCAGACTCGTTCAATGATTTCGCACGTTGTCTCGACAAGTCGATGCCAAGTTCGACCATCACTTCGACGGCGCATGGATGCACCTCAGTCGGTTCACTTCCCGCGCTGCGTGCTACAAATCGATCCTCCAACCGTGCAGTGATAAACGCCTCGGCGATCTGCGAGCGTGCGGCATTATGGGTGCATAAGAAGAGTATCTTTTTCTTGTCGTCCACTTGTTTCAACATAGTGGCTTATTGA
>CAVRAO010000004.1:0-28802 GCA_963719035.1 Methanobacteriota archaeon | reverse complement strand
GCCGCGGTCCCGCGAGCTTGTTGCCGCGGCTCTGAAGGTAACTGAGCACGTGAAGGACTTGGTAGTACGCGCTTAACATCGCCATATACGCAGCAGTATGATCGCGATTGCCGCGGTAAGCGCTCTCATCTCTCACACCTCCCGCTGTGGCCTGGCGCTCTCGCAATGGACTCGGGCGACGAATAGTGAGCGTCGCCGTCATAAAACGTTGCGAAACGTGAACGAGCCGAAGCGGATATCTAGCTCATTGGGTCCTGATGCCAAACATACCACGACGCGTTAGCTTGGGATAAGGGTTTATCGGGCTATGCGTCGTGGGAGACCCGTCAACCGGCGTGATACCTGACGAGTAAAAAAAACCGCACCAAAAGCGCACCAAAACCGCACCAAAAGCGCACCAACAGTTGACCACATGCGTGCCTCGGATGGGACGTGCGATCGTGTAGTGGGGGATGAGCTGCGCACGAAGCCCGGAACGCGGCTTTTTCGCGTTTTTTTGCGTTCGAGTCCATAGGAAGCATCGTATCTATTATTTATATATTTTTATAAATTTAATTAGATAATAATTATTGTTAGTCGTTTGTTGGGGCTCTCAACAACGGGGGACGTGTGTGTAATAGTCTCAGCGCACAGCTATCGGCGCGCCCGGGCGTTGACGCCGTGCACGGATGTGTATAACGAGGTAGGGCGGAATGCACGATTACTTTCGCTCTGCACGAGAAAGCTTGGTATCTTTCCCTGATAAATACGACATGAAAAAAAATGGAGCAGTGCTCTGAGAAACTCGACCGGCGTATCGTGGCGACGTGTTTGGCACCATACGCCTCCGGCAGCAGGCGGTGAATGAGAGCGACGTAAAAAACGTCGATCGCTAGATGAGCACGTGGGCCACGACCACAGAGATCTCAATCTTATGAAGCGGGCCGAACGTGCACGGCATGACCGAGTGCTTGTCCACTGCTCGAAGGAGGTAAAGACGTACATGATCAACACCCGGCCGGACGCTCTTAGACGAGCATTCATCGATAACGACGATGCCGCATCCCGTATTACCAGACCCGCCACGGGATATTATTCTACCCCAGCGTCGTGGCTCAAGGACGCGATCCACTCCCGTGCAGACAGCGAGCGGAGTGAACGATGAAGGACACAGAGACAAAGCTCACGTGCTTCAAACTGCGGGCGCAGGGAAAATCACTTGCGACGATCGCGGACACCGTCGGCGTTCGGAGACAGACGGTGGCGAATTGGCTTAGTGAGCACATAGAGGAAGTCGAAAACATGAAGGCGATGGAACTCGACGCGTTGCGCGAGGCCTGCTGGATGACGACGCAAGCACGCATCGAGCGCCTGAGCGCGAGGCTCGAGCACATCACGGGTGAGCTGGACAAGCGTGACTTTTCTGATGTCCCGACGGCGAAGCTCGTGGAGCTGGAACTGAAGACGCGCGCTGAGCTTGCCAGGGAGTTCGCTGAGCCCCACATCCGCAGCGAGCAACAGCTCCGCGAACGCGAAGGCCTCGAGAACGGCGCCCTCCTTCCCCGAACTGTGGCCCGGGGGCGATACCACGCTGTTGCTTGAGTCCGCTGATAGTGGCAACGGACGAAAACGGGCACGCCACGCTGATTAAACGAGGAGTGGGCACCGTCATTATTGGGCTCATTATCAAGAGGCTCTACTACCTGCATAAACGGGAAATCGGGAGCGCGGCTAGCTTTTTTGACCCGCGTCTCTGGTCGGCGATTAAGGCGTTTAGAGGACGGTGGAAGTGCCTTCTGCTGCGAATACGGTCTTCGCTGCTATTTTGATCAGTTTGCGAGCCAATAAGGGACCTACTAAGACGTGACACGTGGCTTAGGCCGTGATGCTTTACGTTCCATCAAGCGCAGGATTCGGTGGGGTTACTTCCTGCGCCGCAGCGCCAAGTACCGCAACAGCGACAAGCCCTGCTACGGCATACACCGCCTCGAAACCCGGCAGACCAAGGAACCCTCCCTGCGACGATGCGGTCGCTGTCGTTTTTGTCGTCGTCGTAGTTGTCGCTTTAGCAGGTGGTATCATCACGCTATCAATGAGGTGAATGACGCCATTTGTTGCGTTCATATTCGTTTGGGTTACGGTCGCATTGTCTACGTGTATTCCGGTCACTGCATTGACCGAGTAATTTAGTTTAACTCCCGCAAGCGTGTTGAGGTTACCTTTTCCGGTGAAGTTGATGGCGTATACCCGCGACTTCACGATGTGGTATCTGAAAACCTGCTTCAGTGCAGTTGAGTTGTTCTCCAGGGCAGCAAGGGTGGTGGGGTGCATCTTCGCAAAAGCAGCGTTCGTCGGCGCGAAAACGGTAAAGTTGCCGGAGCGGTTTAAAGTGTTCGTGAGATTTGCCTTCGTGAGTAAGCCCGCGAACATCGAGAGGGTGGGGTTGGTGGCCGTAAGTCGAGCGATGGTGAGACTTGTTTGGGTAGCAGGTGCAGATTGCACCGGCACTTGCGCAGTCGGTGTTGCAGGTCTCACCGACGCTTGTGCGAATGCGACGTTAGGTGCGCCTAGCATTGAAAGAATCACTGCGGTTGTTAATAGAGCTGAAAACAGCATTTTGTTAACCATTTTTTCGTGTCCAATACACAGTTTGGCTCCATACTCGTCCCTTGCACATCGGGCAATAAAACTTGTTTTTCGACGCTTTCCAAGGGGTCTCGAGGGTTGCAGTTGCACACCTGGGCGGGGGTTCGTGGATTGCGGGAGGGCTAACCCGCCGCTAGTTGCGGCGTCCGCAAAACGTATGAAGGTAGTAGGGGAGCTATCATCGTCGTTGAGGCACCGTGAAGGGCCCGATCTGCGTTCCGCCGTTGTGAGTTCAAGCACCATCGCTTCTCTCAAAAAAGAAGATCCAAAGCGGGGCCGGCCGATTCACGTATTTGCTATTCCTTGTCCTACGAGCTGGTTTGACACAAGTTTTGTGGTTGTAAGACCAGGCACGTGTGCGGTTGCATGACAGTATTGGTTCCTATGGTATGATGTCTCAGAGGCTATGTGTTAGCCGTAACCCAGAAAAATCTTTCAAGTAGTCGCGTTCGGCGGCAACGCGCAGCATTCTGCATCGTGGAGCTTTGATAAAGGAGTAATATTTAGCTTTTTAATCGCAATCAAATTGTAAAAAAGTAACAATTTTGTTAAAGAGCTACAATTTGAGGGCGTGCTATATGGAAAGGTATTTGATCACCGCGACGTCCTGAAACATACGAATAACCCAAAGGGCGATTGGGCTCGAGCATGTGAGTGTCTGGGGGGCACTGCGGTGAATATCCTCATATTGAATCTGAGAGATCACAAGCACCCGAGCGCTGGGGGAGCTGAACGTTTCACTCACGAGGTAGCTAAGCGATGGGTCAGTGAAGGTCACACAGTAAGTCTCATCGCCTCACATTTTGCAGGCAGCGCGCGCACTGAGATCGTCGATGGCATCAACACGATCCGCATCGGCAACTATGTTACGGTGCGGTCGCGCGCGCGACGCTATTATAAAGAGCATTTTCGGGGCGAATGTGACGTTGTTATCGATGAATATACCCTCATACCGTTCCTGGCGCCGACGTACGTGCATGAACCGGTGATTTTCCTTGTGTTTGAAGTTATAGGCGAGAAACACATAACGGTGCTCCCGCCCGGTGTAGGTCACGTCATATATCACTTAGTGGAACCGCGATGGTACTCGCGGTATCATGACACGCCGACCGTAACTATCAGCGCGTCGACCAAACGAGATCTATCGGCGCTTGGCATAAAAACGATACACGAGGTGCCTATCGGTATCGACAATAATGCTTTAGAGCGTATACCGGCAAAGGAGAAACGACCCACGCTACTTTTCGTTGGCTTATTAAAGAAAGCGACCCGTGTCGATCACGCTATAAGAGCGTTTCGACTCATCCAAGCGGATCTGCCTGATGCGCAATTATGGGTCGTCGGGCGCGGTTCAGAATTGACGAACCTCAAGGGGCTAGCAAATGGATTATCGGTTGAGTTCTTCGGCTTCGTTGACGAAACTCTCAAGGCTAATCTTCATGCAAAGAGCACACATATTGCTTGCGCCGGGAATTCGTGAGGGGTGGGGCCTCACAATCACTGAGGCGAATGCAAGTGGCACACCGACGATCGGATACAATATTGTCGGTCATAAAGACTCGATCAAACACGGGCAGACGGGCTTGCTGACAGATGCAAGGCCAGATGCAATGGCCCGTGCCGCTTTTGGGCCTCCTTCACGATCACAGCGCACGAATACGGCTGTCAGAGGGCGCTCTAAGATGGAGCAAACAATTCTCGTGGGACAAGACCGCTTCCAGGTTCATGACAATCATCGAGAAAACGGTGCGATGCGACTCGTTAGCGACTACAGGTTGTGCGGACCCAAAGACCCCATGCCGAGCCATGTGGTCTTAAACAGCGGCGGAGGTTCCATATAAGACGCTTCTGATACTGCATGATTTCGACACGAGCTTTTTTTGCATTTTCACTGGTGTTACGTCTGAATCTGCAGGTCTCACCTTGACCACGCAGTATCGGCAGTTATACCAGCTTTTTTGTCCGGCGGCTTGGTGATGTCGATCGCTTTTGCTCCGTTATCCTTGAGCAATTGCATCACTTGGCCCTTTTTTATGAAATGCCTTTCCAATGATCGGGCCTTTCATTTTACGGTACAGCTTCCAGTGTACATCTTTTACAATTGGATAGTACACGTGGAAGTAGAGCTTGCCCGAAGAGTTCTTGCTGTGCTTGTTATCTTAAAAACGAGCACTCCATCAGGCACCAATACCCGCAGGAATTCGCCTAGGTATTTTTTTGAGTAGGCGGGCTCCATGTGCTGCAGCACGATGTTCGTGTAAATAAAATCAAACGTCTCATCGTCAAACAATGAAAGGTCTGCTTTCGCATTGAGGTGAAACTTGCATCGATCTCCATAGTGATTGAGCTTGTTTGCCAATTCGATCATTGACGGTGCAATATCGACGCCCTCCACCACGTGAAAGTGGCATGCAAGTGCCTGCGTCAACCGCCCAACGCCACACCCGAAGTCGAGCGCTTTTTCTTTGCGAAGTGGCAAGCGCAAAGTCTCCAAATGTGCAAGAAGTGCGTTGATCTCTTTCTTACCGGTCTGAAAGAAGTCATCGAGGTCCCATTTGTTGCCTTTCTTATCCGGGTGGGTTAATATCGACCAGAACGGATCCGTTTGACCAAATTCATCCCAGGTTCGCTGTAGTTCTTCCAGATAAGCCATGCGAATATCCCCGTTACGTCGCTTTCAGGTCTGCAACAACAGCGACTTCGTATATGAAAACTTCCCGCTTTTTGATTTTCGGGATCTCGCCGGTTATGTCCCAACTAATATCACAATCCCCCATGATTTTATCAATTTCCCTTTCAACGGCTCTTCTGAAGCTCCCAGTTAAATCTTTTTGCGGCACGACCAAGATCCTTATCATTCTGTAATCTTCTTGGATCACTTGGAACTTTTTGATTTCGTCTTTATTACACACCACGCCAATTAGGTGAACAAAGAACTCACCGGGACAGTTGTTCCATCTTCTTTAAGGAAGTGTTCGATAAGCCTACCGCTCACCTCTTCGAAAGTGGGCAAAAAGTTTCCACAGGGGCATTTCTTAGTTCCTAGCACGGCGAGGTCGCCGATTTCGTACCGTCAGCCAAGGCATAGAGTAGTTGAATAGATTGGTTATCGCGAGCTTGCCCCTGCTCATGTATTCCGACTTGCTCGTCACTTGCGTCCAGTATCTCAGTATCATTCCAGAAAGTAAAAGCGTGCATGCGCCCGCGTTCGCATTCACCCGCGATGCTGCTTACTTCCCTTGAGCCGTAGAAATTGTAGACCTTTGTTCCAAAAACGTTCTCGATTTTTTCCCTCATCTCCGGTCGCAGCGTTTCAGCTGTACCTGACAATGACGGTAGGGGCAAATGAGTTCTTTCTTTTTGTTCGATATATCGGCTCAATTCGTATAAGGAATCGGCGTATCCTCGAAGTATCGCAGGCTTATGTGCATTTATCACGTCAACATAGTGCTCCAAGTTGTCTTCCGTCATAACAAAGCTGTTGAGAGGTCAGGTCTTTGAAAATCGGTTGTAAAACTTCGCTCTTGCCTTTGCGGGGCCCCATGCGGATAAATCTTGTGGCGAACCCCAAAGTATTACCGTCTTAACGTTTGCGTCGTCAACGTGCAGAATGTCATTATAATAATAATGCTTCACCGCGCGTTGCCATTTGCTATAGCCCGCATCTTGAACGAATCGAAGCGGTTCTCCAGTCGAACCGCCTGTCGCGTTGCAGAACCACTTTCGCCTCATGTAATCTTCTGAGAGGAAGCTCTTCCAGTCTGCCCGGAGCGACGCTTTGTTTTAAAACAGGAACTTCGCCGCGTTTCGATAGATTTCGTGTACCTCGATCCACGACGCCTGTGCGTTCTAATAGAGATTTTTTAGTGCGGCACGTGTTCGTAGCAGTGCAGTAGGAGTCTCTTCAGCCGCTCTGACGAAAGACTGCCAGGCCCTCCTTTGTTTCAATTGCGTCGATAATAGAATGCTCCTTTACGTAGGAGGTTCCGCGCATTCTTCAGTAAGCGTCTGAGAATGTCTTGATCATCATCTGTTCCGTTCACGTATCTGCAATACGCGCTGCATCTTTTGAAGCTTAAGTTATTTGTTGTTTGTGAGTTTCCCGCGAAGTGTTTAATCGGGCTCAGCAATTACCTTTCTCACACCTGGACATCCACGTTACGAATAATCTGTCGCGGGTCGTCAGACAAGACCGGACGGCACAAACGGTGAACAACCCTAAAGATAAAAACACACAACGAAGATGGCCGAATGGTGCTATCACACGTCTTGGTTGCGGCGACTCCTCGTTCTCAGCAAGATTTCCAAGCATTCTCCTACGCCTTTCATTTTCTGCAGCCATGATTGCATTATCTTGTTTATGTTAAAGGTGTCACGACTGAAGAGATCCACTCTTCCTCAGGGCCCCCTTTCTCAATCTCCCAGTGTGGCTGAGCAATTCCAGCAGTTGCCAAGTGTAGCAAATTCATAGTCGCCTCAACCAACCTCATTCACATTGGCGTCGAAGCCGGAGTAGGCAACCAACTTTCTGCTATTGCAGTCGCTAGATCAACCTTACCGATGAATACTTATTATTGCAAAAAAAGACGAATTGGAAGATTTACCGATTTATTACCGGTCCTCACGATGAAAATCGCCATTCTGATTCGATATTTTTTGCCAAAATGGATAGGCGGAACTGAATTCGCAACCTTAAATATCGCTGAACGTTTAGTAGCACGCGGCCATATCGTCCATATTATCACCACGCTCGACGAAGCGCTCTCCGCGAGATTCCGTCGAGCGCGGCGTCTATATTCACCGGATTTCTCGCCCGAATCTTCAATTCATAAGCTCTCTAGTTTTTTACGTCAGACTGATGCGCAAGCTTAAGGAAATCGGCCCCGACATCGTTCACGTCCAGAACGTGACGTTTGGACTTAGTGGTTTTCTTGCGAAGAGGGTGCTCAAGAAGCCTTACGTAGTGTGGAGCCGCGGCCACGGTTTCCTAAACTTCAAACTCTTGACAGCAATCACTCTGAAAGACGCGGATGCGGTGATTGCGCAAACCGACTACATGGAAAAAGAGTTGCAGCGAGTGCGGCCACGAAACGTGTTTGTAATTCCCAACGGAATCGAGACAGAGAGATTCGAAGAAATTGCGTACGACGGCGCGCGGCGCGAGCTCGAAATTGATGAAGATCAAAAGATAATTCTGTTCGTTGGCAGGTTGCATCAGGTCAAAGGACTAGAATACCTTATCGAGGCAATAAGTTATGTTAACCAAACAGAACCAAATGCAAGATTGATACTCGCGGGCGATGGCCCAGAGAAGGAAAAACTCGAGCGAGTCGCTTCCGATTTGGGCTTGTCGAACCGCGTGAGTTTTAGCGGGTGGGTTGCAAATGAGCATATCCCTACCTATATGGTTGCGTCAGATGTTTTTGTTTTGCCGAGCTTATCAGAGGGCTTTCCGAATGTCCTTTTGGAGGCTATGGCGGCAGGATTGCCCATAGTTGCGACGAACGTCAGCGGGATTCCGTCCATCGTAGACAATGGAATTAACGGCTTTGTTGTTGAACCTCGAAATCCGGCGCAAATTGCGGCCAGAATTGTGTCCATTCTGAGTGATCGCGAACTTGTTCTTAGAATATCTGGGAACAACAGAAAAAAGGCCCAGCGATACTCGTGGGATCACGTTATCACTGATTTGGAGGGAGTCTATCTGAGTAGTTTGTGAGCCGGCTCAGAAAAGGTTTATTCCAACTCCTAGCCACTGCTGCTTGGTCTGTACCTCATTTAAGTCAGATCTAGACAATTTACCCGCTTTTCGTTCTTCAAGAAGCAGCCGGATAGTCCCAGCTACTTGGTCTAGGGGTGCTCATCGCGTTCAGTGCATTACTATAGCTCTTTGTTGTCGCTACGCATTAGGCAGTAAAAAACCTGGACAGCGCGGCACTGCTACTCCAGCAGTGTCGCTAGTTCGAAATCGCCGATCACCTTCTCCTTTCGCTTGCCCGCTTGGGATCTTAGTTTCTTTATAGTCATGCTCACGTCGTTCTTGAATGAAAAAAAAGCCAAGGCGAGTATTTTTTGTTCTTGTTGCATCTGCGTCTACGCATTATGCGAAAGCTCAATTCAAGAACGATATCAAGCATTGCTTAAATGTGATGTGTAACAAGTGGCCATCGTTAAGCCGATTGCCAGAGCGGCAAGGCGTAAAATGAAGCTTATGGAGGGCTCGTTGCTGGCTTCCAAAAAAGCATCTGAACGGAAATGATTACTTGGGCGCAATGGTAATCTGATCTTATTTTTCGGACGCGATGCAACGTTGATATAGCTCTTCATACTGGCGGGCGTTTTCATCAGAGCTAAATGTTTTGACCAATTCCTTGTTATTTGCCGTGAGCGTCGATGTTAGCTCCTTATCTGCTAGAAGTTTTAGGACTGCCTCGGCAATTTGCGCCGGATTTCGAGGTTCAACGAGAAACCCATTGACCCCATCTGCTACGATGGACGGAATCCCGCCGACGTTCGTCGCAACTATGGGCAATCCTGCCGCCATAGCCTCCAAAAGGACGATTCCAAACGCCTCTTCTAAGCTCGGCAAAACAAAAACATCTGATGCTGCTAAATACTCGGGAACCACCCGATTTGGTATGCTTCCGACAAAGAGAATGTATTCAGTAAGATGCAGGGCTTGAACGAGAGTTCTTAGCTTTGCTTCTTCTGTGCCCTTGCCAATTAAATACAATTTTGTTGTAGGTTCCTCTTCAATTATCGTTTTGAGAGCACGTATGAGGTATTCAGTTCCTTTCTTGGGACTAAGACTAGCTACTGAGACGACGATTCTTGCGTCGTTCTCTAATTTCAACTCCTCTCGCGCGTCTTTGTTTGACAGAGAAAGGCTGAATCTCTCTACCTCGATGCCATTCGGGATTACAGTGGCGTCTCTTGCGTAGACTTTTTGTATTTCCCTACGCATCTCCTCTGTTAATGCTGTCACGGCGTCTGCATTTTTTACAATAAGCGCCAACGCTTTCCTGACGAAGAACGCATCCAGTTTCTTCGCATAGACCCTGTCAAGGCCATAGACGTCAAAGCCGCGGCCAGCAACTATGTAAGGCTTTTTCGATAATCTTTTGGCCAGCAGCCCGCACATGCCCATAGTGAAGTTTTGGACGTGAACAATTTGGGGATTTACTTTCCTCAGTGCAACATACATTTCAAGCGATAGAAGTGTCCTTTGAAGGGTCGGAATTTTTTTTGGCCAGTAGATTCTGTGCACGCTAACGCCGTTACAGGACTCCTCCTTAGGCATTCCGCGATCTCTTGAGGTCAGCACGTGAACGTCGTTGCCTCTAGCGTGTAAGTGTTTCGCTAGACGGTACGTCGCTAATTCGGTTCCCGCCCTCCATTTTGGGGGAAACAAATCCACAATGATCGCTATTCTTGTCATTTCGGCAAACCTTCTCACAGGGTTCACATTTTGCTGATTGTGGCCTTCGCAAAGCTTCGCAGTGGTGGTCAGCTCACGGTAGGTTTCGACCGCGTTTATAGCAGTTCGGGCTGATATCGCTTTTGGTGTTACTTTGTTTTGGCAGCCTATCTATGGTTGCTAATTTAAACGACCATTTCCTGGGAGGTAGTTTCCAAATGCGGAGAGCTTGACTATTGTACGCGGTGATATAGCTCAAAATCGCTACTATTAAGAGGATTGCTGCTGATAAACTTTTTTTTTGCCCAACTACGGGGCAAGATTCGAGCATTGATGTTTGATGATAGAGTTCTAAGAGTAGGCGTACTTGAGTGGTCTTTGCACTTTCCCTTGCTTCGACACCGAAGAAGCATCAGGCCGTAATTGGAATGTTCGCTTTCTGTAGGGCAGTATCCGGTATACGCAATTATAAGTACGTAAGCGATATGATCCAAACTGCATGTACACCGTTGTGCAAAGACGTGATGGAGCACTGTCAGCAATCCGTGGTTTCGAGCACGAAATAAATAGCAACGGCAGAACTTTCTATTTTCTTGGAACTATCGACGGGCTTGTGCAAAGCGATTACACAGTTCAGCGCAACATAGAATTACATGAAAATAGTAGGCGACTTGTACAACTGCGTGCCAAAGGTCAAAGGACAGTACGCCGGCTTGTTGGTCTGCGATGGGGTGCTTGACTTCGCAGCAAGCGACATTGGCGCTGTAGAAGAGATATACTATGCAACGACGGACACCGAGCTAATTATATCAACTGATTTTTTTGAACTCGCGATAGCTAAGGGACGGCTAAATTACGACCCCTCCGAGGTTACTTCATTTCATTAAACAGGGATTTTGCCGTAAGGGTAACACCGCATTTGCTGGGATTTACCGATTGCCGCCCGGTGAGGTGCTGCAACTTGATTCAAATGGCACGGCCTTAACTGAAAGTTACCTGAATAACTTCACGGGCGCTGGCGTCACGTATAACATCTTCAAAAATGCACTGAACAACGCTGCACATTCGTTTGTTGAGGATGATCCCGGGTTCGAAGAAATTGTCGCGCTCAGCGGTGGAGTCGATTCTTCAATTTTGCTTTCATTGGTAAAAAACCTAAAAGATGTAAAAACCGTCACGTTTCGCATGGTTCCACTGATCGCGTGGAGTAGTCCTGATTTAGTTAGATCACTAAGAATTGCCAAGAAATTGGAGGTCAGCCACGAGTTTATCGATGTCGATTTGGACGAAATCAACCTCGAGTCTCTGAACAAGATAATTATGTCCATGCCTTTCGGTGCACATTTGAGCATCTATTTTGCAAAGATGTTTGAAGCATTATGTGGCCAGAAAAAGCGGTTGTGGTGTGGACAGGACTTGGATAATCTATATAATTACGGACTGGATTTGGATCTTTGGATAATCCACCGCTTCTTGCTCTCGGACATGTTACGGAAAAATGCTGAGCGGCGTCAAAGGCTCTCAGCGCTATGCAGCGGCCAAAAAGATTCTAGATGCAGTGCAGGAGCGGATATGCGCATCTATTTATAAACAACGCTTCGAGGCACCTCGCTCGGTTGATGAGCTTATCCAGTCCTGATAACGAGTCTGAGCGACACCTGGCGCTCCGAGCCGTTAGCCAGCAGAATGAAGATCAAAAGAGAAGGATTGAACCAGCTGAAAATATCAACGTAAGCGAGATACGAAAAAGACTATTTGATGCGAGGCTTGGCGGGTATTGCACTGGTGGCGACCACAAAATCCAGCTCCAAGCTAAGAAGCTGTTTAACACAGAGAACGTCCTTCTCTATTCGTCACCCAGCGTCGTTCACTTGTTGAGGAATCTTCGGCTATCGATTTTAGACGTGTTTAGAACCAAGCGGTTCATGTACCGTTACGCGCGAGAGCTCGGCATGCCCAAAGGCGATTTTCGAGTGGGGGCTCCTTGGGCATCTATAAATGTTTCTCGAGACTGGCCAGGCGTGTTCGAATCCACACACTTTGGAGCAGAGCTAAGCCGGAAGACGAGACGGCCTAGCAAACCAAATCGGCGTCATTTTGGATCCAAAAGACGTGAACCGGTTCCAAAAAAAAGTTGGGATCTTATGGGTAAATAATGTTCGCGAGAAGTTAAGCCAGATCGGTGTAGAGCCCAAGTGGCCTATATTCACAAATGGATCAGTGCGAGCTTAAGCTACGGACCGTTAACCTTACCTGAGCCTATCTACACGCCATATCCCTTAACGCCTTAAACTCGAAGCAGTGACTCTTCTCGAGAAAGGAGATAAATATCCCCATTTCTTGTCATATGCTGATGCTGCTTCAACAATGACCCTCGACGGAGCGTTACTGTGACTATCTTGGCGCAGCCGCGGTTAACTGATATCGTGCTTACAGAGCTTACACGGCGTCGGCAATACCGCAGATTTGCCAGCCATTGTTAGAATATGGAGCTATTCGTAAACGGCTTCCGCGCAACCAAGAAAATAGGTTTCGCGGACCAGATTGCAGTAATTAAAGTTCGAGCGTACCTGCGCGTCCTGTTACCAGCACAGTCACGAGTTTGTGCTGCAGATTATCTCCTTCCACGTTTCTTTGAGCTTTTCGTATCTGAACTCTGTCTCAACCAAAGTCCGAGCGTTTGTGACAATTCGTCTCAGCTGTGGGGACTCGAGCGTTTCTACGATGTATTCTGCTAGACGAGCCGGCGAATTGTCTTGTATGACGAAGCCGGTTTCTTTGTCTGTGAGCACGTCTGGTATGGAGCCTATCGGCGTTACAAGGACCGGCGTTCCGCACGCCATTGCTTCTAACATAACGTTTGGCAGCCCTTCATTGTACGACGGGACAACCAGCAGTTTTAAACACGTCAAATAACCGGGCAGTTCGTGGTGGGGAATCCACCCTGTGAGTTTGACGTGGTCGCTAAGGCCCATTGTTTCTAAATAGGCGCGGATTTCATCCTCTAGCTCACCCTCACCCATCATGAAAAACGTCACATCATTCCGCGTGCTTACTATATCTGGAATTGCCTTGACAAAGTTGAGCGCGCCTTTTTCTTTGTTTAGTCGGCCGACGTAACCGACAACGTTATCGCGCCTTTCAATGTTGTTTTTGAACCTGTATTCGTCGAAGTTCAGAAAGTGTCTGTGACTGACTACGATCTTTTCCTGGTACCTCTGGTAAGTTGAGCTGGTCTATGACCGATCGGCTGTAAACAATCAGCTTATCCGAAAAAAAGTAACTGATCCGCTGAAGTACCTCTGCGAGACGTAATATGGCAAGTTCTCCCGATTGTCCCCGGGCTCCGCTCTCCTTAATCGCTCGTATGTGCTCTCGTCGCCCCAAGTCTGCAATGACAATGTAGCATTTTTCATGTCCAGAGCTTGCGCGAAAAGAATGGGTGGTGGAAAAGAAGTTCCTAAGAAGAAAGATCAGAATGTCAATGTCTTTGCGCTGTTTCGCTATAAGACGTAAGGTTTGTATTTGAACGAACGCTTGTTCCAGCACTCTGGACGTAAACCGCGTTCGCCGTGTGGCTCTGAGCTTGGTCAGCACCACGCCGCTGGGTGCATTTTCGTAGTCGCCCCCGGTGATGACAAACAGCGTTCCTACGACCGGCCTGACAAGTTCAATTAGATTGTCTAAGGGAATTTTGCCCGCCCTTGCCAAGAATGGGTGCGTAACAATGCCCACGTTCGGTTTATCGGATTGTGCGGCTCTCGCGATCGGCGGTATCATGATCTCTCAATTGCATCTGCCTCGTCACTCAGCAATGTTCAGTCCATAGATATTCTTTGCTTCTTCTTAGCCCCTTTTGGACAAGAGAATTCCGAGCGTAAGTCGGGGGTTTCGCAAAAACTCCACGACGGCCATTTTGAATGATTCCGTGTCGCCCTCAGGAACAAAGGTTACGTCTTTACCCCAAATCTGCCGCAACACAGGAAGGAATACATAAGCTATAACTGGCAAACCGCAACTCAAGGCTACGACGATCACGATGCCCCACGTGTCGGCGTAACTCGGGAGCAAGAAAAGCTTGGACTTACGCATTATTCCAAACTTCTTTTCTTCTTCCACAAATCCGCATAAGACGACCTTTTTCCTTCAAGCCTTCCCTTTTCTATCAATCTAATAAGGTGATTCTTTTCAGCCCCATCCCCCACGATTAGGAGCTTTGCATTTGGGATTTCGTTGCAAACCGCTTTCCATATTCTTACCAAATCAAGGATGCCTTTATTTTTCACCAGTCGGCCGACATAGCACGCGTCAACAACTGTTTCCTCTGAATTCTCTTCCAAATACAATTCGATCGACCCCGTTGTTAGTCACCCGGATTTTTTTTGCATACTACCCGCTTTGAAATCAAAAAGTCTTTGACGGATTGGTTTATCGCAAAGACCAAATCGAAAGTCCCCTATTTCCGAAGGAATATGACGGACAACGCGTCATTCATTACTGCGCAGGATGCGCCACGAAAAGCTAGATTCTCCTACGGCTAATCCGTGATAATACGCTACGAGCTTCGACGGTGAGTTTCTAGACTCCCGAAATACGCGGCCGGAAGCACGTCAACTAAAAAATGCGAAGACGCGACGATAACGTCGTCCTATTTTTTCGAGGTGGCGACCTTAGAATGTGAAACATTCGCGCGCAATACAACACAGCTATGCGCAATGGGTTTGATGTTTCCCCTCAAGATAGGAGTCAATCACGATAACTTCTCCTTTCAGCCATTTTCTTGCGGAAGCGCAACCCGCTTGAGGGATTAGGTAACTTACGTCGTTATTATCGCGCCAGTGTTCGGCTACCTTCAGTATATGATAGGCGCCGCCCGTCATCTTGGTTGCTAACTCATTAGTGACGATCAGCATTCTTGACAAACTGCCCTAAACCCCCAGAGAGCTAAATTCCCTCATTACGATATAAAAGCTAGCTGTCGTAGGGTCAATTGTGAACTGAAATACTTAACGTCAGTATCTGGATTTTGGCTAATACGCCGCGACGGTGGGCTCGCGTTGATCTTTCAAGCAGGCCTGCACACATCATCTTGCCTCGCCTCCAACGCCTTTATCTCGTGACATCGAACCTGGGCTCGTATTTACAACGAGCCAGAGCCTGTCGTCTTTGAACGTTATCTATCGGGCACAAACGACAAGGTAGTTAAGCGAGAACCGAGGAATCTGAGTGCTCTATGAGCTAGGCATCTAAGGGCAACGGTAGCCACGACCAGTGGCATCGCCGCGCAGACTAATCCAGTAGGCCGCATTTTTTGTGGCGCCGCTCGACATCCACTTTTTGAACCAAGGCCAGGTCAAATCCGACGTCCATCAAAATTGCAGCTATGCCATGAAAACACTAGTATGACGCCAACGAGTCCAAAGTTTTGCGGAGACATAGACAACGAGCGCAGAATAACAGTCACGAGTAGGCTTGTCAATTGTCCGTCGCTTGCGCGAAACCGGTCAATTCGACGCTCCCGGATTTTGCTATCCAGGTCCTGCATTTTTTCACTCCACTTATGTCTTTGTTAATTAGAAGGACGTTCGGGGCCCCTCGCAACACAGATAAAAATTCGACGATCCTAGTCTGAGAGAATATAACTCTGTAACAGCTGACGTAGTTCCTTATAATCACGTTTTACGCTTTCGATTCAACTGATACGAAAGCTTATCCCCCTAGAATTCGGCGCGTAAAAAAGAAGCGAGCTTTGCAAAGCGCTCGGAAGCATAACCCCGTTCTTGACTCGCAGAGCGTGCATACTCGATGAATCTGGTCGAAACACAACTCGTCTGAAACAACCGAATTCGTACCAGTTCCAGGCGTGCTCGCATACAGAGAATTTTTTACGGCGAAAGGGTGTGTTATCTTTGAGATAAAGGCTATGGCTGACGGGGTTCGATTGCTTGCTGTGGGGGACATTTGTTTACGCGGGTTCGATATAACGCAGTTCACAAAGAGCGCCAGATATACGATTCTTTGCGAGGAATTTGAGGCGTACCGCGGCGTCATTATCGCCAATTTGGAATGCGTCTTGACGACAAACAAGAACGTGAATTTGAACAAGTTATCCCTCTCGTGTCATCCTTCTCTCTTTAGCAAACTGCCGAGGATAGACCTATTCTCGCTTTCCAACAATCATATCTCTGACGCACGAGCTGCGGGCGTGAAAGATACGATTGATGTGCTCAATAATAAAAAAAGATCTATTTTGGTTACGGAGATGATATCTGGGCGGCCCTTCAACCAGTCATTGTGCGCAGAGACAGGGTAGCTCTTGGCTTCATAGGATATAGTTGCTTGAGCACAAACGGTGAAAATTATGCGACGGCCGTCACGCCTGGAGTCTGCCCGCTTGCTCCAGGTTATATGCGGGAGGACATTTCGCAGCTAAAAGGCCAAGTCGACCACGTGATATCGCCCTCCACTGGGGCGCAGAAAATGCTCATTATCCCACCCCCGATCAGATAATGGTTGCACACAGCGCAATTGATGCAGGCGCGAGCGTCGTATTAGGCACACACGCGCACTTGATCCAGGGAATAGAACGCTACAAAGACGGTATCATCTGCTACGGTTTAGGCAACTTCAATTTTTCAGAGTTTGAATACGATATCGTCCGAGATGGAACCGTCTCCCGCCAGTCTCTGCCCCTTTTTCCGCAAAGAAAAAAATCTATAGGCGTGGAATTTGCGTTTCAAAAACGGGGCAAACAACTCCTTTTTGTTAAAGCGTATCAATTAGACGAGTCCTCCTTGCCACACGAGGTGCGCCTCGGGTCACTCATGGTCAACTCACGAGCTTGAACAAGCACTGCAAGCTTTCGTGAAAAGAGAGTCTACGACTATTGAACGGATAAAGGACCTACAATTGGCCATCAGATTCAATGGCACGCAGTATCAGAATCGGTACGTGCTAAAGCCCATAAAACAGCGTCGCTTAGAAGGTCGACTGAAAAGCAGGCTGAGAAGGCTGCTATTAAGGATTTCCGCGAGGATTTCAGCGACGAAAGCAATATTACGGGCGTTGACATAAGAGGTGTGGCAAGGCATAGACAACTACGGGTGGGCGTCTCAGAGCGCTGACGATCGTGAACCGAAAGACTCGACGCTTATTGGGGCAACTCCTTCGACAATTTGGCAACCTGGCGCACGGCGCCGCGTACCAGACTTTCTATAGCGGAATCTCTTCAAAACCGGACGTGTTTTACCCGAGTTCGGGGATGACTCTCGTCAACTTATCGGTGACCAGGTATTGGACTTTCTACTCGGCACAGCACGCGGTTGCGTATTCCTGCTTAGCTGCTAAACGCGGATGAACCTCTTACATGAAGAAGTCTAACAACAACTGACGTTAGGAGATCCAGTTTTCCTTGATTAGTTAAATACGGAAGGCCTGTCAGACATTGCTGCGGCCTTAAGCACCGTTTCACTTAACTGGGTCTATCTCCTGCGACGTTCGCTGCACCAGCGAGCATACGCTTCAAGCCCCTCGTCGATCGGAGTGTGCGGTGTCCAACCTAACAAGTCCTCGGCCTTGCTTATGTCCGCCTGCGTGTTTTTTACATCGCCTTTCTGATTCGCAAAGCGTTCTACGTGAGCATCCTTTTGGGTGATATGCTCGATTTTCGCGATAAGCTCGTTTACGCTTATCTGGGTCCCGCCGCCTACATTAAACGTCTCACCACAGAACTCAGCTTTACCAGCCAATACGAGGGCCTCAATAACGTCACTTATATAAGTGAAGTCCCTCGTCTGCGTTCCGTCTCCGTAAACAGCTATCGTTGCTTCGCTCTCTAGTGCTGCTATGAATCTATGAATTGCCATGTCAGGGGTTGTCTTGGACCGTACACCGTAAAATAGCGCAGCGACAACGTTGGGACGTTGAAGCTTTTCCAGTGCAGATAGCAGAGATGCTCAGCTGCTAACTTGGTGACACCGTAAGGTGAGATGGGCTTGGCAGGGAGTCCTCCGCATCGGCAGCGTGGAGTCACCATATACTGAAGAAGATGAGGAATATATAAACTTATTAATGCGCTCGGATGCGTAAAACTCAAGGAGCCACTGCGTCGCTTCAATGTTGTTTCGTGAATACGCTGTGAAATTCTTACCCCACGATGCACGGACGCCCGGTTGTGCTGCCATGTGACAACGTTATCCCAACTTTGGGAACTCGTGCACCTTTAGAATGTCTTTCTTGACAAACGTGAAGTTTTCAAACTCTTTGGCTAACTCTAAATTTTTTTCTTTTAGTTCTCGAGAGTAATAATCGGCGAAACAGTCAATTCCAATGACCTCGCAACCCTCTCGCAAAGTCTATCCGTGAGGTGCGACCCGATGAATCCTGCGCATCCCGTGACTAATGCCCGCATTTAACTCCCCACATTTTTTGCACACTTTACTGATTTTCAGCGAACTAGCGGCCGATGCACGTGCGGCAAGTCACTGAAATGTGGCGTGGTATGATTATGTTGGTCTTTCTGCGAATAAGAACTTGAAGTATGTATCGCTTTTATTTTGCCCAGGTTGTTTTGTCCCCGTTCTGCCCTTCCTTCTGAAATCGGCCGTTGACAGTGCAGGGAGTGCTTCGTGCCGAATCTGATTGCGATGCTCGTGGCCGCAGTCCGTAATCGCGATGGTTGACGTAACGCTCCAATCGATCATTTTTCCCGTCACCTTAAGGGTTGATCTGTACCGCTTCTTTTTGCTACACTTTATACGAGATCGCTTGCCGATTGGTTGGGAACTCCTGAGGAGCTAAATGAATGAGACAGGAAAGCCTAGGGCCCAGTTTCAATCTCGGTGAGCAATTACTGTCAACCCAACTGTCAAGCAGCTTCCCCGCGAGCAAACGCCCGCAGAAAGAATTTGATCTCATATACGGTGATACCTCGCATCAAAAATAGCATACCGAGATAGAGAGCTGCAAAGAGCAAAATGGCTGCAAATATGCTTGGTAATCGAGATGGATTCCATAAAAGAAGGATGATCGATCCAGCAATAGAGGCACCAACGCTCTTCAGAATGAATCTACCGCTGACGTCGAACGCAAATAATCTCAGCGAATAAAACGTCGCAAGCACGAAAGCGCACAAATAGGCCAGCAGCGTAGTCGCTGCAGCGCCTACGATGCCAAATAAGGGATGGCTAGCAAGTTCAATCCAAGATTTACGCCAGCGCTTAGCGTCCATATCATGCCTGTGAGGATAGTCTTCTTTTTCAACGTAATCCCCTGACCGATCACTTGATACGCGCCAAAGAGCATTGCTCCGAGCGCAACGAAAGGAGTGACCAAATATCCGTTCGTTGCTATCTCTTGTGTGGTCAGTATGATCAGCAGGGGCCTTGAAAAGACAGATAACGCAAATACGGTCGGTATCCCGATGCCACAATAGGGACCATTAAATGAATACTTCAAGATCACCCGTGCCTCCTCGAGGTTATTCTGCTCGTAATACTTCGTTACCGCTGGGCCCACGATCTGTGAAAAGGGGTAGGCGACAAGTATGAGGGTAGTCCCGAGAGCATAGGTGGTGAATAATAGCCGACTGCTGTATACCAAGTAATAAGCCGATCAGATAGCGATCGCTTGACTACGACCCAGCTGGAGATGCTTGACGGAACAAGGGGTATGCCGAGGCTGAGGTAATCTCTCACATACGAAAATGTAGGGATGATAACGCCGATCTCGCGCGTAACGATGTAAGCGATAACGACCAACTCGAATAGCTGTTGGACCAGAAGTCCGATCAACGCTCCCTTTAGCCCTTGGCCCGACAGGACAAAATACCCATGAGGGCCGTATTTAGATAGGCTTGAGAAACGATAAGAATCGCGAACTTTTTTATCTGGTGGAATGCCCGAAAGTAGTTGGGAAGCCAGTAAATGAAGCACGCCAAAAAGATGTTTGGGGCCAGCACAACGCAGCCGTGAGATCGCCGCCAAAAAGACTCGCGGCTATTTGCCGCGCAAACACAAAGAAAAGCCCGGCGGCAATCTTACTTGTAAGCAAGATCAGAAATGCCATCGAATAGAAACCCTCTTGAATGTGTTTCTTATCCGTCGATCCGGACAGAAATCGGACCAAGGAGATCGTTAGCCCTAGAGTCGTGAAGCTCGGCACAAGATTGGTTGTGACCATCACCAAAGACCAACTTCCATACGCCTCTATCGGAAATGTCTTGGTTTAGAATTGGGAGCAGAATGATGTTACTAAGAACGACAGCGATGTTCGCTATTGCTGTTAACCCCATTCGCTGAGCAAAGAGTGCACGGTGTCCAGTCTTTTTGGGGGGCTGCCGAGATTCGAGACCATTTGCGTCACGACCATCCTCTTTGCTCCATTTTTAATGATGTGGAGTTTTTCGAAACGCCTTATTGAGCACGCAGCGCAACTTCAGATGCGTTTGGAAAGCATCACACTCATTGCAGTTGTGCGAAGCGCTATAGCTGTATCGGCTTCGTGCAATGTTGACCTGTGTCAGCTCCCTCATTTGTGGTGAACTTTGATAAATGAGTTCGTTTCCGCGATTCCCTCAGGATCTTAGACGCCTCAACAGTGCGATTATGCGGCGCGCACTATTCCATTGGCGTGCATTGATATTCTAGCCTCGCCACACGCAGAATGCTCGGAATCGTGAAGCAACGCTTATGCGTTTGACATCGCTGGACCAACTCTTGAAAGTTGCGTGCCAATGACTTGGTATTCAACAGGAATGAGCGCGCACCGGCGTTAATTGCGTTTGCAGTTGTCTAAAAAAGGCTATATTGACAATAATCAACAAAGAAACGTTTATGTCCTATTTCAACCATTCTTCAGTAAAATAAACGCAATTTGAGACGCTCGTCGTAACGGTGTGACACTTCGGTGAAGCGGGGTAAATGTCGACAAAAACAAAGGTTGCCGCTGCCGCTCTTGTGATTTCGATCTTGTTATTGTGCAACGTCGGATCGTGCATTGGAACAAAGTCCAGTTTTGCATTGGCAAATGGCCAGTCCAACGCAGCTCGGGTCGAAGCGAATGATCAACCGCTGACCTTTGGATCAGCCGACAACGTATCAAAATCGGAGCAACCTACAGTCAAGCTGTGGGGGACGCCTCGTTGTCGGTTGAAGAAACCACCCTGTCCATCGCGGCCTCTAACACCACCCCCAACGCCAACCGAGAATTCACCCTCTCGGGCACCCTCAAGGCCACCTCAACGGGCACCCCCCTCGCCGGCAAAACGATCGCCCTCGTCCAACAGGACCCTAACGGGCAACGGTTTACCCCTGCCACCGTTACCACCAACTCCTCGGGGGCTACACCTTCACCCACAGCGAGGCCACCCAGGGCACCTACCTCTACCAAGCGACCTTCTACGGCGACACCTCCAACGCCGCTTCCAAAGCCGGCCTCCGCGTCACCGTCGGCACGCTCCAAGCCACGACCCTCTCTATTAAAACGTCTAATGCCATCCCCGCCATAGGCAACTCCTTCACCCTCTCGGGCACCCTCAAGGCCACCTCAACGGGCACCCCCTCGCCGGCAAAACGATCGCCCTCGTCCAACAGGACCCTAACGGACAATGGTCTACCCCTGCACCGTTACCACCAACTCCTCAGGGGGCTACACCTTCACCCACAGCGAGGCCACCCAGGGCACCTACCTCTACCAAGCGACCTTCTACGGCGACACCTCCAACGCCGCTTCCAAAGCCGGCCTCCGCGTCACCGTCGGCACGCTCCAAGCCACGACCCTCTCTATTAAAACGTCTAATGCCATCCCCGCCATAGGCAACTCCTTCACCCTCTCGGGCACCCTCAAGGCCACCTCAACGGGCACCCCCTTCGCCGGCAAAACGATCGCCCTCGTCCAACAGGACCCTAACGGACAATGGTCTACCCCTGCCACCGTTACCACCAACTCCTCAGGGGGCTACACCTTCACCCACAGCGAGGCCACCCAGGGCACCTACCTCTACCAAGCGACCTTCTACGGCGACACCTCCAACGCCGCTTCCAAAGCCGGCCTCCGCGTCACCGTCGGCACGCTCCAATCGACCACCGTGTCCATCGCGGCCTCTAACACCACCCCCAACGCCAACCAAGAATTCAACCTCTCAGGCACCCTCAAGGCCACCTCAACGGGCACTCCCCTCGCCGGCAAAACGATCGCCCTCCTCCGAAGAGACGCAAGCGCGCAGTGGACTAATCTTGGGACCGCCACCACCGACATAACGGCGTCTATCGTTTCTTCCGCAGCGAGGCCACTCCAAGCAGCTACTTGTATTACGTCAGTTTCAATGGGTACGCCTCCTACTCGCTATCCGCTGCCTCACTGTCCGTTAACATCGGCAATCTCAAAAAGTCGACGGTGAGCCTCTTCACGGTGAACACTACGCTTGCCGTTAGCCAGTCATCCCTCCTTTAGGATGGCTCCAAGACGGAACCACGGGTGCTCCGCTCGCAGGGGAGCACGTGCAAATCGGCCGCAAGAACTCTGGCGCGGCAGCAACGGTTATCGGCACCGTAACCACCAATGCCTCCGGCTACTTTGAGCTAGCCTATAGCGAATCTGTCGCCGGCACCTATGCGTATTCAGTCGATTTCTACGGCGACACAACCTATTTGGCATGCAGCTCGATGGTCCTCGACCCGGTGATCGTCGGCAACCTACAAACAACCACGCTTTCCATAAGTGTCTCTAATAGCAGTCCAGCGGTAGGTCAAGCATTCACGTATACCGGATATTTGATGAATGCAGAAGGAATAGGACTGTCAGGAAAGAAGATTGACAAACAATGCCGCCTACCCTCAGGGGCCTGGAAATCGCTCGGGAGCACGACGACCGACGTTAACGGCCGCTATGTCGCCACGTATACGGAGCAAACTCCTGGCACGTATCGATATGAATTCTGGTTCCAGGGTGACGCACAGTATGCCGGCTCATCGGGAGGGACGCAAGTTGGCGTTGGCACCCTTAAATCTGCCACTATCTCCATCGCGACGTCAGACTCCAACCCGGCCATCAACGAAGTGTTCACGCTCTCAGGTACCTCCGCGATACGAACGGCATTCCCCTCCACGATAAGCAGCTTGAAATCTACCGGCACAGTCCCAGTGGGCAGGACTTGATACTGCTCGCGCAACGATACACCGATGCAAACGGCTACTACACACTAACGCGGGCCCAACGTTGGGTGGATCCTCACAAATACACCGCTAAGTTCCTCGGCGATCAGGACTATCTTAGCATCGAATCTTCTGGTGTCAGCGTCGCCATCGGTACGCTGCAACCCACCGTGCTCTCTCTAAAGCGTCCAACGCCAACCCGTCAGTCGGTCAGTCCTTCACACTCTCGGGTACCCTAAAAGCCAAGGCTAACAATGATCCTCTGTCGGGCAAATCGATTCTCCTCCAACGACAAAACTCCGCCGGCCGATGGTCCAACCTCGGCGTCATTGCGACCACAGACGTTAACGGTGCCTACACCTTCACGCTCAGTGAGGGGACTCAAGACGCTTATCTCTACCAGGCAGGTTTCGACGGCGACACCTCCAACGCCGCTTCCAAAGCCGGCCTCCGCGTCACCGTCGGCACGCTCCAAGCCACGACCCTCTCTATTAAAACGTCTAATGCCATCCCCGCCATAGGCAACTCCTTCACCCTCTGGGCACCCTCAAGGCCACCTCAACGGGCACCCCCCTCGCCGGCAAAACGATCGCCCTCGTCCAACAGGACCCTAACGGACAATGGTTTACCCCTGCCACCGTTACCACCAACTCCTCAGGGGGCTACACCTTCACCCACAGCGAGGCCACCCAGGGCACCTACCTCTACCAGCGACCTTCTACGGCGACACCTCCAACGCCGCTTCCAAAGCCGGCCTCCGCGTCACCGTCGGCACGCTCCAAGCCACGACCCTCTCTATTAAAACGTCTAATGCCATCCCCGCCATAGGCAACTCCTTCACCCTCTCGGGCACCCTCAAGGCCACCTCAACGGGCACCCCCCTCGCCGGCAAAACGATCGCCCTCGTCCAACAGGACCCTAACGGACAATGGTCTACCCCTGCCACCGTTACCACCAACTCCTCAGGGGGCTACACCTTCACCCACAGCGAGGCCACCCAGGGCACCTACCTCTACCAAGCGACCTTCTACGGCGACACCTCCAACGCCGCTTCCAAAGCCGGCCTCCGCGTCACCGTCGGCACCACTTAAGCGTCTTCCTGCTTGAAACGCGTTGCGGATTCCCTCTACGTTTTTTTTGGCACGATTTGCTGATTTACCCACAGGCAGCTTTATCGGCGTTGCATCAATTTGCTTCGCCGAACGATACTAGGCGAAGAAGCCCATCAACCCGATCTTCTAAAGCTCCACCACGGAAGAAAAGAAATTGCACGAAGTTATAGCGGGTCGGACGGTCGCCTAGAGCGAAATCGGTTGGAAATCCGTTAAAATGTGTGACCTTATCGCCGCAGTTGAATTCGCTTAAAGCAGATATTAATCGTCTTAGGCAGCGGGCGGGGCGGTGCGTAGCATCGATTCAACGCTAAAAGTAGCTCACTATGTAGTCGGCGACAAAACCAGTTATGTGCTGCTTCGATTAGTATAAACGCTTCAGAAGAAAGCTTTTGCAGGCGAAGCACACGTTCGATGCGGGGGGAAGGTGTGAAGCGTTAAGTAGTTGAAGATTCATAGCGAATGACGAACCCTACAGGCGTTGATGAGAGCCCCGCGCCCGCTATAACCTTCGCGACGCGCATTCGCGCGAAATCTATGAAGCGTAAGCAAAGGTGAGGAAGCCCAACGATGAAACTGCGTAACACAGGCGGAGATCTCGATCGGCTTCTCGCTTTAGCTGGTGCAGTGCTCTCCGCAGCAATATATTGTTGCAGGCGTGATTGCACTTATCATCCCCCTCACTTGCGAACAACACCTACTATCTTTTTCTTGGTTCAATCGGGTTCATCTATGCGTTGTTTGGCTATGCGTGCGGAGTGACAACTCTCTAAAAGACCTGAACCCGCCGGATAATCAAACCTTGTTCCTGCTCGGAAACGTCCTCTTTTTCGTTTTTTTCGGATGTGCGATTCTCTCGGTGCACCTCCGACCCAGGTCTACGTCCGTCCCCTTGCTTATTTTGTTTTCGTCGCGCTTATGGCGGGAGCGATTGCCCTTGAGGTGATGGCGTATAACGCCACTGCGAGAAGCGCCGTCCTCACTTTGACGCAAATAATAACGGTCGGAGTTCTTTCGCAGATCTCCCAGTTGGTCATCTTCCCCAACGTTGTGGGACCGGATTCCTGGGGATTTGAGCAGTTCACGTGGCAGATCCTTCGCTGGGCGCATATTCCGACGGTGAGCCAGTATCCCGGCCTTTATACGCGCACATACGGGGCTCTCCCCATGTTTAACCTCGAAGTGGCCGCTACTTCGCTCCTGACCTCCCTCGATTACAAGTGGGCCACGACGCTGTCAGTGGGAGCCTCCCTCGTAATCATCGCCGTGCTGTTCACTTTTCTCTTTGGAAAATCGCTGATAAACGCCAGGGCAGGGCTGCTCGGGGGATTATTACTTGTTGTGGCAAACGAATTCATTTACTTCGGATTCGCAGCAGTGCCTAATACGTTGGGGGCCACCCTCTTGGTTGTTTCGCTATACATGCTCTTCACGATCTGGGGCCGAAACAGGGGCAGCAATCTGATTGTCATTTTGATTGTCATGAGCACGCTCATATTGACCCATACACTCTCAGCAATGGCGATGGCACTCATACTTCTGTCAGGCCTGATAGCCGCGCTCTTTTACCGAAAGCTGAACGACCACGCTCCGCGGACCATACTTTCACTCACCCTCGCAACGGGTTTCATTGTGGCGATGTTAGGGTGGTGGGCGTATGCATCAGGCTCGTTCAAGTCTATCGCAAGCTGGGTTTATTACTCGCAGTTCAGCACCTTTTCAACGGCTGATGTCGTCTATCTTCCGAGTCAACCTCTGTGGGAGCTATCACTGCGGGCAGCCGGCATTGCGCATTTCTTGCGCTCGCCCTCATCGGTTGTTTCTATATGATTTCGAAGAAGTTCGGCAGCCCGCGCGCATTCGTCTTTATAGCAGTTGGTGTAATCCCCGCGATCCTCGGCTTTTCGAGAGCATTCGGGACTTTTCTTGACCGGAAAGGTGGGTCTTTTTATCTCAGATACTATATGCTGTGCCGCTGGGAGTCACGCTGCTGGAATGTCCAAATATACACGCAACATGAAAGCGAAATCGCTCTTCTTAAGCGCGGCTGTGGCCTTCCTGGCACTTATCATGGTTCTAGCCCGACGGCAAACGTCGATAACCACCTGCTAGGCAGCCCCCCCTGGGAGCGCTACTCGCTCACGAGCTCGGAGCTGTCGGCAATAAATACTACCGTTCACAAGAGCAACAATGACACTATCAGCGATACCGCCTATATCCAAGCTTCGCGCTTCTACTACTATGCCGACTTAATCGCCGCGAATCAAACGAAACACAGCACCTCTAACGCGCTGCTTCTCATTAGCGGCGCAGCTGGCACCAACTACACGCTAGACGGCTTTTATCACGTCGGCGTCATTCCGGTCAATGACACGTTCACTCCGCCACAGGGAAACACGACTAGTTTGGGAGCGCGCGTTTACGATGGCGGGTTAGTCGCTGGATATGAAAATAGTTATTTGGCAAATCGACTCGACTATTGGCTGAAAAGCCGCTGAAGGAAAAAAAGCGGCACGCGTTTGGGCGGCATATCCATCACAGGGCCAGCAGACTACCAACCTGAAGCATAAACTTAAGCGTTTAGAAGCGTTGTACGAGAATCGAGGCTCACAACTTTGTGCAAACCACTCAGACGCCATGGCTAAATCAGATGGGGATCTAGAGTTGCAGTTGCTATAGCATTGGTCGGGCTCGCGTTCGGCGCAGTGCCTCAACTGAGCGGCACCGCCATTCGCGCCGTAATTGAGACGCCTGTACTACTCTTCGTGCCTGGCTATTCCCTCGTTGCTGCCCTTTTTCCGGGCAAAACCGACATTTCCGGTTTAGAACGCGTGGGATTCTCATTTGGGCTTAGCATTGCAGTCGTGCCGTTGACAGCGTACTTCCTCAACTTTACCCAATGGGCCCTCACGGTGCTATCAATTGTGACGGGCATCTTTCTTGTCGTCATCGCAACAGTGCTCATCGCTTACGCCCGAAGGCACGCGCTCCCGCGGCAGGAACGATTCTCTTTTGACTTCGGCACCGTTTTAACGTTGGCAAGAGGCCTCCGGCTGAGCAATTACAACCGGTTACAGCGCGGCTTGCTCGTCATCCTCGGCCTTTCTATCCTTTTCTCAGCATCAGCGTTGGGCTACTCTCTCGTCACTCCTGCTCCGCGCGAAAGCTACACCGAGTTCTACCTTCTAGGACCCACTGGCAAGATGCAGGGGTACCCTGCAAACTTAACAGTTGGGCAGGCGCAATCAGCAGTCGTTGGGATCGTCAATCACGAAAACCGCGACGTGACCTACACGCTCATCGTCAGCCTCAATGATACGCAAAACTCCACCACCCTGCTATCCGGACGGCAGATGGTTGGCAACGGTCAAACGTCTGAAAAAGCGATATCGTTAACGCCTAATCGCTCCGGCAACAACGAGCGGCTTGACTTTCTGCTGACCGTGACGACAGTATGACAACCCCCTATAGAGAGGCCTACTTGGTCACAAACGTCACAAGCGGTCGCTAACACGGTCCCAATCAGGGCGAGAACAACGACTATGCGCTCTGTATTCGTTTCGGCTTTCCGGACGATTGACAAACGGCCACGTTTTTATAGCATCGCTGTCAATGTTGTGCCGCGATGCAGTTCTCGGTACGAAGCTGACGCAGGAGCAGCGCTTTGTGTACGCCCTATTGACGCTGGTCTTTGTTACCATCTTTGCACTGATTGTGCTTCAGGTCTATACTGTTCAGATCTTCATCGTGCTCCTCGTAATTGAATTCCTCGGCGTAATTGAACTCACGGATCCACGTTTTCGGGCAGGTTGGAGAAGGAACATCGTTGCCTTTATGGTTATATGCCTCATCGTTTTTGTGATCCTGATAGTTCAACAGGCGCTTCCGTTCTTGCACTAAGCTCAGGGCAACTCGCGGCCCAACGTCCGGCGGACGCGATCCTCGTCTCGTCAGTCGCATGCAGCTTCCCAAGCCGGGCGGCGCACCTTCTTTTTCCCGTCGTTCAGAGCTCGACACGCTCATTGGCCGGTGGATCGGTTCTGTTTCCATCGAGCGGATGAAGGAGCATTTTTATACTTCCTTTGTGCTAGTTTCTGCTAGATCACTCGGTCCAGTGTTCACTTTGGGGGTAATCTTTGCGCTATCAACGACAGCTCGCTCGAACATCGTGTGCTGTGTGTCTCATTTTTCTGCTCATCGCCACAGGGGCTGCCGCGGCGAAGGACGTGCCGTCACACACCGAGGTCAGTCCCGCACCGAGTAGCGGGTTTGATTTCCCCACCCAGTTAAAGCTCTTTGCCGCGCTTGCCATTGATTCCAACGGCATCATCGCTAACGTGACCGCCGCTAACTTCTCCAACGCTCGCGCGCTCCTTGCCATCTACAACAGCACGATCGACAGCCTGAGCGCTTCTGCGAGCAACCCGCAGGACACGGTCTTGGTCGCCATGAAAGCGTCACGGGGCGACTTCGCCACCTATATAGCAGACGCACAAC
>CAVRAO010000003.1:0-26436 GCA_963719035.1 Methanobacteriota archaeon | reverse complement strand
GAAAGACACTTCTTCTTCTATTCAGCTCCTAACAGGGCGAGATCGTTGGGCGGTTTGCCTTTCGCAAGGAGATTTACAGTTGCTGAACAATTGCTCTTTTCTTGGAATATTGCGCTCTAAGCGCAATTTAGTGTAACGAAGGCGAGAGTGCTTCGAAGTGCTTAAATACTTTCGTTGTTGACCTTGATTTGAGGGGTTTGCTCTTAATCGCGATGCCGCGAGATGGGAGCTCACATTGAAAGTCTGTCGCGTGAGGATCGGGAAGCCGACGATCGTGCTCACTGACCGTTGTTGTTGTGGATAGAACTAGTCAAAGTGCGAGGGCAGTCGGACGATAAAACAAATATAACTCAAACTCTCGGATTCGTGATAGAGTGACCGCCATGGCTACCAAAACAGTAGGAATCGTTGGTGCGCGAGGCATAAACAATTATGGCGGATTTGAGCGAATGCTTGCAGATCTCTTACCCCGCCTCGTGCAGAAAGGTTACCGCGTTCGTTGCAGCTGTGAGAAACCGGCAAGTGGCAAGCGCATCGCTAACAACACAGGGGCTACCCTCGATTACTTCCTGCTCAAACCTCCCGCGAACTACACTTTGAGAAAAGTGTTCGAGCTGCTTTACGACTGTTTTTTCGTTCTTAAGTATGCGTTAGTTTGTGATGTGGTATACATGCTTGGCATCTATGGTGGGGCCGCTCTGCTTTTTCCGAGATTGCTCGGGAGAGAGGTCGTTGTCAACATGGATGGGTTAGAATGGAAGCGCGCCAAATACAATATAGTGGAGCGCAGCATCATCATACTGTACTTCGCCACTTCACTCAACCTTGCGACTAGGATCGTAGTTGACAATGAAGAGCTGAAGCAATGCATTGGTGCACGACATTACTCCAAAGTCTCTTACATTCCGTACGGCGTCGCACGCCAACCACCACAACCATGGGATGTGGCCAAACTAGGTTGCTATATTCCTGAAAAGCTCGGAACGGGAGCGATAGAACCTGGGAAGTACTGGCTGCTAATATCGCGTCTCGAGCCTGAAAACAACATCGATTTGATCGTCAAAGGATTCGTGGAAGAGAACCCGAAATACCCGTTAGTCGTCGTGGGCGATTTCACTAGTCATAGCTACGAGAAGCAGGTCCGCGAGCAGATGTCCAACGGTCGTTCGGCCACCATACACTTTTTGGGGGCGATCTACGATATGGAGATGTTGTGGATGCTGCGGCAACACTGCCTTGCGTACTTCCACGGGCACTCCGTCGGTGGCACCAACCCGAGTCTCTTGGAGGCAATGGTGTCAAGGAATCTCATCATCGCCCACGACAATCCTTTCAACAACGAAGTATGCGGTCGCTCTGCGCACTATTTCTCGAATAGCAGTGATGTGAGCGACTTGGTGGCGTCAACGGAACACCAGCCGGAAGGCTCTTTGTGGCGTCGCCGGAATGTGTGCGAGCGGACGGCGGCATACTCGTGGGAACACGTTGCCGAGCAGTACGACAAGCTTTTCAAAGGTAGTAGTGCAGCTGTCCGAGTTCGACGCGAAACTGACGTGCGTTTGCCTCAAAAATGAGTAGGCAAGATCGCGAGTGAATCGCGATCGACAGTGCTGGCACGGCTTTCGATAATAGGTCGCGGCCAGATAGCATTCATTTTCATAAGAAGCAGGCGTGGCGCCCTCGATTGGGCATTGTGAACGTTTCTTTTCAAGGCGCTTAAAGGCGAACGTTTTTCGCAGCGGTGATGCGACGCTTGACCCGTGTCTAACGAAGAGAAGCTTCGGGTTGCAGAAGGAGCGGCTTGAAGAGAACGCTCGTCGGTCGAAGATCAGCCGCTTCCCCGCTCACGGCCCGATCGTTCAGCTAAGTAGATGGATAGTGCATCGGCCGCACTTCGGTGCAAGATTCGCACTGACTCGCCAAATCCGCTTGCTCGCTTCAAGTTAAATATGCCAAGTGCTTGCTGCTTGTCTCGAACGTCAAACAGCGCCGTGAAAAAAAAGATGGGCGAGCCAAACAGCAAAGCTTTCGCGAGGCCAAAATATCTAAGAGAGACGATGATGCCGTTCCTCAGTTGCCAGTACTTCTTTTTTCTCGAGGCCTCTGAGTCCGGCGAATCGTGGGTGAGACGTTCTTCGTGGATCACGCAGGCGTCGGGTCGATAGAGCACCTTGTACCCGGCCCGCCAGGCTCTAAACGAGTATTCAACGTCTTCTTGATAGGCCGGAATGAGGGCAGTATCGAACATTCCGATCGATCGGATGAGGTCGGATTTTATTAGCATGCAAGCTCCTGTGGCCGTGTTTACTTCCAGCACGTCAGTCGCACCGCTTTCAGGACTTTTGATCCCAAAACCAGGGTTGTTTCGAGCTGTGATCGTTTGTAAGATCAGAGAAAACGTGCGGTTTTGGCGGGGCTGTCCAGACCACTGTATCTTCCCGTTTGGGAAGATCAGCTTGGGAGAAATAACTCCAATACGTTCACCGTAACTCTCTGCTGTCTCAGTCAACTTCCTGAGCCAATCGTTTTGTATAACGCGCGTGTCGTTGTTCAGCAAGAGGATATAATCAGGGGCGTCTTCGAGACAACGGTCCATAGCTCTATTGTTTGCTTGAATAAAGCCCAAATTTTCGTTCCAACGCATTATGGAGACCTCTCCTGCGTATTTCTGCTGCACATAGTCATAGGTGCTATCTGTAGAACCGTCGTCAACGACTACGACGCGCATTCTCTCTCGCGGATAGTTGGTCCTTTGAAGTAGAGAAGACAAACAACTATCCAAGATCTCTTTGCCATCATAAGTCGAAATTATGATTGAGACTGAAGGTAAATCGTTCATTCACACCTACGTTTACGCTATAGACCGAAAGTTGGATTCAACAGCCGCGAAATTATCCTGGTTATTTATGAGAATGTCGAAAACATATAAGTAGCGACGAACAATCGCTAATTGGTCTTGGCAAGATGGTTGCTATGCGTTTCAAAACTCGCCTGCTCAACGCCGGCGAGAGGCAGACTGATTTTGTCAGGTTCCACGAGGGTGCTGAAGAAATGCTTGTGACTGCTATGCTGTCGAAAGAACAGATAGGTTCGAGCTCAACGCTCCAGCGCAGCTGGGGCGAGCGTTACCACAAACGTAGAGTTATATACTGCAACTCAGCCTTGCATGAATAAGCGCGACAACCGGCTCGCGTCAGCCGCCAGTGTTGAGAGATTTATACAATCTGCGCTTGGCTGAATACGCCCACATGATCCCGCAAGGTTCTATGAGAATTCTAGCTACAAACAACTTGCACTACTTGCCTATAAGCGGCGTGAATGAAGTTGTAAACAGGATAGGCAAACAGCTTGTAAACCGAGGACACGAGTATACTGTCCTAACCTTAAACATTAGTAGCTCGGCTGCAGAGGAATATTCCGATGGAGTCAAGATCATTTCGCTGCCTTATTGCAAGCACAATGCTCTGGGATATGAGAGCTTCAATGTAATCTCCTATCTGAAAGACCATGTCGCTAGCTACGACCTTGTCAACATCCATAACTACTACTCCCTTTGGAGCCCGTTGGTCGCCTATTTCTGTAAAAGAAACTTGATACCTAGTGTTTTCACGCCCCACTTTAATGGTGTCCGTGGCACAAAGACAGGTATTTTTCCGCATCTTTATGATTTGTTCTCTCTTGTAGGCAGATTACCATTCCGCTGGGTAGATCGAACTATTTGCACGTCAGAGTACGAGAAGGGGTTGATTGGTCAAATCACTAGCGTGTCCGCGTCGCGATTTACGGTTGTCCCGTTAGGGGTTGATGAAGTTGTCACACGCGATCGGCGGCATCCCGCGACCGATGATACCATCACCCTGCTTTACGTTGGAAACTTGGTGGAGTCAAAAGGAATCCAGTACGTTATTAGATCGCTGCCATATTTAAGAGACCAGCTCAAACAAAACATCAGGCTTCGTATCGTCGGCGACGGATCCTATAAGGCCAGCCTCGAAAACCTAATAGAGAGTTTACACTTGGAAAGATCGACCGAATTCTACTACAACTTGAGCAGGGAAGAATTGAATCGGTTGTACGCAGAAGCGGACTTGTTCGTTTTCATGTCGCGCTGCGAATGCTACGGCTTGGTAGTGGCCGAAGCGTTGGCCAAAGGGGTTCCTAGCATCGTTTCAGACATTGCGGCGCTGAGTGAGTTTTTGAAAGAGCCTGGATGTTTTGGCGTGAGGTACCCCCCAGATCCAAGACAGTTGGCTGAATTGATCGTTTCCATTCATAAAAAGAACGTAGCTGTGGGACCATTGAGCCACAAGGTCAGAGCGTGGGATAGGGTCGCTGAAGATTACGAGAGGATTTACGAGGAGACGATCCGCACGCACTCAACCGGGCCGAAACTGGCAGATTGACTCAAACGTTCAGCCACGACAAAAGGGAGTGGCAAGTCTTGGGGTAGAATCTGCCTTGCGTACACTATTCCGCGCGGCTCGCTTGAACGCGGATTATCTACCAGTTTGAATACCTTCGAATCTAAACTCGCACCGTATCCTACTATCGAGGACGTCTTCTTGACCTCTAGCAGTTGCTCGCTGTGGATGTTATCTGAGTTGCAGTTGGGGCATCTATCCTCGTGACAAAGGCATATCTCTTTGCAGTCTTGACAGCTCCTAAATACGTTTGCCTCCCGGACAAGGAGCGATCTTTGAAGAATCTTTTTTCTGAAACGCCTTTCTCTGCCAATCCAGTATCGATAGTCATCGACGTCCGCGTTCGTCATGGTCAAGCTACCTGACGCTTGAGCCTCCACTGGCCAGCTTTTTTTTCCCACAGATGAGGTGCTCTAAAACTGTCGATGAGCTCAAAAAACTCTTCTTCATCCATCTCGATATAGTTCAAGATCTCTTTAAAGTACTTGCTCGGGAATTCGCCGTCAAACCGACGCACCAAGGCTACGCCTTCTTCGCGAGTGAGGTGCTTATTTCTGATCTCTTGCGAAGCATCGTAGCTTGCTCTGCCTAAACCAAATTTGATGTAGGTTGTATAGTAATGAAATCCATCAATTCTATCGTCTAAGCTGTTGTACTTGGAATACGTACCTTCTGTGCGTTCAGGATTTGCCTCAAACCCGGTGTTTTCGACAGAATAATAGTACGACTCTTGTGGGGTCCACTTAAGATCAGTACCCCAAATATCGGACATCAACCTCAGCCTTTTCAAGCTCTTCTCTTTTAGGCGGTAGATATGCCTCCAAATCGCTTAGGGGCAGCTTGTAGTCATCAATCAGCTCTTTTACAGATACCCCGCCGAGATACAGATCGTGCAGATTGGACCGTTCGACAGAATAATACTTTTTCTCCCTCTGTGGAGATAGATTCTCGACGATCGGATTTCCATACTCTGCTTCATTCTCACCGTACAGTACAAGTTTGATGCCAAAGTTGATTGCAATCTTTGGAGCGATATTCTTTTGGCCCAAGATGAAAGGCTGGAACGGGTGCAATAGATTTTGAACGGCTAGTTTGGTCAATAAGCGATGAATTTTGCCATTAGGCCAATAGGTGATGTTATCGAAGCCTCCTATGTTGATCCAACTCTGAAAGTTTTTCCACCCGATTTCAGTGTAAATGTGTGGCGGCCAAGTTACAGTTAACGGGTGCATACCGTACTTGTATTTCAGTATGTGCGAGGCAAAGCCGCTGTCCTTGCCACCGCTACCAGGGACAACAACATCATAGTATCCGTCATCTCTCCTGTGCTCGTCTAGTAATCGTATCAACTCGTTTTCACGCTGTTCCCAATCCACTTCTTCTTTTAATTCCGCAAAACGACAAGCATCGCATACTCCGTGCTCGTCAACCGCAAGCGTGGGCTTCTTTTGTTGCAAAGTATGTTGATATTCGGGAACCGAGCTGGGTCTCTGGTTCGACATCACACATCGGGTGCAAAACTTGACCTCTTCTGGCAGCCCGTATCCTCGCAGATCTCTTTTTTCGTACATGCTAGCGTGGTGTTGTTTGCGCAAGAAGTTGCCAATCGGTTGGTGACGCAACAGAATACTATTTGCCTACAGTATTCGAGTCACGCGACACAAGAGATATCTTTTTGTTGATAATTCTTTAGTTCTTGCTTTTCTCTGCTACATAATCGCTCTAAGCGAGCAACTTCGTAGTTGCGTCTGCTATTTAATTCGAACGTGATCGAAGCACCTCTCGTCTAGAATCGTGCCTCTCCTAAGTGGCGTCGTGGTACTCACGCATCGAACGTTGATGGTGGAGCTAGACTGATGCTTCCGAATCCGTCCACATAACCTGCGACAGGTCTTCTTGAACGATCGCGAGTCAATTACTGAGGCTGATAAATTGTTTGTAGATGTGTAGGCCAATATTACCGCTCCTTTCCGGGTGGAATTGACATCCGTAAACGTTGTCCGTTTTGAGAACTGAACAGAACGTCTGACTGCCGTACGTTGTCACAGCTAGAACGTTTGTCAAACTGTCAGGAATCACGAAAAAGGAATGAACAAAATATACAAAAGATCCTTCCGTAATCCCTTCGAGAATAGTTCCTGACCAAGACGCGCTCTCTGCATTTTGACTGCTGTTCAAGTGATATTCACTCGTCTTATCCGGCACCAATAGTTTGCCCCAGCCTACGTGCGGAATTTTTATGCTCCCCCCGTCATCGGCAAAACGAACTACCTTTCCTGGTACGACTCCTAATCCATCGTGCTTGCCAAATTCCTCACCATACGTCAGCAACAGTTGCATCCCTAGACAAATTCCCAAAAGTGGCTTATCGGCTTTTATATGTTCTTTGAGTGGGTCTATTAAGCCCAGGTCTAGCAGGTTCGCCATGCCATCTGCAAACGCTCCTACGCCGGGCAACACAATAGAATCAGCTTCGGCAATCGTTTGCGTGTCGCTTGTAATCTGGGGTTTAGCTCCGACATATCGTAGCGCCCGCTCAATACTGAAGAGATTTCCCAGTCTATAATCGACGATGATAATACCTGCTGAAGCGTTCAATACGTTGAATCTCCGAATCCGTTATTATGCTAGACAGGTAGTCTGCAACCGATTCCTTGTTCCGAGAGGTATTTTTTCAGTTCACCAATTCTCAAAGTGTGAATTTTGCTAAATCGTGTATTCGAGTCTGATTGCAGCTTCTTTATAAATTCGATGTTACCTTCTCGTTCAAATCGCGAAATGTCAATGTTCTTTAGTAATCCGTAATGAAATACAGACGCAGCAGACAGTGCGTCTGCCCTTCCGCTAATTGCAGCTTCTCTAAAATGCTGAAGTTCTCCCGCTCCGCCACAAGCAATAACAGGCACCGGAACTATACGAGAAATTGTAGATATCAGTTCAACGTCGTAGCCTGCGCCTGTCCCCTCATTGTCAATCGAGGTAATTAGCAGTTCGCAAGCACCCAATTCCACAGCTTGCTGAGCCCAGTCAAACACATCAAGGCCTGTTCTCTCTCTTCCGTTGTCAGTATAAGCCTCATATCGCCTGAAGTTCTTGCGTTTCGCTTCAATTGATGCCACGATACATTGCGATCCGTAGGTTTTCGCCGCTGTCGAAATAAATTGCGGATTGCTGATCGCTGCGGTATTGATAGCTACTTTGTCAGCTCCCGCTCTAAGAATTTTGCCAATATCTTCAATCGTTCTAATACCGCCTCCTGCTGTAAGCGGAATGAAGATATTTTCCGCTGTTTTTGTTACTATTTCGGTTAAGTTATTTCTCTGGTACAGACTTGCAACGATATCAAGGTAGAGCAATTCATCCGCGCCATCAGCGTAGTACTGCGCGGCAAAATCCTCTGGTTTCCCGAGCACCCGCAATCCTTCTAGATGGATCCCTTTGACGAGATTTGGGCCCTTAATGTCTAGCCTTGGGATGATTCTAACGTTTTTTGACATTTGGAAGCCCCCATGCCGCACGAGGTGCATATGTCGCGATACAAATCACAAGTGGACGTTGAGATGCCAATCTTTCGAGCCTTGTGTACCTAGCCACGCATTATTTGGACTTTTAAAAGACAACCCTTTTCCTTGCGTCAGAGTGTCGATTCAGTGGCACTCCCTCGACATTTGACGCTTTGGCTACGTGCTATTTGGAGCCGTCGGCGTATAAGCCTATGCTAGGGTCATTAGTTGGCGGTATATCAGAGTGAGGGTATAAGTCTTGTCTATCCAGTCAAGAGAAGTTGAATGGCTCGCGCAGAGAATTGCTTTGGTGCTAACGGATAGGCGGTGCTAGCGGATAGGCAAGCTTACGCAAAAGTAATGGAACCACGCGACAGGCGGAAACGAGCACTACTCTTGATTCTGGTGCCGAGCCATCTGAGGCAATAAAGGAGACTGTTGGGTTCAATTGACTTTCAACTAAGTGTTAAAGCACTGGGGCGCTTTCAGCTTTCAGAAAGTTGATGGATCTGTTTTCGATTGGACTTACCGCTTTGTCTCTAACCAGAAACGGATATAAGCTCATCAATCTCGCCGCAAACAAACACGACCCATCCCCCTAAGACAGCATTGAGGATTGTCCCGGCGAGCATCCCAACCTAGCTACGCTCGAATCCCAAAAGTTCGTGCGTGAAGAATTCAAGCTCGCTCCTATTGATGCCCTTAAGCAAGATCAGTAGCGTGCTGTAAACAACGCCGCAAATTATGACTATGGCTATCACTTGCAGCGTGCTGCTCGGCCTCACTGCGACTATGAGCGAGGACATGACTACAGAAGAGACAACGCTCTTGCCGACAAAGAAGAGGTCAAAATCAAATGTCAAGTACTTGCGGCTTAGATAAACAACAAATGAAGTAATCAGTCCATAAGCGAGAAGCGTTGCAATAGCCGCTCCGACTAGTCCAACGATTGGGATGAGTATTAGAGTTAAGCAGAAGTTCAATGCTGCTGTCACGACCCACAGACCGGCTATGAGATAGGTTTTTTTGGTCAGCACCAGAACCTGCAATACTATGGTGTAAATCCCAAACAACAGCGTGCTTGCCGCAACGAGGGGCGTTACGATGGATCCGTAAGACGCTATCTCTTGCGTTGTCAAAAGCGTTAACAGCGGTCTTGATAACAGCGCTAGACCGAATGACGAGGGTATCGCAATTGCTAAGAAATACTTCACAGAGAATTGGAGCACTGTTTTCACGTGATCAACAAGGCCCTTTTCGTACAATCGAGAAAGGGCGGCAGGCAATATGAACGCCAGAGGGGCAATATAGATTAGCTGAAGGGTGCCCAAGACGTACCCCGGATTATAATACCCGACAAAAACGGCGCCGAGAAGAATCCCGATGACGTAACGATCGCTCGAATCAACAACCCAGTACGACACGTTATCTGGTATGGTTGGCAGGCCAAACTTCAAGTAGGACTTCAAAGACACAAACGCTGGAATCTTAAATCCGATTTCGCTCCAAACTAAAACACTAATTGTCACAAAGCATAATAACTGAGAGAGCAAAACACCGATAGCAGCTCCTAGGATCCCGTAGTTCAAGTAAATAGCGCACGCAATCAGCACAACGTTTAGATACGTCTGTGAGATCGAGATAATTGCAAACCGCTTTATTTGCTGAAAAGCTCTCAGGTAGGCCAAGAGAGTCGCATTTATACAATTAATCAAGATTAGGAGGGATAGTAATCGCACAATAGCCGTATCTCCCGCAAACAAAGCGCTTGAAATGGGAACGGCGAATGCAAAAAAGAATATCGAGACCAACCCACTTATGAGTGCAACAAGAAAAACAACGGAATAGAATCCTTCTTTTATGATTTCTCTGTTTGTCTCTCCCGCCAAAAACCTCACAATTGCAAACGGAAGCCCGAGAGTGGCAATACTGGAGACCAACGCCACGCTAACGCTAATCTGAACCCAAACACCGTAGCTAGTGCTAGAGACGTTTTTAGTGATTATAGGCAGCAAGACAAGCCCGCTCAGTCCAGTAACAAAATTTGTGAGCGCTATGAGGCCAAGTCGCTGGGCCAAGAGTCTATACTCTTCCATGCTTTTTTATGAACTCGTGATCAGCGTTTACTGTTAGATATCTAGGTCTTGTGCAAGCGCCTCTGCGCAAAAATCAGGTTGTGACGTTTGGCGTCTGCTCGAGCCACATCAGTCGCACGGTTATGACGTGTCGTCTGCACCATTCATACTTCCTTTAGCACGCGCGAGGTATCATCGGCCGTTCAACAACTTGATAGTTGGAGCTTTTGCTTCTACATAGACTTTGTCTTGTGAGTACGGCGCCTAAGGCCTCCAATCCATAAGTTGTGCCACGGGTGCCATCTGTCGACGACAATAACGACGCAAGCAAATATATCGCATAAAGAACAAGAATTTAGGTGCCTTTAGTGCGGATAGTGGTAGTTTGAAGCAAGTAAAAATCCGTAACAAATTGGTTGGAGAAGGAGTACCGACTTTTATTATTGCGGAAGGTGGGGTTAATCATAACGGTAGCGTCGAGCTTGCTACGCACCTAGTAGATGCCGCGTTAGAAGCGGGTGCAGACGCAATAAAATTTCAAACTTTCAAAACAGACAAAATTGTAACCAGAAGAGCTGAGACAACGCGGCACCAGAAAGAGAAATCAGATTCTCTGACTTCTCAATATGAATTTTTGAAGCGACTGGAACTAGCAGACGACGATCTTCAGACTTTGTTCAACTACGCACGTGAGCGCGGAATGATTTGCCTCTCCACTCCGTATGACGAGTCGAGCGTCGACCTGCTAGACGAACTTGAGGTACCGGCCTTTAAGGTTGGGTCAAGCGAAATTACCAATCTCCCGTTGCTTGAACATATAGCAAGCAAGGAAAGGCCGATACTCCTATCATCTGGCATGTCTGCTCTTGGTGAGATTGAAGACGCGCTAAACACGATCACGGCTGAAGGCGCACGTGACGTCATTCTCATGCACTGTGTGTCCGAATATCCAGCTGCAATAAGAGACCTAAACCTACGATTAATTAGGACCCTAACTGAGGCATTTAGGATCCCAACTGGCTTTTCAGATCATACATTATCAACGAATATCCCTGTAGCGGCCGTCACGTGCGGCGCATGCGCACTTGAAAAACATCTTACCCTTGATACCAACCTGCCAGGTCCCGATCAAAAAGCGTCTCTAAATCCAGTTGATTTTCAGCGGATGGTGGAGAACATCAGAGACGCTGAAGCCGCATTGGGTGATGGGGTTAAGCGTCTTACCCCGGGAGAGCGGGAGGCGCAGGCTCTCCTTAGACGAAGTCTGACTGCAAAGAGGTTTATTTCTGCGAGAACAAGAATTGCCAGAGATATGATAGAGATCAAGAGGCCTGGAACTGGCATTCTACCTAAGTATATCGCTTCAGTTCTCGGAAAAACAGCGATACGGGATATAGAACAAGACACGACCATCACTTGGGAGATGATCCGCTATTGAGGAACATTCTATGCGTAACTGGTTCGCGGGCTGATTATGGTGCTACGGCGCCCGTGTTGAATGCCATACAGGACTCTCCCACACTTGAGCTCACCGTCGTTGCTACTGGCATGCACCTCATGCCCGAATTTGGATTGACAATTCGCGAGATAATAAACGATGACTTTTCGGTTCAACCTGTAGATGCGATTTTCGAGCGGGATGATAAGGAATCGATGGCGACTTTCGTCGGCCAGCTCATAACCAAACTTGTCAAGGCAGTTTCTGACATACAGCCAGATATTCTGCTAATCTTTGGCGACAGACCAGAAATGCTCGGCGCATCGATAGTTGGTGCGTACCTCACCATTCCTGTCGCACATATACACGGAGGAGATCTCAGTTCTACAGTTGACGGACAGGTGAGGCACGCGATCACCAAGTTGTCTCATATTCACTTTCCTGCGACGAAAAAAAGCGCAGACAGAATATTGCGTATGGGCGAAGAAGCGTGGAGAGTCCATCAGGTCGGCTCACCTGCTATTGATACGATCCTAAATGCCACGTTGTTGGACAGAGAACGGCTTGCAACAAAGTACGATTTGGATTTTGCCGAGCCATTTCTGCTGGTCGTTCAGCATCCTGTCACCATCGAATGCGATGATGCCGCACGGCAAATTAAGGAGACCCTCGAAGCAGTAAGCGATTTAAAAAAGCAAGCAATCATTGTTTACTCTAATGCCGATGTGGGTGGGCGGAGTATGATAGATCTCATTAGAGCGTACGAGAATAACCTCCTCTTCAGGATTTTTCAGAGCTTGCCTCGCATTGAGTACCTGAGCTTGTTAAAACACGCGAGCGTTATTGTCGGCAACTCGAGCAGCGGACTTATAGAGGCGCCGTCATTCCGCGTACCGTGCGTCAATATCGGAACGCGGCAAGACGAGAGAGAGCGAACTGCTAACGTAATTGATGCGAGATACAACAAACAAGACATCACTACGGCGATCAACAAAGCATTATACGATTCTCAGTTTTTAGAACAGGTACAAAAAAGCGAGAGTCCGTATGGCGACGGGAGTTCGAGCAAAAGAATTACGCACGTTTTGAGTGCGGTGCGTATTGACGAAAAGCTCCTAAGCAAACAAATGACATATTGAAGAAGCTGAGCAGAGATGGGACGCAGGTTTGAAGAATGGAAGCACCCCGAGTTTGACGCGCAAGGAATGACTCGATGGAACTGGATGTGCCAGCACAGTCACAATTTGAAACTTGGAAAGCACGTCGATATTGGCGCATTCACCTATATAAACGCTCAATTTGGCGTAGTCATCGAGGATGACGTGCAGATAGGGTCTCATTGCAGTATTTATTCAATATCCACCATTGACAACAAGGAAGGAAAAGTCATCTTGGAGAGGAATTGCAGGATTGGGAGCCATTCCGTCATTATGCCGGGCATTGTCGTAGGGGAGAATTCAATCATTGGAGCACTCAGCTTTGTAAATGAAAGTGTACCTCCTAATGTCCTAGCGCTAGGAGTGCCTATCAAGACCGTACGAAGTCTTGAAAGCAAGGAGTAAGCAGCAGTGTCATACAGCTTACCCCTCTTCAAAATCTACTGGGACGATGACGACGTCGCCAACGTTGCAGAGGTCATCAAGTCCGGGATGAACTGGGCAACTGGCCCAAACATCACACTCTTTGAAGATATGGTTGCGAACTACGTAGATCGAAAATACTGTGTAGCGTTCAATTCCGGAACGTCGGCGTTGTACGCCGCTCTTGCGTCTCATCGCTTCGGCGACGGAGATGAGGTGATCGTCCCCTCCTTCACGATGATCGCTACAGCAAATGCGCCACTTTTCACCGGCGCGAAGCCCGTTTTTGCAGATATCGAAGAAGCTACGTTTGGACTAGACCCAGAAGATGTTAAAGAGAGAATTACCAACAAAACAAAAGCGATAATCCCGATCCACTACGGGGGGTGCAGTTGCAGAATCAATGAATTAAGAGAGATAGCAGATGACCATAATATTACCCTCATAGAAGACGCCGCAGAAGCGCTCGGCGCAACTGTGCATCATCAGAAAGTTGGCTCATTCGGCGCTTCAGCTATGTTCAGCTTTTGCGCTCCGAAAGTCATCACGACGGGTGAAGGTGGGGTGATAGTAACGGATTCCAAAGACATATATGAGACTTTGAAGCTCGTACGCTCTCACGGAAGGCTGGACACGCAAGACGATTTTGCGTCGGCTGAGTATCAAGGCTATGTAGCGCTCGGCTACAACTTTCGCCTGTCAAATATTGCAGCCGCGTTAGGAATCTCACAAATAAAAAAGATAGATAAGATCATTGGACTTCGGAGAGCAAACGCGGCGTACCTCATCAAAGCGCTCGCCAAAATCAAGGCCATAGGATTGCCCGTTGCGCCGCACGACTATTGGCACATCTATCAAATGTTCACGATTAGGGTCCCTTTCATTCGAGACAGCCTACAGGAACATTTGAACGGCAAGAACATAACGACCCGGGTTTATTTTGAACCCGTCCATCTGACGCATTTTTACTCGAAGGTGCTCAGCTACAGGTGCCGACTGCCCACCACCGAACGAGTAGCAAAAGAGGTTTTGACATTGCCGATGTATCCCACCCTGTCTAGCGGAGAGATAGACTATTTGGCGAGTACGATTGCGGAGTTTTGTGATGCAAATCTCGCTTGTTGAACAAGGAATCGACAAATTCTTCGCACGGCTTTATCACTCTATAAAGGAAGTGATGCGAACTATTGACAACGCGGGTTTAGGCATTGCCTTTGTCGTCAACGAGCAAAGCCAATTGTTAGGACTCGTCACTGACGGCGACATACGGCGGGGCATACTCAGTGGGATCGACTTCAACAATCCTATAAGCAACGTGATGAACGCAAACCCGATAGCTCTGCACGACAGCTGGACAGAAGCCCAGATAAAGCAAATGTTAAACAGTAAACACGTGAGGGCCAAGTTTCCTGAGCAGAGAGCTATCGTGATTCCTGTGCTCGATGTCAACGACAAGATTGTCCAAATAATGTGTGTGTCAGAGGAATTTGGCAGTCGAAGAATCCGATCTGGACCAGAGCGGGCAGGGAGCGACCACACGGTGTTGGTCGTCGGCGGCGCGGGCTATCTCGGCTCCGTGCTGTGCGACCGATTATTACGGGAAGGCTATGCGGTCAAAGTCCTAGACAATCTGAGCTGTGGAAATGAGGGACTCAAAGCTCTCGATTCGCGCGACAATTTTGGCTTTGTTGAAGGGGACGTGCGCAACATATCTACGGTTGTCAAGACCTTAGAGGGAGTGGACGTCGTCATCCATTTGGCGGGTATCGTTGGAGACGCTGCTTGCTCAGCGGACCCCTTGCAGACGCTCGAGATCAACTATCTAGCAACGAAAGTCCTTGTCGACGCCTGTAAATACGCTCAGATAAACCGGTTTATATTCGCTTCAACATGCAGCGTTTATGGTCAAAGTTTGAGCCCAGAATCAAAGTTGATCGAGAAATCACTTTTAAATCCCGTCTCACTCTATGCACAAAGCAAGGTCAAATGTGAAGAATCCGTACTGAGCGCAGTCGACGACAACTTTTCACCTATGATACTGAGAATGGGGACACTTTTTGGGTATTCCCCCAACATGCGTTTTGATTTGTTCGTGAACACGCTCGCTGCCAAAGCGCTCTTGGATGGGGTAATCACCATTTATGGCGGAGATCAGTGGAGGCCTTTTTTGCACCTCGAAGACGCGGTTCAGGCGTATCTGCTTTGTTTAGGAGCTCCGTTGACGGTTGTAAAGGGAGAGATCTTCAACGTGGTGTCAACAAACCAGCAGATTATTGGCGTTGGGCATATCCTTAAGCGTCTGTATCCAAAAGCGGATTTGTCGATAAGTGCAGAAGCCACTGACACGAGGAATTACCACGTATCGTGTGATAAGATTTCATATATGCTTGGATATGCGCCTCGCAAAACCATCGAAGATGGCGTGCAAGAAATAGCAAGCAAACTCGATCAAGGGTTAATAACCAATTACAAGGATCCGCGGTACTATAGGCCCGCGTAACGTGCGGCCACCGATGATCCACTTCTATCGCGCTAGTGTGGAATACACTACCTACTTGTGATACGGTTTGCCATTAGGCGCTCTGCCAAGAAGAAATCATCCGCATCGTCGACATCGATACTTCGTTTAAATGGCATTACGAAAGGGCGGGTTCGCCTAACGTAAAAACTTTTGTAGTTCAAAAATGTGTCGGCTGCGACCAGGTAGATCGCTCCATTCGGCGTATAGGTGTCCGGCAGTTCCTGCCTGTTCATCGCCAAGAAACGATCTTCAAAAACTGGATCCAAGTAGTTCTGCGAAATCTTAAACGTCCAAAAAATCGGATGCTGTGATTTGCTCACACTTATAACGGCGTCACAATCATTAGCTAGAAATAGCTCAATAGCGCTATCGACGTCTTCAACAAGCCTAAGCGGCGACGTCGGCTGGAGCAAAATCAACAGCTTCGGCCTGTACCCTGTCTTTTCAAAGAAGTCCAAAGCGTGTAATACGACACCCACCATATCAGAATCATCAGTTGACAGTTCGTGCGGGCGCAAAAACGGTATTTCGGCACCAAAACTCTGCGCCGTTTGCGCAATTCTTTCACTATCAGTGCTGACAATTACTTTCCCTATATACCGGCTTGACTTAGCGGCTTCAATCGTCCAAGCTATGAGGGGCTTTCCGAAGAACGACCTGATATTTTTTCCGGGAAGCCCTTTGCTTCCTTTGCGGGCCGGAATTATCGCTAAAATGTCGTTCCTGTTTATGTTAATGTCTTTTGTCATAGCTGATGTGCAGATTGGCAGCTAGAAGACGGCCTTGCAGTTCCTATGATTTAGGCAACCTTATTTAAAGTACCGCGACCGCTCAAATTGTCCTTCAGAACACAATCAATCTACAGGGTGAAAACTGTCCGTTTGCTTTGTACAAGCACGACCAAGAATGTGGCGCAGACATCGAAAAATCTGCTTTCGCGCGCGTTGTCGAAACATGTTTGTCTAATCAATTGACAGTCGTTCCCCTAAACGTCAGCGCTAAAGCTGTCAGATTTGGCTTAAGCGACCGTGCCTGTACGAGTGACCTAGGAAGCACAACTTGATTTGTAAAAGGCGCGATGCTCCATTTATATATAGAACATTGTCAAGCTTAATGCTGACAGCGCAGCCAATGAATCACGATGTTTGTGCCTATGGCCTAAGACACGTAACTAATAGCGTGATTCCTGCAAGAAAGCGCTGTGAGAAGCCGCATGATCGCGACAGATGAGCTCTTTCCTCAATCGATAAAAGCGTTGCTGAACACCAGAATTGGGCTGTACAAGCTATACGACCATTTTATCAACTTTTTTATCAGTTATCGTATGTTCGAACACGATCTGTCGTTTGCGGAGGCTTTATCTTCTAATCAAGCACTCGTCAAGAAGAAACGGGGGGTAGCCGACTATTGTCTGCTGATTAAGGCGTGTCTCACCTTGCTCAGAGGAAAAAAGCCCCTAGCAAAAAAGGAAGCCGTCTTTCTTAGTCGTTATCGCCCAAAATCTGCTAAAGACCTAGTCACTAAGGATTACTTGTTTGATGACATCATACATCGTGTCGCGCACGAACGCACGACTGCTCTGTTAGTTGCACAGTTCAGTCAAGACCGTTATAGCGATCAAATATGCGACAATTACAGCCTAATAGCAGATTGCTTCACAATTCTAGTCTTCTTTCGCTCTCTAATCTTATCTGCACTTGTATACGTTAGGTATCTCTTGTTACGAAACTCCATAGGTCATAAATACCGACAGATTTTCGATTTCATATTTGGACTGAAGCGCCTGTTCGTCTTTTGCACCTTGAATCTGTGTTTTGAGCGGTTTTTGAAGAAGGTAGAACCACGTATTCTAATTGTGAACGATGACGTGTTGTTTAGAACGAAACCTATTGGAGTGGCCATCAATCACGTGATTGTTCAGTCAGCATTGCTATATGAGGATCAGGAGTACTACAGAGCGGCTTTGTATTCACAAATGCTTCCTCCAGAACGAAAGGCCGACGAGTTTTGTGTGAGCGGCCCTTTCTTCAAGCGTTTAAAAGAGCGTTTTTCTCTCGACGTGAATACTGTCATCGTGACGGGTCAGCCGCGATTTGATCAAATACCCACGATAAAAAGTGACGCGAGGGACGTTCGAACCAGCATGCCGGACGCTCCTACTGTCTTGTGGGCCACCGAATTCGACGCTTTTTCTGATAGTGAAAAGCGAAAAAATATCAGCGCATTTGCCGATCTATTGACACGCGTACGCAACATCAACCTAGTGATAAAGCCGCACCCTGCTGAAGTCAGTGGTTTTGCGCATTATGTCGAATTGCAGAAGCGATTTTCCAGCGTCGAGGTGAGAGACGCGGCAGAAGATATCGAACTTCTTATAAACGCTTGCGACATCATGGTGGTTAAAAACTCGACGTCGGGTATCCAAGGGTTGCTTTTCGACAAACCCCTGGTTGAGCTGAACCTGTCTCAGCACGCCGAGATTGTCGACTATGTCGCTAGAGGCGTGGCAATCGGGGCTTATGATGAAGCTGGTTTTACACGAGCGATCTCTAGCTTGATGCGTGATCAGAAGCTTCGAGAAGAAATAAAGAAAAACACTGAAAAGTACCTTTTCGATATTCTCTATAAACATGATTCAAATGCTTCTTATCGGGTAGCGAATGTGATTGCGCGATATCGATCCGTGAAGTAGGTACGTTTCAGCAGTCGCCACCTAAAAGCAACGCGCGTGAGTTTCAGTGAGACCCTTGTTTACGGGCCCGACCCGTTTTTGGTGACTACACAAAGTTCTACGGTTGATTTCCATGTGGCGCAGTTTCGCGGCGTTGTAAGTGTTCATCCGTCGTTCTTCCGTGACTGGTACACTGAGTGTGTTTCTCACATTGCGCTGGGTTTCGCTTTTTCGTTTCGTTCAATATTCTAAGCTGCCAGCAATGGGTTATCACTTGCCGTACTGCTGAAAAAGCGTATCATACACGCGGATCGTTTTTTGAGCAATGTTAGGCCAATCGTAGGCTTTTCGTGCAGCCTCTCTATCGATTGCGATTGAACCTGACTTTTGCAAACAATTAATGACTGCCTGGGCAATTGAGTCGGCGTCCTTTGGAGGGATTAGCGTGCCTGCCTTGAACCGATCCACTAGAGACGGAATGCCGTCGACGTTGGTTCCCACAAAGGGCGTTTCACATGCCATTGCTTCTATTCCGACGACGCCTAGCCCTTCAATCAAAGATGGGAGAACGAATACATCTGCTGAATTGTAGTAGAGGGGCAATTCCGCATCTCGCACTCGAGTATCGCTATTGCTTTGGGGCATAACGCGAACATGATCTTCAATTCTAAGATCCTTCACCAAATCGAAAAGAGCCTCTTTATAGCTGCCTTCCCCGATCAGCATAAGTTCCGTATTCGGAAACGGTTGGAGAATCTTTGGAATGGCTAGAACAAGGTACTTCAGCCCTTTTCGCTCTACGAGTGAACCCACGAAAAGGATGTATTTTTTGTTTAGTTCTAGGTTCAAGGCTTTTCTTGCTTGGGTCTTGTCCAGTTTTCTGAACCGCGTAAAGTCGACGCCCATCGTAAGCCGTTGAATTTTTTCCGTGCTCACGAGATTGCCCAAATACCGTTCCGTGGCTTCATTGAGCACAAAAAAGTGATCAATTCGCGGAAGTGCCAGTCGTTCAAATAGAAACTGCGCCTTCAGAAGATAGAACAAGAGGTAAAAATATCTCTTAATCCCCGAAGTATCTTGAAACAGTTGCAGGTTTGACTTCTCTCCGTGATGTTGGACTACTAGTGGCACGTGTTTGACAATCAGTGGCGTCAAGAATGTAGTCCAGCTAAACGCAGTATGCAAGTGAATTAATGTATCTTGCTGTCGGGTGACTCTTTTAAGATGCCGTAATAGTGGCCACGAGCACTCGCCTATGTTTGTAGTTGCAGTTCCTAAATGTGAAGAAGGAAAAAATCGGTATGTGATATCTTCCCTCTCAAATTCAAATCGCTCGCCCAATCGGGCTTCCATGCCCCAACATTCAAGGTCATATTTGTTGGTTATTTTTGAAATTTGCTCCGCCAATAGAACATGCCATCCACCTTTGTAAGGTAAGGTCTCCAGATCCGACATGAGGTTCAGCTGTGGGAACAAGGAAGACAGGGAATGCGTATTTATCAATACGACCTTTTTTTTCACAGTTGCTTCCGCCCCCATTCAAGGAAAACTCTTCTTTACGAAATAAAGCACTGTTGGTAGCGTCATACGTCATTTATGTGGGACGCAAATGCGTGCTTGAAGGATAGCGCTTGATAGTCAAAGCGAGTTGTGGAGATTTATGATTAATATGGTTCGGTTTCGCGTTTGAACCGAATTACACAATTGCTAGGACAAAGCTATTAGCCATATCAGGATAGCGAAAAGGAGTAACGAATGAGTAGATACCCGCATTCTGGTCGAATTGTGATTCTCGCTAACGTGAGTTCACGCAAGACTAGACACAATGTCCCTTAAATACCACGTGTCGCGATATGTCTTTGCTTATGCAGGATACGGATAGGCACAAAAATAGCATCTATGAGACAGAACGATACGTTCAGGATGCTTCGTTAAGTATCAGTGACCAATGGAAAACGGCAAAGATCACCCCCGCAATAGACGTATTCGCACGTCAAATGCACAAAGACATTATTGCGGTGCTAGACATTGGCGGCGGGACTGGAGTCATTCTTAACAACATATCAGCGTATATCGAAAAAAGTCACAGACTAAAAGTCACTAAGTTCGCTTTAGACGTGAGTTCCACGTTGCTCGATATCCAAAAAAAGAATAATCCTGACATACGGGGCATCTTTAAAGAAGATATAACTAAAACTTCCTTGTTCGACAAGCAAATTGATCTATCACTGATGTTGGATGTATTGGAGCACGTATCAGACCCCAGAAGAGCGCTCGAGGAGCTGCGACGGATTTCGAGATACGTGATTTTTACTGTGCCGCTTGAAGACGCCCCCGTCTCAAGGATGTTGAATTACTTGCGCCGAAACTCGAGTCGAGAGGCGGCGACCCAGAACGTTGGTCACGTCAACTTTTACAACGTTAATACACTCGTGGAGACGATACAGAAGTGCTGTGGCACTATTCTATGGATGCGTTTCGCGAATATATTCAAGCACTACAGGGAATCTGAGCTTTACAATACCGTTTCAGCAGCAGGCAAGATCAAAATCCGCATCGCACAGCGCGCGTGTGAACGCGCACCTAAGCTGTGCCCTCAACTGTTGGGTGACCAGATTGTCGTTTTAGTTAAATGCTTCTAAAAGTGATCGAAGTGGTTACCTCGCTCCGCGGAGCATCGATGGCCAAAAGAGCCTCATTATCAAGTTGACACATTCCATTTGAAAAGTCGGCGTTAATTATTTTTCTGACTACGTAATGGCATCGTATGCATCAATAGTCTTTTGAACGGTTGTTTCCCAACTGAATTTGTGTGCCTGCCGACACCCTTTGGATCGTTCTGACTACGTAATGGCATCGTATGCATCAATAGTCTTTTGAACGGTAGTTTCCCAACTGAATTTGTGTGCCTGCCGACACCCTTTGGATCGTAAACTTTCACGTAGGCGTTCGTTATGCACAATCTCTAGAATGGTTCCTGAGACGTCTTTGGAGTTCAATGGATCTTCTATGTACAATCCTGCTTTTCCTGCAACCTCTCTCAGTGAGCTATTATTGGAGAGCGCGACCGGACAGTTGCACGCCATAGCTTCAAGAGGTGGGAATCCAAACCCTTCGTAGAGCGAGGGGAAGATCAAAGCAGTGGCCGCGCCATAAATGCTTGGCAAGTCATCACGCGACGTATATCCCAGCACGATTATCCTCTTCTGGACCTCCTTTCGCAGGTGAGCTGGAAGGTCGCTCAAACTGAGGTACGCTCGAATTTTGCTCTCGCTCGTCGGTCCAACGAGCACCAAATCATCTGCTATTTCTTGAAAGATGTGACTGTATGCTCTAACGAGGGTTTTCAAATTCTTCCTCGGAGCGTCGTTGCCAACATACAGCAAATATGGATTCCGCAAGCCATACTTATTCTTAACGTGGCTATAGTCTATGCTGGGGTGAAAAAAAAGACGTGTCGACCCCTGAGTGGATCACTGTAAGCTTTTCCTTACTAACCCCAAATTCTGCAATCAAATCATTCATCGTAGAATAGCTGACTGCGATCGTCAAATCTGTATTTTCGATAAGCTTCGGAAGCACAACAGTAAAATCGAACCGAAATATTCGATCACGCACGGCTCGCTCATACTGCGGCGGCAGCATCACGGGCGCGATATCGTACACCGTGAGCACTTTTTTTATGCCGAGGTCTTTGTGTCGAAACAGAAACGGCCCGAGGTTATCCACATTGTGGATAAGACTGACGGCATCATCTTTTAGGACACGCTTCAGCAACAAGCTGCCCAAAAACACCTTTGTATTCGGCTGGTTCAGAGCAAAGTGCCGCACTACGTGCACGTCAACGCCTCTCGCTCGCAAGCCACGTATGAGGTACGTGCTCGCGGTCCATTCCCCGGTTTTGCCCGTCGCGGGTATGATGGCTACTCTCATGATCGTCCTAATTCACCACCAATACTCTGCTTCCCCCGTCATCAAAAATAGTGCTTGCTTGCGGTATTTCTGGATTCGTGACGTACTGCGTGCTGCTCCTCGACTCTACAACGAGCATTTCGGTGTGTTCGAGGTTGTAGCTTCCGAGAAACACGTAGCTGTGGTGAAACCCGGTGCTCGCGGGCTGATAGTACGAAATCTCTCGTACGGCGTCGGCGTCGCCCACCAGCCCTCGCAACAAAGAGGCTTTGTTGCTATCGGCATAGACGACGTAGCTCTTTTGCTGGTACGCGCTGAGCCACGCGCCACTTGAGCGCTCTTGCTCATTGAGCCGCAGAAAATCGACGCTGTTATCGAGGGCAAATCTCCCCACTTTTGGCTGATCGAACAGCTGATAAACGAAGGCAGAGTTGAATGCGACCCATATCGCCAAAAAGACTGATACCGCGACAAATATCGCTTTTTTGTGCGATCCAAACGTCCGCGATCGATATCGCCCCAACCTTGTGGCGGCGTGACCGACTGAACTGCCAAGAAGCCGTAGACTCCGCATGAGTCCAATAATACAAAATGGTGCCAAGAAGATGAACGTCAAGTTGATGATGCGGTCGCTCTGCAGAGCTTGTGCCACGAGTGGCAACGTCGTCGCGACGAGGAGAAATACGCAGCTTCCACACGCAAACCCAACAAACTCATCGGTGAAGCTCGTCTCTTGTCTCGCTACTAACACCGCGACAAGGCCGACCAGAATGAGGACAAACGACAACAGGATGATGGCTCGTTCGATTGTCTGAAGAGTCACCAACTGATTTGTGAGATACGCCGCAGGCTGATTGTATGCCGGATTGAACAGCTCATTGAAATTGCTGACGATTTGACTCCCGAGTGATATCGCAGAGACGATCGGCTGAGCACGCGGGCTGACGTAACAGGTACCACGCGAGCACGAAGGCGGCAAAAAACAGAGCAAGTATCGTGATATCCTGTGTACCGCGCCTGCTGCGCGCTTTGAATGCCCGAGCGACTCGTGGCAAGGCGATGTATATCACGGGGAGCGCCACCGCCAAGATGAGCAGGAAAAAATACGAGGTGCCGTAGTGGGAGACAACCAGGGCAGCGGCAAACACGAGCAGCAGCAGTGATCGCTCGCCCATTCGCACGCGATCGTCAACGACGAGCAGCACGATCAGAATGAGAAAGAGCTGTGCTATCTCTTCTCGTCCTTCGGTCGGCATCGTAACGAAGAATGCGGCGAACGTCATAAAGAAAAAAGACGACAAAAAAGCAACTTTATCACCGGTTTGTCCCTTGTAGGTAACGAATAGTCCAAGGGGGACGAATGAGTAGATGAACGGATAGAGAACCTTGAACACCAAATCCACGCTGACGTTTGAAAAAATCGAGTAGATTGGTGGCAACATCACCACGCTTAGCATACCGGCATAGTTCGACGCAAGTGAGAGGTTCCACGCTCCGCTTTGGAGCACCGATCTCGCGAGAACGATCTCTTTGATGACGTCCGTGCCCCAGACAAACGATGAGATGAGCGCCGTATGGAAGAGCAACGAGAATGAGATGACGAAGAGCACACATGCGTAGTTTTTCGGCGGAATCCGATCCAGTACAGACGAAAAACGGAATCGCCATTATGATCAACAGCAACACCATTTGCAGCGCATTCGTGCCGTAGGAGTTCATTAAGACAGTCGCAAGAATCGTTGCAAAGGGCAGCAAAGCCAACAACAGCAGCTGCGGGCTCAGGGCACCAAAGGATACCTGCACGTAGGCTGGATTCGAAAACTCCTTGTCTCGCACGTAGCTCAGCACGCACAAAATGAGCACGAGCGACGTAAGCACGGCGGCCAGGTCGATGAACGATACGGGATGAGTTAAGCCAATTTTTGGGAAAACGGCGTTCATGAAAAACCCGACTGCCATAAGAAACGAGAGACTCAATCCCGTGGAGTAAAGCAACGTCCTGACGTTTCCTAGCTCGTGCAATTTTAAGATTCTCAGAATCAGAATGCCAGGAACAAAGGTGAGGTAGACAAAGGAGATAGGCACCTGTACAATCAGGATACCCAATCCTAGATGCGCCATATACAAGCTGATCAAGACGGCAGCTTGCAAAAGCACAACGGCTTGGAGTGCTTTACCGATCTCCCAATCGTTCAATAGCAGCAGGTTCCGCATTCGCATTTTTTCTAGCCTCTAGTGCGTCTCCATTCGCCCCCACATAGTCTTTGTGAACCTTTTCCGATGCCGAGGAGTTATGTGAGCTTGCGCAAGATCAGCCGACCGACCCCGACTAGTGCTTGCTGCTAGTTTTTGGGCGCGGACATTGAAATCATTCTTTTCTCTATGAGCGCCAACTTGCCTAGTCTCTTTGCAACCACCGTCACAATAATTACGTGTCTTCTAGCTTCACGTAAAGAATGGTCACTCCTTAATAGTATAATCGCGGATCCCATATCAAAAAGTGAGTCAGTCTCGTTTACCGTCATTCACGACGTCCATCTCGTGAAGTCTGACGCAATCCAGGTAACGAGCATATCTACAGGCATTTTTATATCTAATCTTGACGTTTATCGATAGATAGCTCCAACCTCTAGCAGAACAGCATGCTTATCACCCAGACGCAGCGTTTCGTGTTAAGTCTACTCGTGCTGACATTTGTTACGATAGCTTTTTTAGTCTTATTCAACATCTACACACTTGAGATCTTTCTTGTACTCATTATCATTGAATTTCTCGTGCTCGTTGAGCTGACGAAGCCCTCTATGATCACTAAGCCGTCGAGAAAAAACATCGCTGTATTTGTCGTTATCTGTGCCATCATATTCGTCATTATCCTGTATCAAAGGACAGCGATTATGCTGAAATGAAGCGTGCTTTGTTGGCCAGCCGTGCGATTGTTATTGGTCTGATCGTCTTCTACGCAGTTGTTGTACTGATATTTTTCCGCTGCGGTAGGTGTGTAGTTTATGTTTTCAAATAAAAACGGAATTCTTCTACTCTGTAGGCGCGACTTCATGAAAGCAAACAGTTAATCCCATTTTTATAATTATATATAAAATTATATAAAAATACTTAATATTTAAATATCAAGACCTATCAGCAATGACCACAGCCTATCATGAGGTCTCAAATCGCACATGCCTTGCGTAGTGCCGCTTACCTGGGGTGCCTACAAAGCTGGCAGTAAACGGCAGCCGTATATAATGGTCGAGAAAAGCGGTCAGTTTTGGTCAACTTTTGGTCAACTTCTTTTCCCGTGCTCTTGTTGCCGCTCACTTGTGGTCATAAAGCATCACGTCAACAGAATCTGGGAGCCGCTTGCCCCTTGCTACCTTAACCTCGTCGTCACTGCGAAACGCAAGCTCTGGTAACGCGTGCTGCGTCTCTCGATAGAAGTGCGCGTACATGGCAAACAGCTTCCCCGTCTGGATCGTTGACAAGTCCCGCGTCTCAAGTTCGCGCTGAATCTGGCTGAGCACCTCCCCAAAGAACTCGACTTTCTTGCGCACCGAGAGGAAGTATTTGTCGTACAGCGCCTCAAGCTCCATCGCCCGGAGGTTGTCAATCTGCTCCTTGAAGTCCTGTTCCCAGTTGACCAAGGTCGTTTTGCTAACTCCGATTTCATCAGCTATGCTTTTTAGCGGGAGCCCTTGCCCCCGCAATTCCATAAAACGCGCTTTCGTCTCGTTATCTTTCATAATGCGTACGTGCACGCGACTATCGATATATGTTTAGAGGGCGGTCTTACCGTTCGATTGCGCGTTACGGTGGATATCACAACGCGCGTGCCGAACGCTGCTTTTAGATTTTTTCTCGCTGACGCACACTAAGCAGCCTTTTTATACTACGTTCCACGATAATTCTCAGCTAGGTCGTCAAAACCGTCTCTCTGCCGATTGAACAGGGGTAGGCATGCGCCATTTCAGAGAACAAGCCCTCATCGCGTGCACTGCATTTGTCTTTTTGCTCCTTATTACGACGGGATGTGCGACAGCGCAAGACGTGCCCTCGCACACGCAGGTGAGCCCTACGCCTGGCGGCGCGTTTGACTTCCCGGCACAGCTCACGTTCTTTGAGTCGCTCGCGACTTATTCAAACGGCATCATCGCCAACGTGACGCAGGGCAACTTTAAGAACGCGAACGCGCTGCTCGCAGCGTACAACAGGACGGTTGACAGCTTGAACGCCGCAGCTAACAACCCCCAGCAGAACGCAGCGATGGCTGCCTTGGCCTCGTCCCGCAACGACTTTGGCGCCTTTATCAAGAACGCACAGC
>CAVRAO010000002.1:0-816197 GCA_963719035.1 Methanobacteriota archaeon | reverse complement strand
CGACGTCGAGCACCTCGATCTCTGACGCCAAAGCAGGCAAAAAGGTTCCCACGTCGGTCACGATCCCGATTGCCTGCGCCGTGCCGCGATCGATAAGCTTCGTCACGGTGGCTGGATTAATATCAACACAAATCGTCTTAACGTACGATGGGAGCATATTCCCGACAGCAATTGAGTGCAACATCGTGGCCATCATAAGAACGAGGTCAACGTCTTTGAGGAGCGCACGCATTGCATCCTGTGCGACCATTATGTCTGTGATGACTTCGGGCAAGGGGCCATCGTCGCGGATGGACCCGGCAAGCACGAAAGGCACGTTATTGACCACGCTTTCATACATAATGCCGCTTTTCACGAGTCCCTGCTGCACCGCCGCTGTTATCGAACCGCACCGGACCACTTCGCTGATGGCGTAGAGGTGGTTTTTGTGCCCCTGGCTTACCAGCTCTGCCGTTTTGATGTCGAGGCCAAGCGACGTGCCGTAGAGCGCGCGCTCGATATCGTGAACGGCAAGCGCGTTGCCGGCCAGCAGAGCATTAACGTATCCGCGGCGGATAATCCGTGCAAGGGCGTCAGCCGCGCCGGTGTGCGACACAGCCGGTCCTGCAACCACAGCGATCTTCTTTCCCTGCACCCTCGCGTTCACCATTTCTATGGCAATTTGGTGGATGAGCGTCGCAGAGGGACGCTCAGAGGACACAGCGCCTCCCATAAACTCAAAGAGGGAGTGTGTGCGCGGGCGTTCGGGTGGGATGACGCGGACGCCGCGCTGTCCAAGCACGACCAGATCTCCAGCCAAGATGCGGTGGAGTGGTGTGCACACCGCACGATCGTCGTGGATGACGATCATACAGTCCATTTCAATGCCCTCGACGGGAATCCACGTGCCGCGCTGGTGAACAAACGTGGGGTGATTCGTAGTCGAATAAAACCCTTCGGGGACTACCTTATCCTTGACAGCCGTCCCGAGTCGGACATCTTCAATCTCGGGAACTTGCGCACCGAGCCGATGAAGGTCGCTGAGGATCGCATCGAGGTGTGCCTCGTCGCGTCCCTTGACCGCAAGCCGCACGTAACTCGGGTCGCTCTTGTGCTCCCCAATCTTGAAGGATATTACCTCAAACTCGCCGTCAAGATCCATGATCTTATCGAGCACGCGTGTCAACGTCAACGAGTCAATAATATGTCCCTGCAATTCCACTTCGCGAATCGTCGTCATGTATGCCGTTCACGTGCGTGAGCTATTTCGTCCACGTGTTTAACTCCTTACAATCATCGTTCCGATGCCTTTGTCAGTAAACAACTCAAGTAGAAGGGCGTGATGTACGTTGCCGTTAATGATGTGTGCATTCTGCACCCCGGCTTCGAGAGCCTTTATGCAAGCGTGCACTTTTGGAATCATCCCTCCGCGAATGCTTCCCGCTTCGATCGCACGTTGGGCCTCAGCGAACGTCATCCTAGAGATGACCGTCGTAGGATCATTTTCATCGCCTTGGATACCGTTGACGTCAGTCAGGGCGATGAGCTTCCGAGCCATAAGCGCCGCGGCTATGTCTCCGGCAACCGTGTCGGCGTTAAGATTGAGGCTATGACACGCGCTATCGACGGCAATGGGCGCTATGACGGGAATATATCCCTTGCCCGCCATGATCATCAGGATCTCCGGGTTGATGATTTCGGTCTCTCCGACCCAGCCGAGGTCAATTTCGCGTTCGATACCTTCATAGACCACACGCTGGGGACTTTTTTTACGAGCGGCAATCATGCGGCCATCCTTTCCGGATAGCCCGACCCCTTTGCCACCGTGTTTGCCGATAAGTGCCACGAGACGCGTGTTAATGTTCCCGACGAGGACCATGCGGGCGATCTCGAGCGTCTCTTCATCAGTTATGCGTAAACCTGCCGCGAATTCGGGCTTTTTGCCCATCCGCTCCATTTTTGCACTGATTTCAGGTCCCCCCCATGGACAAGTACTGGCTGCATTCCAACATACCGCAAGAGCACGATATCTTCGATAATACCTTCCATAAGGCGCTTATCGATCATCGCGTGCCCGCCGATCTTAATGACGACGAATGATCCGTAAAAATCCCTGATGTAAGGCAACGCTTCGATAAGGATTTGCTCTCGCTTCATTGACCTGTAGTTCTGATTGAGAATAGAAATATTTTGCTGAAAATCGTAGGTATCCGTGCGATCAGTCATCAACTATGCACGAGGGGCGTTTTTGGTCCTCAAAGGCTATATGTTCAAGGGCCATTGAGCACGTGTGAATAGCGGGTTCGATCGCAGGTGGTACGTTAAATGACGCAAATAGCCTGTATTCAGATGGGTGCGATCGGCACGTGGGAGGAAAACGTCGACCACGCGGTCGCTTTATGCAAAGAAACGAATGCCGAACTCATCGTGCTCCCAGAGCTCTTTGCTCATTGCAGGAACTTCAAAGTAGGGGAGCCCATCCCGGGACGTACCACGGAAATCTTTGCACGACTCGCTCGAGAAAAGGGATGTTATATCCTTATGGGCAGCATCCTCGAGGTGGACGACCACGATCAGAAGTACAACACAAGCGTGCTCATCGATCGGCGAGGGCGAATTCTCGCGCAGTACCGCAAGATTCACCTGTTCTCATACCATTCGAAAGAGAAACGTTCGCTAGTTGCTGGGAAGGAGGTAGTCACAGCTCCAACTGAGCTTGGCATCATCGGGTTTTCGATCTGTTATGATCTGCGCTTTCCTGAGCTTTATCGAGCTCTGGTTAAGAAAGGGGCTGAGATCATCGTCTGTCCTGCAGCGTGGCCTTATCCGCGCCTCGATCATTGGATTACGCTTAATAGGGCGCGTGCGATCGAAGCGCAATGTTACGTCGTTGGCTGCAATCAAGTTGGCGCACCGACGCCGACAACCACGTTGGCCGGTTGCAGCATGATTACCGATCCGTGGGGAGCGGTGATCGCTGCAGCGGGACGTGTGGAGGCAATTATTGAAGCGGACACTGACACGACGCTCGTCCGCAAGACCCGTGAGGAATATTCGTTTTTGAATGACGTCGTTGAGATATAGCAGCACAAGGATGTTTTGGGGTGTTTTTTCAAGAAGTGCGTTCGGTTCACAGGAGATGTTTCGAAGCAATGCTGCTGCTACGTGCGTTTTTTATAACAAGCGCTAGATGTAACTGATATAAGCTCGCAGGTGAAGACAGCTGCCATCGGTCACTGACTATCTTTTGCTGGAATTATTCCTGGTAAATGTCACGGCAGTCTTTCACCCCATTCCCGCTGAGCCAACGATAGCGATTTTGCTTGATAAGCAGGTCAGTCCGCTGCTCGTTTTGATAGTAGTGATCGTAGGCTCATTCATTGGCGCAGCTGTTGGCTTCCTTATCGGCAAGTACGGCCTCAGACGAATTATCCCTTTTCACGACAGCGAACGCGATAAGCGGGCCCAACAATGGTTTCGAAAGTACGGGGGGGCGCTTCTTTTTGCCGCCCCATGGATCCCATTTGCAGGAGATCTTGTTTCACTCGTTGCAGGCATGGAAAACTACGACCCTTCACGCTTCGTAGTCGTCGTTTTAGCGGCCAAAATAATCAAAGCCACGGCGCTCGTCTATTTCATCTCCTTCTTTCTCCAGTATTCAGGCCTGCATTTCTAAGAGCAGCCTGACTGCTAAAATCCTGTAAAGCTTGCTGGAACAACGTCGACGACGGAAGCCAGCACTCTGCTGTAGCTAGCAAAGTTTATGAGTGTACAAGCGAAAAGTGAAGCTACGCTCCGGTAGTGTAGTCCGGCCAATCATGAGGGACTCTCACTCCCTCGACTTGGGTTCAAATCCCAACCGGAGCATCTTTTTCCCGATCGCCTTCGGAAACCGCGCCGCTCGAATGCATAGTAAGCTATTTTGTTATGCTTTTTTAGTTAGTAAGTAGGTGCCGTCTGGTCGAATGCCACTGTATCGTCAATCCGACGGGGGTTCAGGGAGTAATAGCTCACGCACGATCTCCATTCCATTGATTGCAACGGGAAACCCTGCATACACGGCCATCATGAGAATGACCTCAGTCACCTCTTGAGGCGTGCATCCGCTGTTAAGCGCTGCCTGAATGTGATCGCTAAGCTGACGCTCTCGATTGCCGAGCGCGGTAAGCGCGGCGACGATGCACAATTCGCGCTGGTTCGGAAGTAGTCCGGGCCGAGTATAGATATCCCCGTATGCAAACTCGATTACAAAGCGCGCGAGGTCGGGCGCTACAGCGTCCATATTTCGTATAAGATCGTTTAGGCCCTGCTCGTTTGCCTTCCGCAGCGCAGCCAAACCACGTTCAAATCGTTCGTTTTCCATAGCCATCTCTATAATATAGTCTTAAGAAGTTAAAAAGCGCTCTCGTGCCCTTGGATAAGGCCTTGACAGAGGCGCCCAAGTATGCGGCTTGATTGAGCTGTTACGAGGAACAGACGGGTTATAGGCAGCACACGGCTCAAGGGATTGACAAAAAAATGAGTGACGTCGGTTAAAAACGTTGAGTCACTCTTCGACGAAAGTTATCGCCTCGGTTGGGCAGCTATCAGCCGCTTCTTGACACTCGCACTCGCTGCAAGCTGCAGCGTCAATGACGTGGGATAACCCATCATCTTGAAGCTCAAAGACGTCTGGGCACATGTCCTCGCATGCGCCACAGCCGACACAGAGCTCGACATCAATTTTCGGTACTAGCATGGTCATTCTAACCATGCTGCTTACTCCCCATGCTTATAATTATCGGTCGTCCGTCGTAGGCAAGCCATTTCACGCCTCGCACCGCAGCGTTGGTCTAATTGAGGACTCGACTTGCAAAGGCACCTGCACAATACATAAGGTCAAGAACTGCTTTTGTGCAATCGTGTTTGATACGCACACCCACATGGATACGCGTCCGTTTGAGGACTATGAATTGATGGGCGTGGCTGGGGTGACGAATGTGCTCACGCTCGCACATGACCCGATGCGAATGTCGACGGCAGATGTCCTTGTCGACCACTTTCATAAGCTCGTTTACGGTGAAGTGCGACGAGGCGCCGAAAATGGCGTTAACGTGCATGTCGGTCTTGGCGTGCACCCACGGTCTATTAACGATCAAGTCGATACGACGTTAGAAGCACTCCCCGACTACCTTGCGCACCCAGCTGTCGTTGCTATTGGCGAAATTGGACTCGAAACGTGTACAGATATTGAGGAGCGGGTCTTTCGTGCGCAGCTCGAGATCGACTACTATCCCAAAGTTATTCACACACCTCGGCATGCGAAGCGAGAGGTACTCGAAAGAATCATCGCGATCGTTGACGATATCGGGGCTAAAGACGTTGTGATTGATCATATCGATCCATCAACAATCGATGTTGCACTTGAGGCGGGGACTTACATAGGAATTACCGTCCAGCCGGGCAAAGCGTCCGTGCGCGAAGCCGCAGGAATGATCATTGAATACCCAGAAGCGAAATTTGTCGTCAATAGTGACCTGAGCGCCCAACGCTCGGATTGTCTTTCAGTCGCTCGGGTGTTACACGCACTTACGATCGAGGGATACGCTGATCGAGCACATAAGGCCTGCGTGTTAAACGGTCGCGACCTGTTTCTACGGTAAACATTCTCGTCGTAAAGCCTGTTCCTCAACTGTTTTTTCCTTGCGTATGCTTTATTACCTCCGATGCGGTACTCAGCATGATGATCTTATGACTGACGAAAAGAAAGACGAAGAGAAGCGAATAACGACGAAAGACTACTGGATGAGCGACTCCTTTTCAGAGATGCGCCGGCTGCTCGATACGTTCCGCGCTAATATGGAGGACACGCTCGAACGTGTCTTCCCCTCACAGGCGTCGCTGCCTGCTCTGAAGCAACCGCGCGTCGACGTCCTTGACCTTGGCGACGCCCTTCAAGTCGTCGCTGACATGCCCGGCGTGCGAAAGGAGGACATTGAGATTAACCTCACGCCTGAACGGGTGGAGATCAGCGCTGAATCGAGCACCGAAACGGAACGCAAAGAGGAGGAGTATACATACCGCGAGCGTGGGTACGCGTCGTACCGGCGTATGCTCGACCTTCCTGCTGACGTGTTGCCAGACAAGGCCGAAGCTTCGTTCAAGAACGGCGTGCTCGAAATTACGTTGCCAAAGAAGGAGCCAACTGAGGTTGAAAAGAAAACGCGAGTGCAGATCAAGTAGCTCAAGTACCCATGGAAGAACGAAACAAGTATCCGTTTGAGGTAAACGTCACGCCGGATGCGCTCGACCGAGGGCACCATTGGATCACCGTTCAATTAAGAAACCGGTCAATCGAGCCGCTGACCGACGTAAGCGCGACGTTGTTTACCTATAACTCACACGACATCGACGTGCTCCCAAGCGGATCCTTTCATTTCGTTAAAGAACTACGCCCTCAAGACACCGCGGCGCTCAACTTTCACGTTTTTGCGAACCACAGTGGCCGGCTCTATCTTCACGTCACCGCGTACCGGGACGGCACCCTCGTCAGCTGGTACTCCCCCGATCAGGAACTGCGCCTTACGGAAGATCCAGCTGAGATCCAGACGTTCTTTGCAAATCGTCCGTACTGGGCGTACGAAGAGACTATCGAAGCGGAAACAGTCGTGTACGCCAGTCAAGACGTGCAGAATCTAACCCTTGAAATCGCTGCACGCCCTCCATCGAAGGCCCACACGCTCATGGACGTCATTGATATCGACTTCATTGCACAGGGCGGTACGAAACGGTTCGTAAGTGAGCTCTACGCGAGCGAAGAGGGAACATATCTCCTCACAGCGCGTTTGTTTCACGACCAGAAACTGACGAGCAGCAAGCACACCTCATGCTATGTCGCGCCATTTGAAGAGTAAATCAAATCGTTAACTGGCTACTCTTGGCGCTTTTGTGAGCACTTAGCACACTAAAAACGTTGATCGCGGCACTATGAACAGAAATATGCGGGCACTCCGAGGGTATCTGTCTAACTACGTGCGAAACGATTTTGACAATCCGTTTTACGCATCATTTAAAATCACACACCGATGTAACCTACGGTGCGGATTTTGTAACGTGTGGGCCGATAAGATCCCCGACCTTAATACGAGCGACGTGTGTACCGTCATCGATAACCTGTCGCGAGCGAGCACCTTCACCATAAGCTTTGAAGGGGGGGAGCCCCTGCTGCGTAAGGATATCGGTGACGTTCTCCGCTATACTCACGATTGCTCAAACTACATCTTGTTTACCACCAACGGACTTCTTATCGATCGCCGGCCTTTTGCAGAATATGCAAAGTATTTCGATTTTCTCCAGCTGTCAATTGACGAAGGGCATGACAACGTGCACCTGTTTGACCGGCTTGATTACTTCACGGATCTCGGCATTAAGACGACCGTGCAAACGGTCGTGACAAAGCACGACTTAGACAAAATTGCGGAAAAGGTAGAAAAAGTGCACGCGCACGGCCATAAGATTCTCATAATGCCTGCGTTCAACTTTGACGGGACGGAAGACCTTTCCCCGGATCTGGTGAAGCTTCGTGAGATCATTACCAGCTTAAAGCGCGAGTATGGAAAAACGCTTACAACGAGTCTTTCGTACATCAGTAGCTTTGACCAACCGTACCAGTGCCGAACGCTTAGCATCATGATCGAGCCTAACGGTGATGTTGTTTATCCATGTATGCCCATCGGGACGAAGCTTGGCAACCTCCTCGAAGATGACCTTAGGACGCTCATGGCCTCCGAACGGGCACAAGCAGACCGGCGACAAATGCTGGGTTGTGACAAACACTGCCTCATCTACTGCCACGCTGAGACGTCTCACCTTATGTCCTTGCGTAAGCTCGTTCCCTTTGCGCAAAACATGGTGAGTTTCCGTTTTTTTGGCTAAACGGGGTGCTAGTCTCAGGATTTTATACCCAGATAAGAAAGGGTAAAACGGTAGAGCATACTCTGTGTCGCGGGTGCCCATGCTTAACACGTAGGCGTTAAGACGACTAGGGAGAGTATCGTGATAAAAGATGCGATGCTATGGGAGCCAATTACAGACGAAGCGGTTCACTGCTTCGCGTGCTCTCACGAGTGTAAAATCAAGAAATGGGACCGTGGGATCTGTCACGTGCGACAGAATCTCGACGGCAAGCTCTCGACGCTCATCTACGCCGAGGTGAGCTCAATGAACGTCGATCCCATCGAAAAGAAACCGCTTTTTCACTTCTACCCTGGATCGAAAGTGTTTTCGCTTGGTTCAGTGAGTTGCAATTTCAAGTGTGAACACTGCCAGAACTATGACATCTCGTTTGCGGAAGCAGGGGAACTGGGGACCACAGAGGTTTTGCCAGAGCGTTCTGTCCAGCTCGCCCTCGAGCGAAACTGCCGCGGAATTGCGTGGACCTACAATGAGCCGACGATCTGGTTTGAGTATACGTACGATTCGGCGATCCTTGCTAAGGAAGCGGGCCTGTACACCGTGTACGTCACCAATGGTTATATGACCCCGCAGGCTCTCGAAAAGATTGGCCCCTATCTTGACGCGGCTAACGTTGATGTGAAGGGTTTCAGCAAGAAGTTCTACAACAGCGTCTGCAGGGCGCGTCTCGACCCTGTGCTCCAGACATGCGAGCGTATGTACGAGAGCGGCATTCACCTCGAGTTGACCTATCTCATCATACCCGGGCTCAACGACGACGATGAGCAACTCCGTGCTTTTAGCACATGGGCGGCAGGCATTGACTGCGACATTCCGATCCACTTTTCGCGCTTTCATCCAGATTGGCGCATGCTCGATCGTCCAGCAACGCCCATGGAAACCCTTAAAAAAGCACGTCACCTCGCGACACAGGCGGGACTGCGCTTTATCTACCTCGGAAACGTCGCAAGTGAGTACGAAAATACATTCTGCCCCGACTGCGGCGCGATCATCATCGAGCGCTCAGGCTTTCGGATTAGCAAAAGAGGAAAGATATGCCCAGACTGCGGCTACGTCGCACCCATTGTCGATTAATACGCTTTCCGGGTGATAGTGAGGCACACCCTAAGTATTTTTTTCAGTCTATCGATGCTGAGCTCTTTACGGGCCATAAAGATGTCGCTCATCAGTTCTTTCCTGCTCATTCGCTGGTAATGCCCATTCCTTTCTATTTAAATACTTCGAAATGAGTCTTGCGGGCAAAGATCGATTTAAACAGCGTATCCATAAAGATTAATACCCTTCCGTATCCTAATCGGTTGTGATGCCATGATCGTCAAACGCTTATCTGAGGTAACTGACGCCGAATTCAGCCGTCTGTTCGACCGCGGTGCGGCTGTGCGTGAGGTTATGGATCACGTGCAGAAAATCGTCAGCGACGTGAGAGAAAACGGCGACACTGCTCTCATGCAGTACACGCTGGAGTATGACAAAGCCGATATCGTCGGGCTTAGAGTGACAGAGGGCGAACTCCTTGCGGCGTACGAAAATGCCTCGCAGGACATCATCGATGCGTTGTACCACCTTTCTGACAATATCACCTCGTATCACATGCGGCAGGTGCAAAGTGATTTGTGGCTTCATGAGGTGGCTCCAGGGGTCGTCTTTGGGCAAAAGACGACACCACTTGATCGCATCGGTGCATATGTTCCTGGCGGGTTTGCTGTTTACCCCTCAACGGCACTGATGAATATAGTCCCAGCCAAGGTCGCCGGGGTTCGCGAGGTCATTGTCTGTATCCCACCGATGCCTGACGGCACGGTGCCCGTGGCAACGCTCCTTGCAGCAGACATCGCAGGGGCTAACGCGATCTATAAGATTGGGGGTGCACAGGCGATTGCAGCAATGGCATTTGGGACGGAGAGCGTTCCTAAGGTAGACAAGATCGTTGGACCCGGCAACGTGTACGTTACCGCAGCGAAGCTCCTCGTGCAAAGTGAGGTTGCAATTGATTTCCCTGCGGGCCCGAGCGAGATCGCGGTGCTCGCTGACGGAGGGAACCCTCAGTACATCGCAGCTGACATAATCGCCCAGCTCGAGCACGGCCCAAAATCATCCGGTTTCCTGCTCACAACCTCTGCGGAACTCGCACACGAGGTCGAAAAAGAGCTCAATGTGCAACGAGAAGCTGCACAACGGAAGGATCTCATCGATCTGAGCGGCAGCGCAATCCTCGTGGGTGAAAGCTTGGATGAATGTATTGAGTGCGTAAATGACCTTGCCCCTGAGCATCTTGAACTCATGGTACGTGATCCCATCAACGTCCTTGGAAAAATAAGGAACGCCGGTACGATCTGCGTTGGCGACTATACGCCCGCAGCCGTTGGGGATTATGCTACCGGAACGAGTTCGACATTACCAACAGGGGGGTTCGCTAAGTACGTAAGCGGGCTCAACGTCGCCCACTTTACAAAGACGACGAGCGTTCAGATGTTGACAAAGGATGGGCTCGAGAGCCTTACGGACCTCGTCAGTTCGCTCGCGCAGATCGAGGGGCTGCCTGGGCACGCAGCATCCGTTCTGCGGAGGTTCCAATGAAGGTGACGCGTTCAAGCGCCATCATCCCTGAAACCGACGTTACCGTTGCGGGCTGGGTGCATGAGCTTCGCGACCTCGGAGGCATCAGCTTTCTTTTGCTTCGTGATCGCGACGGCATTATGCAAATCACCATGCCAAAGAAGAAGGTCCCTCCGGAACTTGTTGAACGCGTGCGAAGCCTGAGCCGGGAATCTGTGGTGCGAGTGGCAGGGCACGTCAAAGCGGAGCCGAAGGCGCCGCAGGGCTTTGAGATTATCCCGAACGAGATAGAGCTCCTGAACGCTGCGGAATCGCCGCTCCCGCTCGACGTCACGGGTAAAGTGCCAGCTGAACTCGATACGCGGCTTGACGCGCGCTTTATGGACGTGCGTCTTCCTGCTACACGGGCTATCTTTTTTATTCGTGCGAACGTGCTTCACGAAGTGCGTGCATTTCTCGTCGCTCGTGATTTTATCGAGATTCAGACACCCAAGATGGTGGCAACTGCGACCGAGGGCGGAACACAACTCTTTCCGATCTCGTACTTCGACCGCGAGGCGTTCTTAAATCAGAGCCCGCAGCTCTATAAACAGATCATGATGGCTGCCGGGCTGGAACGCGTGTTTGAGGTGGGTCCAATCTTTCGTGCCGAGGAACACGACACGCGCAAACATCTCAACGAGGTCACCTCGATAGACGTGGAGGCATCATTTATGGACGACCACGAGGTCATGATGCTCCTTGAGGAGCTTATTCAGCACGTCTATGTGGCTATTGCTGAGCATTGCAGCGCTCCGCTCCAAGTGCTCGGTGTGACTCTTTCCGTTCCGCACATCCCCTTTCGCCGGATCACGTACGCGGACGCTATCGAGATTGCCGACATCCCGTGGGGGGATGATCTTGACACGGCAGCTGAGAAGGCGGTCGGTGAGGTGATCGGGGAGCACTACTTCATCGTTGATTGGCCCGGTGAGCTGAAGCCATTCTACGTGCAACCGCATGACAACCTCTGCTATGCATTTGATCTTATGCACCCACGGATGGAGCTTGCGTCGGGGGCGCGACGAATACACGACCGTCGCCTTCTCTCAAAACAGCTCGCTGGCAAGTTTCTTGCCCCTGAAAGCTTTGCATTTTATCTTGATGCGTTTCGCTTTGGCATGCCGCCCCACGCGGGATGGGGCCTCGGGGCGGAGCGCCTTCTGATGACCATGCTGGGTCTTGCTAACATTCGAGAAAGCGTCCTTTTTCCCCGAGATCGTCGCCGCATTACGCCGTGAACTCAATTACGCCGGTTGTGGTTCGAGTACATACCATAAAGTTTAAGATGCGGCCCCCGCACTAGAATACGAGGCAGGGTATGCACTATCAAGACGATCTAGTTGATATGCCGCATCGCTTAAGGCTTAAAGGTGGAGCTCCGCGGTCAACGCTCGAACAACGTTTGTCAACCCTTGAGCAAAGGGTATCTGAGCTCTCTGACGTCCTCAACGGAATCACCAATCAACTCGTTGACGTCAGCTCATCAGTCCACGATATGACACATCTTCCAGGCGTGTACGGAAACAGCGAGTTTTTGAGCGCTGAGGAACCGTGCGATGAGTCCTCACCACCTCGCGAGGAACGGAGACGAAAAAAGACCACCTACGTCATTGCGGACAATAATTATCCTCCGGAACCTGAGCGGCGCCTTGGGGACGACATAATCATTGCTGATCGCGATCTGTGAGCGAAAACGCGGCCTGATGGACCGATGTTTATCAAAGAACTGGAGATTCAAAACTTCAAGTCATTTGGAAAAAGGGTAAGAATCCCTTTTTTTGACGATTTCACGGCTGTTTCCGGGCCGAACGGCTCGGGAAAGTCAAACATCGTTGATAGTGTTCTCTTTTGTCTCGGGCTCTCGACGTCTCGGACGATGCGCGCTGAGAAGCTCACCGATCTGATTTTCAACGGCAACGGCGCCGACGAGGCGATGGTCAAGGTCAGATTTGACAATGTAGATGCCGAACTTCCCGCTGATACAGAAGTGACGGTCGCCCGTAAGGTACGCCGCACCGCGAGCGGGTACTACAGTTACTACTACCTTAACGGCAAGCCGTGCACGCTCACTGATATCCACGAGCTGCTCTCGAAAGCGTGCATTACGCCAGAAGGCTACAACGTGGTGTTGCAGGGTGATATTACCCGTATCATCGAGGTAAGCGCGCTGGAGCGTCGAAAGATCATCGACGAGATCGCCGGCGTCGCTGAGTTTGACCGGAGGCGTGACCGCGCACTTGATGAGCTCGAGGTGGTCCGCGAACGCGTTGACCGCGTCGACATTATATTGAACGAGGTGGCGCTGCGGCTTCAGCAGCTCAGGGTCGAGCGGGAGTATGCCCTCAAGTATCAGGAGCTTAAAGCAAAGAAGCGGGACTACGAAAAAAGGGTCTTTGCGTCAAAGCTCAACAAGCTCGCGAACGACATCAAGGCACTCGAAGGCGATCTTGAACGCAAGCAGCGGAGCAAGGATAAGGCAGTCAAAGAACTCGCTGCGACGCGGGAAGCGATCTACGACCTTGAGGGGCAGCTGAGCGTGCTTAACAGTGCGGTTTCGGAAAAAGGCGAAAACGAACAGCTCGAGTTGGCAAGGCACATTGAAGCCATCAAAGGGGATATCGGACAACATCAACACCGGATCGATTTTGTAAGCAAGGAGGTTGAGCACCTCGAGACGCAAAAGCGCAAGGCGTTCATAGAGGTGAACGCCCTGAAGCAGAAACACGAGACGGTACAGCGCGATCTCGCGTCAGAAACGGTCCGCCGGGCAAGCCTCGCAAGCGAGCTCGAGGAGCAGGAGCAGGACCTTAACGCACTCAAAGAACAGCTATCCACCTTCGACTCGGACGTCACACAAGCGCGTGACGACCTCTTTGTGAAGCGCCAGGCGATTGGCGAAGAGAAGGACAAGCGCGGGGACGTCGTGCGCGCACGAGACCGTGTGCTCGATATCATACGTCGTGCTTCAACGGACGTGCACGCGGTCGAGCAGGAGATTGACGCGGCGCGCTCAGACGTTGCGGACACCCAAAGTGACTTAGAAACGCTTCGTGCGAACCGGGCTGAACTGACGCGAACCATCGAGGAAGTGCAAGAGGGCATTAAAGACCTCGAGGCGAGACGTGAGGATCTTAAGCTCGCAATCGAAACGATTGAACGGCGGCTCACTCAAACGCACCAAGATTTCGTTCGGGCGGAAACACGCCTTAAGGAGAGCTTTGGTAAAGCAGTGGAGGTAATTATGGCCGCCCAGCTAGAGGGGGTGCGAGGCGTCGTCGCGGAGCTCGGGCGTGTTGATCCGCGATATGCCACGGCACTCGAGATCGCGGCGGGCCCCCGTCTGCGCAACATTGTCGTTAACACCGACGGCAACGCGGCGCGTGCCATCGCGTATCTGAAAGAAAACAACGCGGGGCGGGCGACCTTTTTACCGCTTAACAAGATGAAGCCGGTCCACCGCGAGCAACTTCAAGCGCGCGAGGGCATCATTGATTACGCTATCAACCTCATCGAGTTCGATCCAGAGTACGCAGCGGCATTTTCGTATGTTTTTGGCAGGACGGTCGTGGTCACTGAGCTTGAGATGGCCCGCGACCTTATCGGCGCGTATCGCATGGTGACCCTTGAGGGCGAACTGCTCGAGGTGAGCGGTGCGATGACGGGAGGCATCGACCGAAGGGCTTTAAAATTTATCGCTGGCGATGAACAGGAGCTACACAAGCTCGGACGGCAGATACGCGAGTACGAGAAGGAACGTTCACGCTTGCAGCAGGAACTCAGCCAAGTGGATGACCTTCTGCTTCAGAAACGGCACGATCTCGTTAGTGCCCAGAGCGAGCATGAGCGGTTGACTCGAGAGGCTCCGGCCCTCGAGACGCGTAAGGCCCAAGCTGAGATGGTGGCGGACGAAAAGGTAGTGAAACTCGCCGCGATGCGGGAGGAGAATGAGCAGGCGGGCGCGCAGATTAATGAGCTTGAAGAGCAGGAAGCACTACACAGCGAAGCTATTGCCTCTCTCGAGAGGGAAATTGCCGAACTTGAGAAGCAGCTTAAGGGTACTGACGCTTCGAAGCTCACGGCAGATATCAGCCAGATCGCAGACGAGGTCCGAAGGCTCCAGAACCGTGTGAGCAAGTGTGATGCAACCATCACCGAATTCCGTCTTCAGGAAGACTATAATGAAAAGAAACTCGGCGACGCCAATGAGCACGCGCAAACGACGGACGAGCGGATCAAGGAGCTTCGCGGCAGCATTCGCGAACATACCGAGGCTGCGACGCGTTTAGAGCACGAACTCGACGACGTTTGTGGCCGTGAGAACGATCTCGCGCGAGAGCTTTCGGAATTGAGGGAAGGACGCGACGCGCTGCTAGCGCAGATCAGCCTTAAGGAAACTGCTAAAGCAGACCTCCAACACGGGATTGAACGCACAGAGCAGGCTATAGGCGCGCTCGACTATCAGAGGCTTGAGCTCGAAGCTCGGCGCGATGAACTTAAAGCAGAGGCGGGCGAGATTGAAGACGTGCAGTCCAATGAACCGTATGAGGTGGTTGTGGCGGGTTTGCGAACGCTCGAGTCGCAGCTCGAGTCGATGAACGACGTGAATATGCGTGCCATTGAGGACTATGAAAACGTAGAACGAAGGCAGCTCGATCTCAGCACGCGGAAGGAGACGCTCTTTAACGAACGCGCTGAGATACTGGAACGTATCGACCGGTATGGCCAGATGAAAAAGGAGGCGTTGATGACGGCGTTTCACAGCATCAATGCAAACTTTAAGGACATCTATGCCGAACTATCGGGGGCGACGGGGGAGCTCGCTCTGGAGAACTACGAAGACCCCTTCGACGGGGGCCTCTTTATCCGGTCGTGGCAACAGGGTAAACACGTCCAGCGAATCGAGGCGTTGTCTGGTGGAGAGAAAAGCCTTGCTGCGCTCGCGATGATATTCGCCATTCAGCGGTACCTGCCCGCGCCGTTTTACATGTTTGACGAAATTGATATGTTCTTGGATGGCGCAAACGCTGAGCGCGTCGCACGGATGATCAAGAAGCTCTCGGTGAACGCTCAGTTTATTGTCGTCTCGCTCAGAAAACCAATGATAGAGGCGGCCAATCGCACCATCGGCGTTTCTATGCAGGAGGGCAACATCTCGAGCGTCACTGGGGTGAAGTTGAATTGACAAGCGGGGGAAGCCCCGATGCCGCCGCTAACGGCGCAGACTTTGATGAACGATCGATCGACATCTTGGTATCCCTCGCGAAAAATGGAGAGATCGATCCGTGGGACATCGATATCGTTGACGTCACCGATAGGTTTCTCGCGCGGGTCGCCGAGCTTGAGAAGCTCGATCTGCGGGTGTCGAGCAGAACGCTCCTTTTCGCGTCAATGCTGCTGAGGATGAAGTCTGACGCTCTGGAGGAATCGGAACCGGAAGACCTAGACGAAGAAGAACCGGGTGAAGATGATCTTCAGGCGTGTTTCCCGGCGCTTAAGCCGAAGGTGCGGCGGCACGCGAAACGGCGGGTCACGCTCTCAGAGCTCATCCACGAGCTTAAGAAAGCGACTAAGCGCAAGGAAAAGTCAGACATTCGGCGTTTGGTACCCCATCAGTACAAGAGTTCGATGCATTCGCTGTGGCACATAGTGAGGATATCGAAAGACAAGTGAAAGATATGAAGAGCGAGCTCAAGCGTCGCTTCGCGTCGCGTGATAAGATTCTTTTTAGCGAGCTCATTGTCGACAACACGGTTGAAGCCATTGTCGAAACCTACATTCCGTTGCTCTTTATGGCGACACGGCGCCAAATCCAGCTCGAGCAAAAGGAGCTGTTCGGCGACCTCTCAATCACATGCAAAAACCTTTGACGTCTGTGCGAGTTCAGGAGCGGCAATGAAGGATAGAGAACTCGTTGAGGCGGCGTTGTTCGTCGCGGGCAGGCCGCTGACGCTCCTTGAGCTTGAATCGATCGTGAGTATTGATGCCGATGTAGAAGACATTGTTGAGTCACTCGTTAAGGAATATCGGGAGAGGGGCGCTCTCGAGATCGTTCAGACCGATGAAGACGTGGTCATGCAGGTAAAGAGTGAGTACGCCGAAGCGGTGCGGCCGATCGCTCAGCGCGACCTCGAAACGCCAGCGTTGCGCACGCTTGCGGTTATAGCATTCCATCAACCGGTCACGCAGTCGAAGGTGGCTGAAATTCGGGGAAATAAGGCTTACGGGCACGTTCACGAACTTGAGGCGCGCAAGCTCGTCGAATCTGAGCCCTACGGAAGAACAAGATTATTGCGAACTACGAAAACGTTCGCTGACTATTTTGGCTTCGAAACAGATAGCCTTGAGGAGATAAAGCAGAGAATCGGGCTGCTTTTACGCTAATAAACAGTCCGTCTGCTCAGTTTTTTTGAGATGACGTGACGGGCCCTCATCATCCCTTCACCTACTTTTTTCAGTTGCAATGCTTTGAAACGGGCGCCCATCGCAAGCCGTTAGAACTTGAAAACGTAGTTTAACTCTCTTAGTTCGGCAGTGAAACAAGGATAAGGATGCCGATTTAGCGTTTTAATCGTACGACATGCCTTTTCGCTAAATAGTTGCTTCAGTGTTGGAGTGCGGCAAATGAGCCATTCGAGTGGCGATTTTTGCGGCGAAAGCGCCGGCCACAAAGCCCGCATCCACGTTCACGACGGCCAATACCGAGCACGACTGCAGCATCGCTAGCAGCGCAGCCTCTCCTCGGCCACCGAAGCCGTACCCCGTTGAGACCGGAACGCCAATAACCGGAATATCGGTCAGACCAGCGATGACAGTCGGAAGGGCCCCCTCTCTGCCAGCGAGAACGATGAGCACGTCCGCGTCAAGTAGCTTCTGAAGCTCCGGGTACAGTCTGTGAATGCCCGCCACGCCGACGTCGTAGGACTTAAGGGTCATACAACCAAACTCTTCTGCAACGACACGTGCCTCTTCGGCTACTGAGATGTCGGCAGTACCGGCGCAAACGATGCCAACCAGTCCGCGATGTTGAAAATGGGGCTTTTTTCCAATGACGGCGATACGGGCGCGATCATGCCATTCGATATCAAATCGCTGAAGTGCCTGCAGTTGCTGCTCAGAGACCCGTGTGAGAATCGCCCGCCCCTCAGCCTTGAGTTGCGCTTCAACGATAGCGAGGAGATCTCCCGTGTTTTTGCCCTCAGCTAAGACAACTTCAGGAATGCCTACCCGATGCATTCGTGCCGTATCAAGCTTTGCAATGTCGGCAACCCTCGCGTATTCATCAATTTTGAGCTCACGCCGGATGATGCGTTCGGCCTCGTTGTGGTTAATCTCCCCATTTGTAAGCCTCTTGAGGATCGTTTCTAAGGAAGGCATCTGGGGTATTGTTTTAGCGCTGATGATAAATATGTAACCTCGAAGAGAACATAGGCGGTTTTCTGGAAATTGACGTTTCACGTCGGAGAAGACAGCCGCAATCGGCGCGAGCAGCGACGATGCGTGGGCGGGCAGCATGAAACGAACCGCTACGGCCACACTGAAACGGACTCCGGCCGAGGTTAACGGCACGAAGGTGGAGAACTCTGATTGACCGTTGTAGGGAGCGTTTTTTTACTGATTTGAAGCGAATCACCAAGCGCATTGTGCAGTCCTTACCCGTTGAGGAACTGGGCGCATCATAATGCTTATTAAGCGCGCCCCCTTGTTTTAGACCTTAAGGGACAAATCGTAGGAACCGGCGTCATACCGCGCGCCGACGCGAGATATGAAAGAGAGAACTGAGGTTGTCATCCTCGTCGCTGTTTCTGTCATCTCATCGCTGCTCTTGTACCTTCCCTTCGCCCTCAACGTTGACGCTGTTCTAGGCGTGAAGCTGCCTGTCACAGGGATGCAGGTGCTTGAGCGGTACTACGACGGACCGTTATACGTCGTCGTTTCAAAAACGTTCTATGCTCCGGCGTCGCCGCTTTACAGCGCGTACTTCTTGCCCGCACAGGTACTATGCCGCGCACTTGCCTGGCTATGCGGTTGCGATCTGGATCTTCTCGCTGGCGTTGTCGCCCTTTGTCGCGATGCTCGTCGCGAATCTTGCAATCTCAGCAGCAGCAGTCGTCGTTTTTTACTTCCTCATAGCGAGGTTCAAACTCGTGCACGATCCTTTTTCCTCGGCGCTGTTGTTCCTCTTCTTTCCGCCCCGGTGGTTCCTCTACCGGAGCATCGGCGCATCGGATCCACTCTTCATCCTGCTCACGCTGTTGATGCTCTATTTCTTAAAGAAGGACGAATCGACAAAATCCACCCTTTTGGGGGCTTTTGCGACGCTCACGAGAATATGGGGGATCATCACCTTCCCTGTATTGATTGGTGTGTGGCTGTGGAACAAGAAACTGACAGCGCGGAGGTTTGCGTTGGCCCTCGCCATTCCAGCCTCCTTGTTACTGCTGTTCTCGTTTTATGCGTACTCGCTCGGCAACTTCTTCGCCTATTTTGCTGTGAACCAAGCGCTTCTGGACATTCCCTTGCTGACCATTCCTACACACGCCGTAATGGCCGAAAGCAGCAGCGCGTTTGCGGCTGAACTTTACGTCATCCTCTTTTTCATCTATGGCATCGGGATCGTCCAGCTCTATCAGAAGGGGTACCGGGAGCTCTTCCTCTACGCGCTCTTCATGTTCGTGCCGGTGCTATTCGTGCTCCACGAGGATATCAGTCGGTACTTGCTCCCCATTGCGCCATTTGCGCTGATTATCGGCTTTGACGCGCTTATGCCAAAAAGACGCATTTATTTCCTTATCCCGTTAGCGCTGCTTTGTGTTGCGGGCTATCTGTATTGTCTTGCTGTTTTACCGACCAACTTGTTGCCGCTCGACGCGTTTGAACGGCTTACACAGGCGATTGGAATGCTTTAACGTAACGTGCTGAGGATGGAGACGTCCGAACTTCTTGAGAGCAGTTCTTGAAGAAACAACGCGCATGTAACACGCATCGGCACCGAGAACGTTCCCGTAAGCAACGCAAGAGCAATAATTAATAAGCTATCTAAGTCTTTGTAGGTGCAGAGCGTGCGATTAAACGGAAGAAATGGGGTGAGGCGAAGGTGAGCGATCCACAAACGATGGCAGGGAAGAAAACGCCACTTGCGCGACCCCGCGGCACGCGGGATCTCTTACCCGCGGAAATGAGGCGGCGGCGCTTCGTCGAATCGCGCTTTAGAGACGTGGCTGAACGGTGGGGATATCGCGAGGTCGCCACCCCTGCTTTCGAACCGTTGGAGCTTTTTACCCTCAAATCGGGCGAGGCGATTGTCGACGAGCTCTACAGCTTTACGGACAAAGGCGGCAGGTTGTTGGCGTTGCGACCCGAACTCACCGCTCCGGTCGCTCGCCTATACGTCAACGAGCTCCAGTCTGCCCCCAAGCCGCTCAAGCTCTATTATTTTGGCGATTGCTTTCGGTATGAGCGACCGCAATCAGGACGATACCGTCAGTTCTGGCAGTTCGGAATCGAGCTCATAGGAAGCGCACTTCCGGAAGCGGACGCCGAGGTCATCGCCCTCGCACACTGCATGCTGAGGGGCGTCGCGCTCGACGCCAACATACATGTCGGCTCTCTAGATGTGCTCAGAGCGATTTTTTGTGATGTCGACGATGAAACGTGCGCTCTTGCCATGCGCCTTATCGACAAAGGGGACTTCGATCGCCTCGGGGAGCTCCCGGGTGGGGACCGCGCAGTTGACCTCATCTCAGCTGCGGATCCGTTAAGCGAAGCGCAAAATATCGTTGCGCTTGACCACCTTATGCGCGTTCTTGAGCTGCTCGATACGCTCGCGGTTTCGTATACTGTTGACTTCGGCATCGCGCGGGGCTTGGAATACTACACGGGAATCGTCTTTGAGGCGTACTCAGGCGCGCTCGGCGCTCAGAATCAGGTATTGGGCGGAGGCTCATATCGGCTTGCCCACCTCTTTGGCGGGGAGGAGGTGCCATCGACCGGCTTTGGCATTGGATTTGATAGGATAATAGACGCTGTCAATCCCCAGGTGCCAGAACCGCCGCGGCTCTTAGTGGTGCCGACTAACGACGCACGCATTTACGCGCTTCACGTCGCGAATGAACTGCGATCTCGTCTTGTAACGGATATAGACGTTATGGACAGAACCGTTCGTGCGCAATTGGCGTACGCAAACAGTGCGGGCTTTGACTATGCGGTCATCATCGGAAAGAAAGAGATGCAGACCTCGAAGCTCACGCTGCGAAATCTAAAAACAGGCGAGCAAGAGTTACTCGACGTCGAGCAGATCATAAACCGCGTGCTAAGTAACACGTAAGTGTACCACAAGTTCAGGAGAGGACGTCATGAATGTCATACAAACCGCATTATGGAAACTGATCAACCCTATAGCGATCATCACGGCCTGCTATAACGGTCATGTGAGCGGCTTCATCGCAAGCTGGATAACGCAGGTGTCATTTGTCCCGCCGTTGGTTATGGTTGCCATGAACCCTTTGCATTACACGTACGACCTTGTCACAAACAGCAACGCGTTCGCCATCAACATTCTTAGAGCCGATCAGGCGGAGCTCGTGGATCTTTTCGGCAAGAGTTCAGGCAGGAAAGTTGACAAGTTTACTGAGACGTTGTACGAGCTGGGAAGCACGGGTTCGCCCATCCTTAAGGACTGTTTGGCATTCGTGGACTGCAGCGTCAAGTGGAGCAAAGAGGCTGGCGACCACGTCGTCGTTGTGGGCAGTATAGTCGACGCTGGCATTGTATCAGACGGTGATACCCTTCAAGAGACACGATCAATGTACACGAGGCGTGCATCGAGCTAAGCCCGTCACTGAGGAATCACGCATGGTGGAGCTTAATTTTAAGAATGGTATTATTCCTGTAGCTGCACAGGACAATGAGACTGGCGAAGTGCTGATGATCGCCTTTATGAACGAGGACGCGTTCGAGTTGACCCGAAAGACGGGCTACGTGCACTATTGGAGCCGAAAAAATCGGCGAGTTTGGAAAAAGGGGGAGGTGTCGGGCCACTTTCAATGGGTAAAGGAGATCTTAGTTGACTGTGACAGCGACGCACTTGTAATAAAGGTGAATCAAGTGAAAGCAGCCTGCCACACGGGCTTCCGATCGTGCTTCTTTAGGACCATCGACGGGACGATAATTGGAAAAAAAGTGTTCGATCCTGACGAAGTCTATAAAGACCGGGGGTAAGGCTTTCGGAGTCCCTCCGCAATCGTCGTGGAAATAACCGCCGGACAACTGGAAGACGTAAAAGAAGGGGGCAGATGTCTCGAGGCGGCCCTCCACGCGCAAGCAATGGTACCCGGTCTGTCAACGTGTCGTGTGCGTTGGACGCTCACTTTGTCGCGCACATGATGACGACACCCTCAGCCGCATAAACGTCTTTCACGTCAGTAAACTCCGTTTCATGCAACGCAGCAACCAGGTCGTTGCGGGCAAAGCCACGCTGGCCGCGTCGTGCGTACCGCTCGAGCGTGATTGCTGCTGACCAGACATCTGGCGTGCTGTCAGATATGAAGCTTCGGAGGATGACGACGCCGCCGTCGCTGAGGAAACTGCGCGACTTGTTGAGCAGTAAACGCAGTTCACTTGGTGACGGAGTGACATTACTTAAGAACACCGCGTCAAAACGTTCAGTTGTGCTGAAGGTGTGATAGTCCCCGGCGATTGCGCGCACGCTCTCGGCTGCATCGTAACGCTTGATGTTTTCATTTGTCACCTTGATGACTTGAGGTAAATCGAGGACACATGCTCGCAATTCCGGATGTTTTTTCGTAAAGAAGATGCTGTAGAGCCCGTGTCCGCCGCCTATGTCGAGCAAACGCTTTCGGCCAGCTAGATTGACGTGCTTCACGGCACTTTGCACTCCACCGAGCAAGGCCGTCACTTCGAGTTTCTTGATCAGTTCGGGCGTCCAATAGTCCGTGCTGATGACCTCGTTGGAAGGTCCCTCTTTTACAAAGTGCTCAAGCAGCGTGCCGGGCCCATCTTCTTGAAACCTTTCTTTATTACGTGGCACGTAGAGGCCGTTTTTAGCGCCTTTCAGCGCGTCAGAGGGTAGGAGTAGGGCCCCGAACACGCGAGCGGCCGCCCCGGTAAGGGCGGCCGCTGCGCGAGTCGCGTTTAGCGCCGCGCCTCGCTGGACTTCGTGACCGGTTGCCGGGGACAGGCTACGCCGCCGCCCGGACAGATACAACGTAGAGAGGCCCGCCGCCCCGACACATAGGCGGCGGGCCTCGTCGCGTCGGTACCGACGTACCCCACGCGATCCTCAGGCGGTCAGGCCTTGGGCTTCGCGGCCTTGGCCGGCCGCTGCGACGGCGGGTACGCCTCGGGCTTCTTGGTCGGCTCGATGCGGTACCAGGGCGGGTTGTTCTCGTACCAGTCGAATTCCTCGGGGCCGACGGTGCGGATCTCCGTCGAAAGCCCATGCTGGTACGTGCGCGTGCGTTTATCGGTCATGGTGTCACGCTCCGGGGTCGGCGTCGGGGACCAGGATCGCCCAGGTGTCTTGGTGGAGCAGGTACCAGACGATCTTGTCTTGGTCCGCCGTGGTCCGCTGCTCCCCTGTCAGCAAGTTCTGTACTGTGATGGCCATGGTGTTCCTTTCACTCGGGGACGTGGATGAGCGGGTAGGTAGCGATGTGGCCGGGCTTCTCGCGCAGCTCGCCGGTGGCGGGGTCGAGGTAGCGCGGCTCGGACTGCCAGTTGTGGAAGTGCACGGCGTACATCGTCGCGATCACGTAGTCGTCATGTGTGCTCGCGGTGGCGTTCTCATAGGTGTAGTTGCCGGTGGTCTGCGGCTTGGCGGTGAAGGAGCGCATCTCTTTGAGCCACTGCTCGCATCCGGGCAGGCCCACGGCGATGTGCACGCGCTTCTCCTCGAGCACCAGGCGCAGCGTGGCCACCAGTCGACCTTCTTCACCGTCTTCTGCCAGGTGCCGACGTCGCTGCCGGGGCGCCCGTCGCCGGCGACGATGCTGCTCCCCAGCGGCCAGAAGTGGCGCCCCAGACGGCCCTCGCGCCAGGCGACGTCGACCATGGCGCCGAAGGCGGCGCCCACGCCGGTGGAGTCGTAGACGAGCCAGGCGTCGCCGCGCAGCTCGGGGGTCGACATGAGCTCGGAGAGCGCGTCGATCTGCGCCTCGTAGGGCGTGTGCTTGAGCTCCATGAGGTGGGCGATGCGGAAGTGGTCGACGGTCTGCGGCTCGCCGAGGTCGTCGCTGGGGTACCACTCGAAGCGCTGCTCCGGCGGGCGCGGGTCGAACGGGGCCGCGATCACGTGGTAGCGCTCGACGACCACGCAGGCAGAGGGGTCGACCGCCTTGCCGATGTCGAAGCCGATGACGTAGTTGGCCATAGGTCACGCTCCAGTCAGGGTGGGGGCGAACTGGGTGGTGAAGACGGCCTGCAGAGCAGCCTCATCGAAGAGGGCGAAGCTGCCCGAGACGAAGCTGCAGGCGTACTCCTGGTCCCACATGTGCTGGCCAAGGGCGGAGAGCTCGGCGGCGAGAAACTCCGGGGTCATGCGCGGGCAGTCCGAGGCAGGGACGCGGTAGCGCTCGTAGGCGTTGCCACCGTTCTCCCACATCTCGTACCAGGCCCCGCGGCAGCCGGCCGGCGTGGAGAGCGTCGATCATCTGGCCGCCGCTGACGGCGAGGAACGGCCTGCACGCGGTGACAGTCGCGTCCTCGATGCGGGACGCCTCATCGAGCAGAAGGAGCCGGACACTCGAGAACGCGCGGATGGTCTGCTCCGAGCCCGGCAAGCACGCCACCCGCGAGCCGTTGGAGAGGGTCCACACGCTGGCGGACTCGGAGTCGGCCGGCGGGCGCCGCCGTCCATGCTGCGGGCGATGGTGCGGTCTTGAGGTAGAGCTCCTGTGACTGGCGCAGCGACGGCGCCACGACCAGCACGAGGCTACCGGGCTCGAACACCGCCACATGAACCGCCTTGGCGGCGGAGACCCACGACTTTCCCGTCTGGCGCGCGGCGTTCAGCAGGATGCGTGGGTGCCGGGATTCCAGGACGTCGCGCTGCCAGGGGTCCGGCTCGAACCCGATGCTGCGGCAGAACTCGACGGGCGAGAGGCGCGGACGATGTCGGAGAAGATGCCGTTCACGAGTAGCGCGCCTCGAGCTCGAGCACGCCTTCTATGACATCGGCGCGGGCTTCGGGCCAGCGCTCGAGGCGGGTCATGAGGTCGGAGCGAAGAGCGAGGTACGCCTCAGACGTCATGAGGTTGACGGTCACCTGTTGAGGCCGCGTGTCGAGCTCGTGCGTTAGCTTCGCCAAAAGTTCGATGTTGGCGCAGATCATCGCGCCGGCGGCGAGGGCGATACCAGCCTGCCCGGCCGCCTCGGCGTGGTCGAGCTGGTGCTCCATGCGCTCGATCAGGTGCTCCACGCGGGCCAGCGCCGACTTGTCGCGCTCGGCAGCGGCCATGGTGACGAGGGCGGAGCTGATGTGGTCGCGCTTGTGGCGCCGCACGGCCGTGTGGCTCATGCCGTAGCGTTCGCCGATCGTGCGGATGGACTCGCCGGCGACGCAGGCGGCGTCGATGTCGGCGAGCTTGGGGTGGGTGCAGCAGGCACACTTGGGCATGGTCAGCTCTCCTTCGCGTGCTCGAGGTCATCGTCCAGGAGCAAAGACACCGTGCGCGGCCACCACTTGCCGCCGTTCTTGGTGGGGTGCCGGCGGCGGTGAGGCGGGCAGCGATCTTGCGCAGGGAGTCACCAGCGGCGTGCCACTCCTGCACCTGGGCGATGGTGGCCTGCTCGGCGGGGACGGGCACCACGTTGTCGCCGTCGCGGGTGTAGCCGTAGGGCACGGTGCCGGACGCGCGCCCGTGGTCGCGCTTGTAGGCGAGGGCGGCGACGGTGCGCTCGCTGATGACGTCGCGCTCGAACTGGGCGATGCCCGCGATCGTGCCGAGCATCAGGCGGCCGACCGCGGTGCCGACGTCGACCGCGTTGCCGCCGAAGTCGACCAGGTGGAGGCCAACGCCGGCCCGGTCCCAAGCGTTGACCGTGGTCATCGTGTCTACCAGGTCGCGGAACAGGCGGTCCAGTTTGAGGGCGACGACGTTGGTGACGGTGCCCGCAGCGATCATGCCGAGCAGGCGTGCGCCGCCCGGTCGCTTGGCCAGCGGCTTGGATGCCGACACGCCCTCTTCGCGGATCACGGTGACGACGGGCAGACCGCGCATCGTACAGTACGCACGCAGCCGTTCCTCTTGCGCGTCCAGACTCACGCCGGTACGCGCCTGCTCGTCAGTGCTCACGCGGACGTAGAGTACGGCGGGACCACTCGCAGCAGTGTCAGGTGTGGTGTGCCGGCGTGTCATCGTGTCCCCCTGTATCGTCTGTATATCGTGGGGGAATTGTACCCTGATTACGCACCGTTGTAAACTCTCGTTCGAGCGTATACGGTCTCGAGCGCTCATGTGGAACGCTCACGGAACGCTATTTCGTTCCGAGGAACGCAAGAGCACCCTGCCTCACACGAGCACGCCTCACGCTCGAGCTCCTCGATGTACGCGATCAGCGCGTGCGTCACTCCAAGCGACTCAGCCGGCCCACCGTTGCACCTGCCCTGGTACGGACAGCCACCGTTGCCGTGGCAGTGCTCACGCTGCAAGCACGTGAGGATCTGACGCACTGCCAGAGGTCGCCCGTCTGTTACCTCGTTACCTCTGTTACCTCTCATCCAAGACTTCCCGCGTAGAGGGGTATATGGAGCAAAGTTACCTGGGGAGAGGTAACGTCGGTAACGCGAGCCTAGAGGGAGGTAACATTTTGCGCCTGGCGGGTGTCATTCGAGCTCTTCCTGTACGTCAGAACCGACGATTTCAACGCCTCGCCAGGCCGCCATGGTCTTTGAACCGACCCGGATCTTGCACGATTCGGCGCCGCGCTCACGCAGTTGCCGGCCCCACTCGGTGCCCTTCGGCAGGTCGTCCTTGTCGATGCCGTTCTCCCGGCCCCACTCCTCCAGCGTCTCGCGTAGCGTCTGCGCGCTGGTGCGCGCCGTGGGGTTGTCGAAGGTCAGTGTCTTGTTCCAGAAGTCGTGGAGCGCGTCCATCTCGCAGCGGTAGGCGTCGGTGGCGGCGCGCACCTTGTCGGGGATGCGCAGCCCGTTCCTCAGGTAGTCGACGCGCCGGCCACCGCCCAGGCGAGGATGCCGGGGAGCTCGGTCTCGATGAGCTTCTCGGTGAGCTTCTTGTCCTGCTCGGCGCTCGGGATCAGCACCGTCGAACGGGACCAGCAGCACACGGCGCTTTATCGCGTAGTCGTCGCACTGCACCTGCGGCTTGAAGTTGGTGTCCAGGATGACGAGGTACTGTGGCGTGTACGTGGTCTCGCCGCGCGCGTAGTTGAACCGGCAGGTGACGTGCTTGCTGGTCAGTACCTTGATGGTGGCGGCGTCGATCAGCTTGCCCGGTTCGGATTCACTCGTGGATACCAGCCGGCGGCCGTTGAGCGTCGCCAGGTCGGTGCGCACGGCGCTCGACTCCGTGCCGCAGGAACGTCTTCAGCGCCGCCACGCCGGCGTAGTCGCCCATGGCGGCCTGCATCACGTCGACGAGCACACTCTTGCCGTTCGCGCCGGCGCCGTGGAAATTCACGAAGAATCTGCTCGCCGATGTAGCCGGTGAGGGCGTAGCCGAAGAGGCGCTGTATGAAGTCGATCGGTCTCCAGGTCGCCGTCGAAGATGCGCGCCAGGAAGGCGTCCCACATCGGCGTCGCGGCGCCGGGCGTGTAGCCGCACACGACCTATCTTCGTCATGCGGTACTTGGCATCGTGCGGATGTGCGTCGCCGCTCGAGAGGTCGACCACGTGACTCTGAGCGTTGAGCAGCTCGGGGTTCGCGTCGAAGTCCTCGGCCTCGGCCTCGAGCTCCACCATCGAGTGGGCCAGGCCGAGCATCGCCTCGAGGGCCCGTTTCGACTCACTGCGGGCGGCGTGGGCGGCGATGTCCTTGCGCTTTTTCACGTGCGATTCAGAGTCGCTGGGGAAGTCTTTCGTCTCGGCGTAGATCTGCGCACCACATCCTTCGCGTAGCGCAGCAGGAGGCCGTTCTCGGTCGTGTAGATGCCACGCTTGGGGTCATAGCCGCGTAGCTCCCCGATGCCGCGCACGGCGTACACACGGCCCCTGTGGCGGGCGGCCAGGCGCTCGGCGTTGCCCAGCTCCGTCAGGTGGAAGGGCTCTGCCGCCGGGGCGTTGTCCTGGGGTGGCGTCTTTGCCGCCTTTTCCGGGCGCTCGGGGATCGCGACGGGTGCCGCAGTCTCTTGCAAGACTTCCCCAGGAATACCGTCTACCTCGAGCTCGGGCGGTGCGGTGAGCTTGCCCTTGTAGAACCCCCCGGTGTGACCGCTGATCGCTTTCTCGATCGTGCCGGCGCCGTAGCTCTTGTCGCCGTGCAGCTCGTCCCACTTCTCGCTCATGAGCCCTGACAACGGAACAGGCCGTCCATGCGGGCGGTGTCCTGCCAGGTGTAGAAGCACAGCCGCCCGCACAGCCACAGGTCGGCCTCGCTCTGGCTGGTGAACTCACCCTCCCAGGCGCCGCCCCAGACGCGGGCGAACTTCCCGTCCTGCGAGCCCATCATCATCTCGATTCGTTGGGCGTCGCTGGCGGTCACGGCGGTCACGGTCCGAGGCAGTAAGCCGCCGTTGCCGTTGCTGCCCTTGGGCTTCTTCGCGAAGTACGTCGCCAGCAGGGAGTCGAGCTCCTCCTGGCGATCGCGGAGGTCGTGGTGCTGCCCGATGACGTTGCCGGTCATGCAGAAGTAGCGGCCGGTCGAGTACGCCTCGATGTCCCAGCCTTCGCCGCCGGGCACCTTGCGGCTCTTCCCCGGCATCTCGCCGGCGAAGATGATGTGCGCGCCTCTACCCGACTGGCTCAACTCCGTGTACGTGTCGAACACCGCGATGATGTCAGCGGCCTCGGGCAGTATACTTCGCCCGTCTCGAGAACTACATCGTCGAGATCACGCCGGCGTACTTCGTTCCGGTGACCACGAAGCCGATGCCGTCACCATGGCCGTCCTCGAACGCGGCCACGGCATCGTCGAACGTCGCCCAGGTCGCGGCCCTCGTACTCGCGGCTTTGCGGTCGGGGTGGGCGACCTGGTACGGCATCTTGGTCTATTTGCCCTTCTCGTCCGGCTCAAGCCGCCACAGCACCCAGTTCCGGAGCTTGCGCAGCTCTGCCGGGATGGTCTGTATGGCGACGGTGTTCACGACCCGTCGCCGTTCCCGTTCTACTGCGCGCCGGCGCCATCGCCGCTGACCAGGCCTCCAAGCGCCGCTGCCTCATCATCGGCGTGCTCCAGGGCAAACCGAGTCAGGGTGTAGGTGGCGCCGCCGCCGCCGAGCGCGGGGCCCAGCGTCTTGATCGCTTCGCCGACAGCGCGGCGTACCGGGTCGGCCGACGTGGCTGCCGCCGCCGCCGCGACCCGGCGGCCTGCTGGGCGGCGTCCTTGGCCTGCTGCACGCCGATGCCCTTGGAGCGCAGCAGGAACTCGGGCCAGGTACCGTTGGTGACGACCGCGGCGATGTCATCGTCGCGCTGCGCGAGCTCGAGGATAGTCAGCGCGAGCTCAGAGCTGGCGCCTATGATCAGAATGACCTCTTCCTTTGCCGCGCTCTCTCTCTTCTTGTCGAGCTTCTGCAGAGCCGCGACCTGCAGAGTGGCGTCGAGCACCTTCAGCGTCGCCTCCATCGCGTCCTGACAGCGCTTCACTTCCGCATGAGCGGCAGCGCGAGCCTCTGCCCACATACGCCTGCGGTCTTCGACTTCGGCACCATGTCGTCTCCGGCGAAGGCCTGGGCTTTGCTCTGGAAGCCCGTCCGCAGCCATCTTCTCGTTTCTAGCTACGGCCTCATAGTGCCGCGTCAGGTCGCGCACCGCATCGGTCACACCGGCACTCTAACACCACTCCACATATCTATCTACTCTCACTAACACACTACCTCTATAACCTCTTCCATATATTTACTCAACATCATCACTCCTCACTATAAATCTCAAAATAAAACTCACAAAAACAATACATAATAACCCTCTTACCAAACGTCCTCATCTCATACATACTCTTACCATTAAAATACACCAAACACTATCACAACAATATCAACCTAACTCATACTAAAAAAATCATACACAACTTACAAACACACACACTCAAACATCAACTCATAATCAACAACTTACAACAATACAAACACCAAAAACACCAACAAACACACCAACTACAAAACCATCTCACAACATAACCACTATCTAAAACTAAAATAACAATAAACAAACACATTACTAACACCTATATACTCAACAACAACAACTTACATAAACCCCCACTCTTAAAAAATCAATAACACTACAACACAATCCAACAAATCATTCACCCAAACCACTTACTCATCTTCTCTACCATACATAAAACCCCCCTCCATTCCAATAACCAACTTACTAATAATCAATTTACTACAAATATCAAAAAAACAATAATCCTATCCTACTATTACCATACACCAACACACAAATATAACATAAATATTATCACACAACATACTAAAAAAACAACACAAATATCCTTCAAATCAACTCACCAATCAATAAACAACATATACTGAAACAACCCAATCATATACATCACATAACAACACCACTCCTCTAAACAAAACACCCCCCTTCTACCACACACACCCACCAAATCTATACACCCACCTAAACTACTACCTACCAATAATAATACTCCCCTAACAAACATACCAATCTAAAAATTCCATTACCAAAAAACAAACCATAAAAAAACAAACATCATCAATATACCATTCCAAAATTCAACCAACACAAAACCAAACACATTACAAATCACCTACTAAAACACAAAAACCAACATCAACACTACCAAACTCATCCCCATCAACACACCACCACTCATCACTCTCAACAACAAACTATACTGAAACTTCTTATACCCCACCACCAACTAAATACACCTTACCAACATCAGCACACTACCATACACACTATCATCAAACTAAACAAACTAACCGTAACACCAAACCGTAAAACAAAACTACCAATACTAATAACCAACTTACACTACCACATCACCTACACTATTTTTTTTTTTTTTTTTTTTTTTTTTTTTTTTTTTTTTTTTTTTTTTTTTTTTTTTTTTTTTTTTTTTTTTTTTTTTTTTTTTTTTTTTTTTTTTTTTTTTTTTTTTTTTTTTTTTTTTTTTTTTTTTTTTTTTTTTTTTTTTTTTTTTTTTTTTTTTTTTTTTTTTTTTTTTTTTTTTTTTTTTTTTTGCCGAGGTACAACGGGCTATCCTGACTCAAATATTGTTGAGCGACCGGGGTGTTTTGGTACGCCCACGACTCGTGATTGCCCTGTACGCGTTCTACCAGCCCAGTTAGCCGCAACGTTTCAAGTAAGAACGTAAGAAAACGTTCGTCAATGCCGAGCGACTGTGAAAGGCGCTGCGCGGTCAAAGGGCTCGCAATCTGTGTGTAGATCCCGAGGTCAACGGACACCTTTACAATTTCGAAGAGTTTATGGCAGTTTAGGATGCGCCTGATGGGTTCCGGCTCTAATTCGACATCATACATCTTAGCTCCTTGCGAAATTACAACAAATCATCTTCAATTGAACAGTAAGCAGGAATAGTGTCGCGTCGTTGCATGAAAGTCGCCAGATAATATGCTTTGTCTTCTGTTTGTGCTCACGCGTGCTCCTGCGAAAATGTGGCTCTGAATATGCTGAGTCAACCTGCACCAGCGTGTCGTTTAACCTATTTAAGTAGCACTCTGGGCCAGCGCCGTTTGTTTACGCTTGTTGTAGGGTGCCTGAGACGAAAATATTTAGGCAGATGGAACCACAGTTAGTTGAGATTATGACGCGCAAATGCATTGAAAAGAGCTGCCTCCATCACGTAGAGTGCGAGCGTTACTTTGAAGATCAGAATCTGACCGATTTCAAGAAATCAAAGTCGGCAAATGGTGAAGAGCTCTGTGTGTTTCACTGGGGCGTTGGGTTTATGCGCGCGATGAAAAAATGTTCGACCGAGCACGGCCAAATTGAAGCGCAAAAGACGTAAGAGTCGGAGCGCTACGAGCTAAGCAATCGCACGCGTAAAAATGCCACTGCGCTTAAACGCGTTAGCGCTCTGATGTTTTAACGGCAGGCATGAATTCATTGCCTCCGAACGCCGCTCAGGATGGGGTGTTACAAGGCCCCTGGGCCACCACCTGATCTGGTACACCTGTGAAGACTTAAATGTAGACTGGACCAACGCAGCGGGGGACATCGATGCGAGCGAAGAGGCAAGCGAACCAGAGGGAACGCAGCGCAGCTAGTTCTTCGGTGAGGTGGCGCTTTCGTTGCAAGGCTTGTCACCCGATGAAATCTTGCGTCTTCGCGTAGAAGTTAGCAAAGTATATATATCGACGCTCAGACTAATAGGTAATCTAAGTTAACGGAGTTTGCACTCTCTCTAGTAATCGTCGCGTGAATGAGCGCCGACCGCACAAATACATTGCTCGAATGATTGGATGGGCTTGATGCCAACGGAAACACATCAAGCGCATGAAATAGGAGAAAAGAATATGAAAAAAGTAGTCGTTTCGGTATTGGCGCTATTCGTAGCCCTTTCGCTGTTCACGGCGATGAACGTGTCAGCTCAATGTGCTGCGACGACGACCTGTCCATCGACCACGAGCGCTCAGTGCACGAGCTGCACCACCTCATCGTGCTGCTGCTGTCCGTGCCCCGTGACGTGTCCGACCGCATGCCCCACAACAGCCTGTTGTGCAGTGGCGTCCAGTGTTGTGACCTCGTGCGGCCACTGCGCCTGGGATCCCTATAATCAGGGCTGGATCTGGGTGTCGTAACGCAGGCTTTAAGACGATAACAGCTAGCGCTTATGCTGGAGCACGCGTACAGTTTAAAGGTGATTTTTGTACGCGTGCTGAGAGTTGTGTAGATTGCACGGAGCTCTGCCAGTAGTATAGAGTTGCATTTTGCTTATTTGCGCGATTAGTGCGCGCGCCACTGACAAATCTGTGCATTCGCGGTTCTGACGGGCGTTACCGATCAACCGCTTCGTTTTTTTGAATTTCATACTCGAGATGCACTTGATCGAGCGACTGTCTGCCAGCTAGCTTTTATTATGTCAAATATTTTATAAAATCAATTAGATATATCAAACACAAACTCGCTGTTATTCCCTTCTGTCGGGTCGCTGACCGATGGCACAAGCGACTACGCGTTCTAACCGCGGTCCCGCGAGCTTGTTGCCGCGGCTCTGAAGGTAACTGAGCACGTGAAGGACTTGGTAGTACGCGCTGAATATCGCCATATACGCAGCAGTATGATCGCGATTGCCGTGGTAAGCGCTCTCATCTCTCACACCTCCCGCTGTGGCCTGGCGCTCTCGCAATGGACTCGGGCGACGAATAGTGAGCGTCGCCGTCATAAAACGTTGCGAAACGTGAACGAGCCGAAGCGGATATCTAGCTCATTGGGTCCTGATGCCAAACATACCACGACGCGTTAGCTTGGGATAAGGGTTTATCTGGCTATGCGTCGTGGGAGACCCGTCAACCGGCGTGATACCTGACGAGTAAAAAAAAACCGCACCAAAAGCGCACCAAAACCGCACCAAAAGCGCACCAAAAGTTGACCACATGCGTGCCTCGGATGGGACGTGCGATCGTGAAGTGGGGACGAGCAGCGCACGAAGCCCGGAACGCGGCTTTTTCGCGTTTTTTGCGTTCGCGTCCATGGGAAGCATCGTATCTATTATTTATATATTTTTATAAATTTAATTAGATAATAATTATTATTAGTCGTTTGTTGGGGCTCTCAACAACGGGGGACGTGTATGTAATAGTCTCAGCGCACAGCTATCGGCGCGCCCGGGCGTTGACGCCGTGCACGGATGTGTATAACGAGGTAGGGCGGAATGCACGATTACTTTCGCTCTGCACGAGAAAGCTTGGTATCTTTCCCTGATAAATACGACATGAAAAAAAAATGGAGCAGTGCTCTGAGAAACTCGACCGGCGTATCGTGGCGACGTGTTTGGCACCATACGCCTCCGGCAGCAGGCGGTGAATGAGAGCGACGTAAAAAACGTCGATCGCTAGATGAGCACGTGGGCCACGACCACAGAGATCTCAATCTTATGAAGCGGGCCGAACGTGCACGGCATGACCGAGTGCTTGTCCACTGCTCGAAGGAGGTAAAGACGGTACATGATCAACACCCGGCCGGACGCTCTTAGACGAGCATTCATCGATAACGACGATGCCGCATCCCGTATTACCAGACCCGCCACGGGATATTATTCTACCCCAGCGTCGTGGCTCAAGGACGCGATCCACTCCCGTGCAGACAGCGAGCGGAGTGAACGATGAAGGACACAGAGACAAAGCTCACGTGCTTCAAACTGCGGGCGCAGGGAAAATCACTTGCGACGATCGCGGACACCGTCGGCGTTCGGAGACAGACGGTGGCGAATTGGCTTAGTGAGCACATAGAGGAAGTCGAAGACATGAAGGCGATGGAACTCGACGCGTTGCGCGAGGCCTGCTGGATGACGACGCAAGCACGCATCGAGCGCCTGAGCGCGAGGCTCGAGCACATCACGGGTGAGCTGGACAAACGTGACTTTTCTGATGTCCCGACGGCGAAGCTCGTGGAGCTGGAACTGAAGACGCGCGCTGAGCTTGCCAGGGAGTTCGCTGAGCCCCACATCCGCAGCGAGCAACAGCTCCGCGACGCGAAGGCCTCGAGAACGGCGCCCTCCTTCCCCGAACTGTGGCCCGGGGGCGATACCACGCTGTTGCTTGAGTCCGCTGATAGTGGCAACGGACGAAAACGGGCACGCCACGCTGATTAAACGAGGAGTGGGCACCGTCATTATTGGGCTCATTATCGAGAGGCTCTACTACCTGCATAAACGGGAAATCGGGAGCGCGGCTAGCTTTTTTGACCCGCGTCTCTGGTCGGCGATTAAGGCGTTTAGAGGACGGTGGAAGTGCCTTCTGCTGCGAATACGGTCTTCGCTGCTATTTTGATCAGTTTGCGAGCCAATAAGGGACCTACTAAGACGTGACACGTGGCTTAGGCCGTGATACTTTACATTCCATCAAGCGCAGGATTCGGTGGGGTTACTTCCTGCGCCGCAGCGCCAAGTACGCAACAGCGACAAGCCCTGCTACGGCATACACCGCCTCGAAACCCGGCAGACCAAGGAACCCTCCCTGCGACGATGCGGTCGCTGTCGTTTTTGTCGTCGTCGTAGTTGTCGCTTTAGCAGGTGGTATCATCACGCTATCAATGAGGTGAATGACGCCATTTGTTGCGTTCATATTCGTTTGGGTTACGGTCGCATTGTCTACGTGTATTCCGGTCACTGCATTGACCGAGTAATTTAGTTTAACTCCCGCAAGCGTGTTGAGGTTACCTTTTCCGGTGAAGTTGATGGCGTATACCCGCGACTTCACGATGTGGTATCTGAAAACCTGCTTCAGTGCAGTTGAGTTGTTCTCCAGGGCAGCAAGGGTGGTGGGGTGCATCTTCGCAAAAGCAGCGTTCGTCGGCGCGAAAACGGTAAAGTTGCCGGAGCGGTTTAAAGTGTTCGTGAGATTTGCCTTCGTGAGTAAGCCCGCGAACATCGAGAGGGTGGGGTTGGTGGCCGTAAGTCGAGCGATGGTGAGACTTGTTTGGGTAGCAGGTGCAGATTGCATCGGCACTTGCGCAGTCGGTGTTGCAGGTCTCACCGACGCTTGTGCGAATGCGACGTTAGGTGCGCCTAGCATTGAAAGAATCACTGCGGTTGTTAATAGAGCTGAAAACAGCATTTTGTTAACCATTTTTTCGTGTCCAATACACAGTTTGGCTCCATACTCGTCCCTTGCACATGGGCAATAAAACTTGTTTTTCGACGCTTTCCAAGGGGTCTCGAGGGTTGCAGTTGCACACCTGGGCGGGGGTTCGTGGATTGCGGGAGGGCTAACCCGCCGCTAGTTGCGGCGTCCGCAAAACGTATGAAGGTAGTAGGGGAGCTATCATCGTCGTTGAGGCACCGTGAAGGGCCCGATCTGCGTTCCGCCGTTGTGAGTTCAAGCACCATCGCTTCTCTCAAAAAAGAGATCCAAAGCGGGGCCGGCCGTTCACGTATTTGCTATTCCTTGTCCTACGAGCTGGTTTGACACAAGTTTTGTGGTTGTAAGCCAGGCACGTGTGCGGTTGCATGACAGTATTGGTTCCTATGGTATGATGTCTCAGAGGCTATGTGTTAGCCGTAACCCAGAAAAATCTTTCAAGTAGTCGCGTTCGGCGGCAACGCGCAGCATTCTGCATCGTGGAGCTTTGATAAAGGAGTAATATTTAGCTTTTTAATCGCAATCAAATTGTAAAAAAGTAACAATTTTGTTAAAGAGCTACAATTTGAGGGCGTGCTATATGGAAAGGTATTTGATCACCGCGACGTACTGAAACATACGAATAACCCAAAGGGCGATTGGGCTCGAGCATGTGAGTGTCTGGGGGGCACTGCGGTGAATATCCTCATATTGAATCTGAGAGATCACAAGCACCCGAGCGCTGGGGGAGCTCAACGTTTCACTCACGAGGTAGCTAAGCGATGGGTCAGTGAAGGTCACACAGTAAGTCTCATCGCCTCACATTTTGCAGGCAGCGCGCGCACTGAGATCGTCGATGGCATCAACACGATCCGCATCGGCAACTATGTTACGGTGCGGTCGCGCGCGCGACGCTATTATAAAGAGCATTTTCGGGGCGAATGTGACGTTGTTATCGATGAATATACCCTCATACCGTTCCTGGCGCCGACGTACGTGCATGAACCGGTGATTTTCCTTGTGTTTGAAGTTATAGGCGAGAAACACATAACGGTGCTCCCGCCCGGTGTAGGTCACGTCATATATCACTTAGTGGAACCGCGATGGTACTCGCGGTATCATGACACGCCGACCGTAACTATCAGCGCGTCGACCAAACGAGATCTATCGGCGCTTGGCATAAAAACGATACACGAGGTGCCTATCGGTATCGACAATAATGCTTTAGAGCGTATACCGGCAAAGGAGAAACGACCCACGCTACTTTTCGTTGGCTTATTAAAGAAAGCGACCCGTGTCGATCACGCTATAAGAGCGTTTCGACTCATCCAAGCGGATCTGCCTGATGCGCAATTATGGGTCGTCGGCGCGGTTCAGAATTGACAACCTCAAGGGGCTAGCAAATGGATTATCGGTAGAGTTCTTCGGCTTCGTTGACGAAACTCTCAAGGCTAATCTCCATGCAAAGACGCACACATATTGCTTCGCCGGGAATTCGTGAGGGTGGGGCCTCACAATCACTGAGGCGAATGCAAGTGGCACACCGACAATCAGATACAATATTGCGTTCATAAAAACTCAATCAAACACGGGCAGACGGGCTTGCTGACAAATGCAAGCGCCAGATGCAATGGGCCGTGCCGCTTTGGGCCTCCTTCACGATCACAGCGCACGAATACGGCTGTCAGAGGGCGCTAAGATGAAGCAAACAATTCTCGTGGGACAAGACCACTTTAAGGTTAATGACAATCATCAGAAAACAGTGCGATGCAACTCGTTAGCAACTACAGGTTGTGCGGACCCAAACACCCATGCGGCCATATTGGTCTTAAACAGCGGCGGAGGTTCCATATAAGACGCTTCTGATACTAATGATTTCGACACGAGCTTTTTGCATTTTCACTGGTGTTACGTCTGAATCTGCAGGTCTCACCTTGACCGCGCGGTATCGGCAGTTATACCAGCTTTTTTGTCCGGCGGCTTGGTGATGTCGATCGCTTTTGCTCCGTTATCCTTGAGCAATTGCATCACTTGGCCGGTTTTTATGAAATGCCTTTCCAGATGATCGGGCCTTTCATTTTACGTACAGCTTTTAGTGTACATCTTTTACAATTGGATAGTACACGTGGAATAGAGCCTAACCGAAGAGTACTTGCTGTGCTTGTTATCTTGAAAACGAGCACTCCATCGGCCCCGATACCCACAGGAATTCGCCTAGGTATTTTTTTTGTAGGCGGGCGCCATGTGCTGCAGCACGATATTCGTGTAAATAAAATCAAACGTATAATAATCAAACAATAAAGGTCTACTTTCACATTGAGGTGAAACTACATCAATATCCATAGATTCAGCTTGTTTCCAATTCGATCATTGACAGTCAAATCGACGCCCTCCACCACGTGAAAGTGGCATGCCAGTCCCTCGTCAACCGCCCAACGCCACACCCGAAGTCGAGCGCTTTTTCTTTGCGAAGTGGCAAGCGCAAAGTATCCAAATGTGCAAGAAGTGCGTTGATCTATTTCTTCCGGTCTGAAATTGAAGTAATCGAGGTCCTATTTGTTGCCTTTCTTATCCGGGTGGGTTAATATCAACCAGAACCGATCCGTTTCACCAAATTCATCCCAGGTTCGCTGTAGTTCTTCCAGATGAGCCATGCGGATCTCCCCGTTACGTCGCTTTCAGGTCTGCAACGACAGCGACTTCGTATATGAAAACTCCCCGCTTTTTGATTTTGGGATCTCGCCGGTTATGTCCGAACTAATATCACAATCCCCCATGATTTTATCATTTCCCTTTCGACGGCTCTTCTGAAGCTCCCAGTTAAATATTTTTGCGGCACGACCAAGATCCTTATCATTCTGTAATCTTCTTGGATCACTTGGAACTTTTTGATTTTCGTCTTTATTACTCGCCGCGCCAATTAGGTGATCAAAAACTGCCCGGGACAGTTGTTCCATCTTCTTTAAGGAAATCTTCGATAAGCCTACCGCTCACCTCTTCGAAAATGGGCAAAAAGTTTCCACAGGGGCATTTCTTAGTTCCTGGCGCGGCGAGGTCGCCGATTTCGTACCTTCACCCAAGGCATAGAGTAGTTGAATAATTGGTTATCGCGAGCTTGCCCCTGCTCATGTATTCCGACTTGCTCGTCACTTGCGTCCGGTCTCTCAGTATCATTCCAGAAAGTAAAAGGGTGCATGCGCCCGCGTTCGCATTCACCCGCGATGCTGCTTACTTCCCTGAGCCGTAGAAATTCTGACCTTTGTTCCAGAAACGTACTCGATTTTTTCCCTCATCTCCGGTCGCAGCGTTTCAGCTGTACTGACAATGACGGTAGGGGCAAATGATTTCTTTCTTTTTGTTCGATATATCGGCTCAATTCGTATAAGGAATCGGCATATCCTCGAAGTATCGCAGGCTTATGTGCATTTATCACGTCAACATAGTGCTCCAAGTTGTCTTCCGTCATAACAAAGCTTTTGAAGGTCAGGTCTTTGAAAATCGGTTGTAAAACTTCGCTCTTGCCTTTGCGGGGCCCCATGCGGATAAATCTTGCGAACCCCAAAGTATTACCGTCTTGACGTTTGCGTCGTCAACGTGCAGAATGTCATTATAATAATAATGCTTCACGCGCGTTGCCGTTTGCTATAGCCAGCATCTAGAACAAATAGAAGCGGTTATTCCAGTCGAACCGCCTGTCGCGTAGCAAAACCACTTTCGCCTCATGTAATTGTTTGAGAGTAAACTATTCCAGTACTCCCCCCTGCAACGCTATCTTTTAAAACAGGAACTTCGCCGCGTTTCGATAGATTTGGTGGGCCTCGTCCACGACGCCTGTGCGTTCTGATCGAGATACATTAATGCGGCACGTGTTCGTAGCAGTGATGGAGAGTCTCTTCAGCCGCTCTCACGAAAGACTGCCCAGCCCTCCTTTGTTTGGATTTCGTCAATAATAGAATGCTCCTTTACGTAGGAGGTTCCGCGCATTCTTCCATAAGCATCTGAGAGTGTCTTGATCATCATCTGTTCCGTTCACATATCAGCAATACGCGCTGCATCTTTTGAAGGCTCAAGTTATTTGTTGTTTGTCAGTTACCCAAGAAGTGTTTAATCGGGCTCAGCGATTACCTAACTCACACCTGGACATCCACGTTACGAATAATATATCAGCAGGTCGTCAGACAAGACCGGACGGCACAAACAGTGAAGCAACCCTAAAGATGAAAAAACACAACGAAGATGGCCGGAATGGTGCTATCACACGTCTTGGTTGCGGCGACTCCTCGTTCTCAGCAACCCCGCCAGGACGTTCTCCTACGCCTTTCATTTTCTGCGGCCATGATTGCATTATCTTGTTTATGTTGAAGATATTTTCAACAACTGAAGAAATCCACTCTTCCCTCCGGGCCCCCTTTCTCAATATCCCCAGTGTGGCTACTAAGCAATTCCGACAGTATCCAAGTGATACAACCACGATCGTCGCCTCAAACCAACCTCATTCACATTGGCGTTGAAGCCGGAGTCAGCAACAAACTTTCTGACATTCCAGATCACTGGGATACCAACCTTACAAATAAATATTTCTTATTGCAAAAAAAGACAAATTGGAAAAATTACAAAATTGTTTACGGTCCTCACGATATAAATGGCCGTTTTGATTCGATATTTTTTGCCAAATAAAATAGCCGCAACTGAATTCGCAACCTTCAATATCGCTGAACATTTGGTCGCACGCGGCCATATCGTCCATATTATCACCACGCTCGACGAAGAAGCGCTCCGGGAGATTCCGTCGAGCGCGGCATCTATATTCACCGGATTTCTGCGCCCGATCTTTCAATTCATAAGCTCTTTAGTTTTTTACGTCGGACTGATGCGCAAGCTTAAGGAAATCAGGCCCCGACATCGTTCACGTCCGGAACGTAACGTTTGGCTTAGTGACTTTCTTGCGAAGAAGGATTTGATCAAGTAGACCTTACGTAGTGTGGAGCCGCACCCACGGTTTCCTGAACTTCAAACTATTGACAGCAATCACTCTGAAAGACGCGGATGCAGTGATTGCGCAAACCAACTACATGGAAAAAGAATTGCAGCCAGATAGGCCGCGGAACATATTAGTCATTCCGAACGAAATCAAGACAGAGAGATTCGAAGAAATTGCGTACGACGGCGCGCGGCGCGAGCTCGAAATTGATGAAGATCAAAAGATAATTCTGTTCGTTGGCAGGTTGCATCAGGTCAAAGGACTAGAATACCTTATCGAGGCAATAAGTTATGTTAACCAAACAGAACCAAATGCAAGATTGATACTCGCGGGCGATGGCCCAGAGAAGGAAAAACTCGAGCGAGTCGCTTCCGATTTGGGCTTGTCGAACCGCGTGAGTTTTAGCGGGTGGGTTGCAAATGAGCATATCCCTACCTATATGGTTGCGTCAGATGTTTTTGTTTTGCCGAGCTTATCAGAGGGCTTTCCGAATGTCCTTTTGGAGGCTATGGCGGCAGGATTGCCCATAGTTGCGACGAACGTCAGCGGGATTCCGTCCATCGTAGACAATGGAATTAACGGCTTTGTTGTTGAACCTCGAAATCCGGCGCAAATTGCGGCCAGAATTGTGTCCATTCTGAGTGATCGCGAACTTGTTCTTAGAATATCTGGGAACAACAGAAAAAAGGCCCAGCGATACTCGTGGGATCACGTTATCACTGATTTGGAGGGAGTCTATCTGAGTAGTTTGTGAGCCGGCTCAGAAAAGGTTTATTCCAACTCCTAGCCACTGCTGCTTGGTCTGTACCTCATTTAAGTCAGATCTAGACAATTTACCCGCTTTTCGTTCTTCAAGAAGCAGCCGGATAGTCCCAGCTACTTGGTCTAGGGGTGCTCATCGCGTTCAGTGCATTACTATAGCTCTTTGTTGTCGCTACGCATTAGGCAGTAAAAAACCTGGACAGCGCGGCACTGCTACTCCAGCAGTGTCGCTAGTTCGAAATCGCCGATCACCTTCTCCTTTCGCTTGCCCGCTTGGGATCTTAGTTTCTTTATAGTCATGCTCACGTCGTTCTTGAATGAAAAAAAAGCCAAGGCGAGTATTTTTTGTTCTTGTTGCATCTGCGTCTACGCATTATGCGAAAGCTCAATTCAAGAACGATATCAAGCATTGCTTAAATGTGATGTGTAACAAGTGGCCATCGTTAAGCCGATTGCCAGAGCGGCAAGGCGTAAAATGAAGCTTATGGAGGGCTCGTTGCTGGCTTCCAAAAAAGCATCTGAACGGAAATGATTACTTGGGCGCAATGGTAATCTGATCTTATTTTTCGGACGCGATGCAACGTTGATATAGCTCTTCATACTGGCGGGCGTTTTCATCAGAGCTAAATGTTTTGACCAATTCCTTGTTATTTGCCGTGAGCGTCGATGTTAGCTCCTTATCTGCTAGAAGTTTTAGGACTGCCTCGGCAATTTGCGCCGGATTTCGAGGTTCAACGAGAAACCCATTGACCCCATCTGCTACGATGGACGGAATCCCGCCGACGTTCGTCGCAACTATGGGCAATCCTGCCGCCATAGCCTCCAAAAGGACGATTCCAAACGCCTCTTCTAAGCTCGGCAAAACAAAAACATCTGATGCTGCTAAATACTCGGGAACCACCCGATTTGGTATGCTTCCGACAAAGAGAATGTATTCAGTAAGATGCAGGGCTTGAACGAGAGTTCTTAGCTTTGCTTCTTCTGTGCCCTTGCCAATTAAATACAATTTTGTTGTAGGTTCCTCTTCAATTATCGTTTTGAGAGCACGTATGAGGTATTCAGTTCCTTTCTTGGGACTAAGACTAGCTACTGAGACGACGATTCTTGCGTCGTTCTCTAATTTCAACTCCTCTCGCGCGTCTTTGTTTGACAGAGAAAGGCTGAATCTCTCTACCTCGATGCCATTCGGGATTACAGTGGCGTCTCTTGCGTAGACTTTTTGTATTTCCCTACGCATCTCCTCTGTTAATGCTGTCACGGCGTCTGCATTTTTTACAATAAGCGCCAACGCTTTCCTGACGAAGAACGCATCCAGTTTCTTCGCATAGACCCTGTCAAGGCCATAGACGTCAAAGCCGCGGCCAGCAACTATGTAAGGCTTTTTCGATAATCTTTTGGCCAGCAGCCCGCACATGCCCATAGTGAAGTTTTGGACGTGAACAATTTGGGGATTTACTTTCCTCAGTGCAACATACATTTCAAGCGATAGAAGTGTCCTTTGAAGGGTCGGAATTTTTTTTGGCCAGTAGATTCTGTGCACGCTAACGCCGTTACAGGACTCCTCCTTAGGCATTCCGCGATCTCTTGAGGTCAGCACGTGAACGTCGTTGCCTCTAGCGTGTAAGTGTTTCGCTAGACGGTACGTCGCTAATTCGGTTCCCGCCCTCCATTTTGGGGGAAACAAATCCACAATGATCGCTATTCTTGTCATTTCGGCAAACCTTCTCACAGGGTTCACATTTTGCTGATTGTGGCCTTCGCAAAGCTTCGCAGTGGTGGTCAGCTCACGGTAGGTTTCGACCGCGTTTATAGCAGTTCGGGCTGATATCGCTTTTGGTGTTACTTTGTTTTGGCAGCCTATCTATGGTTGCTAATTTAAACGACCATTTCCTGGGAGGTAGTTTCCAAATGCGGAGAGCTTGACTATTGTACGCGGTGATATAGCTCAAAATCGCTACTATTAAGAGGATTGCTGCTGATAAACTTTTTTTTTGCCCAACTACGGGGCAAGATTCGAGCATTGATGTTTGATGATAGAGTTCTAAGAGTAGGCGTACTTGAGTGGTCTTTGCACTTTCCCTTGCTTCGACACCGAAGAAGCATCAGGCCGTAATTGGAATGTTCGCTTTCTGTAGGGCAGTATCCGGTATACGCAATTATAAGTACGTAAGCGATATGATCCAAACTGCATGTACACCGTTGTGCAAAGACGTGATGGAGCACTGTCAGCAATCCGTGGTTTCGAGCACGAAATAAATAGCAACGGCAGAACTTTCTATTTTCTTGGAACTATCGACGGGCTTGTGCAAAGCGATTACACAGTTCAGCGCAACATAGAATTACATGAAAATAGTAGGCGACTTGTACAACTGCGTGCCAAAGGTCAAAGGACAGTACGCCGGCTTGTTGGTCTGCGATGGGGTGCTTGACTTCGCAGCAAGCGACATTGGCGCTGTAGAAGAGATATACTATGCAACGACGGACACCGAGCTAATTATATCAACTGATTTTTTTGAACTCGCGATAGCTAAGGGACGGCTAAATTACGACCCCTCCGAGGTTACTTCATTTCATTAAACAGGGATTTTGCCGTAAGGGTAACACCGCATTTGCTGGGATTTACCGATTGCCGCCCGGTGAGGTGCTGCAACTTGATTCAAATGGCACGGCCTTAACTGAAAGTTACCTGAATAACTTCACGGGCGCTGGCGTCACGTATAACATCTTCAAAAATGCACTGAACAACGCTGCACATTCGTTTGTTGAGGATGATCCCGGGTTCGAAGAAATTGTCGCGCTCAGCGGTGGAGTCGATTCTTCAATTTTGCTTTCATTGGTAAAAAACCTAAAAGATGTAAAAACCGTCACGTTTCGCATGGTTCCACTGATCGCGTGGAGTAGTCCTGATTTAGTTAGATCACTAAGAATTGCCAAGAAATTGGAGGTCAGCCACGAGTTTATCGATGTCGATTTGGACGAAATCAACCTCGAGTCTCTGAACAAGATAATTATGTCCATGCCTTTCGGTGCACATTTGAGCATCTATTTTGCAAAGATGTTTGAAGCATTATGTGGCCAGAAAAAGCGGTTGTGGTGTGGACAGGACTTGGATAATCTATATAATTACGGACTGGATTTGGATCTTTGGATAATCCACCGCTTCTTGCTCTCGGACATGTTACGGAAAAATGCTGAGCGGCGTCAAAGGCTCTCAGCGCTATGCAGCGGCCAAAAAGATTCTAGATGCAGTGCAGGAGCGGATATGCGCATCTATTTATAAACAACGCTTCGAGGCACCTCGCTCGGTTGATGAGCTTATCCAGTCCTGATAACGAGTCTGAGCGACACCTGGCGCTCCGAGCCGTTAGCCAGCAGAATGAAGATCAAAAGAGAAGGATTGAACCAGCTGAAAATATCAACGTAAGCGAGATACGAAAAAGACTATTTGATGCGAGGCTTGGCGGGTATTGCACTGGTGGCGACCACAAAATCCAGCTCCAAGCTAAGAAGCTGTTTAACACAGAGAACGTCCTTCTCTATTCGTCACCCAGCGTCGTTCACTTGTTGAGGAATCTTCGGCTATCGATTTTAGACGTGTTTAGAACCAAGCGGTTCATGTACCGTTACGCGCGAGAGCTCGGCATGCCCAAAGGCGATTTTCGAGTGGGGGCTCCTTGGGCATCTATAAATGTTTCTCGAGACTGGCCAGGCGTGTTCGAATCCACACACTTTGGAGCAGAGCTAAGCCGGAAGACGAGACGGCCTAGCAAACCAAATCGGCGTCATTTTGGATCCAAAAGACGTGAACCGGTTCCAAAAAAAAGTTGGGATCTTATGGGTAAATAATGTTCGCGAGAAGTTAAGCCAGATCGGTGTAGAGCCCAAGTGGCCTATATTCACAAATGGATCAGTGCGAGCTTAAGCTACGGACCGTTAACCTTACCTGAGCCTATCTACACGCCATATCCCTTAACGCCTTAAACTCGAAGCAGTGACTCTTCTCGAGAAAGGAGATAAATATCCCCATTTCTTGTCATATGCTGATGCTGCTTCAACAATGACCCTCGACGGAGCGTTACTGTGACTATCTTGGCGCAGCCGCGGTTAACTGATATCGTGCTTACAGAGCTTACACGGCGTCGGCAATACCGCAGATTTGCCAGCCATTGTTAGAATATGGAGCTATTCGTAAACGGCTTCCGCGCAACCAAGAAAATAGGTTTCGCGGACCAGATTGCAGTAATTAAAGTTCGAGCGTACCTGCGCGTCCTGTTACCAGCACAGTCACGAGTTTGTGCTGCAGATTATCTCCTTCCACGTTTCTTTGAGCTTTTCGTATCTGAACTCTGTCTCAACCAAAGTCCGAGCGTTTGTGACAATTCGTCTCAGCTGTGGGGACTCGAGCGTTTCTACGATGTATTCTGCTAGACGAGCCGGCGAATTGTCTTGTATGACGAAGCCGGTTTCTTTGTCTGTGAGCACGTCTGGTATGGAGCCTATCGGCGTTACAAGGACCGGCGTTCCGCACGCCATTGCTTCTAACATAACGTTTGGCAGCCCTTCATTGTACGACGGGACAACCAGCAGTTTTAAACACGTCAAATAACCGGGCAGTTCGTGGTGGGGAATCCACCCTGTGAGTTTGACGTGGTCGCTAAGGCCCATTGTTTCTAAATAGGCGCGGATTTCATCCTCTAGCTCACCCTCACCCATCATGAAAAACGTCACATCATTCCGCGTGCTTACTATATCTGGAATTGCCTTGACAAAGTTGAGCGCGCCTTTTTCTTTGTTTAGTCGGCCGACGTAACCGACAACGTTATCGCGCCTTTCAATGTTGTTTTTGAACCTGTATTCGTCGAAGTTCAGAAAGTGTCTGTGACTGACTACGATCTTTTCCTGGTACCTCTGGTAAGTTGAGCTGGTCTATGACCGATCGGCTGTAAACAATCAGCTTATCCGAAAAAAAGTAACTGATCCGCTGAAGTACCTCTGCGAGACGTAATATGGCAAGTTCTCCCGATTGTCCCCGGGCTCCGCTCTCCTTAATCGCTCGTATGTGCTCTCGTCGCCCCAAGTCTGCAATGACAATGTAGCATTTTTCATGTCCAGAGCTTGCGCGAAAAGAATGGGTGGTGGAAAAGAAGTTCCTAAGAAGAAAGATCAGAATGTCAATGTCTTTGCGCTGTTTCGCTATAAGACGTAAGGTTTGTATTTGAACGAACGCTTGTTCCAGCACTCTGGACGTAAACCGCGTTCGCCGTGTGGCTCTGAGCTTGGTCAGCACCACGCCGCTGGGTGCATTTTCGTAGTCGCCCCCGGTGATGACAAACAGCGTTCCTACGACCGGCCTGACAAGTTCAATTAGATTGTCTAAGGGAATTTTGCCCGCCCTTGCCAAGAATGGGTGCGTAACAATGCCCACGTTCGGTTTATCGGATTGTGCGGCTCTCGCGATCGGCGGTATCATGATCTCTCAATTGCATCTGCCTCGTCACTCAGCAATGTTCAGTCCATAGATATTCTTTGCTTCTTCTTAGCCCCTTTTGGACAAGAGAATTCCGAGCGTAAGTCGGGGGTTTCGCAAAAACTCCACGACGGCCATTTTGAATGATTCCGTGTCGCCCTCAGGAACAAAGGTTACGTCTTTACCCCAAATCTGCCGCAACACAGGAAGGAATACATAAGCTATAACTGGCAAACCGCAACTCAAGGCTACGACGATCACGATGCCCCACGTGTCGGCGTAACTCGGGAGCAAGAAAAGCTTGGACTTACGCATTATTCCAAACTTCTTTTCTTCTTCCACAAATCCGCATAAGACGACCTTTTTCCTTCAAGCCTTCCCTTTTCTATCAATCTAATAAGGTGATTCTTTTCAGCCCCATCCCCCACGATTAGGAGCTTTGCATTTGGGATTTCGTTGCAAACCGCTTTCCATATTCTTACCAAATCAAGGATGCCTTTATTTTTCACCAGTCGGCCGACATAGCACGCGTCAACAACTGTTTCCTCTGAATTCTCTTCCAAATACAATTCGATCGACCCCGTTGTTAGTCACCCGGATTTTTTTTGCATACTACCCGCTTTGAAATCAAAAAGTCTTTGACGGATTGGTTTATCGCAAAGACCAAATCGAAAGTCCCCTATTTCCGAAGGAATATGACGGACAACGCGTCATTCATTACTGCGCAGGATGCGCCACGAAAAGCTAGATTCTCCTACGGCTAATCCGTGATAATACGCTACGAGCTTCGACGGTGAGTTTCTAGACTCCCGAAATACGCGGCCGGAAGCACGTCAACTAAAAAATGCGAAGACGCGACGATAACGTCGTCCTATTTTTTCGAGGTGGCGACCTTAGAATGTGAAACATTCGCGCGCAATACAACACAGCTATGCGCAATGGGTTTGATGTTTCCCCTCAAGATAGGAGTCAATCACGATAACTTCTCCTTTCAGCCATTTTCTTGCGGAAGCGCAACCCGCTTGAGGGATTAGGTAACTTACGTCGTTATTATCGCGCCAGTGTTCGGCTACCTTCAGTATATGATAGGCGCCGCCCGTCATCTTGGTTGCTAACTCATTAGTGACGATCAGCATTCTTGACAAACTGCCCTAAACCCCCAGAGAGCTAAATTCCCTCATTACGATATAAAAGCTAGCTGTCGTAGGGTCAATTGTGAACTGAAATACTTAACGTCAGTATCTGGATTTTGGCTAATACGCCGCGACGGTGGGCTCGCGTTGATCTTTCAAGCAGGCCTGCACACATCATCTTGCCTCGCCTCCAACGCCTTTATCTCGTGACATCGAACCTGGGCTCGTATTTACAACGAGCCAGAGCCTGTCGTCTTTGAACGTTATCTATCGGGCACAAACGACAAGGTAGTTAAGCGAGAACCGAGGAATCTGAGTGCTCTATGAGCTAGGCATCTACGGGCAACGGTAGCCACGACCAGTGGCATCGCCGCGCAAGACTAATCCAGTAGGCCGCATTTTTTGTGGCGCCGCTCGACATCCACTTTTTGAACCAAGGCCAGGTCAAATCCGACGTCCATCAAAATTGCAGCTATGCCATGAAAACACTAGTATGACGCCAACGAGTCCAAAGTTTTGCGGAGACATAGACAACGAGCGCAGAATAACAGTCACGAGTAGGCTTGTCAATTGTCCGTCGCTTGCGCGAAACCGGTCAATTCGACGCTCCCGGATTTTGCTATCCAGGTCCTGCATTTTTTCACTCCACTTATGTCTTTGTTAATTAGAAGGACGTTCGGGGCCCCTCGCAACACAGATAAAAATTCGACGATCCTAGTCTGAGAGAATATAACTCTGTAACAGCTGACGTAGTTCCTTATAATCACGTTTTACGCTTTCGATTCAACTGATACGAAAGCTTATCCCCCTAGAATTCGGCGCGTAAAAAAGAAGCGAGCTTTGCAAAGCGCTCGGAAGCATAACCCCGTTCTTGACTCGCAGAGCATGCATACTCGATGAATCTGGTCGAAACACAACTCGTCTGAAACAACCGAATTCGTACCAGTTCCAGGCGTGCTCGCATACAGAGAATTTTTTACGGCGAAAGGGTGTGTTATCTTTCAGATAAAGGCTATGGCTGACGGGGTTCGATTGCTTGCTGTGGGGGACATTTGTTTACGCGGGTTCGATATAACGCAGTTCACAAAGAGCGCCAGATATACGATTCTTTGCGAGGAATTTGAGGCGTACCGACGGCGTCATTATCGCCAATTTGGAATGCGTCTTGACGACAAACAAGAACGTGAATTTGAACAAGTTATCCCTCTCGTGTCATCCTTCTCTCTTTAGCAAACTGCCGAGGATAGACCTATTCTCGCTTTCCAACAATCATATCTCTGACGCACGAGCTGCGGGCGTGAAAGATACGATTGATGTGCTCGATAGTCAAAAAAAGATCTATTTTGGTTACGGAGATGATATCTGGGCGGCCCTTCAACCAGTCATTGTGCGCAGAGACAGGGTAGCTCTTGGCTTCATAGGATATAGTTGCTTGAGCACAAACGGTGAAAATTATGCGACGGCCGTCACGCCTGGAGTCTGCCCGCTTGCTCCAGGTTATATGCGGGAGGACATTTCGCAGCTAAAAGGCCAAGTCGACCACGTGATATCGCCCTCCACTGGGGCGCAGAAGATGCTCACTATCCCACCCCCGATCAGATAATGGTTGCACACAGCGCAATTGATGCAGGCGCGAGCGTCGTATTAGGCACACACGCGCACTTGATCCAGGGAATAGAACGCTACAAAGACGGTATCATCTGCTACGGTTTAGGCAACTTCAATTTTTCAGAGTTTGAATACGATATCGTCCGAGATGGAACCGTCTCCCGCCAGTCTCTGCCCCTTTTTCCGCAAAGAAAAAGATCTATAGGCGTGGAATTTGCGTTTCAAAAACGGGGCAAACAACTCCTTTTTGTTAAAGCGTATCAATTAGACGAGTCCTCCTTGCCACACGAGGTGCGCCTCGGGTCGCTCATGGTCAACTCACGAGCTTGAACAAGCACTGCAAGCTTTCGTGAAAAGAGAGTCTACGACTATTGAACGGATAAAGGACCTACAATTGGCCATCAGATTCAATGGCACGCAGTATCAGAATCGGTACGTGCTAAAGCCCATAAAACGAGCGTCGCTTAGAAGGTCGACTGAAAAGCAGGCTGAGAAGGGTGCTATTAAGGATTTCCGCGAGGATTTCAGCGACGAAAGCAATATTACGGGCGTTGACATAAGAGGTGTGGCAAGGCGCTAGACAACTACGGGTGGGCGTCTCAGAGCGCTGACGATCGTGAACCGAAAGACTCGACGCTTATTGGGGCAACTCCTTCGACAATTTGGCAACCTGGCGCACGGCGCCGCGTACCAGACTTTCTATAGCGGAATCTCTTCAAAACCGGACGTGTTTTACCCGAGTTCGGGGATGACTCTCGTCAACTTATCGGTGACCAGGTATTGGACTTTCTACTCGGCACAGCACGCGGTTGCGTATTCCTGCTTAGCTGCTAAACGCGGATGAACCTCTTACATGAAGAAGTCTAACAACAACTGACGTTGGGAGATCCGCGTTTTCCTTGATTAGTTAAATACGGAAGGCCTGTCAGACATTGCTGCGGCCTTAAGCACCGTTTCACTTAACTGGGTCTATCTCCTGCGACGTTCGCTGCACCAGCGAGCATACGCTTCAAGCCCCTCGTCGATCGGAGTGTGCGGTGTCCAACCTAACAAGTCCTCGGCCTTGCTTATGTCCGCCTGCGTGTTTTTTACATCGCCTTTCTGATTCGCAAAGCGTTCTACGTGAGCATCCTTTTGGGTGATATGCTCGATTTTTGCGATAAGCTCGTTTACGCTTATCTGGGTCCCGCCGCCTACATTAAACGTCTCACCACAGAACTGAGCTTTACCAGCCAATACGAGGGCCTCAATAACGTCACTTATATAAGTGAAGTCCCTCGTCTGCGTTCCGTCTCCGTAAACAGCTATCGTTGCTTCGCTCTCTAGTGCTGCTATGAATCTATGAATTGCCATGTCAGGGCGTTGTCTTGGACCGTACACCCGTAAAATAGCGCAGCGAGACCGTTGGGACGTTGAAGCTTTTCCAGTACAGATAGCAGAGATGCTCAGCTGCTAACTTGGTGACACCGTAAGGTGAGATGGGCTTGGGCAGGGAGTCCTCCCGCATCGGCAGCGTGGAGTCACCATATACTGAAGAAGATGAGGAATATATAAACTTATTAATGCGCTCGGATGCGTAAAACTCAAGGAGCCACTGCGTTGCTTCAATGTTGTTTCGTGAATACGCTGTGAAATTCTTACCCCACGATGCACGGACGCCCGGTTGTGCTGCCATGTGAAAAACGTCATCCCACTTTTGGGAACTCGTGCACCTTTAGAATGTCTTTCTTGACAAACGTGAAGTTTTCAAACTCTTTGGCTAACTCTAAATTTTTTTCTTTTAGTTCTCGAGAGTAATAATCGGCGAAACAGTCAATTCCAATGACCTCGCAACCCTCTCGCAAAAGTCTATCCGTGAGGTGCGACCCGATGAATCCTGCGCATCCCGTGACTAATGCCCGCATTTAACTCCCCACATTTTTTGCACACTCCTAATGATTTTCAGCGAACTAGCGGCCGATGCACGTGCGGCAAGTCACTGAAATGTGGCGTGGTATGATTATGTTGGTCTTTCTGCGAATAAGAACTTGAAGTATGTATCGCTTTTATTTTGCCCAGGTCGTTTTGTCCCCGTTCTGCCCTTCCTTCTGAAATCGGCCGTTGACAGTGCAGGGAGTGCTTCGTGCCGAATCTGATTGCGATGCTCGTGGCCGCAGTCCGTAATCGCGATGGTTGACGTAACACTCCAATCGATCATTTTTCCCGTCGCCTTTAGGGTTGATTGGGTACCGCTTCTTTTTGCTACTCTCGTCCGGAGATCGCTTGCCGATTGGTTGGGAACTCCTGAGGAGCTAAATGAATGAGACAGGAAAGCCTAGGGCCCAGTTTCAATCTCGGTGAGCAATTACTGTCAGCCCAACTGTCAAGCAGCTTCCCCGCGAGCAAACGCCCGCAGAAAGAATTTGATCTCATATACGGTGATACCTCGCATCAAAAATAGCATACCGAGATAGAGAGCTGCAAAGAGCAAAATGGCTGCAAATATGCTTGGTAATCGAGATGGATTCCATAAAAGAAGGATGATCGATCCAGCAATAGAGGCACCAACGCTCTTCAGAATGAATCTACCGCTGACGTCGAACGCAAATAATCTCAGCGAATAAAACGTCGCAAGCACGAAAGCGCACAAATAGGCCAGCAGCGTAGTCGCTGCAGCGCCCTCGATGCCAAAATAAGGGATGGCTAGCAAGTTCAATCCAAGATTTACGCCAGCGCTTAGCGTCCATATCATGCCTGTGAGGATAGTCTTCTTTTTCAACGTAATCCCCTGACCGATCACTTGATACGCGCCAAAGAGCATTGCTCCGAGCGCAACGAAAGGAGTGACCAAATATCCGTTCGTTGCTATCTCTTGTGTGGTCAGTATGATCAGCAGGGGCTTTGAAAAGACAGATAACGCAAATACGGTCGGTATCCCGATGCCACAATCGTACCAATTAAATGAATACTTCAAGATCACCCGTGCCTCCTCGAGGTTATTCTGCTCGTAATACTTCGTTACCGCTGGGCCCACCGTCTGTGAAAAGGGGTAGGCGACAAGTATGAGGGTAGTCCCGAGAGCATAGGGTGGTGAATAATAGCCGACTGCTGTAATACCAAGTAATAAGCCGATCAGATAGCGATCGCTTGAGCTTACGACCCAGCTGGAGATGCTTGACGGAACAAGGGGTATGCCGAGGCTGAGGTAATCTCTCACATACTACGAAAATGTAGGGATGATAACGCCGATCTCGCGCGTAACGACGTAAGCGATAACGACCAACTCGAATAGCTGTTGGACCAGAAGTCCGATCAACGCTCCCTTTAGCCCTTGGCCCGACAGGACAAAATACCCGATGAGGGCCGTATTTAGATAGGCTTGAGAAACGATAAGAATCGCGAACTTTTTTATCTGGTGGAATGCCCGAAAGTAGTTGGGAAGCCAGTAAATGAAGCACGCCAAAAAGATGTTTGGGGCCAGCAGCAACGCAGCCGTGAGATCGCCGCCAAAAAGACTCGCGGCTATTTGCCGCGCAAACACAAAGAAAAGCCCGGCGGCAATCGTAATTGTAAGCAAGATCAGAAATGCCATCGAATAGAAACCCTCTTGAATGTGTTTCTTATTCGTTGATCCGGACAGAAATCGGACCAAGGAGATCGTTAGCCCTAGAGTCGTGAAGCTCGGCACAAGATTGGTTGTGACCATCACCAAAGACCAACTTCCATACGCCTCTATCGGAAGCGTCTTGGTTAGAATTGGGAGCAGAATGATGTTACTAAGAACGACAGCGATGTTCGCTATTGCTGTTAACCCCATTCGCTGAGCAAAGAGTGCACGGTGTCCAGTCTTTTTGGGGGGCGCCGAGATTCGAGACCATTTTGCGTCACGACCATCCTCTTTGCTCCATTTTTAATGATGTGGAGTTTTTCGAAACGCCTTATTGAGCACGCAGCGCAACTTCAGACGCGTTTGGAAAGCATCACACTCATTGCAGTTGTGCGAGCGCTATAGCTGTATTGGCTTCGTGCAGAGTTGACCTGTGTCAGCTCCCTCATTTGTGGTGAACTTTGATAAATGAGTTCGTTTCCGCGATTCCCTCAGGATCTTAGACGCCTCAACAGTGCGATTATGCGGCGCGCATTATTCCATTGGCGTGCATTGATCTTTAGCCTCGCCACACGCAGAATGCTCGGAATCGTGAAGCAACGCTTATGCGTTTGACATCGCTGGACCAACTCTTGAAAGTTGCGTGCCAATGACTTGGTATTCAACAGGAATGAGCGCGCACCGGCGTTAATTGCGTTTGCAGTTGTCTAAAAAAGGCTATATTGACAATAATCAACAAAGAAACGTTTATGTCCTATTTCAACCATTCTTCAGTAAAATAAACGCAATTTGAGACGCTCGTCGTAACGGTGTGACACTTCGGTGAAGCGGGGTAAATGTCGACAAAAACAAAGGTTGCCGCTGCCGCTCTTGTGATTTCGATCTTGTTATTGTGCAACGTCGGATCGTGCATTGGAACAAAGTCCAGTTTTGCATTGGCAAATGGCCAGTCCAACGCAGCTCGGGTCGAAGCGAATGATCAACCGCTGACCTTTGGATCAGCCGACAACGTATCAAAATCGGAGCAACCGACAGTCAAGCTGGTGGGGGACGCCTCGTTGTCGGTTGAAGAAACCACCCTGTCCATCGCGGCCTCTAACACCACCCCCAACGCCAACCGAGAATTCACCCTCTCGGGCACCCTCAAGGCCACCTCAACGGGCACCCCCCTCGCCGGCAAAACGATCGCCCTCGTCCAACAGGACCCTAACGGACAATGGTCTACCCCTGCCACCGTTACCACCAACTCCTCAGGGGGCTACACCTTCACCCACAGCGAGGCCACCCAGGGCACCTACCTCTACCAAGCGACCTTCTACGGCGACACCTCCAACGCCGCTTCCAAAGCCGGCCTCCGCGTCACCGTCGGCACGCTCCAAGCCACGACCCTCTCTATTAAAACGTCTAATGCCATCCCGCCATAGGCAACTCCTTCACCCTCTCGGGCACCCTCAAGGCACCTCAACGGGCACCCCCCTCGCCGGCAAAACGATCGCCCTCGTCCAACAGGACCCTAACGGACAATGGTCTACCCCTGCCACCGTTACCACCAACTCCTCAGGGGGCTAACCTTCACCCACAGCGAGGCCACCCAGGGCACCTACCTCTACCAAGCGACCTTCTACGGCGACACCTCCAACGCCGCTTCCAAAGCCGGCCTCCGCGTCACCGTCGGCACGCTCCAAGCCACGACCCTCTCTATTAAAACGTCTAATGCCATCCCCGCCATAGGCAACTCCTTCACCCTCTCGGGCACCCTTAAGGCCACCTCAACGGGCACCCCCCTCGCCGGCAAAACGATCGCCCTCGTCCAACAGGACCCTAACGGACAATGGTCTACCCCTGCCACCGTTACCACCAACTCCTCAGGGGGCTACACCTTCACCCACAGCGAGGCCACCCAGGGCACCTACCTCTACCAAGCGACCTTCTACGGCGACACCTCCAACGCCGCTTCCAAAGCCGGCCTCCGCGTCACCGTCGGCACGCTCCAATCGACCACCGTGTCCATCGCGGCCTCTAACACCACCCCCAACGCCAACCAAGAATTCAACCTCTCAGGCACCCTCAAGGCCACCTCAACGGGCACTCCCCTCGCCGGCAAAACGATCGCCCTCCTCCGAAGAGACGCAAGCGCGCAGTGGACTAATCTTGGGACCGCCACCACCGACACTAACGGCGTCTATCGTTTCTTCCGCAGCGAGGCCACTCCAAGCAGCTACTTGTATTACGTCAGTTTCAATGGGCACGCCTCCTACTCGCTATCCGCTGCCTCACTGTCCGTTAACATCGGCAATCTCAAAAAGTCGACGGTGAGCCTCTTCACGGTGAACACTACGCTTGCCGTTAGCCAGTCATCCCTCCTTTCGGATGGCTACAAGACGAACCACGGGTGCTCCGCTCGCAGGGGAGCACGTGCAAATCGGCCGCAAGAACTCTTGCGCGGCAGCAACGGTTATCGGCACCGTAACCACCAATGCCTCCGGCTACTTTGAGCTAGCCTATAGCGAATCTGTCGCCGGCACCTATGTGTATTCAGTCGATTTCTACGGCGACACAACCTATTTGCATGAGCTCGATGGTCCTCGACCCGGTGATCGTCGGCAACCTACAAACAACCACGCTTTCCATAAGTGTCTCTAATAGCAGTCCAGCGGTAGGTCAAGCATTCACGTATACCGGATATTTGATGAATGCAGAAGGAATAGGACTGTCAGGAAAGAAGATTGACAAACAATGTCGCCTACCCTCAGGGGCCTGGAAATCGCTCGGGAGCACGACGACCGACGTTAACGGCCGCTATGTCGCCACGTACACGGAGCAACTCCAGGCACGTATCGATATGAATTCTGGTTCCAGGGTGACGCACAGTATGCCGGCTCATCGGGAAGGACGCAAGTTGGCGTTGGCACCCTTAAATCTGCCACTATCTCCATCGCGACGTCAGACTCCAACCCGGCCATCAACGAAGTGTTCACGCTCTCAGGGTACTCCGCGATACGAACGGCATTCCCCTCCACGATAAGCAGCTTGAAATCTACCGGCACAGTCCCAGTGGGCAGGACTTGATACTGCTCGCGCAACGATACACCGATGCAAACGGCTACTACACACTAACGCGGGCCGAGGATTCGGGTGGATCCTACAAATACACCGCTAATTTCCGGCGATCAGGACTATCTTAGCATCGAATCTTCTGGTGTCAGCGTCGCCATCGGTACGCTGCAACCCACCGTGCTCTCTCTCAAAGCGTCCAACGCCAACCCGTCAGTCGGTCAGTCCTTCACACTCTCGGGTACCCTAAAAGCCAAGGCTAACAATGATCCTCTGTCGGGCAAATCGATTGTCCTCCAACGACAAAACTCCGCCGGCCGATGGTCCAACCTCGGCGTCATTGCGACCACAGACGTTAACGGTGCCTACACCTTCACGCTCAGTGAGGGGACTCAAGACGCTTATCTCTACCAGGCAGGTTTCGACGGCGACACCTCCAACGCCGCTTCCAAAGCCGGCCTCCGCGTCACCGTCGGCACGCTCCAAGCCACGACCCTCTCTATTAAAACGTCTAATGCCATCCCCGCCATAGGCAACTCCTTCACCCTCTCGGGCACCCTCAAGGCCACCTCAACGGGCACCCCCCTCGCCGGCAAAACGATCGCCCTCGTCCAACAGGACCCTAACGGACAATGGTCTACCCCTGCCACCGTTACCACCAACTCCTCAGGGGGCTACACCTTCACCCACAGCGAGGCCACCCAGGGCACCTACCTCTACCAGCGACCTTCTACGGCGACTCCTCCAACGCCGCTTCCAAAGCCGGCCTCCGCGTCACCGTCGGCACGCTCCAAGCCACGACCCTCTCTATTAAAACGTCTAATGCCATCCCCGCCATAGGCAACTCCTTCACCCTCTCGGGCACCCTCAAGGCCACCTCAACGGGCACCCCCCTCGCCGGCAAAACGATCGCCCTCGTCCAACAGGACCCTAACGGACAATGGTCTACCCCTGCCACCGTTACCACCAACTCCTCAGGGGGCTACACCTTCACCCACAGCGAGGCCACCCAGGGCACCTACCTCTACCAAGCGACCTTCTACGGCGACACCTCCAACGCCGCTTCCAAAGCCGGCCTCCGCGTCACCGTCGGCACCACTTAAGCGTCTTCCTGCTTGAAACGCGTTGCGGATCCCTCTACGTTTTTTTTGGCACGATTTGCTGATTTACCCACAGGCAGCTTTATCGGCGTTGCATCAATTTGCTTCGCCGAACGATACTAGGCGAAGAAGCCCATCAACCCGATCTCTAAAGCTCCACCACGAAGAAAAGAAATTGCACGAAGTTATAGCGGGTCGGACGGTCGCCTAGAGCGAAATCGGTTGGAAATCCGTCAAAATGTGTGACCTTATCGCCGCAGTTGAATTCGCTTAAAGCAGATATTAATCGTCTTAGGCAGCGGGCGGGGCGGTGCGTAGCATCGATTCAACGCTAAAAGTAGCTCACTATGTAGTCGGCGACAAAACCAGTTATGTGCTGCTTCGATTAGTATAAACGCTTAAGAAGAAAGCTTTTGCAGGCGAAGCACACGTTCGATGCGGGGGGAAGGTGTGAAGCGTTAAGTAGTTGAAGATTCATAGCGAATGACGAACCCTACAGGCGTGGATGAGAGCCCCGCGCCCGCTATAACCTTCGCGACGCGCATTCGCGCGAAATCTATGAAGCGTAAGCAAAGGTGAGGAAGCCCAACGATGAAACTGCGTAACACAGGCGGAAATGATCGGCTTCTCGCTTTAGCTGGTGCAGTGCTCTCCGCAGCAGATGTTGTTGCAGGCGTGATTGCACTTAGCAATCCCACCTCACTTGCGAACAACACCTACTATCTTTTTCTTGGTTCAATCGGGTTCATTGTACTACGTCGTTTGGCTACGCGTGCGGAGTGACAACTCTCTAAAAGACCTGAACCCGCCGGATAATCAAACCTTGTTCCTGCTCGGAAACGTCCTCTTTTTCGTTTTTTTCGGATGTGCGATTCTCTCGGTGCACCTCCGACCCGAGGTCTACGTCCGTCCCCTTGCTTATTTTGTTTTCGTCGCGCTTATGGCGGGAGCGATTGCCCTTGAGGTGATAGCGTATAACGCCACTGCGAGAAGCGCCGTCCTCACTTTGACGCAAATAATAACGGTCGGAGTTCTTTCGCAGATCTCCCAGTTGGTCATCTTCCCCAACGTTGTGGGACCGGATTCCTGGGGATTTGAGCAGTTCACGTGGCAGATCCTTCGCTGGGCGCATATTCCGACGGTGAGCCAGTATCCCGGCCTTTATACGCGCACATACGGGGCTCTCCCCATGTTGAACCTCGAAGTCGCCGGTACTTCGCTCCTGACCTCCCTCGATTACAAGTGGGCCGCGACGCTGTCAGTGGGAGCCTCCCTCGTAATCATCGCCGTGCTGTTCACTTTTCTCTTTGGAAAATCGCTGATAAACGCCAGGCCAGGGCTGCTCGGGGGATTATTACTTGTTGTGGCAAACGAATTCATTTACTTCGGATTCGCAGCAGTGCCTAATACGTTGGGGGCCACCCTCTTGGTTGTTTCGCTATACATGCTCTTCACGATCTGGGGCCGAAACAGGGGCAGCAATCTGATTGTCATTTTGATTGTCATTAGCACGCTCATATTGACCCATACACTCTCAGCAATGGCGATGGCACTCATACTTCTGTCAGGCCTGATAGCCGCGCTCTTTTACCGAAAGCTGAACGACCGCGCTCCGCGGACCATACTTTCACTCACCCTCGCAACGGGTTTCATTGTGGCGATGTTAGGGTGGTGGGCGTATGCATCAGGCTCGTTCAAGTCTATCGCAAGCTGGGTTTATTACTCGCAGTTCAGCACCTTTTTCAACGGCTCATGTCGTCTATCTTCCGAGTCAACCTCTGTGGGAGCTATCACTCCGGGCAGCCGGCATATGCGCATTTCTTGCGCTCGCCCTCATCGGTTGTTTCTATATGATTTCGAAGAAGTTCGGCAGCCCGCGCGCATTCGTCTTTATAGCAGTTGGTGTAATCCCCGCGATCCTCGGCTTTTCGAGAGCATTCGGAGCTTTTCTTGTACCGGAAAGGTGGGTCTTTTTATCTCAGATACTATATGCTGTGCCGCTGGGAGTCACGCTGCTGGTATGTCCAAATATACGCGCAACATGAAAGCGAAATCGCTCTTCTTAAGCGCGGCTGTGGCCTTCCTGGCACTTATCATGGTTCTGAGCCCGACGGCAACGTCGATAACCACCTGCTAGGCAGCCCCCCCTGGGAGCGCTACTCGCTCACGAGCTCGGAGCTGTCGGCAATAAATACTACCGTTCACAAGAGCAACAATGACACTATCAGCGATACCGCCTATATCCAAGCTTCGCGCTTCTACTACTATGCCGACTTAATCGCCGCGAATCAAACGAAACACAGCACCTCTAACGCGCTGCTTCTCATTAGCGGCGCAGCTGGCACCAACTACACGCTAGACGGCTTTTATCACGTCGGCGTCATTCCGGTCAATGACACGTTCACTCCGCCACAGGGAAACACGACTAGTTTGGGAGCGCGCGTTTACGATGGCGGGTTAGTCGCTGGATATGAAAATAGTTATTTGGCAAATCGACTCGACTATTGGCTGAAAAGCCGCTGAAGGAAAAAAAGCGGCACGCGTTTGGGCGGCATATCCATCACAGGGCCAGCAGACTACCAACCTGAAGCATAAACTTAAGCGTTTAGAAGCGTTGTACAAGAATCGAGGCTCACAACTTTGTGCAAACCACTCAGACGCCATGGCTAAATCAGATGGGGATCTGTAGTTGCAGTTGCTATAGCATTGGTCGGGCTCGCGTTCGGCGCAGTGCCTCAACTGAGCGGCACCGCCATTCGCGCCGTAATTGAGACGCCTGTACTACTCTTCGTGCCTGGCTATTCCCTCGTTGCTGCCCTTTTTCCGGGCAAAACCGACATTTCCGGTTTAGAACGCGTGGGATTCTCATTTGGGCTTAGCATTGCAGTCGTGCCGTTGACAGCGTTTCTTCCTCAACTTTACCCAATGGGCCCTCACGGTGCTATCAATTGTGACGGGCATCTTTCTTGTCGTCATCGCAACAGTGCTCATCGCTTACGCCCGAAGGCACGCGCTCCCGCGGCAGGAACGATTCTCTTTTGACTTCGGCACCGTTTTAACGTTGGCAAGAGGCCTCCGGCTGAGCAATTACAACCGGTTACAGCGCGGCTTGCTCGTCATCCTCGGCCTTTCTATCATTTTCTCAGCATCAGCGTTGGGCTACTCTCTCGTCACTCCTGCTCCGCGCGAAAGCTACACCGAGTTCTACCTTCTAGGACCCACTGGCAAGATGCAGGGGTACCCTGCAAACTTAACAGTTGGGCAGGCGCAATCAGCAGTCGTTGGGATCGTCAATCACGAAAACCGCGACGTGACCTACACGCTCATCGTCAGCCTCAATGATACGCAAAACTCCACCACCCTGTATCCGGACGGCAGATGGTTGGCGACGGTCAAACGTCTGAAAAAGCGATATCGTTAACGCCTAATCGCTCCGGCAACAACGAGCGGCTTGACTTTCTGCTGTACCGTGACGACAGTATGACAACCCCCTATAGAGAGGCCTACTTGGTCACAAACGTCACAAGCGGTCGCTAACACGGTCCCAATCAGGGCGAGAACAACGACTATGCGCTCTGTATTCGTTTCGGCTTTCCGGAGATTGTACAAACGGCCACGTTTTTATAGCATCGCTGTCAATGTTGTGCCGCGATGCAGTTCTGGGTACCAAGCTGACGCAGGAGCAGCGCTTTGTGTACGCCCTATTGACGCTGGTCTTTGTTACCATCTTTGCACTGATTGTGCTTCAGGTCTATACTGTTCAGATCTTCATCGTGCTCCTCGTAATTGAATTCCTCGGCGTAATTGAACTCACGGATCCACGTTTTCGGGCAGGTTGGAGAAGGAACATCGTTGCCTTTATGGTTATATGCCTCATCGTTTTTGTGATCCTGATAGTTCAACAGGCGCTTCCGTTCTTGCACTAAGCTCAGGGCAACTCGCGGCCCAACGTCCGGCGGACGCGATCCTCGTCTCGTCAGTCGCATGCAGCTTCCCAAGCCGGGCGGCGCACCTTCTTTTTCCCGTCGTTCAGAGCTCGACACGCTCATTGGCCGGTGGATCGGTTCTGTTTCCATCGAGCGGATGAAGGAGCATTTTTATACTTCCTTTGTGCTAGTTTCTGCTAGATCACTCGGTTCAGTGTTCACTTTGGGGGTAATCTTTGCGCTATCAACGACAGCTCGCTCGAACATCGTGTGCTGTGTGTCTCATTTTTCTGCTCATCGCCACGGGGGCTGCCGCGGCGCAAGACGTGCCCTCACACACGCAGGTGAGTCCTGCGCCGAGTGGCGGGTTTGACTTCCCTGCGCAGCTCACGCTCTTTGCGGCGCTTGCCACTGATTCAAACGGCATCATCGCCAACGTGACGCAGGCGCAACTTCTCCAACGCGAACGCGCTGCTTGCCAGCGTACAACAGCACGATTGACAGCTTGAACGCCGCCGCGAACAACCCCCAGCAGGACACGGTCGATGGCTGCCATGGCCGCGTCACGCGACGACTTCGCCACCTTTATCAAGAGACGCACAACGCTACAACGACCTGTACGTGAACGAAACGGGCCTCGCTCGCGGTAGCCGCACGCAGTAACGGCTCAATCGCGAACGCGCTCGAGATGAAGGCGCTTAGCACCACGCTCAAGGGGCTCGAGACCACCATAGAAGGGCGTAACGCGGACATCTACGGCGTTGCCGTGAACAACGGACTCGACCTTTCCCAGTATGGCAACAGCACGGCGCTCTTCAACGCATATACAAAGCAGGTCGACAGCCGCCTTGCGAACGTCACCACGAGCGTATTCCTGACTCCGACTCTCACGCTGACGGGTAACAAGAACAGCACGGCCTACGGCGACCGCGTCGTGCTCGCGGGCAGTCTGCAGGACAACCAAACGGGCGGCATAAACGGCGTCGTTGAGATCCACGTCGACAACGCGACGGTGGCAACGGTGCGTACGAACGCGACGGGGTCATACGCGTATCCGTTCGTTATCAGGACGCTCGCGCCCGGAACGCACGTCGCGTTTGCCAAGTACGCGCCGGTAAATGTCCCGTACAACCCCGCGCAAAGCCCGAAACTCAACTTCTCCGTCGCCAAATCACCGGTCACCAACACCCTCAGCGTCTTATCGAGCAGCATCGCGCTCGGCAGCGATCTGCAGGCACGGGGTCAGCTCAAGACGCCGAACGGACCCGTCACGAACGCCACGGTGCTCTCTCTTCGTAGGGGACGCCAACGTCGCGCAGACGCTAACTGATCAAAACGGCACGTACGCGTTCTCCGTCCCGGCCACCGGTCTCTACATGCCCGCTGTGCTCAACGGCGCCACCGCGTACACGGTCTTTGATCCAACTGGCCTGCCGCTCGATCGCAGCGAGAGCGCAGCCGTGCACGTCCCCGCCGATTTGATGGCGGTCTACGGCATTATCGTCGTCGTCACACTCGTCGCGCTCCTTGGCATTTTCTTCTATAGTCGCAGGGTCGGCAGACGCGCGCCGGTAGTAGAGGCGGCATCTGCGCCCGCTGAAGCCCCCGCTATGGGCGGACGCGCGGCGCGACCCGTGGCACCCACGCCGCCGACGACGACAACGCCTGAACCTACCATCGATTGGTACGCCGCACGCGACCAAGCGCGCCACGCGTTCGCGCAAGGAGATGACGAGTCGGCCACTCGAACGCTGTTCGATGCGGCCGTGGCGTCTCTGTCGGTGGCCACCCGTGTCCGCCTCGCCGCGCACATGACGTACTGGGAAAAATTCTGGGCGATTAAGGCGGCGCTGCCCGACGTGAACGCCCCCTTGCGAGAGCTGACCACCGCCTACGAACTCGCCAACTACGGCGGCCGATCGTTCACCCAGGCACGGCGTGACGCGGCGCTCAGCGCGTATGACTCGCTGCATCGCCACGTCAAAAGCGCGGAGGGGCGTCCGTGAAGCGCGGCTACCTTCTCATCGCGGCCGTCATCGCCGCCGCACTCCTGATCAGCGTGACGCTGCTCAACACGACTAAAGAGGACTTCAGCACGTACAACGGTGACTGGAACGGGGCGTCGCACGCGAAGGACCTCGCCGCCGGTGAGGGCTACGGCACCCGCGACCTCTTCGCCCTGAGCGAGGTCGGCAGCTCAGGCAGCGGGGTGCTCTTCATGCTCAACCCGAATAAGACGGTGGCGGTCACCGACGCGGACACGCGCGCCCTTCAGAGCTTCGTCCGAAACGGAGGCTCACTCGTTCTCGCCAACGATTTTGGCAACGCCAACGCGGTCCTCAGCGGACTGGGGGTGGCGAACGCGGTGCGCTTCAACGGTTCGCTGCTGTCGGACAACGTCAGCAAGGGGGTCGACGAGGCGCACCCGCTGGTAACGGATATTAGGGCGTCTGGCCTCACCGCGGGCGTGCAAACCCTGTACTTCAACTACGGGACGACCCTGGACACCGCCGCTTCCAACGTTACCGTGCTTGCGCGGAGCGCGCCAACGAGCTACCTGCGCGCTGCAGGCGGCGACAACGCGCCGATCGCCGGAAGCACGGGCGCCCACCCGGTGCTTGCCACGCTCGCGTACGGCAAGGGGCGCATCGTCCTTCTCTCTGATCCGAGCGTGTTCATCAACGGCATGCTCGGACAGGCTGACAACCAGAAGCTCCTTACCGCCTTGATCGCGAACCTCACGGGAGGCAACGCCGCCGTCCCGATCTTTTCGACGAGTCGCACCGGGCCTCGCAGCCCGTGTGGAGCCTCCTGTATGACCGCGTCAACGCAGACGATAACGTAAAGTACACGATCATCCTTCTTTCTATAGCGGCCTTTGTGATCGGGATAAACGCCACAGCGCTGGCGCGCCGACGGCGCACCGCCGTTGCTCCGATTGCGGAACCCGTGAACGAGGAGGCCGCGATTGCCGACGTCATCAGAGCGCATCCGAGGTGGCGCCGGTCGCGCATCAAGAGCATCCTAAGACAGCTGCAACGACGCCGGAGGACAACGCATGGCAATCGAAAATGAGGCGAATCGCACCGAGAGCACCCCCGATATCGACGTCGTCGTCGAAACCGCGCGTAACATCAAAGACGAGCTCCATCGCGTTATCGTCGGCAAGGACGACCTCATCGAGATGCTGTTTCTGTCGCTGCTTGCCGAGGGACACATCCTCGTTGAGGGCAATCCGGGGCTTGCCAAGACGACGGCGACGAAGCTGTTCGCGCAGACGCTGGGCTGCACGTTCAACCGGCAGCAGTTCACCCCCGACATGCTCCCGTCTGACATCACCGGAAGCTTCGTGTTCGACCAGAAGACCAGCGAGTTCTACGTCAGAAAGGGGGGCATCTTTGCCAACATCGTCATGTGCGATGAGCTCAACCGCGCCACGCCGCGCACGCAGTCCGCCCTGCTCGAAGCCATGGAAGAGCGCAATGTCACGATCGAGGGCACCACGTTCCCCCTCGAAAAGCCGTTCATGGTCCTTGCCACGCAGACGGTGGTCGACTATGAGGGCACCTACCCGCTTCCCGAGGTGCAGCTCGATCGATTTGCCATCAGGATGCGGCTCGACTACCCCACTACCGACGAGGAGCTCAAGATTCTTGCGACGAAACAGCAGGAATCACTCGCCGTCTCGCAGGTCACCGACAGTGACGCGATCCTCCGGATGATGGACATCGTCAGGAACGTGTACGTCGACGAGAAGATCCTCGAGTACATCCGCGACATCGTGATGAGCACGCGCCGCCACAAGGACCTCCTCCTGCCCGCCAGCCCGCGCGCGTCGATCGCACTGCTCGCGCTCTCACGAGCCCTGGCCGCGACCCGTGGTCGCGACTACGTCATCCCCGACGACGTCAAGGCGATCGCCCCCGACGTGCTCAATCACCGGCTCGTCATCGCTCCCGAATCGGAGATCGAAGGCATCACGATCGACGAGGTGATCGATGCCATCCTCAAGGAAACGCGGCCCTCACGCTGATCCACCCATGCAGGCAAAGCAGCTCACGTACCTCCTTATCACCCTTGCAGCGTTCTTCGTCGCGCTCGGCGCGGTGCTCAATCTGTGGTTCTACGCCGTGGCGGGAATGGCCGTTGCCCTCTATTTGACGTGGCGCTTTTTCGCGTTTCAGTCGTTCGTTTCGACGCTTGATCTCAACATAACGCGCAGCGTCGACAAGACCGTGGTGCGCCGCGGGGGCCGCGTCACGGTCGACGTCTCCGCTGCGTCGGCGAGGCCGGTCGAGGGCGTCTACACCGATGTTCTGCCGGGCGGCGTCGAGGTTGTCGAGGGGACTAACCGCGTGCACCTTTCGCTGCGACCGGGACGCGCGTTTTCGTGGCGCTACGCGTTCGTGACCGCGCGCCGGGAAGACGTGGAGATCGAACGCGCCACGCTCACCGTTGATAACGGCCTCTTTTTGCACACGATCCAGCTCACGACGGCGGGGTACGCGATCAGGCAGTCGCCGTACGCCGTGAGCGTTGAGGGCGCCGGCGCCGGTGGAGTCACGAGCACGTCGATAGAAGAGCTCTACCGGGAGCGCAGCACGAGCGCGGGGCTCGAGCTCTCACACCTCCGACCGTTCGCAGTGGGCGATCCGCTCAAGCACGTTCATTGGAAGGCGTCGGCGCGCCTCAATACGGCTCATGACAAAGGAGTTCTTCGCCGAGATGGAAGGCGCCCTCGGTTCGGGCGCCAGCGTCAACCTCATCATCGACCAGAGCGGGACGATGGGGCGCGGGCCTCCCGGAGCCACCGAGCTCGATTTCGCCGTCAACGTCGCCGGCAACTTCGTCAAGATGGCCGTCGCCAAGGGCAACCGCATCGGCCTGACCACCTATGACGACAACGGCGTCCCCACGAGTCTCGAGACGGGTTCTTCACTGGCGCACGTCTCGAGCGTCGTGCGCTCGCTCAACGAGATTGAGCCGAGCGCCCCCTCACGACGTCCGCGGAGGAAGCTGGACGTCACGGGGGGCGACGTGATACGCGTCAAGAAACAGTTCGCCGCGACCGCGGACGACGCGATCGATGACGACATCAGGCGCTTCCGCTCCGTGATCTCCTATCTGTACGCTTACAGCGAGGGGTACACGCGTACTCTCAAGCGCTCTCCGGCCTTTCGCGCCGTTACGTCGGCGCTGGCGCACGCACACGGCCAATCGACCCTCGTGCTCGTATCGGATCTTGAAAATGACCTTGGTCCGCTCATGGAGGGCATTCGCGTGGCGACAAGGCGCGGGATGCAGGTCTACGTCCTGGCGCTCTTTTCGAAGGTGTTCGAGCAGCTGGGTGACCCGCTGTTCGCGATCGAGGACCTGTATGCGGCCTATGACGCGTTCACGGCGCGCACCCGTAAGTTGGAGCAAATCGCGGGCGTGAAGGTGATCGAGGCAAACTCGCCAGAGACGTTGCAGCCCGCACTCAAGGAGGCGCGCATCGCATGACGGCAGCCGAGCAGCGAAAACGGGGGAGGCCTTCGCACGTAGGCTCTATGGTGCTCCTCGGGATAGCGGCAGCGGCACTGGTCGCCCTCGATTTATTGCATTTTTCGGCGGCCACGGCGGCGAGCGCGATCGCCCTTGTTGCCTTTGTAGTAGCGTACGTCGTGCGGCGCCCTGACCCGCGTTTTGGCCTTTACGTGTTCTTGGTGGCCGAAGTCAGTGCGATCAGCTTGGGGGCAGACCTCGCCACGGCTGTGCTCTACCAGGCGTTTTCCCTTCTCCTTCTTACCGCGGTGATAACGCCGCTTCCGCGCGTCGCGAAGCTCAGGGCGTATGTGAGGCCGGCGCTTTTGACCCTCGTGATCGCAGCGGTGTCGCTGGCGCCGGGGATCGCGCTTTTCTATGCGCTCGGGCTCAACCCGATTCAGGCGGCGTCATGTTCAGGTGCGATCTTCCTCGCGCTGTCGATTGTATTAATAGTCGTCAGGCGAAACCAGAGCGTGTTACGAAGTTTCGCGGGAGCGTGAGCACGATGAGCACCACCGATGACACCACCGCGTACCGGCTGCGGAAACGTATCTATGACCTCGAAGCCGAGAACGCGCGCTATCGGAAGAATCAGAATCTCGCGCGAAAGTACGAGTTTCGCGTCACCGGAGCGATCCTCCTCGTCATTGGGGCCATTGTCACCGTTATCGCGTACCCCTCGTATAACCTCTCGTCCAACGCGAACATCTTGATGATGGTCGGCGTCGGCGCGCTGTTCGTGGGCGCGGTGACGATGTTCCTCAACACCGAGACCTTCATCAACCAGAAGGTCGCCGAAGACCTCAACCTGAGCAGCGTCGTCGTGGTGGACGATCTCCTCCGCGATCTGAGGGTCAAAAACAAGGGGGTCTATCTGCCCTCGTCAGCAACGGGCGGCGAGATTAAGGTGTTCATACCGCTCAGGCGCGACTACGCGCTCCCCCAAAAGGCGGATCTCGCCGATGACAAGGCCTTTCTTATCGGCCTTCCGAACGCCGCTCAGGAAGGGGTGCTGCTCAAGCCCTTGGGCTATCACCTGTTCCGGTACACCCGTGAAGACTTAAAGGCAGACTGGACCAACGCAGCGGCGAACGTCGATGCGAGCGAAGGGGCACGCGAAACGGAGGAAACGCAGCGCTCTTCGCTTGCTGAGCAGCTCCAGGACGTCCTCGTCAAAGGCCTGGAAATCGCTGACAAGGTCACCGTTTCGCTCACCGAAGAAGAGATGCGCGTTCGCCTTCACAACACCGCCTACAGCGGCACGTGTCGATCGCTGACGGAAGAGGCCCCGCAGGTCTGCGACCAGATCGGGTGCCCACTGTGTAGCATGATCGCGTGCATCTACACCGAATACACCGACACCGCAACCACGATTGACGACGCCCGCAACGATGAACGGGACATCACTGTCGTGTGCAAACGTCTCGCAGGATCGGCGGAGCATCGCTGAGCCTGCGGGTTACAGAAGCGCGGTACGCGCGCATGCACGAATGACCGTCGGAATCAAACGCTTGCACGGCAGACGTTCACTGTCTCTGATGTGCACGTGCCTTCCTAAGAGCCTACTTAGATGAGCAGATTGCTTTAGGTCGCGTTTCAGATGGTAGATAGCACAATTGGCGGATTAGACGCAGTGTAAACGATTTTTTCGGCGTGGGTTCCTGCCGGAACTGAAAAGAGCACATACAAATCGCTCGAAAAGTTCTCGTTCAGCGTACGGTTGTTGAGGGCTTGCGCGGCGCAGCTCTTACTGCATACGGCGTAGTTGGCATAATAAGCGGCGTTGTTGGGTGTGAGCAGGACGAAAGCGGCGTGGGTGAAGGGGATTTGAGTATGTTGCACATTCGTGACGGTGACGTTTGCGATAAGATACTGGTCGCCAGGCGAAGGCGTCAAGGAGCGGTTGTACACTCCGCTTGCTGATGCTTCACGGTTGAATCTGATCCACGCGTCGCTCATCGCTGGATTCGACGCATCGCTGAGACCATTGAGGCGCAGCGCAAGCGCGCCGCTCGTGGCGGTCTTGCCCAACGACGCGTGCACCGCTGAAGGCGGCGGGGTATACGTGACCTCACTGGCCGGGGCCGTCGAAAGAAACGCGTTGCCTACGACTAGCGCACCACCAATCACAAGAATAACGATAGCCGCTGCCGCAAGTAGTTTCCTGTTCATGCTATCGTCGCTCCTGGCTCGGTGTATACCACGCTTACGTGCGCGTCTTTTGTGAACACCAGATTCGATCCGAGGTTTTCGGCGTGGATGATCGTCGCTCCCGCCGGGAGTTGCACGCTGACATTCAAGGCATAGCGAGTGATGCCTGACTGTTTTACAACGTAGAGATCGTAGTGCGATCCTATCCCGTTTCCGGTGACTTTGTCCGGCATTTTGTAGAGGTACGTTATGCGCGCCGTCTCGTGAGCCGCTACGATGAATCGCGACGAGAAGGCCGTGAAGTTATCAGCATTGGTGATCTTAGTGCCGCTAAAACGGTCTGTATCGTTATATACGCTGATAAGCTCAGCTCCAGGGGGCACGAGCGCTTGCGTGAAAAGGTCAGAACTCCACCAATCCCCGTTGGTGTACGTGAGCGTCAGGTTTGAGACGGCGGAACCGTCGGGAAGGAGCTGCACGTGATAGTCGATGGTCCTGTTCACCCCGAAATCTGATTTTCCGTTGCCGAGGTTTATATCGATCACCGAGATGAAGTCTGCTGCAGATGATCGGCTTTCACCTCCAGCGCTCGGTAATAACGGCCCCGGATCAGGATAGATAAAAAAGTGCCCTTCGTTTGACAGATTTTGTAAAGCGGTGTACAGCGCCAGTTTCTGTGAAATGCTTGAGTCGCGAATGAGTCCGAGGACATCGAACGTGAGCGCCGACAGGAGATCTGCCATCGATTGTCCACCTCCCGAGGTCCCTGAATCATATATCAAGCGGTCGAATACGTTCCTGCTCGTAATGACTTCGTTTGACGCCGTTATTGGTCCCGTTATGTTCATGATCGCTTCAACGGCGGTGAAGTCCAATCCGATGACCCCGTCGACCTTCTGTCCGGTGACGTTGTACCAATCTGATTGTACCTTAGGCGCGAACGAAGCGAAGTCGTATTGAACGTTCGAATCGAATAACGTTGCCGAGTCAACGTCAAAGAACGAGGTAAAGCTCTCAGGCCCGTCCACGGGTACGATCGTTCGCAGCTCTGGGCTGCTATGGCTGTAGTAGTATTTCAAGCTCACAATGTGCCCGTCGTTCACGGTGAGCACGCCCATAAGCGATATTAATCCTCCGGTCCCTCTTATTTCGGAGTTGTCCTGCAAGATGAGCAAGTACGTTTTCTCTCCTAAGAAGCCGGCGACGTTCAGGCCACCCACTATCGGAAAGAGGAGTGCTCCTACCACGAGAACAAGGGCAGCAAGCGCGACATATCGGACGATATGTGGTCTTCCAGGATCATCCATGGTGATTCACGCTATGCTCACTCCTCTGTTATAATGTTAACTTGGCAACGCCGTCGCGCCGGAATCACGGCATGGCTTCAAACGGTGTTGTGCAATGTGTTCCTATGTGTCTATCCACGAGTGACCGTACCCGCAGCGTCACATTTCCGTGGCTTTGGGAAGTGCTCGGCAACGGCTTCTGATCGGGCGATACGCGCACAGCGGCGGGACAAAGCACGCAAGCCTGCAGTGACATCACGCACTTTAAATCGAGCCACGAAGCTCAAATCGAGGCACAGGAGTCAGTGGCGCAATATGCGCAAGCGAGCCAAAAAAGCGCTCATTGTTCGAGCAGTCCGTCGCCTAACGAGTGCAGGAGCGTGGGATGGTGGCTCGTCGGCACGCCCTTTGTACGCAGCTCACGCGTTGTAACCTGTGGGGGGTCCTCTTGTGGCGAGCGGGATCCAGTTGGCGTAACATAAGGTCGTTCGGCTAGAGCCCCGTGGTGCATCCAGCACTCGTGCCTCCGGATCCTGCGCAACCGGTAACGCAAGCGACCAAAGACGATTGTAAGGGAACACCCGGGGAACGCGATTCACCGCGGTGGTGACTTGGCCCTCCACTACTCCGGTAAACATGAACTCTATGAATGTTTAAGCACGGCTGTGGGCGATTTTCAACAAAGCGTCGCTAAAGGGTATTTCAGGCTACCTACAACGTGCATTTACGCTTTTATAAGTAACACGTGTCTTTCTTAAAAGCAAGTTGATAAAAATTAACTCTTTACTTTTAATTTATATCTTTACATAAATGCTAATAATTGATAAATTTTAGTAACTTTTAAATACCTTAACAATAATTACCTAGTATAAGGTTAGAGGGACACACATTCACGCCAAGTGAGACAAGTCTATGTTACAAAACCTGAAGCTCAATCAGAAAACAAGAACAACAGCTAACGACTTCATCAAGAAGCTCAGTGACTGTCGCGTGGGTGCGTCGTAAGAATTAGCATAAGTAGCACGATAGGATACGAGGAACAAAAAATGCAGACGCACGATATATTGGTCACGGGCGGAGCAGGGTTTATCGGTACGAACTTGGCTGCGGAACTCCGAGATCGTGGTCACGAGGTGTTAACCGCTGACCTGTACCACACCGGCAGAGAGGATTACGTCAGAGCTGATATGCGTAACTATCGGCAGGTTGAAAAGCTCTTTAACGACCGGTCGTTTGACTATGTTTATCACTTAGCAGCCGAGTATGGCCGCTGGAACGGCGAAGATTATTATGAGAATCTGTGGACAACGAACGCCATCGGAACGAAACACGTGTTGCGCATGCAGGAGCAAAAGGGCTTTCGATTGATCTTTTTCTCCTCGGCGGAAGTGTATGGCGATTATAACGGCATCATGCGTGAAGACGTTATGGAGGACCACCCTGTCCGAGAGACGTATCAGATGAATGATTATGCGATAACGAAGTGGGCGGGCGAGCTCATGTGCCTGAATTCTTCAACGATGTTCGGTTCTGAGATCGTACGCGTGAGGCCGGTCAACTGCTATGGCCCGCATGAACATTACACCCCTTACAGGGGGTTTATCCCTAAGTTTATTTATCACGCGCTCTTCGACAAGCCATACGAAGTGTATATTGGGCATAAGCGAATAATTGACTACGTCGAGGATTCGTGCCGGACGTTTGCTAATATATGTGACAACTTCGTGCCCGGGGAGGCCTATAACGTCGGCGGGCAGCCCGAATGGGAGAAGGAAATTAAGGAGTATCTGACCTCGTCCTCAAGGCCGTCGGCAGAGATGATTCTCTCGTCACCTACCACGAGGCGGAGCCGTTTACGACGAAGGTAAAACATATGGACTGCTCAAAGGCCGCGCGTGATCTGAAACATGACCCTCGGGTACCACCAGAGGAGGGCATTAAGAGGACCGTTGACTGGATGCGAGGGTATTACGGATTAGGTGATTAGATGATAGACGTGCACGACGACTACGAGGGCAAAACGGTGCTTGTGACGGGCGGCGCTGGAGCGATCGGCGGGAATCTCGTCCACCGACTTGATGATCTGAACACAAAGAAGATTATCATTCTCGACAACCTTTCCTCCTCGTACGAGTGGAACGTTCAAGTCGGCCCCAAGATACACTTCGTTCACGGAGACATCCTTGACGACGAGAAGCTTAAATTCGTCTTTAAGGACCGCCCTGACATTGTGTTTCACTTGGCCGCGCACTTTGCTAATCAAAATTCAATCGACAATCCCGAAACGGACCTTATGGTCAACGGCATGGGAATTCTCAAGGTGCTCGAGTTTGCGCACCTGACCGACGTTTCCCGATTCGTGTATGCCTCGTCAGGGTGTGGGGTCTATGGACTGGAATCAACGATACCGTATGAGGAGCATGACGTGTCAATAAGCCTTCACACGCCCTACCAAGTCACTAAGCTCATCGGGGAACTGTATACCAACTACTACCACAATCTGTACGGACTTCCCGTCGTTAACACGCGGTTTTTCAACAGCTACGGTCCCGGCGAGGTGCCCGGTAAATACCGCAACGTCATCCCCAACTTCTTCTACTGGGCGATGAGCGGAAACGTCTTACCGATTACCGGCGATGGCACCGAAACGAGAGACTGGACGTATGTCGGTGACCTCGTCAATGGCCTATTGGCGGCAGGAGTGAGAGAAGAAGCGATCGGTGAGGCCATCAACATCGGCTCGGGCACGGAAACGCGCGTCATTGATATGGCACACGAGGTCAATAGGCTCACGGGCAACGCGCTCGGGGTAATGCACATTCAGAGACGGGACTGGGATGCAAAAACGCGGCTTGTCTCGTCGATTGACAAGGCTAAGCGACTGCTCGGGTATCGACCACGAACGACGTTTAATGAAGGGCTAAAGCACGTTTATGAGTGGTTTGTTGAACGCTGGGATGACATTGAGCGGAGCGCTGAGTTCTGATATGGGTGCGCTCGCTCGCTGAAAGCACTGCTGCGGGGAGGATACGGGAATGAAAGTATTGCTCGTCCAAGACACTGACTGGATAGCCCGAAATGTTCACCAGCAGCATCACGTCGCCGAGCGGCTGACCTTGCGAGGGCACGATTTTTCAGTCATTGACCACGATATTCTTTGGCAAAGCAACGGCGGGAGTGGGTTAGTCTCGAAAAGACGTGTCTTTCATAACGTTTCAAAAATCGTGTCGGGCGCTAACATCACCGTCACTCGTCCTCGGATCCTGCGTGTCCCTATCTTGGACTATGTGTCGATGCTCTTTTCGTATCGCCGCGAAATCGCCGAGCAGCTGCGCGAGTTCCGCCCGGACGTTGTCATCGGCATGTACCTCCTTACCAACTACTTAGCTCTCCGCGCGGCGAAAAAAGCGGGCACGCCAATGGTCGTTCTCATCCTTGAGCCGAACTACGAGATGATCCCGTGGTCTTGGCTCAGACCCATCGGAAAAATAATAGAAAAAAGGACACTTAAAGAGGCCGATAGCGTTATCGTCATCAATGAAGCGTTGCGGGACTACGTTATACGAATGGGTGCGCGTCCGGAAAGGACCCACGTCATACGAGCCGGTATCGACACGGAACACTTCGGGCAAAACGTCGATGGCTCCTCTATACGACAGCAATACGGCTTTAGCGAGCGGGACACCGTTCTCTTCTTTATGGGCTGGCTCTATCATTTCTCGGGGCTGCAAGAGGTGCTCAAAGAAATGGCGAAATGCAAGCGCGAGGGCCTGGGCGTTAAGCTGCTCATTGTTGGTGACGGCGACGCACTTGAGGAACTGAAGCGCGAGCGAGCGGAGCTCGGCCTCGAAGACTACGTGGCGTTTGCTGGGAAACAGCCATATGCAAAAATCCCCGAATTCATCGCTGCTTCCGACATTTGCTTGCTGCCCGCGCACGACAACGCAATTATGCACGACATCGTTCCGATTAAGATGTACGAATACATGGCGATGGGAAAACCGGTTATCGCGACCCGACTGCACGGCGTGCAGAGGGAATTTGGCGACGATCACGGCGTGCTGTGGATCGACCGGCCAGAAGACGCGTTGCGGAAAGCCATGGAACTCGTTAACGAGGGTCATCATCACCGCACACGGCGAAGCGGCGAGGCAATTTGTTCGCAACAACGACTGGGCCGCGGTTGTCGATGATTTTGAGCAGGAGTTGTACGAGTGCACCGGATCAAAGAGAGCCCCTCTCAATACAGATCAGAGCACCTACGAAGTTTCCCAACCGCGCCAACATCAACACTCAGGGTAGTTTAGTTCATAAGAGCAGTAGGAGTGAGTCGGGGTGGAAAAAGTAAAAGTCGGCGTTATCGGGTGCGGTTTCATTGCTAAAGTGCGGCACATACCGGCGTTTAAGAAGATGAATAAACGCGTCGATCTGTGCGCGGTCTGCGACCTCAACGAGAGTCTCGTCCGCGAAACAGCACGCGACTTTAGCATACCTAACGCATACACGAGCACCACGGAGATGTGCTCGCGCGAGGAGCTGGACGCGGTTGACATCTGTGTCCCTCCGCAGATACATGCCCCTATCGCTTTAGAGGCAATGGAGAACGGATGCAACGTCATTATGGAAAAGCCGATGGCCCTCAAAACGGCTGATTGCGATGCCATGATCGGGGCTTCGGCGAAGCAAGGGCTGCATGTCTGCACGATTCACAACCAAGTGTTTCATCCTCCATTTCTGAAGGCGAAAGAGCTCGTCGCTAACGGGAATATTGGGCAATTCACTGGCATGCGACTACTGCTTGCCTCACCGCGAAATGAGTTTATCGACATTAAAGATCATTGGTATCACAAGCTTCCAGGAGGAATCATCGGGGAAACCGGCCCGCACATCGCGTACATGTCAATGGCTTTCTTGAAGAACATCAGCGCTGTGGACATCTATGCAAAGAACGTTTTGAAGCATCCCTGGGCGCCGTTTGACGAGTTCCGAATCGAGTTTGAGGGAGAGAACGGTCTCAGCTCAGTCACCCTCTCATATACCGGCAACTACTGGGCCAATCTCACCGATGTCATAGGGACGGAAGCCATGCTGCGCATCGACACCGGAGCGCATGCTTGTGACTCGTCAGAGTCTTAAGGAGCTCCGCTACGTACCGATTGCACGCTCGGCAGTGAATACCGTGTTTCAGGAGGTCGGAAGCGTGGCTGCAAATGTTGTGAGGGCAGGACTTGGCCGCAACACCATTGGTACTAACCTCGTGATCGAACGATTTGTCGACAGCCTTATCGAGGGTTCCCCACCGCCGGTCTCCGCAGAGGAAGGCAGGGAAGCGGTCAGAATTATGGAAATGGTCGTCGCACGATATCATGAGAAATACGGGGATTATCTAGGGTCACAGAATGAGTCCTGATCCAACGGCATCGAAAGTTCTCGGAATCCTGTCTAGTTACGGGGCCTTTCGGTCGAAATACAAGCTTCTCCAAAAATCGCAGTGGCAGAGCAAAGGGCAGCTCGAGGAGTACCAGCTCCGACAGTTAAACCAGCTTTTAACGCACGCCTACAACAACGTGCCATATTATTCGAAAGTATTTCGTGAGCGAGGGTTAACGCCACGTGACATTTGTGATTTTGACGATTTGGAGAAGCTTCCGTTCCTGAACAAAGAAATTGTTCGCAACAACGTCGAAGCTTTGAAAGCCCGAAACTACACCCCCCATAGATTTGAGTACGTGACGACGGCCGGAACGACCGGTAAACCGTTTGGCTTTTACTACGAGAAAGGGGCCTCACGAGCAAAAGAATGGGCGTTCATAAGAACGTTGTGGGGGCGAGTCGGGTACAAGTTCACCGATAAGTGTGTAGTGCTCAGAGGCAACGTCGTTGAAACGGCGGACAGGGGAATCTACTGGAAGTCGACTCTTTTTGGTCGATGGCTGATCCTTTCGCCGTACCACATGAATGACGAAACCTTACCAACGTACATTGCGCGTATCCGGGCATTCAGACCAAAATTCTTATGGGCGTTCCCATCGGTTGCAACGATCGTAGCTTCTTTCATGAAAAGAAACGATGTCGAACCCTTCTCGACGTTAAAAGCGATCCTCTGTGGCTCAGAGGCTATCTACCCATGGCAACGCGACTTGCTCGAGCAACAATTTAACTGCAGGGTTTTCAGCTGGTACGGCCATTCTGAAATGGGCGCGCTCGCAGGCGAATGTGAAATAAGCACGAAATATCACCTTTTTCCCGAATATGGGATTACTGAACTCATTGACAAAAATGGCACTGTTGTGCGGGATGTGAATGAGCAGGGGGAAATAGTGACCACTGGATTCAATAACCCTGCGTTTCCTTTGATCAGGTACAGAACGGGAGATCTTGGAGCCTACAGCGAAGACGGTTGCGCCTGTGGAAGAAGTTACAAAAGGTTACAATCAGTCGAGGGCAGATGGCTTCAGGAATTAATTATCGGCCAAAATAAAAGGGTCTTTCCGGTTACCGCGCTTAACATGCATTCTGATGTGTACGATAACGTCGAGCAGTTTCAGTTCTACCAGGATCGCGAGGGCGAGCTAATATTGAATATCGTAAAACGAGCGAATTATACGGAAGCAGACTCGCAGAGGATTCGTCGAGAGCTTATGAAAAAGCTCGGCAGTGACATGAGATTGGACTTAGAGTTTGTCGATCACATAAGTCGGACTGCAGCCGGCAAGTTCAAATTCGTCGTCCAAAAGCTTCCCGTTGAGGAGCTGATCGGTTACCGCGGCGAATGAGCGTTCTTCGCGCTCCAACTCCAACGAATCTGCAGTTTGCTCTGGCGCCATCGTATCCAATACCATTAGTACTTAATAGGAAGTTGAGATTGAAACGTAGAAGCTTGAGGGTGGATATTAACAGACCTGCCACAGGCGCTGAGCGATATGTCGTTGATGTTCGATTGAGTGCACGAATGAACTCGTAGAGGTTTCATCAGAACAGCGATCCCTTCGAAGCCTGCACGGGAACGCGCAGCAACGCCCCATTATATTTTAATAGGTAAAACCCGTAGAAAGCTCAGTACAGTTTGCGCTCAAGGAAAAGAACCCTCATTAGTTTTAAATTGCTCTGAATATGTGCGGGATAAATGGATTCAGTTGGTCAGACCGTCAGCTCATTGAGGAGATGAACCGGCGCATAAAACACAGAGGCCCCGACGACGATGGCACTTTCGTAAACTCGGCTGTTTCACTAGGCAGCGTCCGGTTGGCAATACTTGACCTGTCAGAAAGGGGAAAGATGCCGATGTCAAATCAAAGTGGAACGATATGGGCGGCCTATAACGGAGAAATCTACAATTTTAAAAAGCTCAGAACCGACTTGCAGAAAGAGGGGCGTCAGTTTGTCTCAGATACCGATACCGAGGTTGTCATTCAATGCTATGAACGGGACGGTATCGAATGTGTAAAATACTTCAATGGCATTTTTGCCTTTTCGTTATACGATTCCGTTGACGGATGCCTTTACCTCGCCCGGGATAGGCTCGGCATTAAACCGCTGTTTTATTATTATGATGGTGGTAAACTCGTTTTTTCATCGGAACTGAAAGCATTTCGCGCCGTTACTGAGTTGCCTCTCTCGCTGGATACTGAGTCAGTCCTAGAATACCAGTTGACAAAAAACGTCGAAGCTGAAGGGTTCTTCAAAGAACTAAAACCGCTCCAGCCCGCAAGTTTTCTGAAATGGGACTTGAACTCTAAACGCATCGAAATAGAAAGGTATTACGATCCCTGTAATGCCGTATCTAGGACTGCATACACAGCGTACAAATTCGATACAGAATTAGTCGACAAGCTCGATCATTTATTGAATGAAGTAATTGCGGATCAGCTCGTTTCGGACGCGCCGATCGGGACGATATGTTCTGGGGGAGTTGATTCCTCCTTGGTAACCGCTATAGCGCGTCAATATGTTGACGATCTGACAGTTTTCCACGTGCAGGTAAAGGGATCGCTCGATGAATCCAAATATGCGAAACAAATAGCGCGAGAATTGGGATTGAACTTGGTGATTGAGGAGCTAGACGAAACAAAGTACACGGACAACGTCACCCGATGCATTCGCCTTGAAGATCTTCCGCTGGTCCATCCCAATTCCGTCGGTATTTACCTGATCAGCAAAAGAGCTAAGGAGGAAGGATTTAGCGTTTTGCTAAGCGGTGAAGGGGCCGATGAACTGTTTGGCGGGTACCGGCGGTACAGATACTATTATGTGAGGATGTGGCTGAAAAATGCGCTGTCCCCCCTCATCAACAGTATCCCGGATCGGTACGAACCTCTCCTAAAGTCCAGTGTATATGGGCTCATAGGTAACGATGACTTTGTGAGGTGCGTCCTGGAAGATGGGGATAAGATCATTGAGGACTACTATATGCTTCCGTGGGCGAAAAGTCGTTCCGCCTTGAAATCCCGTTTTTCTCAGGCTCTTGCTTTTTTGGACAACAGCCTCGAGAAAGAAACGCTCACGTACATTCTGAAAGATGTGAGCTACCACTTATCCTCGATATTGCGCCGAACCGATAGAATGGCGATGGGTGTAGGCTTGGAAATGCGAGTGCCGTACTTAGATAACAGACTTCTTGACTTAGCGATAAATCTCCCGTTAAAATATAAAGTTACCCTGTTTGACACCAAGCCGTTGCTTAAGAGTGTGGCTAAACGATACCTGCCCCGCAGCATCGTAAATAGATCGAAAGCTGGATTTGATTTGCCTATTGAAGAGTGGATCGGCGGGGATTTTAGACGTTTTGCTTACGCGGAATGGCAAAAAAACGTCATGCCTGCTATGAACGTACAAGCTTCTGCAGAGTAGCGCGAGAAAAAATATTTGGTGGGGGGATAATATGCATTGCGGAGATGTGGTCGAGAAACCGCACAGTTACAGCGCAGTTTACCCTCTCTCAAACGTCGAACTGAAAGATTCGATGAAGACAACAATCTCTACGAATGTTCTACCCTTCGTGCTGGCGTGAGAAAATTTGACACCACCCGTGTGGTCGGAGGTTAATGACTCAAAAAGCAAAAAGGCTTGAACGTGTTATTCTTGTGGGACGGTACCCCCCGCCCTTTGGAGGCGTGTCTGTTCACGTCTACAGGCTCCGAGAACTGTTGCTCGCTAAAGGTATCAAATGTACTGTTCTTGCTGTGCAGTCAAAACCACAAACCAGCGAGAATGTTATCAGCATCCGGGCGATCCACAAATGGCTGCGGGTCTTCATAAGGTACAAGTGTGCTGTTCACATTCACGTTTCAACGCTTGATGTCAGGAACGCGATCAGTATTGCTGCAGCCTCGTTACTAAGTGCACTAACTCGAAATAAGCTCCTCATCACCGTTCACGGCACAGCAGGAATTGAGGTCAATCGCTTCGATACGCTTCGCAAGCTGTTGCTCAGAACAAGCCTCGTCGGCGTGTATCACTATATCGCCGTCGGCCCGCTTGTACAGCAGAATTTGCAAAAACTACACGTTGATGCAGAAAAAATGTCAATCGTCCCCGCGTTCTTCCCACCGGTGCCACGGATCGAGGACAGCGTGGAGATTCCACAAGATATCCGCGACTTCATGCGTAAGAGGACACCTGTACTAACGGCAAACGCGTACGCTGTCGACTTCCATAATGATGAAGATCTGTACGGCATGGACTTGTGTGTTGATCTATGTTCTAATCTCCGCCAGACCTACCCCAAGCTGGGACTTGTTTTTTGTATATCAAACGTCACGCACGACGACTATCTAACTGGCTTGCAGAACAAAATAGCTGCGAGCAACTTACAAGACAATTTCCTGTTTGTTACGCATTCATACAACTTTTATGTATTCCTTATGCAAGGCGATTTGTTCCTGCGACCAACCAACACGGACGGCGATGCCATATCGGTTCGCGAAGCCCTTTATTTCAAAGTGCCCACCGTAGCTAGCGATGCGGTACCACGACCGCAAGGCGTAATACTGTTTAAGAGTAGGAACATTGATGACCTAACCGCAAAGGTTCACGATGCGTTGGATAATTACGCGAGGTACAAAGAAGAATTGAAATCAATTGAGCCTCAACGAAACTTCGAAGAAATACTGTCTATCTACGCACGAATTTTTGGTGACAAATGGCGACGTCAATTTGGGGTGTCGCCCGCTTGACAAAGGAATACAGGATATTAAGTTAAGAGGGGATTTTGGGTTTATTCGATCCTGCTTCTACTTTGGTACGGCGGTTCGAAATTGCCTTTTTTCAAGACGAACCGGGAAAAGTAATACTAAACATTGTTCCTGGCAAGGATTACGGCAAAGGCAATTTGGCCAAATGTTCGCAGCACTCTTGGGACGACAGGGCAAAATCGATCAAGAAGTCCGCCTTGTGGACCAAATCCTGCGCTCAGAAAAGGGTTAGAATCGCTGGCTAATACAGAAATTCCCGCCCGATCGGATAAGCAGCTCTAGATAGAAGGTGTAGGGCGAATCTGAAGGTAGACGATCTCTTGTCGCTGACGCTTAGAAGAAGAAAGCCAGTTTATTTAGAGCGAGCTCCACCAACAGATTCCGCGAACGGATGCACTTCGGCTTACCGATAAGCGGTCGTACAACGACAGTATTGTCGTCAGCGCTGGATCGGTTACGACACTGGAAAAAAAGAACAATATGTCGGAGCATTGTTAAAGCGGCCGCATTGGCAACATCTGCCGTCTTAATCAATGTTCGTATGCGATGGTGAAGCTCTTTTACTCCCACAATTAAGTCGCAGCAATGTATTTGCGCTGATTAGGGTAATCATTTGTTGGCGGTACAAATCGGCCAATATCCGAAGGCGCGCAATATAAGGTTTGAAAAAATGCGTCGCTAAGTGCAATAAGATGCTGTAACGGTCCGCCTGAGCTCGGTTGGGATTGATTCAGCGGCCGGTTGGTAACAATAATCAACATATTTTTACCATTGGATTGCCTTTTAAAGACAATATTGTCGATCTTTTACAACTCAATAGCTGTTATAGATAGATAGTATTTTAAAGACAATATTGTAGATATTTTACAATAAGAGTCATTTTTTGCAATCTAATTGCTTTTTAAAGGCAATATTTATGTTATTTTACAATTTGCAAGCGATAGCTTTAATATAAACGAAATTCATCGCTTAAGATGCGTGCTTTTTCATTAAAGAGGCTCGGACATGCGAACAGACGCCGGGATGACAGGTGCAAAATTCATTGCTGTTTTGTTAGTTGTCTCTTTGGTGCTCACTGCCTTCATGGCAGCCCCAAAAGCGGCGGGCCAGGAAGTAACAGTACACTAAAAGGATATTTGGATTAGTAGGGATGCCATCCGCAGAAACGATAGCTTTTTGCAAAGCGAACGGATGGGGAATAGAACTGTCGTTACCTGGTAGCAATTTCCGAACATATTTTAACGGAGACCCTGATACCGATAGTTACATTAAAATTATTCAGTCTATTATCGCTCAGGGCATACCTGTATGGCTCGAAATAGAGGCGCCTATCTATTACGATGGTGATATATCGGCAGCTACAACGCCAGCACATTATCAATCAATGTACGGCGCCGGACTCGCTAAATACGAGCAGTTAGGCCCGTTATTTAAAGGATATGCGTTTGAGGGAGGATACGATAACGCGATAATATGGCTTAAAGAGCACTCAAATAAACAATTAGTGCACATTGGCTAGCTGGTTATTATGGCGCGTATAACGATGGGCCCCTGACTATAACCGTAGTCGTACCAGAATGGGGAACGCACGATATGGCGTGGCGCGTTAATCAGGTCGATGAGATAATGTGGGAGATATATCAAGTAGATTGGGCACAATTAGCAGTCACATTTAAAGCGTGGCTTGATAAGGTAGCGCCTGATAAACCGTTCGGCGTTTTATCAGGATGGGAGCCTAACGGCGGGTATTGGTGGAATCGAGGTACGGACATAATTACTATCGATCCCCCCGGTGCACGAAGATATACCGGCGAACAGGAAAAGGCGCTATTAACACAGTGGTTAACGTGGTTAAAGGAAAGATAGGGCCATTGATGGGTTTGTCTGCGATCCGTGGAATCCGATGGATCAGTCAACAATATCGAACTGCGTGTAATTATATGGATAGCCTAAGCACAACAAACTGCAGCGCCAACCCCAACGCCGTCTGCAACCCCAACGCCATCCCCAACGCCACGCACCCCAACGCCAACGCCAACGCCAACAGCACTCCCACTAAGCTGAGCCGTCACCGCGGTCAATCCCGCCAACAACGCCATCGACGTCCCGGTCACCACGGCCATCACCATCACCTTTAACCAGACGATCCAGGCCGGAGCGAACTACTCCACCATCACACTCTCCAACGGCACCGCCTGTCCCCGTCACCACCTCGATAGCCGGCACCACCCTCACCATCACGCCCAACGCCACACTCTCCGACAACACCGTTTATACCATCACCATCCCGCGTGACGCCGTCAAGAACGGCACGACCACCCTCACCACCCCCTTCACCTCCACGTTCACGACCGACCCGCCAACAGCAACCCCAACCCCAACGCCAGTGACCCCAACGGCAACCCCGCAACCCTCACTGCGGTCGACCCTCTCTCAACAACGCCATAACCGCCCCTGCTCACCAAGACCATCACCCTCACCCTCAACCAGAAGATCTCAGCGCCGGAGCAAATCCGTCACCATCTACCATTACCCTCAACAACGGGCGCTGTCACGACGTCAGCGCCAAAGTCAGCATCTAACGGGCAACTCACCCTCACCCAGACCATCGCCCTACCGGCCAACGCCCCTCCTACACCACCTGCCTACACCATCACCATCCCGCGTGACGCAGCGTTTTAAAGATTAGCGCGCAATACTCAAACCACCAACGTTCCAACCCCGACGCCCTCCCCGATGCCACGTTCACGACGGTCCAGCAGGAACCTACACCCCGCTTGCCGTCAACTGCGGTCAACCCCGCTAACAATGCTATAAACGCCCCGCTCACCATAGACTATCACCCTCACCTTCAACCAGAAGATCAAGGCCGGAGCGAATACTCCACCATCACCCTTAAAAAGGGCACCGTCAAGGTCAACGCCAAAGTCAGCATTACGGGCAACACCCTCACCATCACGCCCTACTCCAAGCTCTCCTACAACACCGTCTACACCATCACCATCCCGCGTGACGCCGTCAAGAGCGGCACGACCACCCTCACCACCACCCTTCACCTCCACGTTCAAGACCGTCAAGAGATAGCTGAGTTTTCGGGCAAACGCGGTGAAATGGCAGAACTAGTTTATAGCGCATGGTTTTTTATGCGGCGTGCCTATCTCCACTTGTGGAAAGTCGCGTTCTCGAATTGATCAGATGTCAACAGTGCCTAGGCCCTCTCGAGTACTGATAGGGATGTGCTCACGTGTCATAAATGCTCTTTGGAATACCTTGTTCGTCACGATTTGATTTTCATGGGGTATAACGTCGAAGAACGTGACGAGATAAGGAAGATTATCTCGACCGAATGCAACATCAAACGAATTGGATCACGTCGGGAAACACTATGATTTCGCACGACCTTCTTTCAAGTTGTCATGAATGTTGTCAACTGCTAAGAGCTGACAATCCATCGATAATTCAATCGCGCTAGATGTGGGCTGTGCTGGAGGGTCTACGACGGCTCTGTCTGAAAATGGGTTTGACACCTATCGATGCGACCTCGATCCCAACAGCTTATTCAGCGGATTTCACTTGAAGCACAAAAAATTGATACTATTGACTTTCTTTTACAATTTGCAAGCGGTGCTTTAATACAAAAGAAATCAATCAGCTAAAAACACAGCTTTTTCATAACTAAGGTTCGGTCATGCGAACAAACTCCGGTAGCACGACACGTGTGAAATTCGTTGCTCTTTTGCTAGTTGTCGCTTTGTTGCTCACTGTCCTCGTGGTAGCTCTAAGGACGCCGGAGCAACAGGAACAGTTTGGGCCTAACATAATATTCGGACAGGTAGTATTCCCTGGGCAGACAACGTTACCAGCAGAAACGATCGCTTTTTGTAAAGCGAACGGATGGGGAGTAGAGCTTTCACTTCCGGGTAACGACGCGGTTCGCATATTTCACGGATACCTCAAAGGCGACGTGGTATGCGGGCGTCATTCAAAATATAACTAATCAAGGTATCCCCGTATGGCTTGAGATTGAAGGACCCATATATTATGCTTCTATCGTCTCGGTAAACATGACACCGGCGCAATATCAATCACTGTATGGCACGTGTCTAGCTATTTATGAAAAACTCGGCCCGCTCTTTAAAGGCTATTCCTTCGAAGGCGGATACGATAACGCGATAATATGGCTGAAAGAGCACTCGCAGAAAAAACTACTTGCACACTGGCTGCCGGGGTATTATCAGGCGCATAATACTGGGCGACCGAATTACACCCCGACCAACGTACCAGAATGGGGAACGCACAATATGACGTGGCGCGTTAACCAATTCGACGAAATTGTGTGGGAAACGTATCAGGTGGATTGGGTTCAATCAGCAGTACACTTTAAAAATTGGTTGGATACCGTAGCGCCATTGAAACCGTTCGGCGTTCTGACAGGGTGGGAAGCTGACGGGGGATATTGGTGGAATCCAAACACGCACAACTATTCGCCCGGGTCAAACCAAACGGAACTTACGGCAGCAGAGCAACAATCATTGATGACAACGTGGTTAACATGGTTAAAAGCCAGATTGGACCGTTCGACCTTATTGTATGCGACCCAGGGGGTCAGTCGGTAACGGTTCCGTGTACGTATTTAGATAGCCTAAACCTAACAAACGGAACGTCAACCCGCATATCATCTGCGACCGCAACGCCAACTCCAGCAGCACCCTGAACCGCGCTGACCGTCGCCGCGGTCAATCCCGTCAACAACGCCATCAACGTCCCAATCACCAAGACCTCACCCGAACCTTCAACCAGACGATCCAGGCCGGAGCGAACTACTCTGCCATCACCTCCAAAAAGGGCACCGTTGGGGTCCGCGCCGATCACCATCACGGCATCACCCTCACCATCACACCCAGCGCCACGCTCTCCGACAACACCGTCTACACTCTCACCGTCCCGAGTAACGCCGTCACGAGCGGTACGACCACCCTCGCCTTCACCTCCACGTTCAGGACCGTCAAGAGATAGTTGAGCGCTCGGGCAGCCGCACCGGGTGAAATGGCCGAACGCGCTTGTGGCGCATGGCTTTTTATGCGGTGTGCTCATCTCCACTTGTGGAAAGTCGCGTTCTCGAATTGATCAGATGCCAACAGTGCTTAGGTACCCTCGAGTACCGATAGAGATGTGCTCACCTGTCAAAAATGCTCTTTGGAATACCCCGTTCGCCACGATTTGATTTTCATGGGGTATGACGTCGAAGAACGTGACGAGATAAGGAAGATTATTTCGACCGAATGCAACCATCAAACGAATTTGGATGACGTCGGGAAACACTATAATTTTGCACGACCCTCTTTCAAGTTGTCATCAGATCGTCATCAACGTGCTAAGAGCTGACAACGCCATCGATAATCCAATCGCGCTAGATGTGGGCAGTGCTGGAGGACCTACGAGTCAGCTCCTGTCTGAAAATGGCTTTGACACCTATCGCTGCGACCTCGATCCCAACAGCTTATTCAGCGGACTTCACTGGAAGCACAAAAACTTGATACGTGGCAAAAACATCGTCTGTGACTCCAAGTGGTTGCCCTTTCCCACCGGCGCTCTTGACGTTGTTTTTTGCAAGGAGTTGGTGCATCACATCGCTGACTTCCAATCGTTTTTTCTCGAAATCAATCGTATATTGAAGCGCGACGGGACTTTTGTGCTCATTGAACCGTCAATCTCGCTAAGAAGTCAAATCGGGGAAGCTCTTGGATTGTCGGGCGACGAATCATTACGGGCATCATTATCACACGACTTCTGAGTACCTTCGATAGTCTTGAAGAAATTGCATTTCAGCCCCTATCGTTACTTCGTGTACAACTACCGATCGACGGCCACAGTTTTTCAAAATGCGGTACCCAACAATACGCAGGCAGAACGTTGCCCATCTAAAGATGAAAATGCTATTCCAAAGAGTTTTTAGCGGCAGCAACGTATTTTTCCTTAGAAAAAATGCAGATCTCAGTCGCTATGAAGAAAGGCCTAGAATTGAGATCGTCGATGCTGAGTGCCTCACGCTGGGTGATGAGTTCTTAGAAGATGATAGACTACTGAGGTTTCACGAAATATTGAACGAAGTTTCGCAGGAGCTATCTTCGAAGGAGATGCATTAGCGTCGACCAAACAGGCGTAGTTCGACGATTTGCAGCAACTTATGTTGCTCTGAACGTCTCAGCGCGTCGTTGCAAGCCGGGTCCTACAGCAAGAACAATGTGCAAGGAGACGGCACGAAAACGACTGTGCGATTCGTAATAGAATCTTGGGCCGTGGCGAATGCTAGCCGGAATCCAGCGTGGGCCTTTCTTGCATTTTCGATAGTCCGTTTTGAGCAGGGTAACGGCATCTGAGAGTGTTGTTTGAGCGTCGGAGCCGGGCTGCGTGTTTTGGCTTTTTTTGGCGCAGCTGCGGGGAAAGAGGAAAAGGAGACGCGCTGCTTCAGAACGATGCACGACCCTGCGTTTCGTCGAAGCACAGAAAATCAGAGTTGGGCCTCACGGCAAAATCGTAAAGGCCGGGCTTGTCGGCTTGTAGACTTGTGCGCCCCCATTGTCGTAGATCCTGCTCTCGTTTCCGGCGATGCGGCCGTACAAGGCAACACCTGTGACGTTCTTGTAGGCCGTCGGATAATTGACTGTGAAATTCATTTGCGCGACGTTCCGAGTCCCCAAAAATGCGTACGTGCTATTTGCCGAGAGATCCGTAGTTATTTTAAGCGAGCTTACCGTCGAGGGTTCAAACTGTTGCAAGAGCAGGAATCGGTAGTTGTCCGCCCAGACCTTGCTGCTGTCTTTTTCGGTATATAGCCAGATTGCGGCGGAATTCTCATGATCGTTGTAAATAGGGTAGTCAATCTTAGTGGTAAGAGCGAAAGATAAGGGGGGATCTCCGGCAACTTGGTAGACAAATCCGGTGTTGAAAAACAGGACGGTCGCTAAAAAGAACGATAATAACACGGTTGCCCCCTTGATCCGTTTCTTTGTAAATGGAACCTTTAGCACTTTGAGCAGCCCCTTAACAACGGCGAACCAGCCGATCACCACAAAAGGAGCCAAGAGGACGAGTGCGATTTGGTACAGTCTGGCGATGTTGAGGCCGCTTGCAAAAAATGGCACAACCACGCCAGCGATCAATATTACGAAGCTTGCGGCGGAGAACCCCAAGTACGTCGCACTGAAATGCCTTTTGCAAAATCGTACTATGACGGCAAGTAGACCAAGCGCGATGAGGAGGCTGCTTACATTGCTGATATATCGTGCCAGCTGATAAAGGGTCGTCGCGTTTACACCCGTCAAAACAGCGAGTCCTTGTGGCGTTTGAGACGGTCCGCTGCCGAATAAGGTGTTTGAAATGCTTTCACCTATAGTTAACATAGAGAACAGGGGACTTGCACCCCCGACATATATGTACCAACCGAATGCAGTAACAAAAACCAGCAGCACTAATCTTACGCGTAGATTTCCAGTGTTCGCCGTTGAAAACGCTACATTGCTGTTGCTAACTTGAGTTCGACTGACCTTTGAACGAGCACCGAGTTTTTTGCCACCGCGCTGCACGAAAGGACTGTTGGATATCGCTTGCGCGAGGAATGCGCCGAAGAGGCATAATAGAAATAGGTAAGTTATCCCATAGTGAGACACGACGAGTGCAGCGCCGAATACAAGGAGCAATGCACTGACCTTGATCCTGGGCATGACTCTGTCCTCGATCAAAAGCACAAACAATATGAGAAAAAGCAAAGCAACTTCTTGTCTTGCAAGCTCGACCTGCTCCACATAGAAAGAATACAATGAGACAAAAAAGAATGTCGCGAAGAAGCTCGTCTTACGATCAGTCTGTTTCTCAAAAACCAGAAACAAACCGAGCGGTACGAGAGCGCATATGAATGGATAAACTGTTTTGAATACCCACGTAAGGCTTAGCGCGCAAATCTGCGTGTAGAAAACGGGGAGTATCGTCACACTCAGCATCGCGTTATAATTATCGGCGAGGAATGGATTCCATAACGCGTTTTGTACAACCGCTTGTGCGAGGGCATATTCGTGATGGATATCCCAACCCCACACATAGTTTGATATCAACGATGTATGGTAAAGAAGGGCTAGCGCAACAACAAAAACCGCGAGAGGATAGTGCTTCGGTGCGAAGAACCGATCAAGTGCAATCAGAACAGGAATAAGCGCAATACCGACAATCAGCAACATCAAGATGAGATTGTTCTGGTACACGTTCATAGCGTACGTCCCAAAAATTGCCAAAAAAGGAATCAGACATAATAATAGTGTCGGGGCGCTAAGGAGCTCGTGAACGTCAATGGTGCTTGAGTCGGAAAACGTTTTGTCTTGTATATAACTCACAACGCAAAGGCCGAGGACGATCACACTAATCGTAATCATCAAAGCAACAAGGGAAAGCGGCTCGCTGTACCCAAAAAGTGGATAGACCAAGTTGCAAAAGAGGCCAACAAATATCAAAAACGCGAGGCTCAAGCAGACCGCAAACAACAGAGTGCGGATGGTTCCGAGTTTGTGGATTCGCACGCATCGCAGGATAAGAACGCCTGGAATATATGTAAGGTAGATAAATCCGAGGAGCTGACGTACAATTGGAATCGCCATCCCCGCCGATTCCAAGAGTATTGTGCCCCAGAGAGTGAACTGAACTGCTAATACCACTCCGAGGAAGTCGCGTATTTGCCAGTCGTTCATCTCAAGCGGGTTACTTATTTGCATATTCTGTTCGAGATTTTCGCCCCGCGCGTCATCTGGGTATAAACGCGTACGGTCTCTCTCACTACCGTATCCCAGGAAAGGTCCTCATTCATCTTTCTGTAAGCGTTTTCGCCCATTTGCAGCCGCCGCCGGCGGTCTTTGAGTATCTTTGCCACGGCATCAGCAATGGCAGCTGGGTCCCTTGGCGGAACAATGAAACCAGTCTTACCGTCCTCCACCACCTCGTCAAAGCTGCCGACGTTCGTGACAACGACGGGTTTCTTGAAAGAATAAGCGATTGGGACGACCCCTGTTTGTGAGCCCTCTACGTAAGGCAGCACAACGACCGCGGCTCGTTCGAAGAGCTCAGCGACCTGGTCATCCGGGATGAACTCGTTCAGCACAGTAGTGTTAGAGCGAGCGTTGGATTGGCTGCTGTAGTTCAGCAAGATCCCCGCTGCCCGCAATGATGAGCTGCGCGTACGGAAGCTCTTTCAAGATCAATGGCATGGCATCTAGAAGATACTCCAGCCCTTTGTACGGAAAAATTCTCCCAAAAAACAATATCACTCCGTCCTCTTCAACGCCGGCATTTGCTCGCGTCGAAGAAAGAAGACCGCCGAGCGGGATGCTTGAAACCTTCCCATCGTCAATCCCCGCGTTCACTAGTTCGTTCCTGAGTTTCACACCGTGGACAAAAACGTGATCAGCGCTTCTTATGTAAACGTAATTCGTTAAACGCGCCACTAGCGTTGCTTCGCCGAGGTGCATTTTCACGTCGTGCACCGTCGCCACGACCGGGTATCGTTTCACTTTCAAAAAGAGATATAGCGGGAATATCCACGGATGGCTGCCGGAGAGGTGGACGACGTCCGGTTCTGTTTCGGAAATGGCGCAGAACAACCTCCAGACTTGTAAGTTGTTTTTGTTTAGCCACCCCCCTTGTGGGGGGGTTTTCACTGTTCTGACGCACACTTTTTCGCTAAAGTAAGCCAAGTCACATCCTTCGGGAACTATTACCGTAACGTCCACCATCTGCGTCAAATGATTTGACAGTTGGGATGTGTAATGCACCATCCCACCTTCATCCATCAGCGTTATTAGTGTCACCCTCATGGCTCTCTGACAAGGCGCAGCCGCACGGTGCGTACCAAGTGTAACACTCTCGATCGCCCGTACCGGCGTTCCAAAACGTTTCTTAAGCAGGTTAATCAACAAGAAGCGGATCTGCAGTCGTGATTGTATGCTTTCGGCTTTGTTTGCACGAACTCGCGATCGTTCTGCGGCGCCTCGTCGAGTGCCGTGAATTCGCGTACTGGTCTCCACGACCCACTTTCCGCGGACAACTTTGTTCAGGCTTGCAGACAGCGTCGCATTCGGCGCGATTTTGCTATGGAGCTCGCGTACAGCTATGGTATGGGGCCATCTGTGTTTGTCGTTCTATAAATACGTGGCTCTCTATGAGTGCCGCATGGGCGTTCGCGTTGTCTAGAACGGCCTTTTTGCTAAGCTAGGCGAGCTGTGTCTTGTGCTACGGGAGGTCGTGCAGAACCTGCTCAACCATTGCGACGAGGTCGTCGAGGCTCCTGTTCGTAAATTCTATCGTCCCACTCGGTCGAGGCGCCTAGCCGTGCATGAGCGGCGGCTTTTTCAGCCCTTCTCGTGTGCCTGCAACAAATAGCTTCAGAGCCTTCCAGTCCTTGTGCCATAGCGCTAACCGCAGCACTTCAAACGGCGCATCAATCACAAAAAAATAGAAGAAGAAGGTCAAAAATTGGAGTTCATTTCCTCCTTTTCTCACAAACCAGAGTCGATTTCTTGTTCCGTAGTAGGTCTTATATCCAGAAACGTTTGATGAGGATGGCTTGTGCCAGATTTTGGCGGTCGGCACATAAATTGACTTGTATCCCGCTTTCCATCCTCTCGTACACCAGTCCATGTCTTCCCAGTAGGAGAAGTACGCAGGATCGAGCAACCCGATGTGGTCGAGCGCTCCCTTTTTTGCCAGCACGCACGATCCTTCTACATAATCCACTTCGGTGATGTCATCGGTACTGACCCGAATCAAGCTCATCCAAGCCGCGGTGACGAGACCGGCCAATCCACATGTTGAGGGCCCCTCCTGCAAAACTGATTACGTGCCCGCCGTCTTCGTGGTCGAGATAGTATACCTTAGGCCCCGCAAATCCGATAGTTTGATCCCCCTCTGCTGCCGCTACGAGACGATCGAGAAAGTATCTGTCCACTATGGTGTCGTTATTTAGGAGTAAGACATAGTCGGCCCCGCCTGCTAAGGCGCGGCGCATTCCGACATTGTTTCCCTCAGCGAATCCCAAGTTTTTGCTGTTTCGGATTATTTCAATGCTAGGATACATCTCTTCCAAGCACTCGATTGATCCATCCGTTGAATAATTGTCGACAACTATTATCTCATAATTGGGGTAAACAATTGAAGAGAGGGAGCCGAGACAGTTTACTGTGTCTTCCTTACCGTTCCAGTTTAAGACGATCGCGATAACCTTTGGACACGTCTTCATGTTTCTCTTTATTGCTCCGAAAGTTCTTCTGGCATAGCCTATGCTGCATTGTAGCAGCTTCTCTCCGTCATTAGGGTGCGATTAGCACTGTCCAAACATACGATAAGCACTAGTGCGAAAAGACCCGTGAGGAAATATATGCTTTTTCATTTAGCGCATATGTCGATATCTCGTTCACCAAAGCTACGAATCACGACCTTCTATCCATAACAGTCGCTGGCGATTAGCGGAGCCACTCTCGCCGTCCGCGTCTTAACAGGGGCGAATGCGCAGCGCCAAGATGCACGCCGAGACGCAGCCTAAGACGACCTATGCCGCCTTATTGTGCCAGTGCCGTTCGATCAAACGAGCGCACGACAGTGATGCAGCACCTTTCAGCACTAGTGGGATTTGCTATTGAAACAGATACGGTCCTCGACGGTTGAATGGAAGCTTTAAGGATAGAAAGAACTTAACGACAATTGCGCTAGCACCAACCAGTTCTTGCTCAATCAATAAAGCAAACACTCGTCCTACAAAAAGCCGACGGCGCGAGCTTGAAGAAATGTGCGCGAGTGGTTTGTCATGTACAAGACAGCGAACGAAGGTGCTTAGTTTCCGGTGAGTTGGGAATCAGCAGCAATGCAAGACAACCCTCAGGGAATCGGTCGTATAGGAGACCTTGAGAAATGAACGACAAAACGGCGGTTTTTTATTTCTCATCTATCGAGTATAACTTCCCCTTGTATCAGCGCCCTCAGCAACTCGTCCGGGAATGGCGATCGAATTTTGGGGACTCGTATGAGTTCTATTACGTGGAGCTGCCGGCGGTTGTCCGTTTCGTGGCACGACAATCCCACCATCTCAAACAGTCTCTGGAAACTCTGCTGCTGAAAAAGCGTAACAGGAATGCGGAAGATGCGTTTGTTCTGACGTGGCTGGGCAACCCACGCTTTTTTCGGGGGTCGGCCGTTCGAAGGACGTTAAATCAACTGTGCGAGAAAACTCAGACGAAGGTCGCAATCGTGGCCTCTCCGTTCTGGGAGCCTTTTGTGTCAAAGGATGATTTCGATCTTCTTTGTTATGATTACTTGGATCCTATTGAGCAGATCGTTGTTCACTTTTATCCGGTGCAACAGCAGCACAAGAATCTCATCAGGAAGAGCGATATCATATTTGTAACGGCTCAAAACTTGAGAGAAGATGCCCTATCAATTGCGGACGAAGAAGACGTCATAACAGTGTCAAACGGTACAGACGCCGAATTTTTTGAGATGAACAAGAACTCGTACCAGATTACCGACTACACGAGAACGGAAAAAAAAGGGTAGGTTACATGGGGACCTACCGCCGGGTAGACATGGATCTCTTGTGCGCCGCCGCACAAGGACTCACCGAAGTCGACTTCCTGCTGATCGGGCTACTTGACCGGCAAAGTCAGCTTCGAGTACGCCAAATGCCTGAAAACGTCTTCATATTAGGGACGAAAGATTACAAGCAGTTGCCAGCGTATGTCCAACTCTTCGATGTAGCGCTCATCCCGTTTAAACCCAGCAGAATTGCTGATTCGAGTGACCCTGTAAAGCTGTACGATTATTTCTCGCTGGGCAAACCGGTGGTCGCAACTGGTATACGGGAATTGAAGAAATTTGACGGCGGTCATCTCTTGAGAGTAGCAGAAACGCAGGACGAATTTGTTGACGCTATAAGCGAGTTTTTGAATACGACGCAAAAGCCTGGCAAGAGTCAAGGAGACAAATTGCGAGGCAGAACTCGTGGCTTAGCAAAGCTACGATTATCATCAGCATCGAATCTAGAATAGCTTAGCGTCCAAGCGCATGGGATGTAGTAATCATTCTTCCAAGCTTTGAAATGTTTTGAGTTCGAAAACTACGAGGTTAGAAACTTGATCTTGAGGAGCAGTGACTGGGAAAACGCCGGAACAGAGTGATGTCGCTTTGATATAAGAACGCAACGATAAATAGAAGGCTAAAAAAGTTGGACGAAGCGGACAACTTACAGTTCACGTTTAATGGTTTTTTCGGACGGAGAGAGAACGGCGTGACTCGCGACACTGAAGTATGCCTACCGGAAACGCCGTCATCTTGAACGCATGGATACGGGCCCGCCTTTACCATATAAAATATAGAAAGAAGAATGGTAAACCAAACATCATATGTTATAATTCTTCTTTTTTAGAAGAGCGCCAAAAACCGACGCTTTAGATAGTTCATATGATAGCTAGCGCCCTGATAGGGATTTCTCTGACGCGAGTCATCTGTTTTCCTCGTTTAAAAGCGTTGCAGCAACTTTGGACAGACAGCGAGCGTAAAAGAGCTTAAGCTGCACTGACATTGCAGATTATTAACAACCGTCAAAGAAAAAAGAGGAGTGAACGAACATGGGAAGCTTGGAATTGTCTTTAGATGACTAGATTCAGACAAGATAATTAACAATCTATCTTAAGAAAATACATCCAATATTTGAACCATACGTCCAAAAAAAAATTGCTCCTCTCGAACTCGGTGTTTTAGGAAGGGGAGTCGCTCTTACTATGGCGGGACTATTTTCCATTCGGAACTATCGCCGGTATTGATGTTAAACTTCCAGATGGCTTCAATCCTGGCGAACGCATTCACATTTTTGAGGGGAACCAAGCCGATCTCCCAGTTCCTCTCGCAGGTTGCAAATACTGTTGCACCCGAAGGATTTGACATCATTATCGGATGATGCTTCGCACATAGGCGATTGAACAAAAACTGCGTTTTGGCATCTGTTTGACAACCATCTTAAGCCAAATGGACTTTATGTTATTGAAGATTGGGGCACCAGTTACTGGAACGATTGGCCTGATGGTAAGCGTCTCAATCTTGAATGATCGCTAGCAAAAGTCTAAAGGTTTTCCAGCTTTGGCAGTTTTTTTCAAAGGCGACGGGAAAACTGGTCTGACATTGGGAATTCGTAGCCATTGTTATGGAATGGTGGGATTTATTAAGAGCTTGTAGATGAGCAGGCGGCGGAAGATGTTACCAGAGGAATGTTAAAAGCAAAACCAACAGGAGATCAAACTTCGAGAACATAATCATAACTAGTTCGATAGTATTTATCAAAAAGCTCTCCGACAAAATAATATTGAACCTAGCGACCAGGCCGTTGACAACGGTCAAATAAAGTCCCTATAATTCATTCGCGAGTCAATGCGAGTGAATCGCCACCAAAAAGGCCTAGAGGATGCATAATGAAAAACGTTTGAAACTTGGACTGCTGCTCACTGTCATCCAGCACATCCATAAGGCATTCGACGAACGGAAAACAGTTTCACCGTTAACAAGAATCAGTAAGGTCTGGGCACACGGATCAGATGCTTTAATGTTAACTGCGGGTTGCCAGCGTTAACGTCGGAACTTGTTCTCGTTTGATAGCGCTTTTTTGACTTCTGTCGTGGTCATTACAAGAAATAGCCCATTCTGGAGCCGGCAGCGCTCGAAATTTCGCGCTAAACAAGCTAAAGGGGATTTTATCGCTTACTTGGATTCAGACGTGATTGGTATCCAGAGTATCTTTCTACAATGTGGTCTGCGCTCAGCGAAAGTGAGTCCCTTAGGGAAGCAGCTTATTACAGGTCCAACTTTTTGTTAAGGATCCAGTACTAGGTCCCTCCGATTTGAGGGTTGGATGGGGGGGTCCAATTTTAGAAATCTTGTCGACGAAAACTACACAGATATCAACGCTTTCGTGCACTCTAAAAAATGCGCTACTATAGTGGGCTATCACGACGAATCAATGAGGGTCCTTATTGATTGGGAGTGTACCTTGAGGATAACCTCCGTTTTCGAGCCTGTATTTGTTCGCAAGGTCAGAGTAGATTATTACTTTGGCCTGGCCAGGAGTATTATAAGCACCACAAATATGTTGGCTAAAGTCCACGCATATCAATACATCGTTGAAAAGAACCAAAACGAGATCCTGCGAGTTATCGGTAAAAACGGCTTGGCTACACTTTTTAGGAATATCGCACTAGCGTCTGCAGATGTGGGTGATCTTAACTGCTGTCGAACCTATATGCTAAAAGCGTTTAAAACGGACGGTGGAAACCCACTGACATTTCTTTTGGCGTTGTGGGCGTTATTCAGTGAGCATGTATTTCATCTTGCAAGTCCGTTAGAGTTATCCGAAGACGCATAGTAAGCAAACTGGCGTAGCTTCTCTTGATAAGCGCCTTTCTTGACCTCTGTTTGGGGAGGGCTAGGGTGATTACCGGATCTTTCGCAGAGTGCTTCCTCTCAGCAAATAACTGCTGACTCCCGCTGCGGCCATGTAGACTGTATTTCCCCAGCCATATTCAGCTGGGTTGAGCAAAAAACACTGCAGCTGAAGAGTGTTAGCATAAACATCCTGCAGGTCTCGGTCATTGAACTTCAGATAAACTGCCGTCGTATTAATATTTCATACCCAATCTCTTAGCTAATAATTAATCGCCTTCTTTTTTCGACCGCCAAAGAGTCATCTCAGAAACCAACTTTAAGAGCTGGCAATCGCAGAGTCACAAGTTCGAGTTGCTTTTGAATTGATTCTTTGTCGCGACGCAATTCAGAGTTAAGACCCTTTTCCGCCTGCAGCAACGTTTCCAGATTAGTGACCTTCTGTAAAAATTCATTCTCATGTTGCAGACCAGTGACCACAGAATTTTTAGTGGCCTCTAACTGTCGTAGTTTTCCCATTGCTGAAGCGTGCCGAAGCGTTTTTAATTGCGGCGGATAGACGACCTTGTTAACGGATAATAGTTGACTCTGCAAGTGAAATCGTCAGATTTAAAAAATAGGGCGAGGGCTAAAAAATAAAACGCTTAAGTAGGACAGACGTCTGGCAAGAACGCTGAAAAAAGGGCGCACCCGCGGGGGTTCCTAAAGCCAACGGCAGTAGAGCGTTAATGAAAAACGGGTCCTAAGGCGTCTGATGTGACTTCAAAGCCTGCAGTGCAAGTAACTTTAACATAACTGAGTTTCTGATGTGGGGCTTGAATCGCAGATCAACGAGTTAAGACAATTAAACGTCTTCCTAGAATTGTTTTTCTATTCTTAAGTGTGCTCACAATTTAATGTAGATATGTCTCAGATACAGAAGATAGGCCACCACCCACAAAAAAACCACTAAAATTAGTCCATAGGCTAATGCACCTATATCTAAACCTAAACTATTGATAATAATTTGACGAAGGTTAAATCTGTTCATGAAAAGTATAGGACCCAGAACCTGGGAGACGATGTAAATAAAAAGTGAGTTACGACCAAATGGAACTGCCAATTTAAGTATCCTTCCTCGCTCCAGCAAATCTACTGTAGCCATATAGTATGGCCAGTATTTATGGCCCCTAAACCGGGCATTAACCAGTATGTAGCTGGCAGTATACAGCTGTTTAATTAAAGGTAGTGAGGGGGTGATAATTAGACCTAAAGCAAGAGCAATCGTCCCTCCGACAATTAGATACTTCACTGAATCCCAGTCATGCTTCGTTAGCCTCAAGGTTCTACCACAGGCCAGACCTAACATCATTATAGCTGTTCCGTTTATTACGGCAATCAGTCCTTCTGTATCGAAGTTGTGATAGAGAAGGTGGGAAGAACCGAATACCCTGGAAATTGACCCATCCGGTAATGTTGTTGTTGACGTCCAGTGAACCGAGTGGCACTCCTGGAGCGCCTACTCTGAGCAGAATAACGCTCTGAAAAACCAGAAGTAATGAAGCGGCCACTAGAACCCATCTGGTTTTTGAACGAGCCAGGGGGGCAGCGAAAAGCGAAGATAATGCTATTAACTGTAGTGCTCCCGGGATCCTGATAGAAGAAAAATCGGGGATCCCGCGTAAAAAAAAGCCGAAACCAAGGGCAATGCCTATGAGGTAAAGAACAACCACCCGGAAGATAAAATGCCCCCCAAAGTTTACTGGAGGATTGTTTGGAACGTGAAGCAAAAGAATATGACATTGACACGCCTACAATAAATAAGAGAAATGGAAATACCAGATTAGCCAGGGTCAGACCGGTCCAGGGGGCGTGTTTTAATATGGCGGGGGTTTCTGGGTAGTAAGCCAAGATAGTTTACAAAGATCATTACGGCGATAGTCAATCCTCGGAAAACATCTAGGGAGATCACTCGCCGTTTTACGCTTTCCATTATGCACCTAGCCTAGTTCATGTAGGAACGGCTTTAACCTATGTTTTTCAGAATTATATGTGTTTTTTCAATTATCCTCACCAGTTTGAAGTGTAAGGTTGTTCCTCTAGCTCTTGTTCTAATCGCTGTGGTCTGCCAGGCTTGGAGAATGCGTTCTGACCGATGCATATGGTAGTCACTAAAAGGACGTGAACGAAAAAATTTCGGATTAGGGCGCCGCCAGTTTGAAAAGCTGCTTACGATGACGCGTTCTTTATATATTTGCTGTGATTAATAGCGCGAGGAGCTTTGATTAACGCTACGGCTTAAAGAGCGAAAAGAAAAAAGGAAGGGGGAAACCCGCCGCTCTTGTGTAATGGATCACTTAAGCGGCTTGTTGGTCGCCGTGACGCTGCTTTTGATGCGCTGATAAAGCATTAGAGCAGTTAGGCGAGTGAATGACGTTGCTGTTTTACCTCGAAGGATCGGGACTGGCGAACGGACACTGAACGGATACCTCAACCGAGTTTGCAACTGAAAGACATCGGTGTAATAAACTTCAATGCAGGTACCCTAAGGAAGGCAATGAGGGCCCTTGAGAGGGCGGACTGCGATCATCGCCTAATACATATGGAAAGCATGACCAGTATGGATACTGTTGAATATGTACTACGAAGCCTCGTGAGCATGCATTGCTCTTAGGACTAAATGACATAGGTTTACGATAAAGAGAAAAATTTGCAAGCAATTAGTAAGTGGATTCTGTAGGGGGACTTTCAATTAAATATGATGTAATTGTGCAGCCTTAGCAATTTGAGATCAGTGGCCACGGCGTCCTATCAAATTATATAGCCCCGATAATCACCCCCAAGAAAACACCAGCACAAAGTGGAAAAAATTGAGCCAGAATAAGAAGATTTGCCTAGCAAGTCACCTTTCGACAGTAAAATGCCTCTGCATAATTTCCAGGGGAATTTGATTCTATTCCTCGTAACCTTAATAGTGCTAGGAACGTGTCTTTCGTAAACCAATGTCTGCTGGTTTGAGTCCTGAAATAGGACAACAAGTGCTCTACTTTGCGCTGGCAAATCGCCTCATCCAAATGAACAAAAAAATTGGGGGCACCTAGATCCCCATCATATTTGGGAATCTCATATTCCAAGATCAAGTGATTACGAAAAGTATTCCATGTCAGCTCGGATATAAAGCGATGGTCTTGATGAGCATCCTGTCCGTAATGGGTAAATATTATGTCAGGGTCCACTTCAGTCTTTAAATTCTCGAAGTATCCTTTGATCTCACCTCCAATATAAGGGAAAAAACCATCACGAAATCCCATTATGACAATGTTCTTACCCCGTATGTCTTTTAAGATCTCATTCGCACTATTCAGAGCCTCTTCTGCCCTGATACCTGATGACCCGAATACTACCCAATGAACCTGTATATTTGGAAACTCTTTTATGAGCCTGAGAATGCTTGCACCGCATCCGATTTCTATATCGTCACTATGTGCGCCTAGGCATAAAACCTGAAAAGGCTTGTTCGGTTCGTGTCTTAAGTTAAAACCTAGCACCTTACCCCAGCTCGTCAAAGTTCAAATACAAAACCAAATTAATTGTCAGCCTGTTTTGAATTCTTCCCAAACTACCCAGGGTGTTTGACCCTTGTCATCTAAATCGTCAAACACTTGTTTTTCCTTGAAGGTATCCAAACAAGCCCAAAATCCCTTGTTTCGATAGGCAATCAATTCTTTTTCCTCTGCTAATCGTTGAAAAGGTTCTTGGACCAATTCTTCACCATCACGAATATAATCAAATATCTTCTTCTTGAATATGAAGAACCCCCCATTGACCCATAAATTAGATTGACTAACGGGGGTGATACTTTTAACCAGATCATTATCGTCCACGGAAACAACATGGAATGATTGAGATGGTTGAACACATAGAAAACTAGCAACCTTATCGTGTTTATAAAAGTGATCAATATAGTCGGGCAAATAAAGATTTGTCAGTCCATCCGCATAGTTGGCCATGAAGACGCTTTCGCCTTCTAAGTATTTCTCAACGGCCTTTAGTCTTTCTCCAATATTCGCCTGCAGACCCGTATCAATAAAAGAAATGGTCCAATCGTCGATATCGCTATTGTACAAGGAAATATTTTGTCCCCCATTTGATAGGACGAAATCGTTCGATTTCCACTCAGCATAGTTTAAAAAATACTTTTTAATGAGATCCCCTCGGTAACCCAGGCAGAGAATAAAGTCCGTGATGCCCAAAATGGGCATAGTACCGCATTAAATGCCAAATGAGTGGCCGATATCCAATTTCAACCATAGGCTTTGGTATCGTTGCAGAATATTCTCTGAGCCGCATTCCCAGTCCCCCGCAAAATAGAACCACCTTCATATGCTTTGTTTATCCCTTCATTGTAGTAGGAAGAATGATATTAGCATCAATCCTGTTTGTTCATATTGCCAGACCAACACCAATTTTCGACTTTCTCTTTTGTTTTCTTAAGAATAGACCGTAACTTCTGGAATGGGTACAATGAATTGTCCTCCCCATTCTCGTATATACGAGAGTTGCTCCATGATCTCATCTTTGAGATTCCACGGCAAAATCAACACGTAATCCGGTCGAGTTTCGGTAATTCTATCAGGAGAATATATAGGAATGTGGGTTCCTGGTGTATACCTTCCGTGCTTGTAGGGATTCCGATCTACAAGATAATCTATAAAATCCGTGCGGATCCCACAATAATTAAGTAATGTATTGCCTTTACCAGGGGCCCCGTACCCGACAATGACCTTTCCTTCTCGCTTAGCCTTGATCAAGAAAAATAACAATTTTCGCTTTGTTTCTTTGACCTGTTCAGCGAATTTTTTATAGTATTCGAGCTTAGTAATTCCATCCCGATCTTCTCGCTCCTTCAATCGCTTGACTCTCTCGCTGACAGTTATTGCGCCATCCCCATCATGGCATGCATAGATTCTAATGGAACCACCATGAGTGGGTAGCTCATCTACATCGAACAATTTCAGGCTATGCGCCGCGAATATCTTTTCGGCCGAGAAAAAGCTAAAATAAGAAAAATGCTCGTGATAAATGGTATCGAACTGGTTTTGTTCGATTAAACGAGATAGGTGAGGAAATTCAATTGTTACAACACCGGACGGTTTAAGAAGAATTTTCAATCCCTCAACAAAATCATTCAGATCTGGCACCTGGGCAAGAACATTGTTTCCAATGATTAGATCAGCACCACCAGTATCTTTCGCCAATCTTTTAGCACATTCTGATCCAAAGAATTCAGTCAGTGTTGGAATTCCCTTATCTATAGCTACCTTAGCCACATTGACCGCTGGCTCAATTCCTAGGACTGGAATTTTTTTTTCAACAAAGTATTGAAGCAGATAGCCATCATTGCTAGCGACCTCCACCACATTGGATTGTTGATTGAGGTGAAATCTATCTATCATTAATTCGGTGTAGTTTTTGGCATGTTGCAGCCAACGTACTGGCATAAGACGAGAAATAAGCATACTCTGTGAAGATTTCTTCTGGGCTAACATACTCCTCAAGTTGAACCAGGAAACATCGTTCACATACATATGTATGTAACGGATAGAACGGTTCCATCTGATTAAGCTGATCGGCGTTCAGAAAGCTTTCACACAGAGGGGACGTCCCCAGATCAACAAATGTATAATGCAATACCGAGCCGCAGAAACGGCAGGTTCTATCGTTGAGAGTTTTCCCAACATTGGTATCTAGGTTGCTCATTGTTTAGCCATTTATATCCAGCGTATTATTGTCAACAGTTGAGATTTATTTTGTCCAACGCAAGGTTGAATCGAGGTCGCCGGTATTAAGCAACTGTTTGATGTGATCAAGCCTATTATACTTCGGACCCTCAAATTCTTCCAGCTTGATTCCATATTTTTGGTAAGCCACATAGAGCTCTTCGGCCCCACGCCTGGCAGTCCACTGCGGGTTAAACCCAGGGAGTATTCGCTTTATTTTACTAAAATCAACTCGATATGTTCGTTTGTCAGGCTCTGCATCTTTAGCATACTCGACCCGACAGCCGGGGACAGTCTCCTTAACGATCTCAGCCAGGTCGCGAATACGATAATTTTCTTCGTTGATGCCGACATTGAAGGCCTGATTATGGACCAGATCCTTGGGGGCGTCCAGTACGGCGATAAAAGCGCGGGAAATATCTTCGATGTGAATTATAGGGCGCCACGGACTTCCATCGCTTTTAAGATGGACGAGACCAGTTGTAAATGCCCAGGCAACCAAGTTGTTAAGAACAATATCAAATCGGTGCCGAGGCGAAATACCGTATGCCGTTGCATTACGCAAAAAGCTTGGGCTGAAGTCGCCATCCGATAATCCCGAAACATCACGCTCCACGAGTATTTTCGACTCTCCATAGGGTGTAACAGGATTAAACTCAGCCTCTTCTGTTAGCATATGATCTCCCGCAGCAGCCCCATAGGTGCTGCAAGAAGACGAAAAGAGAAACCTGGATACTCCGACCTGTTTTGCCAGTTTAGCCAATCGAACCGAGGCCCTGTGGTTAATATCATAGGTCAACTCTGGGTTTAAATTGCCGAGCGGATCGTTTGACAAAGCAGCCAGATGAATGACCGCGTCAAAGCCTTCCAAATCAGTTGCATCAACGTCGCGAATATCTTTTATGATCTCGGGAATCCGAGGAATTCCTTCGCCGAATGTACAGCGCCGGTATAAATCGCTATCCAGCCCAACAACATCATGCCCTCCTGCCATCAGCATAGGTGCCAGGATTGTGCCAATATAACCTTTATGGCCTGTTATGAGTATCCGCATATTTCTTCCGAATGTTTATCAAATGAAAGCTGATTATTCAAATATCTGTTGTTCTACTTCCTAAAAGCGTATACACCACAGAATCTGTAAGGCTGGCTTTCTACAAAACTATGCGATCCTGTTGTGGCACCGCATGCCTGTTGCAACTTCGCCACGGTTTAGCCTTTCAGCATCGGGCGCACGAGTAAGTCCGTGACCTCCGCAGTGCGAGGTAGTCGGAGGGCGCTGATGACCATCGCGGCGATGTCCGCCGGTTGAATTAGCCGGTCGGGATGGAAGGGCTTGCCTTCGAGCGAGTGAACCTGGGCCTGCATCGGGCTGGCGGTGCGGCCTGGGAAGATGCTAACGATCCGGACGCCATCTGGGTTGACCTCGATTCGCAGGCTATTAGCCAAGGATTTCAGCGCGCTTTTACTCGCCGCATAAAGACCCCAGGAGAGCGCGGTGTGAAGCGCGGCAGAGGAGTTGATGAACACGATCTGGCCTTTGCATTCCCGCAGCAGCGGAAGCAGTTCGCGGGTAATGATGAAAGGAGCGCGGACATTGATGTGGAACAGCCGGTCAAAATCCACGGTAGCTGTGCCCTCGATTTCACCCATGTGAAATGTACCCGCGCTATGAACCAGAATATCGAGCCGGCCCACTGTTTCGCGGACAAACTCGGCGAGTTTTTGGATGCTTGCTTCGTCCATAAGGTCGGCAGCCCGGCAGACCGCGCCCGAGCCGCACAGCGTGGCGGTATCTGTCAGTTTCTTCGCATTCCGGCCCGTAAGACAAACCCGGGCGCCGTCCGCAGCGAGGGCCTTCGCGATGGCCTGGCCAATGCCACTGCCGGCGCCAGTCACCAAAGCTGTCTGATTTTTCATGGAGAACGTCATGATTAACCTCCTGAGGATAACTGTTTTAACAAGCCGTTTTTTTCGAGCATGCGGGCCACTTCCCACAGTTCCTCAGCCGGCAACTGGGAACGGTCGGCGATGTCTTCCAACGAGTGATCGCCGTCGGAAAAATTCAGCAGCCAGAGCATGGCCATTTGACGTTGTTTCGTGTGACTGAGGCCGCCCAATGTGTCGTACAGTCCGCGGCGCCCAAGTTGCGGTTCGCCGCGCGGGTTGAGATTGAGATAACGGGTTTCGCCTTCCAAGGCTCCCACCAGCTGTTTCAGCAAATCAAGCGTGTCGGCCAGACTTTCGGGTTTCACAAGGCGAAGGTCGTCGGCAGAGGAATGGTATTCGGGATACTGACCGAACGGCGTGCGCATCAGGCAGCCGACTGGAAGATTGAAGCCAGGCGACCCGAATTGCCGCTCGTCATAGCCGTACGGTTCGAAATCCAGCAGGTGATGTGCGCGTCCCGTTTGCCTCAACATCCTGAGCATCAGCCGGTCTATGTAGGCGTCGCCGTTGCGCGTTTTCTTGTAATGGAACGCCCCTGTATCGCCCACGCCCGCTAGGATCAGGCCATGCCGTATGTTTTTGATGTTGTGCTCGTTCAGCGCTAGCCAGGTGATGGAGCCGATCGTACCCGGGATGAAAATAAACCGGTACGAATATCGTCGATTACGCTGGGCCAGTTGGCTGGCTAGGAACGTCGCGACCGCGATGCCGGAGAGATTGTCGTTTGCCAGCGAGGGGTGGCAAACATGGCAGGAAATCAGCACTTCATCCGCGACACGAGCCCGGCAGCAGGAGTTCGCCGTAGGTCAGGCTTCCCGGTGCGAGGGTCGAATCCACACTAACCTCATACTCACCCTCAGGCAAGGAGGTCAGTTGTCTGATGGGGCAGGCAGAAGCCCCAAGTTTCCTTGTAGTAGGAAGTGCGATACGGCAGCCAGTCGGGATGATCGGGCAGTGAGAACAGGTGCTTTTTCAGTTCTACCAACGAAAGCGTGTCCCGGAATGGTATGCTATAGCTAACGACATGCAGGTTGGACCGTTGGAAGTCCACGATCTTCCGTCCATCCGGTCCCTTGATCCATGCGTCGCGGATATTCCATTCATCCGGCACGTTCCAATCCAGCACCGGGGTGCCGGAGGGCACTTCTCGGACTTCGATCGGAATGATTTCTTTGATTACTCGCAGCGTTTCCCGGACGCCGTTTCCGGTGATGCTGCGGCAGATTGGATACAGCCTCTTAACCAGCGCAAACAAGGCTTCGCCTTTGTTTCTTGCCTCTTCTGGGCTTTGCGTGGGATTCTTCATTTGGCACTCGGGAGATAGGTCGGGTGATAATTTCTCAGCCATCTGTCTTCACCGTTAACAGCACGGCTTATATTGGGCAGCAGTCCTAAATCACCCTTTATGGCCTTCACATAGGACGCACATACCTGTTAAACATCCAGACGTGGTAAAGAACGATAAGCCAGATTATGTCTTAACTCTTCCGTGGAACATTAAGGAAAAGATTTATTCAGCAGATGTCATATGTTTAGAAGTGGGAGGCGAGGTTTATTATCCCCATTCCTTCGGTTTAGGTGTTGTAAATGCTGTTTAACCAACTGAATCTGAAAGGGGCGATGTTAATACAGTTAGAAAAACTGGAGGATGAACGAGGTTTTTTTGCACGCAGTTTTTGTCAAAACGAGTTTAAGGAACATCATCTAAATACGCGCGTCGCGCAAAGTAATGTTTCATTTAACAAAAAGCGTGGGACAATTCGTGGAATGCACTATCAGATATCGCCTCACGAAGAGGCAAAGCTTGTAAGCTGCATTAGAGGCGCAATTTATGACGTGATTATTGATTTGCGTCCAGACTCACCGACTTTTAAAAAATGGCTAGGCATTGAGATGAGGGCTCAAAACTCCGAGCTGTTGTACGTGCCAGAGGGGTTTGCACACGGTTTTCAAACGCTCACTAACAATGCCGTAGTTTTCTATCACATGTTCGAATTCTATCATCCAGAATCCTCTCGAGGAGTCCGCTTTGATGACGCAGCATTTGACATAAAATGGCCTCTAGAATGCGCAGTGATCTCAAAAAAAGATTCAAGCTATAGCGAATTTAAGCATTAAATATTCCATAAGAGTGTATACTTTAAAACAACGTAATAAACCGACTCCTTTAGTTCGTACTACTATTATTTAGTCTCGGAAGTAATACACAAAAATCGTGGTTTGTGGTTAGTCTTTGTGGCGGGCGAAAAATTACAATCGACATAATCGACAAAAAAATTGAAAATAGATGGGCTCGAGGCGATTCGAACGCCCGACCTTCGTCGTGTAAAGGCTCAATGAACTGTGGCTACAAAAGATACGTGGGGAGGGCAGAGCCATGCGGCGGTCTGACTTGCCTACCCGCACCGAAGAGTTCTCCCCATGGCTACTCAGAACAAATCTCACTGAGAATGACGGCGTACTGTTCATCCAGCGCATCCCTGCAGGCCCTCACCTTTTCCATGATCATCCGTTTCACGCCGTAGCTGCTCTGGCGGAGTTGCGAGAATTGCTCGATCAGCCTGACTGAGCTCAATCGGTTGATGTCCTGACAGTACTCCGACAATCCCATCTGGCTCATGAGGGAAGCGCATTTGTGGTGGAAGGAAATGGCGATGACCGGCTTGTTGAGAAGAAGCGCCAGAAGGACGTTATGAAAGCGCGTCGCTACTACTACGTCCGTTGCCGCGAGTTGTTTCAATAGGTCGTCCACAGACGCGATCGGTTCATCGATGATTCGCTCCTCTCCATACATCACTGACCGCTTCTTCAGCAATGATCTAAACTCTTGCGTCACATGCGTGTCCACACGGTCTCCAGTCAGCAACCGGACGTCGTATTCGTGGGCAAACAGCCACTCTGTGAACTCCACGAGAGTCTCCAGGTACGCCGAATAGACGGAGGTGGCCGGCCTCTCGACGCTGTACCTGCCCGCGTACTCCATCAGCCCGAGGCCAACAACCGGCCTCCGCCCCTCGCCGTCGTGGCCGCGTGGTACCAGGCTCTCGGGCAAGCTGAATGCTAGATCCGGGTAGACCGGATCATTGCCAGCCCGGAAGCCAATTCCCTCGAGATATCGCAGCGAAGATTCGTCTCGGTAGGAGCGGAAGTCCGCCAGGGAGAGCGCTGTCTTGACAAAGTATCTTCCGGCGCGACTGTAGAGGGGGCCGGCTCCCACGCTAACAAACAGGATCTTGCAGCGACACAATCTCGCCGCGATTGACCACCTGAACAGGTCATATGGACCCCAATTGTAGAGAGTGAAAGCATCCGTCAGCAAGCCCGTCCCTGGGACGACCAGCGCGTCTGTACCCCACAGCGTCCTGATGCTCTTGACCCACCACCAAGGCTCGCTGGGCACTCCGACCACGAGTTTTTGCGCCAGTATAGCCAGCGGGCCGTGCAGCGTCCGGTATTCGGCCACGGGAGCCCTGCTGGCCACTGCGGCGATGTTATAGGTCATCGCGACGGTGCTCGGATCGGAGCAGATGCAGTTGAATTCGGCATTCGGCACCGCACGGCGAAGATGACAAAGCACTGCTTGCAGGCTGCTCTCGTTGCCCCAGTTGCCAACCCCGAAGTGCCCAAAGAAAGCTATCTTCTTTGGCTGTTTCGTGCTCCCCGAGGTGTTCAACGTTGTCACGCGGGGCGCGGACTGCACTTGGGGCGCACCGCGATATCGGTCACCTCCGCGCTTGTCGGCAGACTCAGCACGGACAGAACGACCTCCGCCACATCCGACGGCTTGAGGAGCCTCTCTGGCACGTAGGTCTTCTGCGCCGTCTGATACAGCCGTGCTCGCATGGGACTCGCACTCTGACGAGGATAGACGCTGATTCACCCTGACCCCGTACTCGTTCACCTCGTCGCGGAGGCTGTCGGCGAAAGCCTTTAGCGCATGTTTGGTGGCCGCGTACTGCCCCACGCCCGCCTTCGCCTTCAGACCTCCAGTCATCTCACCATTGAGCGAATCAACTGAGTGGTGCCCTTGCGCTCTAAGGGGAATGAAAACAGCATGCTGCGCAGGCTATCCAAAAAGGGACTATCCCGCAGGTAACTGTGGAATTCGCGCATGTCTAGACCGTGTAAGCATATGCCACGATATTCATTTGGATCCATCTTTAGAAAAAGATGTTAATGTCCCAACGTCGTCAGAATCTGCAGGGTATGTGGGGATCTTTCGACTTTGAGTTAGTCCTTTGCTAACCTTTCAGTGAACAAAGACATTACTAGATTTTCATTTTTATCGTAACGGGCCCGTGCTTTTTCGTCTTCTTGACTTGCTGTCATTATTGCATACTTCTCCGCGTTAAAGTATAATTATTGCGGATCAGCTCAGAGAGCGCACTGCAGACACAACGCGAAGAATACGAAGAAAAGATACATGCACTAACGAATAAGCACACGGAGGAGTTGTAAAAACTCACAGATGCGCGTCTTGCCGATCATAAGAAGCTCCGTGATGGAAGCGCCGACGTCACGCAATGTGCCAGGGATGAGCACGAAAAGAGGGTAAAAAAAGTGCGCAGTACTTCAAGATTCAAGTCGAAAAACATAAACTAGATACTGAGAGGACTTACACTTCGTGCTGCTCATTGATACTGAAAAATCAGGTGGTTCATCAAAGAGGGGATGAGACAAATTCTAAACAGCAAAAAAAGCTGATTTAAGTTGATTTGTTTACAGATGATACACGTGCAGGAAATCGCGTCCGTTTGTACGAAACCAGAGCAGAACCCAGTCAAAAAGAGCTAGGAAGGTCATCTTGGAGGAAGAAAGAGGAGATTTAGAGAAAAAAATCCGGACAGGTGTCGCGTGGAGCGGTCTAACACAGGTCGGCATACAGTTAGCAAGCCTTGTAGTATCTATCGTTTTGACTCGGCTGCTCTTGCCGGAGGACTTTGGACTGTTTGGCATGGTATTGGTTTTTACGGGATTCGCAGCCGTGTTCTTAGACATGGGATTCGGGGCGGCCTTAGTCCAAAAACTAGAGGTGGAGCAACACCACAAAAATGCAGTTTTTTGGTTCAATATCGCCATAGGCGCATTAATAACGCTGATCTTGGCAGCTGCAGCCCCATACATTGCATCCTTTTACGACGAACCGGCCCTCCAGCCCCTCACTGTGGTAATTTCAGTGATCTTTTTAATCAACTCATTTGCCGTAGTGCAGACCGCGTTGCTCCAAAAAGCGATGGATTTTCGCAGGATCGCAGCGGCCCAACTGACGGCCGTGGTGGTTTCGGGCGCTATTGCTATTTATTTAGCATTCACGGGCTTCGGTGTTTGGAGCTTCGTTGCTATGTCCATTACCTCCGCCACCATCAATGTCGTGGTGCTATGGGCAATCGCGCCCTGGCGACCTGATCTATCATTGCGATGGGACGCACTCAGAGACCTTTCAAAGTTCAGCCTTAATTTAGTAGGTTACTCCATTTTCAATTATTGGTTTAGAAACGGTGATAACTTGCTCATAGGCAGATACGATGGATCAGCAGCTTTGGGGATTTATGCACGTAGTTATACGATCTTACTAGTGCCGGTGTTGCAAATAGCTGGTATCATTGCAAATGTGATGTTCCCAGCACTTTCGGTCATTCAAAAAGATATAGAACGGGTGCGAGAGACATATCTGACCTCTATGAGCGTTGTTTCGCTCGCTACATTTCCACTGATGTTGGGGCTGCTGGTCGTGTCGCGATCCTTCGTATTAGCGTTGTTTGGCGAAAAGTGGGCGGCTATGATCCCAATCCTTCAGGTGTTTTGCCTCCTTGGAATGATTCAGTCTATCGGTGCTACCGGTAATTGGCTCTACACATCACAGGGTCGCACTGATATATTGTTTCGATGGGGGGCCATAACAGGTACAATATACATCATTTCATTTGTTGTAGGATTGCGGTGGGGGGCGCTCGGCGTTGCTGTCGCGTATACTGTCGCAAATTTCCTGCTATGGTACCCCAACTGGTCAATTCCGGCTCGACTCATAGATCTCAACTTTCTTACCATGCTCAAAAAATTGTCACCTACATTCTGTGTGGCAGCTGCCATGGCTGTAGCTATATGGACGCTCGGTTTGATGTTTCCAAGCAACTGGTCTGATTTGATTCGTTTAGCGGTGCAGGTGCTTTTTGGTATTATGGTCTATTGGGGCTTGCTTCATTTGTGGAAGGTAGACGCTTATAGAACTGCATCTAATTTAGTTTTCAAGCTTTTGGGGGAGCATTAAGCGTAAATCTCATAGTCGTAGCTGCGCCCGCTCTACACCTAACTTGACTACGGAAAGCCCTAAGGTCCCCCAGGACATCCGCTCTGACAGCTAGAATTCATGTCGCTTTTCGTCACGACGTACCTCGCTACCCTTACGCTGTGCTCACTCCCCGGTCATAACGTTAATTTGGCAACCCCGTCGCGCCGGAATCACCGCGTTCGTCTAAACGGTGCTCTACGATGCGTTCCGACGTGCTGATCTATGAGCGACCCTCCCCGACGTCTTCACGTTTGCTTCGCGTTGGGTGGCGGGTAAGGCTGCTAGCCGGGCGGCGCGTTTTCAACGGCGGAGCACGCACCTGCGCCTGCATTGGCATCACGCACGCCAATCAAACCGCCAGCTCACGAAAAAGAGCACGACAAGAACGATGAGCGCAACGAACGAGCGGACGTAGACGAGCTCGCTCAGCAGCCGTGGCGACACGAACATCGCCACTGCGCGCAGTTGGTGCCGGGGCTGGAGCGTACCGACGAGGCTAACGCCATCACCTCGCTGCACCGCCTGCGACGAGAGGATCGTATAGGTGCCGTATTCCCCTTTGAGCTCAAACGAATGAACGCCCGTCCCGACGACGCTCCCTATTATCGTGACGTTCTGTCCGATGTACTTTGCGTAGTTCGCACTTACCTCGCTTTCGCGCAGGTACTCGAGGTGTTGCGTGACATTTGCTTGGTAATACGCCGCGAGGACAACGAACGCGCAGATGAGCACCACCGCAATAATCCCTCGCCGCCAGTCGTTCCTGCCTCTAACGTCGCGCTTTTAGCGTCAAATCAGTAACCGCGTCGCGAAGGTGCGCTGCATGTGCGCGGGTGCGAAAGCCGCGTCGTACCGACAGGGCAGCTCTGCGCGTTCCGCCATATCTCTGCTATGCGCGCTGCGAATGCTCAATAACGGTAGTATTATATTCTATCGTCGATGTAGAATCTACAGTACTTTCTGCGCTTAAAAGGGTAGCAAAACGATTTTTGAAATACGAGGAGGCCTCAGAGGATGCCGGGCGAAAAAGAACAGAAACAAGTGTCTGGCACCCCTCCCTCAGATGAATCCGCTATTGCATTGAGGGACCGAGACGTGTATGGGGGCGGTGACAAAACTCGCGCGACGTACAGCGCCTCCGACAGAAGCCTTGTGAAGAGACGCGGTGGGGCACCGCCCACAGCCATCACCGCTACTGCTACCCCCCAAGAACAGTCCGTCGGGCACGCAATAATGATCGCCGGACAACTTACGAGCGGCGGCGGAGCACATATGGTGGCCGTGCCCGTCGCTCTCTACAACACGGATGATCCGACGAACAAGGTGCGCATCGCAGAGACCGTCACCGACGCCTCTGGGCACTATCAATTCACCCTCACGGATAGCGTCGCAACCACACATAAGTACATAGTGCGCGCAGAGGGCAGTAGCAAATACAGCCGTGCGCAGAGCACCGAAGTACTGGTGACCTATTATCTTGTGCGTCTCCGTGATACCACACGCGTCGCGCTTGCTCCTGCAGTGAGGGCACAGACTGTTTTCAACTTGTCGTGGTCTGAGCTCCTCGCTATATTCCTTATCCTTGCTAGCGAGGGGTTGCGTTTCACCGGGTACTCCACCGCTGGCGTTGGTGTGCAAGCGTTGAACATCGTCGTGATCGTCAGCGCGATAGGAGTGCTGCAAGGAGACCGCGTCGAGCTTTTAGAAGCGCTTGCGTTGGTGTCGTTATTGCGCGTCGTCAACCTCTCCTTTGTGCTAATCCCGACGGTGACCTTGTACTGGTTGGTGGCGATTTACGGTGTGATGCTCATACCAATCGTTTTGGTCATTGTTCATCGACAGCTGAGCCGCGACGACTTAGGTCTTAGAGGGGGGCGCCCTTTGTTATACCTCATTCCGTTTGGTATTCTTGTCGGCGTTGAGCTCGCGTTTATCGAGTACCTATATTCTCACAAATCCTGCCCTCGTAACCACATTCTCACTTGTCTGGCTTATCGAACTCAGCGTCGTGATGATCTTTGTCGTACTCGTGGAAGAGCTGCTTTTCCGCGCCCTGCTACAAACGGAGCTTGTATTACGCAGTGGGCCGATTGCCGGCATACTCGTCACAAGTATCATCTTTGGTGCGATGCAATCGGGCTTCGCCAACTATTACGAGTTGCTTTTCGCATTCGGAGCAGGGATCGTTTTTGGCGTCGCTTATTACAAAACAAAGAACTTGCCGTTTGTCATCACGATGCACGCGGTGAACAACATACTCCTATTCGGGGTCCTTCCATTTGTCCTACACTAGCCGGGCCGCGGTGAACCCCACAGAGACGCAAAAGACGATCAGGAGTGTCAGGTTGATTCCGCGTACCGTCGCGGCCGTCTTATTGTTCCAGCCTTGGCATAACGACAGCAGTTCCGTTGCGACCAGTGACGCAATAAGCGCAATTGAAACGATGAGAGCGCCATTTAGCATGTCTGTCAGAGCAATCCCGGACGTCGTTGAGGTCATTGCGCCTCCAGTCGTCGTCGACGTGAGCGTCAGTATCACCGACATAACGAACGATTTGTGCCACTAGTATAAAAACACGATATCTCGGGTCGTCTGTGGTTCGAGAACATGTTGTGAGGGGGATGTGCATAGCAGGAGTGATGCCATGCCCGCACGGCTCGATCTTAGAACCGCCGTCGCTTTCTGAAGGAAGTTTTAGTGCGACTGGGTTTAGTCTGGGCACGACCCGCTCTCGAGATCAAGGATAATGCTAAGGTGCCGGCGAGATGGCAGAAGCTTGCTTTTTTGACGGACGATGCCATAATAGAGAACAATTTCGGTATCTTTATATTGTGGTGAGCACCATTCAATTGCCAGGTAGGGTAAGCGTACAATGTTGTCAAGAAAAGACAATATTGACTATAATTGTTGATATGTTATTTAGTTATTACGAGAAAATTTATATATTAACAAGCTTGAGCAATAAGTATTAAGTGACAGCTATGACGCAAGAAAGTTTGCAGCGATTGAACCATGAACCTGAAAAGCCGTTCTTGGGCTCACACGTCAAGTCCTTTATACCGCGCCGAAAAATTGTCACACGAGCTACCGAAGCCCTGCGTGAGGTAGGCATGCTTGGACTTCTTGTGATCCTTGCCGCAGGAGAGTCGGTAAAGCACAGGCGCGCGCCACCGTCTATTGAGATCGAACAGCTTCGCGAATATGGTGACTGGGTAGATTGATAGTGTAAAGCCTAATCCCTTTAAAAAAGCGGGGCATTCTTCTGAGTGTTTACAGCTTAGTGCGAATACTTTGGCGTTCATTTTGTCAGAGGATGTATCGGTGCTACAACTTTTTGTCAATTCGGTGCAGCGGTGCTTGGTTTTTCAGCGCGAGTTCACAGCGAATGCGCGCGTTGTGATCACAAGGATATGACCGAATCAAAAACCAACTGCGTGACCGATGCCTCACGCACCACGGACAGAGCACATATTGAGTATCGTGGTGCGTGACAACAGGTTTATTACAGGCAGTGCAGTGCACAACCTTCATTTATGAGGCTCCGGCTGAAAACGTCGCTTACACAAAAAAAGACCGATTTTGATGCCATCTCTAATTGAAGAAAGCTTCGGTCGATCCTCGCGAGCGCGGTAGGTGATTGGGATTTCCGCAATCCGCAAGCCTTTTCTTACACATTCAGCGAACATATCGGCTTCAATTTCAAAGCCGCGCGCTGTGAGCGTCAAGCGCCGAATCGCGTCGTTTCGGTAGCCCCAGAAACCCGTGCACACGTCGCTGACACGCACACCAAACAGCACCCACGCAAGGAGCGAGAGGAGAACGTTCCCCACGACGTTAAGGTGAGTCATCGCTCCCGGTTCTATTATCCCATTGAGTCGCGATCCCATGACGACGTCGTATTTCTTCAGTAGACGTACCATCTGGGTCGCCATTTCGATCGGGTACGTATTGTCGCCGTCAATCATGATCTCGTAGTCAGCAGTGACGGATTTAAATGCCGTTTGAATGGCCGACCCCTTTCCCTGCCGATCTTCGAGCATTATTTTTGCACCCTTTTCGACGGCGATCTCCCTCGTGTTGTCGTTGGATCGCCCATCGATTACGTACACCGCAGTTTTGAGTCCATTCTTCAAGAGGTCGGCGACGGGCACACCCTCGATGACCTTGCCGATTGAGCACCCTTCATTTAACGTCGGAATAATGACCGCTACCGTCTCCGTCGCCTCGCACGTTTGCCGATCCGGTGATATCATCAGTGACATCGATAATTTCCCCTTTGATCAATCGATTCGCTCGTCGCGTGCGTAATTCGTCAGCACCAGACGGTTTACTCCATTGAACGCCGCTTGGGACGTATCAAATACGTTGTTCAAGGATAGGGATGCCCCGCAAAGCACGGTTGGCATTCATATACGCAAAGCTTGCGGGAAACTCTTCGATCAGCGAAACCATCAGCGCCGTCATATCGAGCTTTCTATCTAACAATCTTTCGCGTTTCTTTTGCCAGTCTTCCGTTACGTGGGGGGCCTCGATAAGTTGGACCGCCTTTGCGGCGACTTCTGATGCGGTCTTTAAGTTGAAGAGCAATCGAAATTCACGTTCAAGCTCGATGAAGACTGGGTCACAGTCGCCCATCAAGGGGCTAAACCGAATTGTTGGCGTGCCGAGAAGCGCGGCTTCTGTCGCCATAGTCTGCGTGTCGGTGACAAACAACGACGCATAGCTTAGGACGTCGTGAATTCTGTGCTTCGGCACGTCGAGCGCGTACTCTTGAAGCGCCTCTGGAACCGCGCGTTCGGATGAAACAAAGACCTCTCCGTAGTCGCTGAGCTCTTTCACGAGGGCTATTTTGTCAGCGTCAGTCAGCCCGTTGACGCTGGGGTCGTGTGGGCCTTCAAAATCGTTGAACCGCAGCACACTGTAGTCATGGCTTCTGGGAATGTCCAGGAGATCAAAAACGGCTGGGTCGGGCGTGTAGTAATTGGGATGCAGGTACGCGAGCTCTTTGTAACTCTCCACTTTGCAGTGCTTTGAACCCAGCTCACGTTTGAACGATGACGGTGTCACGAAAACATCGGTGAACTGATACGTGAGTTTGAACAGCGCGTAACGTTCGGCATTCATTGTGCTCTCGCAGTCATTGAAAGCGATGTCAGGAACCTTGAGCAAGCAGGCGGTGAAGGTGCTATAGGTGCCACAGCCCGTGGTCAAGTCGATGTTTTTCTCCTTCAGATATCGAAAGGCGTTCACGACATCGTTCGGAATCGACGTGGTTATCCTCGATTCGGGCCCGGGCGGACTCGAGAACTGGAAAAAAGGAATGTTGAGTTCATTGAGCAGATCCGTCGTTCCCCCACAGTCACGTGCGAGCACGAAGACCTGATTGCCATCACGTTCAAGCGCGGCTATGATGTTCTTGTAGAAATGTGCTTCAGCCTGGGTATTGACAAAAACGGCGATTTTCATTCAGCGACCCCTCCTTTATCGGTTGTGTCGTGTGTATCCGTGTGTTCATTTTTTGCGATGCAAAAGGGACATAACGTGTAGCCATTGAGCGGGTTCATTCGGACCGGCTTGCCACAGCATGTACATATTAACATTTCTGCCTCGGTCATGCAGGGAGCCCCCCTCTTCGTGCGGAATTCCTAATTCTGTTGCGGACCGGATAAGTGCCATTGAGCGCGCAACGTCTCACGTCCACGCAATTGATGAAACTACGTTTAAGAATCATAGCAATCAAGCCTGTTCGCACAGAACGCCGCATATCCTCACCCCGCTTACGAGATTTACGTCTTTATGACCCTCGTCCTGGTACAAAAAGCCGCTCAGGCTTGCGCTTTCAAAGATCTTCTTGTCAAGAGAACCATTTTGTCGACAGAGGACGCCGGTCACCTGTGGCCACGGCACGATGTGCACGGTGTGACTGAAGTCTGCCAAGAGCTTTGCCTTGTCGGATCCCTCGTCTTGATAAATCAAACCCTTGATCCGCAGGTCACAAAGCGCTTGGTTGTCGAGAGCGGCGGGCTCTCCGTACAGTATGGCCGTGATTTTTGACGCTTCGAGGATCCGGTCATCATCCTCTCCCGTTGTCCAATACGTAAGCCCGTCGAGCTGTAAGTCACTTAGAATACTCTCATCGGCACTCTCTCTCCGATACAGGACGCCGACCACTTTTGAGTGAGTCAAGAGTTTGACTTTAATGTTCATCCTGCTAGACAGCTTCTTTTCGTCAGTCACTTCGTCTAAGTAGATGATGCCTGTAATCTTTGCTCCACTTAAGTTCTTCATGTTAACCCCTTTAGGAACTGTGTGCGGTCGACCTCTCTCGGCCGTAATACTTGTGGTAGAGTAGGTAGGCTACAGGTATGACAATTAACGGCACAGCGAGAAATGAGATCAGAATAGTGGTTTGAAACTGCTCCAATGTGTACGGCACGACGAGCCCAAGGACGCCAATGATCGGTAAGAGGTACAATAATAAGCGCTCGACCCTGAGAAATCCATTTCCCGTAGGCGCTTCCACCTTCCGTGCGCGACGTGTAACGCGACTCGGGGGTGTAATATCCCGGTAGATGATGCCAATGATCTTCAGACTAGTCAGGACATCCTCCTCACGGGCGTTTTGTTCTTTGTAAATCACTCCTGTTAAAACCGATTCGCGTAAGGACGAGGCGGTTATCCCCCCTTCGTCTCGATAGACGACGCCGGTAATTCTCGAGCCGTTGAGGATCCGTGCGTTCAGCTGCGGTCCGCCGAGCAGTTTTACTTCAGAGCTCCCTGCGTCTTGGTACGTAACGCCCAGCAGCTTAGACCGGCTTAAGATGGTGCGGTCGGCAGCCGTACTCTCTTGGTAGATAATACCCAGCACCTTGCGGGCAGTCAAAATACTCTCAACGGAGGAGTCTTCATCTTCGTAAATGACCCCTGTGATGTTTAATCCGTTCAGACAATTCTCTTCGCCATTGTTTTTATCTTTGAATAAGAAGCCGGAAAGCTCTGCATTCGCTAAAAGCTTGACTTTGATATCAGGTGCATTCAGCAGAACGGCATCTTTGCCTTTTGGGTCTTGATAGGTAACCCCGATAACTCTTGAAGGGTCTGCCGTCGCCATTTAAACATCCTCGATGCAAATAATATGACTCTTCATCATTTGTCTGTCTTTAAACGCACTCCGCGAGAGAGTGGCTGATCTTTTTAGTACGTAACGAAGCATGCACTTAGAGTTGCTCGGATTTTTTGTTGTTGAGTTTTTCATGTTTTGCTCAGCCTCTCTCTCTAGGTGTGCACAATCTAATTATTGTTAAAGTATTTAAAAGTTATTAAATGTTATCAATAGTTATACTTTTAGTTAAACTATAAATTAAATGTTAAAAGTTAAATCCGATGTTACTTATTAAAGAATAAAAGAAAGCTAAATAAAATGGACACAGTTTAAATTAAGCGAAACCATTAATTGTATACAATTCGAACACTATTGGTGAGTTGGTTACTTTCAGATTAACGAGCACGCAGGGGCAAAAAGATGAACGAGACTGAAACGAAAGAAGAAGAGCAAGCCGTTCATAAAATTCTCCAGCTATTAGCGTGCTCTGATTTACGAAAAATCTTGCTGAAGCACTTCGAGATGGCAAAAGCCTCACGCTCTCTCAACTGAGCGAACAAGTAGGCGCCAGCTCACCAGCGGCGGTGCATGCGTTAAGAGAGCTGGCAAAAGAGAATCTCACCTATCAAGACGAGCAACGCAACTACTTGCTGACAAACATTGGCGAGATCGTAATGCGAAAGTTGGAAGAGACCAACGTCAGCAATCAACGCGCTCTCAAAAAACAGGCATTTTGGCTCGAGCACGATCTAAGCGGGATTCCGATTAGCCTGCTCGACAAGATCGGATGCCTCGAGGATTCGGAAGTTATATCCAGTACGCCGACCGATCTTTTTAAGATCGTTTCCACTTTCTATATGCTGCTCGAAAACGCCAAAGAAATACGCGGCGTATCCCCTATCTTCATACGCAGAACTCTTCGACTAATTTCGTTAAATTTACGTGGCCAAAGGCGTTTACATTGAACTTGTCGTTACGCCTGACGTTTTAGAGGCGGTGCTCAAAGACGCGGATCAACTGAGCTTAAAGAAGCTCTTAAAGAAGCTCTTGAAGGAAATCTCAAGCTCTATACGATTGAACGTCAACCTTCTATCGCATTCACGCTCACTGACTACTTTCTGGAGCTTGGTTTCTTCAGGCCAGACGGGTCGTACGACTGGTCAAACGAACTTCTAAGCTACAGCGAAGACGCGCTTAGCTGGGGAAGAAAGCTCTTTGAGTATTATGTCGAGCAGGCAGAAGTCGTTGTTCTTTAACGATATGCCCGTTTCGCACCTTTGTTAAGACGTAACAAGCGGGCTCATTCACGCTAGACGATTTGTTGCAGCTTAGCACAAAGATTTTTGTTTTTAGTCATCAATTATCCTTCCATTTAACTTTGTTTAGTATTGATCTATATGCTAAAATAGCGCAGCAAGTTTTATATCTTTTTACATCTTTGACCTAAACTTAGCATCGTTGACATAACTTTACAATTGATGCACGCAATAGCAAGGAGATAAACGAATTGAACGGAGCGTCAGAAAAGGACTTCTTGATTTTTTTCGTTTGCCACAACCCACTCGCGACTAGAACGCATCTCCTTATTCATCACGGTTAGTTCAGTCTTCACGGCAGCGGCGTTAGTGGGGTTACTTTACGTCTCCTTTCTGCTCCAAGGCACGTCAATCAGCTATTTGTTACTAGCTGCCACGTTTCTTTCTTGGCGTGTCAGTATACAGCCTTAACAAAGTCACAGACTTTGAAGAGGATTCCGTAAACTCTGCCCGACAGATTTCGATTTGTCAAAGAAGTACCGCAACTATCTTCTTTTTATTAAGTATTGAGTCAATCAATATTGCGATAGTCTTCGCTTTCTTTGCCAATCCCTATGCGATCCTCTTAATTCTCGTTCCTTTTTATGCTCGGCGCCTTTTATAGCGTTGGCGTGAGTAAATTGAGGATAAAACACGCTCTTTTTATGAAGAATCTTATTATAGCCAGCGCAATTACGTTCGGAGCGGTTCTTCTGCCACATTGTCATTCATGTCAGCAACGTATTCATCATCGTCCTCGTCGCTTATTTCATTTTTCTGAAGATTTTTATTAACACCGTGGTCCTTGACGTTCGAGATATGGAGGGTGATCGAAAAGCAGGGACGCGGACTATACCGTTATACCTGGGCAGGCAAAAGACGCGAAATCTCCTGCTACTGCTTAACTCAACACTTATCGTGTGGATTGGTTTCTCTTTTTTTAACGGTCTATTTCACCCGTACCATATCGTTTTAGTGATCAGCCTCCTTTATGGATATTGGTACATCCTTCGCTACACGAGAGCAAATGCGGAGTCAAACAAATACGAAGATATGCTTGTAGATGGGGAGAATATTTTGCTTGCGCTATATGCGATCCCCTTCTTTTTGGGCTGGCCGGCGTTTTGATTAGATCGTAGAGAAGTTCACCCGTTACTAAGCGGGTTTGTTACTAATAGATACAAATATTGACATAAATAGTCAATAATTATATATCCATTCAATTTTAGTTTGCAATATCTATGGACTAACTAAAATAGCAAGCTTTATATCTAGTTGCATCGTTGATATAACTCACCATCGTTGATATAATTAAACAATAACTGCACAAAATAGCAGGGGGATATAAAAATGAACGAAGTGGTGCTGGAACCACAAGCCGACGTCGCTAGGTTATTGATATGTTCCGATCTCCGGAAGAACCTCATTCTCTCGCTTAATAACGGCGCAACAACTCTCGCTGAATTGCGTGAAGCAACGGGAGCAAGTTCAACAGCAGCAATACACGCGCTTAGAGAGCTGGAGAAACAACGCCTTACCTTGCAAGACGGCAGGCGTAACTACCTGCTTTCGAGCTCGGGTAAGATTGTCGCGTTACACTTGGAAAGCTTTGTAAAAACCGTTGAAGTCATTACGCAGTTTGGCCAATTCTGGCTCGGACACGATTTAAGCAGTATTCCAGACGATTATCTTAAGAGCATAGGAGTGCTGAATGAGTCACAGCTCTTGACAAGCACGCCAACTGATGTTTTCAAGGCCTTTTCGACCTTTGTCAAGTTGCTCGAAAAAGCTAAAGTGGTACGCGGGGTTCTCCCCATATTCACCCCAGACTTGCTTGATACTTTCGCCAACCTCGCTGCAAAAGGTATACAGATCGGGCTCGTCGTAACCGATGAAGTGCGCGACACCATTCTAGAGCTTATGGACCACAGCGAGCTTAAGAATGTGCTTAAGACGAATCTTAAGCTATGTGTGATTGAAGAAAATCCAAAAGTCGCTGTAACGGTAACTGATTATTTCTTTATGCTCGGTCTTTTTAGATTCGATGGCTCTTACGACTACTCAGACGAGTTGCTCAGCTATAACCAGCAAGGCATCGAGTGGGGGCGCGGACTGTTTAACCACTACGTCAAAGCGTCAAAAGGATTCGATTTGAGAGAATACTAGTGACGCGCGCTAAAGCTGTATTCCTTTGACTGAGCTTCTCGACAAGAGCCCAAGAACGAGCTTGTTGTGTTGCGCAGTGCAAAGGTGAACTAGCCGGCGTTGCTGCAAAGCACGCCGAGACATGTCTCGTAAAGCTGCTTCTAAACGCTACCGCTGCTTATTTTAACGCAGCTCTTCCAAGAGGTGCTCCGAATAAGCGTTGTTGGCAGGGCCGCAACGACGTTCGACCAGTTGCCAACGTCCTCGCATTATCGCGGAGCAGCCAGCCGAGGCGGTCATAGTAAGCCGAAACCTAATCCTCTTTTCTCGCGATCTCGTTGCTGCAGTCGCTTCGCAATACCTATTACGCTCGCGTTGACCAATGCAAAAAAAACTTTTAATTAGTGGGTATTCACGCTCCTACCTGAGTTGTTCGCAAGCTCGACCGACGCGAAAAAAGGACCTGATTGGAGACAGTTTTTGGCAGATCATCGAAGGTTCTTCTACAGTCCATTTTCACCGGTCATAACGGCATTTGTCATATTCGCCGCAGTCGTGCTCGTTATCTTTGTCTTTCTTGGACTAATCGGTGCGGCTTTCGGGCGAATCGGGTTTTCCGCTCAAACCATTGCGCTTTTACTTGTCGCGGTCCTTGTAGGCAGCTTTGTCAACATACCGCTTTTCACGCTTGAATCACAGGCGCGTATAGTACAGGACACGTACATCTCCATTTTCGGCATGACCTATCGCGTGCCGGCGACCGCCGATGGTTCTAAAAAAACGGTCGTTGCAATTAACGTTGGTGGCGCCCTCATTCCGTCAATTGTCTCGCTTTACCTCTTGTGGCGATTTCCGGAAATCGCTGGCGTTGCGATCGTCGGGGTGATTCTTGTGGCGATCGTTTCCCATCTAACCTCGAGACCTGTAGTGGGAGTTGGGATCGTCTCCCCCGCACTAGTTTCCCCGCTCGTCGCTGCCATCTATACTGTTCTCGTTCTGACACAGGTTCCAACAATCGAAAATGGCTTCGCCGTAGCCTACATAAGCGGGGTGCTCGGCACTCTCATTGGGGCCGACATAACGAATTTGGGCGCAATCAAAAAAATCGGAGCGCCAGTTGCTTCAATTGGGGGCGCTGGAACATTCGACGGGGTCTTCCTTTCTGGCATAATAGCCGTGCTGCTCACGTGAACGCACGTGCTAACGTGAGTCTGTACGCAAGAACCGTCTTTTCGGGCCGACGAACAAGCTTTATGTAGTTTCTGTCTTTATTCCACTTGTCATATTTCACGCGGACGCTTCACTGATGGCCTTCAATCGCATTTTAAAAATGAACCTTATCCTGCTTATGCTCGTAGTGATCGCGATAGTTGCGAGCTTGTTCGCACTGTACGCTGGCAACAAGAAATTCATCGGCATACTAGGAATCGCACTATTTGCATTATCTCTCGTTGTTTGGCGCATCTTTAGCGTGACTCGAAACGCCGTCCCCGAACAAAACGGGGTTGATATTAATTTTGACGCCGACCTATCTCAATGGATTCGCCCGCCGAAGAAGTGATTTAACGACGCCAATTTGAGCGCAAAGACACATCCATTAGACAGCGGGGCTGACGAGCAAAAAGAAGGAAGAAGAAAGATAGACTATAAAAAAGTCATAAATTGTCGCTGCGAAAAATGAGGAGAGCGGTTGAGACTTTGAACTGCTAACTCTCCGGCCCGAGGGCAGCGCACGCATTGCACTGAGGGTTTCGCGAAACTCTGACCTTGTCAAAGCTCATAGTTTCACCGTCATAGATGAGCATTTCGTTTTCCAAAACCACTCCTGTGCCGGTGAGAAATTTTATCGCCTCAGTTGCCTGGAGCAAACCTATCACGCCCGGCGTCGTGCTTAACACCGGGAACACCTCTCGTGGCGGAGCGTGAGGATAGATACACTCAAGGCAGGCCGTCTTACCGGGCATCACACTTGCCATCCGCCCTTCGTATCCGTATATAGCGCCGTGGATGAAAGGAACTCTGTGGAAAATAGCCGCTGCATTCAACGTGTACCGCACTGCAAAGTTGTCCATAGCGTCGAGAATGACGTCACAGTTCTTAGTTAGTTCGAATACGTTTTTTTCGTCGATGGCCAGATTAAACTCTTCGACGCGGGTTGTTGGATTAATCCTTTTGACTTTCTGCGATGCTGAGGTGACCTTCGCTTTGCCCACGTCCTCGTCCCAGTGCAACACCTGGCGGTTCAAATTGCTCAGCTCGACATCGTCCATATCAACTAACTTGAGGTGCCCAACTCCAGCTGCTGCGAGATACAGTGCGAGAGGTGAGCCAAGCCCCCCCAAACCAGCGATGAGTGCCGTCGCGCTTTTCAGACGCAGTTGCGCCGGTTCGCCGAAGCCTGGGATCATCATTTGCCGCTGATATCGCACACGATCGTATTCGGACAAAGACATTAAGAAAGCCTCCAAGCAAACTCACAAATTAACGTCAAACCTTAGTGTGGGGTGAATAACGCAAGCCGATAAACTACATCTTGATTCTCTTTCGTTTCGTATAGAGGGTCATCTGGACATCCTTTCGGAATTCGTCCTCATAGAGCAGCTCAAAATTACCATTGGGATCCTTGGACCGCAGGTTGTAGATTTTTACCGTTTCGGCGTCGATTGGACCTTCAAGCACCTTCCCCTCGGGGACCTCTTTCTTAGGCGCGTCCAGGATCTCACACACCTTCTCGTCACGTTTGATCAGTACATCGAAAATGGTGAGATCGCGGCGTCTTAAAATGTCAAACAGCACGTCAGTGACCTGTTGGTGGAAGGACTTCTTTTCTTTCCAGAGGTCTAGTGACTTGACGATCCCATGCAACGCGTCTGACACCGCCTCATCGATTTCGTCCTCTCGCATATCAGATACGTTCATTGAATACGTCTTATCCTGCATAGGAGTAGAATAGCATCTCAACATCTTAAACCTGCGGCAAGCGAGCGCTCGTTTGCATAGCCGTAGACTCACTTCTTTTCGTGCAAGATGACCGCGCGATCAGAAGCATTGTGATCTTTAAAGACGTTGGGTTTTTTACGTCAGCATGCTTTTTTTTCGCGTTTGTTTGGAAGCGTGCGTAATCGAAGGCGTCGAACGGGGGCCTTCTGAGCGTGCTGAATTTGGGTATGGCAAAGGATAAGGGGTGGATTTCGCCAAAGCGCAACATTTTAGCTAGAGATAAATAAGAAGAGGGGCTTTAGTTGCAGCAGAGCATTTTGAAGGGTCCAATCGATGAGATGGCGAAGCGGAACGAAGGTTATTGGCGTAATCCACCAGGAACACGAAAACGGTGAACTAGAGTTGCTGAGTGGATCACAGATTACAGGGATAACCTATCTTGAAAAAGAATCGGAAGAAGTCAAGCTTTTAAGCGCTTCAAAATTCGACGTGCACCTTTTGCAAGACACGACAGCCGCCGGCGTGCTCTATCGAGACCAGACGGCAGCTGACGTGCAACTGTTGCCTGGCTCAAAGATCGCCGGCGTCCTGTATGAAGAGGAGAAAGGCGCTGAACTCAAGCTGTTGCGCGCAGCGCATAAATCGCTGAAACTCGTCAGCGGACAAGCGGTCAAGGGACTCCTTTACCGACAGCACGGCGGATCTGAAATTAAGCTCCTGAGCGACGTACGTGATCTATCGGCCGCGGCTGGTGCGCTGCTAATCGGTGTGCTTCACCACGAAAGCCCGATGGGCGCTCTTAGTCTGATCAGCGGACAAGCGGTCAAGGGACTCCTTTACCGACAGCACGGCGGATCTGAAATTAAGCTCCTGAGCGACGTAAGTGATCTATCGGCCGCGGCTGACGCGCAAGCTGCCGGTATCCTCTATTGCGTTGAGGGTTCGAACCAATGAAAGATCCAGAAGGTTCGTCCATCGTCACTGGGATTCTATACCAGGAAAAGGGTTCGACGGATACGCAGCTCGTGGGCGGACTTGCAAATAGCATCAAATTGTTCGACGGCGTCCCGATTACCGGTTTCACTTACCGTGAAGAGAACGCCACCGAGGACAAGCTGGTCAGTGGTTTTCAGGTGACAGGGATCGTGCATCGAAGGGGGGCTGGCTTGGATGAACAAATCCTCAGAAGTGAAAAAATCAAAGGCGTGATATTTCAGAACAGGGGGGTTGTCCAGGGTGACAAAGCGGGCGGACCAGAGAACGCCGACCCGTCGCGCGAGGCATCAAGTGCACCTCAGCAAGGGCCCCTTAGCGGGTCGCAAATAGTTGGGATCGTCTGTCGTGACCAGGGCACAGGTGAGGAGCAGCTCACAACAGGAGCACGGGCTGACCTGAAGATTCTTAACGGAGCGGCGATTGTAGGGATTATCTTTGAAGGACCAGAGGGGGAGATGCTCAAGCGCCTCAACGGATTTAACATCTCTGGGCTGCTATTTCAGCAGAAAAACTCCAGCAGTGAAACCCTCGTAGGCGATATGGTTATTCTGGGGCTTATCTACCAAGAGAAAGGCGCTCCTTTTAAAATGCTCGCAAACAGCTCGCAAAACGCAGTCTCGATGGTTACGAGCGCTATACTCTATGTTATACTGATCGTTGGCGTTTTAGGTCTTCTGCTGCCGGCGGTGCGTCCGGAAAACGATTTTTCGCCCTTCAACTTCCTCGCGCTTTCACCAGCAGTTGTAACCACTCTGCTTGTTCTTATGATTGTTGTTCCCATCATAATCCTTGTATATGGAATGTACAGGCGCCCTCGCTTCATTTCACCAATATAAACGAGCGTTATACGAGCTCTCGCATTGGTTGTTTGTTAAGACGTCGAAAATTGCACGAAAAAGTCTAGCAGGCCAAGAAGCATATTACTTGTGCAGAGCGTGATTCAAGAAGTTACTAGAAAGAGCCTCGTGCAGCGGAGTTACGTATCCGCTTTTTGTAGCTCGATTTGAACTTAGTTGGTCCAACTCTTTCGTTTACACAGGACGATCTTACAAGTGCTCTCTAGTCGCTATCTGCACAGCGAATTTTCTTCTCTTTTTATGCCACTGCGTGCGTTCAGTGTTTGACGGGACGTAATCTACTTTCACGTCCTGCAGCGCTTCAAATCCGCAGGTCGCAATGACATCTGCACGCTTCTTTGTAGTCCACCACGCTGTCCCACGGAGTCAAAGGTGAATGCATGTTTTTTTATATTTCAAACCTATACTGTTCACCGAGTCTTTGTGACGTTTCAGGCGCGTTATTACACGCAAAAGGACGTCATTTCATTAGTTTGAGATATCAGTTTGAGATACTGCTTATGGGATCGACGATAATTGTTGGGGGCTTCTTTGGAGACGAAGGAAAGGGTAAGATAGTAGCGCACATGGCGTTTGCTGATAAACCTACAATCATTGCTCGCGGTGGGATTGGCCCTAATGCGGGCCATACTATTGACGTTCGTGGGCGGAAGTTCGGCGTGCGCATGATACCCTCAGGTTTTGTGTACGCAAACGCGCGCCTGCTCATTGGCGCAGGCGTACTTATAGATCCGCGCGTGCTCCTCAGTGAAGTCGAGTTGCTTGAAGAAGCGAGGCGCCTCGGCGTTGATTACCGTTGCGCGATAATCGAAATGAAACATATAACCCTCGATAAAGAGGACCCCCACCTTTCGCGCACGATCGGGTCGACCGGGACTGGATGCGGGCCGGCTGCGGCCGATCGAGCGAGAAGAACGACAATCCAAGCTAATGAGGTACAAGAGCTCGCGCCGTTTTTGACCGACACAGCGGCCGAAATAAACCAAGCTCTCAAGGCCGAGGAAAACGTGATTTTGGAGGGCTCACAAGGGTTCGGCATCTCGCTCTACTACGGGACCTTTCCATATGTGACGTCAAAAGATACGACGGCCTCTCAGATTGCAGCTGACGTCGGAGTCGGTCCGACGCGTATCGACGAAACGATCGTGGTCTTCAAGACATTTCCTACTCGCGTCGGTGAGGGACCCTTTGAGACTCAAATGAGTGAAGGAGAGGCCAAAAAACTGGAAATTGAGGAATTTGGCACCGTTACCGGACGGCCACGGCGTATTGGCTGGTGGGACCCTAAAATGGCTGCATATTCTGCCATGATAAACGGAGCGACGCAGGTTGCGATTACCGGGCTCGACAAGCTTGATCCAAGTGTCAGAGGGGTCGACCAGTACGACGATTTGTCGACAAAGGTGCGGACGTTCCTGCGCAAAGCGGAGGAGGAAGTTGGCGTTCCATTTACACTGCTTTCAACTGGACCAGAGTTAGCTGAGATAATCGACTTGAGAGAGGAAAAACTTACCCGCGCGTGATAACGTAAGTCCTATAGGGCGGCTAAAATGAAACGAGAGTTGCTGAGAATATTGTGCTGTCCTGTATGCAAAGGCCCGTTATTACTGAGCGTCGAGGGCGAAGAGGCAGGCGAGATCATCAAAGGCACGTTCTACTGTAAGGTCTGTAGTGAATACTATCCGATACATGACGGGATCCCCAATTTACTGCCGCCTGAATTGAGGTGAACATATGCAAAGCGTGTATATTAACAGGAAGGGATTGCAGTCAATAGAGGTAGAAGAACCCGTAATTCGACTCCCGCTCAAGCCCGGCGGAAAAGCGACGCTCGATATCGACGTGATTAATTTTGAGGCCCCCACCCATATTTATCTCTCATCGCGGGGTGCGGTAAAAGATAAAGTCACCTTCAATCGCAACAACCCATATGTCGATGGTGAGGAACTACTCACCGCGACAATTTCAAATCCTATAGGCCAACAGGAGCTATATGAAGGGGAGATAAGCATATCCACAGGATATGGTTCGCGAGAGGAGAGCTTCATTCTGCAAATTGGACATCTAGAGGACGAACAGCCGCTTGATGCCATTGAGGTCGATGACGACCTTTCGCGGCCAGATTATCGCAGCAAAGCACATTCTCCTCAGCTTCGGCGGCCTGAAATGCACCTGCAGTGGCCCGATCTTCGCAGCAAAGCACATTCTCCTCAGGTTCAGCGGCCTGAAATGCACCTGCAGTGGCCCGATCTTCATCTGGACATAAAGAGAATCAGGAGGATGAGGAATCTTCCATACATCCTCTTGGGAATTGGCGTGATTATTGCGCTGCTGCTTCTCCTTGCTGGCAGCATCAGCTATGGCGTGGCCATTCTTGGTTTCATTGTCATCGTAGTCTTAGCGTACTACACGTGGAGGCTGTTAGACTGACGAGTTCTGGTTAGAGGTGACTGAATCGTCGTTCGACGCAGTGGGTCTCGAGTGTCGATCTCGCCGACTTTTGGCGACAAAAGCCTTCCACAGTCACGTCGTGCACTGTTCTGTAGTATAAATAGCTTTTCAGCAGCATATTAGAACAATAAAATCATCTTTGGGATTGTGGGGAGCTAAAAGATGCGATACGTTGTTGTTACTGGCGGAGTTATGAGCGGTCTTGGCAAAGGCATCACAGCCGCTTCTGCGGGTCGACTTTTCATTAACCGCGGGTACAACGTTACGGCGGTAAAGATTGATCCGTATATAAACATCGATGCAGGGACCATGAATCCCTTTCAACATGGCGAGGTATTCGTGCTTAAGGACGGGGCCGAAGTTGATCTCGACCTTGGTAACTATGAACGGTTCCTCGATATCGAGCTCACTGGCGATCATAACATCACGACAGGTAAGATCTATAAGTCTGTCATCGAAAAAGAGCGACGCGGGGATTACTTAGGAAAAACGGTTCAGATTATCCCTCACATAACCGATGAAATAAAGGATAGCATTAGGACCGTTGCGGATAAAGCTAAGGCTGATATATGTGTAGTTGAGGTCGGTGGCACCGTCGGCGATATAGAGAGCATGCCTTTTTTAGAAGCCGTTAGACAAATGCACAGCGAGGAGGACCACTTTGTGTTGCTCCACGTAACGCTTGTCCCGGAGGACATGACCGGCGATCACAAAACGAAGCCGACCCAACACTCGGTAAAGAGCTTAAGAGAGCTTGGCCTTAGTCCCGACGTCATTGTTGGCCGCGCAAAAACGCCGCTGGGAAAAGATGCGCGAGCCAAGATCTCGTTGTTTTGTGACGTTCCATTGAACGCCGTCATAAGCTGCTATGACGTGCCTGACATCTACCAGGTGCCCTCGCTCCTTGAGCTTGAAGGGTTAGGGGATTACCTTGTTGAGAAGCTCGAACTCGAAAAGAAGCCTGTGAGCTCGTGGGACGTGATGAAGAACCCCCCTATGTCTCGATCGATCGCCATCGTTGGCAAATATATGTTTGAAGATGCCTATTTCAGCATAAAAGAGGCAATCAAGCACGCAGCAAGTGCTTTAGGGGGAGGCATTGACGTTAAGCTCGTCGACTCAGAAGACCCGCACGCTCTCGAGGCTCTCAGAGCGGTACATGGAATTTTAGTCGCACATGGGTTTGGTCCTCGAGGAAGCGAGGGGAAAATAGATGCGATCCGCTTCGCGCGCGAAAATGACATTCCTTTTTTAGGGATCTGCTTTGGCTTCCAACTTGCAATAGTCGAGTTTTGTCGGCACGTGTTAGGGCTAGAAGCAACGAGCGCTGAATTGGATCCTACGGGGGTTCACGTCATTGATGTACTTCCCGAACAGCTTGACGTTGATCATATGGGGGGTACTATGCGACTGGGCAACTACGACGTTATTATCTCGCCTGAGACGCGCGCGCATTCTATATATAATAGTTTAGAGGTGACCGAACGTCATAGGCATCGGTTCGAAGTTAATCCGGATTGTATTGAGCTTATCGAAAAAAATGGAATGCTGTTTTCAGGGAAGGCGCGAGATGGAATAAGAATGGAGATTGCAGAGATTCCGACAAAAAGGTTCTTCGTTGGAACGCAGTTCCATCCCGAGTTTAAGTCTCGACCGGGTCGGCCATCGCCCCCATTTCGTGAGTTTGTGCGTTCTGTACTCAACATGAACATCAGCGCGTGACGCGAGGCTTAGTGACGCGATCAATAGAAGCAGAAGCAGAGAATCAACATATGGTAAACGCAGAGAAGTTCATTGAGGAAGCGATTGCAGAAATCAAGAAAGAAGTGGGAACTCAGAGAGCAATCATCGCCCTCTCTGGGGGGGTAGATAGCTCTGTTTGTGCCACACTTGCTTATCAAGCGTTGGGAGACCGTCTCTACCCTGTATACGTCGATACGGGGCTCATGAGGAAGGGCGAGACTGAAAACATCAGGAAAGTATTTCGTTATATGCCGTTGACCGTGATCGACGCGAAGGAGCGGTTTATCAATGCGCTTCAAGGGGTTATAGACCCCGAAGAGAAGCGGAAAGCAGTCGGCGAGACCTTTATACGCATATTTGAAGAAGTGGCAAGACATAAGCAAGTGAGTTACTTAGTGCAAGGCACCATTTATCCAGATATCATAGAATCTGAAGGAGAGATCAAATCGCATCATAACGTGGGTGGTCTTCCTTCCGTGATGGAGTTCGAGGGGGTGGTCGAGCCGCTTAAGTATTTGTATAAGGATGAAGTTCGTGAGCTCGCTCGGGCACTTAAATTGCCACCCAAGGTCAGTGAGCGGATGCCGTTTCCTGGACCGGGGCTAGCTGTCCGAATTATTGGTGAAGTAACTGAGGAGAAGCTTCGTATCGTTCGTGAAGCGAATGCGATAGTCGAGCAAGAGATATTAAAGCACAATCCGTGGCAGACTTTTGCAGCGTTGCTGGAGAAAGGAACCGGCGTCAAAGGCGATGTGCGTGTGCACGGTTGGATAATTGCCGTGCGCGCTGTGCAGTCGCGAGACGGGATGACCGCTGATTTGCTTGAATTATCTTACGAAGTGCTTCGGAAAATCGCTTCACGCATGACAAGCGAACTCCCTGACGTCGCGCGTGTGGTTTATGATATCACGCCGAAACCGCCGGCAACCATCGAGTTTGAGTAGCGTGTAAGCCATACACACTATAAACCTCTGAGATGTTCGCTACTATATGCGGACCAACCAATCCTTTTAGGCGCTGTTTAGGAGGTGGCAAGAAATGAGGGCGAGCGAAAAAGAAAAAGTAATCGCCAAAGAGTCGCAGCATTATATGCCGGTGTTCACGCGTGAACCGCTGGTGATTGAACGCGGTAGCGGTGCGATCGTTTCGGATATAGACGGCAATGACTACATCGATTGCGTCGCTGGGATCGCAGTTAACAATGTAGGTCATTGTCATCCACGCGTGGTCAATGCCATCAAAGTACAAGCAGAGAAGCTCATCCACACCTCAAACCTTTACTACACAGAGATTCAAGCGCGTTTGGCTGAACGCATGACAAAACTGACCGGAATGGAGCGCTGTTACCTGACAAACTCCGGAGCGGAGTCCAATGAATCCGCGATGAAGCTTGCGAGGAGGGTAACCGGCAAGAAGGGTTTCATTTCGACCAAAAACGCATTCCACGGGCGGACTATGGGTTCACTTAGTGTGACGTGGAAAGAGACAATCCGACAACCGTTCGAGCCGTTGATTGATAATGTCACCTTCGTTAACTATGGCGACGCAAACGCTATCGCTCGGGCAGTTACGGCCGATACAGCCGCAGTCATTGTCGAACCGATTCAGGGAGAGGGGGGGGTTAATGTACCACCCGATGATTATCTCGTTGCGGTTCGCGAGCTCTGTACAGAGCGCGATATCGTCTTAATCGTCGACGAAGTGCAAACTGGCTTTGCACGAACGGGAAAGTGGTTTGCCTGCGAGCACGCTAACGTCGTACCAGACATTATGACGCTTGCAAAGGCCATGGGCGGCGGCTTTCCCGTCGGTGCGATGATGTCGCGTGAGTCTTGCCAGTTCATGCCTGGGGATCACGGCGGCACGCAAAGTGGCACACCTCTTGCATGTGCTGCAGCTCTAGCAACGATCGACGTAATTGAAAGCGAGAATCTCGTCGAGCAATCACGATACAAGGGTGAGCTGCTGAAGACACTCCTAAGTGATCTCGAATCGCCAGACACGATTGACATTAGGGGCAAGGGACTTATGGTTGGGCACGAATTGTCGCGACCTGTTCGCTCTGTTGTTGACTATGCCCGAGAGAACGGTGTATTGCTAAATAACACCTCAGAAAACGTTTTAAGGTTCGTGCCCCCTCTGGTAATCACAAAAGAGCAAATTGAAGCGGCCATAACGGTAATTGAGCGTGCCATCAACTTACATCCCCGGTAGGTCTGCCGATGACGTAGCTAGAGCGTACGGTATCAGTTCTGACCAGGTAATTAAACTCGGGTCAAACGAAAACGCGCTAGGGCCTAGCCCACGAGCGGTCGAAGCGATTAAGCGACATGTAAACAAAATAAGCGTTTATCCCTCCCACGGATACGTGGAACTGAAGGAAGCTATCGCGCGCTATATAGGGTGTTCCGCAGAGCGCATTATAGTCGGCAATGGGTCTGACGATTTACTGAACACCTTAGTAAGGCCCCTCCTCGTGCCTGGCGATCAGGCGATCATCCCTGTACCTACGTACACGTATTATGAAGTCCTCATCGAAGCTGGACATGGCACGTGCGTTTATGTTAACCGGGCCGAAGACTTTTCAGTCGACATTGATAATATCATTGAAGCAATCACAGACGACACCAAGCTGGTTTTTGTCTGTGCTCCAAACAATCCGACCGGAAATGCCATTGAAAAAGCAGCGCTAAAGCGCCTATTAAAATCGACCGAGGCCCTAGTAGTGCTTGACGAAGCCTACGTGGAGTTTACGACAGAGAGTCACGTTGACTTGGTCAATTACTTTAATAACTTGGCGGTCTGCAGGACGTTTTCAAAAGCGTTCGGATTGGCAGGGCTGCGTCTCGGCTACGCCGTGCTTGATTGTGATCTAGCCCACTACTACGACAAACATATGCTTGCATTTTCCGTGAATCAACTAGCGGTCGAGGGGGGAGTAGCAGCACTGTCAGATAACGCCTTTTTGGAGAGAACGGTGTCTATGGTAGCACACGGCCGACAGTACCTACACGAGAAGCTCCCTCTAAAGACGTACCCCACCGAAGCTAACTTTGTGTTCGTTGACACAGCGCCTTACACCGCACAAGACGTGTCAGAATATCTGCTGCGCCGAGGCATAATCGTTCGAAACTGCGACACGTTTCGTGGGTGTTCGAACTCGCACATCAGAATCACTGTCGGCCAGCCATGGCAGAATACAGCGCTTCTCGATGCTATGAATGAATTCGTAAATTCGGTTTGATGCCTTCATTCGCCTATGAAAATTGCTCTTACAGGAACCCCAGGCACTGGAAAGACGGCCATAAGCAACGTGCTTAAAGAAGACTTTGGTCTAAAAGTCGTCGACTTGAATGAAGTGATTCGTACTTCCCGATACTATATTGGGTGGGATGATGATCGCAACTGTGGCGTAGTTGATCTTGAGGCCTTGAGAGCGCATCCTTTCGCAGACGGCCTTGTGCTAGAGGGACATATTTCGCATCAGCTTCCAGTCGACCGTGTTATTGTTCTTAGGACGAATCCGGCCGTACTTCGTGGCCGTTTGCAGAAAAAGGGTTTTTCCGAGAACAAGATACGTGAAAATATCGAAGCTGAAATCCTTGACGTTATCCTTGTTGAGGCTATTGGGTTGCACGGGAATAACGTATATGAAGTTGACTCGACAGGAGGATTATGTTCATCAGCCCAGCGTGTGTGGGAGATTACGCAAGGGCATTCGCTAGAGCGATTCGTCGTTGGCCAATACGATTGGACTGGTTATTTGAATGACGCTTGATGCACATCGGGGACGAATGCGGGGGATCTTGAATCCGCTCGCGTGGACGCTTTATCGGCATGGTGTGAGCGCAAATCAGCTCAGCTTGCTGTCCGTCATTTCGGCAATAGTTGCTGGAGCGGCGTTTTGTGTACATGTGCTCCCTCTGGCGATAGTGGCAATTGCGTGTAACGCACTCTTTGACGCTCTTGACGGGTGTTTGGCGCGGAGTTCAAATAGCGAGTCGAGGCAAGGCGATTTGATTGACCACGTTTTGGACCGGTACTCTGATATTTTCATTTTCGGTGGCATAACGATAGGTGGATACGTCGCGTGGCAGATTGGACTGATCGCGATTGTTGGAGTTCTTATGACGAGCTACCTCGGAACTCAGGCACAAGCGCTTGGGATCGGTAGGAATTATAGCGGCCTTCTCGGCAGAGCCGACAGACTCGTGCTCGTTTTTTTCGCAGCACTGTTTAGTCTTGTATTCTCAGAGACGATTATCTGGTTTTCATTGCTAGGTTGGATGATGGTATTTGTGGCAATTGCGAGCAATATCACAGCTTTACAGCGATTTTATCTTGCATATCGCGAGATTTAGAAGTAATATCGAGCAGCGAGTGGTAGTGAGGCGTTAGTATCTTTGCTACTCGTCAGACTCGAAGCGTACGGGGAAAACTAAGGGACTACGCGAACATTGCTTCCAAGTGGTTTGATTCTGCCTTAGGCATGCCCATGACTTTGCGGACGGCATCGTCGAAATCTACGATCGTCACGGACTCGCGCTCAGCGCGGATGGCAAACATGCCGGCTTCCATTGCAATAGCTTTAATATCAGCGCCGCTCGCCCCATCAGAGAGCTTGGCAATCCTCTCAGCATCGATCTCTTGGGCCAAGTTCATTCCTGACGTGTGGATCTTGACTATTTCAACGCGAGCTTCGTAGGTCGGGAGTGGGATATCTATAAGGCGATCAAAGCGTCCAGGCCTAAGCAAAGCAGGATCGAGTATATCGCTTCTGTTAGTAGCCCCGATGATCTTGACTTCGCCCCGGTTTTCAAATCCGTCCATTTCGGCGAGGAGCTGCATAAGTGTCCGCTGTACTTCACGGTCTCCCGAAGTCGCGCTATCTAAACGCTTCGCTCCAATGGCATCGAGTTCATCGATGAAGATGATGCTGGGGGCCTTTTCCCTGGCCATTTCAAATAGCTCGCGAACGAGGCGAGCCCCCTCACCTATATACTTCTGAACGAGCTCACTTCCTACGATTCGAATGAAAACTGACTCAGTTTGCTTTGCAACTGCCTTCGCAAGAAGGGTTTTGCCAGTTCCCGGAGGCCCGTAGAGAAGTACGCCTTTGGGCGGCTCAATGCCTACTTGTTTAAATAGCTCAGGTTTCAACAATGGGAGTTCTACAGTCTCTCGTAGCTCTTGGATCTGAGCGTCAAGGCCGCCGATATCATCATAGCCCACCGTCGGTGTCTCAATGATTTCCATCCCATACACGGTCGGGTCCTTTGACGGTGGTAAAGCGCCGACGATGGCGAGGGATTGTTGATTTAGCGCCACTCTGGCGCCGGCGATGAGCTCTTGTTCAATAAATTGTGAAGCATTGACCACGAACTTCGGACCGGTTGAGCTTTTAATAACGACTCGATTGTCGTCAAGGACGTCCAACACTGTCCCAACAAGCAAGGGCGGCCCTTTGAGCCGTTCAAGCTCACTTCTCAGTTTTCTTACTTCACGTTCGTAACGTACCTTTTGATTCTCAGCAGATCTCTTTTCGTTTTCGACTTTGCGATTGGCATCGCGGAGCTTGAGATTGCGTTCTTCCAGTTGACGAACCCGATCAAGAAGGTATTCAGAAAAGTCGGTTGTCTTTCTTGTCGCTTTCGTCAAAAGAGTCTTCCACTGTCGTCTCCTCCGCATGATATTTAATATTACATGCTATATATCCTTTGTTCGGGGAAAGCTATGCACTGCGAATTATGCGGGAAAGAAATCCTTGGGAAGTCTAAACGCGTTGTTGTTGAAGGGGCTGAGCTCGAAACGTGTGCTGCGTGCGGAAGTCTTGGTACGGAAATTCGTCGACCTCAAACGTTTATTGGGCCCACTAGTAAAGTTGCCGCGCACTCCCGCACTAGGTACAGGGATATATATCGACAGATGGAGGGTGAACTCGATCCTGACTTTAGTGAGATCGTAAAAAACGCTCGAAAAAGAGCTGGGATAACGCAGGAGCAACTCGCAGCGAAGATAATGGAAAAAGCGCTTGTGATAAAAAAAATTGAGCGAAACGAACTAACACCAGACGATAAACTCCGAAAGAAACTCGAAAAGGCTCTTAACGTCAATCTTCTCATCGAAATCGGGCGAGAAAAAGCACAAAAGGGCAAATCGTCCGGAAACTTAACACTCGGAGACGTAGCCGTCGTTAGGCGACGACACTGAAAGTTATACCTTTTTACACAGGGCTTCTTGTGACAATTAATCGGATTACGAGAAGTATAAAGGGTGCTGCTGACGCTATCAAGGCCGGCGGGATTGTTGCTTATCCGACCGAGACCGTCTATGGCGTCGGCGCGCTAGCGTTAAAAAAGTCAACAGTCGAGAAAGTGATCGCCCTGAAACAAATGGCTTCGATGAAGCCAATTTCGCTTGCTGTTTCCAATTTTAGTATGTTAGAAACCGTTGCTTTCATAGAAGATGTTGACCTTCTCCATCAATTGTTGCCGGGGCCGATTACCGTTCTTTTGCGAAAAAAGGATATCGTTCCTGACATCCTTACGGCAGGCGCCAACCTCGTCGGTATCCGATTTCCTTCACATAAGGTGGCTAGGGCCCTCATCGACTCTGTTGGGACTCCTATCACGTCGACAAGCGCGAACATCACTAGCGCACGGCCGGCTAAGTCTGCAAGGGATGTTAAAATCCGCGTTAGTTGTGTGCTTGATGGGGGCAAAGCTCTCTTAGGCCCCTCCACTGTCGTTGATCTGGTCAATCAAGTAGTTGTGCGCCGAGGTGCGGGGTACGACATTGTTGTTGAGAAGACGAACATCGTTTGTTAGGCTGATTATGTTGATCTTCAGGCTGCCCAACAGTCCTGCTATCTGACTTTAAGCTTCATATGCGGCTTTATTCCCGTTAAAACTTTTAAGGCGCAGCTTTATGCAACAAATCACTGAACGAACACAAGGAAGCTTAATATCAGTAAAGGGATAACCCGATTCCACGATGATGCCAAACGAGACCGTTCGGATAAGAGATTTTGTAATTACTAAAAAGAATTGGATTTTCGCAGTGGTTTCGTACGACAACAAGGCGTTTATCCAAGGTTTCTTACGCTATGTGCCAGACAAAAATGGCAATAGAGTACGTCAGGATGGCAAGCGGTTTCGCAAAGTCGACTTCGATGAGGCACGACAATTGATGCAAAGATCTGATGCATACGTGGATGGGCTGTGTGCCATTCCTTACGAGGACGTTGTGGAGTTAAAGCATCCACAACAAGGTATAGAAGACTGCGATGATTCAATTTCGAAAATCGTGGAGTTACTCGAGGGGTACGGCATACATAGGCGTTACATGGGGGTAACAGGTTCTAGACTTGTAGGGCTTACTGCAGCATCATCTGATATTGATTTCGTCATTTACGGCAAGCCCGCCTTTGAACGTGGGAGAGCTGCTTTGCGCGATGCCGTAGAATGCGGATTGTTGCCTATTATTGACAATCGTACGTGGCAGTGGATATACCAGAAGCGTACCCCCGCTCTGACGTTCGAAGAGTTTGTATTGCACGAGCAGAGGAAATGGAATCGAGGTTTGATCGACAACACATACTTCGATCTATTGTTTGTGCGTGCGCACAACGAAATAACGGCTGAGCCGCGCGGTGTTGACGACGGATTTGCAACCATCCGCGCCACCGTGACCAACGCTTGGTACTGCATTCGACAGCCCTGCTATTTATGAAATCGACCATGAAACAGTAAAGAAGGTACTTTCATATACGCACACTTACGCGGGGCAAGCTCATGAGGGTGAGGTCATTGAAGCACGCGGAATCTGCAATGAATCGGGAGAGACTCGTTTAATCGTAGGTACCACGCGTGCAGCTCGAGGTGAATGGTTAAAAAGCTGTACGCTGCTGCGTTCGCGAGAACACAGTGCAGGATGAGCTGAATAGAGCTGCCTTAAACTCCTGGGTGAACTAATTGCAGGTAAGGATTCAATATGACAAAGGCACACTACTGATTCAGGGTGACGTTCGTGTTCCGAACTCCAATTGGGACGCGCGTTCAGGTGCATACAGAGCGTTGGCATTACATTATGCAGATATCATAGAGTACCTCGAGAATAGCCACATCGATTTCGTAGATGAAGCGCTTAAGTTGCTTCCTGTGCCGCACCTGCTGCTACGCACCACGCTTCGCGACTATCAAAGAGATGCGCTTGACTCGTGGATGCAAGCGGGAAAACGAGGGACAGTTGTCCTGCCGACTGGCGCCGGAAAAACCATGGTCGCTGTCGGTGCGATTGGCGAGCTGCAAGTACCTACATTAGTCGTTGTACCTACACTCGATCTGGTAGAGCAGTGGAGGGGCACGCTTGCAGGTGAGTTTGGCATCGAGATCGGGGTCTTTGGCGGTGGTGATAACTTACTCAAACCGCTTACTGTTTCGACCTATGATTCAGCATATTTACGTGCAGTAGAACTTGGCAATCGATTTGGATTAGTCGTCTTCGACGAGGTCCATCACCTCCCTGCTGCGGGGTACCGTCATATCGCTGAAATGTTTCTCTCGCGTGCGAGACTTGGGCTAACGGCAACATATGAGCGTGAAGACGGACTTCACAGCGAACTCAATCGCCTCATGGGGGGCAAAGTCTATGAGCTAACTGTGCAGGACCTTGCAGAAGAACATCTTTCTGGTTATGAAGTCGCGCGCCGCTTCGTCGACTTGGAGCCTGACGAGGCGAAGGAGTATTCGCAGTGTCATTCCATATTCACCGATTACCTTGCGCGCCGCAACGTGACGCTTCGAACGCAGCACGATTTTGCTCAGTTTATAAAGCGTAGCTCGTGGGATCCGGAGGCTCGAAAGGCGCTCCTAGCTCGGAATCGGGCTTTAGACATCGCTTTGAACTCACGAGCAAAAATGGAGGCGCTAAAAGAACTTCTTCTTGAGCATCCATCTGAGCAGACTATAATTTTCACTCAGCACAATAAGCTCGTTCATCGCATCGCTCGGACGTATTTGATCCCGGCAATAACGCACACGACCTTCAAAGATGAGCGCAGGGAGATACTCAACAGGTTTCATGATGGAGCGTACCGGATGATAGTCACCTCTAAAGTGCTCGACGAGGGCGTCAACGTTCCCGAGGCTTCGCAAGCGATCATATTGAGTGGCACCGGCAGCTCCCGAGAATTCATTCAGCGGCTCGGGCGCGTGTTACGTAAGCGAGAGGGAAAGCGTGCAAGGCTCACTGAAATCGTCACGCGGGATACGACCGAAACAAGCATGAGTCACCGTCGGAAGCGAAAATGGAGGGCTGCAGAGAATGCTCCCTAGCAATCTTCTCATTACGCGGGCGCGCTCTGGAAAGATTAAACCGGTTTACGTCCCGATTGAAGGGCGTTACTTAGAACTGGCGTCTGATTTGATCGAAACGTTTGAAGCACACGTAAACAAGCGCAAGGGCGAGCTTGCTGACGATTGTCAGCAGTTTGAGCAAACCGGGTTTGACTATCGCTTGGTTAGGGGCTTAGTCGCATTGCTCGACCGCTCGGCAACATTTAAGCCGCATAGTTATGTCGATCCCAAACAAGCCCGCCGTGAAGTCTTTGAAGAGGCAAATCTGTATCCGCTTGTCGGGACAGAAGGGCTGAGGCAGGAGGTTATCGCTCAGGTCGCATCACGATTACACCTCTCATCATCTCAACTCGAGGCGTCACTATGGGGCGATTTCGAAGATGAACTGGTGCTCGAAAGCTTTGTGGCCCCCCTGCCACATGAGTTGATTCAGCAATATAACTTAAGCTTGACACAAACGCTGCTATTCAAAGCCGCCTCTCTCGAATTTATGGTCGGGAGCAACTACCAACGTATTTTCAGTCTGCTCAAGCGTTTAGGTCTTATGTACGCAGTGGAGCAACAAGACGGGGCATACAGCGTCATAGTTGATGGTCCTATATCGCTCTTCAAGCTCACGGAACGATATGGGACGTCACTGGCAAAACTGCTCCCTGCTGTGATTGAAGCTGATAACTGGCACCTCAAAGCACAAATCGTCGGTGGGGAACGACAAGCACCCAAGCTGTTGGTACTAGAGCTTAATGCGAGGACGGCGAGAGATTTTCTTCCGGCGCAACGTCCCAAGAAAACAGGAGAGCAATATGACAGCTCAGTTGAAGCGGCGTTCGCGCGCTCATTTAAGGCTTTGAAGTTGGGCTGGGCCCTCAAAAGGGAACCGGAACTACTGGTAGCCGGCCGCTATGTGTTTATCCCAGATTTCAGCTTTGAGAAGAACAATTTGAAAGCGTATCTTGAGGTGGTCGGTTTTTGGACCGACGAGTACCTTAAAAAGAAGCTCGCAAAGTTGCGGGAGCTCGCCGTCGATAACTTGCTGATCGCTGTCGATCGGAGCCTCAATTGTTCCCAACTTGAGAAGGTCAAAGGCTTCGTTATCCTCTATGATAAGAAGGTGCCAGTTAAGCCGATAGTCGGCTTTTTGAAGCATTTAGAGAAAACCGCCATCTTGCAGGAAGTTGACACTATTGACGGTTCTAAACTCCAACTTGAAGGAGACCTAATCGACGTACCTCGATTGGCCGACGAACAAACGGTTTCGGTGGGGGCTCTCAAACGATGGCTGCAGGCTCATCCGGCAGCTCAGTACCGTCTTATTGGCATGCAGCTGATAAGTGAGGGAAAACTCAGTGAAATCACAAAAAAACTCCAAGCGGTTAACGGATGCGCACTGTCCACTGCACTACAGACAATTGAAGAAGAAGGAATATTATCACCTGAGACGACCTTGGAAGCGTTAGGCTTCGTCGTTGAATGGCGTGGTCTTGATCCGGACAACGCTACGATTTGTAAAAGATCCAGCGTGTTGCGGTAGAATACCAAACTTGCGCGGCCCGTATCACTTTTCGCGCTTAAGTGCGACACTTTGTGTCAAGACATCTCATCTTGGTTTTTAACTGGAGCTTGGGCAGCCCGCATTTGCAACGTCCAACGATCGTTGCGTTCATTGGTAAAAGGAAGGCCGTTTTGCACCCATCGTAGTAGTCGTTGCATCCAACGATGATTCCTTTCCTGCGCACTACAGATAGGGGACTATGACAACGTGGACAGACGAAGTTGCTTGTGGCGAAGTGCCGGGCGATTACATCTTCAATGCGTTCACACTGACGGTCAACACACACATCTTCGCCTAAAAGCTGAAGCTTCAGTTTTGGCAACCCGCAACTACACGTACTGTCAGCGAGATCTGTCCCACTAGGCAACTTGTAGAACGCCCCGCATTCGCACGTTATTATGTTTCCAGCGCGTTTTAAAAAACCACCGCAATTCTTGCAACGTCCTACTGAACGTGTACGCACCTCTAAAATCGACTCATCTAACGAGTTCGCCCCGTTGCTGTGCGTCGACTCGCGCGTAAGTCCTTGCAGCAGATTCTGTGGCAGGCACTCAGTAGTCCCTTCTTGCGATGCCTCAGACGGGATTGTAAGCCGGGATCCACGCAGACGCAGTTCTTCTCCGTCGGTCGCAAGCGGCTCAATACACGTGTACGTATCAGCCTTCTGAAGGTTTTCTGGCAATCCCATGACAACGATTGTCTTTTCTTGGGTCATGGGAGGTTCAATACAGTTGAGGAAGTCAACTCTTGCTTGATAGCAGACGTGCGCGTTTTCCGACCCATAAACCCCGATTGGAATAGATTTGGTGTAGCCCTTCGCAAGATAAAAACTGTCGCGAAACATTTTTAGGCCGTTAGCGAACACGGTCACAGTCAAACGCGCGCCTCCCTGAGCGTTTGATATGGTTGCGTAACACATAGCACTTTGTCCAAATGGGACAGCGTCGGGCAACTGCATATCTATCGTGATCTTCGGCAGCCGGTCTATTGACCGAGCAATTCGTGTTCCAGAAATGAGTCTAGTCAGTATCGCCGGGGTTAGGTCAAATGGCGACCGGACTCCTTGGGCGTGTAGTTGAGTCGCTTGTTTTATACCCACCCCGTCGAGCTGAAGCAACGAGCACAGCTCCTCTGGCGCTCCATATTCGACCCGTAGCGCGAGGATTCTCGCTCGCAAGACGGTTTCCGGTGCATTGAAACGCTCTACAAATGCTTCGAGTGCGGACAAGAGCCGAAGCGCGTTTTGTCTAATGAGCCATGCGTCACTCCTTAGTGCTTCGGCGATTTCTCCACGTCCAATGTATGTGTCCAAAATAGCGCGTACCTTTGACTTGTGCCCTTGATAACTTGATTGTGTACGCTTTATCGCAGAGACCTCGTTCCGCCTGACGACGACATCGGCAAATTCCTCAGCAGAGGCGACAGCATCAAGTAACTCCTCATCAGTCGGTGACTCCCTCAATTGCGCAAATCCTCGAGCTGTGTTGAGACGGAGGTAGTATTTCGAGGCAAGTTTGCCGAGATCGGTTGGAAGCAGGCGACCTTCTGCCTCGACGGTAAATCCTTGTCCAATGAGTGAGCTTACATGCTCATCTAAAAGGACACTCGACTGCGGGTTTTGCACATAATAAAACGTTTCGCTAAGCCACTTTTTGGCTTCCGCGCGCCTATTGATCGTGCCCATGCTGATCTCAGCGTTCAGGTGCTCACTTAACGTCTTGTTTAGCTGCGAGCGTATTGGTGGGCCCTCGCGTAACATCTCGATGAAGTCTCCCACACGGTCGCGCGGTGCGATAATCCACCCGAACCCTCGTTCGTCGTACTGGGGCCTACCAGCGCGTCCGATCATTTGAAGGATATCGAGTGAGCTCATCTCTTCGTCAATAACCTCGTTTGCGATGTCTCGAATTACGACGACTCGTGCAGGGAGGTTGACGCCCCAGGCAAGCGTTGAGGTGGAGACTAATATCTTGATGTGTCCCGCCTTAAAAGCCTCCTCAACGATATCTCGGTCTTGTTTGACAAGGCCGGCGTGGTGAAAACCGACGCCGTTGCGCACAGCGTCGCCGAGGGATTTATTCTTTATTCGTGTGGCTACTTGTTCCGATTCGTTTGTCGTCAGTATCGTACTTTTTGTATTGAAGATTTCGACAAGTTTCGACGCTGCTTGAACCGTGTCAGATCGGGTGGCGACAAAAATAAGTGCCTGGCCGTCAGGAACGTGGGGTTCTATTAGCTGCACAGCCTTGTATAACCTGATGTACTTGTCAACGAACTTGTTTTTACCAGGGTTGTACCCAAAGACGTCGGCTATGAGCGGGACTGGACGGAATGAATCGTCAAAGGAAAAGGTGTGGTCTTCGGAAGCCCCTATCCACTGGGCGACCTCGCCAACGTTGGGCATCGTTGCACTTAACGCAACGATGCGAACTTTACCGTCTCTGATTCGTTTCATTCGCGTGACCAACGCTTCAAGCACGCCTCCGCGTTCGTCGGAATCCAGAAGGTGCACCTCATCGATGATAATCACAGAGACGTCGTTGACGAACTTATGAGTCGTGCTGTGTTTTCTGCTTGAAGAATCCCATTTTTCCGGCGTTGAAATGATGATCTGGGCGCTACGTGCTTTTGCAGGGTCTAGCTCTCGTTCGCCAGAAACGACGTAGACGTCGAACCCCATTGGCGTAAAAAGGGTGTTCCACTCACTTTCCTTCTCGTTTGTGAGTGCACGCAGCGGGGCCAGATAGAGGATTTTGCCTCTGCGTGGCTTTGAGAGCTCGCGAACCATAGCAAGCTCTCCGAGAACGGTCTTTCCAGATGCAGTAGGCGCAGCCACGACGACGTTTTCATCTGAGGTAAGAAGGCGCGGCAACACGCACGATTGCATTTTATTGAAAAACGGGAAGGGGAAGAGGGACACAAACTGTCCGCTAATTGAATCTGCAACTGAGAGCATCCTCTGGGCCTACCTCGTAACAACAGAAGTCTCGCCAGACTGCTATTTTAAGCTATGTATTAGGGGGAAAAAGTAATATCGCGTCACCAGCATTTGGAAATGACGGGAAAAGTGTGTGGCGATGGCGATTGAAATAAAAGGCGATAGTGTGATGCTCTCGAAAGAATGCTTCGAGGAGCAGGATTTCAGCTACTATGGCCGAATGAAAGGCGACTTTCTTGAACTGTCACTCGTCGAGGCTGCTTTTCTCATCGAACGGGAGCGACTCGACTTAGGAATCACGCTCAAAGAGTTCTTCAAGATAGCTTCCAGCATTCAACCAGACTTGGATCTTAAGTACGTCGCCTACAAAGACCTGCGTGAACGTGGCTACTATGTGAAGCCTAGCGTAACCGATTTCCGCCTTTATCCACGCGGCGGGAGGCCGGGCGAGGGTCCCGCGTCAGCTTACGTCTACGTGCTCTCTGAGCGCATTTCCCTTCCCTTTTTGGAACTCGTGGAAAAGGTGAAACTCACGCAAAACGTGCGGAAAAAGATGCTCCTCGCGGTCGTCGATGGGGAAAGTGATCTGACCTTTTACGCAGCGAAAACTGCGAATATGCAGGGTAAGATGCCCCAGCTCGCGCCGGATCTCGCCGAAGCGGATGCCACCCTTCTCGATGATCGAGTGGTGATTTGGGACGAGCATCACGCCGTGCAGCTCTACCGAGCTGGTTTTTATGGAAAGCTCGTAGACGGAAAAAAGTTACAGCTCTCTCTTCTTGAGTGCGCATATCTGTCATGCGTCTCGGGTTGCCGCTTGAGGATGGGGTTACAAGCAGGCGCTTCACCACGTTGCAGTTCATCCGCAGAGCCAAGGTTATTGAACCTGAATTCGCAATGAAACTAGACGTGTATACGGATCTTAGGGATCGTGGTTTCGTCGTTAAAACTGGTTTCAAGTTTGGAAGCCATTTTAGGGCATACGAGCAAATCGAAGACGTCGATCGGATACCGCACTCGAAGTACCTCGTTCACGCCCTCCCAAAAGATTTCGTTGTAATGCTGCCTGAGATGTCACGGGCGATTCGTCTTGCACACGGCGTTCGCAAGCGGATGATTTTTGCTTATAAGGGAAAGAAGGCCCTCGAATACCTTGACATTGGACGGGCAAAACCATAACAGCTTGCTTTTGATTGCCCGGTTTCGAAATGGGGCGAAGAAGCAGCGCCAGTGCAAAGCTTCCGCGTAAGATACGGTGTCTTTATAACCGCTGATGACTATCAATAGCCGAAATAAATAGAGGGAAGGGGCCAGATTAGGATGCCAAGCGACGAGTTTATCGTAACTCCGTGGGAAGTCGAAGGTCACGTTGACTACAACAAGCTGATAGCCCTTTTTGGAACGCAGCCCATAGACGAGGTTGTTTTAGCGCGATTTAAGAAACTCACCGGTTCAATCCCGTTGATGTTGCGACGGCAGGTCTTCTTCTCACATCGAGACCTCAATTGGATATTGGATCAATACGAAGCGGGTGAGAAGTTCGTACTCTACACCGGAAGAGGGCCTTCCGGGCAGACCCATCTTGGTCATCTGATGCCGTGGATGTTCACGAAGTACTTGCAAGACGCATTTGGGGCTGAATTATACTTCCAGATGACCGACGATGAAAAATTCCTTCAGAAGGACGAGCTGAGTGCATACGCGACGCGTGGTTTTTCATATGACAACTGCCTCGATCTTATCGCGCTCGGCTTCGATCCGAAAAAGACGCGGATATTTCTCGACACCGAGTATGTAAGAACCCTCTATCCAATCGCGCTAGAAGTAGCGAAGCGCGTGACGTTTTCGGCGGCTCGAGCGGTTTTCGGATTCGATACAAGCACTAACATTGGAATGGTTTTTTTTACCAGCATGCAATCGGCGCCTGCATTCTTGCCAACGATTTTGGCAGGGCGAAACGTTCCGGGTACTGATTCCTTGTGCGATCGACCAGGACCCGCACTTTCGCATCACTCGTGACGTTGCGCCCAAAATGGGCTACTACAAGCCAGCGCTCGTACATAGCCGCTTCTTCCCAAGCCTTTTAGGCCTCGACAAAATGTCCGCTTCGCTTCCGGAAACGAGCATTTTCACAACAGACGCCCCCGAAGAGGCACGGAAGAAGATAGCCAATGCATTTACCGGCGGGAGAACCACCGTGAAAGAACAGAAAGAACTTGGCGGAATACCTGAGGTTTGTGCAGTATATCAGTACTCGTTTTGCCTATTTGAAAAGGACGATCGAAGGGCGCTTGAGATGCGTCAGGAGTGTTTGCAGGGGGCACGCGTTTGTGGCGAGTGCAAAAAGGAGCTTGCTGCTAAGGTTGTACAGTTCCTGAAACGCCACCAGACGGCACGCGAGCGAGCACGAGATCAGATAGAAGAGTTCATTATCCGAGACTGCAGCGACCGAAATAAAAGCGAACAAAGCTAGCTCTGGTTGCTAGTATCATGCTAGCGCAGCGGTTTATCCCAGCTTCAGAAATCCGCATGCAAACTAAATAGTTTTATAAGCGAAGATACCAACTAACTTTTCAAAATTGGGAGGCAACGATGGAAAACCAAGAGGAAGGTAAGTTTAAGCGTTTGAGAACATTCAACGTCATTGCGGGCTTGTTCCTTTTAATTCAAGCCATTGCTATAGTCTTTTTAAGTAATTCCTTTAAGCTGCCGATAAACACCTATTACCTCGATTTCAACACGACCACGCAGCTTCTTTTGCCCGTCGAGAATACGATCTACCAGCTTCGGGTGGGTTTACTTGTTGCATTGTTCCTGCTGATTTCGACGTTTGACCATCTCCTTATGGCATCGCCATTCTTGAACCGCTGGTACGTCAAAAACCTCAAGAATCACATCAACTACGCCCGCTGGTACGACTATGCGTTAAGTTCGTCGGTCATGATCGTAGCGATTGCCATGCTCAGCGGCGTCTATGACATAGCTGCACTTATCCCATTATTCGCCATAAACGCGACGATGAACCTTTTCGGGCTGATGATGGAGCTGCACAACCAGAAAACCGAAAAAACGAACTGGACAGCGTTCATATTCGGATCATTTGCCGGTCTGATTCCGTGGGTAGTGATATTCATGTACTTCATCGGAGCGACGCAAGGGTCGACGGTTCCCGCGTTCATCTACTATATCCTTGGGTCCTTAACGTTCTTCTTCCTGTTGTTCCCCCTCAACATGTTCCTGCAGTACAAGAAGGTGGGCAGGTGGAAGGACTACCTGTACGGGGAGTACGGGTACATCGTTCTCAGCATCGTCGCAAAAACAGCGCTGGCGTGGCAGGTATTTGGCGGAACGCTGAGATAACCACACTCCGACAAACTGGTGGCAGAAATGGACATCTTGAAGATCCCCCGTATGGAAAAAGAGGAGTATGACAGGCTGATAAAGGAGAACTACGTGAGCCGGATCGCCTTCAAGGGCGATTCGTATCCGTACGTCGCACCTTTTTTGTATGTTTTCGATGGGCACAATCTCTTTTTTTTGTCAACAAAATACGGAAAAAAGATCCACTACTTCAACGAGAATCCAAACGTTGCCGTTGAGATAGAACGGATAAGTCCAGACTTATCGTCTTACACATTCGTGACCTTGTTGGGGAAGCTAGTTGAAGTCACTGCTCGTTCCGAAGGTCGACGTGTTCGACAGCAGTTCGTTAACATGATAAAGACGCGAGGACTCTCAAGCAACGTTGTCGCTGCGCTCGGCCATTCGCCGGCCGAGCCTTTGGAATCTATCGTGAACGAGAATCGGAGCCTCGTATGGAAACTTGACAAGGTGGAGGAAATAGTCGCTTTAAAGAACGCATAGATCCTTTTGTGCATCAGCAATCCTGCTTTCGAAAATGTATTCTATATACTGTAAGTCGAGGCGTTAATCGAACTAGGCTCAATATTTCCGCCAAGCTCTGCGTTAACACAGAGCTGCTGTCAATAAGCGAATTAATATAAGTCAGCGCGGGCACGCACCTATCAATCGTTTTTTGCTTTAGCTGACCCGTAGACTCGAGATTTGAACGCGAGTCCGACCTCGAAAACTTGAAGGAGTACTACTTAATTTAGCGCTGTTTATAGTGTATCCGGTTGCAGAATAAAGTATACCAGTCAAGGCGATGTCTACTCACGTCCGAACTCCTTGTGCACCTTTTGCAACTGTGCGATACGCTTTTTTCGCTCGCTTGCTTTCAATTGCATGATCGACGATAGGTGCGGGATAGCCTGGAATTGCCACCTCATTAAGCTTGTTGGGAGAATGGAGAAGCGCTGGGGCGATTTCTCGCAACTCAGGGATCCACGTTTTTATGTACCGACAGTCATGATCATAACGGCGCTGTTGAAGCCATGGATTGAAAATTCGAAAATACGGTTGTGCATCGCATCCGGTCGAGGCGCACCACTGCCAGTTTCCGTCGTTAATGGCGCGGTCACAGTCGACAAGATTTTGTGCAAAATAGCGCTCTCCCCGACGCCAATCGATGTGCAGATCTTTGATTAGGAACGATGCAACGATCATGCGGACGCGGTTGTGCATGAATCCGGTAGCGTTTAGCTCTCGCATCCCCGCGTCGACAATGGGAAACCCCGTTCGTCCCGCACGCCACGCGTCAAATTTCTGTGTGGTGGCATCCCATACTAAAGCGTCGTACTTAGGATAGAATGAGCCACGGAAGATGTGGGGGAAGAAAAACGCGATGTGAGAGTAGAAATCACGCCAGAACAATTCAACTATGAGCTGATGTTCGGCACCAAGTTTGTCCACAACAGAGTGGTAAACTTCTCGTATTGAACACGTGCCGAACTTGTTGTGCGCCGAAAGCCTCGTCGTCCCGCGTTTGGCGGGGTATTCACGTTCAGTCTCGTACTCTGCAAACTTGTGGAGGTTGGTAAGCGTTTTGAGCGATTGTGGGCGCCCGCCACGCACTGATCGTAGCGCGTTTTGATCAGGCAACTCACAGTTAAAGCGCTCACGACTTTCCGAGGCAATGCTAAGATTCGATAGATTGTTCACTCTCGCAGCGTTGACTGGCCTAACAGGAATCGAACGCGCTTTTCTTAAGAAATAAGAAAAAATAGTGTATGGTTTGCCGCCGTCTGTAAGGACATCGCCCGGTTCATGCAGGAGTACATCAGAAATGCAGTGAAAGGCATTATGGCGTTCATCACACACTTTGGCTATCTCAGCGTCTCGCGTTCGACTAAAGGGCGTGTAGTCTCTGTTTACGAAAACTGCCTCTATTTCCTCCTCTGCGATGAGACGTTCCACGACTGCCTCTGGGCGTCCACGAAATACGCATAAGAAGCCACGTTCTGCTGCCACTTGGCGTGCGAGGTCGCGCAGCGACTCGACCATAAACTGGAATGCGTTGTAGCTGAAGTAGGGATTTTGCGATGCCAGTCTCGGATCAAAGATAAAGGCAGGTACCACTGTTTCGGAGGCTGCGGACGCCTCGATGAGTCCACTATTGTCGCGCACGCGCAAATCCCGTCTAAACAAGAAAAGGGTCCTTCTATACGTATCTTCCACTAAACCAACTCCCCAGCCGATTCAGCACGTTGTCTGAGGCGTCTCTGGACGGTTCGAAAACTGGACACGATGAATTCTTAGTGAACGAGGGCTGCGTGTGTGATAACGAGGTCGTTCCTGCGTGCACGAGGACTCTGTATATAGGTAACAATAAATAATAACTATGTGTAGGTGAGTAGGAATAGGCGGTATTTTACCGTCCTTAACGTCATCGATTCGTATGGTGCAGCTATCTAAAAATGACCGGATGCTTTTGCGGTCGCTTAAGCGTATAAAAAGAGGTTCAGTAGAAGCCCTTGCAAAAGACACTGCTCTGAGAACTGAGGCAGTTCTCCAATCGGCGTATCTACTTCAAACCAAAGGGCTACTGCACGTGGAAGAAGACACGCGCACGTCATATGAGCTGACTGAGGAGGGATTAACGTATGCAGAGAAAGGCCTTCCAGAGCGACAGGTTCACGACTACTTGCTTATTAACGGGCCCACACCCCTTAGCGACCTCCAGGGTATATTTCACGCGGTGCAAATCGCCATCGGCTGGCTAAAGCGGCGAGGTTGGGCGGTCATCGAGACTGTCAATGGCAATTCTTTCCTATCGCCACGCCCGGCAGATGAGCTTCCTGAAGAACGCGTGCTTCAGGACGTTAAGGTAATGAAGCGGTTCACGCTAAGCGACGTATCTGTGAAACAACAACAAGCAGAACGCACGCTTGAGGAACTGGCAAAGCGCAACATCGTGCGGATACATAAGAGCACATCACATGAGATCACCTTAACTCGCGCAGGTGCCGAGACGCAACTTGAAACACTATATGCAGCAGACCGTGACATTGCAGATCTTACTTCTGAACTTATCATTTCTGGCGCGTGGCGGGGGCGATTGAAGCCTTACGACGTCAATGCCGATACTCTAACGCTCTATCCAGGGAAAGCACACCCATTACGGCGCCTTATTGATGAAATGCGCGATATTTTCATATCGATGGGGTTCACCGAATTTAAGGGTCCGATCGTAGAAAGCGAATTCCACAACTTCGATGTTTTGTTCGTACCGCAAGATCACCCCGCGCGCGACGAACAAGACACGTTCTACCTGTCGCGACCAGCTGCACTTGAATTGCCGACCGAGTTGGCTGCACGCGTCGCGGCGGCTCATATTTCTGGCTGTGAAGGGTCTTTAGGGTGGGGTGGCGAGTTTGACCTGGCACGATCCCGTCGAGCAGTCTTGCGCACCCACACGACCGGATCTGCATTTCGCTTCTTAGTCCATCATCCAGAGCCCCCCGCAATGATTTTCGGCATAGACCGCGTGTTCCGACGAGAAAGTATGGATGCAACACATCTTCCGCAGTTTCATCAATGTGAGGGGACGATTCACGGTGAGGACCTGAGCTTAGCTGATTTGATTGGTGTGCTAAAGACGGTCTTCGCGCGACTCGGATTTCACCGTGTTCGATTTAGGCCTGGCTATTTTCCATTCACTGAACCGAGCTTGGAGGGTGACATCTTCGTGGATGGAAGCTGGCTTGAGTTAGTGGGTGCGGGAGTTTTTCGGCCCGAAGTGACGCAGCCGCTCGGACTTAAAAGCGTGCTGGGGTTTAGCATCGGTATTGAGAGGATTGCTATGCTCAAGATGGGACTGACTGATATCAGGAAGCTCTATATGAGTGACGTCGAGTGGTTGCGCAACATCCCGTTTGCATTACGCTAAGGTGAATTAGTGCCAGTTGTCAGTCTGAATCGTGAGGATCTTCAGGAAATGGTGGGCGCAGACGTCCATACGATTGTTGAGCTGCTCCCACGCTTGGGTGCAGATGTCGGGTGCGTCAACGATGAGATAGAGGTCGAGTTTTTCCCAAATAGGCCCGATCTTTTTAGTGTTGAGGGCGCAGCTCGAGCACTGAGGGGTATGCTTGGAATAGAGACGGGCCTCCCCACTTACACAGCTAGACCTTCTGGCATAGAAGTAGAAGTCGACCCGTCCGTTAATTTAGTTCGTCCTTACATAGTGTGCGCGGTCGTCCGAGGGGTTAAGAACGATGAAAGAACGATCAAGTCTCTGATCGATTTGCAAGAGGACTTGCACTGGGGTGTCGGGCGGGATCGGCGAAAGGCAGCGATTGGCATTCACGATCTTTCGCACGTTAGTCCGCCTTTTAGATACACGCTCGGCGAGGTTGCCTTCGTGCCGCTCGATTTTTCCGAGGTTATGACCCCCGCCGAGATTCTTCGCGTTCATCCAAAGGGAAAGGAATATGCACACATCGTTGGCGAGCGTCATCCCCTCATCCTCGACACAAATGACAATGTCCTCTCATTTCCTCCAATCATAAACGGTGAGCTTACTCGAGTGACCGAGAAAACCACTGATCTGTTTATTGACGTAACTGGCCTCGATATGAAAGCAATACAAGACTGCCTTCACATACTCGTCTCAGCGCTATCTGACCGAGGAGCGAGCGTCGAGACGGTGGAAGTCGTTTATCCAGATCACGACCAAGTACTAAGCACTCCGAACATGGGCAATTCGATTATCGTTGTCACAAAAGGCGACATAGTGCGGCGCATCGGCGCTGATATCACCGAGGAGGCGATCCTGGCTTCACTTCAGAAGATGCGTATGGAGGCAGCGGTCGACGCCGGCCGTTTTACGGTATCCGTTCCGTGCTACCGAACTGATATCATGCACCCGGTGGACATCATCGAGGACGTTGCGATAGGTTTTGGTTACGAAAATGTTCCACCTTCATATCCGAAGCTTGGAACGATAGGTGGCCGGCTAGAAGAGGAGCAGCAATCAGCTATTCTCAGGGACGTTTTGCAGGGCCTTGGATTCTTAGAGGTGATCACGCTTATGTTGGCTCCAGATCCCAGTCAAGCAGTTATTATAGAAAATCCCCTGCTTGAGGAGCATATCAGCTTGCGGACGAGTCTGCTGCCAGGTTTAATAGACACGTTGGCTCTTAATCAGCACAGAGAGTATCCTCAAATGGTATACGAGGTAGGCGATGTCGTCCACCTCATCGCTAATGTCGCCCAAGAAAGTCGCCTTTGTGCTGGTGTTATCGCGTCCAGTATCGCTAGTTTTACGGAAATGAAGAAGGTAGTGAGTGCAGTTATGCGCGAAACAGGCTGCGCTTTTGAGGTTTCTGAAGCCAATCATCCCTCGTTTATTGAGGGAAGACGCGCCAAGATTATCGTTAATGGAGAGGCCGTTGGGACTTTTGGGGAAATTGATCCGGATATACTAACTGAGCATAAATTAATTTATCCAGTCGCGGCGTTTGAGTTCCGCGTGAAAACGTGTGTGCAACTGAGCCCTTAAGGAGAACGCGTGGCGCAATAAACTCCGCTATGCCTAGGTGCACTGAATAAATGTTTAGATTGACACGTTGTCGCACGTATGACGAAAGCGGACCCGGAGGGATTTGAACCCTCGACCGCCGGCTTAGGAGGCCGGTGCCCTATCCTGACTAGGCTACGAGTCCTTATATGGTGTGTTTTGAGTCGAATCGTGAACACTTTAGATCTATGGGGTAGGGCAGATTCGAACTGCCGTCCAAGCGTCCCAAACGCTCGAGGATGGACCAAGCTACCCTACTACCCCATGGCAACGTTCAATTAACGTTTAACAATAAAAAGTTGTAGTAAAAGAGATTGAAACAAAGTGCGCTGTAGCGACCAATCATCTTGGACTTCGGGGGAAGCAAGCAGGCCTATATCCGCGGTCGTAGCCGATGGCCTGGAGCAAAAATATGCTCACCGCGGTTTACGTCCTCTCCTTTGAGGCCTACATTTTCGAACGGATGCGCCTGCGCTTTAATCTCAGCGACGTCGTCAAGACGTTCGACACCTTTAACCATCACAACGGCGTCAGCTTGGTCTGGTATTTTAGAACCAGTAAGAACTCGAGAGGCAACGCCGTGTTTTATGTCTTCTCCGATTTTGAGAACAACGGGTGAAAGCTAACTTGCTCCTAACCTATCGTCGGCAACGACCGCGTAACCATCCGTAGCTGCCCGCCGATAATTAGGTTCGTTTCGTTCCGCAATGATCTGGCGGGCAAGCACCCTCCCTCTAGCCTCTCGTATGGGTGCCCCCTCAGTGTCATCAATAGGCACGATGGCTTTGAGAAACACGTTCAAAGCCGCCTCGAACTGAGTTAGTGTTTTGAATATCATCGTTATGGTTTAGTGTGCATGTGCGCTCTTTATCTTACGAGCGTGAGAATCAGACCGCGATTCAAGCTTTGGTTTGTCGGCGAAAATGGAGAGCACGTTTTCGGCCTTGGCACGATGCGGCTTCTTGTCGAAATCGTGAGACTTAGCTCTACAAGCGCCGCAGCGCGCGAGCTGGGAATGTCATATCGTTACGCACTGGAACGTTTAACCATCGTTGAAAAACGACTTGGCATCCTCTCGTTGAAAGGACGCGAGGTGGCAAAGAAGGCGGAGGAGCCAATTTGACAGCTTTCGGCCGCGAGCTTTTAGAGGATTATAGAGGTATGGAAGGATCGTTAAGTCAGCTTACGAAGTGGTAAGTTGACCTCAGTGATTGACAATCGTCCAAGTTAACCGCCTGAAACAGGAGGAAAGATCGCGACTTCATCGCCATCGGATAGAATCGTCGCCAGCGCTTCCATTTCGCGTATGTTCGTGCCATTGATGAGGATTGTAATGTAAGGGCGGACCTCGCCGTCTTCGCAGAGTAACGGTTGCAGCGCAGGGTGCTCTGATCGGAGCGCGGTCAGCAACTCACGTATGGTGCTCGCCTCTACACTGAGTTGCGGTTGCCCTACGATTTCGCGTAAATTTGCGAAGAAACGAACGCTTACAAGCCCCATAGCTTACACCTACTCGCCTATGCTCGCTATAAATACTTTCTGTCGTCCTGCGAAGACCACATATATATATGACTCGTTCCAAATAAAAAAAGGTATTCGATCTTAACCTATCGTTCAATATCGTGTTATTTCCAAGGATTTTGCTGAAGCTGAATTCTAAAAAAATGCGGAATATACCGGTGAGGGTTCAAACCTTCGTTCTTTGCTCGATGAGGTGAAATACATGAACTGCTTTGATTGGGACGAAGAGCAATTTCAATGCGGCGAAGGCTGTGATGCTTGCATAGATTCGCTCGTAAGGTTTATTCCTAAGAATTGTATGGCGTGCAAGTCGTGCGAACTTGCCTGTGCGCTGCGACATAGCGCGTCAGGTGATATTAACACAGCAATCTGCGAGCACCCGCGCCCTTTCTCGAGGCTCTTGATTGTTCATAACGATGGCAAATTGCATCTTATAACGTGCGTTCACTGTAAGCACCCGAAGTGTATAGAGGTTTGCAAAGCAAGCGCGATTACAAAAGATGGCGACGGTGTAGTGACGATTGATGACGAAAGCTGCATTGGATGTCTTGAATGTGTGGAGGCGTGCCCCTTTGGGGCGATACAGGCGCGCGGCCATGAAGCCGTTAAATGCGACCTCTGCGGTGGTGCGGCGGAGCTATCGTGTGTGCTTGCATGTAAGTGTGGTGCACTGATATATGGACAATAGATGTAACCGAGCGAACCAGAAAGCTATAACGCGAGTTAACAAAATTCGAAAAAGACGGATCTTCCGTGGTGTAAACGACGGATAAATAAAAAAAAGGAAGCGATTACGGCATGAACCTGAGAAGACCGAACGCTAATATAGTAACGCACACCTTCAACCGCGCACAGAATGTTGTCCCAATGTCGGGGATATGTACAGAATGCCTTGACGGTTGTAAAGGCGGCTGTGAAATCTGGTTGTCCTCCTTTAGGGGCCGAGAAGTGCTTTACCAAGCCAGGTTCGGAGAAGTTACCGCCGGCGCCGACAAAAACTACCCGATAGATTATTCACACCTAAACATTCAGGGGTATGCCGTGGGCGCCGAAGGACTACCAGAGGGTGTTGAGGCGGGTCCCGACACCGCGCTTTTTGAAAACGTGGATACCGAAACGGAGTATGGGTATAATAAAAAGACTAAGATGCGGGTACCCATATTCACCGGTGCATTGGGCTCTACCACAATTGCGAAGCATAATTGGGAACACTTTGCGACGGGCGCGGCGCTCGCAGGAATTACTATCGTCTGCGGAGAGAACGTCTGTGGAGTGGATCCCGGGCTTGAACTTGATAGTGAGGGTAAAGTCAAGAAATCGCCGGATATGGATTACCGAATAGATACCTATAGAAGATATCACGACGGATACGGAGAGCTGCTCGTCCAAATTAACGTAGAGGATACGCGGCTTGGGGTTGCGGAGTATCTAGCTTCAAAGCACAATTTGGAAACGATCGAACTCAAATGGGGTCAGGGAGCGAAGTGCATCGGAGGCGAGATACAAGTCAAAACCATTGAGCGGGCACGACAGCTTAAGGACCGCGGGTATATCGTGCTGCCCGACCCAACTCTTCCGGCAGTGGAAAGGGCATACCAGGACGGTGGAATTAGGCAATTCGAGCGACATTCTCGCGTTGGGTTCGTATCTCGTGCCGCCTTTTTTGAAGAAGTAGACCGCCTGCGCGACATTGGATTTAAACGTATCACGCTTAAAACAGGCGCATATTCGTCGATGGAACTCGCTATGGCACTCCGCTATGGGGCAGAAGCGAAGCTTGACCTCATTACAATCGATGGCGCTCCAGGGGGCACAGGGATGAGCCCGTGGCCGATGATGAATGAATGGGGCATCCCGACATTCTATCTCGAAGCATTGACGTACCAATTTTGCAGAACCCTCTGTGATATGGGAATGCGGGTTCCCGATATCGCGATGGCAGGGGGATTCTCTACAGAAGATGGCGTATACAAGGCAATTGCGATGGGCGCTCCCTTTGTAAAGGCTGTATGCATGGGCCGCGCTTTAATGATCCCCGGCATGGTAGGAAAGAATATCGGGAAGTGGATCGAAGAAGCGAACTTGCCTAGGACTGTGTCAACATACGGAGTCACGCCGAAAGAGATATTCGTCTCCTACGACGAGATAAAGGAACGGTTTGGTCACGAAACTGATGCAATACCGCTAGGCGCAATCGGGCTCTATACCTATTGCCAAAAGTTCAAGACTGGGTTGCAGCAACTGATGGCAGGAAGCAGGAAGTTTAACATAGGAGCTCTCTCTCGAAGAGACTTGATGGCGCTTACCAAAGACGCAGCAAAGGTTTCTGAGCTCCCATATGTAATGGATGCACACCGGGAAGAGGCAGAGCGGATACTGCAAGAGCGGTGGGAACGACAGTGAGCGGGAAAAATGAAATTCACTTACGCTTGTCGACGGTCGGCAAGACAACCGCAGTGCGTCTTTGGCAAATCCTGACTATATAGTAAAAGACGATGAGAATGTCACGTGCCTGCGCTGAAAAGCTCGTTTTGCAAACGAAAAGAGTGTAAATGAGCTTGCAGTGGCCGCAGCGAGTTCGGCATGAAAAATCTTACCCACTTGCCAAAGTTCACTATAAAAACTTTCCGTCGTCTTGGCAAGACCATACATATATATGACTCGCACCATATAAAATAGTACAAACATTTGATCTTTGCTTGCTGCTTAATATTGCGTTATTTCACGGATCTGAGAATGCGACAAATATTTCGCCTATTCTTTCACTTTACAAGGCGTTTTTATGAAGTCTTGTTGAGTGAAAATTTGTTTTGTTCGCGTTTTCAACCAAGCAGGCTTACAGATATAGCGACGGAAACACAACTGCGGCGAGGGTCGTGACACAATCTGCGTTAGATTTGGCTGCTATGCTAATAGCTAGGTATATTCCGAAGAATTGTATGGCATGCAAGTCATGCGAGCTTGCATGCGCGCTAAGACATAGCACGTCAGGGGACATCAACAGTTCAATGAGCGAGTCTCCTCGCCCTCTCTCGAGGCTAAAAATCGGAGTTAAAGACGGTAAATTGCACCTGACGAGGTGTCTTCACTGTAAGCGACCGAAGTGTATTGAAGTTTGTGAACCGAGAGCGATTACAAAAAGTGATGATGGAGTAGTGACGATTGATGATGAACGTTGCACAGGATGCGGTGAATGTGTTGACGTTTGTCCTTTTGGGGCGATTCAGGTGCGTGAGAGCGAAGCGATAAAATGCGACCTCTGCGGTGGTGCGGCGGAGCTATCGTGCGTGCTTGCGTGTAAGTGTGGTGCACTGATATATGGACAAGAGACGTAACAAAACGAATCCAAAATCGATGACCGTGGATCCTGCGGCACTCGCGATGATGCCGCTTGCCGAGCAGAATAACATGAAGACGATGTGGGACAGGGCAGACTCGATGCAGCCGCAGTGCGGATTTGGCGAGTCAGGCCTATGCTGTCGGATCTGCTTGCAGGGACCTTGTCGGATCAATCCTTTTGGCAAAGAGCCGCAAAGAGGCATCTGTGGGGCTAAAGATTACACTATTGTAGCGCGAAACCTGATCCGAATGATGGCAGGCGGCTGTGCTGCTCACTCTGATCACGGAAGGCATCTTGCGCATGCCCTAAAAGGCGTCGGCGAAGGCAAGGCACCCGACTATCGCGTTAAAGATGAGGCGAAATTACGGTCCCTTGCTGCAAAGCTCGGTTTGGAGAAAAATAAGAACGTAAATGAGCTTGCCGTGGCTGTAGCGAATTCAGCTTTGGAGGACTTCTCAAGGAATGAGGACGAAGCCTGTACCTGGCTCAAAATTATGCTCCCCGCAAAGAGGCTAGAACTCTTGGAGCGAAATGACGTCATTGCGACCAACATTGACAAGGGTATCACCGAAGTCATGCACAGGACCCATATGGGATGTGATGCAGATCCCGTACCGTTGATTTTCGGGGGCATCAAATGCTCGCTCGGTGACGTGACTGGAGAGAACATCAGCTCTAACCTTTCAGACGTCTTGTTCGGCGTTCCGCAAATGGTAGTGTCCCAGGCCAATCTCGGCGCGCTGAAAGAGGACCACATCAACCTCTGCGTACATGGACATAATCCTATTCTTGGCGAAGTGATTTGCGACGCTGCCGATGAGCTAAAAGACAGTGCAATTGCCGCAGGAGCTAAGGGAATTAATATCGTCGGTATTTGTTGCACTGCCAACGAACTGCTCATGCGAAGAGGGATCCCGATCGTCACCAATTTCGCGAGCCAAGAGTTAGCAATAATGACAGGCGTCATCGACGCGATGGTCATTGATTATCAATGCATTGCGCCATCGGTTGGGTTCTGGACACAGTGTTTCCACACGAAGCTGATATCGACAATGCCGATTACCCGTATCCCTGGCGATACGCACATCGAATTCAACGAAGCAGCGGCGCGTGAAGGTGCTAAAGAGATCGTGAACGTTGCTATTGAAGCGTACAAGAACAGGGATCCCACAAAAATCTCTATCCCTAACATTTCGAGCAAGGTCGTCGCAGGATTTAGCCTCGAGTACATAAAATCGTTGTTAAGCACCTTTAACGAAAATGAACCGCTCCAGTATCTCGCTGATAAGATTCGCAGCGGAGAGGTTCAGGGCATCGCCCTTATCGCTGGGTGCAACAATCCCGCTAAGGCTGAACACGACCTTTGCCATTTGACGATCGCCAAAGAGCTCGTCAGAAATAACATACTAACGCTTGTAACCGGTTGTGCGGCGCAATCGCTTGCGAAGCACGGTTTGTTGGCGCCAGAAGCAGTCGAGGAGCACGCGGGTGAGTCGCTTAAGGCGTTCCTCAAAGATGTCGGCGAAAAGACCATTGGCGAGTCCTTGCCGCTTGTGCTTCATATGGGGTCATGTGTGGACAATTCGCGCGTCGAAAATTTCGTGAGCGAACTTGCTCAGGTAATGGATGTCGATATACAGGACCTTCCCATCGTCGCGAGCGCTCCAGAAGCGATGAGCGAAAAAGCAGTGGCGATTGGAACGTGGTGCGTTGCAACGGGGTGGCCCACGCATGTCGGGGTTTACCCGTTCATTAAGGGAAGCCCTCTTGCTGATGAGGTGGCCCAGGCGACTGCAAAGGACGTGTATGGCGGGCACTTCATATTTGAACCTAATCCTTCGATCGCGGCGAAAACGTTAGTGAACACCATTCAATACCGCAGATGGAAGATGAACGCGCACAGCGAACTCGACGGCGGGGTCACGTATTGGAATGGTACTACACCGGACGTAAGCAAACCTGCAATACAAAATGAAACCCTCTACAAGAAAGCGATCGACAAGGGTACCACACCGGACGTAAGCAAACCTGCAATACAAAATGAAACCCTCTACAAGAAAGCGATCGACGGGGCCATTATCGCGACTGGATACGCAGATCAGCTCCTCAATAAGGCGATACGTCAACACGGGCGTGATAAGGAGATTGGATACCCAAGCACCGGGTACTATCTTCCATGCATCACCGCGTGGACAGGCGAAAGAGTGACGAAACTCGCGCAGTTGCCGCGACTTCTTGGAGAAGTGAGGGGCAAGATTAGAGAGGAGTACACGTTTGACAACGCTGTGGCCTCAGGAGAAGCGACTATGGTCGCTGCAGAAATCGTTGAGGCCCTCAAGTACATCGACAATCCTGACCCGTATGCGGATACCCCATACACCGGGTTCATTGCCGACGAAGTGCTCCGGAGGTTAGGCATCTCATTCGTTGATGATACCATACCTGGGGTCTTAGTGTTGGTAGGAAAGGCGAAGGACCCTAAACTACTAGCAAAGATCATCAGGGACTGCCAGAGTAAGGGCATGCTCGTAATTCCCACATTTGACACCATCCAGCAGATTGCCGAGGCAGGCATCGAGATAGGCGAGCATAAGGGACTTGACCGGCTGCTGTTTTGCGTGGGCGAATTCACGCAAGCGATTCACGGGCTGAGCTTTGCGATCCGCGCGGCGCTGACGTTCGGGAACGTCAAGCCGGGAGATCGAACAGGGCTCTTTGAGTACCTTGCAAAGCGTCCGAAAGTCGTCGTCGTCCAACTAGGTCCTATCGACGACATTAAGGCAGCTATTGAGTTCGCGGTGCTGTTCAATGGCTCACCGACGATCACCGATCAAGATGTGGAGGAAGTGCCGGGCAAGTACGAGGTGGAGACGGATTACAATCAGATCGTCGCGCACGCAATCGAGATGCGGGACATGCAGGTCACGGTCGGCGAGGTCTCGTTACCGGTCGCTTACGGGCTTGCCTTCGAGGGAGAAACGGTGCGCAAGCCCCAGACCTACGTCGAGTGCGGCGGTCCAACCAAGACAAAGGTGTTTGAGCTCGTGAAGATCCGCGATGCAGACGCGGTTAAGGACGGCGAGATCACGCTCATCGGGAAGGATGTCGATGAGATGGAAGAGGGCAGTGTGTCACCGCTTGGGATGCTTGTTGAAGTGTACGGAAAGCATATGAAAAAGGAGTTTGAGCCCGTCGTCGAACGACGCATCCACCAGTTCATCAATTACGCAGAGGGCGCGTGGCATACGGGTCAGAGAAACTTGCTTTGGGTTCGTCTGAGCAAGAATAGTGTGGCCAATGGGTTACGATTCAAGCACTTCGGTGACATCCTTTATAATAAGATGAAGGAGGAGCTCGGCGGTATCATCAGCCGGATACAAGTCACCATCATCACTGACGAAAAGGAGGTGGAAAAACACCTGCCTGAGGCTATGGAATCGTATGCAGAGCGGGATCGGCGTATTGAAGGGCTAACAGACGAGAGCGTTGATACGTTTTACGCGTGTACACTATGTCAGAGCTTCGCCCCGAGTCATGTCTGTATTATCTCTCCTGAACGCTTGGGGCTGTGCGGCGCACTAAACTGGCTCGATGCGGCTGCGGGATTCAGCATCGATCCAAACGGACCAAATCAGCCGGTTGAGAAGGGCGCTGTGATTGACGAGCAAAAGGGCCAGTGGTCAAATGTAAATAAAACGGTCCAAGAGCTCACCCATGGCCACATCGATCGGATGAATCAATACACGATGATGGAGGATCCGCAGACGTCGTGCGGATGCTTTGAGTGCATCGTTGCGATCAGCAGCGACCTACAGGGCGTGATAGTGGTCAATCGTGAATATACAGGTATGACCCCTATCGGTATGAAGTTCTCAACGCTTGCGGGCTCTGTAGGCGGAGGTAACCAAACCCCCGGGTTCATCGGCGTCGGCAGGCAGTTCATCACGAGTAAGAAATTTATCCGTGCGGACGGAGGGTTAGCGCGCGTCGTTTGGATGCCGAAAGAGCTCAAAGAAGCGATGCGAGAAGACCTTAAGAAGCGAGCACAGGAACTCGACTTGCCGGACTTAGTAGACAAGATTGCTGACGAAACTATTACGACGGATGCGGATGAATTAGCGGAGTACTTGGCAAAGGTCGACCACCCTGCGCTGCATATGCCTCCAATGGGTATGTTCTGAACGTGGTCGTGCGTAACTTTTGGGGTAACTGTGATGGTGGCAATTCCGAAGGAGAGTTGGAGCGGAAAGATAAAAGAGGTCGCGTTTGGCGCAACAGATGACGAAGGGGGAACAAGGGACAGGAAACTGCTTTTGGGCGGAGAGACGACCCTTCCGTTTTTGGCGTTCGAGGGCGCAGTTTCGCGACCTGCTATCGGTATGGAGGTGATCGATCACCTTGGTGAAGACTACCCTCAGCTCATTATCGATGACGTTGGCGATGTCATAAGAGATCCCGTCGCATGGGCGGACGCGTGCGTTAAGATATATGGCGCAGACTTCGTCTGCCTGAAGCTGCTGAGCACGAATCCAGAAGAGGAAAACATCAGCGCTGAGGATGCGGCATCGCTCGTATCAACGGTGCTTAAGCAGGTGAAAGCTCCGCTGATCATTCAAGGAAGCGGCGATTACGAGAAGGACTCCCGCGTTTTCGAGCTTTGCGGTGAAGCTGCGAAAGGAGAACAGTGTTTGCTCGCGCGTGCAGAACAGGATGGTTATAAGTCCATAGCCGTTGCTGCCACTGCTAACGACCACGTGGTCGTCGCGTTCTCTAACATTGACGTGAATATCGCTAAGCAGCTCAACATTATGCTCACAGAGTTTGGCGTACTGCCAGACCATATCGTCAGTGACCCGCTTATGGCAGGGGTTGGCTTTGGGATGGAGTACGCTTATTCAGCGATGGAGCGAATTAAACTCGCCGGCCTCGTTGGAGACAAAATGCTCCAATCTCCGATGATCGCTGATATTAGTGTTGCGTGGAGCGCGAAGGAAGCATATCGCGTAGATGCCAATCTCGGTGACGAGAGAGATAGGGCGGTCTTTTGGGAAGTCGGCACTGCGCTTGCAGCTTTGATGGCAGGTGCTAACGCGTTGATACTCCGGCACCCGAAGTCTGTAGCGATCATAAGAAGAGTTGTCGATGAATTGGTGGGATAGACCATGCCGATGACAGCTCTTGATATATTCAAACTGTTGCCCAAAAAGAATTGTGGCGAATGCGGGGTACCTACATGCTTAGCGTTTGCTATGATGTTGGCTAACAAACAGGCAGAACTCACGAAGTGTCCATATGTGGCACCTGATGTGGTCCAACAACTAGAGAGCTCCGCTTCGCCGCCTATGCGCACCGTGAAAGTCGGCGATTTAGAGATCGGAGGTGAAACAGAGCTTTTCAGACACGAAAAGACGTTCTTCAACCAGACGGCATATGCGCTCATAATCGAAGACGACCTCGACGACCACAGCGTTGTTGAAAGGGCCAAGAAGCTTGACGCGATGAAATACGAGCGCATTGGCATTGTCTCAGGAGTTGACTTGATCGGGGTCAAAGCGAAAGGGGGCGCGCAGCGTTTCTCTGATGCGGTGACGCTCGTGAACGACAACAGTGGATTACCGCTAGTTTTGATGAGCGATAATCCTGAAGTCGTTGAAGCGGGACTCAAGGTTGTATCGAAGGCTAAACCGTTAATCTACGCGGGCAGTACTAACAACTGTGCATCAATGGCAAAGCTTGCAAAGCAGTACGCGTGCCCACTCGCGCTTTATGCAGATGACATCGATGAGCTCGTGTCACTGTCGGAAGTAGCAAAAAGCGAGGGCTTAGAGGATATCGTTTTAGATTTAAACCTCGGTGCTAAGCCCTTACGCCAGACACTGGAATGGTTGACCATCTTGCGTCGACTGAGCGTCAAGAAGCTTTTCCGGCCGCTAGGTTTCCCTGTTATGATAAACTTGGATAACGGCGCGGATGTTGAAACTCAAGCGATTAGAGCGGCGATAGGAACGCTGAAATATGCCTCGTTAATACTTTTCAGTGACCTCGATCCCGCGCGGCTATACCCACTGACCACATTAAGAACCAACATATTTACAGATCCCCAAGCGCTCATACAGGTCAACCCAGGCCTCTATGAAATAGGAAAACCAAGTCGTAACTCGCCGGTTATCGTCACGTCTAACTTTTCCTTAACATATTTTACCGTGGCAAGTGATATTGAGGCGAGCAAGGTTCCTGCACACCTTCTCGTGGTAGATACCGAAGGATTATCAGTGATGACGGCATTCGCCGCTGATAAGTTTACACCAGAGAAAATCGCACAGACCCTAACGGAGTACAAGATTGCAGATAAGGTCGATCACCGAAAGCTTATAATTCCCGGCATGATCGCGATGCTGAAAATGAAATTAGAGGAGCTCACGGGCTGGGAAGTAATCGTTGGTGTAAAGGACTCATCGGCTCTTCCGAAATATTTGAAGGAGCTGGCCAATGGATAGCGAACTTACTTAAGGTGCTATAGAGCGCTCTGCGATTTCGCGAACTGCTTTAAGCGCAGCCGAATTATTCGGCAACTCAAAAAAAGACTTTCCTTCCAACGCATACTCTTCAATTAAGGCATCTGTCGGAATGGTCCCGATGAGCTCTAGTTGTTGTTGCTGGATCTGACTTCTGATGCTATCGGGCACGTTGTTTTTCACTTCATTCAGCACCAAAAAAGTTTTTCCTACGACGAGATTGAGATCCTCGGAAAGCCTTTTGATCCGACTCGCGGTGGTGATACCTAGCGCAGTGACGTCGCTGATAATGAACAATACGTCAACGTTTCTCGTTGTCCGTCTAGAAAGGTGTTCCATACCCGCTTCGTTGTCAATGACGACGTAGTCGTAATTGACGGAGAGTTTGTCCAGGACATCCCGCAACACGTTGTTGATATAGCAGTAGCATCCGGGTCCTTCGGGCCGTCCCATGGCGATAAGGTCGAACGTATCCCCTTCAACGAGGGCTAGTCGTATTTGGTACTCGATAAGCTCATTTTTGGCAATTCCAGCAGGAAACGACTCTTTGAGTAGATCCTCTCGCAAGTCGCCAATCGTCTGCTGTACGCGAAGTCCCAGTCGCATGTCTAAGTTTGAGTTGGGATCTGCATCAACTGCCAAAATGGCTTTGTTATCGGCGCTAAGATGTTTTACAAGGAGAGAGGCAAAAGTCGTCTTGCCCGTTCCGCCTTTACCTGTTATAGCAATGGTTTGCATGCTGTTTTCCGTACTGTACGCTCCACTACCTAAAATTACTCTGCTATGCTACTTAAAATTGCACGCCCTCGTTACAGCTCAGAAGCAGAAACGCACTCTCACAAGTCTTCCGTCTACAGGATTACTGCTAGAAACAGGGTAAATAATAACCTGACTGCACTTGAGCCTTTAAGTATAACCTCGTTTGGAAACGTGGGGAAACTGATCAAGTTCCGTGTGAGGAATGAACAATGATGAGGTAAACTCTTTAAAGAACATGCTGCTGACGCTCAACTCGATGTGTGTCATATTTTCAACAATTTCTGCCGCTTTGTCTTGCAGATCTCGTGACAGTAAAACCATTCGTGCCCCGCCAAGGGCCCCATTGCCGATAAACTTAAACTTATCAAGCGAAAGATCAGGCAGCAATCCAATCGTTATTGCTTTCTTCACGTCGAGGTAGTTGCCGAAACTCCCCGCGATGAAGACGTTGCTAAGGTCACTAAATTGGTAGCTAAACGTTTTGAGCAGCACGCTACAGCTCGCGTAGACAGCGGCCTTCGTTCGTAATATATTCTGAATATCTACATCGGTCATCACTATGTTTTTATCGATGGCTGTATCTTCTTTGAAAGCCACAACGAACTGGTTGCCGTTGCTTCCGATCTCAGTCCTGACGCTGTTATTGTCCAGCTGAATTTTCCCCGTTCGGTCAATTACGCCGTTACTGAAAAGCTCTGCGATGAGTTCGATAAGGCCGGATCCACAAATGCCCTTTGCCTTTGCGTTGCCAATGGTCGAGTACTCTACTAGGCCGTTGTTGATCCACACGCGCTCAATTGCGCCGTTCATCGCGCGTACGCCGAACTCCACTTCCCCGCCTTCAAAGGCCGGACCCGCTGAACAAGAGCACGACACGAGGAAAGAATTATTTCCTAGCACGACCTCGCCGTTGGTGCCGACGTCGATTAGCAGTGACACGTCCTTATTGTCGTTCATTCCTGACGCAATGACATCAGCTGTGACGTCGCCACCGACGTAGCTGCTTCGGCACGGAAGCGCATAGATATACGCGTTTGGGTTGACGCTCAGCCCGAGCTTAACTGCCTTCATCTGGGGAACGAAGGACATCACTGGGATATACGGCTCGTGGCGTATGTACTTGGGATCCAACCCATAAAAAAGGTGCATCATAACGGTATTACCTGAAAGGACTGCGCGGCAAATCTTTTCGTATCGCATGTTATTTTCGATGACGAGCTCTCGTATGAGGTCGTTGATACCGTATCTAATTGTGCTCGTTAGCTTCTGGAGGCCATCTTCGTGCTCCTCTGTGTACATCACTCGTGAAAGGACATCCTCGCCGTAAACGACTTGCTTGTTATAGTCGGATCGCGCGTCAATCACCTTGCCAGAGGTCAAATCCACTAACTCGACGACGATCGTCGTAGTGCCTATGTCCACCGCGATCCCGATTAGATCGTTGTCTGAGGGCGGGCCGATGTCGATAATCTCTTTTCTGTCCCAGAGATCCATCAGCGTCACGTTGACGTTCCACTGGTTGTCTCGGAGTACCTTGCTTAACTTCTTTAAGGTCGGCAGTCCGATCGTGACGTGCCCCATATCGTGATTGCGCAGCGCGTGCGTCACTCTGTCGAGGTCGCTCACGTAATCGGCCAATGACGGGGGAGTGAGGGAAAGCGGTACCTTCAGCACCGGCGGAGCAATCGCTGGCAAGGGCGCGATCACGCTTTTCATCAGTATTTGATGTGACTCCACTCTGCTTTCTTTCGGTACGGTCACTTTTAAATTGCCAGTGACTCGCGCTAAACATGCTAAAAAATAGCCGTGCGCTTTTTCTTCAGCAGTTAGGAGGTCAGTTTCGTCGCTCTGGACGTTTCCGTCGATGAGGACCTTGCACTTACCGCATTTGCCCCGCCCTCCGCAGATGCTGTCGATATAGATGTCAGAGCTCGTGGCTGCATCAAGTACGGTAGTTCCGCTTTCAACCTTGACGGTTTTGTTATCAGGTTTAAAAACAACCTTGAATTCTTTCTTCAAATTGCCCCAAAAGCCTCACATATGTTCAAAAGACGTGTCGTTATATACTATGTTTTTATATATAGGTTGCGAGAAGGCTAGCTTCGTACGCGCTCATCCGAAAGCGTTAATGTGTAACACACATTTAATCACTTGCGCTGGAGCAGCAGGGATACCCATGATAATTATTGGTGGCAACATCAACGGCTACTCAAAAACTGTGGGGGCCATCATCGATAGACGAGACACAAAAGCCGTTCAGGATCTAGCAATTCGCCAAGTCGACGTGGGGGCACAAATCATTGACCTTAACGTTGGGCTTGGCAAAAGCGACGCAGTTGAGCTAATGAAATGGCTAGTGACGACAGTGCAAGATGTGGTCGATGTTACGCTTTCGGTCGATACTCCGAAACTCGATGTGATGAAAGCAGGCATTAGCGAGGTTAAAGGAAGATCTATGATCAATTCGATCTCCGCTGAACAGGAGAAGATGACGACGCTTTTTCCACTTGCTGCAGAATACGATTCAGAGATTATTTGCATGACGATGGACGAGAAATTCATCCTTGGCGACGTAGACAAGCGAGTAGAACGGGCGGCGATAATCGTCGGAAGCGCCTGCGAGCATGGGATCGGCGTCGAGAAGCTGTACGTTGATCCAGTGTGCCTACCGGTGAGCACAGCGCAAGATCAGGCACCGGCAGTCGTTGAAGCGGTGCGGCGAATTGGACTGCTTACCAGTCCCGCGTCCGTGCTAAAGACGACCGTTGGCCTCAGCAACATCTCGCACGACACCAAGAAACCGCGGCTTATAGAAAGAACGTTTTTAGCCATGCTTATTGGCGCCGGTCTTTCATCAGCAATAATAAACACAGAGGACAGAGACTTAATAGACACGATAAAAACGTGCGACGTGCTGCTAAACAAAGATATATATGCCGCGGATTATTTGAAGGCGTAAAACTGAACGTGCTGATGGGATGGTTTGTCAATTTAAGCTTATAAGTTGCTTAGGGTGTGGCTCAACTTTTCCTAAAGCTTAAATACATCCCTTTTTATTATACCGGCATGGGTTTGGTCACATGAAGTCAGAGATATTGTCTGAGATTAAGGCTGCTGAAGCAGAAGCCCAGCGTATGATCGACGAAGCGCAGACCCAAAAAGAGGCCACTATTGAGGATGCAAAAAAGAAATCGTTTGAAATTATCGATGCCGCACAGCAAGAAGCGAGCAGGATAGCAGACGATTTAAATGCGAGCGCCAACGCAGAAATAAGTAAGGCTAAGCAAGAAATCCACGACGCAGGACAGGCAGATATTTTAAGCGTCAAAGAGCGCGCAGAGAAAAAGCACGCTGAAGCGCTCTCTTATTTAGTTGAGGAGTTTAAGAGGACATATCATGTTTGAGCCGCAACCGATGACGAGAGTCATCATTGCAGGATCTAAAGACTATATAAACATCGCTATTGATGTGATGCACAAGCATGATGTCGTTCACATTGCTGACTTCGTTGATGAAGATGAAGATTTCAAAATCGGCAAGCCGCACGAGAGTATCACCAAGCTTTCAGAGCGTGCAGTCTCTCTACGTTCTCTAGCTAGTTATCTCAGCATTAAAGGCAAAGAAGACATTCCCAACAAGTACCCGGAAGGGGCCATAATCGATACGATCGATGCGAAAACTGAGCAACTTGACGTTGAAGTCACACAAGTGACGGAAAGACTCAGCGAAATAGAATCCAAGATTAAAGACATCAAGGACAAAAAGCGGTTGCTTGAGCCTCTCAAGAGTTTCGACCTACCCTTAGAACTATATACAGGGTACCAATCGCTCGCGGTGTTCGTCGGGACGTTAAAAGGGTCACCACTCATCAGCGACATTGCTAATGACTATGAGCTAGAAACCGCCCTATATGGGCGGGGACACGCGATCTCTCTTTTTATTCCTCGGGAATTCGAGGATGACGTTCTTAAACGCTTACAGGAGCAGGGCTATGCAGCCCTCCCACTCCCTAAAGGTGAGGGCATTCCAAAGGATATAATCGTCGATCTGGATGCTCAGCTCACCGATCTTCAATCTGAAAAGCAAAAGAGCGAGGGGGATCTGGCCGACCTCCGCCAGAAGCACATCGAGTATATACTCGCCTCAGATGAATACCTTTCAATAGAAACGCAAAAGGCAGAAGCCCCGCTACGGTTCGCCACCACCAAAAATGCGTTCATTGTGGAAGGGTGGATCCCAACGAAGGATCTCGGATTGATCCAAAGCGATCTGGACGGCGCAACAAACGGCCACATTATCGTCGCTGCTGACAGTTCTGAAGTTGCTGATGTAGAAAAAGTCCCCGTAGCGCTCAAAAATCCTCTGCCTTCACGTCCGCTTGAGGTTCTCATAAGGGCTTTCTCTATACCTAGGTATAACGAGATCGATCCAACGAAGTTAATGACGTTTATGTACCCGGCTCTCTTCGGCTTAATGTTGGGCGACGTCGGTTACGGCTGGATTGTAATTGCTCTCGGTCTCTTAGTAAGTCGACGAGTCAAATCTCAGGGAATGCGCGATCTAGCAATAATTGGCGTTTACGCGGGCGTTTTCTCAGTTATTTTCGGGCTCATTTTCAACGAGTTCTTTGGGGTCGAAGCTTTTGGGCACAAGGGGTTACTTACATCCATTGAGTATTATGGGGTTCCGCGTTTGGAAAACGTGTTAAATCTGCTAATCGCAACCTTTATCATCGGCTTACTGATGCTAACGCTTGGGTACGTTCTGGGATTTGTTAATGAATACAAACAACATGGGTTGAAGCATGCAGTCTTTGCAAAGGTGAGCTGGATTTTCATGCTCTGGGGTGGGGCCGTAGTCGTCGCACTCATCTTGCCGGCGCTTTCATCTGGCACCGGTATTCAACTCTCTTTAGGATTGGGCGCAGGGCTGGTCGTCGCGGTTGTTGGCTTTATCTTCTTGATAATGGGTGAGGGCATGATCGGTCTTACTGAGCTCCCGACGCTTCTATCTAACGTGCTATCGTACTCGCGATTGCTCTCTATAGGTGTATCTTCTACAGGTATCGCCCTTGCTGTAAACAAGCTATCTGACGCGCTATTTTTTTCGAAAGGAGGCATTTTTGTCATTTTTGGTGTAGTCTTGCTGATTGCCGGTCACGGAATCAATACGGCGTTGGGAATTTTGGATTCGGGATTGCAGGCGTTGAGATTACATTATGTTGAATTCTTCACGAAATTCTATCGTGGAGGCGGTGTTAAGTACAAACCATTCGGTTTTGAGAGAAAGTATACGGAGGAAAAATAAAATGGTAGATCCAATAGGAGCAGGGCTGGTCGCACTATCCGCAGCGATAGCGGTCAGCGCAACGGGAATCGCAGCCGCCTTGGGCGAGCAAGTTATCGGATCAGCAGCCATAGGAGTAATGGCGGAAGATGAGGGCTTCTTTGGGAGGGGTCTGGTTATGACCGTCATTCCGGAGTCTATCGTCATCTTCGGGCTTGTTGTGGCCTTGATATTGCTGTTTGTAACCCTACCTTCCTTAGGTTGAGGACGTATGGGCTTGGAAGTCGTCGTTAAAGACGTTCTAACGCGAGGGGAGGAGGAAGCGAATCGCATCAGACAAGAAGGGATTGATGAGGCGAACGCGATAATCGCGGGCGCCGAAAAAACGGCACGTCAGATCCGTGAAGAAAAACGTGAGCAGACGACCGAGCAAATTGAACGTCGGAAAAACAGAGAGATCTCAAGTGCGAATCTCGAGGTTAAGCGAGCTCTTCTGAATGCAAAGAAGGACTTGCTTGATCGAGTATACGACGAAGCGATCGAGAAGCTAGCTACACTTCCCGAATCAGAACGAGAGGAAATTATCAAAAAGCTTCTGGAATCGCAGACAGACTCTACCCGGGTTTTTTCGAACGAAAACGACGAGTCTTTGGTCAAGCGAATTAGCAGCTTGGAATACGGTGGTACAATTCCGTGTTCGGGCGGGGTAATATTAGAAAACGAGGATGGTACGGTATTACGCGACCTGACATTTGATTCGATTCTCAAGAACGTGCGAGACAGGTCTTTGAAACAGCTCTTGCAGATTTTAAGCGTGTGAGGACGAATGAAAGCGCCGACAAAAAAGCGCAGATACTCAGGGTCATCGCGCAAAGCGAGATACGCATACAGCTCTGCACGAGTGCATGCAATGAAGGTCAAGCTCTTTCCGCCGGAGACCTACACAAAAATGCTCGTGATGGCGCTTCCTGAATTAGCGCGCTTTATTGAGGAGTCAGAGTACAAGGCTGAAGTCGATGAGCTCGCACGTCAACACTCGGGTGTCGACCTGATCGAGTTTGCCACTCATCTCAATTTGGCTCGAACATTCGTTAAGCTCACTGAGATGACGATGGGCGAACCTCACGAATTAATAGTGGAATATCTGAGACGCTGGGACATACGAGAAATCAAAACCATATTAAGAGGAAAACTTTACGGCGCCTCAGAAGAGGAGGTACTAAGGGTGCTCGTCCCTAGCGGTGAGCTCTCCCTCGATTTTTTGCAGAGTCTCGCAAGGAAACCACATGTTGACGAGGTCATCGCGGCCCTTAAGGGAACGGTGTACTATGAGATCATTAAAGACATCGACTATTCCGAGTCTTTGATGAAGCTGGAAGATGCGCTCGACAAGTTTTATTACGTGAGGATGGTTGAAATTGTCTCACGGATAACGGGCTCCTCGCTTTATTTGCGCGTTGTTCAGATGGAGATCGACGTTGCCAACTTGAAAACTATGTTCAGGTTGAGAAATGCAGGCATTTCTGGCACAAGAGCACTCGAATATATCATACCTAATGGTCTCTACCTCACCGATCAAGACATTGAAAAATTGGTAAGCGCGCCCTTCGAGGAATTTGTCACACTACTTAATAAATACCCGTATTGGGGCGCCATCTCCGACATCATCACTGACCGAGTGGAATCGCTGAGCAAGATCGAACTGCGGTTAGATAAATTCTTGAACGAGCATGTTTGGAAAACCTCAACGTTTCATCCGCTAACGGTGCTCCCGATGCTTGGGTATATGTTAAGCAAGGACACGGAAGTCACAAACATCCAGGCCATCGCTCGAGGAAAAGAGGCAGGACTTCCGGAAGCCATCATTAAAGACCATTTGATTCTTTAGCAAACACGATTCTGGACATAAAACTTTGCGGTGATTCGCGTGGAAGTTGCAGTTGTTGGCAGTGCCGATTTTGTGACTGGCTTTTTGTTGGCTGGCGTGCGAAAAACGTTTATCACCACCGACGCTGACTTAGAGCCGACACTTAAGGAGCTTTTAAAAGAAGAGGATATCGGGATTTTGATCATGAACAGCGACGACGTTGAAAAGCTGTCGGCGCCCTTGCGCATAGCTTTGGACGATTCGGTCGAGCCGACCGTCATCTCGATTGGTGGAGCGGCAGATGAACGTACTCATCTAAGAGAGAAGATTAAGCGATCTGTAGGTGTTGACTTGTGGAAGTAGAACAAAAGGGGAGGATTTATAGGGTTGCAGGACCCGTCGTTACCGCCATTGGGATTGAAGCAAAAATGTATGACCTTGTGAAGGTCGGTAATGAGGGCTTGCTGGGGGAGGTAATTGAGATCGACCGCGATAAATTCATCATTCAAGTTTATGAAGACACGTCAGGCCTAAGGCCTGGGGAACCCGTTGAAAACACGGGCCTCCCTCTGTCGGTTGAGCTCGGGCCTGGTCTGTTAAGTTCAATTTATGATGGCATCCAACGACCACTTCCGGTTTTGAACGCTCAGCTGGGCGACTTCATCGAGAGGGGGGTTGCTGCTGCGGGACTCGATCACGCGAAGAAGTGGAATTTCGTGCCTGAGGCGAAAAAGGGCGAGGAAGTTCGAGGAGGGCAAGCTATCGGGTACGTGCAAGAGACCGCCAACCTAAAACACAAGATTATGGTTCCGCCTGGCAAGAGGGGAACGATAACAAGCATCGAGTCAGGCGAACACACAGTGGATGATGTAATCTGCACACTTGATGACGGAACAGAACTTAAGCTGATGCAGGAATGGCCTGTCCGCGTGTCACGACCCTCTGTTGAGAAGCTGATGCCTGATATCCCGCTTATTACTGGGCAACGCATTCTCGACGCCCTGTTCCCTGTAGCAAAAGGTGGAACCGCAGCTATCCCTGGGCCGTTTGGTTCTGGAAAGACGGTTGCTCAGCAACAACTCGCGAAATGGTCAGATACACAGATAGTAGTGTATATCGGCTGTGGAGAGCGAGGTAACGAGATGGCAGACGTGCTTACAGAATTTCCAGAGCTCGAAGACCCCCAAACAAATGCGCCACTTATGGATCGAACGGTGCTTGTAGCGAATACGTCCAACATGCCAGTTGCAGCGCGTGAAGCGTCCGTTTACACAGGTGTGACTATAGCCGAGTATTTCCGCGACATGGGATATGACGTCTCGCTTATGGCGGACTCAACGTCACGTTGGGCCGAAGCGATGCGTGAGATCTCTTCTCGTCTAGAAGAAATGCCCGGCGAAGAGGGATATCCTGCTTATCTTGCTGCGCGGCTTTCAGAATTTTATGAGCGGGCTGGGCGCGTTAAGACGCTCGGCGGTGACGAAGGATCAATCACCGTTATCGGGGCGGTTAGCCCCCCCGGAGGCGATTTCTCAGAGCCCGTGACCCAAAACACACTCAGGATAGCAAAGGTCTTTTGGGCTCTTGATAGCAAGCTCTCACAACGGCGACATTTCCCCTCCATCAATTGGTTGGACTCTTACAGCCTCTACACGAAAAACCTTACAGACTGGTTTGTCAGTCACGTGGCGGGGGACTGGGAAGAGCTGAGAATGCGAGCGATGGCAATTCTTCAGAAAGAAAGCGAGTTGCAGGAAGTCGTACAACTTGTGGGATCCGATGCCCTCCCCGATGATGAGCAATTAACACTTGAGGTTGCGCGGATGATTCGAGAGTACTTTTTGCAGCAGAACGCCTATCATGCGGTTGATACCTACTGTCCGCTTCAAAAGCAACACGATATGCTGGCAGCTATTATGGTTTATGACGACCTCGCGAGAAAAGCTCTTAACATGGGAAGATTAGTCGATGAGATCGTCAACGTCCCTGCAAAAGCAGAACTGGCACAGATAAAATTTGAAGAAGAATACGGGGCAAAGCTGGAAGCGATTGAAACGGCCATGCGTGCGGAACTGGCATAGGGGAGGAAAAAATGAAAGAATATCGAACAATAACGTCCATTGCGGGGCCCCTCGTTTTCGTTGAGAAAACAGAGCCGGTTGGGTATATGGAGCTTGTCAACGTCATTCTAGACGACGGAACGGTTAAAAGAGGTCAGGTTCTTGATACGTCCGAAAAGTTGGTGGCAATTCAAGTGTTCGAAACAACTGCGGGGATTGATACCCACTCGCGGATACGGTTTACCGGTGAAGTCATCAAAATGCCCGTATCAAAGGAAATACTCGGCCGAATACTTTCAGGATCAGGTCAACCGCTTGACGGTGGGCCAGAAATCGTGCCTGAAAAGCGACTCGACATCACAGGCGCAGCCATTAACCCATACGCTCGAGATAATCCGTCTGAGTTCATCCAAACCGGCGTTTCCACGATAGACGGTATGAATACCCTCGTTAGAGGTCAAAAACTGCCCATCTTTTCCGGATCAGGCCTTCCGCATAATGATTTGGCCCTGCAAATCGCTCGGCAGGCTAAGGTATTGGGCGCAGAAGAAGCCTTTGCGGTCATTTTCGTTGCTATGGGGATTACTGCTGAAGAAGCGCAACACTTTATGAATGACTTTGAGAGAACAGGCGCACTCGAACGGGCCGTTGTATTCTTAAACTTAGCAGACGACCCGGCCATTGAACGGTTAATCACCCCAAAGCTTGCGCTCACAACGGCTGAGTATCTTGCTTTTGAGCACAACATGCACGTGCTCGTTATCCTCACCGACATGACGAACTATTGCGAAGCGCTGCGGCAGATCGGTGCCGCGCGCGAGGAGGTGCCGGGCCGCCGCGGCTATCCTGGATATATGTATACCGATCTTGCGTCAATTTATGAACGGGCGGGGAGGATCCGAGGGAAGATCGGCTCGATTACACAAATCCCGATCTTAACCATGCCTGGCGACGATATCACCCATCCAATCCCTGACCTTACTGGCTACATAACGGAAGGGCAGTTTGTGATCTCGCGGGAGTTGCATCGTCGGGGCATTTATCCGCCTGTTAACGTCCTTCCCTCACTCTCACGCCTTATGAACTCGGGCATAGGGCCGGGAAAAACGCGAGAAGATCACAAGGCTGTTTCGGATCAGCTTTATGCAGTATATGCCGAAGGTAAGGATCTACGAGGACTTGTTGCAATTGTTGGGAAGGAGTCGCTCTCAGACCGCGATAAAACGTTCCTCGAGTTTGCAGATGCCTTTGAAGATAGATTCGTGCGCCAAGGCTACGAGGAAGATCGGGGCATTGAGGACACCCTCCAGCTCGGTTGGAATTTGCTTGCGGCGCTCCCTGAGGCACAATTGACTCGAATTGACAGGAAGCTCATTGAGAAATATCACCCGGCGCACGTTGCGAAACAAACAGAGGAGCCAGTGCCGGCAGCTTCTTAACCGGGGTGTATCGCATCCTAATAGCAAATTTAGAGTACGCGTAGCTCCATAGCACATTCGAAACGGAGAACACATGGCCTTAAGGGACGTAAAACCAACTCGGTCGGAACTCCTCGAGATTAAAAAGAAGATCACTTTGTCGGAATCTGGGTATAACCTACTGAAGATGAAGCGGGACGGGCTCATTCTGGAATTCTTTGACGTTCTTGAAAAGGCCAAAGATGCGAGTATGGATCTGGCGAACACGTATAAGATCGCGAAAGAGAAGATCGACGTTGCAAAAATGGTCGAAGGCGTCATCGAAGTCTATTCTGCTGCGTTTGCTCTAAAGCATAAGCCTGAGGTCACTCTAACGAGCAGAAGTCTGATGGGCGTCGTCGTTCCAGAAATAGAATCCACTGCCATCAGTCAAAGCATTGATGAGCGAGGGTACGGGATAATCGGGACATCATCCGCCATTGACGAGGCGGCAGCAGCTTATGAGGAGCTTTTGGATAAAGTGATACGAGCCGCCGAAGTTGAGACTGCGGTTAAGCGGTTGCTGATGGAGATTGAGCGGATTAAGCGTCGCGTGAACGCTCTAGAGTTTCGCGTTATTCCAGACTTAAAAGAGGCAGAAGCGTTCATTGTCTTCAGGCTCGAGGAAATGGAACGCGAAAACATCTTCCGGTTAAAGAAGATCAAGCTAAAAGCAGCGTCATCAGAATCTGCTTGACAAAAGTCTTATTTGGCGAACCAATACTCAAAAGGCTTACGGCTCACAGCGCTTATTGCCCGGCCGTATGGGCGAGACTGTTCACAGTGGCCTGAAAAAAAGTGATGACCCACTCTTAGCGAAATCGCAGCATTTGTAAGGTTTAATAGTCAGATATAGTGAATTTATTTCCAAAAAAGATATCTAAACGTAACGAGAATAGGATTGGGGTAGTTTTATGCCTGAAGCCAGAGACGAGGAAGTTGGAAGACGGCTGTTTCAAATCCACAGGGAAAAAGCCGTAGAAGTTGCGCTCGAAAAAATTCGGCGAACAATGCCGGCAGAGTGGAAGTCATTCACTTCAGCAGACATCGACGTGCTCAAGCAAATCCTTGGTGAGGTGTGGGTGTGCATCAAACGGAGCGAATGGGACAGTATCTCTTTTTCAAAGCTGACCATGAAAGATTTACAGGCAATCATAGACATCGCACATCAAGTGAGTAGGAAGGAAAAACCAGAGAAAATAGCGGTTGATGAAGTTTGTGCTGCTATGATAACTAAGGGATAACCGGTTAGACTGGCCCTTAGAAGGAGCAATCCGTCGTTTTTGACTAGTCATCGCGGGTTAGGTTGCAGAGCTTACACTGCGCCAATAGAAGCGGTTGACAGTTTTTTCTTTGCAGCTTTCCGTCGTTCGAGGAGCTTTTTGACTTTTTTTAACCGAAATAGATCCTCTCTCTCCCTCTCTTCGATGGCTATCTTGATATATTTGGCTTGGCGTTTTAACTCAGGTATGAGCACTTGTTCGAGGGCATTAACTCGCCTTCTGTTCATCTGAATTTCGTCGCCGAGCCGTCGCAACGATGTTTCAGTTTCTGCTAGTCCGATGATCAGATCCAATTCCGTCTCGTACCTCTCGGCCGCTTCGTCGATTCGCCCGCTCGTTCCTATCATACTGTACCCCCGTTCGAGGACACTTTTTGAGACGGTTTTTCGCTCAACGAGTGGAACGGGAACCCCCATTATATTTTTTCCCCGAATGTCAAGCGTTAGGGCTCGTTTCGTGGCAAAAGAAGCGGATTTTAGGGCTACAAGATCGTCAACTGCTTCAGCGACGCACAAAGAGCGTTGAGCAGCGACGGCTGCGATGTCCAGTTCTTCTCGCGATTTGGAGACTGATACCATAATCTGAAAAAATTCTTGAATAAGGGCGTCCATTTTTTCGCGTAGGAGATCCCGTCCTTGCTCAGCCAGTTTTATCTGGGCATTTTTTTTGATCAGCTCCATTCGAGTGGGGTGAACTTGTTCCACGTCAGCTCTCCTTGTGAACTGGATGATATTTTTGAATATAATCTAGCTTTATCCTTTTTAGCTCCTCCTCGGGGAGCATCGAGAGGATATCCCAGCCTATTCCGAACGTCGTTTCAATGCCTCTATCTTCATCTCCTTGCGATATGAATCGTCGCTCAAACTCATCTGCAAACTGTAGATACTTCTTATCGAGTTCAGTCAGCGCCTCTTCGCCTACAATCGCAACCAATCGTCTCAAGTCCCTCCCGTAAGCGTACGATGCGTAGAGCTGGTCCGCCACATTACGATGATCTTCTCTGGTTTTTTCTGGTCCGATCCCCAAGTTCATCAGTCGAGACAGACAGGGAAGCGCGTCAATTGGGGGGTCTACTCCTCTTCGGTACAGGTCTCGGCTCAACACGATCTGTCCTTCAGTAATATAGCCAGTCAAGTCGGGCACAGGATGCGTAATATCGTCGTCGGGCATGGTTAGAATCGGGATTTGCGTGATGGACCCTCTTTTTCCTTTGATCCGTCCGGCTCGTTCGTAGATAGACGCAAGGTCCGTGTACATATATCCCGGGTAGCCGCGGCGGCCCGGCACCTCCTCGCGCGCCGTGGAAATCTCTCTCAACGCTTCGCAATAATTCGTCATGTCGGTGAGGATAACGAGCACGTGCAAGTCATGCGTGTAGGCGAGGTACTCTGCAACAGACAAAGCACATCTTGGCGTGGCAACACGCTCAATAGTAGGGTCATCTGCCAAATTCATGAAGAATACGACGCGCTCCAGTGCACCAGTACGCTCAAAATCCCTCATAAAGAATGACGCATCTTTGTACGTAATTCCCATCGCCGCAAAAATGACGGCGAAGTTCTCGCCCTCGCCCAACACTTTAGCCTGTCTGGCTATCTGAGCTGCGAGTCGGTTTGCTGGCAAACCGGAGCCCGAGAATATGGGGAGTTTCTGCCCCCGAACGAGCGTGTTCAAGCCATCGATAGCCGACATGCCAGTTTGGATGAAGTCGGCCGGTTTGTCTCTGGCGTACGGATTTATTGGCGTTCCTGCGATATCCACGCTCTCTTCTGAAACGATTGGTGGTCCACCGTCTCGGGGATTGCCGACGCCGTCGAAGATCCGGCCAAGCATGTCAAGTGAGACGTTTACTTTTGGCGGCTCCCCTGTAAACCTGACGCGTGTTTGTAGATCGTCAATCCCACTCGTACCTTCGAACACTTGTACGACAGCGAGCTCCTGAGAAACGTCCAAAACTTGACCGGTCCGCTCTTCTCCATTGGGAAGGGTAATCTTGGCAGTTTCTCCGAAAGAAACGCCCTTCACGTTCTCGGTGAATATTAGCGGCCCAGAAACGTAGCTAATTGTCCTATACTCTTTCGTGAGTAAACTGTGGGACGTCACGTTGCTGCCTCCAGAGACCCCACACTGTCGTCTATTACGTCCATAAGGCCCTTTATGGTGTCGAGCTCTTCCTGTTCCTTCATGCGCGCAATAGCTGTTTTTACCGGTAAGTCCAGTACCTGTTGCAGCGAGATCCCCTTCCCTAACGCCTCGGTCATTGCATCGTGGAAGGCGAGGATTGCTTTCAACATCCAGTACTGCTTTTCAAGAGGGCAAAAAGAGTCAATCTCGTCAAACGCGCTTTGCTGCAAGAAGTCCTCACGTATCATTCTCGTTACTTCTAAGATCGCCTTTTCAGTGTCTGGCAACGCATCGGGACCTACTAGCTGAACGATCTCCTGCAATTCGACCTCCTTTTGCAAGAGAAACATGGTCTTGTCGCGTAGCTCTCTCCAATCGTGCGCGATGCTGTCAACAAAAGACGCCTGGACGTCGTCTAGATACAGCGAGTAGCTGTTTATCCAGTTGACTGCAGGAAAATGTCTTCTGTACGCTAAGCTCGTGTCTAGAGCCCAGAATGCTCCAGCTATGCGTAGCGTATTTTGCGTTATCGGCTCTGAGAAATCGCCGCCGGGCGGCGAAACCGCGCCAACGACTGTGATTGATCCAGTGCGCCCGTCTGCACCCAGACAAATAACCTTGCCGGCACGCTCGTAAAAGGCCGCCAATCGTGTTGCCAGATAGGCCGGATAGCCCTCTTCTCCAGGCATCTCTTCCAGTCTCCCCGAAACCTCTCGGAGCGCTTCTCCCCATCGCGACGTCGAGTCTGCCATCAAAGCGACGTCGTACCCCATATCCCGGTAGTATTCAGCCATGGTGATCCCTGTGTAAATAGAGGCTTCCCTAGCCGCAACTGGCATGTTCGAGGTGTTTGCTATCATGATGGTCCTTTGGATCAATGGTCGCTTCGTACGAGGGTCAACCAACGCAGGGAATTCGGTCAGCACGTCAGTCATCTCATTACCTCGCTCTCCACAGCCGATATACACCACAATCTGTGTATCAGCCCACTTCGCGAGCGTTTGTTCTGAGACGGTCTTTCCGGTGCCAAATCCACCGGGAATCATGGCAGTGCCGCCTTTTGTCACCGGAAATATGCTATCAAAAACGCGCTGTCCAGTAAGCAGCGGCGACGTGGCATCAAGCTTTTTTGCGTACGGCCTGCCAACTCGCACTGGCCATTTCTGCGTCATTGTAACGTTGGTCTTGTGATCCAAGACGCACACGGTATCCTCTACCGTGAAGTCTCCTCCTGCTATTTTAGTTACCGTACCTGATACATTTGGAGGAACCATGATCTTGTGTTCAATATGGTACTCGTGCACCGTTCCTACAACATCTCCTGCTACCACTGTATCGCCTTGCTTCACGGAGGGGGTGAACTCCCACTTTCGATCTCGGTCAAGCCCGGGCGCTGTTATGCCCCGCGAAATGAAATCTCCACTTTTTTCCATCAAGATTGGGAGGGGTCTCTGAATGCCATCATAGATTGACGATATTATGCCAGGACCCAATTCGACGCTCAGCGGGCTCTCGGTATTTACGACTTCCTCTCCGACCTGCAGTCCTGACGTATCTTCGTAGACTTGGATGACGGCCTCATCTGCGTCCAGTCGTATTATCTCGCCGTTGAGCTGCTCGTGGCCGACTCGCACGACATCATACAATCTTGACCCGCGCATTTCGTGAGCGTAAACGACCGGACCCGAAATCCGTGAGATGAATCCCTGTAGCATATCCTATCTCCTTACAACGATATTGTAGCCAATCGCCCTGCGCAACATCCTTTCTATGTAGTCGGTGCGATCAATTTGTCGCGTTCTCGACGGTATGGGAATAATTATCGGCCTGTGCGTCTTTTCGATTTTCTCAATGAGTTTTTCATCGAGTGAAGCCATAAAATCCTCGTTCACCGCGACAATGCCGGTATCATCCTTGTATAACAAGGGCGGAATTAGGCTCTTCGCCTCTTCCACGGTGGAAGCCTCGAGCACCTCCACTCCAGCGAGTCGAAATCCCGGTGCAGTTTCAGGATCGGTAATGACTACAAATTTATACAAACACTATTTCCTCCATCAATTCCCGTTCTGGCACATACTCTGTCTTGCATAAGGCTATTATCCGGATATTTGCGATCTCGTTTACCTTAGCCCACAGATAGCCGATGGCCAAGGCGATGCTTAACGGATCTCCAGTGAACAGGCCCAGAGCTTTGTGCAAGAGAAACGTGTCGAGCTCTTTTTCAAATGCCGAGATCTTCTCCATTTTGACGTACTCGTCGGGAACAATAGCGAGAAAATCATACGAAGTGCCGGTTAATTGTTTAATAACTCCGTCAATCGTTCGCGTTGCGCTTAAGGCCGACAGCTTGTTGATACCTAACTCTTTTCCACCGCGAATGAAGTAGTATTGGACATCTTCCGTTTCGACTTTGTCTCTTATGATCCGCAAAACACTCTTTATGTTTATTACGTCTATTTCTGTCGTAAGCATTCCGCGAATGATCCCTGCGTCGTACGATTCACCCGCCACGACGCCCAAAGCGTTGTCGTAATAAAACTTATCTAACGCATACTCTAAAACAACGAGATCTTTTCTTTCGCTGTATTCCGCAAAATGCTGCGTTAGGGGGCGTGAATACTCGATCCCCCAGGTTGCAAGTAAATCGATTACGGCCTTAACGTCTGGTTGCTTGGTTAGCGCAACGAGCGTCGCGTCGTCAAGTGCGCCTGCCGGTGCTAAACTCTCTAATATCTCGTTTGCCGGCTCGTTGATGTTTTTTCCCCTCAAGATCGTTTTTATATTTTGGATATCCCACTTGTTGAGGAATATCTGCATAAGGGTCTGTGCGTCTTCTCCCTTTACAAAACTCAGAATTAATCGAAAGGTATTACTTAAACTCCGTCGAAGCGCATCTTCGACACAAGCTATACCTGTATGTTGTACACTAGCGTCCTCTATGTCCCCCCGATACGGCGTTTCCTCCAATTGGTTGATCACAGACTCAATGTCCAACTTGCCGGCTAGCTCCTCGAGTTCTTTCCGATCAAGCAGGCGACTTTTCATAGCCCTGATTCGCGCATTCGCGTAATCGTACTCCACTCTAATCACCGTAAAGAGTGGCAAAAATCTGTCGTCCTAGGAATTCTTTAGCTCTGTCGAGTCTCGACTCAATTGTATTGAATACAACAACTTTTTCGTCTCTGGTGCTGACGTTTAACCCTCCTGCAGACGTTAAATCGACGACGATCTCTGAATTCTCATTCAGCTCATCTAAGATTTGCTTGCAGAGGTTTTCATCCCTCATGTCGATATGAAGCCGCGCCTTCTCCCCGCCTAGTTCGTGCATCGCTTCTTGGATCATGCTCTTAAAACGTCCTTTGTAGCTTTCGCGATCCCTAAGATCGTCTAGATTTTTTTTGGCTTCGACAAACGCGCTTTGTATCATCCCATCCTTTGCTTTGATCACGTCCATTTTAATCTCGGACTTGGCGTTGTAAATCAGTTTGTTCTGTTCTGACTCGAAGGATTTCTCTGCTCCGTCGAGGTACGACTTTTTGATCATCTCTGCCTTTTCTTCAGCAGTTCTTTTTATTTCTTCGGCGTCTTGATGAGCTTGCTTAATAATCCCGCTAATTCGTTCCTCAGTGCTCTCCTCCATCGCCCCCAGCAAGTCAGTCAACTGCTCTGACATCATTTGCATCAGCACCTTTTTTCTGCTTTTTCTTTATTCAGCAACGTTTTTAGAAGAGAGGGATTAGCGCCTGCAACAATGGTTTGAGACTGTTTGGAAATATGGTTGTCAGACGAGTATATCCCGCGCGAGCACTTGAAGTTCCCAACGTTCATATGTTAGACTAGAACGAAAAGCATAATCGCTGCGACGACAAAACCTAAAATGACTAACGTTTCTGGAAGCGCTAAAAAAACGAGCGCTAAACCGAATAGCTCTGGTTTTTCTGCAATCACTCCTGCTCCCGCTGCGCCAATTTTCGACTGTGCGATCCCGGTTCCGATTGCACCTAGCCCAAACGCTATTGCAGCACCAATCGGTATCATCGGTTCTACCATTTTCTTATCAACTCCTTAGGTTGCTTTTACAGCTCTTGTTTTAGACACCGTAATGACTCACGTTTTGTCATCTCAGCGATATATAGTCATAACAATTACGATTTTCATCCGTTGGCGTTCAGATGTTTTCTTAATCGCAAGAGGTATCATCATGAGAAATTTTTGAGGCCTTTCTTATCAAATCAGCACAAGCATTTCCGGCTCTACCAACTACGCGTGGACTCTCATTTTGCCGCCCTGCGTTTAAATGGATCGTACTGTCTCCCCCCACCCTCATAAAATTTGCCGTAAAACTCTACAATATGTAATCTAAACGAGTGTATGAAGGGGCTAAACATGCACAAAATGATGTTTACTATATGTAGCACCGCTGCGATCAAAATTCCCACCGCCAAAATTCCCATTGAGCTTCCCATTGTATTTGCGACGAGCGCTAAGACGACGGAGGCCATACCGATCGCCATCAGCCGCGCGTACGATAGGATGTTCCCAACTGAACTCATAAGGTCGACAGCTGCTACTATCCCGCCACCATACATAATCAACGGAAGTCCGACTATAAGCATAACTATGCCTGGCGTGACGAGTATAGCGGGAATAACTTCAATAACGGCGAGAATGATGACTATTAGGCTAGTTATCGCAAGTATCATGCCGACTTTTTCACAGGTGTGTTTTTTATTCTTTCTCGTTACGGCGTTTACCAGGCCTAAGCTGAGACCAAACAATATGTGAAAAACTCCAATGGCAATGGTGAAGATGAGCATCGGCACTATGATCTCAATTCTATCGAGTGTCATCCCATTTATGGTGACTGGCTCTATCCAGCCCATCATTTGCCCGAAATTTCCAAAAAACTCACCATAAAGATAGCCAAAGAAAATGGTGGGGAATGAGCAGATGATCATTATGTTCGCAAGTTGCTGTAAGGGCGTTATTTCGGCTATATAACTTCTTGACGACCAGCGCTATAGCTAATATGCATAAGCCGTAGCCGATATCGCCGACCATGAGACCGAAGAAAAATGGGAAAACCACTGCGAGTAGTGGCGTTGGATCAATCTCCCCGTATCGTGGCGCGCTCATCAACCCGCTCAGAAACTCAAAGGGCTTGACAAGTCGCGGATTATCGTAGAACGAGGGCGCGGTATCTTGTTCCTCTCGGGTTACTGTGAGGTCGTTCACAATGACTTTTCCTTCAAACGCCTCTTTCAAAGCATCTCGTGTCTTCTTAAGTTGCTTTTTCGGCACCCAACCCGTTATGACAAAAGTATAATCAGTCTCACCAAATTTAGAGAAAACACTAAGCTCTTCGTTTCGGTCCTCAAGCACTTCTTTGAGCACCGCAAGTTCTGGATGCCATTGCTTCGACAGTTCTGTCAAATCGTCATTTATGGTACCCATCTCGGTCGTAAGCTGCTTTCTTTGTTGCTCTACTAACGTCAGGACCTCGTCGAACGGCTTACCTAAGAATTCAGATGGTAGCCGGACTTCATTGACGTTTTGAGACCAAATAAAGGAATGCACTTGGTCGGAATAGTTCTTGTTGAACACGGTCACCGCAGCCGTTGTGGCATCGTCGATGTCCGCGGACATGAGCTCAAACTGGTTGTGCGTAATCTCAACGAGTGCTGACCGGATAATGTCCAAGACGTCCTTATACTGTCTGCTTATAAGAATTACAGTGACCTCAAACCCCTCTAAGATTGGGATTTGACTTTCTAAGGGCTGCAGTTTCTCAATAACTTGTTCATAATGATTCAAATTGGTGAGGGTAAATTCAATGTCGCCTTTTCGCGTTGCAAGCTCTTTCGTCGTTGCCTCAAGCTCGCCTATGACGCGACTTGCCTCCTCTACAAGTTCTTCGTCATTTTTCCACCGAAGGTCGCTATAGATCTGAGCCTTCACCTGTTCGTTCACAGGCTGTTCGGGCAGCAAATTGTACATGCCGTTAACCCTGATTAATACGCTCGCGACGTCAGCTCTTGGCCCTTGCTGTGAGCGCCGCAACATTGTATCGCCCGGAGAGATCGTCTTTGTCGCGTCCTCTAAATGAACCGATCCTAAGTTGTATAGAAAGTCAACTGCGCTATGTAAGTCATGTTTTGGTCCAATGACTTGGATTTTGGCCATCTTCTGAAGCATAGGGATCTAACCTGAAATCACGACGTTTACAATTTTGTCGATAGCCTTCGGCAAATTTTGTTCTCCTTTCAGTCTTGCAGTTTTTACCTCATCCTCACCGGATCTGTGTAGTTTGTCGACTTCTTCAAGGACGCTCGCTAACTGTTCTTTATGCCACCTTTCTGCGGTGCTTCTTCCGTCAACTTCCGCATTTTTCAAAATGTCGGCGGCCTCTCTTTTAGCATCTGCGACGATCTGTTCACCATCTCTTCTGGCCTGATCTGCTCTGACGCTTAATTCGACCTCTTTTTTCCTTATTTGCTGTAAAACAGAAGGTTCTTCTCCAGGCATTCTCTACTTCCGACGGTTTTGTACTAAAGCCCGCGGCGCTCTTTTAAGTGTGCTGCTATTCCGCCTGGTGGCGGACGTTTTACCACGTTCTGCTTTTGTTCGCCGTATTTCGTTTTTTCAGCCGCGCGCAAAACGCGCTCTCTACACCTATCGACTGCCCCAGTCTTGAGTTTATTGACTAACTGCATAACATCGTTATCCACGTTGTGTCACCAAGATGTTACACTACTTAGATGATTAATTATGTTAAATTGACTCGCAACACGATATATTTTATGGAGGAATATTGCTACCCTCACACAGTTCGTTGGTCGTTTGAGACGAGATAAACACACTTTTGGTTCCATCGTATGTGCCGCTAACTCACACCCGAGCTTTTATGTACAGAGTTTGCGTAACAACACACCGGTGAGTAGTGTGAAGCGACTTAAAGTCAGGGACGTGATGACGAATGAAGTGGCAACCGTTGATCCTAGCACCACTCTTCTCGATGCCGCAAAGCGCATGGTTCAAAGAGGAATGGACGCGTTCATAGTATCGCCGCTTGAAAAAGACGAGCCGTTCGGCATAATCACTGAGACGGACGTCGTTGATTTGTTTGCCGATGAGGTCGACATAGGTAAAGTGTCGGTAGGTGAGGTAGCTAACAAGCCGCTCTTTATTGTGTCCCCAGGAATGCCCATACTGTACGCTGCCAAGATGTTTCGAAAAGCTGGGGTGAGTCACCTTGCCGTTTTCAACGGGCAAGAGATCCTTGGCATCATCTCGTACGGCGACGTCTTGAACGGCCTGCCGAGTTTGATGGAACAGATCTACAGCGAATTTGACTGACTGGATACGAAAGGTGGGGTAATAAGACCCGATGCACGCCAGCGCCTTAGAGCGTATTCACGCCTCTAGACTACAGATTGTACTTAGAAAATTTCGGAACAGAGGTTGAATCTCGGGCTGAGCTGCTTTTTTTGCCAAAACTATTAAGTAGGTATCGTGTGACCTTATAACGGTTGATGTATAGACATCGATAAAGTGTATCTTTTATGTTGAGGCGATAATAATGGCGGAACAACCCACTAAGAATCCGGTATTTGAAGACTATGGTATCGATCCTGCGCTCTCTGAAATTCAAAATTTCAAGGCAGAAATCGTGTTTGAGCTTAAGAAGGCCCAGGTACCGTTTCCGATAACGAGTCGCGAGCAGCTGATGACCGTGTTTCCAAAGGGCCGGTTTATGCAGTGTTCGATGAAAGGCCAGAAGATCGATCTTCACGAGTATATTTCCAAGATGAAGGCTGATGAGTTTCCTATTAACACAGCAGGCGACGCAGCCGATAAGGTAGCATCATCTTGCACGCTGTAATTCGGTGTCACGTCCCCGTCAAAAAACATCCGTAACCGTCCAAAGAGCTCGTGTTGAGGGCTTTTTGGACATATATTTTTTTTAAATATTCTTATATAATTGAGCGCGAATAAAAGATATATTAGGCCGCATACACATAAGCGCAGGTGGGCCTATGCGTGTAACAACTAAACCTATGGAATGGCGGTTTGAAAAAGACGTCGTTTGTTTTCACTGCCAGACGAAAGCTAAGCAAGTTTTGAGGATTGAGGACGACACGGGGTGCGTCACATGCTCGACATGTGGCGCTCAGCGTCATTACGTAATGCGAAGCGTGATTTACGGAACGGATACACCGCCTATGCCCCCTATTAGCCTGAAATATGGTACGTGGGGCTTCAAGAAGCACAGTGCCTGCGTGCACTGTAGGGAGCAGGCTGTGCACAGCGTTCGCCTCGATGAGATTAAGATGAACGTTGTGTGCGATGAGTGTGGCTTCTCGCGTGTGTTCAAGTTTGATACTCTCATCTTGACGCAAGATTAATCTTGCTAAAATGAACACGCGTTTGTTTGTTTATCACGCAGGGCAGTGCAATCCAAAAAAGTGCACAGCGAAAAAGCTAGCCAAATTTCATTTAGTTGATCTTTGTTCGACGCGACGCCCTTTGACACGAGCGAAGACAGTGCTACTCGATCCATCACCACGCACCCCGTTATGTCGCGCGGATGTGGTGAACACGCTGGTCGCTATTGACTGTTCTTGGAAACAGCGTGAGCACGTCTTCCAATCGCTTCGCGCCCGTTGTAGACGGCGACTCCCTTACCTCATAGCGGCAAATCCTATCAACTATGGGCGGCCGTACGAACTCACAACGGTAGAGGCCCTGGGGGCCGCGCTCTATATTCTCGGACAGGCACCACGCGCAATGGAGCTGCTAGGTAAGTTTAAATGGGGCCCAACGTTTCTAGCCTTAAACGCCGCCCCCCTCAACGAGTACGCTCAAGCGAGTACCGTCGCCGACCTTCTTGCGTGCGAACGAGCCTACGAGCGAGGCTGAACGGCCTCTTATCACCGTTCTTGCGATTATCGCGAACAGAAAGATTAAATGGTGTTAGACGTATGTTGCTACCGACGTGAGAGGTATATCTAATGGCACGTTTTCCAGAAGCTGAAAAAAAGCTACTAAATATCAAAATCTGCATGCGATGTAACGCGCGCAACCCTCCAAAGGCGACGCGGTGTAGGAAGTGCGGTTATAAAAACTTAAGAGTCAAGTCCAAGGAACGAAGGGGTTAGCCGGGTGACGATTGAACAGCAGCTTCAAGAGGCGATCGCTCGAGAAGGAACGATACATCTAACGCTTATCGATCCTGACTCCCAGTCACCAGAGCAAGCCGCGCACATTGCTCGGGGCGCGACATGCAGGGGGCACGACCGCGATTCTTGTCGGGGGCTCAGTCGGCGTCGGCGGCCGTGGTCTCGAGTGCACGGTGCAGGAAATTAAGGGCAGCACGAACGTCCCCACGATCATCTTCCCGTCGGATTCTGGCAGCGTCTGCCTCACCGCCGACGCGATCTTCTTCTTATGTCTGTTGAACTCGAGAAATGTAGCGTATCTGAGCACAAACCAAGCCCTCGGCGCCGTTTTTATCAAAAGCTACGGAGTGGAGCCGCTTCCGGTGGCGTATATAATCGTCGAACCGGGCGGCACTGTTGGCTGGATAGGTGACGCACGGCTCATTCCACGCAACAAACCTGAGATTGCTGCCGCATACGCGCTCGCCGGAAAATACATGGGCATGCGATGGATCTACCTTGAAGCGGGTTCTGGAGTCTCAGACACGGTGCCCCCAGCAATGGTCAAAACGGCAAAAGCAGCTATAGATGATACGATGCTCATCGTCGGCGGCGGGATACGGACGGATAAACAGGCCGCGTTGCTCGCAAAGGCCGGGGCGGATGTTATCGTAACCGGTACGGTTATCGAAGAGGACACAGACATCGAAAACAAAATCGCAAGCTTCGTCAGTGCAATACAGCACTGAGCGTTTTTCAGTCATGCGTCGCACATTTGCCAAGTTTCACTTGTTTTTGTTCTTTTCTATCCAGCTGCTGTAGTTGCATTGTGGGCATCCAAGGTCCCACAATCGCTTTCCGGTCTGCACTTTGATTAGTCGCATGTCGTGCTGCTTGCACTTGCGGGCGGTGACGCGCAGTCTACCCGATTTGGGCAGTGGGAGTCCGAAGGTGCAGTTTGGATATCCGGAACACCCTACGAACCGTCCGCCGCGTTTCGAGCGGCGCACGATAAGGTCAGAGCTGCACTGAGGACACGTTCCGACGGTCGCGTCGCCGCGCAGGCCCGTTTGCAGCGACGCGCTGATCTCTTGGTATTGTTCATCGAGTGTGTCCAAGACCTTGTCAAGAATGTCCCTCGAGTTGATCACGACGAACTCCTTTGAAAGTGCGCCTGCTGTGACCTTCTCCATCTCCTCTTCGAGCAGGCGTGTCATCTCAGGTTTCGTGATAGTCGGCGCATAGCGTTCGAGCGATTCGGTGACGCTACACGCGATACCAGTCGGACGTAGGGGGCTGACGTCGATATACCCTCGCTGAGCAAGTTTCGTTATTATCTCGTGCCGCGTGCTTTTCGTTCCCAGCCCAAGTTCTTCCATCTTCTTGATAAGCTGGCCTTGCCCCCATCGCTGGGGTGGCTGCGTCTCCTTTTCGACAATCTGTTTGTTCGCGACGGTGAGGACCGCGCCCTTGCGAAGGTCGGGCAGATGTCGCTCTTGCGTCTGGGCGTACGGATAGTGAAAGCGCCAGCCTGGGTATGACAGTTCGAGCCCCGTCGCTCTGAATAGCTCCCCACCAGACTCCAGCGTGACCTTTTTCGTGCACCAACGGGCCGGATCAGAGAGCGTCGCAAAGAACCGTCGAACGACGAGTTCGTAGATCTTCCAGCTACGTGGCTCGAGATCGGATTTGCTGGCGCGCATCGTTGGATGGATCGGCGGATGATCGGTCGTTTGCTTTTTTCCTCGTGTGGCGACCAACCGTTCTTTTTGGAGCAGCAACTTGGCGTTCTCAGCGAACGGGCCGCTCTTGAACATATTAACGGTGAGGCGGAGATCGAGCTCATTCGGATACACCGTGTTGTCTGTACGAGGATAGCTTATCAACCCTGCCGTGTATAGGCGCTCGGCAGTGTCCATGGCGCGGCTGGCTGAAATGCCGAGTGCGCTTGCCGCTGCGATAAATTCCGTTGTATTGAAGGGTTTTGGCGGCGCATCCACCCGCTCTGCTTTTGCAAACGTTACGACGGTAGCCGTGTCACCGATGTTTTGACCCGCAGCTAATGCGCTTGCTTCGTCTCGAAATCGGTCGGTTTGATGTTTTGCGTGAAACGTTTCGGTGTCGGTGCTAACGTCAATAAACACCTCCCAGTAGGGCTCAGGCACGAATTGTGCGATCGTGCGCTCGCGATCGACGATCAGCGCCAGCGTCGGACTCTGTACCCGTCCTGCAGATAAGAAGTGGTTCCCGAGTCGCTTGGCAGCCGTAGATATGAAGCGCGTAAGCGCGGCGCCCCAGATAAGGTCCACAGCTTGTCGTGCCTCTCCCGAGCGGGCGAGGTTTAGGTCGATTTTCGTAGGCGAGCGAAACGCGCGTTTGACCTCGATCGGCGTCATCGCGCTAAATCGCACGCGGTCAACCTCGACGTCTTTTACAGACTTGATGATCGTGCACGCCTCTAAGCCGATAAGTTCACCTTCCGTGTCAAAATCTGTTGCGATAGTGACTCGATCGGCGTCCTTGGCGGCCCGTTTGAGGCCTGCCACGATCGTTTTGTGGGTTGGAACGGTGACAATGTCTGCCCGCACCAAGTCGTGAAGGTTGACCTTCCAGTCTCGGTACTCATCAGGGAAGTCAAGCTTCACAATGTGGCCTCTAAGGCCGAGGACGACAGTACTATTGAAACGATATGCGTTGGCGCTTGCAACCTTCGTTGGCGATGCCGCCCCGCCTGAGAGAATGTCGGCGATACGCTTCGCTGCGAGGTCTTTTTCGGTGACGACTAGATGTGTCACAGCTGCTCCTGGATGAGACGGTTGGTCAGCGTAGGATCAGCCCGTCCCCGTGTCTTTTTCATAACCTGACCGACGAGAAAGTTGAGCGCGCCTTTCTTGCCGCTGCGATAATCCGCCACGGCCTGCGGGTTCTCCTCGATCGCTTGCTTAACAGCTGTGGTGATCTGTTCGCTTGGGACGGCGTGGAGCGCTTGCTCGTCGATGATCTCGCAAGGGGTGCCACCACGGTCGAGAACAGTTCGTATAACCTCGACTGCTGCCTTTTCGGTAATACGTCGGTCGGTCACGTTAACGATGATGTCAATCAAGAAGTCGGGGCTAAACGCTTGAAGGTCAAGCCCGCGGTAGTTCAGCTCGCCCTGAAGGACGTCTACAACCCAGCTTGCAGCTACCGACGGGTCGATACGTGCGGCGACCGTTTCGTAGTAGTCAGCAAGCGGCTTAGAGGCGGTGAGCACTTTTGCAAGGTAGTCTGAGATGCCGTACTGCTCAACAAATCGGCCACGTTTTGTGTCAGGGAGTTCTATTTCTGTTTGTTGCGGGAATTGTTTCACTAGCGGTTCGGGGTCGACTTGGGCGAGATCAGGTTCGGGGAAGTACCGATAGTCGTGCTCTTGCTCCTTCGAACGGAGCGAGATCGTGATGCCGCGCGCCTCGTCGAAGTGCCGCGTCTCTTGTGTGATGTGGATACCTCTTCGAAGCAAGTTTCTCTGGCGGGTTATTTCAAAGAGGAGCGCTTTTTCGACGCCCTTGTAGGACGAGATATTCTTGACTTCAGCGCGTTTCCCACCTGAGATTGAGACGTTTGCATCGACCCTAAGCGATCCTTCGAGATTGCCGTCGAAGACGTCGAGATACTCGAGGATGTTGCGCAGCTTATTGATAAAGCGCCGCGCTTCCTTAGGGGTCCGAAGGTCGGGCTCGGTGACCACCTCGAGTAGCGGCACGCCTGATCGATTATAGTCGATGAGCGAGTATTGGGCCTTTTCAATGGTCCCGCGGTAAGTGAGCTTCCCTGGATCCTCTTCTATGTGCACTCGCCTGATTCGGATCTTTCGTTCCTGTCCTTCGCTATCTACCATCATGTGGCCATTTATGCCGAGCGGAAAGTCATACTGGCTGATTTGGAAGCCTTTCGGCAAGTCGGGATAGTAGTAGTTCTTCCTGTAGAACTGCGTCCGCTGGACCGAGCAGTTGAGCGCCTTCGCAACCCGTTCAGCGTAAACAACTGCCATTTCATTGATGACTGGTAAACTGCCTGGAATGCCGAGGCAAATCGGGCACGTGTGGGTATTTGGCTCTGAGTCTTGATAGCGCGTTGAACATCCGCAAAACAGCTTCGATTGCGTGGTCAGTTGGACATGTACCTCGAGCCCTATGACAACGTCGGTTCTTTCTGTGATCATGTATGAACGTTACTGAATTGCGGCCTCCTCCAGCCGGATGATACCCGCCGCGACCACGGCGTGCCAAAAAGCCGCCCTAATTACCAGGATATTTCGTCGATTTAAACTGGAGGCGCCTCTTATTTTTTAGAGCCACTCCATAGCTCAATCTCCAGCTACTAGTCACAACGATGCCTTTTATAATTAACTGCGAGGTGCACTTGCTTAGGACATTAATCCCAAAGGCCGTTCAGAGGGCACTTAAAGCGGTTCAGAATCCACTGTAGTTAGTTCAGAACCATTTAAAAAGATTTATGTGGTAGTCAGCAGCTAGCTTCTGGGAGGAACCAATATGAGCGCGAAAAAATGGGCCATTCTATTACTTATCACTGCCCTCTTGTTAACCTCCATATGCACAGTGGCGAGTGCCGCAAGCCCGCAAGGAGGTGTGGTGAAGATTAACTCGCCTTCTAAGAACGGCAAGGCCGGACCTACCCAACCTGTGAGCGGCAAGGCACAGCTCTCAAAGGGGTATACGCTTTGGATAGTGCCATATGATCCTACGATGGGCACGTATTATCCAAAAGCTCCCTCGGTCACAGTGCGTAGTGATGCGACGTGGTCAACTCGTCTCTCAGTAGGCAACATATTCGGCGTCGGTAAAGTCTTCCAAATTCACGCAGTCGTCGCCAATCCAAGTGCCAGCAGCACTCTCAGCAATTACGCAGCGCAGCGAACGGGAATTGCCAAACTCCCTGCAGGTGCTCAGGCTGTTGACGCGGTGACGGTGACAAGAGTCGCGGCAGACGTCACAAGCACGGCTGCAACCCCCTCACCAACTCCTGTGCCGAGCACGACGTCAGCTGCTACCTCAACTGCGACCGCTCAGGTGAGCCCTTCTGCGACAACCGTCGCTGGAGTCAATTCCGGAGCCACAAGTAGCAATCCGCTTCCTGGGTTCGAGGCTGTTTTTGCTCTTGGAGCGCTTGGGGCTCTTGCAGCGATATTTGCAGTGATACGCCGGACACGTTAGCGCTGAAGGTTGAAAAGATAAGTCACGTCGTTGACTTCTTGTCAACTTTATCGTTCACGCGCGACTCGAGTTTTTCTGGTTGTGGTTTTGTAGCGTCGGCATAGTTCAAGCGAACGACATCATACTCGTGAGTTTCTTCGTGGGGTACTTCCAAGAACTTCGAAAGATTTGTTTGCGATACGAAGTTAACATCTTCTATTTCGCTATCAACACACCACGAGTTATTGTTAACGTTAAGTGAATATAACGAGGATCAAACTGCCTGATTATTTTGTCGTACGCTATAATGGAAGCGCCTAATATGTCCAATGGAGCATGATGCAACGTGTTCGCAGCGCACGAAATATTTCAGACGCTGCAACCGCAGTGCACGGAGTCGCGCGAGTGGAGCACTTCGTTAACAGCGCACGTCAGGCGCTCACTACGCTCTCTGCACTCGGGGGTCGGACTTTCTTTCAACGCCACAACAAGACGCCCAAAATAGAACGCCGCACTTTCTGCTGCCATTTTTTCCCCTCCTAGCAGACACAGTGTGCGGGGTGTGTTTAAGCTCGCGTGACCACTTTTTTTGTCACACCTCAGTACGAAGTCGTACGGGGGATATCCTCGAGTATTCGAGAGCCGGCGCGCGCGATGAGCTAATCCTTGCCCCAATCTATTATCGCTTCATCGCCCGCTCGAACGAGAAGAGCGCCACGGATAGCAGTACGATCCCGAAACCGAAGAGTATAATGATGTCCGTCGATATCGCAGGAACGCCCGCGCCAAGCACCACTACGCGTCGCAGTGCGCTGACGGCATAGGTGAGTGGAAGGAACTGTGCGATGACTTGCATAAACTGTGGCATCTGCTGCAGCGGGAAAAACACACCGCTAAGGAACATCATGGGAAACGTGAGCGTCATCATGATCATCGTGGCGGTCTCTTCCGTACTCGCAAATGAGGTGATGAGAATGCCCAAGCCGACAAGGCTGAAAACGCTCAGCAGCAGAAGTCCCAGAACGAGCGCAATGCTGCCTTGTACGACCACGCCAAAGAGGACTATCGAAAGTACAAGGATCATTATCCCCTGAAGCATACCACGTGTTGTCTGGGCGATGACCTTGCCACCGAGGATCGACATTCGATGCACCGGCGCCGCGAGCATTCCATCGAGGGTGCCGATCTCTCGCTCGTAGGAGATGGCGTGCGGAAGTCCGGTCATAATCGACATCATGACGACCATCGCCATTATGCCGGGCGCAACGAACTGGAAATAGTTGGTTTGTCCGGGAACGATACCCGTCGTCTGGACGTTGTATGGAACTATCTGGGCTAACGAATAGTTCAGCGGTGTTTTATAGGTCTGGTTCAAGCCATACGTGGCTGTCTGTGTGCCCATTTGTTCAATGACCTTTGTGAGCACCGATTGGACGAGAGATGCTGTCTGAGGGCTCGACTGATCGGTGACGATAGTGACCTCTGCTTGTTTACCGGTTTTGAGGTTTGACGTGAAATTATTCCCGATGATGATGCCCGCGCTCTGCTGCCCGTTTTGAATGTTCGACTTGACGTCGGCAGCGCTGCCGACCGTTGAGAGATCCATCATGCCGGTCTCGTTGTTCAAAGCCTCGAGCTGTGCGACGAATTTTGTGCTGAGGGACGTGTTGCCCTGCGCTGCGTCAAGGTTCGCGAGCGCGACTGGAACGTGAGATATGCCGCTGTTTGAGGGGAAAATGAAGCCGACCATGCCCATCATAAAGAGCGGCATAAGGATGAGCATCATAAGACCCATGCGGTTTCTGCTGATGTCTAACAAGTCTTTCCACGCAATCCACAGAGCGTGACGAATGCCACTTCTCACTCCCATGCTACTTCACCTACCGTATCCTCGATCGCACTCTCGGCCCGTGCCCAGAACGTGGCGTCTTTATGGTTGCCTTGTCGGCGACCTGCTCCCTTACCTCGTGGCCCGTGAGATAGAGGAACACGTCTTCCAATGTCGGCTCAACGTTATGAATGGAACGAATCTGTCCTGCGCCTGATCGCACGGTATCAATGACGTTATCGCACGCCTCATCGCCCAACGCGTGAACCCTGATGTGCGTCTCGTCTTCTACCGTGACCGTTTGCGTGCACGACATCGACTGGATGTCCGAGACAAGCGTTGGCGTAATGTTTGGAACGTCGAGTTCAATGACGTTCGTATCGGCACCGGTGATTACTTTTTTCAGATTTGACGGCGTATCGAGTGCGACGATCTTCCCGTAATCGACAATACTGATCCGGTCGCACAGCATGTCCGCTTCGGCCATGGCGTGCGTTGTTAAAATGATCGTTGTTCCAGCATCATCGTTGACGCTGCGCGCAAAGTCGCGGATCTCGTTCGTGGATTGAGGATCAAGACCGAGCGTTGGTTCATCTAAGAAAAGGATCTCCGGCTCGTTGAGAAGAGCGCGGATCACATTGATGCGCTGCTTCATCCCGGTCGAAAACGTGCCGATCTGATGGTCTGCCCACTTTTCCATATTAACGACCTGGAGCAGCTCATCGATGCGTTCACTCAGGGCGTCTTGTGGGATATCGTAGAGCTCGCCGAACAAGCGCAGGTTCTCATGCGCTGTGAGCCGATCATACATGATCATTTTTTCGGATACAAGCCCGATGTGCTCGCGGACCTTGTTACCCTGATGAGCAATGTCAAAGCCGGCAACGGTTGCCGATCCTTCAGTCGGGCTACTCAGCGTGCAGAGCATCCGAATCGTCGTCGTCTTGCCCGCGCCGTTTGGTCCTAAAAAGCCAAATATCTCGCCTTTGTTTACCTCAAAGGAGAGATGATCGACGGCGACGAAGTCGCCGAATTTTTTAACGAGGTTTGTTGCTTTGATTGCTACGTCGTCCATATCACTACGACCTATTGATATATCTAAAGATATAACATAGCTACGTCTATATTTAGATGTTTCTTAAACAAAGATCGGAAAAAACTCTCTGTCGCAAAGAACATCCGTTAAAATCACCAACCTCGACGGTTGGGATGTTTATACATTTCGCCGTCTTCTTGATCATCATTCGGTTGGTGGTTCACGAGGAATTTCTGCACGTCCTTCCCGCCCGAGCACTTCTTCGAGTTTCCCCCCGAAGATGTCTTGGACGACTTGTGACAGCACGTCTGATTTCACTAAAAGAAGTCCCCACGCACCCATCTGTTCGCCCCCCATGACGAGAAAGCGGTCTCCCGTTTCGATACCGAACTTCTTCCGCAGTTCAGCGGGGATTACAACTTGGCCTCGCTCGCCGATGACGGTGTCCCCGTAATACTTCATTCTTTCAAGCCCATGACCTGTCACGATCTAGCCCCTCAGCGCGTGCATGCGCAAACCTTCTAAATCTTACTAATCCTACTAATCTTACTAATCATATATAGTTATGCCAGTCGGAGCAAGGCTCTCTGCAGGGTGGACACTTCCATCTTATAAACAGGCATTATGCGCACGCTCTCAAAAATACTCATATAAGAGATGACGCGCGTACACAGGTAAGAATGACTCCTGACGTAGATTTAGGCGAACTATCAGGACTTTCGCAAAAAGAAGCGGAGAGACGACTCGGGGAGGAAGGCTACAACGAGCTTCCGTCCGAAAAGCCGCGCGGTATCTTAGCGATTGTGCTTGGGGTCATTCGCGAGCCTATGTTTCTGCTCCTTCTAGGTGGGGGCGCCGTCTACCTGCTGGTCGGCGACCGTCAAGAGGCGCTCATTTTGTTAAGCTTCGTCTTCGTGATTATGGGAATTACCTTCTACCAGGAGCGGCGGACAGAACGCACGTTAGAAGCGCTTCGCGATCTCTCAAGCCCGCGCGCCCTTGTAATTCGCGAGGGGGAGGCACGGCGGATTGCCGGTCGCGAAGTAGTGCGCGGAGATCTCGTCGTCCTTTACGAAGGCGATCGCGTCCCAGCAGACGGCATCCTGCTTTCGAGTATCAATCTGTCGATCGACGAGTCGCTGTTGACCGGCGAATCGGTGCCGGTGCGAAAAAAGGCGGGCGGCGAAAGGTCGGAAATGGAGCGTGCTGGCGGCGAAGGAACGCCGTTTGTGTATTCAAGCACACTCGTCGTTCGTGGAAACGGCGTGGCAGAGATGCGCGCTATAGGGGCTGGGACTGAGATAGGAAAGATTGGCACGGCCATTCGCTCGCTTGACAGCGAAAAGACGGGGCTTCAGGTTCAAACAGAACGACTTGTTCGCAATATTGCACTCGTTGGGCTCTTATTATTCCTCATTGTCGTGTTTATCTACGGAGCAACGCGAGGCAACTGGCTTGATGGGCTTCTCGCCGGCATTGCGTTAGCAATGGCAATGCTGCCTGAGGAATTCCCTGTTGTTCTCACCGTGTTTCTGGTGCTTGGGGCTTGGCGTATCTCTCAGCAGCAGGTGCTCACCCGCAACGCAAGCGCGGTCGAGACTATTGGGGCTGCGACTGTTCTCTGCACTGACAAGACGGGCACCCTTACGCTCAATCGCATGACGGTGAAAACCCTTTTTGCTAACGGTCAGCTTTACGACGTCGACTTTGATTCGGGACAGGAACTCTCTGAATCGTTCCACCAGATCGTCGAGTTCAGCATCTTAGCAAGTCAGATAGACCCGTTCGATCCGATGGAAAAGGCGTTTAAGGTGTTAGGCGAGCATTTCTTAGCTGCGACTGAGCACCTCCACGCCGATTGGATGCTTGAACGAGAGTACCCTCTGTCAGAGCGCTTGCTGGCACTATCACGAGTATGGCAATCTCCCAGCGGGGGGGACTACATCATCGCCGCGAAGGGCGCACCCGAAGCGATAGCGGATCTGTGCCATTTTTCTGATGCGCAAGAGCGCGACCTTGCGCGGCACATTTCTGCGCTCGCGAACGAAGGACTGCGCGTGTTGGCCGTGGCAGAGGCGCAATTCCGGTCGGAGAAGCTCCCAATGGAACAGCACGACTTTGCATTTGAGTTCCTCGGATTGATCGGTCTCATTGACCCCGTGCGGCCCACGGTCCAGCAAGCAGTTCAGGAATGCTACGATGCAGGAATACGGGTGATCATGATAACTGGTGACTATCCTGGGACCGCGCGTAGCGTCGCAGAATATATCGGACTCGCTGCGCGCGATGAGATTATCACAGGGCCAGAGCTCGAAAAAATCGACGATCGCACTCTTCAAGAGCGTATCAAAACCGCGTGCATCTTCGCTCGAACTGTTCCTGAGCAGAAGCTTCGCTTAGTGAAAGCGCTGAAGGCCAACGGCGAAGTCGTTGCCATGACGGGTGATGGCGTGAATGACGCTCCTGCAATGAAAGCAGCAGACATAGGCGTGGCCATGGGAAAAAGAGGCACTGACGTTGCCCGTGAGGCGTCGTCACTGGTGTTACTGGACGATGACTTCTCATCAATCGTGCACGCAGTAAGGCTCGGGCGGCGGATTTATGACAATATTAAGAAGGCGATGGGGTACATCCTCGCGATTCACGTCCCTATTGCAGGTGTGACACTCCTTCCAGTGCTCCTCCATTGGCCTCTCATCCTCTTGCCGATCCATATCGCATTTCTAGAGCTTATTATTGATCCCGTATCATCAGTCGTGTTTGAAGCGGAGCCCGCGGATCCCAACGTGATGCGCCGTGCCCCCCGCAATCCGCACGAGCCTCTTTTTACGCGGAGGCAACTGAGCGTGAATCTGTTCCAGGGTATAGGTATCCTAATGATCGTAATGCTCGTCTATATTGGTGCAACCGCTTATGGGCGCGATGAAAATCAAGCGCGTACGATGGCTTTCACAACGCTCGTTATTGCAAACTTATGTCTCATACTCAGTATCCGATCGTGGACAGACACATTAGTTGACTCTGTGCGACGATCGAACCGGGCGTTGTGGTATGTGTCGGGTGGAGCAGTTGTATTCCTTGCAGGGGCGCTCTACATACCGGCTTTGCAAGGGGTATTTCTTTTTGCCCCACTCTCAGTCGCGGCGACAATTGCGAGCGTAGCGGTCGGACTGAGCAGCCTCGTGCTATTCGAAGCCTCAAAAGTGATTATAAAGCGTTATGAAAAGGGAGAGCACCCTCGTGAGTAGCTCCGCCTTGCCATCTCGCCTTTACCCAGTCGTTGTTTGAGCGCGTAAAAAGATACCCCCGCAGATGATGCCAGGCTGCTGCACTCGCGCGCTTCGAACGCTCACCTAAAGGTACTTTTGCCTCAAAGGAATTAAGAACGCCCTCGAGAACCTTGCCATAGATAACTTACCGAGAAGACTCCTCCTACGAGCGTATGTGTGACACAATTCGCTCTCGGTGATAAATAAGGTACGCAACGAGGACGACGATACCCACAATAACTGCAATGTCAAGATAAATGAATAAGCCTTGGATGTCCGTCCAATGGGGGCCTAAGAGGGCGCCTATGTATGCTAAACAGGCACCATGGGAATGATGCTAAAAAAGTGTTTCCTCACTTCTCCTTAAACTCCAGATCATCCAGTGCTTTGATTGCCTTCCGATTATCGGCGGTCGGGACCGGGCGGGGTCTGCGCGAGCGGATTGCCCCCACGATCATCGAGAAGACTACAAAGAGGGAAAGGCCGATAATTGCCAGAACCACGAGCTGGAAATTATCCTTGACGATTGGAATATTGCCAAAGAAATATCCTGCAAGGAGGAAAGTCAAGACCCACAAAATTCCACCCACGACGTTGTACATCAGGAACCAGCGGTATCTCATCTTCCCTATGCCTGCAAGGAATGGTGCGAATGTCCGGATGAATGGGATGAAACGGGCAATGACAATGGTCAGCCCCCCGTATTTCTGAAAATACTTCTCTGTTTTTTCAAGGTGCTCGTGTTTTACCACGAAGTACTTTATAGTCAGCACCTTCTTCCCTGCAGTATGGCCGATCCAGTAATTTGCCGTGTCTCCGAGGATTGCTGCAACAGAAAGAGAGACGAAGAGAAGCTCAATCTTCAGAACGGTGGATCCCACGAGCGTGCCGGCCACAAAAAGGAGCGAATCTCCAGGGAGGAACGGCATGAAGACGAAGCCAGTTTCACAGAAAATGATGACAAAAAGTATTAGATATATCCAGAAGCCGTAAACCTCGACAAGTCCCGGGAGGTATTGGTCGAAATTGAGGAAAAAGTCAATCATATAGTTGCCTTGTCTCCAGTATATTCATAATACAGGTTGCTCTTGATACTTAGATTCTGCAGGACATAGTTCTTTAACCTCTCGACGGGGCTCTTCGATTTTAAAGCGCTACCTTAAAAGATATAGCACTACCGCTGTTCTAGGGGCAGCGTCGACGTGCCGGACTCCTTCTGGATAAATCACACCTCGCTGCCTCGACACTGTGTGCCGATGGTGATAATGCTCAGGGCCATTACGGCCTGCGTTAGCAACATGCACCACCCCCCATACAGGGGCGCACATAAATAGATATCGTCGCTAAGTCGAACGTCGGGTAAAATCTTGCTACGTACGCCTCTTAACTAAAGCGTAACCCACCTGAACTAGCTGTGTGACGAATACGACCGGCAGCTTAAATCCTTCTCGCCAAGTTGTCGGTGCAGGTGGCGTGTTGGCGATGCTCGTTACTTCTTCATCGAAGCGTTTCGCAACGTGAGTGACGATGACGCTTACTGTAATGCCGACAAGCGCTCCACCAATGAGGTCGGTAACGTAGTGTAGCCCAAGGTAGACTCTGCTTAAGGCGACAAGCAATGCCCACGAGAACATCACGACGTTGAACTTTCGATGATAGGATGAAATCGTCGTGGCAAACGCAAACGCATTCGCCGTGTGACCGCTTGGAAACGCTGGCAGGTTTTGGGGCACTACACCCAAATCACTCGGACGCGGACGCGCGATGACATACTTGAGCCCGAACGTTATCGCAGTTGTGATAATCAGGACGATCGTGAAAACGAGTGCTTCCTTGCGGGCACCTGCGAGATAGAGAGAGGTGCTGATGAGCACCATAAAGATGATGGTTCCGGTGAATGTGATCCATGAGAAGAGGGAGTCAACGGGGCCGCCGCTATTAAGCGCTCTAATGAAGTGGGTGACGTCGTAGTCAAACCTGCCGAGGTATGCTGATGCAACCGACGCACGCAGAAGCGACTCGTGAAGAGGCATCTTTTCCGACATGCATGATTTTGGTTAAATACCTTTCCACAACCAGAAACCCAATTTACTGATGAACTCCGTGGACAAGACTGAATAAGCAAGCGAACAATTACAAGCGATGGTAGATACGCAAACTGCTTGCGTGCGATATGGAGGCAAAAAAGTGAAGAAACGTATTCTATTTGTGTTAGCTGATGTAGTGGTCGTAAACGTGCTGATCGCTGGCTGTACCTCGACCTCGAATCCGAGTCCAGGTCCGGTTACCAACCCTGCGAGTCAAAATACGGTCGGGATCAAAGATTATGCTTTTAGCCCTTCCACGCTCACGATTCAAAAAGGGGCGACTGTGACGTGGAGAAACGAGAATTCAGTCGAGCATCAGATTACTTCAGACAGCCAGGTATTCTCATCACCACTGTTTGGCACGGGTGGCACCTACGCGTATCAGTTCAACGCGACCGGAACGTTTCCCTACCACTGCAGCATCCACACCTACATGAAGGGGACGATTGTCGTTCAATAAAATTGAGGCCTCGTGGCTCTGGAGCGTGCTGTAGTTAGCCAGGGTGGATGTGCGTCCACAGAACATGTTCGTCTGCGCTCTGAACCGAGTTGAATGGGATAAGTGTCGCTCACATCTTTTTTATCCGCTGGCGCTATCCTGTCGGGCTGCAAATAACGAAGAAATTGTAGCCCGACTGAAGCTTTTTAACGATTGCCTAGGCTATCAGAGCCGTTCTACGATTTTTGGCCAGTCCCTCCCTTTGGTAAGAAAGCTCTGGTCGACGTTTGCCTCCATCGCGAGAAACCGCTTGAAGGGCACGCTGAATGACAGCACGTTCTTGTCGAAGTACTTACGTGCACTAATGTCAGTGAGGCCGATGACGGCCTTCGGCCGTTCGGAGCGCGCCTGCTCCAGTACCTGCATCACGAGGCTTCCGCATCCAGAGCCAAACAACGTCGAAACGTTGTCGTTGGTGGGTCGATCGAAGTTTGCTAGGGTCGCGAGGGCCGAGAGCTGATCAGCGTTCGCGACGAAGACGATGATCGCCAATTCATCAGTTTCGTCATCGGTGACCTCAGCGAGCGGTTTCATAACGACGTAGCGCGTCGGTAACTTGATCGAGGGGGGGTTTTTGATGAACTCCCGCACCAATTCAGGGGTTTTCTTTCGGTATTCGCCTTCAAACTGACCTGCCTTTCCGGTTGAAAGGAAGTAGTCGATATAGCCGAGCTGATATGGGGCGAAACGCAGCCCTACCTGTTCACCGGGACAGAGGACAGTTTCTTTTTCGAGCACGGCGGTGCGGCCGTTCATGGCCGCCACGAACAACGGCATGACGCAGCGGTTCCTCTCTTTGCTTTCTTTTGTGAACTCTAAAACCCCTTCGGGTTTGTGATCGGTAAGCAGAATACCGACCGGATCATCGCGCAACTTTATCGCGTTAGCGATTTTCCTGTGCATGATTGCCCTCCTACGGCAATTGGTGGTGCAGTTGGTTTCTGTGCGTATATGTCTACCACACTTGAAATTTAGAATTCATGTGCGCTAAAGCCTGTAGGAGGCAGTGAGTAAATACATCTAACGGCAGGTGGGTCCTGGCGCTTGTAATCGCACGCCCCACTACGCCTTCGAAATTGACGAGAGCCACGCGCGCATGCCGTTGGGGTGGTTTCGGCCCGCCTTCTGCGCTGACTTGATGTAATTAATGTGCTGCGGACGCTCAAATGAGCCCCTTATTTCGGCCAGCGTAACCCGTCGAGGACAGTATGTCCCGGGTTCCAAATCGCTGAAACAAGCATGAAATAAGTTCCCTCCGGATTGAGAACGGCCGCAAGATTCGTGATAAAACGGGGGCGCTCTTTGTCGCTCAACACGTGGAAAAATCCCGAGTCGATGATAGAATTAACGCTTTCCCAAGATTATGCAGATCCAATGCGTCCCATAGGAGAAAGTTTACGTTTAACTTGCGTCGCTCCGCTTTGCTCTGTGCGTTCTTGATCGCGATGGGGCTAAAATCTACTCCCCAAACGGTATGTCCTTGACTCGCAAGAAACAGCGCGTTCTCTCCAGTCCCACATCCGACATCAAGCACGGAGCCTACAATTTCCCCCGCTTCTTCCAGCTGCACGAACTCTTTTTGAGGGCGACCTATGTCCCTCGGTGGCGCGCCCTCATAAAACGAATCGAAGTCAACCACGCAAACTTGGTCTTTCACAGAAACACGATAAAGGTATGTTTGCTGCAAGTCTGAAACCTTAATTATGACATGACCTCTATATTGTACGTAATCGAGGTGCAAAGATGAAAACACTTGGAATAAATAGCAGTCCCCGTGGGAAAAACATTCGGACGCTTAAACTTGTAAATGCTGTCCTCGACGGCGCGAAGGAGCGCGGCGCAGAAACTGAACTTGTTGATATCGGTGCATTGGACATATAATATTGTATAGGGTGTCCGGTTTGTTACGCTGAAGGCGAGTGCATTCAGGAGTATGATCTCACTGAATTGTGGGAAAAAATGATGCGCGCCGACGGGATCGTTCTCGGCTCACCGGTGTACATTAATGGCGTCACCGCACAACTCAAGACGCTGATTGACCGCCTGGCTGACGCAATCCATTGCCAAATGCTCGTGGGGAAATATGGTTGCGCTGTGACCACGGCAGGGGGTTCGGGTATCAGCGAAGTGCTTAGCTATATGAATTATTTCCTGAACGATTTGGGAGCAGTGACGGTGAGCGAGGTCGGCGTTGCCGTTGGCAGCAACCCTGCCGCGCTTGATGCAGCGATTACCGAAGCGCGCAACCTCGGGCAGACTCTTGCGGACGCAATAGAGAGAAAGCGTCACTACGCTGATCAGGAAAGCTCGATTGCCGAGAGAGGTGAGTTTTTCAGGGAACTAGTGAAAGCAAATAAAGAGGCATGGAGCCATCAATACGACTATTGGATGGAGAAGGGTTGGATGTGGTAGCCCCCCAATCAAATCCACTTTAAAGTTGATCCGCACGCTTCATGACCTTCGTTTCCAGAAAAAGTTTAAATCTTTTCCAGATAAATGTAGGACTCTCTACTAAGGTTAATCATGACGAAAAAAGAAGAATTGTATTCGAGGAGGCGAGAGATGTACCGTTTGTATGTCGCTCAACTGAACATGTCTGACATCCTCGAAAAGCTTTCCGCAAAGTATCGTGTATCGAAAAGTGCGCTATGTAAGGACTGGCAAAAGCGTACTTTGTGGGTATACGACGTCTTTGATCTTGAACCAGCGCACCCTACGTGAATCATCAGCTTTTGCTACGGCTGCACGAATGTGACAATGACCTCAAATAGCTAAAGCTGGTGTGACGAGCTCATCTTCGTGGCTCTGCAGCTGGTATTTGCGAAAATACGTGGCACGCTGTTACGCACACTTTTTGTTTTTCTCGCTCGGCGACTGGAGAGGAGTTTTATCGACAGTCGCCACTTTTTTTGCTCTTTCAAGAAACGTTGGAGCCACAAAACTGCATACGACAAAGTGAATAGGTTTTTTCTTCGAGTTGGAAACTAGTTTCACACGTATCAAAGATAAGGTAGATTGTCAATTGTGATGTTGGGGTTGCAGTACCAGCAACTTCCTAAGTACAACTGAACAAGCGGTACTTAATAGAGAAACGACTTGGCGGGAATCTTCAATGCTATATCCCCCCTTGAGCTTATTAGGAGGCTCCCGCCGCATCTCCTTTTCCTTTTCTTGAATAGGGCACGGATGGATAACGTGTGGCTAAGCACAGTGATGAAAAAAATGGGACTCCGTACAAGGAGGTCTAGCTGCCGCATCGGATCGAAACTCAGCAATGAAGATTGCCGTGCTCGATTAAATGAAGAATTGCGTTACATCTCGCTGCGGGTTTTTTGGCACGTGTTATGCCCCTCTAACAGCAAAGGTTATTATAAAAACACACGAGATTGCTATGAGAGGTTAGGTTGGCTTTGACTATGAAACCGCATCGCGTAATACCGATCTTGTGCGTTCTGTTGCTGCTCTTGCCAGTCTTGACAGTAGGATGTACGGTTAACGTTCCACTTCTCACTCAACTCAACCCCTCCCAATCTCCTTTGGGAATAAACTCTAGCGTCACAAGTTATGGCACCGCGCATATGCTCGCCGTATCCGATGATGACAGCGGCGTCTATAAGGGCACTGTATCTAATGTTATTGTTTATACGCAACTTGGAACTGGCCACGTCTTTGTGGAAACAGCGCCTCTGACGGGTGGAGATTTTCAAGCGACGGCGAGAGATGCAGTAGAAGTTGCAGCAGAAAGGACTCAGATTAATAAGGATCAGCGAGACTTTGAATTCGTCGTTAAAGTACCTCAAGGAGTAACTGAGGTCGATGGACCGAGCGCCGGACTTCCTATGGCGATAGCGACTTATTCGGCCCTCACTAAACAGCAAACTAATTCTTCTGTGTACGGAACCGGAGCAATTGGTAGCAATGGAACGGTAATTAGTGTTAGCGGCGTATATCCAAAAGCACAGGCGGCAGCACGAGCCGGTGCTCGAATAATCATTGTTCCTAGCGGTCAGACTATAGTAAGCACTACTTCTCCACTGGCCATAAACGTTGTTGGGGGCGTTAACTTGCAGGCTCAGCTCCAAAAAGAGGGTTATAACGTAACAGTTGTTGGCGTCAAGAGGATAGATGATGCGTTGCCTTATTATTTCAGTTGAAGCAGTTCAAGAGCGACTCTTAAATCGTTCAGATTTGCCATGAAAACGTTCTCTAAAAGCGATTGGGTTGAGAGTGAAACCGCATTGTTAAAAACAAGTAGTAAGTTATCCGAAAAAATGAAGTGCAAGAAGGTGAGGATAAGACCTATACACACACAAGATATCCAACGTCAAACTAGGGACTCTTTGAACCGAAAAGCGAGTTTTTTTAGCGCATTTACTGAGGATGAAGATGATGGATGCTAGACTGCGGCGGCGACTCGCATTGCTCAGCATTTTGCTCATTGTAGGGGTCATAGCGGGAGCTGGCATTATCGTCCTTGGAGCATATAAGGTGATGCCAGGAAGCAACAATAATTACTTCAGCGTGGTTAAACCGTCACAGAAATTGTCAAATGAAACTTCGCTACAGCAGGCTCAATTTGACCAGCGCGCAAATAATTTGACTGAAATCGCAAAAAAAGATGAACGCGTAAGCTCACTCCTTACCGGAAAGAACTACACCGTTATGGCAATCGCCGTTTTGACAGCGTCTCCAACTCCGTCAGCGCACTAACGAAACGACCGGTCTGTTCGTGAAAACCGAAGGCAAGTTTTACATGATCAACATTGATGAAGCGAATGAAAAGGTTATCTCGGTAGACCAGGTTACATGTTATGGATCGGGGTGCAACGGTTGAGTGATACTAGCTGACACGTGAGGTTTATATATATGCCGCAGGGGGGAATCAGCGGAAAGACGTTATTTGCAGCGGTCATTTTTGTCGCTTCAGTCGTGGTGCTCGCTTTCAAATTTCTCAATCCGACACCTGTGCAAATCCTTGTTGAAGGGGATACCGTCATAATGAGTCAGGTTCCGGGGCTGTTCACTTACTCCGACATTTTGGTGATCTCTATTTCGTTAATCATGATGAGCGTGAGCGGCACGTACCTTTTTTTGCACGATCTAATCAACGTTGAACGTCCGGTGGATACTAACTCCGCTGCGAACGTTATCGTTGAAGAGCGACGACAGCGATGGGAAGAGGTAGCAAAAACGCTCAAAAACGATGAGCAGATACTCTACAAAGCTATCATAGACGAGGGAATCATCAATCAGAGTGTGCTCGTTGAAAAGACCGGTCTCCCGAAATCCAACGTTAGTAGAGCGCTCTACGGGCTCGAAAGTAGGGGTCTTATTGAGCGCAGGCGGCGTGGGATGGGAAATGTAGTGTTGCTCAAATAACGCAAAGCGAAGAGTAAATTGCAGGAAGCTTATCAGGCTGCCCGGTTCACAGCTATCACCGGGACGGCACCATCCGCGTGGACGGTAACTTCGGCAGCACGCTGGCCTATGACTCCAACAGCAACGGCGAGTGGCAGGAGCAGCCTGAGTTCAAGAAACCGCCCCTCAGCCTGGAAGGCGCTGCCGACCACTGGAATGCCCGAGAGGATGACGAGGATTATTATATCCAGCCCGGTCTGCTCTTCCGCCTCATGAGCCCTGAGCAGCAGCAAGTGCTCTTTGAAAATACCGCCCGCGCGCTGGACTACGCCCCCGAAGAAGTCAAGGTCTGCGCATCGGCAACTGCCTCAAGGCTGACAAAGCCTATGGTAGGGGTGTCGCCGATGCCTTGGGCATCAAGCTGAGCTCAGTGCCCAAATAAAGCTGAAGTCTGGCATAGGGCTGACCTCCTAAAAGAGGCCGTCCCGTGTCCTACTCGGAGCACGGAATGCACACCAGTTTTCCGTTTTCCAGTCGTACTCTATGCTCAGAAACTGACTCTCCGCACTTCTGACACGCGACTGACTGAAATATGCGTGCCTTTTTGGGAACGTTGGCGATTTCGATGTGCGTAACGTTAAACAGATCCTCCTCAGGCATATTCATGAGTTGTTCGGCGATTTTGTCTGCACGCTTCCTGAAGTCTTGCTGCTCAAGCGAAGTGGCAGAACCAGAAGTCACCTTTTTGCGCAGCTGACTCCATGTTGGATCCAAATCCTCGAGATTAACTGAACTATTCAAAGAGATTCGCAGCGCGTCTGCTGTCCCCCTGTTAATGAACGTATACACGTGCTTTCCATAGTCTTTAAAAATTAGATTGCCTTTCCCGAACGTGCAGCCTGTTAAAACCTGTATGGCGTCGACGCTGCAGCTGTCATTTTCGACGATGGCTATCAGCTCCTCATCGATTGCCTTTTTAGACGAAAATTCTCGCACTGCTATCTGTGCGGCACGGTATCCTATGATTGTCCCAGGGCAAATGTGCCCGTGGAACTTAGTGACTTCTTGAAAGGAGATTTCCTTCGCGGTTTCCATTCGATCACCTAGCACGTAATTGAATGTCGTCGTCTTATCTGCAGTTATTACAAATAAACCTGTTCCGGATATCCTCTCCTGCGACGCGCAGAGGGCATAGCATTTTGCAGCAGCGGCCTATCAAGCATTTTCAAGCCTAAACAGCGCGATAACGGATCAAAGTGATTAAATATAAGGGGGCGAGTAAAATAAGCCAAGCCATCGTCGGCACCTAGGGGGGTTCGCAAACTGAGTGCAGACCAGGTAATTGTCGAAGAAGAGGTGACGCTCAAGCGTGACCTTGGTGCCTTTGGCTCATTTTCAATAGGCTATGCTGATGTCGGTGCTGACATATACATCGCGCTTGGATTAGTGCTTTTTTTTGGATTGGGCACCGCTCCAATTGCTCTCGCGGTAGCGGCTATCGGGTATGCGTGCACAGCGTTTTCCTATGCTGAACTGGCTCCGGCGATTCCTGTCGCCGGTGGATCCTCATCATTCACACGCGAGGCGTTCGGGGATTTCTATAGTTTCTTAGCGGGCTGGGGTCTTCTGTTAGACTATACGATATGTATCGCAATATTTGCGTGGTTTACGATGGGGTATTTAGGCGGATTCGCAAAAAACCTTGCAAATGCAGGCTATCCAATTCTCGATTGGCTCTCAGTTGTCAATTTCTCAAACGCGCAGGGAGACTATACGTTCCAGGTGATGGGGACGGTTGTTTTCATTATATTCTTGATAGTGCTGAATTTGATCGGTATTAAGGAGTCTGCGTCTTTCAACGCCGTAATGTGTGTGGTAGATATCTTCAGCGAGATCGTGGTTATCGGTTTGGGGTTCATTATCGCGTGGTCTGCTCCGATCGCCGTTTCCAACCTGTCACAGCTTGGTACTGGCGTATCATGGTCTAATTTTGGATGGGCAGTCACCGTTGCGATGGTTTCGTATATCGGGTTGGAATCACTCTCGCAAGCTGCTGAAGAGACTAAAAATCCGGGTAAGACAATTCCTCGTACGACGTTTTCCTTGACAATAGCCGTAATCGTTGTCGCGTTGACCATTGCCTTATTATCCGTTGGGTTGAGAACGCTGACGCCGCTTGACATAGCAACGACATATCAGACTGATCCGGTCGCCGGAGTCGCTCGAGGGGTGGTAAATGAACTTGGCTCAAGCAGCTTTCTGTACACGTTGCTGCCGCTGTGGGTTGGCCTGCTCGGTTTTACCATCGTTGCGGTATCGTCGAACACAGGAGTTATTGGCTCTTCACGGGTGACCTACTCTATGGGCAGGCATAATATAATGCCGGCTTGGTTTAGCAAGGTCCATCCTAAGTTTCGTGTTCCACATCGTACGATTGTCGTCTTCACGCTTGCTTCTCTTGGTTTTATATTGTTCGTTTACTTAGTCAACGTATACGACCTTACGACTGAAGACCCCACGATTATCTTAGCTGATTTGTACAATTACGGGGCGTTGATCGCTTTTATGCTGACGAATCTGTCGCTTATCAAGCTGCGTAACAAACGACCAGAACTCTATCGACCATTCCGGTCGCCGCTGACGATACGCGTCAAACGAAAAAAAGGGACTGTAGAACTGCCACTGTTGGCAGTTCTTGGGTTTGTGATCAACCTGATCGTCTGGATCCTCGTGCTGAGCTTGCACGAGGTGGGCCGCATTTTCGGGACAGTCTGGTTTATTATCGGAATTCTCGCCTACTACGCTTACAGAAAACAGCATGGCCTTAAGCTAAATGAGCCCATTGAGGGTACGCTTCTCACCTCTCCGGAAAATGCGGCAAAGCTTCATCCTGACGTTTTTGAGATTACCCCTTCAACCAGCATCCTTGAGGAAGAAAAGGAGTTAGAACAAATAGAGGGAATAGCGGAGATTGGGGAACACGCCGAGGAAATTGTTAAGGAAAACGCCGAAGGAAGTGCTGAAGAAGAAAGACCTGAGGACAGTGCCAAGGAAAGCGCTGAGAGACGCTTGGAGGACGCGGAGGGGTCTCACAAGGATGAACCGTAATGCATAACAAGAAATAACGCTGTGCATATAGAACGAAAGAAGCGATGAACATCATTGAAACGTTACGTGATTGGTCTACCCCAACGGAGGAGGACGTTTTATCAGTCCGTATGATGGGGGCTGGAGCTCGGGGTTTGCTTCTCTTTCGTTTTACGCTTGGGGGGCTAATATTTGCTGCTTCAGTGATTTTTTTTATGCTTTTCATTCTCACCTTGGATCTAAAGTATCTGCTGCTATTTCCGCTTCTCCTCTTTTACGGAGGCCGCAGGTCCCTTCAACTTGTGAGGTTTGTTAAAGCTCATAAGCTGAGCAAAACAGCACTTAATGAAAACCCATGTACAACAATATCTTAGTGACGGTCTCATTTGTTGAAACGGCCGAACAGATGATGGAGATAGCATCTAAGCTTGTTGATCCAAAAGGGACCCTCCACGTGTTGCACGTCATACAAGTACCCTACCACCTCCCGTATTCATATGCTGACGAGGAAAAGCAGAAAGCGCGACAACTGTTGCAAGGCATAATGATATGCCCTCGCGACAAGCCGGACGTACGTATGCAATACTCGATAGTAGCTGCCCGAAGCGCGGCGGAAGTCATAGTTGAAAAGTCAATGGACTGGGGGTCAGACGTAATATTGATGGGCGCAAGCCTGCGTTCGCTGCGCGAATCAGTGGTGCTTGGAGATGTGTTCAACCACGTAATTAGGCACGCATGCTGCGAAGTTATATCGATGAGCTATATCCGAGGTTCGAAAACGCGATTTAGAAAAATTCTCGTCCCTACATCAGGATATAAACACTCAGAGAGGGCTGCTGAAGTTGCGAAGAACCTCGTTGAACGACCGGGCGGCAAAGTCACGGCTATGAGTGTTTCAGAGGGAGAAGTAGGCTCTGAAGCTGTGGAAAGAATCGGAGCGTTTTTTAAAGGACTTGATATCGAATTCACGTCGGTGGTTAAAAAAGGTCCAATCGCGCAGACGATACTACACGAGGCAGAGACAGGGAACTACGATCTGCTCATGATCGGAGCTACGGAGCGGTCTAAACGGCTCAAGTTTATCTTGGGGAGCGTCGCAGATGAGATAGTCAAAAATGCTCCAGTAAGAGTCATCGTCGTTAGGACTCTTGAATTTTGCGATTTTCCTCCGCCTAAAAGATCACTTTAAAAAGCTTCATATATCTCCGTAGAGTAAAAAATACAACAGCTCAACTGCAAGCTGCTTGTTGAGCGGAGTAGCTTGCTTACATTTTGATCTCCAATGCTATTCCTCACCTTAAGAGTACTTAAGAAAAGCTCTGGCGACAGTAAGACAGATAGAGAGATAAAAAAATGAATGTAACAACTATAGCGATTTTACGTCATAATATAAACTCTAATGTGTCACTTGTTAGTAGGCACTATAACACGCTTAATCGTGATGTATAACAACTTCGTCTTCTTAGTGATGCACAATGACTACACATGCTAGTGAACCAAACGAAGGTATCCATCGGATCGCTTACTGCGGGCTATGCTGCGATAACTGCCCGAACGCGGGAGAGATACCAGATCTAGCTCGAGATCTGAGAAGGAAGCTACGTGAGTATCGATTTGAACGTATCGCCCCAGCACTAGCGGTAGTTTTTAAGCCCTTCGCTAATTATCCACAGTGCTATGAAACGTTAGGAGCCATGGTGAAGCTCCGATGCAAACGTGGATGCCGCGACAACGGAGGGCCACCGCAGTGCAAGATTAGGAATTGTGCCCGCAAGCACGACTTTCAGGGGTGCTGGGAGTGTAACGACTTTGAAACGTGTGATAAATTTAATTTTCTAACGCCAGCACACGGAGACGCGAACATTAAGAATCTTAAAAAAATACAGAAACACGGCGTCGATGCGTTTCTTGCAGGTAAGAAATATTGGTGAATACTCTTCCGCTTCGAGCACGTCGAACGCAAGCTTAGGCATCGCGATCTCAAAAACTTGCATAGACTGGACGACAGACGGAATTTAGTGATTAAGCAAACGCCAATAATCTCGTATGCACGAATCGTGAAAATGCTTAATATTCAGTATATAACAATTCATTGCAGCAGCGTAGCGAGCTCTCGTTAGTCTAAAATGTTTATGAAAAAAGCCTGAGAGCAGCGTAGGAGAGGATGATGTTCGGCAGTTGTCCAGGGGCGTCGCGCTTACGTACGCCGACCCTTACAATCAAGAAATGCCCGCGATGTAATGAGGATATTGAGATTTTTTCGTCAGATGTCAAAGTACGATGCAGCAAGTGTGGACTAGAGGTTTTTAATGAAATGAACATGTGCGTCCATTGGTGTGCTTATGCGAAAGAGTGCGTCGGCCCAGAACTCTACGAGCGGTTGAAAAAAGACGATGCCGAGCACACAGAGCCTTCGTAATCTTGTAAGCTGCAGAAATAGCCGGTCGCGGCTGTTTTTCATGGGTGAAACCTTATATTCGCGAAAGTAACGTTTGTTGGCAGCTAGACATTCGATCACGACTGAACGGCTATTGGTGATAAGGCAGTGATCAAACCGCGCAGCGATGGATCAGCGGATCTATTTGAAATAGTTCCAGACTTCCTCAGCGTTTTTTCTGACGCGGCGTTGCTTATGGACGCTGACGGAATGGTACTCGCCGTCAACGACGCAGCCTTGGAGCGATTTAGCACTGGTGCAGCCGCGCTTGTCGGCACCTGCGCGTACGATGCTCATCCCGCTGATGTAGCAGGGATGCGAAGGAAGTGGATGAAAGAAGTGGCGTCCTCACGAGCGCCAATACACGCTGAGGAGCTTCATGAAGGGCGGCGTTTTCGAGTGTCCCTCTATCCTGTGACGATGAGGAACGGCTCTGTCACGCGCGTGCTCATGCTCGGACACGATGTGACAGAGGAACGCGATGCCATTGATGAACAACTGCTCCTCGATATGCTTGACGCAGCGAATGATGCAATCATCATCTTTGATCTCGATGGGCATATTAAGTATTGGAACAAGGGTGCGGAACGACAGTACGGATGGAAGCAAGACGACGTACGAGGGGAACTGATTCATTCGGTGCTGAAGACCGTATTTCCCGCATCTCTTGAGGAGATCACCGACTACCTCTTCCGCACAGGGCGATGGGAGGGAGAGCTACGACAAACTAGGCGCGCCGGCGCCGGGATCACGGTCAGTAGCAACTGGACTTTGCAGTACGGTGCGCGGAATGTTCCGGTCGCAATTCTCGAGACGACAAGAGACATCACCGATCGGCAGCAAGCCGAAGAGAAACTCCGTGCAGCATCTCTCTACGCGAGAAGCCTCATCGAAGCGAGTCTCGACCCCCTCGTCACCATCAATGCCGAAGGTAAGATCACCGACGCCAACAAGGCTACGGAAGAGGTGACCGGGTACGCTCGTGACGAGCTTATCGGCAGTGACTTCAGCGACTACTTTACTGAACCCGAAGTGGCACGCAGAGGGTACCAGCAGGTGTTCGCCGATGGTTTTGTCAAGGACTACGCGTTGGCAATTCAAAATAAGTCCGGGAGCATCACTGACGTAATGTACAACGCCACGGTATACCAGGATGAAGCTGGCAAGGTTCAAGGAGTGTTTGCTGCAGCGAGAGATCTTACCGAACTGAAGCGGGCAGAAGGGGAATTACAGCGTTACTCTGGGCATCTCGAAGCGCTTGTCGACGAGCGGACTGCCCGGCTCAAAGAGAGCGAGCAGCAGTTCCGTACGCTTGTCGAAACTGCAAACAACATCATCCTTACAACCAACACAGAAGGCATTCTTACGTTCATTAACGACTACGGAGCCAGCTTCTTCGGCTACTTGCCCGACGAACTTATCGGGCAAGACGTTATGATCATCGTTCCGGAGGTGGAGAGCACTGGAAGACCGCTCAAGCCCCTTGTCAACAGCATCCTAACTTCCCCTGCTGATTATCCTATCACCCTCAACGAGAACGTCACGAAGGACGGACAGCGCGTGTGGATCCAGTGGGCTAACGAGAGGCTCAGCGACAGAGATGGGCGGCCCACAGGACACTTAGCTGTCGGCATTGACTTTACCGAGCTTAAAAAGACGGAAGAGGCGCTCAAAAATGCCGAACGCTTAGCAGGCATCGGCGAGACCGCCGCGATGATAGGTCACGATCTCAGAAATCCGTTACAAGTCCTCCAATATGTCGTTGACCTGCAAAGGCTCCGCATCGAGCGAATCCCTTCCGAGCAACGCGGTCCTGACGATTGGGAAAGGGAATCTGAGCTTTTTGACAAAATTAGCGAACAAGTTTTCTACATGAACAAGATCGTCGGCGATCTCCAAGACTTTGCACGTCCGATCGTCCCTGAGAACGAAGCGGTCGATATAAAGGGGTTAATCGAAGACGTTATCAAATCACTGCCGCCGACAGACGATGTGCGTATTGAGGTGCGGATTCCAAATCTGCACGTGATGGCAGATCCTCTCCTCCTCCATCGTGTATTTGCAAATCTCCTCCTCAACGCCACGCAGGCGATGCCGGGCGGAGGGAAACTCAACGTTGATGCGTTTTCGGAAGACGGCGCAATTGCAGTGCGTGTGAGCGATACGGGAACTGGAATCCGCGAGGACTTCAAAGACAAGCTCTTTAAGCCCCTTTTTACGGGCAAGGCCAAGGGGACGGGACTCGGACTCGCAGTGGTAAAGCGGATCGTTGAAGCGCACGGTGGGGAAATAATCGTTGAGAGTGAGGTGGGAAAAGGATCGACCTTCACGGTGAAGCTCCCGATTGTTGAGAAATAATTTAAGCGCGAGTGTGATCCGTCTTCGCAAGCTGTATCTTCTAAAAAATTACGACCCGTATTCCTCTTTTTCCTTGGTTTTTGCTGTCTGAAGCGGAATCTGATCGTGCAAGATTCTTATTCATAAAGAGAAATTGCGATAAGGTAGGGTAATTCTGATTACTGCATGCGTCTAATTCGAGGACGCTGGAGGGGTCATTAGTACTGACGCAATTCAGAGCAACGTAAAAAGGAAGCTAGATATGGAAGGCGCCGATGAAAAAAATCGTCGAGATTATTTTTTCTGTCAATTAGCGCGCTTGAATTTTGAAGAAGGTCAAAGCGATACAGGTGGCTGGCTGGTCGTTCCAGAAGCAGCGCGAAAAACAGGTTGCAGTGAAGATGAAATACAAGACTTTCTCGAGCGCCTTGTTGAGGACGGGTGGATCGAAGTCAAAGGCTCAACTTACACTATCCAGAGTAGTGCCCGATTGACCTCGGTAGGTAAGGCACGCGCACAAGTGATCTGCAAGGACGCATCATTGGTCTGACGACGGTTGCAGTATCTTGTATGCCTCGGCTGATTTGAGTCCATTATACTTTTTAAATGTTTAGCGCATAGATACTAAAGCAATGAAGGAGATGCGAAGCGAGAGAAACCTGTCCGATATGGCCACACTGAATTTACCAACAAAGGACGCTATCGAAAAAAGGCGCAGTATAAGGAAATTTAAGCGGGATCCCGTGCCAGATGAGTATATTATGGCACTGATCGAAGCTGCGAGACTAGCGCCATCAGCTTCCAATACACAACCGTGGCGGTTTAAGATAGTTTTAGACGACGAGAAAAAGGCGAAATTGGCGGAAGCTGCCTATCACCAATCGTTTGTTGCGCAGGCGCCCGTTGTGCTTGTCTGTTGTGCAGACCTGCACGGCTATTTTGAAGGAATCACAGCTAGAAGTCAGGAATTTGGAAAGGAGGGGGCGCTTGAGGAGACAATGATGCGTGTTCTTCGTGAACGAGCCGAACAACTTAAAACCATGAATGTCCAGGAGCTAGCGCCAGGCATCGCTTTCAATGTTGCAATTGCTATTGAGCATATTGTATTGAGGGCCTTGGATTTTGGCTTGGGAAGTTGTTGGGTAAGGATGCTCGACGAACAGAAAATTAAAGCCATCTTTGGCTGGAAAAATAACATCCATGTAGTTGCTCTGCTACCGCTCGGTTACCCTGATGAGGCTCCCGCTCCGCGAAAGAGACGTGCCGTCGAAGAGATAATTCTCAAGTGAAAACAGTTGAGCTGAAGCCCCCGACGTCTGTAGTCAGTTCAGCAGATCCTCTAACGTTGCCGATTTAACTTCAGAGTGGTCGCGTAGTGATAGACTCAACCGTACTCATACTGCTGACGCATTCGCACCCGTATCCGGTTTATACTCCGCATTAATTGTTGCCGTGCGCTGTCTGGAAGCCACGCGTCGTGCTCATGGTTCTCCAGATACTGGTACGCTTCCCAAGAACGCGAGCACTTGCGTAACCGCTTTTCGGCCGCCACGTCGGTATAGTCATTTTTGTAATCCGCTAGTTTTAGTATAAGCTCATCGACTTCTATGCAGTCGCTGTTCATAGTCGAAAACGAGTTGTGAACCTGGATGTTTATTCGCTAAGAGCGGCGCGCAAGTAGTTAAATTTCGCTGTTTGCGAATCTCGCCGACTCACGCCGTGTGTGACACAGACACGCTGTCACGCTTTTCCACGAAATCGCTGCCTCACGCGACCTTATACGATTTTTCTGTGCAGCTTAAATCAGAGTGAGCGTGATGGCAACGAACACATTCCATTAAAAAAAACGCCTGTCTGTATGGACTTCGTTCGGCTGCGTGAACACGACCAACGATCCGAACTGCAACAAATGTGCAGAGCGCCTCGCCAATGCCGTGAACAGCGTGCTTCGACCGACCGCTCATAAGAACTAGACGAAAACGCGCTGCAAAGCTTTCGCTACAGCGCCTTTTTTTTGATTAAATGGTGCGGCACGCTGTTCTTAAGCTCTTTTTGTAGGCCGCCAAGCGTTTCGATGCGGTTTTATGCCGCTTCTGCCCATATATTTTCAATTGTTGATTTATGGCACCACCAAAAATGGGGCCACGAATTGTGAGGGCGCGTAGGTGCTATCTCCTAGGTAGTCTATTTTCAGCGTGTGCCATCCGACCGCAAACTTTGCCGTGTCATTGGGGTATAGGTAGAGCCCTCCGGCTCCACCTGGCAGTCCTCCGGGACAACCTTGCCAATATTGGGGCTGTGGCTTTGTGATATCCCACGTGCCGCCTGCTGCCTGGTTATCTATGTAGTAGTTCGCCAAGCCACACGGGTGTTTTCCATCCGCGCCGTTTATCACATAGCGGACTTGCTCAGAGCCTCCCTGCTTGAGTGCCACGTAATACATCGGATAGTCAAGCCAAAACGCGGGCTGGCCCATATATCCCTCCCAAACGCGGAGGGTTGTGGCGACCCGGGCCCCGGCCGGGGTGGAGGCGGGTGAGGGCGTCACAATCGGAAATGGTATGATCGGAATTGTTGTGGGTTGGCGGTTAGTGGGCGATGGCGTGGCGCTAGCGTTGGTTGTGGCCGTTCCTGTTTGCGTCGACGGGGTTGGGCTTGCGGGGTTTGCAGAAGTGCAACCGGCCACTACCGCAAGAACGCTCACGAGCGCCAGCACGACGCACATTATCGCGACTTTTCGTATCACGCGCTCGACCTCCCAGCTCGTTCGTTTCAAGACTAACAAAAACAGAGACATAAAAAGAAGTACTACCGTTTAAGTATGTTCTTTTGACCGTGACCATTTAGGCGCACCGTTTGAAGACAACCGTGAGCCGCACTCGAGAGCTTCTTGTTCACACTGAGCTGAGCTTCAACATGGGCAAGAACGCGTATGCAAGACCGGCGTCAGCCTGTCAGGGCGATGGCAAGTATTCAAAGTATTGATAGTCGCCAATCCAAACGTATTGATCGGTCTGGACAATCAGCTTGGCTACAGTCCCTAGTGAGGAACCTGTATCATAAATGGCATAAACGCTCGTGCCGTTTCCTTTCGCCCGCTGATTCGCTTCGGGACTGAGCTTATTCGGAAACGAGGTCGCTACTAATCGGTAGCCCGCACTCTGGTTGCTAACGAATGTTGTCGCCTGCTCAGGAGAATTGAACCTAATTAGCGTGACGTTTTCACTGTAAGTGACGCTTACTGCACTGTTTGTAGGCGACGGGTACGTCCAGGCATCCTGTATCTTCGCAGACGTCGCATTTATGGGGATGACACGCCACGCCGTCACGTTGTTCAGGTGTTCACTATTTAACGTGGCGTTATATCGCGCGATGTATTGCGCCAGCTGCGAGTCGGGGGGCGTCGCTGGCGCGGTCGTGGTCGACTTCGTGCAGCCGGCGACTGATAGAGACGCGATAATAAGCAGCGCAATGATCGCTACCGTTTTTTTTGCCATCCGTTTCGCCTTCTTCAACGTCCTGTGATTTCAAAAGAATTAATCAAGTATGTTGCATGAGCGAGAATAAGCTTAAGCCTTTCTGAGCCGGTGCCAGGGCGCAAACACGTAGCTTGTGGCCTCCTTTTAGTGCAGTTCCGGTTGTCTTCCGGCTGGCCCATGCCGGAGCAAACCGCGATGAGGATTTGCTGACACGCTAGCTCGTTTTCAACGGTAGAAAAGTCGCCGTGCGGTCAAGCAGCTCACTGAGCAGAGCGAAATTGGCGCCATCTGCGGGGCTAGAGTCAGCGTCGGGGCGTTACTAGTCGTAACAAATATCCCAGAAAGACCCGCTGCGTCCGCGCAACTCGCGCAAGTATAGCTTCCGTGGAATAAAACGTCGCTTTAACGACCCCTAACTCGCTCCGTGGTGAATAGAACGCGTAAATAGGGACCCCTATTGCAATCGTTATGAGTCCAAAAATGACCGTTGTTATGCCGCTTTCAAAGATCAAAAGCGCCGACAAGAGTATGCCCGCGACAGGGAGAATCGGTCCGGTCATCTTTTCAGTGAGGGTGCGGCCGGCTTTAATCCGTCCTCGCTCTCGCAGCGCGAGAACCACTGCACAAGTGGTGAGATACACGAACGCAAGGTTAAAGGTCGAAAAGAGGATGAGCTGAGTCAAGCCCCCGAACAGCGAGAGGCCCAACGCGAGAACGCCTTGGGCGATGAGACTCTTATGCGGCGTGCCGTATCGCGCGTGAAGGTCGCTGAAAAAACGTGGAAAGAGACCGTCGAGTGAGATGGCATAGGACAGTCGGGATGTCGACAACGTGCCCGACTCATCGGACCCGGAAACGGATATGAGCGCGCCAACGCCGAGCACGAGGCCGCCGACCAGCGCCAGCGTGGGCGTCAGCGAAAACGCCACGCTGCCAGCGGTGGCAAGGGGTGCGGGATCGAACTGCAGCGACGTCCAGTTAACAACGCCGATGATGACGAAGTTCGTCAACAGGTAGAACAGCGTGACTATCGCCATTCCGACAATGATAGCTTTGGGTATCGTCCGGGTCGGATTTTCAATCTCGTTCGACGGAATAACTGCGAGTTCAAATCCTGCGTACGCCCAGAAGATCAAAATGAGCGCCTGTCCAAAGTGATCGAAGCCGAGCGGGGCAAAGGGCACGAAGTTCGCATAGGTGGCCGCCGGATTAAATGCCATGTAGATCAACCCCGCGACGATTAACAGCAGAAGAGGGCTGAGCTTCGCAATCGTGAGAACGTCATTGGCTCTTCCTGCCATCTTTGTCCCGCGTATGTTCACGTAGGTGATCGACGCGATGAAAAGCACTTTAATGGCCGCGCCTTCTGCTGTGGTGAGGGTGGGGAAGAAAAACGTGAAGTACTGCACGAAGGCAACGGGAAAAACGGCGAGCGCCGCCACCTCGGCGAGCCAGAGCGCCCAGCCGACGGCAAACCCCGCGAAATCTCCCCACACCTCCCGTGCGTACGCATAGGCGCCGCCGACCCGTGGCACGAGCGTTGCGCATTCAGCAAAGTTGAGCGCTATGATGATGGCGATCGCTCCGGCGGCAATCCACGCAACAAGGCTTGCAGGCCCGAGATATTGGCTCCCCAAGGAGGCAACAACGTAAATATCAGCGCCGACGATGGCGCCGACGAGCAAATTGGTGACGTCAAAGAAGGTAAGCTTCTTAAAGGTATTGTTGGGTTGCATGCGGGGGTCTCACGACTGCTCGCCCTAGCTTTGCACTTAGCGCGCAAAAGTTTAGAAGAGGTGTATGGGTCATCTCTATACGTTGTGTTAAGTCACTCACGTTTATTTATCCGCTCTGTTGCGTTTCGCGCAGTCTCGTGAATGGGGGCGGACCCTTCGCGAAGAATAACTGACTCTAGAGCGGCTTCCTATTCGCTATTTTAACGTAAATAAGATCGCTTGTTTTTCGCTCCGGCCGAGCACTGTTACGCGCTTGGTAGATCCTGAGCGTGCTCTGCGACGTGCGTAATGACGTCCGCGACCGTTTTTAACGCAAGAAATAGGATTAGGGCCGCTTGGTCAACGAGGAAAACGCCAAGAATAAGCGTGAGCTGCATCGGAATAATTCGTGCATACGGGGAGAACATCACGCTGCCAATGTTCCTTATCCGTTCGCGTTCCTGTTCACGGTTGTGTAAAAAAGAGTAGAGGTGATTTGCAAAAAATAAGGCGATACTGGCGAGAATAAAAAGAACACTAGCTGCAGCAGTGCTGTAAGCTGAAACCTGCCAGAATCCGATAAATGTGAAGACTACAAGAAAAAAGAAATACACGAGATGAAAAATCCCATAGTGAATGGCGAAAAACAACGCCGTTTGCCGCTTTGTCTCTTCTGTGGGGGCAACTGGCTTATCGTTTACGTAGAAGCCGTTTGTCGAAAAATGCGTCAAGTCGAGGATCTTAAACACGTAAAACACGCCGATAATAACGCTTTGCGCCCAATAAATCCATAGCAGCGTTATCAGGCTCCACTGTTGATCGAAAGCAAAAGCTATGACAACGACGTTAGAAACGAGAAGGGCGAGCGTTGACGGGTCTAGGAGTGCACGCCTCCAACGAGATGATGTTGCTCCCTTGTTTCCCAGTGCTTGATTGGTGTGGCCTGTTTGACTCACAGTCAGTTGAGCGCGATCGTCACGATTGACAACACTTGTTGAATTAGCAAGCGAACGAGCTTGACGCAAAGCCAGGCCACATTGCTCGCAATATTTGGCCTGTTTGGTTATTGGGGTTCCACAACTTGGGCAATACCTTTTCATCCTATTTCATCTGCTAGATTAGCAAGTTCTTTCGCGCACAATAGAAAAAAATCGCGCTCTCTAAACACCTTTTGGTCGGGCGGTTTTGTGACGACAAATTGAGTCCATCTTCAACGCTTCTGTCGCGTTCAGACGTTTAGCATCTTTAATGGCACAGCGAATGTAGATGGTGCATCAACGTCTAGAGAGGTTTCACTCTAGCGTGAATGACTTCATTATCGAGCGCGCCTGTGGCCAGTACCGATTATAATCTTGTGCGAGGGCTTTATATGTAAGCGTATAAACCCGTGCGTTCCTGAGAGTCCACGTCTGGTTCACTTTAAGCGTCTCTTCTCGCACGGTATTGTCGTCGGTACTGGACAGCGAGCGTGCCTCTGTAGATTGTGCGAAATGCGGCATTCCCACTCAAAGTCTGTACGTTCTTTAGAGAGCACCTTGAGTTCTTTGTAAGAGCTTGTTATGGCGTCTGCATATCGTTCAGTGACCGTATCAAGCGTCGCGCGCTCATTGAAACTTTCGTCAGTGCTGACGGTGATCGCGTCGACCGGCGTGTCATCGGCAAGGTATATGTAGAGTTTTGTAGCAGTTGACGCGCTCTGGTCAGTTTTGCACCGCGTTGGCCACGTAAGCTTAAATCCAGTTTCACTTTCAAAAACAGTATAAGCTCCAGCTTCTGTGAGTACCAACATAGTAGCAATCGAGGCTAGCAAATTCAATAATATACCCCATTTCGCAATAGCGGCGTTTTATCTAAAGAGATACTGTACTTAGGATAGACATCTACAGTTAAAGTAATAACCCTACTTAGGCGCATAGCTACATTTTTCGTTCCTTTTTTCATTGACATTCCACTAAGCAGGTTTGGGTTAAGAAGAACAACGAGCAATTCCGGTCATGCTACGTGATGTAGATCAGGAAGCAGCACCTCACGCGAGCAGAGAACCTTTAACTGCGGATCGTTCAGATCTATGACTTAGGTCGACCCGACTTTTATCTCGTCTTTATATTTGGCGACGCTCACAATCACGACTCCTTTTTTATCGCTCGTTGAAAAGAACAGCAATGAATTCGACTGCACGGCGTGCATAATCCATCGATACGTGTCGAAGCGCTTCTGCATGTGACGTCATGGAAAAAACTGCATCTAATCCGTTTAATTTCAACATAGGGGCAGCGGGATCGCCTGTTTCGATATATGTTGGCTTGTCAAACAGCACGCAAATTTCGTGAGCTGGCACGTCAGTCATTTTTGCTAGGTAGTGTTCGTTAAGAACCTCTCGCACGGTCTTAGCAGCGCAATGCTCATCAAATAGGTGCGTTTGTTCGTCGGTGCCCCCTAAGTTTACCGGTACGGGGGCTCCATCTTGGAGCTTTGGTTTTAGGACTTTATCTATCCAAACTTCATCAAAAACAGGTGACACGTGGTCAAATTTGGCGACAAAAAAAGTGACCTCTTCGTTTTCTGCTTTGATGCTGAACGGATAAACCCACACATCTATGTTTTGATGCTGTGCGTACCCACGCGAGTGTTTCTCAAATCCGCTCGACGCGAGAAAAATGCCTGTTGGAGGAGCCTGCACATCATTAAGAGCTTTTCGGAGTCTGCCGAGTTCTCGGAGACTGACTGGTTTGTCCCAGTATCTCGCCTCGATTGCGCATCTGTGTGTTTTTCCCCTCGCTTGAAACTCCCAGTAGACGTCAAATTGGTGAGTCGTTCCGGAAATCCCTTTGAGGTTCTTGTAGGATTCAACTGCTAGGGTTTGGACAGAACCCTCCTTTTTGATCTGGTCAACGAGTTCCGCAATAATTGCTTCGTGCGCCTTGCCCCTGTAACTCATACTGTCGATAGATGACGTTCTTACGCGTATCAAGTTTTCTATTCGACCGATTTCTGTGGTCAGATCTCTACCCATTCCAAAAAAAGGATTGGAATTAGGGTACGATGCGCTGTCAGAAAGGCCGAAGGCGCCCTTATAGCACCTCGTTGCTGGCATCTTTTCACGCGCCTCGTGTGACACAGAAGATTTGTCACGCTTTTACACAAAATGCCTGCTTCACGCGGAGTTAAGAAACTTTCCTGAGTGGATTAAATCGGAGGTGAGTGTGATGGCAACAAGAACACTGACGAAGCATGAACGCCAAGTCGCCGCTATTGTAGAACAGACACTCAACGAAATGATCGAGACTAGACTCACAGTAGCAGAGATCATGGATGCTGCAGCTGCCAGTGCCCAACGAAGCAGAAATTAAGCTATCACAGGACGATGGACTTAGAAAACAATGTATGTTTCTACGCGCTTCATATTGGCTGTCTAAATGCGAACGATCCGAACTGCAAGAGGTGTGCGGAGAGTCTCAAAACCGCCGTAATAGGTCTTCGGACTGAGCAGACAGAAGACCTAGGCGACTATGTAACTCAGCTAAGCGAACTGAAGGCATAATGAGTTCAAGGCAACGACGAATTGAGGAGCCGCACCATATGCCCTCTGTTCTCGGACTCAACGGTCCCATGTCTTTATTCGTGGAAGGCTATGTTTGCCTCTCGAAAGTATTGATTAAGCAAAAGCTAAGAAAAGACCGCGTATAAAAAACAGCGTTGTCTCGAGTGCAGCGTGATTTAAGGTGTTTACCACCCCCTTGGTTGGCTTAACTAAGTGAAAAAACTGAGGGGGTGACATCTCTTGCTTAAAGGCTTTATCGTGCGCACCTTGGTCCGAAATGCCATCATGCCACGATTAACGCGCAGTATGTTTAGAGACTCCAGGGATTCCAGATAGGAACGAGGATACCCGGACAGTCTCCTAGTAGATAGCAAAAAAGCAAAATCTCTAAAGCTTTGCTCAGGCGATTGGAAGCGACGCGCCGCTACGAGCAGTCTTTAGTAGATTAGATGCCTCTGCTGCGGGCGCGAAAACCGAGCTCAGAAGGACGGGATCGGCTAACCTTTATCACTTTTGAACACAGGTTATTATTAGTACTTCACGATTTTAATTCCTGACGCGTTTGGCCAGCTAAACACGCGCACGAGCACATAAAAGATGGCATCAAACACATGAACAACAACGATAGCGACGACATCGTTTTTCACGGGACCCTGCAGCAGCTCGTTAAGAAGGTCGAACGGGGTGAGATGGTTCCGAAACTGCAGGCCTCGCACGCACCCATGTGCAAGTTCTTTACCTCGTTTTATGTCATAAGTGGCATTCGTCACGTAGTCCCCCTCGTGCACGGTCCGACGGGATGCCCTTTGTGGGTCTCCGATATCGTGAGGACGCGGGAATGCTGCGAATTCCGCGGCGTTCCCCTCGAGCCGACCGCTTGCACCTCTCTAGATGAAACGAATATCATCTATGGCGGCGAAGGGAAGCTCCTCGAAGCGGTAAAGGAGGCCGACGAGCGCTACCATCCGGACCTTATCGTCATCCTCTCCTGCTGCTGTTCGGGGATTATTGGCGACGACGTCGAGAGAGTTGCGCGCGAGGCCGAAAAGCTAGTACACGCTCGGGTGCTCGCGCTTCGCAGCGAGGGGTTTGGTGGCGACTTCCGCAGCGGCTACGAGGACGCATTTGAGCTTATCATGGATCTGATGGAGCCTCCGAGAGCAACGCGGAAGGCAACGATCAACCTCATCGGCGCGCGAATGGGCCCCTCTTTGACCGAGTTTAGCGACGACCTCGACGAGATCACAAAGCTGCTGCACGCGGTTGGCGTCAAGATCAACGCAGTTATCGCCGGCGGGTGCACGGTCGAAGAGATCCGTCGGGCACGCGAGGTCGAACTCAATGCCTCGTGGTGCTATGACTGGGGACAAAAGCTCGGCGACGCCATGGAAGCGCGCTTCGGCATCCCGTACAGCAGGACTGGGCAGCCATACGGGCTTGCAGCGACGGAGGAATGGCTTATGGGCATCGCACGGCCGCTCGGTTTGGAGAAGGAGGCTGAGCGAGTGATACGGGACGAGACCGAACGGATACGCCCGGACCTTGATTACATGCAACACACGCTCGAGGGCAAAACTGCTATTATCGAGATATCAGAGTTTCCCGGCCCCATTCGAGCCCTCTCCCTCGCACGGATGGCCGAAGAGTGCGGCGCCCACCCGGTCGTCGTTAACGTGCACCCGTACACGATCAAGGAGCGGATGCCGAGCATCAAGTTCTTGTTAGAGACCGGCGTCAATCCCGAAGTAATCCTTACCAAAGGTCTCTTCCGTTTGGGGAGCTTCCGTTCGTCGCGCGAGACGGAGCGCGAGCTCGAAGCAATCGTACGGGGTTTTAACGATCCGATCTTCTTCGGTAACGCTGCCCGTTATCCAGGGTGTCCGGTGGTGAATCTCACGCTCCTCAACCCTGCGTACCTGCCCCACTACGGCTTTCGGGGCATTCATAACATCGCCGCGCTGCTCAGACAAGCCATGGAGAACCAACGTCTCCCACGCTCAACACTCTTCCGAGGGATGCTCTATGGCAACGAAACAAACTGACGAGGCGTGTGCGGTACGCACGACGCCCACCGATGCATGCCTTGACCCGTATGTGCGGTGCGCTCTCAGCGGCGCCGCCCAAACGGCATTGGGGGTTAGCGATAGTGCCGTTCTCGCGCACGCCCCGCAGGGGTGCAATTACCTCGTTGACGGCGCTTTTTCCTGGCAGGACTGCGACTACGCCCAGACGACGACGCTGTGCACCAAGTTGTGTGAGGATGAGATCGTCCACGGGGGCGAAGAGCTCCTCGCGCGCACGATCCTTGAGGCGAAAGAGCTCGACATCTCAGCGCTCTTTGTGCTGAGTGCTTGCGGACCAGAAATCGTGGGCGACGACATCGTCGCGGTGTGTCAGGATATGCAGCCCAAGGTTGACTTCAAGATTATTCCTATCGAGTGCGCAGGGTTTCGCGGATCGCAATACGACGGCATTGACCTCGCTCTCGACGCGATGCTCCGCACGCTCGCCGAAACGCGCCGAACGATCCCAAACTCAGTGTGCCTCGTAGCACCGCACGCCAATGCGAATCCGACGTGGATGGCCGATCTTGAGTGGGTAAAACACGTTCTTTCTCGATTGGGCATTCAGGTGGTGGCCACACTCACCCACGATACCCCCCTCAGCGATTTGGCGAACGTCGCCGCCGCTGAGGGTGTGCTGCAGTTGAGCCACGACGCTGGCTACAGAGCCGTCGCGTATCTCGCCGACACCTTTGAGGTCGAACCGCTTTGTTCAGAATTACCCCTCCCCATCGGCATGACCAACACGCGACGTTGGCTCACCGCGCTTGGCGAGCGTTTCAACGCGGAGTCTGCTGCAGAGGGCTTGATCGCGGACGGCGAACGAATGGTCACGGAAACGTGTCGCCGGCGATGGCCTATAGCGCGCTTTTTCTATCGGACCCCCGCAGCCATCGTGGCCGACGCCACGGTCGGCATCCCGTTAGTCCGTTTTGCCACCGAGGAGATGGAGCTGACACCAGCGCTCGTTGCCCTTCGCTCCGCACACCCCAACGCCGTGGGCCTGCTCGAACACGAATTGTGCGACCTTGGCCTCACGCCCCGCGTCGCGTGCGGGACTGACGTCTACGCGACAAGGAGAAACCTCGAGGCTGTGCGGCCGCGGGTCGTTTTCGGAAGCACGATCGAGCGGCACGCGAGCGAGGGGCTGGACGTGCCGTACATCTTCGAGGTCGTGCGCCCTGTCAGGCAGTTCCGCTTGCTCAATCGGGAATATTTCGGCTACCGCGGCATCCTCAATCTGCTCGAGTGCATCCAGAACGAGTGGAGCGACCGGTGGCGGTCAACGCAACGGCGGTACGCGGCACGCTGGTAGAGGAGACATCACAATGAAACAAATCGCAATCTACGGTAAGGGAGGAATCGGAAAGAGCACTATCGCTTCGAACATCTCAGCGGCCCTCAATGAGTGTGGGGTCAATGTCATGCAGGTCGGCTGCGACCCCAAGCGAGACTCAACGAGGATACTCGCAGGCGGGCACCTCATTCCCGCTGTTCTGGAGATCTACAGAGACAAGCTCCGTCACGGGCAGGACGCGCACGCTATATCGCTCGACGACATTATCTTCAAGACGCCAAGCGGCATTTACTGCGTTGAAGCGGGGGGTCCGGAGCCAGGAATCGGCTGTGCAGGGCGCGGGGTCCTCACGGCGCTGCAGATTCTGAAAGACCTCAAGGCGTTTGAAACCTTTAAAATTGATGTGGCCATCTACGACGTGCTCGGCGACGTCGTGTGCGGTGGGTTTGCGATGCCCATCCGTGAAGGATTTGCAAGCGAGATCTACCTCGTTTGTTCCGGAGGTTTTATGAGCATCTATGCGGCGAACAACATCGCGCGGGCGGTGCAGCGCCTTGCGCGCCGCGGCGACACAGGGTTGTCAGGTATTATCTGTAACAGTAACGGCGATGACGCCTTGGAACGGGCAGTGGTTCCTGCGTTTGCCCAGCGGTTGGGCAGCGCATTCGTGGAATTTGTTCCGCGCAGTTCGGTCATTCAGGCGTGTGAACTTGAAGGCCGAGCTGTGGTCGAACACGCTCCCCAGTCAAAGGAGGCGGCGATTTTCCGAGAGCTCGCGCAAAAGGTGCAGGAAAACGATGTGAAAGTGATCCCAACGCCTGTGGAGGAGTTGCCTGAGCTCGAAGAGCTATATAGGAAGCACGTGCCAAAGACCAAAGCCGTGTGACCGGGACAAGACGAACACTCTTTCTAATACCGTATGAGATGAGCGTGAAACAAAAAAAAGTCCCGCTATGTCTGAGCTGCAAGAACTACATTAGCCCTCGCGTCTGTCAGGCTTTTCCTTCGATACCTATGGAGATATGGGAAAATCGCTTTCGCCACACCGAGCCGTATCCTGGTGACAACGGCAAACGGTTTACTCCAAAATTCGGCTGACTCTTCAGACCCCTCCGTACGCGGTGCGTTGCGCTGCAAGACGCAGTGGTCTCGGGACTAGCCCGAGAATGAAAGTGCCGCATTTTTGTTTAAGCGCAAAAGATTGGCCCGTTGGGATATAACCAGCGTTCCGCGAATTTTGAGGGCAAAAATGAAACGATAATCTCTGGCATATTCTGAATACGACTAATACGATTGCTTACCTGCTTGCAAACCTGGTCAAGTTTTGGTCAAGTTTTGGTCAAGTTTTGGTCAAGTTTTTATGAAGTCAAGCTCTTTGTGATCGGTCGCTGTACTCTCGGTCGTGGATGTATGTGGGTGTAAAATGAAACCTCGCTGACGTCCTAAAACACAAGCTTCGAGATGGGTGCTAGAAGCCCCCCTGGGTTACTCGACGCTCAACGGCTTTAGGGGCGCGCTAAAGCACTTTTCGGATCCTAAAGCGAAAAGAAGGCTTGAAATAGTAAAAAGCATAGTCTTAACAAAAGAGGTGAATCACGTGGACGAAAATCGATGCGTTCAATGCGGCACTACGACGTCACCCGGCGCTAAGTATTGCGAGAGTTGTGGGGCTCTGATCGCTCCGAAAGGTGTGCAAACGCCAGCACAAGGTCCCCTAGCCTACCAGGCGCCTACATATTACACAGGCGCTCCTACACCCTACCAAGGCGTTTCCATTCGTTTTGTAGCAATACTGATTGATTACTTCATAATCGGCATCATTGTAGGACTCGTGGCGTTGCCATTCCTTGCAGCAGCAGTAGCCGCCACGGCGGTCTCTGAAAACGTATCAACCATTGCGTGGGGGTCCATTGCTCTGGCATCCCTAATAGGACTTGCTATCTGGTTCCTCTACTTTACGCTGCTTGAGGGACGCTATGGACAAACGATTGGCAAGATGGCGCTCAATATCAAGGTCGTGCGAGAAGAAGATGGGATGCCGATCGACTACAGCGAAGCAGCGGTGCGTACCGTCCTTCGAATTATTGACGGCTTGTTCGATTATCTTATTGGGGCGATCTTTATCTGGACATCAGAGAAGATGCAGCGCCTAGGCGACCGCGCAGCACACACCGTAGTGGTGAGCAAGTGATTGGTGGAGCCTCTCTCGTGTTCACGAACTCACCGGTACTTTCGTAAGATGTGGGTCCTAACCTTTCTGTTAACACAACTACGGCCCTCGTGTCTTTAAATTTTGGGCAGAGAAATGACGATGTTAGTGTCATTCCAGTCTGAAACACAATCAGAGTGATCGAAGAACAAATGCAGTCGTAATCGCAAACCGCATAAAGAGACACAATTGAATGGTAAGAAAAGATTAAAAAGGGATATTTTCCCTATGATTTAGTTAAAGGAAGTGAAAAAAACGTGGACGAGAATCAATGCGCACAGTGTGGCACTGTGACGTCACCCGGCGCCAAATATTGCGAGGGTTGTGGCGCGGCTCTTACCGTCAAACCAGTTCATTCTGCCCCTGCATTCGCTCCCGCGCCCGGGTATCAGGCACCTCGTGTGTACGTGCCATATACCCAGACACCCTACCAAGGGGTCGCCATTCGCTTTGTCGCGATACTTATCGATACCGTTATCATAGCGATCATCGCGAGCATATTGTCAGCTCCCTTCAACGCGTTCGCCGTCATAACTAACAGTGCATCCGGTACGGTCACCTTTTCGTTTGCCGGTGTTTTGGGCGGGCTCGTTTCCCTCGCGGTATTTATGTTGTACTTTACCTTGCTCGAAGGGCATTACGGGCAGACCGTCGGGAAGATGGCAGTGAAGATCAAAGTTGTGCGAGAAGCAGATGGGGCACCAATTGATTACTCGCAAGCTGCAGTCCGGACGATCCTCCGATTTCTCGACGAGATTCCGTACTTTATCCCCTACCTACTCGGTGCTATCCTGATCTGGTCTTCAGAAGAAAAGCAGCGCTTAGGCGATCGTGTAGGGCATACGGTAGTAGTAAAAGCGTAAAGGGGTGTAGCCCCTCCCTTTTTACGGATAGCGTTGAGCTCTTGATTTTACATTTTGTTGAAGAAGGAGCGGATAACGCCTTTCTTCTCACAGCCATTTTGGTGTTGGAGGTATAGACGGTCATGACAGGCGCTTCTTAACGACCAAGCGCAGTAGTCCCGATGAGTTAAAAAGTCAAAATTCGCTGCGGCGTTGGTTTGAAAGAAAAAGGTTAAAAAGGAATGTTAGCCCTATTATTTAAAAAAAGGAGGTGAAAAACGTGGAAGGAGAAAAATGTGCACAGTGCGGCACTCCCGCTGTATCAGATGCCAAATTTTGCGAGAGCTGTGGCGCACCGCTAGCCGCCGCGTCACAACCAGTTGAAGGTTCAGCTATGACGCAGCCCGCTCCAACGTATGCAGCGCAAGGCGCCGAAATGCAGTATCAGGGCGTCGGCATCCGTTTTGTAGCGATTCTCATTGATGGTATTATTTTGGGGATTATCGGCAGCATACTCTTTGCTCTCTTTGGCGGATCAGCTATTACTGTCGATCAAGTAACTAACACAGCTACGATTACGTCGACTTACTGGGCGATCCTCGCTTTGGAGCTGGTAATCGTTTTCCTCTACTTTACCCTGCTCGAGGGTCACGGTGGGCAGACTGTCGGCAAAATGGTAGTCAAGCTCAGGGTTGTTAGAGAGGCGGACGGCTCACCCATCGACTATGGGGCGGCTGCTGTAAGGACGATCCTTCGTATCATCGACGGGATCTTCATATACCTCATCGGGGCAATCCTGATCTGGTCATCAGACAAGAAACAGCGTCTCGGCGATCGCGTTGCACACACAATCGTAGTGCGAGCACAATAGGGGCTAAGGCCCCTCTTCTTTTTTTCAATTGAGTCACGTTAAATTCGCTTCGCGTCAGATCGCGCGGTGCAAATACAATTTTAGGATAAATGATAAGAAAAGGTTAAAAGGAATGCTCGCCCTGTCGCTTAGCAAGAGCAAACGAGGTGAAAAACGTGGATGTGGACGAAGAAAAATGTGGTCTGTGCGGCACTCTTGCCTCCCCTGGCGCTGAGTACTGCGTGGCCTGTGGCGAGGCATTGAAGCGCAAAACGTCGCCGATCGAGCAGCAGCCACAAGGCCCTCCGACGTACAATCCCTCACTACGAGTCGAACCACCCACAGCTTTTGTTACTGTACTGCCTTACCAAGGCGTCACGATCCGCTTTGTCGCGCAACTCGTTGATGTCATCATCCTCGGTGTTGTTTTTTGGTTACTAGGCTTCACCGGTGCGGGAACAATCACTATTGACGCGGCAACTGCGCAAGTGACAATAAGTCCGCTCTTTGGGTTACTAATGCTGATCGACGTTATTATCGCATTCCTCTATTTTACGGTGCTCGAAGGATGGAACGGGCAGACTGTCGGCAAAATGGTCGTTAAGATCAAAGTCGTGAGAAAGGAAGATCATTCATCAATCTCCTATGCAGAGGCGGCAACACGCACGATACTGCGCATCATCGATTTGATCCCTTTCATTGCTCCATATCTCCTAGCGGCGGTTCTTATCTGGTCATCTGAGGATAAACAACGTTTGGGAGATCGTGTCGCACATACCGTGGTCGTCCAATCATAAACGCGTAACGGGTTTAGTAATCGGGACGAACGCGATGTTTTTGGTGAAGTAGATAGAGTGACTTATCTATGTTTGGTTCATAGGTAGAGCACGCATTGCAGGAGGTAACATGAAGGTCTTAGGCGGTCCCGCTTCGCAATTGCTAGGTTCGCGCGTTGCACGAGAGATCAGTTGCGATCTAGCCATAGTTGAATTCAAGCAGTTTCCCGATGGAGAACTGTACTTGCGCATTGCAGAAGAGCTCGACGGCGATACGCTCATCGTCCAGAGCACCACGACCAATGATGATATTATATACCTCCTTCAGCTCATCGATGCCGCCTCGGACGGTTATCTGAGAGTTGTCATCCCTTATTTTGGCTATGCGCGGCAAGACAAACGATTTAAGCTCGGAGAACCGATCAGTGCCCGCGCCATTGCACAGGCGATTGACGCTGACGAATCTTACGTGGTAAATATCCACGATCCTGCTTCTCTGAATCATTTTCATCTCAGAAGCAGAAAAAAGCCAGTGAACCTTTCCGCAGCTGGCCTGATTGGCAAGCACCTGGAGAGTATGGAGTTCACGTCGCCGCTGCTAATCGCCCCTGATGAGGGCGCAACCGCGCTGGTAAGTGACGTCTCTAAGGCTATGGGTTGTGAATTCGACGTGCTCGTAAAGAAGCGAGTCACGCCTGAGCACGTTGAGATCCAACCCAAGACGGTGCACGTTGACGGCCGCGACGTTGTCGTGGTTGACGACATGATTTCAACAGGCGGCACTATGGCAGAAGCCATTAAGCTTTTGCGAGGACAGGGAGCCCGACAAGTGCACGTTGCGTGCATCCATCCTGTGCTCTCTCTTAACGCGCGGCTTCGCTTGTACAGCGCAGGGGTGGACAGCATCATAGCGACCGATACTATCGAGAGAGCTGAGAGTGTCATCAGCGTCGCGCCGTTAATAAAGAAAGCTCTCGAAGTGCGCTAGTGACTTCGAAGCGCATCGCGTATAATCTGCGCGTGGTCAAACGCAAGAGGTGGTAAATTCGCGATCTCCCAAAAATTTGCTTCTGCTGCGTCGGAACCGCCTGCTAACTCGCCTCTGACGATAACGGCAGCGAACGCTGCAGAAACGACGTGCCCTCGAGGGTCGCGATGTGGGTCTGAGTAGATGCCTACGAGCGAGCATACGTCGACAACGAGTCCCGTCTCCTCGAGGACTTCTCTTCGGAGCGCCGCTTCAACGGTTTCACCATATTCTACAAATCCGCCTGGCAATGCGTATTGTCCTTGAAAAGGTTCATTCTTCCTTTTGATCAGCAGGATTTTTCCGTCTTCCACGATAACAGCGTCAACCGTGAGCGCGGGATTTTTGTGCATTAGATGTATGGTGGGCCGGTTCCGTACTTGAGACTGCCGCTTACACCTAGGACGATTACACTGACTTAAGACATTAGGAAGCGCAATATTCGGTTACCGCAAAAGCTATTCAGGTCACCCACTATTTACTCCTGATGTACGATGTTAACGCGATACGGACGGATTTCCCAGTTCTTGAGCGCGTCATTTACCTTGATAACGCTGCCACAAGCCAGACACCAAAACCCGCAGTAGAAGCGATAAACGAGTACTTCTTCGTCTATGCAGGCAATTACGGAAGGGGCGCACACCGACTTGCTCGACAGACAACCGAGCGCTACGAAAACAGCCGCGAAACCGTGTCTGACTTTTTTTCGTGTGAACCTACGAACGTCATCTTTACCAAGAATACGACGGAAAGCATCAACATCGTCGCGCATGGGCTAGAGTGGGCGCTTGGAGACCACATCATAACGTCAACGATTGAACACCATTCCAACTACCTCCCGTGGGTCTCTCTCTGTACGCACGGGGTTATACTCGATGTGGTTGAATCGAATAAAGAAGGCATCATCGATCCCGCTCGGATTGACACGGCCATTACTGACCGAACTAAGCTGATCACCCTCTCTCACGTGTCAAACGTCTTTGGCTCCATTCAAGACATAAACCACGTCATAAAGATTGGACGAAGAAATGACATACCAGTGTTGATAGACGCAGCACAGTCCGCCGGCCACCTTCGCATGTCCGCGAAAGATTTACGTTGCGACTTTCTGGCGGTGCCCGGGCACAAGGGGTTGCTTGGCCCGCAAGGGACGGGTATCCTGATCCTTCAAGATCCTGAGGGGCTGCGCCCGACTATATTGGGGGGCGGCGCAGTTGAATGGGTGCGTGGTTGCGAATACGAACTGCTTGAACCCCCCGCCCGTTTCGAAGCGGGGACCCCAAATATACCAGGCATTATCGGCCTTGGGCGATCTGTTGAATATGTGAACACGCTTGGCGTTGCGAATGTCGAAAAACACGTCGCGAATCTCGCTCGGGTCGCTGCCCAAAAACTAGCTGAAATTGACAATGTGACGGTCTACGGGCCAAAAGACCGTGCGGGAGTAGTTTCCTTCAATGTGGGACAGCTGAACCCACACGACGTCTCAATGATCCTCGATGAGACCGCTTCGATTTGCACAAGAAGCGGTTACCACTGTGCGATGCCCGCCTTGGAGTCTCTTGGCATCAAAGGGACTATACGGGCATCATTCGGGGCGTACAATACAGTTGAAGAGGTCGAAACGTTAGTTGAATCGGTGAATATGATAGCGACCTCGCTTGTTTAGTCCTGTGTTCGCAGTTCAAGGCTGAAATCTAACCACGGCGACGAGTGAGTCAGGTAACCGAGAGACAAAACGTCAACTCCTGTAGCGGCGTACTCCTCGACGTTTTCAGGCCTAATACCACCAGAAGCCTCAAGCAACACGTTACCGCGTAGACCGAGCTCCTTTAATTTGTTGATTGCCGTAGTGATCTCCTCAACGCCCATGTTGTCGAGCATGATAATGTCTGCACCAAGCCGTGCTGCTTTAACGCACTGGTCGACGGACTCGACTTCGACTTCCACTTTCTTTGTGAAGAACGCTTTTTTCTGCAAAGCCTCTTCTATAGAGATCACTTGCAGGTGGTTGTCCTTGAACAGATAAGACTCCGAGAGTGTATAGCGGTGCGGGTCGCCTCCGCCGAGCGCGACAGCCTTTTTCTCATAACGACGGAAGCCCGGCGTCGTCTTTCGGCTCGCGGCGATCGTTACACCGCCAGCGGCTTGCACACAACGGCGCGTAGCGGTAGCGATCCCACTCATACTGCTTAGGAAGTTTAACGCAACCCGTTCAGCGACGAGGATATCCCTGACGCGTCCTACGATGTGCATAATCGTATCTCCTTTTTTGATTGCGTCTCCGTCACAGCAGAGTGGAGCCGTAACAAGATTGTAGTAGGTGAAAATGCTTTCTGCCTCTGACAACCCTGCTATGATTCCGTCTTCGTGCGTAACGATGTCGGCAGACCCATCGATGTCAGGAAGGAGGGCGGTCGTTATATCGCCAAATCCTTTATCCTCAGCTAAAAATCTCTCAATGTCGCGTGAATTCAAAGGATCACCATACGCTTTTCTATCTTAACTACCTTAAAGGATTTCAACATGATCATTGGAATCGTTGGATGTGGCGCCATGGGAAGCGAAATTTGTCGCGCGTTAAACGCTGACAGCTTCCAGGGTGAACTGCTATTGATGGATAGGCACCTTGATCGTGCACAACATCTGGCAGACGTGAGCGCCGCTGCGACTGCTGTCGTATCGTTGCAGCAGATCGTTGACGGCTCCGATCTCGTCGTTGAATGTGCCTCCGTCCAGGCAGCGCGCGAAATTGCGCTTAGCGTGTTACCTAAGGGCAAGGATCTGATGATACTCAGTGTTGGTGCGCTGGTTGACGCGGGCTTTCGCCAACGTGTATATACAGCGGCGCGCGCAAACAAGTGCTGCTTATACATCCCTTCAGGCGCTATTGGGGGCATTGACGCACTTCTTGCGGCATCGCAGGGAGCAATTAATCGGGTGACGCTCACGACAACCAAGCCTCCTAAGGGCCTTGAAACCGCTCCTTACGTTTTAAACAATGACGTGAATTTGACACGCCCTGGTCCCATATTCGAAGGAACAGCTGACGAGGCGATTGCAGGGTTTCCGCAGAATATTAACGTCTCGGCTACGCTTGCTTTGGCGGGAGTTGGATTCGAGAAAACGATCGTTCGCATCGCGGTCGATCCAACGTACACTCGTAATGTGCACGTAGTCGTGGTTGAAGGGGAGTTTGGAACGTTTACCGCCCGATTTGAAAACGTTCCGACCGAAAATAAGCGCACGAGCAAACTCGCCGCATACTCGGCGGTTGCGACTCTTAAGAGAATCATCGATCCGGTTAAGCTTGGAACGTGACAATCCATTCAGATCGAAGGAAACTTGGTGTGCCAGGCTTATGCGAGCACGAATCTACGAGTATTTTGATGAGATACGACCTGCGAACTGCCTCATGGCAGCATCTGCCGCGCTTATCGGCATCTTAGTAAGCAAAACGACGCTCTCTTTCAGGGTCATCGGCCCTAGCGTTCTAGTGTTTGTCGCTGTATTTCTCGTGGCCGCAGGCGGGAACGTCATTAACGATTACTTTGACGTTGCGATTGATAAGGTCAACAAGCCTCGCCGCGCCCTCCCAAGCGGACGGATTACACAGAGGGATGCACTGCTCTACGCGATCACGCTTACGCTTTTCGGCGTTGCAGTCGCTTTGTTTATAAACCCTATATGTCTTGGACTCGCTACGTTGAACGCCGCACTCCTAGTGTTTTATTCGTGGAAACTGAAGCGATCTGCTCTTGTTGGCAACCTGCTCGTTGGGTACCTGACCGGGTCAGTCTTTCTCTTTGGAGGGGCAGCGGTATCTGCATTTTTTCTTCCGGGGATGCTCTTTTTGAGCGCAATGTTGGCGATCACGTCGCGCGAAATCGTTAAAGACGTCGAGGATCTCCCAGGAGATAAGCGAGTAGGAGCGTCGACGATGCCTATCCGTTATGGGGTCTCCCAATCTCTCGCGGTGGCGACGATTTTTATGCTTGCTGCCGTTGCTATCAGTCCACTTCCTTACATCATTTCAATTCTAGGTCCCGCATACCTAGGAATCATCATAGTAGCTGATTTGATTCTGCTATATGGTCTATTGCTGTCGTGGAGCGCTCCTTCAAGAGCATCGGCCATCATTAAGTACGGAATGTTCATCGTTTTACTCGCTTACATTATTGGTGGCTTCTGAGCAAAAAGGGGAACCAAAAAGGCTCATAGCCCCTCTTGGAGACGCCTACTGGGCAACGCGCGAGAAAGTGTTATTATAGTTAATTCGCAGTAAATTACGTATTTTAAAGCGTCAAACCGTGGTCGCCGCTTTTGACCAGAGCCGTAAGCACCGCTTGGCCGAACGAAATCCCTCCATCTCCTCTAGGTACTTTCGTGTTTGTAAAGAGTGCGAAGCCGTGCGCATCGCACAGCTCGCCCACGCTCTTAACGATCGCTTTATTGTAAGCGACGCCTCCCGATAATCCGACGTTCTTTATTCCCGCTGATTCTGCTGCTTCCATGGCGATCATTGCGATGCCTCGTGCAAGAGTAGCTTGGGCCGAGGCGGCGATGTTCTTCACGCTTTTGCGCTCCTCTTTCGCGTGGAGCACCTCGGCAAGTAATGGGCGCGTGTCTAAGACCTGTCGTCCTTGGTAGGTCGCTATTTCGAGGGGAAGTGCAATGTCGGGATGCCCGTAGTGTGCGACCCCCTCCAACGTCATTGCGGGCTCTCCATCATACGTCCTTTTTTGGCATACACCTAATACTAAGGAAACTGCGTCGAGCACTCGCCCGGTGCTTGAGGTCAACGGCACGTTAACCATCCGTTCAATTTGCTCCAAAAGAATCGACGATTCGGTTTCACTCAGACCTAACGAAGTGAGCGTCGACGTTAGCTTGCTGACTTCGCAAATGCTGTGGAGGATGCCAGCGACCATTCGTATGGGGTATCGAGTTGCTAAATCCCCGCCTGGCATTGGCACGGGAATGAGGCTGCCAATCCGTTCAAGAGTCGGTGAAAACACCTCCCCACCCCAGATGGTGCCGTCCCACCCGTAACCTATGCCATCAATAGCGATGCCTATGAGTTCTCTAGGCGCTCCCTCGCCAAAGAGCGATGCAATATGCGCTTGGTGGTGCTGAACGGCATACGTGTCCCCGAGTTCGGCAGCTAAGCGCGTTGAACGCAACGTCGGATGATAGTCATGCGCGATAACGCTCACGTCGACACCGCTCATGGAGACGAGGTTGTGGACTGAGGCTTCGAGGTAATCGAAGGTCTTCGGCTTGTCGATGTTGCCCACGTGTTGGCTGACGTAGCACCGTCCATCTTTATAGGTCGTCACCGTTGCGTTCATCTCAGCCCCCAATGCGAGGATGTTCTTATCGGTACTGAACGGGCACTGCGAAAGAGGTCGGGGTATAACCGCGCGACATCCTGATAAACGCTGGCTGGTCGAGCACCCTTATAACCGAGTCGTCACAGCGGTTGACGATACGCCGATCGTGCAGTAGGAAGAAATCTGCTTTTTGATTTAAGCTCGCAAGTGCGTCGTCGATGGCAATAATCATCGGTTCGCCCGGCGCATTTGCACTCGTCATAATAAGCGGTTGATCTACTATGTCAAAGAGGAGGTGGTGCAGGCCGCTGTAGGGCAGCATTACACCTATGTTGTGGAGATTGGAGACTTCCCCGAACGCACTCTCATCGCGTTTGTCAAGCACCATTATAGGCCGTTTGATGGACGTGAGATGGAAGCGCTCCACTTCATTCACGTGAAGATTATCCTCTACCCACGCCTCATTCGGCGCCATAATCGCTAGGGGTTGTGTCAGTCTCCCTAGACGCCGTTTGAGTTTAACGGCGGAATCAAAGATGCACGCGAGATGAAATCCGCCGATCCCCTTTATTGCAAGAACGTGGCCTGCAAGTAGCAGTCGTCCGGCAGTGCGGATTGGCTCATCCAAGCGTTTGAAATCGGCATCGAGCAGCGCAAGAGTCGGGCCGCAGCGTTCACACGCGATGGTTTGAGCATGATGCCGTCGGTCTTGTGGGTTTCGGGTACTCCTGTTCACATTTGGAGCACATTGGGAAGTCAACCATTGAGGTAGTCTCACGATCGTATGGAAGTCGCTCAGTGACGGTGAATCGTGGCCCGCAGTTGACACAAGAGGTGGCCCAATACTCTTCGTACCTGCTGCTCTGTCTCAAATCGCGGAGACAATCGTCACACATGGCTATATCCGGTGACGTGAAGCCAAATTCACCTTTACCGCTCGAAGCAATTGAAAAATCGGTGTATTCACGCGGGCGGTGCCATTCAACGTAAACGTCGTCGATGCGTGATATGGGCGGACCTTGTTTGAGAAACGCTATCAATCGAACGATATCAGCGTGTGATCCCTCGACGTCGACGTCAACGTGGGCGCCGAGGTTCTTGACGTAGCCAGTCAGATGCAACTCGACGGCGTGCTTGTAAACGAAAGGTCGAAAGCCGACCCCTTGTACAACGCCCTTCACGCGGATTTTCGCTCTTGAGCGTTTATTCGCTCGTGGTCTCATCGAAATCAAATTGACGTGATTTGTCTTGTATTCTACAAGCGCGCTCCTCACTAATGTCTATTCCGGAGTTCAAAAAGGTTTAATTACCTTAGAAGCGTTGTATAATGAGAGGTAGTCACATGAACAACAGGACCCGCATAGTCAATGACCCTGCTGATTTGGTCCCGCTCTTGCAAGTTTTTAAGTCTGACTCTCATAAGCGGGTATTTAGCTCATTACTCAATGGGTGGAGAACTGAGGCCGAGCTTAACGAAATATGCCATGAAGATATCTTCTATAGCCTCGATATGCTCAAGAAAACCGGTCTTGTCGAGAGCAAGTGGCGGATGCCTGAGCCCGGGCACAAGCCGCAGATTGAGTACCACACCTGCTACTCGAAGCTTCGCGCCGACTTTCAGTGTTCCATCTCGGACCTCTGTGACCTTATTCGGATATCGATCACTGATGATGAGGCACTTCGCGATGTCGCAGATGCGATGGAAAGCGAGGTAAAAAATGGCAACTGTTCCGTGCAAAACCTTTCGCGCACGTTGAATCAGAGTCCGACCTTCCTCAGGGGTATCGCCAAGCGATCGCAACATCTCGTAGTTAAGGGTCATCGATTTGAGCTGTCAAAAATATAGTCTTTTTTTGCGCCGATGAAGAAAGGAAAGAGCACCAAGATGCAGGTGCTTGTAGAAGTAGCTGCGCTTCAGCCCAAGATCAGGCAAAAAGAAATTGCCGACCGGGTCGGAGTGACTCCTCAAGCTGTCTCTGAGTATCTTAAGGAGCTTGTAACGGACGGCTCCGTGAAGTTCAATAGGCGCGGGCAATACGAGGTCACCAAAGCGGGCATTGAGCTTATCATCGAATGGACTAACGAGCTTAACAATTACATACGATACGTCACGGAGGACATCGTTGGGAAGGTGACCGTTTGGACGGCCATTGCTGAAGAAGACATCGGCAGCGGAACCAAAGTCGGACTAAGGATGCGCGATGGGATCCTACACGCGTTTTATTCCAATAGCACTGCATCGCGTGCTTACGGGACGACGATAGGTGATGCGCGCAAGGGGGATGACGTTGGGGTGGAGCATTTAAGTGGGATCATCCCAATGGATCGAGTCCATGTCACGATCGCCGTGGTTCCCCGGGTTCAACGCGGTGGGTCAGCAGCCGTGGACCTCGAAGCGCTTAAACAGGTAGCGACAAATAAGCCCGTCGCAGTTCTGGGCTTGGAAGCGCTCGTCTCCGTAAAAAAGGCTCATATATCTCCGCTGATCCAATACGCAGCTGCAGAAGGCGTTATTGAAGCTGCTTTTCGGGGGCTCTCAACGGTCGTCGTCGCAGTCGATGAGGCCGTGCCACCACTGATCGCGGAGCTCCTGTCCCACGATATTTCCTACGAATCGGTCGATCTTAGGACAGGAAACCAGTAGATGCCTCATTTGATCGCCCACGCGCAGCGCTCTAACATTAGGCTTTTTTCAGCTGAGCCCGCGCAATGCACCTTAGACGCAACGTTGACGCTCGGTGACACATCCAAGGGTCCGAGGCCTAAGCGATTTATGGTTGTCCAAGGCGGGAAAGAGCTTCCTAAGAGGCCAGCTGAGGTCCTCGGGGTTTTGCGGCAGCACAACGTGACGCTCGCGGAGCGAGACCACTCCACGCCGCGCGAGCAGAAGGCATTTCAGGATCTACTTGCTCTTTTTGAGGCGTATCAGATTTCCTACAACCGAGTACATGTCTGTGGGTTTTGCATCGGGAAGCGACGATACAAGCCAGTCAACCCCAATTTTGTTCGCCATGAAGGGGGGCACATCTGCATGGACTGTGCTCAAATCGAACTGCGGCGAGAGCTCAGTTTTCGAGGCTTTGTGCGTTACAACCACTTCTACGCGCTTCTTAACAAAGTACGCGACCTTGACAGAGTGATTCGTTTTCTCGATTCTGGGGTCGATCCTGATTTGACGCGATATGACGTGCTTTCAAAACAAGCGGAGAGCTACCAAAGCGTGACAATTGATGAGCTCAGCGTCGATGATAGGCTGAAGCTGTTGCTTAAGCAGCGTCTGTCAAAGCTGCTTCCTGTCCAATCAATAGCGGTCGAGCGAGGGCTTTTCAAGGGCAAGGACCTGCTCGTAGTCTCTGCAACAGCGACGGGAAAAACGCTCATTGGGGAGCTCGCAGGCGTTAACAATGTGCTTAGTGGTAAGGGAAAGCTGTTATTCGTCGTTCCACTTGTCGCTCTTGCAAATCAGAAGCATAGTGAGTTTGACGGGCGCTACCGTGGCCTTGGCCTAAGCGCAAGCATAAGGATCGGCAGCAGCAGGATTCGGACTCGAGACTGGGAGCGAGCAGAGCCCGACTATTCAGCCGATATTCTCGTGGGAACGTACGAGGGCATCGATCAGGTGCTTCGCACGAATCACGCTGAGCTCCTCGGCGAGATCGGGACAATCGTTGTCGATGAGGTGCACATGCTGGAAGACGAAGAACGTGGAAGTCGCCTTGACGGGCTTATCTCTCGGCTAAAGGCACTAGCCCCAAGATCACAACGCATATACCTTTCAGCAACTGTAGGCAACCCCCACGTGCTCGCCCGTGAGCTCGGCGCGGACCTCGTTGAGTACGAAGAGCGGCCGGTGCCAATAGAGCGTCACCTCGTTTTCGCTCATGAGCATGAGAAGCTGCCAATAATTAACAAGCTCGTCAGATATGAAATCAAAAGAACCTCGAGCAAGGGTTATAAAGGCCAGTCGATCATTTTTACAAATTCCCGGGCGCGCTGTCATAGAATTTCGAAAGCGTTGTTAGCAAAAAGTGCCCCTTATCATGGGGGCCTCGCTTATGCCGAACGAAAGAAGGTCGAAACGAATTTTGCCAATGGCGGTATAGACGTCGTCGTTACTACTGCGGCACTGGGAGCAGGCGTTGATTTTCCCGCGTCGCAAGTCGTGTTTGAATCCTTGGCGATGGGAATCGACTGGCTTACCGTGCAAGAGTTCCACCAGATGCTCGGTCGCGCGGGGAGGCCTGATTATCACGACATCGGTAAGGTAGTGCTGCTCGCTGAACCCGATAAGAAATATAGGGGGCCGGAGACAGAGGATCAAGTTGCGATCAAGTTGCTCTCAAGCTCTGTTGAGGGCGTCGAAATAGCTTACGATGATGACAAGCAAGCGGAACAGACTCTCGCAAACCTCACCTTTGGTCAGTCAGTTAAGATGCTGGCTCAGTATGATGTTAAAGTCCATCTTCAAAGGCTCAAACGTTTAGGCTTCGTTTCTGATGACGGTCAGGCTACAAAGCTCGGAAATATCGTTTCTGGTGATTTCCTTGCCATTGATGAAGCGGTTCAAATTGTTGAATCCGTGAAGAAAGGAGAACCACCGCTTGATATCGTGCTTAAACTGCACGTTTTTACTGCCGTGTACCTCAATGATGTTCAGCGAATGGCGCAGGCGCTTGGCGTTAACATGTCACCTAACGTGTTTAGTGGCGGAAATCTTGAGATGTTCTTTTCTGCAAGTGGCGATGAGCTCACGTATCTCGACCAGAAAGCGCTTGGTAGTGTCATCGCTTTTTCAATTGCCTTTGTCGATTGTGATTGCAAGGATTCGCCGTTTTGTGGATGCCCTGAGCGGAGCTTCTCGAAGTGGGTAATAGAGCAGCGTGCGAGCGGACTTGATCCCGCTGATATAGTTGAACGGATGTCAGCGTTTGGTGTTCATGCGTATTCTGGAGACGTACTCAACTATCTTGATCAAGCTGTGCGTTTGATGGAATCTATAGAGGCAATGGCAACGATTTTGCGAAAAAATGATATTGCACGTCAAGCGCTTCAGATCAAACTGCAGCTTGAAGGGTAGGCGTCAAGTGGTGTACTGGGCGTTGATGCGCACGTAGTCATCCGTAAGATCACAGCCCCATGCCGTGGCTGAGGCCACTCCGACGCCTAAATCAATTTGGATTGAGATCTCAGCGCTCTTCATTATCGCCGCAAGCGCGTCTTCTTCAAATTTATCAGCTGCAGCAGTGCATATAAGCCCATTTTGGAGCAAGTCTATAGGGGGGCCTTTTCCGCTTGATAACGACAGCGAGAGAAGTGAAGGGTCAACGAACGCTTCAGAATAGCCGACGGCGGCCACTATCCGCCCCCAGTTCGGATCAGCGCCAAAAAGCGCGGTTTTTACAAGGGGTGACCGTACGACTGCCTTTGCTGCCTTCACGGCATCTTCACGATTTCGTGCCCCTGTAACGGTGACTTCCATCATTTTTGAGGCGCCTTCGCCATCACGCGCAATCATTTTTGCAAGCGCAACACACACAAAGTTCAGTGCATCTTGAAACGTGCTTATTTCAATTGTTGCAGGGCTCGCACCTGTCGCAATGAGAAGCACGCTGTCGTTCGTGCTCGTGTCTCCGTCGACCACGACCATGTTGAAACTTTGGTCGGCTGCTTGCTTGAGGCATTTTTGCAAAACGTCAGCGCCGAGCTGTGCGTCCGTGTAAATAAAGGCAAGCATTGTGCATAGCTTCGGTTCGATCATTCCAGCTCCCTTTGCTATGCCACCTATTCTGACACCGCTGACGTCGACAGCAATATGTTTCGGGACAGAATCGGTCGTCATTATTGCTCGGGCTGCTGCAAGACTTCCCTCTGCTGAGTGAGCTAACGTTAATAGAAGGTTTTCGATCCTCGAATCGATCCAATCTCTATTGAGTGGAGTCCCTATGACGCCTGTTGAGGCCACAGCAACTTGCGTGTCGCGAATGTGCAAACGTTGTGCGAGCGATTTAGCGACGCTTTTAGCATCGTTTAACCCTTCCGGTCCGGTAAAAGCGTTCGCGCTTCCGCTGTTTGCGACGATTGCGAGGATTTCGTTGTTCTGTTTGAGGTGCTCACGCGTAACGATGACGGGGGCTGCTGTGACTTTGTTTGTGGTAAACACGCCTGCCGCCTGTCCGCCGCCGGTGATGAGCGCAACGCCATTTCTGCCATCCTTGATTCCGGAGGCCTTGACACCGCGCACTGCGCAGATTCCTCCTTCAACGATGTGCATTAACTGCCCTCAGCAATCCCTTTTATTATATCGCCGCGCGTGACGATTCCGATCAATTTGCCGTCTTTGTCAACGACGGGAAGTCGATTGATCTTGTGTCTTGTCATGTGCTCGGTGGCAGCTTCGATATCAGCGTCAACGCTGATCGTGTGAACAGGCTTCGTCATGACGCGATTCACCTTCCAGTCGCCGACATCTTCAGTCATAGAGTCTCTCAGTTCCAGGCGCTCAATTATTTCGCGCACCGGAACCTCGATGATCTCGAGCGGGCTAGGCAGCCAGTAGCCGGTGTGTTCGGGAATTTCAAGTAAGGATAGTATATCGTTTTCCGTTACAATGCCGACAAGATCACCGTCAGCCACAACTGGTACACCGCTTACGCTGTTCTCCCGTAGCAGCTTAACACACTCGCGCACTGTCGTTTCGGGCGTCACCGTAATGACGTTTGGATTCATGACATCTATAACTTTCATTGCTACCTCAAAGCGATAGGGCAGGAGTCCAGAGCCCCGTTGTTTCATCGAGGCCGAACATAAGATTCATGTTCTGAATAGCTTGGCCTGATGCGCCCTTCACCATGTTGTCGATGGCAGAGACAACAACGACGCGGTTCGAAGCGACGTCCCGTTCAATGAAGAGGTCACAGAAATTGGTGCCTCTGACCGATCCGAGTGAGGGCACGTTGAACCGAATAAAGGGACGGTCGGCGTAAAAATTTTCGTAGAGTGATCGAACCCGGTCACCATCTACATCTTCGTTCGTGAAGATATGTGCGGTCGTTAGGATACCCCGTATCGACGGAATAACGTGAGGGGTAAAGTTCACGGTTCCGGCTCCCAGTTGCGCAAGCTCCTGCACGATTTCGGCTTTGTGCCGGTGATTCGTCAGTTGGTACGGTACAACGTTCTCAGCTAAGTTAGGGTAGTGCGACGTCGCAGTCGGAGCAGCCCCAGCGCCTGAAATGCCGGACTTTGAGTCAAACACGATGTGATCTGCGAATCCTGCTTTGACCAGAGGCGCTGCTGCCAAGATGGCTCCTGTCGGATAGCATCCGGGGTTGGCACACAAGTTCGCGTGCGCTACTTCAGGGTGCAGCTCAGGCAGACCATAGACGGCGTCCCTAGGATCGGTATGGGGGCCGTACACCGACTCGTAACGTTGGCCAAGTCGATAATCAGCGCTGAGATCGATTATGCGGACCTTACCAATGAGATCAGGTACAAGTCCCATAGCGGCGCCGTGTGGAACGGCGAGAAAGACAACATCTGCTGCTTTTGCAACTAATTTCGAGTCAGCGTTTACAAACCGCAGGTCGTAAAACCCTTTCAGATAGCGGTGAACGTCAGCAACTTGGGTTCCGTCGAGGGCTCGCGAAGTGACTATTGTGACGTCGGCTTCGGGATGCTGAACGAGTAATCTCAGCAATTCTCCGCCTGTGTAGCCAGATCCGCCGATTATACCAACTCTGATCATCGATCCCCATTAGACTTGATCTAAGAAAGCCTTTTCGTCGCATTCGCGTGTCACGGGGCGGCTCCACGAAGAGCCATAAAAACGATTGGGGGCAGTTTGAGATAACGCCAAACATCACTGCTTTAAAAGCTTTCGCGACAAGAGTCGTGCTATGAGCGGTGGGCAGAGTGAAAGAACTCCAGCTCCAAGATAACGTCTATTTCACTCTTCTTAGCAGCAGGTACAAGACCCCGATTAGCAGTGTCGGAGCTCCCAATCCAAGAAGGGAGAACTCGTATACGGACTGTAAGGGCAAGCTTGCGGTGCTGTTTGTGTCAGCTGGCAAGGTTATTGTTGGTATTGCATTCTGGGATAATGCAGATGCTTCCGCTGACATAGCAGTTGCTTGTGCTAAAACTGTGGAAGGCACTATCGGCGATAGCAGTGACGACGAGTACAGAAGGCATTTCTGTGATGTAGTGGAAAGACTCGCCTGTTGTGTGAGCGGCACAGAGCAATTTTCGAGCCCTGTGGAGGAGCCATTTTCTTGTGTGTCTGAGGTTGTTGATGCCGACACTACTGATTTGCTGGGCGCTAATGGACTTGCTGCTGCAGTGTCACTCGACTGTTTTGCTTTGGAGGTGTCAGACGTGTGAGCGTTTAGAATGGTTTCGGGAGGAGTTGGTATAGGCGTTGGCGACGTCGACGGTGTAGCAGTTGGGATGGCAGACGGATTAGTTGGGGTCGGTGTCGCGTGCGCATTAACCTCTAAAAGGTTGTCTATCACAGCTTTTAACGTTTCGATGTCCAGCGGGTGGGCCATTGAAAGAACGATTTTTCCTGCTGGATCAATGACATATACGGTTGGCATGCCGTTCGAACTGTACGAATTTTTGAGGTTGTCTCCCCCGGTTAAGATAGGCCACGTGATACCTGTGGAGTTTACATACGTGGAGTTAATTGTGTCGGCAGAAGCGCCGGTTGTCTCAATGCTTAGAAATTGAACTTTGACATCGCCGCTGCTGCTGTTGTTATAGATATTGTTAGAGAGGGGCACTAAGACGTTTTTGGCACTAACCTGACAGTCGCTGCACTCAACGCTAAAAAAGTCAAGCACAACGATACTTCCTTGATAATCGCTTAGCGAATGTTGGGTGTTTGACAGATCTGCAAGATGAAAATCGGGAGCATTTTGTTCGCTAAATGAGCTCAATGAGGAAGCAAAAGAAGGTATGATCGCAAACATAAGAAGCATTGACACGATTGCCGTGAGAGCGACCTCGCGTTTCATAGGTAGTGTTACCATTGCTATGTTTTTATGCTTGTCGCTACCTTTCAATTCTTATTCGCGACAAAAGAAGGGGAAGCGGGAAACACGCCCGCTTGGACATTTACAACAGCTTCAGTACCTGTGTCTGCGATGTTCACTTGGCTCGGGCTCGTAAACGCTGTTGAAGGGTCTAGGAGCGAGAGCGGTCCGACATTAGTTGCATCTTGCGGTGCGGAAGCACCGTTATTAACCGTCATTACGTCGTCGTAGTAGACGACCTTACACTCGGGGCAATCTGTTGATGCTGTCGCCACCTGAATAGATAGCGTAATGATAGCAGCCCCTATCAGGATAGCCATCACCTTTTGCCTCGGTTCCAAAATATTACCTCCTGTGCCCCGTAGGGGCGCTATTGGTATTCTTGTCGCACTCTCTTGAACGCAATATAAATAGCTTCTCTTTTAGCTTCAGTGTTTCCACTGGAGTAAATTGAGCCAAAAAAAATTTCTTGGTCAGAACAAAACTTTCGCTCAAGTCAACTAGCTCTATTAATAAAAAAAGAGGGGGTTAAGTGAATAACCCTCTGCTATCGTCTTCTCAGGAATAAGTATATTGCGCCTATTAGTAACGCTGGAGCACCGAGTCCGAGCAGTGAGAACTCTGGGACTGTTTGCGTTGAAGTGGTTGGAGTTTGAGTTGCTGTAACGACCTCAATGGTCGGCTGTGCAGTTGCTTTTGGTGTGGCTGCTACAGCTTGTTTTACCACTACAGCTTGCTTTTACCGCACTGCAGCTTGGTTTTACCGCCACTGGTTTTGCTGTTGCTACAGGTGTGGTTTTACCAGCTACTAGCTTGGTTTTACTACTGGTTTTGCTACTGGTGTTGGTGTTGCCGTGCCTATAGCCGCTTTTATAGCAGCTGTCAATCTGTGCTGTGAATTACGTCACCTGTTAACCTAGCCGATTGAGCCCCTGAGATGATTATTGTGGGCGTTCCGGAAACGCCATTTGCTCGTCGCAATACCTTTGCCCTCTCCAGCGTGTCACGTCATGAATAGATCAGTGCTATCACCGTATTGTGCTGCAGCGCTTCGAACACGAGGCTTAACTATGCTGGCAGTCGCTGCACATCTGCTGACGTGAACAAATACCACTTGTAACGTTACTTGTTTGGGCCGATGCGACACCTGAAAATGCCATGAATGAAACTAGTAATCCAATTATCGCTAATAAGCCAATTTTCTTCTTCATCTAAGTTTGGCACCTCTTCGTGATGTTTGTCTTCCTTACGTGTAACCAATATTGTCGATTGATCTTATAAATAATGTTCGATCTTGATGTAAAGCGCAAATTAGGCTTGAATAGTACGATGAGATAACTCGGAAAGAACTGCATTTTAAGGTTTGACGTTTAGACTGCGTCAGACCGCTTGAAAAAGTAATAAGCCGGCAAAAGCGGGACGGCGATCGAAACGACAAGTAAAATAACGTTTGCTGTGTAACTCAGACCTGAAGTGAGTTTTGAGAAGTCTCCAGCAAGGGATTGTATAGCAACGTTGTGGCTGCCGGGATTGATCCAGATCAGTGTTTTTGCGTATCCGGGAAACGCCGTGTAGGGGATCTCTGCTGTAGCGCTCATGTGTATGGCGCTTAAACCGAGTGCAAGGCCGGCGTAAGTGAAGATCAACAGAAGGATCCAAACAAAGACCGCGCCGAGCAACGAGTCGAGGCTCGTGCGCGTCAGACTTGAGATTAGAAGTCCGATTGCGATAAACGACATGACATACAGCAGCATCACACCCATCGAGAGGAACAGGTAGTCGATGTCGCCCGAACTTGGGAATTTTCGTGTGATGAGAGACAGGCCAACGTACAGAACGAGTGTCGTAGCAACGAACAAGCCGCCCGCAGCGGCAAGATACGCGACGAACTTGCCAAAGAATATCGTGCTACGCCGTATAGGTCGCATGAGGAGCTGCACGAGCGTTCTTTCGGACCGCTCACGGGTGAGCGCGTCATATGACAACGCAAGCGCGAGAATACTTAAGAGGACCTGACTATACGAAAACGCGACGCTAATCACGTAGTTTATCGGCTGCGTTGTTGGGTTGGGGGCCCCGCTTGTTGGCGAAATTGATCGAGTGAGATCGGTATTCCCATAATACGCGCCGATGAGTGCAAGCAGCACGAATATAGTGCCGAAGATGAGAAAGCGCTTCGTTCTTATAGCGGACTGGAACTCCTTTTGCGCGATCGTCAAAAACGCGTAAGTAGCCTCTGAAAACTCACTCAACGTCTTCTTCCCCCATCATTCGCACGTACGCCTCTTCGAGCGATGGTGCCTCGCGCAATGAGCGCAATCGGCCCCCTGCTCGCGTGATTACGTAGTTCACGTCCTCGTTTATGCCTGGTCGGTAATCGATGCTGATCTTGAGCTGATCGCACTCGATTGACTTAACACCTTTTACCGACTTAATGGCCTGTAGGACTCGTTCGTTCATGTTGACGAGGTCAGCTTCGAGATGTAGACTAGTCCCTCTAACGTTCTCTATGAAGCTCTTTGTCGTAATTGGCGCTGCAACGCGGCCGGATTTCATTATTGCTACTACGTCACATATTTCAGCGATGGATCTGACGTTATTTGTGGCGAGAAAGAGGGTAACGTCGTGGACGTTGAGTTCATGAATGAGTGCCATTACGTCGCGCCTGCCCTGCGGGTCAAGTCCCGCGCTTGGTTCATCGAGGATAAGCAACTCAGGCTCATTCAGCATCGCTGCGGCAATGCCAAGTCGCTTTCGGTCCCCGAGCGAATACGTTTGCACGTGGTCGGTTTCTTTGCCCTCCAGACCTGCCAAAATAAACAGTTTCGAGATTCTTTCATCGCGCTCTTCATGTACGCCGGAAAGGTTGGCAAAAATTCTGAGATTCTTTTCAGCGGAGAAGTTGCCATAAAAGCCGGGGCGCTCGGGAACGTAGCCGATTTTACTTTGCACCTCGTGAAACTGCGTAGCGATTTCGCGATCGAATATCCTGATCGTTCCAGCAGTAGGTTTAGTGAAGTTGAGCAACATGTGGATAACGCTCGATTTCCCGGAGCCGATCGGCCCTAGAAGGCCAAAAGCAGCGCCTTGTTCCACTGTGAAGCTCGCATTATCAACAGCAACGACGCCTTTCTTATAGCGCTTTGTCAGTTCAAGGACTTCTATCACGTTCATTGCTACCTACCGCTGCTGGCTGTAATAGTGGAGAGCTAAATACTATTATATAAAATAGGCGTTTTGGCGTTCGATTCACTTTTTCGCCCTTTGCAGACCTGTATCTGCAAGTGTTCAATTGACTGTACGAAGCAACCTAAGCGTACTCTTTGAATATCCGATCAACTTCTTTTGATGTAGCCGCTTCTTCATCGGTGTAGCGGGTTCGTAGATCGAGCTCGAAAAGGCGCAGCGACCGATCAATCTTGACTCGTACATACTCCTCAATTTGCGCTGCGGGATCGTCGCCAAGGCTAGCTTGGAGTGACTTAAGCAGGGCTTTCTCACGTTCCTTGAGCTTCTTGATCTCCGCCTCGTACTCCTTAATGAGATCTAGCAAGTCTTCTGCGACCTCCTCTTCTGCGTAATTTCTGTCTTCTATCATAATCTGACGTATAAAGAGATTGATTTAAATCCTTTGGGTCTGCTTCACTCTGACAAGGCGTAATTGCCTGAACGAGCATTTTTTTTCCTTGCAATTTAGGTCCGCGTTCACGCGAATGACAAGTGCTTAAAATCAATGTATAAATAGCATCGTTGACGAAGCGGTCATGTGTGGAGCGCGATTCTTTTAACAAGTTCTCACTTACGAATATCCGGTCGGCCCGCAAGAAACTGAGGCATCAAGGCCGGAGCAGGCGGTCGCTATGCGCCTTTTGAAGAGATCTTTGATAAGGCTTGAAGGGAAGATAACCCTCCTGCCCGAATCAATAGATGACCTGTGGCATCTAAAACACCTCATCGAAAAGGGCGATCTTGTTTTTGCATTGACCTTTCGCAAAGTTGAGAGTGCAACTGACAAATTGCGGCCGGAGAAGTTAGAGCGAAAGCCGATGCGGCTTGGGATTCGCGTCGATTCTGTAGAATTTCATCGGTTTGCCAACCGCCTACGAATCAGCGGGACCATCGAGTCAGGCCAAGACGTTGGGTCGCATCATACGTTGAGCGTCGAACCGTTGCGCGACGTCTCGATCATAAAGCAGTGGAGGCGCGATCAGCTTGATCGTATTGCCAAAGCGATCGAGGAATCAAATCGCCCCGAAATCGCACTTGTCACTGTAGAATCAGGTGAAGCACAGATTGGTGTGCTCCGGCAGTATGGTGTTGAGGAAGTTGCGAACATCACGCAAAGAGCAGGCAAGCTAGACGAGACTTCACAGGTTGATTTTTTTGCGCAAATATATGAGCAGTTGGCCCACGTGGGTGCGGAAGAATACGTTATCGCTGGTCCCGGATTTATTAAGGACGATTTCGTTCGGTTCGCAACGCAGAAGGACAAGGATTTCCCAGACCGGATAGTCGTTGAGAATACGACCTCAGTTGGTATTTCTGGCTTTCAAGAGGCGCTTCGACGTGGTGCTGTGGACCGGCTCATTAAGGACGCACACCTCGTGCGTGAGGCGCGCTTGATCGACGAACTACTTAGAGAGATTGCTGTTGGCGGCAAAGCTGCCTATGGCAAGGGCGAGGTCGTCAAAGCGCATGAGTGGGGGGCCATCGCTACGCTGCTTATTGCTGATGAGACATTGCGCAATGAGCGAGAAAAAGGCGTGGCCGTCGACGAACTGTTGACTGCCGTGAACAGTTCGAACGGCCACGTCGTCGTTTTTAGCACCGAATTCGAGCCGGGCAAGCGATTAGAGAAGCTTGGAGGCATCGCCGCGCTTTTGCGCTTCAAATTGCAGGACAGCTAGCACATCGAGCACAATAGCATACGAGGCCTGCATCTCTCAGATTTTCGCTCAGCTAGTACTCTTCGCACTTAATCTGGTAATAAGCTCGGTCGTGATCGCAAGCGGGACACTTCTCTGGAGGTTCTTCGCCGAAGTGCACGTAACCGCATTCTCTGCAGACCCACTCAACCTCCCGGTCTTTCTTGAAAAAGGTACCCGCTTCAACCTGGGCGAGCATTTTCTCGTAATTGTCTGCGTGGTGCGCTTCAGCAACACCAATAGCCCGTAGCCTCTTAGCAACCTCGGGCAATCCTTCGCTGTCGGCCACGTCAGCGAATTCTGGATACATCGTCGTAGCTTCGTGAAGCTCACCCTTGATCGCTGCTTTGAGATTCGCTGCGGTGTTGCCCAGCGATGTCGAAACGGTGGCGTCGATTTTTATTTCATCAAGTTTTTCAGTTGTGCCTGCGTTAAGCGCGTTGATAAGTTTGGAAGTCCAACTCGCGTGCTCTCGTTCATTATCGGCCGTTAACTGCAACGCCGCTGCGATCTGTTCAAATCCCTCTTTTTTAGCTATTTTTGCGAAGGATATGTACATATTTCGCGCCATACTTTCGCCCGCAAAGGCTTTTGCAAGATTTTCTACCGTTTTTAGCATTGTTTTGCCTCAGTGCTTCGAAATACAAGAAATAATTATATATCTAAGTTTGGTAAGCCTTCTAGTGTATCTGTTCTGACAGAACTGGTGACTTCAATTAAATTTCTATGCGACGGCGAATCAGTCCTTAAAAGACTGCCTTCTCTCAACATTTGAACGGCAAAAGACCGCAAAAAGGCAAAAAACTAACCTCACAACGGCGACAACGTTATCTGCGCTTAAATTTATCCTCAGTTCACAGCCTAAACGAGCACGATCTTCGAACGTCGCAGCTTATGCTTTGAGGCGGTGCATCTAGCTGACTTTCTCGGAAACGTCGACAGTCAATATCCCGGTTTTAAGCGTGCATGCTTCGCTTTCTGAGAGTGTTCGGCGCTGCGCTCGCGGCGAAATAATTGCACTGTTGCCAAATGGATCGTCGATCACGAGGGTCATTGTGCTTTTGCCCTTTCGTACCGCGTCGATCATTTCAAGGAGTTGATTTCCCAGCTCTGTTTTTCGCGGATCATTCGACGACCATTTCGTAGCCATGGCGATCACCTCTTCTACTCTGCAGAGGACTCCCTCGACATTGGAAACAAATGCTTCAGAAGCCGAACCCGGTTCAATGATTACGCCAATTTCTGGAATCTGAACGGTGCCTGATGAGGATCTGATTACTCGCGTTGTGAAGTCACTGCTATCGAATTCTATTTGATATCGAGCAGGTTCGCGCTCATTGAGTGTTATCGTATCAGCGTACTTGAAGCCACACGAACAATTCGCGCTCACGAGCATGATTTCGCCAAAAAAAGGAATGTCATCAGTGTTGAACTTGAAGGTGAGAACGTCTGCGCATAGAGGGCACGTACTGTCGATGGCTGCTTTGTGCGTCATGACAAAAAAATGTGCTTGGTATTGGGCGAACTTGCAATATTAGTAAGCGCTTGCCCCGAGCTTTTTGCGGTCTATCTTTATCGACATCGGGGTCACAACAATCTGATCTTCTCCGAGTCCGGCAATATCTCCATGAATGTCCGTTGCAACTTGTCGTAGTTCCTTGACTACTCTATCAAGGGTGACGCGGTCCTGCTTTATGTGAGCTATGTCAATGATAACGATATTGCCTTTGTAAACCTCGTCTTTCAGCGATGTGAGACTGCTGACGTTAATTAACTCTGCGACCTTGACAAACGTTCCTGCGGGCTCTTCTTCGACTACTTCTTCATACTCGCCGAGATCCAGCTCCAGATATTCATCAGGTTCAGCATGCGGACGGCTTCCAAAAATTCTATCAATCAAACTTTTTTGCGCCATTTGGAACTCTCACCTACAATCGACTCTTAATCTATTACGCAATGGGCATCTTATAGTTTTCGTGCTTTGGTCATGTAGATTGAAGCGGCACGTAGCGCTGTCATTATTGGGGCGATGCTCGCTTCTTTGTTAATGAAGGCATTGCGTCATCTTTTTACAAGTGCGATTATAGCGAAACGTGCCAAATTTTATCGCCTACGTGGTGCACGATCCGCACAGCTTTGCCCTTTGTTTCGTGAACCATCTCAATACCAGTTATAAGCGCCGTTCCGATGCCAAGTGGTTTTTTGTGCCTCTCGTCAATAATGACAACGAAATCACCTGGCGTTATGCTTTCGTCGGCATCGACGATGCCAGGGCTCATCACATCCGCTCCGTTTCGTATGAACCGCACAGCGCCCATATCAACGGTGACAAGGTTCCGTTGCGGGTTGAGTTCAATCGCTCCTCGTACAGTGAAAAAGGGCATTTTGTCGATGCAGAGGGCTACTGGCACTCCGTTTAGAAGAATAAGCGTATGATCAGACGTTTCGAGCACTTCGAGCTTGCCCTTGAGCGCGTTCTCAGTTTCGTATGTGCTCAGCATAGCTACAACGCGCTGCGCCGTATCTGCCTTCATGAAATGCCGTTTTTTCGTCGTCATGTATACGAATCTTATTCAAGGTTCAAAGATAAACTTAAGTATGTTATCAGGGAAGAACTACTTGTAAGAGGTGTGCATTGAGTCAGAGGCCGCTTGACATCTTGAATGAATCCTTGGAAACGCCCGTAATCGTGAGGCTCAAAGGGGGTAGAGACTTTAGAGGGGAGCTTCAGGGATATGACGTTCATCTAAATCTTGTTCTTGATAAGGCCGAAGAGCTCAAAGGCGGCGAGGCAATCAAGAAGTTTGGCACCATCGTCGTTCGCGGCGACAACGTCGTGTATATCTCGCCTTAACGTAAAGCAACACTCTGCGAGGCAACCGAATGACTAAGGGAACACCATCAATGGGCAAGCGGCAGAAACGCACGCACGTGATGTGCAGGCGCTGTGGCGCTGTCTCATACAACTTTCGCAAAAAAACATGCGTCCATTGTGGGTTTGGTCGCTCCAAAAGGCTTCGCAACTACAGCTTCCTTAACAAGTATTAGTCATATTTTCAAATAGGGACAGCCGATGAAAGACAAGTGCGGTGTGTTCGGAATCGCCTTGGATTCCAAAGATGTCGCATTACCCATCTATTACGGGCTTTATGCGTTGCAGCATCGCGGTCAAGAATCGGCCGGAATTGCGACACACGACTCTGCAATCCATATTGAGCGCGGGATGGGTCTCGTTCACGAGGTGTTTGACGAACACCGGTTGGGACACCTTAAAGGATCGCGCGGCATTGGCCACGTACGGTATTCGACAACGGGCCTCAGTGAAGTAGAAAACTGCCAACCGGCACTCGTTAACTACCGGGGCGGCACCATCGCGATCGCACATAATGGCGATATCGTCAACTCCTTTGACATCAGGCAAGGACTCGAGGCAGAAGGCCGTATATTTGTGTCAGATTCAGACACAGAAGTCATCGCGCACCTTCTGGTGAAGGAACTGATGCGATACGACACTATCACGGCCGTTCAGGAGCTAATGAACAAGCTCCGTGGGTCTTACTCCCTTACGCTGCTTATAAATGATGTCGTCATCGGCGTCCGAGACCCCTTTGGGATCAAGCCACTCTGCGTTGGCAAGTTTGACGATGGTTATGTCTTGTCAAGCGAGAGTGCGGCGATTGACACGCTTGGGGGTGAGCTTCTCAGGGACGTCCGCCCGGGCGAGATCATCGTTCTCAAGCCCGATGGGTTCGTGAGCCAACGGGCAGTTAACAAAGCGGTAACGGCGCATTGTATGTTCGAATACGTCTACTTTGCTCGCCCAGACTCGGTTCTCGATGGTTCCCTGATCTACGAAGTGCGGCGAAAGATTGGTCAAACGCTCGCAGAGGGGGACGTAGAGGCTGACATAGTCATCCCAGTTCCCGATTCGGGAATCGCTTTTGCAGTTGGCTACGCGGAAAAATCAAAGCTGCCGTATACAGAGGGGCTTATAAAGAACCGTTACGTAGGTAGGACCTTTATCATGCCTGGCCAAGACTTGCGTGAAACGGCCGTAAGGCTCAAACTAAATGTAATTAAGAAGCACGTCGCAGGCAAACGGGTCGTGATGATCGACGACTCGATTGTGCGCGGAACGACGTCGCGCAAGATCGTCGACATGCTACGAGCAGCTGGGGCCGAGGAAGTGCACATGCGTATTGGGACGCCCCCCATCGTCTCGCCGTGCCATCTTGGAATCGACATGCCCACATACGGGGAGCTTATTGCCGCCCGGAAAAGTGTGGACGGCGTAAAACTAATGATTGGCGTTGACTCACTTAAGTATATCACCCTCGCCGGCCTTATCGATTCGATCGATCTACCCCGCGAAAAGCTCTGTTTGGGCTGTCTTACTGGCATGTATCCGATCGAGAGACCTGTTGAACGAGCTACGCAACTGAAACTCGATGCGTTCGCGATTAACGCGAAGAAGAAAAGTGAGCGCGCCACCAACCCTCCGTTACAATCTCCTTCCGCTTAAGCTGTCGTCAGGCGACGTCGAGAGCTAGATAAGTGCGCCGCTTCAGCCGCTGGAAAACTCGTCAAGAGTGTATTTGCTTAAATCTCGTTTTCCGAGTATCATTTCGAATTCGGTGGGCGTCAGCATCGGGGCCTTAAACAGCGCTGAATCATCTATCGAAACGCGCGGACAAGCCGTGTTCACGTATGCTTCTGCAGGGAACTGGTAAAGCGTCCATGGAGTTATTTCGTTTATTGTTACTGTGTACGCGTCGTAACCACGTGCTATAGCTTCTTCTACGAGTTCGAAAGCAAGGTTAAACCTTTGCTGGCCTGTCTTGGTGCTAGCAAGCACGCAAAATGTATGTGCGTCCATTGCCTTCGCAATGAGTCCGTACCGTTGCTTTATAATGAGGTCAACGTCTGCAATTGAAGTTTTTCGTAGGAATGGATCCGCGGCGATGACCCGTTTCCCCGTTGCAAGCGCTACGCCAACGGCGTGGAAGGCGCCGCTTCCGACGTAAAGATACTCCTCTACGTCTATCGCCTGCGCGGACGAAAAGTTGCAGCCCAAAACCTGACCTCGATACTTAACTCTTCCGTCCCCGCATCCGATGAAACAACGTAACCCGGCTGATTCGAGGTGACGGCAAACCGAGTCTAAAGTATGGACGTGTTGGACGTTAGTCACGATGCCTACCCGGGGTCCGTTGATGAGCGCGAGTGCATCGTTCACTGTCGGAATAACGTCGACCTCGCTTCGTACCTCGACGAAGCAGACGTTGTGTGCTGCGAGCTCAGGAATTTCTGCATGACCAAAGTGAACTAGCAGATCAGCGTTTGTCTCATAATCCAGATCGCATGCGCCGTAGCACGGATTGCCCGAGAGTAGAACCTTGACGTTGATGTGTTCCTTTATACGCTTCGCTACTTGGGGGCCATACCGCTTTAGCCCCTCGGGAAATTGGAGCGTCAACACGCGTGCTCTATTGTCCCGCGCTAGTTCAATGATTCGCTCAATTTCAAAGTCCATGTTATCTGACGGGCAGTTTTCAAAGATTTCTGACGATGGCGTAAAAATGTGATGCCGCTAATCCTTGACGAGCTCTTTTAAATCACTTATAAACTCAAGAATCGTCGTTTCATTGATATGTGGCATTATGACAATTCGCAGTGCGCCCTCCATAACAGATATCCGCCAGCCGCGCGCGGTGAGTCGAAGGGCGAGCTGCTGTAACCGTGGCAACTTGAATGCTATCATATTCATCACTGGGGAGATTACTGGATAAACGCCGAATTCAGCAGCTTCTTCTACGCAAAGGTTCGTCAATCGCATGCATTCACGAACGACGTTTCGATATCCGTGGACCCCAAGATGCTCGAGCACGGCAAGCGTTGCAGCCACCGAAGCGCCACCTCTCGTGCCGGTCATAGAGCGCTCGACTGAGTAGAACGTGTTCGTGCTGAGGGCGTCGAAGTCACCGGGCCTTTTAAAAAGTAGCCCCCCTGAAGGTATCGTGCTCATACCCATCTTATGTGGATCGATGGCTATTGATCGAACGCCTTCAACGGCAAAGTCAAAGTGGTACTTTTTTTCAAGAAATGGGATAACGAAGCCCCCAAAAGCCGCATCGACGTGCAAAAAAGCGTCATTCTCCAAAGCGACCTGAGCGAGGGCGGGAATCGGATCGATCACGCCTAGCGCCGTCGTGCCTGCAATTCCGACAATACAAATGGTGTTCTCATCGACGAGCTCTTCAACTGCGGTAACGTCAACGGCGTAACGCTCATCGAGTCTTGCCTGACGTACCTCTACGCCAGTAAAATCCCGGGCCTTCTCAAACGATTGGTGTGCCGACTGTGGAACAATGATGTTGGGCTTCTGCGTGCTGGAGATTAGCTTGCTCGCTCGAACTGCTTGTATGTTCGATTCCGTTCCACCGGAGGTAATGTAACCGACGGCGTCAGCTGCGCCGAGTAAACCTCCGAGGATAGCAATGGCACGTCGTTCGAACGCGGCAATTTCGGGAAACAGGTTCGGATCACCGAGGTTCGTGTGAATATGATCTATATGTGCTCGTACCGCCACGGGATGCGGGTACGTGCACATAGAGCTAAGAACTCTTTCGTAGCCTCTATTTACCCGCTTTAGTTCATTAGCCTGGTGCATTGCTGAGTCACTAGTTGAAGGAGCGGCGACTAATCTCCGTTCGTCAGATCACGTGAGGCCTCGAGCATGATGCGTTGCTCCGTCCGCGCTACGGCCTCTCTGACGCGCTCGACGGCGTCTATGTTTGACGATAAACTGCTAATTCCCATGCGCACCAGTTTATCCGCCATTTTCGGGTTTGAGCCAGCTTGTCCGCAGATAGAAGTCACGACGCCTGCCTTGTTGCAGCACCTAATAACATATTCTATAAGCTTGAGCACTGCGGGATGTTGCTCGTTATATAGGTAGGCGACATTCTCGTTATTGCGATCGACTGCAAGTGTATATTGCGTAAGATCATTCGTCCCAAACGAAACGAAGTCGATGCCTTCGGCGACAAGGTCCTCGATTATGAGGGCGGATGCCGGTATCTCTATCATAATACCAACGTCGACCTTGTCAAAGTCAATGCCCATTTCTGCGATAATCTGCTTAGCCTGTCGGACTTCGTCTTGGTGCTGAACCAGGGGCAGCATGATGCCGATGTTGCTGTAGCCATCGTCAATGAGGTTTTTGAACGTCTGAAGTTGCATCTTGAAGACTTCAACGTCACGCAAATCGCGGCGTATGCCGCGCCAGCCGAGCATGGGGTTTGGCTCGATCGGTTCCCCTTCGCCCCCTTCCATTTCTCGGAACTCGTCGGTCGGGGCGTCGAGCGTGCGAACCCACACGGGACGCGGGAAGAATGAATCGACCACGGTTCGAATGCCCTTCTGAAGTTCGCTAATGAACTCGTCTTTTTTGTTGTGCGCTATGTACCAGTGCGGGTGTTTGCCCATTCCGAGGATCATGTGTTCGACTCGCAAGAGTCCAACGCCATCGGCCCTCGTCGCAACGGCTCGCTCTGTGGCCTCAGCTATCGAAACGTTAACTTTGACTTCGGTTGCAGTAATCGGCTTTGATGCGGCGATAGCGACCGTTCCAGCAGCCGGAGCCACCTCAGCCCGCTCGAGCACTCCAGCGAATATAATGCCCTTTTCACCGTCAACGGTAACGTACATGCCGTCCGTAAGCTTTTTTGTGGCCTCTTTGGTTCCTACTACGGCGGGAACGCCCAACTCTCGAGAAACGATAGCAGCGTGGCTCGTTAAACCGCCTTCGTCAGTCACGATCGCAGCCGCCCTTTGCATTGCGGGAACCATGTCTGGGGAGGTCATTTCTGTAACGAGTATATCTCCCTCTAAGACTCTGTCGAGCTCATCCACGCTTCTAATGATCTTGACTTTGCCCGATACTTTGCCAGGGGACGCGCCGAGACCCTCGAGAAGCCTCTCTGCGTCGCTTGCAGCGACCGTTTTTTGCTCTGCCCCCTCACTCTTGATCGTCGTCACTGGCCGTGATTGGACGATGAATACCTCTCCATTTTCGATTGCCCATTCGATATCTTGGGGGCTCTCATAATGCTCTTCGATGAGTTCGCCGAGGTCAAGAATCGTTTTCAACTCGCTGTCGCTGAGGACTCGTTTGTTTTGCAAGTCTGCGGGGACATCCATTGTGGTTGTATCTCCCGTTTTTTGATCCTTCACAACCATAATCTTCTTAGTAGCGACGTTCGCTTTTATGTGTCGCGTTTTTCTGTCGATTAGGAATGTATCGGGCGATACGGAGCCTGAAACAATGGCTTCGCCAAGGCCCCAAGAACCCTCAATGATCGCTTCTGGTGCACCAGTTGTCGGGTTGGATGTGAACATAACGCCTGATTTTTCAGCGTTGACCATCTTTTGGACAACGGCCGAAATGTTCACGGACTCATGGTCAAATCCTTGCTTGATTCGGTAGAAGATGGCCCGCGCTCCGTACAATGAGGCCCAGCATTTTTGAACCGCGACAACGACGTTGTTGGCGCCCTTAACGTTGAGAAACGTTTCCTGTTGTCCTGCAAAGCTTGCTTCAGGCATATCTTCAGCTGTCGCGCTCGATCGCACGGCTACTAAAGGCTCTGTGCCCTCTCTTTTTGCCAACTCTTTGTACGCGGTGATGATGTCGTTGCGCATATTCGGCGGCATTTTTGTTGCTAAAATGAGCTTTTTAGCCTTTTCAGCAGCGGCAGCCAGCTCGTTTGCGTCGTCGACGTTCACTTGAAGTGTCGCAAAAAGTTGCTTTGCGATGCCCGTTTCGTCCAAAAAGCGCCGGAAAGCTTGTGCAGTGACAGCGAAACCGCGCGGCACTGGAATCTCCGCATTTATCATCTCTCCAAGGCTTGCCCCTTTTCCTCCCACGGAAGGAACGTCTTCAATACGGACGTCCTCTAGCCAGACGACAGTTGGTTTGTCTTTCATATTCGGCATCCTTTGCAGTTTGTGACTGCTATTTGCGGTGGTAGTTACATAAGTCTTTCCAACAAAAAGTAGAAATACGCTTTTGACGTGTAGGCTATTCGAATAGCGTTGGCGTACTTTGTGCGCTTCAATTTTTTGACGAGGAATCGTAGTAATGAGGATACTCGTAAGTGACCCCGTATCGAAGGCAGGTGTCGATCTCCTAAAAAGAGAACACGACGTCGACGTAAAGACTGATCTTCTGCCGGAAGAGTTTATCCGCATCATTGGTGATTACGACGCTCTCATCGTAAGGAGTGCCACAAAAGTCACGAAAGACGCCATTGAAGCGTCAAATCTTAAAGTCATAGGGCGGGCGGGCGTTGGCGTCGACAACATAGACGTTGATGCTGCGACGGCGAAAGGCATCATCGTCATTAATGCGCCTGAGGGCAACATGATCTCAGCAGCCGAACACACCATAAGCTTGATGATGGCCCTTTCGCGGAGCATCCCGCAGGCAAGTCTGTCAGTGAGAAACGGTGAGTGGCAACGCTCGCGTTTTCTCGGAGTCGAGGTCTTTGGCAAGACGCTCGGCGTCGTCGGGCTCGGGCGCATTGGAGCTGAAGTCGCGAAACGAATGCGCGCTCTCGGGATGAACGTTATTGCCTACGATCCTTTCATTACCGTTGAGCGTGCAAAGGAGCTTCGCGTCGACATCGCGTCGCTTGATGAGGTTCTCGCAAACTCAGACTTCATCTCCATTCATACCCCCTTGACGAAGGATACATATCACTTAATCGGGGCACCGGAGATCGCGAAGATGCGTGACGGTGTCCGCATTTTAAACGTTGCGCGCGGTGGCATCATTGATGAAGACGCGCTGTTCGAGGGTCTCAAAAGCGGCAAGATAGCCGGAGCAGCGTTAGACGTCTTCGAACATGAGCCCCCTATAGGAAGTCCACTTCTCACGTTAGATACATGCATCGTGACACCGCACCTCGGCGCTTCGACAGTCGAGGCGCAGATCAACGTCTCGGTAGCAATCGCGGAACAGACGCTGAGCGCCCTTAAAGGTGAACCAGTTCGAAACGCGGTAAACGTTCCGATACGCCCTGAGACGTTTGGCGCGGTCAAGAGTTACATGCCGCTTTCAGAGCAACTCGGGAAGTTCTGTATTCAGCTGGTGGAGGGCCAGATTAAGGGCGTTGAAGTCACGTATGTCGGTGAGGTGGCCCAATGCGATGTTCACCCGTTGACCATAGCAGTCCTGAAAGGCGTGCTCGATCACGTGTTGGAGTCACCAGTCAATTTTGTCAACGCACAGATGTTTGCCAAGAAGCGGGGCATTAGGATCACGGAGACGAAGACGGAACGGCTCGAAGATTTTCAGAGTCTAATAACGGTCAGGATAGACAGCGACAAGGGTGACGACTGGTCGGTGTCGGGAACCCTTTTTCTGGGGGATCAACCGCGTATCGTCAAGATCGGCAACTATCACGTAGACGCGGAAACCAGGGGCTGCATGCTGATAACGTCCCACATCGACAAGCCCGGCGTCATAGGTAAGGTCGGCACGCTACTCGGTAACAACAATATCAATATCGCTGGAATGAACGTAGGTCGCGACAAAGTCAGAGGGGGCGCGGTGATGGTGCTCGCGCTTGACGATCCGATTTCAGATCAGGTTTTGGCACAGATCAGAGAGATCGATGGGATATCCGTCGCGAAAGCCGTCGTGCTTTGACACTGCTGTGACCTACATTTGTCTTCTGTGTCACTGCAGCTAGCCGGTTCCTTGCAGTTCAACGCTTCTTCTTCTTCGAGCTCTTTTTTCGAGCTTTGCTTTGAGCCTTTCGCCGTATTTCAGGTTGCGCTGCTGGATGGTGAGTCGATTTCTCTACGGCATCGACGAATGGCTCGCGCTTCTCATCTGAGCTCTCTATTCTTCCCTTTTCCTCGTCAGTCGGCCCTTCATAAGCTTCGCTTGGTGCAGGAACCGCTTGGCGTGCTGCTGTTCTTCTTTCTTTGGCGCTTCTTCGCTGTCGTACAACTGGCTTTTCGCGTGGCACAAAAATCCACAGGGCAACAAGCACAACAGTGAAAATAATGAGAATGACGATAGCGGTTGGATCGACGCTATTCAAAACTGGGAGAAAAAATAGAGCGACGATGATTGCTAGAGGGATTCCGGCGAAAATTCCGACATACAACAGAGCCGCTGTTACCTTATCTTTTTTCATGTTGGCTATAAGCTCCATTAGCCGCGCTCTCGAACGCGCACGCCTACTAGCTGTGCCTGTCGGTCTACTAATCTCTTTTGATCTCAGCGGGTGGACTAGCGAGTTCAATCGTTGCGCGGCAATGAGTCCAGTGTAACGCGCCCGCGTTCTATTCAAATAGACCGTCACGCGCTCCGCATCATGATGCGTGCTCCACGGTCAAGCGCGTCTAAGATACGATTAGCGATGTTGGTGCCCTTCGTCACCTTTATCTCGCCACCTCGTCCGATGGTAGCCGTGAAGAGGTAATCATCATCGATTAAAACGTCAACAATTTCACCAGGACGGGCGTTTGACGTTACAATAACGTGTCTGTCGGCGAGATCAATTTCGGCATTTGAAGGAGCTTTTTGCGGCGCGTCTTTTTGACGATCTTTGGATCTTCGCGACTCTTCGTTTGTTTGAAGGACGTCAATGTCGATGCCAAGGACGTCCTCAACTTTTTCGATGTTTTTGCCTCCCTTGCCGATAACGCGTGATATATCCCTATCGCTGACGTACACGTTGGCGCGTGTGTCAGAAAGGATCTCGACAGTGACGGGCTCTTTGGTATATTTATCGATCTCCCTTTCAATCTCCCTTGCAGCGAACTTCCACGTTGGTTTTGCTCTTACCGGCTCTTTAGGGCCTACCGCCATAACGACGATTTGCCTGCTAAAAAGATAGATCTCGTACTCAACTTTGTTCGTCTCAAAGTTCCGCACCTCTATGACCGGCCGCGCAAGATCTGCTTCCATCATCCCTGAAGGCACTTTGACGGCAAAATGGACGTCATAGACTAATTCTATCTCACCTTTCTTGAGAAAAATGACGGTATCGACAACTTGAGGAATGATGCCAAACTCGACTCTCCCGATCAAACGCTGCAGTGCATCGATACCACGGGTCGTATGTACGACGCCGACCATTCCTACCCCTGCAAGGCGCATGTCAGCGAAGGTCTTGAAGTCGTTAGTCTTGCGCACCTCGTCATAGATCGTGTAGTCTGGTCGCACAAGCAGAAGGATGTCGGCAGTCTTTGCCATATCACCTTCGAGCGCAGAATACTGCGTGATGTTGTCGGGGACCTGCAAATCGCGTGGACTTTCCATGGTCTTGACGATAAAGCCCTGTCCTGCAAGAAACTCAGCGACGCTTGCAGCCAACGTCGATTTACCGGATCCAGGGGGTCCTGCGATCAGGATGCCCCGTGTCGATTGAATCAGCCGATTCTTCAGTTCGTCAGAGAATTTGTAGTCGTCGAGCTTAACCGTCGCTATCGGGCGTACCGCGGTTATCTCGATGCCATCAGAAAACGGGGGTCTGGCAATGGCTATTCGTATTGAGCCGAGTTGAACGATCGTGGCGCCTCGGCGTTCTATTTCAATAAAACCGTCAGAGCGGGATTTTGCTTGTTCAATGACGTCTGAAGCAATTGCCCGTATCTCCTTTTCGCTCATCCGAGTCTTTCTAATATTGACCAATCGAAGGTCTGCTATCGAGCCACGCTTAGCTCGTGGAGGGACACCTTCTTTCAGAAACACCGACATCGTGTCACGAGTGAAAAACTTCTGTAACAGCAACGGTTTTTCCGCCCCCTTTTCAGGCTGGAGGTACGTGACATCCAATCCTTTGGCGCGGGCGACTTCACTTTGGACGACATCGCTCGTGATAAACGTTGCACCATTCTCGAGCGCCACGGTTCGTATCATCGCATCAATTTCCCCAACTGAGGCAAGTTTGATTTCATCCGCTGTGGGTCGCCTTCCTACGTAGATCAGGTCGACTTCACCCGAGCGTTTTCGTTCTGCGAGTGCTTTAAGCTCATTAAGCCCTTTAAAGCCGATCTCGCGTCCTTGGTTTGCCTGAGCTTCAAGCTCTGAGACAACGGCTTCGGGGATGATGATTGCCGCTCCACGCAGTTCGCCTTCGTCTATGAGCTTTGTGATCCTGCCGTCGATCAACACGCTCGTATCTGGAACATACTTGACTGTCATTCAATCTCGCGTTATGGTAGTTGTCAGGCCATCTTATTAATCATGTGCTCTTGAGCTAGCGCCACGACCATACTCTGAAAGCAAGACATCCTTGAGCGCGTGGTAAGTCTCTGCGCCCATCATTCTAGCAGCTAGAAAGCTCTGCAAATCGTCGCGCATGCAGAGGGGAAGACTTGTTTCGCGTGGGTTTGGCACAAAGCTTTTTTCTATCCCGCAGGTCGGTAGCTGTTATAGGGGTGATAACGTGTCTGAGAGTATCATCATTGTGGGCGACTTTAGAATTTGTGAAGGCAAGTTCGAGAAACTCAAGGTGGCAATGGCCGAGTTGGCTGAGTTAGTCAAGGCGAAAGAGCCCCAGATTATCGCCTACAACGCATATCTCAACGAAAACAGCATGCAACTGATCGTCCTCCAGGTTCACTATGATTCCGCATCGGCGGAGTTTCACATGGGGGTGACGGGGTCTGCCTTCCCTAAAGAGCTCATCAATCTTTCACTGATCGACATCTACGGCACGCCAAGTCAGAGTCTGCTAGATAAGTTACGACTCTCCGAGACGACAGGCGTGTGGGCGTATTTGTGCACAAACTCAGCTCAGGATTTTCCCGGTTCTGAGTCCCCGGACCGGATACCCGAGACTCATTAGCAGCGGTTCCGCGCGTGATCCCGCTTTCCTCGTTTTGCACCGGCTTAAACTACTCATTTTTGGCATCTTCGTGAGAGCGCTACGATTTCGCTAACGATATACGGCTCTAGGAGTCTTTCCTCCTGGCGTTTAAGTTTTTACTGAAATGTTCTGGCCGTTTCTTAAAAGGTGAATATTGTCCCTCAGGCTATAACCCGCGTCTTCAGCTAGTTCTACGTAGGAACTCGTCATCGAGAGATATCCGTGCGTTGGAAATATGTGGCTTGGTTTGAGCATCTTGATCATCTCCCAGTGGTCTTCGCGGGCCGCATGGCCCCCCGTATGCACGTCAGTGTAGAGGCGCGCACCGCGCATTTTAAGCTTTGTTTCGAGCGAATATCTGTTTGCCTCGTTGAGAGGGTTGGGGATCACCCCCGCAGAGAACACTATCTTGTCGCCAGGCGTAACTTGATAGGGCGTAAGTTCACTTGCGACCCTGGTGAGCATAGCTCCGGGCTCTCCTTGGTGTCCCGTGATTATTGGTAGGTATTTTTCTTTCCCCTCCTGCGCAACTCGTGTCAATATTTTATCTACCGATCTCCGGTTTCCGTACACACCAACGTCATTTGGCAGCTCTATATATCCCATCCTTTCAGCCGTTCCCACGTATCGCTTCATAGAGCGACCGAGAAGCAGTGGGCGTCGGTCCATCTCTTGAGCCGCTTCAAGTATTGTCTTTACGCGGGAGATATGTGACGAAAACGTCGTGACAAGCACCCCTTTGTCTTCTTCTTCAGTTCCAAGGAGTACGTCGCGAACTAGGTCTTTAGCAATCTGTTCTGACGGGGTTTTGCCGGCCTCCTTTACTCGAGTGCTTTCTACGATCAAAGCGAGCACCCCCTCTTTTCCCAGACTTTTAAGGCGATTGAAGTCGGGGGGTTTGCCAATCACAGGAGTGCGATCGAGCTTGAAATCGTTCGCATAAACAATCGCGCCGGCCGGCGTATGCAGCACGGCGAATACTGCATCGGGTATACTGTGCGTCGCTTTTACGAATTCAACTGCGATATCAGGAGTTATTTGGTACACGCGTCCCGCTTCAAGCCTATAGAGGGGATTCTCAACGCGGAACTTCTTCTCGGAGTGGATCTGTTGCGCTATCAGCTCAGCGGTAAACGGTGTCGCGATTATTGGGGCGTCATATCTGTAAGCCAGCTTTGGAATCGCCCCTATATGATCAAGATGTCCGTGCGTGCAGATTATCGCCTTTACAGCCTTCCTGGATTTGCTTAGCGGTGCGTCATTTGGGATCGCGCCCATCTTGATTAAGTCAGGAGGATGCATCTTCTCTATTTCTGCATCCTCGTGAATCGCAATCCTGTCGAGCCTGAGGCCCATATCTATGACTACGATATCTTTTTTCACCCGAATAGCAGTCATATTGCGCCCGACTTCTTCGTAGCCGCCAATTGCGTTAACTTCTACCTCCACGACACTACCTCCTCACATGAAGCTCTGTTAGGTCAACTCCGCGGTGCTGCAATGTTTCTTTGGCATCGCCGGTGATTATAGGCGGACATTTTTTAAGAGCGGCGAGTGTCGCACGTCCCGTCAGTAACGTTGCGACTCTTAATTCTTCGGTTATTGCTGTGATCTCGCTTATAGCGCAGATCATAAGGTGCTCGATTTTTCTGTTGGTCGTCATTTTTTCCCCGATATGGTCGCACCTGCATCTTGGCGCGACGATACGAACTTAGTGATGTTGCCATCACGAGTAATGTTGAATATTTCGTACTGAATGTCAGACGTAGCGTTCTTCATAAGTTCTGAGACTTCACGTAGCATTTCCTCCAATGACGTCTGGTAATTCCCCATTATGACCTGCAAATAGCGCAGCAGTCGGGGATACACGCGTCAAAGGTCGCTCTTAAGAGCAGTTCTAGCAAAAAAGCAGGAAAGGTAAACGCAAGCAATAACCAATCCGGCTTTAAGGTTTAAAGCTTTTTTCCCGCTTAGCGAATAAATGCCCAGATTGCGAAATTTCATTGTTGTGGCGCCGCGCTTTTTTGATTGAAGCAACCGAAAAAGATGTGAAGATAGTTATTGCACGGAATGTGCATGCGAACGCGGATCAATATGAAACGTCTATATCGTAAAGGTTCTTTCACGATAATCAAAACTGTAGGAGCCGTTTCTTCAACGGAGACGTAACCACGATGGAATCATCCGCTATCATTGCCATTTTGACCTTCCTTGTAGTGTACGGCATTTTAGCGACAGAGAAGATCAACAGAACCATCATCGTCGGTGCTGGAAGCATTTTCCTGCTCGTCCTCGGCATCTTAGACCTAAACGAAGCTATCAACTACGTCAACTGGGAGACGATTGGCCTCCTGCTCGGGATGTTCGTCATCGTTATTGTGTTGTCCGACGCGGGGTTCTTTTCGTACCTCTCATTTGTCGTCGCTAAGAGGCTCAATTACAACCCGCAGACGATGCTTATCGTTTTCCCACTCCTCGCTGGCCTGCTCGCAGCTTTCGTCGACAGCATCACCGTCATGCTTTTTCTAGCCACACTCACTATCGAGATAGCAAAAATTCTGAAGATAGACCCGGTTCCACTCGTCGTCGGTGAGGTAGTCATCGCCAACATCGGTGGTTCGTCAACGCTAGTCGGAGATCCGCCGAACGTTATTCTCGGAACCCAACTCGGATTTGGATTTAACGATTTTGCCATAAATAACGGTCCTATCGCTGTAGTCGCCACTCTGCTCGCGGTAGGGGTGCTCTTTTTCATGCAGCGAAAAAACGTGACGCCTTCCATTGCGATCGACACCTCTGCGCTCTCTGCGATTCGTCCAGAGCGCACAATCACCAACAAATGGCTACTTCGCCTTGGTCTTGGCGCCCTTTTTGCGGCAATAACCCTCCTCATCACTCACGAATACATTCAACAAATATGGAATATTCCGATAACCGTTCCCCTCGCTGCACTGATTCCGGCCTTCTTCCTCCTGCTCCTTGGAGGACGAGAGACTGAGAACACCCTTAAGAAGGTCGACTATGATGTACTCCTGTTCTTTATTGGACTCTTTATTATCGTCGGAGCGCTTGAAAAAACGGGCGTGATATCAGCGTTTGCCAGCGGACTGGTCCGCGTTGCAGCTGGCAACAACGTGGTGCTAATGTCCTTGCTCCTTTGGGGATCGGGCTTTGCGAGCGCCGTGGTCGACAACGTGCCATTTGCTCTGACCATGAGCTACGTCATCCGGGATATGTCGGTTGTTCCTTCGATCCTTGCAATGTCCATGATGGTGTGGGCAGTGTCATTAGGTACTGACATTGGAGGCAATCTGACCCCCATTGGCGCGTCGGCGAACGTCGTAGCCTATAACTCGCTGGAGAAACACGGGACGCGTATGGGGTGGGTCCGATGGATAAAAATTGCGGCTCCGCCCACATTGATAGCCCTCGTGCTCTGCAATCTCCTCCTTTATATAAAATACCTTGTGGGGTTTTACTAATGGAACTTAGCCATGGTGGTCATATGAAAGCCCTCATCTGCGTTGATGGATCACCAGTCACGAATGAGGGATTTAAGTGCGCAGTAGGTGCGCTTCGGAACGATATCGAGTATACGCTCTTATACGTGCTTGAAGAGCATGGTATCTACGACAGTTACAAAAGGATCTATAAAGAAGACCTGGAGCGAATTGAAGAGCTCTTTGAAGACGTTGATTCAGAGAAAGAAGCAGCAAAGAAGATCTTTGTTCTTCCCCTGTGCGAATATATGCGCGGGTTCGGCCTTATTGTACACGCAATCGTTCGGGAGGGCCCGGCTGGTGAGGAGATATTGGACGAGTTACACGATGGCAAATACGATCTCGTTATCCTTGGGGACAGAAAGAGCCTCTCACCAGCAAGACGTCTCTTGGGCGGGACGCTCACCGAAGTAATGCGTAATGCAGACAAATGCGTCATGATCGTTCGGCCTTCTCGACCCTAATGCTGTGCCTTAGCATTTCAAGATGGAGGAAATGGCACGTTAGGCGATGCTGCAGCGATGATATTTCGAAAGACTGCAGGAAAGCGAAGCGCTAGCAAGTCTTGAAGTTCCTCTTTCGTTGAACAAAGCTGTGAGTAAAGACCAGGTATTTTTTGATGCTTCTAGGCGATAATGCTAGCACTAAAGCTGACAAAGCCACATACGTCTAGAACGAAAATCTCAGTAAAGGCTATGTCGTCAAGCATGCGTTTCCTCGTTTGTTTTCCGTCGTCGAAGAATCCTTGTATTCGGCATGGTCTCTGAGAACGTGCAAACCGGATTAGTCTGAGGGTTACGTAGCTATTGAACGTGCCGATCACGCCGCAGCAACGCTCATAGTGTTCATCATTGACCTCGAAAACAACCTATCCGATTTCGGTAGAGAACCCTCTATCAAGCTCAAAAGTTACGTCGCGAATGCTTCTGTGCCCTTAAGTGAGTCTGCACCAGCCGCGCTCATGCTAAATACGCAGCGTAGCGAACATAAAAGGGTTTCACGCTGATAAGTGTCTTTTTTAGAGATGGACTCCTTTTTCGCTATAATCCACCGCCATGTAAAGGCATTTCGTAACTATATTTGATTTTAGACGAGCTTACTTGTTTACGGTATCTTTAGGACAAAAGGTTAAACACGGGCCCAGAGCTAAAAAAAAGTCGAGTTGATAAGTACGAGTTAAACTATAGATTATCGCTTCCAGCCTTCCATCCAAAGCTAGAAATTGGGCAATTTAAAGCTGCGCTTGACGAAGAAAAGCCTTTACTGCTCATTTTTGCCAAGCAAGAACAAAACATAGTTGAACATCCGTCAGTTGCCCAACTGCCACCCCTATTGATATGAAAGTCAGTCGAGAAGTAGCAGGCCATATGAATTGATATTGGCGTGCTGAATTTTCCCGTATACGTTGTCCTCGCAGGGAATAACGTCAATAGGAAAGCCTATCTTTGAGACTGTTGCGTAGACGTCAATTCCAGCGGCTTCCATCGACGTTCGCACTCGTTCTGCGTGACGACAATCCCTCTTAAGCGACACGTCGACGATGCCCTTGGACTCCTCAGCAACACAATCTTCACAATATGCGCACGGATACGCCGCAAATGCTAATGCTTTATAATAGCCGCCGTAGAACGCGTGTTGTTCGAGCGAATACATCGTCTCTGCTATCCACAAGATGAGTTCTCGCAGAAAAGGATGCCAATTCTCGGGTATGTCTTTAGGGTCAATCGTTGGCATGCCGGGAATACCGCTGAAATGGACGATGTATGCCCGTTCGTACTCCTGCAAGAGCGCCCGCGTCTCATAGGGCCCAGGAACATAGGGAGGACAACTTAAATGCTTTCCATAACCTTTGCAGCCAAACTGACATTTCCATCTGACCCAGTTACGTACTTCAACGTCTTTTGGATGAATAAAGGACAGCTCAACACGGTGCTGCTTTGCAAGCTTTTTGAGCTCGTTTCCTATCTCCTTTGGTGATACTGCTTCTCGTGCTGCCATGTCAATTCTTTATGTCTGTTTGTGCCGCTTATCTATAAAAAGCAGGCATATTTAAAAAGTGTAAACTACTTTTCGCGGTTGCAGAGCCTTTCGCGCTAAATGCGTGGACTACAGAGGGCGAAACGCCATTAGACTGCTGTAAGCACGCATATTTCAAAAACCTTAAGTAGTATTTGTACGTATATGCGCGCGACTTTGCTACTTTGTAGCATGGTATATCACTCTGCAACGCCGAATGCAGACATTAGCAATCGGAGGATTTAGCGTGATGATTTTGGGCATGGATGTGTGGGTTTTCACAGCTGTTTTAATCATTTATCTTAGCGTCGTGTTTGGCATCGTCTATGGATTGTGGCCGCAAAAAGAGGATAATGAAGAGGAGGAAGCGTAAATGGCAGATGTAGTCGTCTTCTCCGTTATGCTCGCAATCTATTCGGCTGTAATGATCTACATTGGTTACCGGGGCTATAAGGCGACGAAAAACGCACAAGACTGGCTAGTCGCCGGTCGACGAGTCGGCCCATTAGTCGTTGCTATGTCATATGGCGCGACGTTCATCAGTGCAGTTGCCATCATCGGTTTTGCTGGACAAGCTCAGGTTTATGGCATGCAACTTCTATGGCTCTCCGTGCTCAACATCGTTGTCGGTATTCTCATCGCATTCATCGTCTTCGGCAACCGCACCCGCGTTATGAGCAAGACCCTGCAAGCCCTCACTTTTACGGAACTCCTCGCAAAGCGCTTCAACTCGCGCTTCATTCAAGGTTTTGGCGGCGTCGTGATCGCGATCTTCATCGTCGCGTACACGACTGCCGTTTTCAAAGCAACCGCGAGCCTCATTCAAGTCACCTTCGGGACATCATACGAGCTGTCTATCATTGCATTTACGGTGATTGTTGCCGTCTACGTTTTGCTCGGCGGCCTATTTGCTGTTCTTTGGACCGATACTGTGCAAGGTTTTATCATGGTTATCGGCCTTGGTATCCTCCTTGCGTTAGTTTGGGCCTCTCTCGGTGGCCCGATAGCCGCGACCGAATCACTTGCTGCCCTCGGACCCGCAAAGATGGCTCCAAATGGCCTCACGTCAATGTCCTCATTTGGCTCCCCGTCGTTCATGATCGTTAGCTCCCTTATATTTGGGGTCGGTATAGGTGTCCTCGCACAACCACAGCTCGCAATACGCTTTATGACAGCAAAGAACGCACGAGCGATCCGAAAAGGCGTTCCGATCGGTGTACTCTTTATCTTCTTCACGACCTACATCGCGTTCACTGTGGGCGCACTCTCTAACGTGATCTTCAACAACAACGGCATAACCGTCCCAACAAACGCAGATCTGGTGATGCCTACGCTGATAAACACAGTGTTCCCTATATGGTTCGTTTACCTCTTCATGTTTGCTATCCTCTCAGCTTCTATGTCAACAGCGAGTGCGTTATTCCACACAAGCGGCTCTGCGGTTGGGCGCGACCTTTACGATAAAACTATCAAGAGGGGTCTCGGCGGTGCTGCCACGATGACTGTCACAAAAGTCGCGACCCTGATTGTCATCGTAGTTACCTTGCTGCTTTCCCTGTACCCGCCTGACGCCGTTGCGTTTCTTTGCACGTTTGCTTTTGGCGCTCTCGGTGCGACGTTCCTTGCTCCGTTTGCAGCTGCCCTCTATTGGAAACGAGCAACGACATTAGGGGTCATCGCTAGCATGGTCGGCGGACTTGCAGCAACGTTGTTGTGGTACATGTTTGTGTACTCGAAAACAGCGCCCAAAATAACTGGAGTCAACGTAGCAGCCCCGCTTGGCCTGCTCGATCCGCTCTTTGTCGCGATCCCGCTCTCCTTCATATTGCTCATCGTCGTGAGCTTGATGACAAAGCAACCGGAAGAGGAGCAAATCGCTCGGGCGTTCATTGGCATTTCCTAAGAACTTAAGCTGCTGCTGTAAATATTCATACGCTGCTGGTCAGCTTTCAAAAGGAGAACCAGCAGCGAACCCGTTAATCTTCTTAGCTGCGGTGTTGAGTCTATAATAAAAAGAGCGTGAAAAGAAAAACGCTGTCCAATTCTTAACGGGACAGCGGCAATCAGCGGAAGCAAAAAAGCTAAAAATGCGCAAGCCTTATTTTTCAGTCGCGCTCTTCTTCAAACAAGGACTTGTCAACGCCACAAGCGGGACAGACCCAATCGTCAGGGAGTTCACTGAACGGAACACCCTCCACTTCTTCATCATAGACATACTCACAGATACTGCAAATCCATTTTGCCAACTAATATCACCGCTGTCGAATTCTGTGATTGCGCACGTAAATAACTTCGCCAGCTGCGCGTGGTAACGACGCGGGGTTGGGCGTGCTTGTGAGTGCGATAGTGGGATCACGCGGTTGCTTTGAAGTATAGATATTACCTTCTGATCCGGAGGCGCCTACAACGTTTTTGTTGGGCCCCAAGGAAACTCAACGCTTGCTATTTCCTAAGTCTTATCTTCTTTGACCGCTAACGACGTGTTGTGCCCATTCGCGTTTCAGCTACGACCGATGTGAGCGCCACGTCACAGCTCGTGTGGGAAGTGTTCACAGACATTCATCGCTGGAGCGAATGGAATCCACTAATCCTTGGAGTCACAGGTATCTCGGGAGGAAATATATGGGCGCCCGGAGGTGCGTTTGTCATGCGATATAAAACTGAGTTCACTCCAATTCAAGCAACCACTCGCTCGTTTGTGCAACAGGTGCTACCGGGAAGGAAGATTGTCTTAAGTGGTGAGGTTCTTGGTTCGAGCGGGACGACGACGTACGAATTTAGGCCGTTCGGCCCCAAAACGATCGTTTCTGCGACTGAAGTGTTTGCGGATACTAACTCCGATTATCGCAACCACTTTATTAGCAGTTCTACAGAACGACTGTTGAGGGTGCAGCTACGTGCATTGAAAGACTACGTTGAGGGCATCGGGCATAAATCCCGGGCGACCCGAATCTGATCTGCCCGCTTTATAAGTTGAGAATGTTGCGGGATCAGTAGAACGGAAGACTAAAAAAGCGCTGTTTACATAATCAGGAAGGCTCTGATCGCTTGAGAATAGAGTGACCTAAGCGGTGAGGTCATAACATAGGATTGCCAAGACGGGCACGCTGAAAATACGTGTGCGCTAACCAACGCGCTTGCGTTTATCTTTATACTTCTTATCCTCAGCAACGATTCTGGCTACTTCTTCTTCGTCACGAGGCATTTTTAGAACGAAGGACCCGTGGCACGGTTTGACGTAGGTGAGCATGATGTAGGAGGGACCGATTCCGACTGGCACCGGTGGAAGCCCGATTAAACGCCGGTCAAAGACCTTGAATCCAGCACCCACGTAATACACTTCTTTGGCATGTTCGCTGATATAATGCGTTGACTGTTTGAAAGAGGCGTTCTTCAGCAGGATCTCATAGTCCATCTGTTCTATACAACCTGCCATTTTTCCTCCTTGCAAACTGCCTTGAACAACATATGAGATAGTCAGCGCGTTACCCAACAAGTCTCAACAAATAAGACAAGCGTGCTGCATAAACTTCGCAATGCTTGGCACACTTTCGTAATAACGCTCCTGTTTAGAGCAGCTGCATTTTGCAGCGGTTACGTGAGCTCCAACACTTTTTGCAGCTTCTCTTTGTTGAACCCGACGATTACGGCATCACCCACAACGATGACCGGAAACGAATACGCGCCGGTTAGTCGATAAACCTCACGGAGAACTTCAGTGCGTTTTTCACCAGTCAACAAGTCGACGTCAACGTACTCAAAATCAACGTTGTTGTCGCTAAGAAACTCCTTTGTCATGCGACAATGCGGGCATGTACTGAGCGTATAAGCTTTTACGTTCACAGCCTATCCTTTCATTTGGTTGCTATTTAAGGGTTTTGAAGCCGGTCACGCGTGCTAGCTTCAGTCTCGAGGTGCTGCTGAAAATAAGGCAACGAGGTGTGCAGAAATAGTGGGTAGGTGGCGCACGCAAGCTTGCATAGCTTCAGGCGCCTTTTTGGCTCGACTAGAATTGGGGCATCGTCACAGGGTTCATAAAGTTGAGCGTCAATTACTTTGTGTGGTTGGTACTGTGGTATCAACATAGGAGCTAAACGTGGGCGCGTTCACACGGGCAAGCCACTTGCGTGATCAGATAAAGGTTGGGACAAGCGGATGGAGCTACGACGACTGGGTCGGTCCTTTCTATCCAAATGATGAAAAACCAAAATGGCTTGATTATTACGCCAGCCTCTTTCAAACGGTCGAAATTAACAGCACGTATTATAACATCCCCAACCAGAGGCTTACCGATATCTGGATCGAGAAGGGCAAGAAGCACGAAGGGTTCGAGTACTCGTTAAAGTTCCCGCGATTTTATGAACTTAATGAGCTAGACGCATTAGCCTCCGAATTTGAGCGCGCCGTTGTCTCTCCAATGCATCAAAATGAGTTGCTTGGTGCCATTCTTGTCCAACTTACCCCTTACGTCAAACGTATTGAGCACGGTTATAGGACTGACAACTTGGAAAAGCTTGATGCGTTCTTTAACAAGCTAAACACAGACGAATATGCCTATTTTGTAGAGTTTCGACATGTCTCGTGGCTCGATGTGACACGGCAAGAGCTGGAGCCAGGAACGAAGGAGGTGCTCGAACGCAACAACGTCGGGCTTTGCATTGTGGATGGGCCGTCATTTCCCACGGTGATAACGGATTCCGCTGCAAGAACGGGGGCGTACATACGGTTGCACGGCAGAAACACTGAAGAGTGGTTTAAAAAGCACAAAGGTGAGGGCCCTGATCGGTCGGTACGGTACGATTATATATACACCGAGGAGGAACTCGAACCGTGGAAAGGGCGGATAACAAAGATGAAGGCCGATTTAGGCGGGACGAGGTCGGTCTGGGTTTATTTCAATAACCATCCGCGCGGGAACGCGCCACATAATGCACTCACGCTCATGGAGCTCCTCGGAATACGAGCATCCGAAATCGACGCTGAGGAAAAAGCCAAAAGCCCGAGCCCTACCACGTTGCAGGATTGGGAGCATCGCTAACTAATGGTCGAACGTGGGCTGATTCGTTTAGAGTTCTGATTCAGTTTTTTGTTGCTTCACACTTGCAGGCAGTTCGTCGTACGTGTCGTATACTGCTGCTGCCCCTTCTGAAACGACCACGAATTTGTCGTCGTCAGTCTTGAAGATCACTCCATTTGCGAGGTCTGTTTCTCCTATGACCGCGGCTATAGCGTTTCTTGGTTTACATCGGTATTCTTTGACGTCAATACCTGTTTTTTTCTGTACCACAAACTTCTTCGCCACGCGCTTACCTCCGTATGGTCTATTTACATTTCCCTTCGTCGGGCTATGAGTATGGCCAGTATGAATGCAACTATAAAGTACACTGCCATCACGATGAAGCTCAATCGTATCTCAGGATAGTACTGCACAAGCGAAAACATCGACTCACCGGCGTTTGGTCCACCGAAGGCCGTAGCATTGAACACCTTGTCGGTTGGGTATGGGCTCTGGAAAATGTACTGCGAGATCCCACTTGCGAAGGTGATGGAGAACCACGGCTTGAACTTCGCGATCGAGCCAACGGCATCGACAATTGGCAAGATGAGAAAGAAGGTAAAGAACGTCAGCACGAGAGAATATACCGAACTGCGCATAATCGCACTGAACAGGTAAGCGATCGCAAGGATGGCGAATAGGTAAACAAGCGAGTAGATGAATGAAAGGCCCGTATTCGTCGGAATGCTGCCGTCAATCACGAGGACTGAAACAACTGCTATCGCGTAGTAAAGCCCAATCGCGCCGACAGACACGAGTACGCTTGCGATAAACTTGCCGAGAAATATAGCTGTTTTCCTGATCGGATTGGGAAACAAAAAGTACCCCGTTTTCGATTCGTACTCGGAGACAATCGCGTCAGCGCCGAAGAACGTTGCACTCAGGATTGCCAGGATGCTTAGAAACGAAAGCATGTTGACAGTAAACTCTTTCGGGTCTTTTGTGTATGCAGAACCGATTGCGGGCGGGACGATGAGAAAAATCGCGCTAATTATGATAGTAAGCACGACGATGGCGAGCAACCGACGTCCGCGGAGGTATTTTAAGAGCTCATATTTCGTTACAGTGGCAATTTGCCGTACGCTGCTTGGCGCCATGTTTACGCCTCCCCCTCAGGCACGAGTTGCAGATATATATCTTCTATGGCCGCTCGTTGCGGCATGTATGAAACGACCTTGATGCCGGTGTTCATGATCCCCCTTAGGACTCGGAACTGCGCTTGGGGTCCGCCACCGAAGCTGACCTTGAGCGTGAGCGTTTGTGTGCGTTTGACGGACTTCACGTCCTTGAGCGCTTTGATCGCCTTGAACTCGGGAGGTGTAACCGGGTCGAGCGTGTTGATCGTTACCGTTACGTCTTGCCCTACTGAAAGGTTTTTGACCGAATCGTACGTGAGCAGAACGCCGCGATCGACAATGGCTACTTTGTCGCAGACCTCCTGTACCTCGTTTAACAGGTGTGAACTCATCAAAATAGTGATATCTGTTTTTATCAGTCCCTTAATAATTTCTCTTACTTCGACCATACCTCGTGGGTCGAGGCCGGCCGTTGGTTCGTCGAGGATCAGTATTGATGGTTGGTGCATCAGCGCTTGGGCAATCGCTAACCGCTGCTTCATTCCCTTTGAAAATGTGCCCGTGCGTCTTTCAGCGACGTCAAGGAGTTTTACCTGCTGCAAGGCTGTATGCGAGCGGTCAGCAATTGCGTCGGCATTCATGCCGCGTATCGTTCCAACGTATGACATACACTCCTTGGGAGTTAGTTGCGGGTAGAATTCGGGCGTCTCGACGACTGCCCCAACTCCGTCAAGCGCCGCTTTCGGGTGATGGATGACATCAATACCGTTAAGATACGCTTTGCCGCTCGTGGCCCTGAGAAGGTTTGTCAGCATCTTGATGGTGGTCGTTTTGCCAGCTCCATTAGGGCCTAAATATCCAACGCACACGCCGCGTTCAACGACCAAACTGAGGTCGTCTACAGCGAGGAGCTTCCCGTACTTTTTCGATAAATGCTCGATAACTATCGGTTCCATCTTTGATCAACCTTCTGTACGTGCTGCCTTTTGTATTCGAGTAGCAAAAAACTGATAAGCTTCTGTATACACAGCGCACCAACCGTTTATACATTTTGGTTTTTTTTCACAGTTGCTAACGGAAAAGCTTCACCCGTTTCAAGTAAAGGTGGGTAAGGACCGTACGGCTGTTGCTCACGGTTAGATTGGCGGTCGCTTTCAGATCGAGCAGTTTAGAAGAACGTCTATAAACATTGACAAATTACATGATCTCTCGCAATAATCAACGTAACTCACTTGACAATAGATTTATTATAAATAGGTCAAATAGCGTGCTGCAGGGCTCGTGGTCTAGCTGGTTATGACGTCGCCTTGACATGGCGGAGGTCGCCGGTCCGAATCCGGCCGAGCCCATTGGATTTTTGATTTTCGTGTAAGCTAACGACTTCATTTAAAAGAAGAAGTAATTTTAGCTCACTGATTTTTGATTCGAGTTCAACCAGACGTTGTTCAATGTCTTTTTGGCAACCAAGTTGTCTAACTTCAGGTTCAGGTTGTATAACTTCGGGCTCAGGTTGTATAACTTTTTTCGATTCAATCAATTCCGGGAAAGAGTAAGGAGTCCACGAGAGTCGTTCTTTTCTATCTCGTAAAACTCAGCAGTTTTGCCGATTTCATTTGCATATGCTTTTGGCAACCTGATAAGCGGATACGTTATCCCGGTTTTAGCGTTCAATCGTGTTACCTTTGATTTTCCAACGAGCTGCATTTTTCCTCCTTTTCTCTGTGTGTCTATTACGACGTTGACGCGATTTGTTTAGCTCCGCGCCCAACAAAAACGAACGACATAACACATAATGCGAGATAAACGATGGCAAGCAACAACGAATGCAGATTGAACAGTGCTTCTGTAATCCCAAAGACTATGAATATTAGCAAGCGCGTGGCGTACCATCGTCTGAGCATTGAGAATGTCCCGAATCTCTCCATTTTTTCAACATACGCTCGATTCTCCTCGTACTCTTGGTGTAACCTCGCTTCTCGCGCCGTAGCGTAGGTCTGGGTTATTGCTACCACTGCGTTTGCAATATTTGCAAAGTAAAACCACGCGAGCTGCTGCAGACCAATACAGAAGATGACCAAAGCTTGGGTTGCGCCAAAACAAAACGGTATCAACGCGTCAAGAGACGTGGGCTTTAATCGCAACACCGTTATGAAATGGGTATAATTCATCCACGTTGCCGCTATCATAATGAAAAAACCGACGATTAGAATAGTCCAGATGGGGTCATAGGTACCTGAGAGTATGGATGACAATTGATCCTTTGCCACAAGCAGCAGGTATCCAAATGCAGTCACTTGGATGATACTGATGAGCGTTATATAATAGGTGGGAAAAAATTCAACCACGCGATCAGTGGGAGGCGGAGGTGCGATTTGATCAGTCATTTCTTATTTCCCTCTCGTCGCGTTCCTTCACAATCAGCCGCAAAATGATCTGATTATACGTCTCTCCTTTTCTACCCAGAAGTTTCAAAGCCTCACGAGTCGACTTCTCTACTTCAATCGTTGTCTTTCCAGACATAAGCCACTACACGTCACATAATTAGATATAACTATGGTATATTAAATAGTGTTAAATTCGAAAGATAGCCTCAGAAAAGAATTGATTGCTGTTAGTGTAAACCGTTAAATTTCTGGCTTTAAAGTGTCGAAAAATTACCCTTATGCAATGCTTTTTTAAAACTCGGCCTTTTTCTTGAAGTCAAACAAAAGGTCGTCTTTTGAATAGCCAAATATGGCTATTATGGCTTTAGATATTGACACGATACTATTAGCATCCCAATGATTTTGAACATAATAAGCTGAGTCGTCTATTCTATCTGGAAAAGTGAGTTCACTTGGATTTGTCGAAAACCAGTGATGTTTCTGTCCTTTTAACTCTAAGACTCGTGAGAACTGATCCCGATGTTTTTCATGCATAACCTCGCAAATGCTAGTGAGCGCATCTCTCCAGCGCTTCACTTCGTATTTGACCCCTTTGAGCGTAAAGGAAGTAACAACCGTATGCGTATACGTGTCATCGGTCTCTTTTGTGTGCAATTGTGGTTGCTGCTGACGGGTCACTAAGTGATCAGATAGTTCTGAGGTGACAGAAGCTTGGAGAGGATTTATTGCGAGAGGCGGGTTTGTACTTAAACCAGGAATGATCAGTTCTTCTCTGTCTAATATTGGATCGTATAACTCTTTTATGATTTCTTTGGTCTTTATGTCATTCGTAATTCTCTTTAAAAAGATCTCAAAGTCTTTGTTGATCGTGAGCTTGCTAACCTGTGACTTCCGCCTCATGTAGGCAACGGCCTGCCAACACTATATCTTATCTAATGGAACGATCCTCACTACAGCGAGAATCATGATCGAATGGATTGTCCTGGGCGTCATCGCCCTTGTCGTTGTCGTACTGATCCTCTGGGCAGTCAGTATCTACAACCGGTTCGTCAGCCTGAAGAACTCCTCCGAGGCCACACTTGGCCAGATCCGGGTCGCTATGAAGAAGAGGCTCGACATGATTGACGAGCTTCTCGGAGCCGTCAAGAGCTATGCGAAGTTTGAGAAGGAGACCCTTGAACGGGTTACGGCAATGCGGGCAAGCGTTGCCACGGCCTCTACCGGTGACCTTAACAAGGTCGATGCCGAGTCCCGTTCTATCTTCGGCCGGCTGCTTGCGGTTGCAGAGGCCTACCCTGACCTCAAGACCTCGACCACGGTCACCAGCCTGATGGACTCGGTCAAGACACTCGAGGATGAGATCGCACGCCAGCGCTACACCTTCAACAACATCTCGCAGGAATTCAACACCATGACGGACACTATCCCCTCGAACTTCATCGCAAACCTGATGCACCTCGTCAAGCTCGAGTACCTCCAGTTCGAGGAAGCGATCAAGACTCCACCGAAGATCGAGTTCTGACGGGTAATTCCTGTGGGCGAAACACGACAACTGGGACTGGTGGTGGGGGCAGGCCTCGCCATCGGGCTTATCGCCCTCGTCCTTATCCCGGTAATTGTCCCTCTTTTTGCTGGAAGCCTCACCGTAAGCTCCTACGAGGCGGTACTGTATGAGAACGGGACGCTCTCCGAACAGTACACCTACAACGTAGGAAGCAGCTGGGAGTATAGCATGCTCTATCGCTACTGGGAGGCCCCGCTCACACTCAACGACAGCACACAACCGTATATCCGGCTGGTATCTATGACGCCCGCACCCGGCACCATTGGTTACATCAAGGACAATTCCGGCAATGTTACGATTTATGGCCCTTCCACCGCCGGGTTATACCGCAACTGGATCAAGGACAACGCACTGTACAACGAGGTGGGGATCTTTAACCCGTCATCCTACAACGCAGGGACATACACGGCTCAGTACACGTACGTCATCCATCCGCCACTCGAACAGGATGCAACGACCACCCATCTCAACCTGAAACTTGCGGGCGAGACGCACATCCCGTACAGGAGCGTGAAGATCACGATTCCGGCCATGGGGATCGACAAGGTGTATGCCTATCCCCCCTCACTGCACACCGAGAAAGTAGGAGACGGTTACGTCATCACCGGCAGCCTTGCTGCAAATGAGATCCTTGCGGTTGAGATGCTCGGGACGTCTGAGGGGTTCAGCAGTTTCCCCGGGTTCCGGACGCCGGTAGACGACGTAAGCGGAAAAACCGCTGCCGCGGCGTTCTCGAACACCCTTCCCTACTACGCCGCGAACCTGGTTGAAATTCTCGGGACGATCGCGATTATCCTCGTCCCACTGAGCTTTATCATCATCTATAGCAGGTACGGCAGGGAGAAGGTGTTCACGGTGCCGGCCTACCTGAGCACGATGCCGAGCACGACGCTCAAGCCGTGGCAGGTGAACCTGCTCTTCAAGGCGGATGCGCTCAGCTTCGATAAAGAGGGGTACTATGCCACCCTACTCGACCTTCACCGAAGGAAGGTGATCGCCATAAAGGAGAAAGGAGAGGGCGAGGGAATCGAGATACGGGTCCTCTCTGAGCAGGTGTCTGATCCGTACGAGCAGCGGGTTCTCGCCTTTATCGCCGAGGTCTCAGAGAACGGCGTGCTCGACACCGATCGTATCGAGGCGCTGGCGAAGAAGGCTAAGCACAGCAGAAGAGCTGAGGAAACCACCATGGCGTATCAGCGGTCGCTTGCTAACGTCACAAAGAAGGTGGACCCCGCTCTCGGTAATCAGTACGTTGTGAATGGCAGGCACAGGTTGATTCCGCCCTTGACGGTCGGCATTGCATTGCTTGGGATTGCTATCATCACGTTCCTAGTCGCACCGACGGTAAGGCATATCGCCGGCCCCGCACTTGTCATCTGGGTCGTCGTGTGTGTGCAGGTCGCTATTGCGTTCGCCGCCCCCTCAACACTCTTCGGGCGCTGGAAGGATGACCGCTACAAGGAGAAACTCGAGTGGGACGCATTCGCCCATTTCCTGTCGGATATGGCCATGATCCAGAAATACACTCCTGCGGATCTTTCCATGTGGGGCGACTGGCTTATCTACGGAACGGCCCTCGGCGTCGGTGAAAAGGTGGAGAAGGCTATGCAGTCCCTCAATGTCCGAGTGGCGGACGTCGGCGTTCCCGTCGGGGCTGTTGGAATGAATCACGCCTTTATCCCACTCATTGCCTTCACATCTCCCAGCCACGGGGGCGGCTTTGGCGGTGGCGGTGGAGGAGGGTTTGGCGGTGGCGGTGCCGGAGGTAGATAGTCTCTCCGGGCCCCTGTTTTTTTGACTTTCAGGAGAAAGGCGGGAAGGGCGTGGCGTGCGAATCGATCTTTATCTTAGCTTATTAATCTCTTTTAATGAGCAGCGACCTATACAACTACCAGCACGCAATTTCAGTTAAACAAGTCGCGTTTTGATTCTGTATTATCGGAGTGTTGGTATAGCTAAGTCACAGGCGGCTACCCACAACGGTTAAGCGATCAGCGCCGATTTCCTTCAGTATTATGCTTGCTGCAGAACAACTGCCCAGATCTTTTTGCTAACGTTGCACCATCGAAAGATGAGCTACTGGAGAATCACCACAGCAAAATCTCGCTCCACCGCGCAAAAACAGGTTACAGCTATCCCACGATCAGGCTGCCGCATACCTTTTCTAGGCTTGCAGGACTACCCACTCGAATCTATCAGACCGTTCATAAAGGAGCACTAGCCCTCCTCGTGGTTATATCGCCTAACGAAAAGGCCATAGAGTTCATGGTAAGCTCTAAGGTGACGGAAAACTTCTCGGCCTGCTCGATCATGTCGGAATACCGTGCAAGCACACCTTGGACAAACCCACTCTTTTGGAGTCTGGGACACTTCTCGGGCGTTCTATATTGTTATCGAAAGAATTGTGCCCTCATTTAGAGTTATGGTGATAACGGAAATTAACAATCCGCTCACGCTCGCATTATGCCAATCCTTCGATGTCTAGTTTCTCCTCTATGCTCCAAGACGATCAATCTGAGCTGGGTTATTGCATCTGCGGTGTAACTAGGGAAATAAAACCCTTCGAACTTCTTTGCGATTTTCATAGCATCAATATAAAGCAGGAGAGAGACCAGATCTCCTTCAATATCGACATCATTGAATGCGGGGAGTAATTTTAGAACCATTCCTTCATTTTTACAAAGTTTTATGAATTGAGAGATTTCTACGCCCCCGGAAAACAGCTTGTTTTTTGAAAAATATTCCGGATCGAAATGCCGTGTAATTCCCACGAGATAAATGCCTCCCTCGCCAGCGGGACCGAGAACTACGGAATTATTGCTCCTATCTTCCATGAGAAATGAGAAGGTGCGGTTTATAATATCCGGGGGTAAATAAGGGAGGTCTTCGCCCAAAATTACTAAATTTTCCGAGCCCATGGCAAAAGCTGCGGAGACCACGGATCCAAATCGCTCATCAAAATTCGTGCCGCTTTGGGTGAGAAATGTAATAGGTCGTTCCAAATGTCTCTCCTTCACGACTTCCTTTACAATCCGCTCCATGGATTCCCGTTCGTCTGCAGGGGTCAATCCAATCACGATTTCGCTCGCGTTACTTTCGGCGGAAAGTAATATTGTATCCTTCAACATTGCCTCAGCGAGTAAGGCAGCATCCTCTGCACCTAAAATGGAGTCTTTGATAAGGCGAGTTTTTACGGCCCCGGCCACCGGAACCTTAGAAAATATGATAACAACATTCTTTGTTGATCCACTTTCTGTCCCGTGAGATTTAGGTTCGACAGATTCACGTTTTAGTTGCAATCCAGAGTCCTCGCCCAACTTTTTTTTCGTGGGCGGCCTTATTCCAAGCTATTATGCCCTTTTCCGCTTCATTATACAGATCATTGCCAAAGTCTGCAATGATGTTCCCCTTGTTCTTCTTTAGGGTAACCAAGTATTGATCCATATTCTGCGCGAAATCAATACTCAGGTCTTCTTGTTCGTTTAATTTCAATCCTGCTGCCCGAATCAAATTTGCATATCCATCTAAGGTCTGCAAATCGGGAAATACCATAAACGCCATGAGGAAATCCGCCTCATTTGGGGGGGCTTGTACCGAACCCCAAATCCAATCCGTAAACGCCAAAGTCGCACCGGACTTGAGTACTCGTGCCGTTTCGTCGATGAGCCGTTTCTTGTCCCTGACATAGCACCAGGAGTCTTGACCCCACACGACATCAAAAGATTTCGCATGAGCGGGCAAGTCGAGGGCGGAACCAACGCGATATTCGATCTTGTCCTTGAAGGGTTTACCCATGGTTCGCTTTTGGGCTTCTGCGATCATTTCCGGTGTGATGTCCACTCCGACGACTCTGATGCCATATTTTTCGACCAGGTGCCGGGCAGGACCGCCGAGGGCAGAACATATGTCTAAGAGGATGAGATCCGTGCTCCCATCAATGCCGACTTTCTTTGCTAAATAATCTGTCTGTTCGGCCCCACCGACGTGGATCTCTTCACCCATTAAGAGTTCCCACAGTTTTCCGCCTGGTCCAGCGTAAACGGCACTCACGTCGTTAACGCTGAAGTCATATTGTCTATTCATCCTTTCTCTTACATCCGTGTGAATCAGAATCCTTCTTTGTCGTGGAACATTGGTTATATTGAAAACACTTGGGGTCTGCGGCCATTAAGTCGCCAGCATAATAGTAGGCGCTACTCCGACACCCGAAACAAAAGGAATTATTGCAGCAACTGCTGCAATTGCCAGGGAGTTTGGCAGGATCCCGGAAATCTAAAAATAAGAGCCTCCGCCTCCCGCGCTCCAGAATGGTTAAAAATTCTTCTTTATTCACGTTTCCAAACTCCTCTGTCCGGATCACGGAACAAGGGACCACCCACCCCCCAGCGGTGATACACACAAGCGTTCCACAATAAAATTTCGAAACATCCATAGGCCCGCACGAGGGGTCGTTCGGGTAATTTACCCGGTCACGGAAGTTAAAGATATCCTTTATCTGGGCGTTGGTCGGCTCCCAAGAACTATTTTCCATGCGGTCGATCGCTGGGTTGAATAATGTGACGCAAGTCTTGATGCCGAACTTTTCCTGAAAATAGGCGATTGTCGCCCGCGCGTCTCCAGCGGCCAATGGAGTCGTATAGGTGATGCAATTGACCATCCCTCCAGGGTCCTTCCCCGCTGCCAAGCAGTTGTTTATGCCTTTCAGGATTAATCCGATATTACGTGCATCCCCGCGACATTTTTCCCCGCCATGCAAAATCCCGTAAAGTTCCGGATCGAGCGAATCTAAATGCGTCGAGATAAAACCCCCTTGGGTCGCTTTTACCGCGCTTGCCGCGACCCCCGGTTTGGCGAGAGGGATGCCCGATGTCCAGATGTTGTTAATTAGACCTAAGCTAGTGGCGTAGGTACAGAGGGCCTCCCAGTCCCTCCGCATAATGGGATCTCCTCCCACCCAATCTATCATCTGCACCTTCAAAGCGGCCGCAGCGTCTAATAGCTGCCTAATAGTTGCGGAGGATAGCCCTTGAGGGCTCTCGAGGGCGCTTCCTGCATAGCAATAGTTGCATAATTGGGGACATCGGAGGGTTGATTCGATTTGGAGGGTGAAGACTTTTCCTTCTGCATAATGTTGTTTTTGGAGGTCAAATTGCGCCGCCATTCCCGCGTGGGCCAAGGGTACATCTTCTTTCATATTCGTGAAGCAGATCTAGTTACGTATCAAGGTAGCGCAAATACTCTCCATATTTCCTTTGAAGCTGTTTGAGTTTTATCTTGTTTATTATGTTAAGTGGAAAAATAAACCGTAACCACCGTTCTATCCAACTGACTAAAAAAAAGGCTGGCTCACTTGATTTTTTCAGTTTTAATCGGCCAACAAGAAGAAGGGCCGTCGTTTTTTTATTGCAGAAACGCTTCAGTATTTCCGCAATAGCAGAGACATTGTCAAACTCTCCCTTCAGGCTTGCTCGCTCTGCTATCGCTATAAGAAAGTTAGCTACCCACGCATTAAGTCTATTCTTGATTTGAATCCTGGTATCTAAGGAGAGAGATTCGTCTGACATCATTTTATTAATGATAAGTTTGAACCCAGGCAGATATAGTCTATAATCAGACGAAAGGGCATAGAAAGATTGTGTGTGCAGCATGTTAATTGCACTCGGTTCATTTGAGATAATAACTGGATGATGCGTTGTAACACGGAACTCAAAGTCTATGTCTGCTGGTCCACCCACGTCAATGTCTATTAAGCCAACGCAATCCAGAACCTTTGATCTGAAAACAATCGAATTCCACAGTAATTGATGATCTAATATGTCTAGTAGACTATCAGGAGGGGAAAAATATCCAAAGCAACCACCGTTTTTGTAAATACCGATGATCTTGTTATCTTCAACTTGGATGGTCAACCCTGCATAAAACATGACATCAGGATTAGCGCTGAGAGACTGCATGGCCACTTCAAAAAAATGTGGCAAAAGTAGGTCATCATCACTGAGAAATGAAAAAAAAGGGGTGTTCACCTCTTTTAGTCCATAATTGAAATTTGCCCCCGCGCCTATATTTTGTTCGTGACAGTAATACTTGATTCTTGAATCAGTTTCCGCTAATTCAGTCACAACTTTTTGCGTATTATCATTTGAGGCGTCATCGTATACGCATACCTGAAATGCTGAAAACGTCTGGTTTAGTACACTTAAGATCGCTCTTCGTAACAACTTCGGCCTGCGAAACGTTGGGATAATGACGGTTATTAGAGGTTCTGCATCTATCACAGTATGGAATTAGGTTACAGAGTATTAAGATTTCTTTTTCCATTGTTTATCTTACTTCATATACATAATCCGAAAGAGATTGCATCGCTCTGGTGACTTCTCGCCTAATTTGTGTGACTTGCCCCTCTAGGGTCATGCAATTTAGTCAGTTAATCACCTGTGTTTTTTTTGCTCGTCTCGCAGCTACAACCTTTTTTTCATAACGCGATAATTGGGGTTTTCACATATATTAAGCCGCTACTACCACTCATTTCACTAATTTCGCCAACTACCCAACGCCCATGTGATAATAAACGGTACTGCAATAATAATCGCCCCGCACACAGCAGCGAGGGGATACATAAACAGAAGAATAAGCCCTAAAATTACGACAATAGCTAGTTGTGCATCACGGTTTTCGTCGTTGAATAGAATTGATTCTTTTGCCATTGCCAAACCCATGACATAGCGGCCCGTTTGCCTAAAAATTACGCAACCCCGGGTTTAGCCCCAGTGTGTGACAAGACTAAGAACTAACCCACTTCTCATGGTCGCGCAGTTTCACGCCTCTTTTTAGCATCCTAAAGTCCCACTAGCCCACGTTGCGGCTATATCCTCTTTAATCACGGATTTTCCCATCTCTCTGCGGGCCGCCCTCGCGTGAGCGATTCATACAAATTATCGAGGTATACCTTTCGTTCTTTGATCGTCGGCTGTAATTGTTCAATAAACGCGATCCCGCCCAAGCGCGTTATTTCGCGCTCCACTTCCATAGCGTCGTTATCGAGTTGCGCGAGTAAATTAACGGCGTTATCCCTCAGAGCGACCGCGTCGTTTAACATCGTTACCGCGTTTCGTACGACGTCTTCCGCCTCGGTCGTAATTAGCGTCTCATAACGGTTCATCCACCAGGCGATATTGTCCTTATACCTGTCCCTATCGCGGGCAATATCGCTACGTCTAAACGTTTTCATAATCTTCGCTCCGGCTTTATCTAGGTTAATAGCCATTTTCAGGCCCTCGGTTTTACATGTATCACCTAATGATATAATGGCGCGTTCGTCGCTTTGCTTAGTATATCGGGCGCGCTGCGCGCGTATCGTATCATGGGTTTACTCCTATAAGCGTCGTCCATATATTACCTACCCTCTACAATTCGAAACATAAATGGACGCCCCCCGTAATCGTCTGAAATAGCTTACCGATCTTCGCTCCTTTCGCATTAGTGGCGTCGCTCATGCGTTACCTCTTTATTTTGATGCCGCTTTGCTTTTTCTAAGTGGGTGCATCTGTGGCATACTAATAATATTATCCTCAATGCGGGTTATCAGAACTCCTGTGGAAGAATTGCATTTTCGACCTGTGCGGCGTTAGCACTTTCTACCGTGAAATGTTTAGTGTGGCGGTGACAAGTACTGAAGATCAACGTTGCCAATGGCTTCAACAGGTGCAAGAGGTCGTTGCACGCTAAGTTGCTAGTGACAGCTTCAGCTTTGCTAGACGGGACCGTCTGCAGTATAGAATCACAGCAATCCTTATCTCAAGAGTGCGTTATATTAAGCAGTTTTTACAGCGGGAGGTTCGCACGCACATGCTGCCGCTGAGGAGGTGACGTTGACGATGAAACGACTGATTGTTCTGCTCGTGCTCGTGTCACTCTCTCTGCGAAGTTGCTTTGTGGGGAGGGCTTTTGAAGAGGCGGCATCAGCGGTCTAATGAGGTGAACTCTATGGAATACAAAAGCATCTTAATAGGAACTGACGGCGGGGAACTTATGGGACCCGTCTACGATCACAGTGCTTACATGGCGCAACTTGCGGATGCAACGGTACATGCGGTTTACGTTCTAGACGCGTGGGGTACCACGTATCCGAGTACCCGGGGGGAGACCATGTACTACACCCTGCTCAGTAAAGGCGAGGAGATTGTCGCTAACGCTAAGAAAGAGCTTACTGCGCGCGGGGTTAGAGGAGAACGTGTTGTCACTAAGATGCTCGATGGCTCTGTTGCAGAGAGACTAGCCGAATATGCTGAAAGCCACGGGATTGACCTCATCATTATGGGGGCGCACGCACGTAAAGGTCTGGATCGCCTATTCATTGGCAGTGTTACTGATAAAATTATACGTGAGGCTAAGGTACCCGTGGTTGTCGTAAAGAACCCATAGCGACGCGCATAAGTGGTATTGCGGGAGCGTGAGAATGCATCTCAGCGCTAATACAGGTAGTTGCACAATGCGGCCGCATCCTTAAAGAGATGGGCTTTGAACAATACATAAGTAGGCCACGAGCAGTTCTTGTTAGAAGAATAAGCCACAGATCGCCATCTAATCGATTAGTGCCCTGTCAACGACCTCTGGTGGGATTGGCTTCTGCTTCTTGAGATGCTCGTTAATCAGCTCGAGTATGTAGTCGCTTATAGTGACGACCCCCCTCAGATCATTGATTTTCTCGTAGACGTGCTCGGCCATCTCGATAGTCACCACTTTTGTAGGAGTTTTTGTTGTCATTCTTCTGTCACCTCCTTTCAAATTCGTTCAGCTAACACGATCTAATACTGTTATGCGCCACAAATCCTAAAAGTGCACGTTTGCATATGCTTCATGCACGTCCTTGTCATTGCACTGCTTGACGGCCGCTTTGCAGGATTAAATCCCAAACTTAAAAACTGCCGTTTTAGTAATGTCTAGCATTACAATATTGTAAAGGCTGGTGGAACTATGGTCAGTGTTGAAGACAAAACAACTATCACTGTCTCCAAAGACACAAAAGAATGGTTAATAATGTTCAAGCTCGAGATACAGTTAGCCATGAAGCAGGAGCTGTCACAAGACGCTATTGTCAGGCTAGCACTCGCTTGCTTAGAACGGCACAAGCAAGAGGTTGAAAAAATATGGACTTTATAGGCGCCAAGAAGCAAGAACTCTCACAAGATGATGTAGTCAGGTTGGCCCAGACCTGCTTAGAGAAGCATAAAGACGCGTTCAATAGAGGAGAGATAGAGAGGTAGGTCATGGAAACGTTTAGACGCATGACTGATATCAAAGTAAAAGCTCGCACGGCCCTTTTAGAACAGCTGGCTAAAGAGGCGACTACATATCTTCAAAAGCGCTTTAAAGAAGTCGCACAGGAGTCACCTGAGAACAAAGCCGAGTGGGACGCTGAAATAGATAGGCTGAATGAAATAGCTATTAAAGAGCGAGGAGAAGCTATTTTCTCGCACGATAAGGAAACGTTGCCGCTACGCATTGAAAGCTATGATGTTAGTCAAACTGAAGACTACTATTTATTGAGTTTTTGTATATCCGACCCAGAAAAGCCAGTTGCTCGTTTTAAAGGGCTGTTCCCCGGCCAAGAGTGCAAGCCTGATAGAGCAAAAAACGGAGCGAATTGCCTTAGCGATACGAAACAGAGATAAACGAAAACACAGCGGCAGCTACAGTTCGGCGATATTAAGAAATTTTTCAGTGTCGGCGTCGGCTGTCGTAATATGTGTGCGTGCGTTGAAAGGTTAATCGTCAGCCGCTATCTCAATAATCCTTCTATTCTTCACGCCATCTGCAATGCCCATGCCGACGCCACGTTAGTTCGCGGAAGTCTTCAGGGAAGTCACAGTTTTCTCGTTTTTTACAGTTTTCGCAATGTTTCATTTTTTATTCTAACCATCGCTTTGGTTTGTTACGTTCCTTTATTATCTTTTTGCTTACTGTTCTGGTTTATCTAGGCGGCTCGGTTGCGATAACAAGCGCGTTAATTACTACCGTCGCGTTTCGCGAAATTCAGTGAATTATCCACGGATTCGACGCCAATGGTATCTGTGGTGACCTGCTCAGCCATCATGCGCGGTGTTATCGCACCATTGATTCCCGGTTCGTCATCGAGTCCTGTGGCAACTAGCAAATAATCGAAGGGCCCTCCCCACTTGGTGATGGTCCAGCCAACCGCCTTTTCATAAAACGCGACCGCCTGCTTTGGATCATCCGCAGGCAGCTCGAAATGAACCACTCTAGGCATTATAGTCCTCCTTAAGGTTTGCTGCAAGTCTTTTTCATACAGATACTTACACGCTTTGACCGGGACCGTGAGTGAGGTGCATTGATGCTGCGGTAAGCACGGAACAAGCCGTCGTGATAGGCCAGCGGATTCTTTTGCTCCCTGCCGGGAAACTAGCCGGTGAGCATTCCGTTGAGCAAGGTGCTGTAATGATAACTGACTGATTCATGCTGTGTGACCTTTCAAGTGCAGATCGACACCCTCTCAGCACTTCATTAAACATTCCGCTACTCGCCTACTCTTCTTCCAAATCGGATGGGCCTCGGTGTTGAAGACGGCCTTCTCGAAGTCGAAGGCCTGGGGCGGGGCGAATAGTAAGTAGAAGTATTTCATGGTCTCGGCCAGAAAGTAACTCTCCATCGCGTCAGTCTGGACGCCCGTGCGGACATCGGCGAGGGCGGCGTAGCCTGCGTCGGTCTTGCACCGTGCGACAAGGGTGTTGAAAAAGGTCGCACCCATCCGCCGATACTTCTCGTCGCCGGTGAAGTGATAAAGGTAGTAGGCCGACTCGACGATCTCGGGCCGGAGCTGGTAGGAGCCTAAGACGACCTTCATGGTTTTGTAGTCAAGCAGTTCGGGCGCAGTGCCGTAGAGGGTCCACATCTTGTAGCACGAGTCTTCGAGGCGGGCGGCGCGGTTGAGGTCTCCGCCCAGGGCGAGGACAGCGGGGAAGAAGGCGTAGAGAGCGCCGAAGGCCGTGGCCCGTTGCTTGCCATTTTTCATGTTGACATGGCCGTACCAGAGCCCTCCGCTGGTCTCGTCGGCCACGTGGGCGTTGATCGCCGCGATCGTGTCCTGCCACATAGCCCAAAGCTCGGCGTCGTCGAACAGGATCGCGCCCTTTAAAAGGTACTCGTAGTAGCTATCGATTCTACCACCCACGTGGCTCTCTTTGACCATCCACCCGCCGGTCACGACGTCGATCATCGACCCGACTAGGCCGATCTGCGAGCGGCGATGATAAAGCGCGACCATCGCTCGTTTGGCGGCGTCGAAATATTTGGGGTCGCCGGTGAGGCGGGAGAGGGTCCCGTATTCGAGGATATTGGTGCCGATCTCGGCGGGGTTGGTAAAGCGGCAGCGGGTCTTGTGCGTTTTGAGGTTGACGAAGCGGTAGGGCATGCCGGTGTTGGAGCCAAAGACGGGAAGCATACGGTCGGCGAGGTCGATGGCGAGCTCGAGGAAGCGGGGGTCGCCGTCGAGTTGCTGGGCGGAGATAAGGCCGCCCAGGATGCGGATGGCTACCTCGAAGTGCTGGACCTCCATGTCGAGGTCGAAGTCGAGCCGGGACAGGATTAAGTCTTTGGCCTCGGCCGCCTCGGCGGTCAGGCCCATCAGGATCATGGTGTCTAAGGCGTCGACCGGGGTCATAAGCAAGGAGGTCTGGTACCAGTCGGAGTAGGTCCTGGACAGCGGCTTGAGCGCGTCGTGGCCCCAGGCGTATTGTTTGTAGCCGTTCCAGGCGTGGAGGAACTCAGCGCGGACGCGGTCGGGGGAGACGGTGGCGGCGTTCGCGGAGGGGTCGTCGGAGCGGGAGATGGATAGGTCGGACATTTGCGAATCCTCAACGGGTATTAGACGACCTCGATCGTTGAGGGTGGTTTGGAGGTAATATTATAAGTGACGCTGACAATGCCGGGCACTTTGCTGATAATCTCCCCGGCGACATTTTCGAGAATTTCAAAGGAAAGTCGGGTTGGTGTCGCGGTGCGCGCATCGATGCTGTTCCAGCAGCGAACTTCGATCTGCTGGCCGAAGTCACGCTTGCCGTCGCGTATGCCGGTAACACGATCTTCGTGAAGGATCGCCATATACTGGAATGCACCGGTGTCTTTTAACAATTCCTCTACGACATTAGTCGCCTTTCGAACCGTTTCGATACGTTCTGGGGTTACCTCTCCTATCACACGTGCCGCGAGTGCCGGCCCCGGGAACGGTATGCGTTCGAAAAGCTCCGCGGGAAGACCGAGGGCCTTGCCTACTAACCTAACACTGTCTTTGCGAAGCTGAATAAGCGGTTCGATAATGCGGTAGCCGAAAGCCTCTTCCGGGTCTATTCCCAGTTGCTCGAAGACATTGTGTTGCCGCTTAATCCCCGCGATTGTCTCATCGACATCGGTTAAGATAGTCCCCTGAAGGAGGTGTTTCGCACCGCTTTCCTTGACTATGCGTCCGAATATATCCCGGTAAAAGGTCTGGGTCACAGCTTCACGCTTCTCTTCTGGGTCAGTGATTCCCTTGAATGCCGAGAAGAACTCCTTGCGCGCATCGATTACCTTAACCTTGACACCGAGATTTCTGAAGAGGCCCACAACCTGTCCTGCCTCCCCCTCGCGCATGATGCCGTTGTCAATGAATAGGGTCTTTAGGCGGTTCCCTAGGGCACGATGCCCGAGCATTGTGACTGTGGACGAATCAACTCCTCCGGAGAGGGCGTTGATCGCCATTCCATCCCCGACAATCTCCTTGATCTCCTTGATCTTCTCGTTGATGAAGCCATCGATATTTAGTTCCCGTGCGGTGATCTCCTTAATCATTTCCTGACCTCCTTATACGTAATGATAAACTTGCGTTGCCCTAAAAAGGTATCTTATGAATATCCCGTAACGTATCGAATGCTTAAGCGTTTTCCAGAGTTCTTCCAGAATAACAACGGAAGCACCTTTGCCATCCAAGTCGCATTGAAACGAAATTTCGACAGGATTCTATACGATATGCAAAATACCCCTCTTTGCTTTGAGTTGTTACAGTTTGATACGCGAAAGGTCAAGAGGGTGTGAAGCCGAATGAAGGTTCCGATGACTCCCGAAAACAAGGAGAAGTGCATTTGCATGACTTGCCACACCTATTCGCAGAACAACCTTAAGGGTCGCGTGTTTTGCGCTATGGGCAAGAGCGAAAACACACCTCAGATGAAGGGATGCGTGTGCTATAGCTGTCCTGTGTCGATCGAACACACACTCAGCGGTTACTACTACTGCATAAAAGGCGCTGCAGAATAACCCAGCGTCTTATGGCCCTCTTTTTAAGCACAATAGCCGGGTTAAAACAGAGCATGACGAGACAAGCACCTTTAAGAGCCTCTCTTTCGCTAAGGTGTAGACCTGCACGTAGTCGCATGCGACCAATATAAACGACTACGTGTCAAACCACAACGTCTTCCCTCACTTTGCCCGTAGCTAAACATCACTCGGACTTATTGTAGAGTGCGCTAAATAAACGAGCTCCCGGATTCATCGCCCCAAAATCTCGCAGCATTGCGTAAAACTAAGTTACGACCCAATGATACGATTGGCCCATGCATTCTCAAGGCTTGCAAGACTGTCGACCGTGTCTATCTAACCGCTCCCAAAGGCTCCGAGCGACTGGGTTCACGTTAATTTCTGTGATCGTATGGCGCGTGTAGGTGTTGAAAAAATTAAGTAGTAACTAAGGCTGTTAACCGCTCCGCGCATTCGTAAAACAGTCACATGAACTTATTATGGTCCAAGCATCGACCTTTATAACCGGAGCGGTTTCACAGCCTTAGCAATTGTAGACCGAGGCAGAATATAAAACACCTGAAAGCTATTTGAACGTTTATAACAAATTTCTTACGTTACAGCGGTCTCTCTTGGTTTCAGTTAAAGACCGCACGAGACGCTGAGTTTGTCATATAACCCAATAGGGTTATTGCAGCTCCCGCGTGACTGTTGGACATGTAAAAGGCAGAAGAGGCAGTCGCCCTTTTTCAACAAGGGTTCAATTGCGCACAGTGCGTGCTCTCGGTCTTTGCACCAGACTTCGGAATCGGCCGGGATACGGCATGTCGGATATCACAGGGATTTGGTGCCGGGATCGCCCGCACGGACGATAACTGCAGATCTCTTGCTGGTGCTATCAAGGTGATCGGGCTGCTTTATGGGGGCATAACGGCTGATGAAGTCGCAGCGAAAGAAAAAACCTATGCGGTGGTCGGTGAGTTTCTGCAGGAATTTAAAACGCTCCACGGAGCTATAACCTGCACGGGCCTGCTCGGGCACAACATGTCAGACCCGCAGTTTGCCCAGGCGAAAACGCATAAAATCGCGAAGGAGCGGTGCCCGGCGTTTTTCCGGGATGCCGTGAAACTCATCGAAAAAGTGCTATAATTTTCCGTCGCGTGCGCTGGAAGAGCTAATAGAGGTGTGGAGCTCGCGAACGATAAAGCGTCTATTCTTGTTCCGTTTGGGCAAGTTCAAAAATCGATGAGTTCTCTAGATAGAAGATGGCTTGAGCGTCGGTCTTCAATTCGTCAATCTTTCCTTGTATAGTATCGGTCAGCTTGGACGTGTCGTCGTGGTGGAGGTTTTGCTTGCAAACGGGACACACAAATTGGTATCCACACACGTTACCACTCGCCATGTCAAACGTGTAGCGGCTGCAATGGTTGTCACATGTGTAATACACGGTGTTTAGCTCTCCATCTAGCCATGTCTCGAGCGTGGAGATAAGCTTGTGAGCATCATCAGCGAGGCGACGCTCAATATCCGCAAAGTCCACGTTCCATCGATACAGCATCCATCCGGTTTCTTTGTCGCGCTCAAGTACATAGGAAGCGAGGCGATGCTCATACAACGTGGATAGCGTGCGCCTCACAGTATTCAATTCAGTGACCAGTTTCTTGAGCTATTTGTTGGTCCGTCAATCCATCTTTTGAAAGTCGATTAATCATTTCAAGCCCTAGTGGACCAACCAACTTCTCAAGATACGCCAGATTTGCTTTGTCTTTCGTCACTACTTATACATGAACTTGTATCGCCTTATAGCTGCTGCTACTGCAAAGTTTACCGAGTACCTTCGTAGGTTCAAAAGGGACATCAGCACCACTCTATTCTATGATTTCAACTCCAAAGCTTCCTTTGGGACTTCCGTCCAGCAATGTCTGTCAATATCTGTCACCATAGCGCTGTGCCCTTCTCGCTAATCAGGTGCAGTTCAAGCTGAATACAGGATAGGAAGCGGTCTAAAGCGGAAACCGTTGACTGAAACCCATTTTAGCAATGCGAAGTGAGTCCGTATTGAGCTTTGTTTCATTCAATTGTGACACGCGCTTGTTATAGCAACCCTGAATCAAAGGGGTATTAATTTGGCTGTTTTAATCGCAATTTTTCAGCTCCAAATGCCCAATATTTCAGCAAAAAGTAATTAACTAACGCTTGAAATACCTCTATGTATGAAACGGCGTTCGGTAACCATTGCCATTGTTGGTGTTTTTCTTTTGGTTTTTAGCGTTGCGATGGGCAACGGTCTTTTGTCGTGTCAAGTGTAGCCCAGCGTGTAATACTCTGTGCTATTTGACGTGAAAAATCTGTTAGTTCTTGACTATCAATAGTGGTCACTTCTCAAAAATACGCAGGTACAAACCGGAAAAGTCAATTTTCGCGTGTTTTTGCAGCCACGGTGACACATAGCGCTCAAATCCTGTGAAAGCACTTATTCCTTAACGTTGAATTACAGGAGAGGTGATCAATCATGCGTTACTTGGTATATTTCGAGGTTCCTGCCGACGTAGGAAATTGTATAGATTTCGAAGAAGGAGGGCCCGGGAAAATCATAGGGTATATGATGAACCGGTTTGCGCTAGGGGCGGTTTATACAAAGGCCGGCATGCGCGCCGTCTTCATGGTGGCCGATCTGGATGAGACACAAATGACGGAGATGATGGTCATCGCGTCAAAGAGACTCGGCACGTATCCAGAGTTCACACCTGTCATTCCCGGAGCGGCGACACCAGGCATTGCTGCGAAGGCGATAGAAGAAGTGAAAAAAGCACCGATATAGCCCGTTCTTTAGTAGGTCGGGGATCTACTAAGGTTCACAACCACTATCCTGTCCTTAATGACGTCAGAGGCGTGCCCTCATAAGTAGCCGACTTGTCATTTGCTACCCTATCTAGTAGCGACGCCGTTCTAACTGCGCGTTCACGGATGACATCGGCCCAGCGAGATGGAGGTGAATACGTGAATAGCCCATTTGCGAAAACTGCAAATTCAACCCTTTTAGTTAGAGATTTGAATGACTCTCGGGATTTTTAGCCAGACGTCACAGGAATAGTTAATGGGACTGGAAAAGGACAACGCGCGGCACGACAAGGACGGTATCTCGCAGGGCTTACAACGTTGGGATACGGCGCGTGAGTTCGGCCCAGTCGCTGCCGACGGCCTTTTTGATGAGTTCCTTTACTCCGTCGAAGGTAGGTGCTGGCATCATCATCTGCCAGATAAGGGTCATGTTCTCACGATCGTCCTGCCCCAGAAGCGGGAATAGCCACGCCACCGCTTCTGGGAACCGTTCCTGTGGAACCGCGCCGGCCATGATGCCGACCGCCTTCCCTTGCTCTGGCAAGGAAACACGTTCCTTGAAAATCCGGTAGAGGTGCGTATCTTCCTTGTCGAGGTGGATGTCAAGATGAAAGCGGAACGCAGCAGTGGCCCGAGCAGTTTTTAAGGGGTCATGTGAAGAATATGATTGATCCAATTCATCAAATGCTGAGTCCAACCCTCGGTGGTCCTTCACATAGGCTTCGGCAACCAACGGGGCGACGTTCTCGAGCACAGGGAAGATAGCTAACTCTTCTCCATGGGCGTGCCAGACCAATACTTCGTTGAAGAACCGGAAACGCTCGACGGCGGGGGCAAGACCCTCCTTTCCTTGTGCTGCCCCCAACGCTGCAGCATCGATCTGCTCCATATCATTCCTGAACGCGTTGTGAAACGCCCGAATTGCATCGATGGGTTCTGCCATGATAATTCCCCCTGTGTTACAGTTATAAAATATTGCCTGTCTGAATGGTGTAGATCCCATTCCGAGTTGCTCTAATGCGGGGGGACCAGCAGACGAGATCGAAGGTAGCTCTGGTGTTCCGCGTTTTTATGTATCCCTCTTATGCATGAACTGAGGTCCTTTCCAGTTCCAATCCCCGAGAAGATGCATTACCGCCGGAACCACATAGGTACGGACAAACAGCGCATCAATGAGGATGGCGAATCCAAGGGCGAATCCGAACTCCTGGAGCATTGGTGCCGAAGAAAGCATCAACGTGCTGAAAGCTCCGGCCATTATGAATCCGCAGATCGTAATTATTGCACCTGATCGCTCAAGTGCGTAGGTGATTGCCTCATCATTAGACTTCCCTTTCCTCACGTTCTCTCTGATACGGGTCGTCAGAAGAATATCGTAGTCCATACCGAGTCCGAGACATACCACGAACAGGAATATCGGAACGATCCACGTCACTGGTATGCCCAGCAGTCGATCGAAGAGCAGGAATGTGAGTCCCAGTGTCCAAATGACGCTCATCACGATCGTTACGATTGAGCGAAGCGGCGTCAGATATGACTTCATAACGAAGAACAGTAAGAGGAATATCAGGACGACGACTCCGACCTCGATCCACACGAATTCAGAAGTCGTCGTCTGTGAGAGAACGAGGGATGATACGGCACTTCCAGTGACCCAGGAATGGGTCACCGCGTTACTGTAGGTACTATCGAAATTAGCGACAATGTCCTGTATGCCCTTGATAGTGTCGAACGAACGTTGAGACAGTGGCTCATCTTTCATGATGGTGGTGATCGTTGCATAGGTGAGGGTGCGTGCTCCCGTTGAATTGTTAACAGGGCCTCCGAGCGACCCTCCGAGGAAGTTCAGGATGTAGTCGATGGATTGTACCTTATAGGTGGCAGGAAGCTGGCTGGCAAGGACGTTTGACACGGCGTTCTTTAGTGAATCTGACGGCAAGGCCTGTAATGCTGCAGACTCATTTCCATAGAGGGAAACGAGCCGTGTCCAGCTTGTCGGCCCGTAGGCGATGCCCACGTTCTGACCCTCATTTGTCATTATTGTCTTAGTTAGTGAATCGGTCGCGTTGAGATATTCACCCGCAGAGCTATTCCAGCTCAGTAAGGGTACGGTGGTGTTTGCTAACGCCACCGAGGATATCGTCGCGATCGACTTGTTAAATTCAAGCACAACATACGTGGGCATGATTACCCCGCCGTTGGTGTTCGCCACTATGACGTCGACCCCTTGCTTTGCCTCTCCATTGGGCATCGTGCTGATCATGTTATAGGAAGATGACGAGGTCGTCGCCACATAGGCAAGGGGGATGGTGATGAGGGCGCATGCGATAATTATCGCCCACGCATACTTTATCGCTTGCTTTGCCGAGGTGGAGAAGTACCGTTGCCCAAATCTAGAGAACCTGCCATACAGCCCCTTCATTGCCTTGCTATCCTCTGAAAACGTCTCCACAGTTGAAGGATAGAATATCCGGTCTCCTATGAGCCTGATGACGGAGGGGAGTAACGTGAGCGCCGCTAACAGTGCTATCACGATCCCGGTAGCGAGTACCATCCCCATCGTGCTAATCAATGAAAATGAACTAAACGACATAACGCCAAATCCGATGATGACCGCACATCCGGATATGGTGATGGACTCTCCTGCCCATTTGACCGATTCTCGAAGCGCGGATTCCTCATTTAGACCATTCTTGCGCTCTTCCCGATATCTCGCAACGATGAAGATGCAGTAATCACAGCCCGCGCCGAGCATCGAGACAAGCACGATGATCCTCGTTATATAGTAGATTTCAACGACACTGCCTAGGAAGAACACGAAGCACAGCAGTATGCCAAACGCAAAACCGATGACGATCGGCGGGGTGGCGGACGCAACGATCGACCGGAAGAAGAGTCCAATGAGCACAAGGACAAGCAGTATAGTGAACGGATCGATCTTTGATACGTCCGAAGTAGCTCCCGATTCAATATCGTGTGAGATCGCAGACTGGCCTGTTACGTAGGTCTTTAAGCCCACGGTGTTGGCATTAGCTACAGCCGACCGTATCGTAGTAACTTCTGCGCTTGGTTTGCGGTCGCCTGAGAAATTGATAAGATACATGTATATGCCGGATTTCGACGAACTGTCGTTCGAGAACCTTCCGGCATACGACAAGGTTGCATCACTGCCATATTCTCCCTTTAACTGCGTCGCCAATGCACGTTGGAATTGCTGTATTGAGGCCTCTTCGGCGGGATTGCTGAAAGGAACAACGACAATGGTGGACACCTTGGACGATGAATTCGTGTAGAAATATCCTGAATCATAGAGGAGATACATGCCATCCGCTGACTCTGAGTTCGATCCTTTCATCGTCGTTTGGTCATAATTGAGGACCTTATCAGACTGCAAGGCAAACGGGATGGAGATGAGCAATGCTACCACCCAAAAGGCGACGATTGCCTTGGGGTGCTTAATGATCGTGTTTGCTATTCGTTCGAATACACTCATGGCTCTATGGTGGTCCTAGTCGTTTCGCGCATTTTAATAGCGTTTTGATATACCGTTTCATCATTATAGTTTTCGGATTCATACAAAACGCCTTATGAGGTTGTAGAAACAGTGTTAATGCTTAAATTCCCGCTTTTGCTGGACCACTTCTCAAAATATGCAAATTCTATCGGTTTTGCAGCCTTTGTGTACTCGATTATATTGTTGATTGCTGCTTCGTACCATCAATGAGCGGTCGCAGGGCTTCGAAATACTGTTGAGCAGCTTTGCGTCCTTGGTTCAAATCCAGTCCCTGCGTCAACCTTCTAGAAAAAGGGCAGATCCAACTTTATTTAGAGCTCTATATTATTTCTCCATTTATTGAAATCGTGTAATCTTTAATTATTATGTTCTTTTGGGCTTTTTCCAATGCCTTTTGGACTATAATCTCAATACCTGAGCAGCAGGGAACTTCCAGATGCACAATTGAAATCGATTTTATATCCTGTTTTTGGAAGATTTCTGATAATTTATCCACGTATTCTTCTATGGTTTTGTCCAGTTTAGGACAGAAAATAATCAAAACCTTGCCCTTTATGAATCTTTGATGGAAATTAGCGTAGGCAAAGGGGGCACAATCGGCCGCTAGCAAAAGTTCAGCATTCTTCAGGTAAGGTGTGTTGGGGTTTAAAAGCTGTAACTGTATGGGCCAATTTCCTAGTTCTGAAGTTGACATCACCTGTTCATGAGGTTGGTTGTCAGATCTACGAAAATCCAGCATCATTGAACCGGGACAACCGCAGGCCAAAGGGTCTTCTTCATAATCCGGAATTTCCATTTTATTTTCCTTCAAATAGTCAATAGCCTCGTTTACCAGATCCTCCTGGCCATGTTCTTTAAGATGTCGCAGGTGGGCTTTTGTGACGTTAGGTCCTGCTTTAGCGATATTTGCCATAACCTTGCCCTCATCATAAGGTTCGGCTTCTCTTGTTTCAATTTCTATAGCGCCCTCCGGGCAATCCCCAATGCAGGCGCCTAAACCATCACAGAATAAATCACTGACAACTCTGGCCTTCTCATCAATTAATTGTAAGGCACCTTCAGGACATCCATTAACGCAACTTCCACAACCAGTGCATTTTTCTTCATTAATTCGGATAATATCTCTTTTCACACCTATTCACCCATATCAGCCGATTTTGATTTAGAGACTAATTACCCCAACATCGTTGTTAAGGTACGTAGGAACAATCCTATAGCCCGTCCACCATAATGTACGAATGCTTGTATTGCAGCAAAAAAGTAGTTAAAGAACGCTGGGGATAGACCTATCGATGAAGTGGCGTTTGTTAGCCATTGCCGTTTTTAGCGTTTTTCTTTTGGTGTTTAGCGTTGCGATGGGCAACGGTCTTTTGTCGTGTCAAGTGTAGCCAAGGTTAAAGTAATGGCCGCGACTTTGTCTAATGACACGCGCAGCCGGACGTAATACTGCGGGTCTTACCAGGCTGGTGCGATGCGCCCCTCGGCATCAGGACGATAAGGGGCCCATACCAAAGACACCAGCTGGACAACGATGTCAGTCTTTTTGGGCGTAATCCCTACTGGCTCAAGTGCCTCACCGGCAGGATCGATCTTAGCTTCTAGCGCATCTGTTTCCTCTTTGAATTGAGCGTTTAAATCATCCAATTGTCTCTGATATTCAGCGGCAGTCTCTTGCGCTCGCTCGATATCACCCGCCTGCTCCATGGAACGTCCGGCCCGACCAAGAGCGGTGGAAGCCCTGCCGATCGTAGAAGTGCTCATCGCTTTTCGTCCCATAAAAGCGCCCAACAAAGTCGCGCCCACCGAAACGGCGGTTTGCATCTTGGCTTGCGAGGCTTGCGCAGTTTCCCGTTCAACGGCTTGCTGGGCCTTACGAATCTTCTCCTGTAACGTAGTCATCTTGGGGGTGTACTTCTTGCGCAACGCGTCGGCGGCTTCGTCGCGCTGCTCTCGAGCTGACTGCTGGAGGCGAATGCGAAAATCACGTTCATCTTCACCTGGATTGGATATCAGACCCGTGCTAGGACTGCGGAACAGTTCTAATTTCTGGCTGCCATAAACCCATGCGATGAAGTCCCGGCTCCAGCCAGTATAATTTTTCGGCGTGGCAGCCGGACGGGGCAAATCGCCAAACGGCAGCCCCGGGGTGGGCGTCTTCTCCAAGTCGTTCAGCGAGAAATCACCAGTTTGAGCGGCGTTCCAATCCACGGGAACGGCTTCGTCAACAACCGGCGTTAACGCCACCACATCTCGGCTCGCGTCCACGCGAGTCTTGAGATCCGCAAAACGAACCTTGGCCGCGCCGAGCACCATAGGCTGGTACGTCACGCTGCTGCCACTGCCCCGCACTGGGATGAAAAACTGGGTCACGTCGGGCGGTAAGGTCGGCTGCAAACCAGCGGCTGCAGCAGTTGCCGGTGCAGCTTGGAAGGGTTCAGCGGGTGTCGATGATAAGGGCGCTGCCGAAGCGGGTGGGGAGACCGACGTAGCCGGAGTTGTGGCAGCCGTTGGCTGGGCCGTTGGGCCGGCCGCCGGTTGAGCGCTTTTGTAAGGGTCCATTAGTTGTTTGATTTGGTTCCGAGTAAGCGGACCCCGCAGATATGACATGCACCAGCGCGACTGGAAGACAACGGGCGCATCCTCGTGCGTGTTATTCATAAGAAACACTCGGCTTCCTAATCCAGCTAGGGTTTCCTCCATCCTTTGGCGATCAAACGTGCTTCCTGCAGCGGTTGCTGCACCTTCCAAACCTTCCATAACACGATCCTTGTCGCGTTCTGTCTGCAGGCGACCAATGCACCATGTTCCCGCATTCGAGAGGCCCTTATAATCCAGATCCACTGGGTTCTGCGTCGCCAACGCGATGCCGACGCCAAAGGCACGCGCTTGCTTGAGCAGCGTGAGCAAAGGTTGTTTTGAAGGTGGGTTAGCTACAGGCGGGAAATAGCCAAAAATCTCATCCATATACACCAGGGCGCGTAGGCTCGTCGTACCAGGTTGCGTTCTCATCCACCCTAAAATCTGGTTCAATAGCAGGGACACAAAGAACATGCGCTCGGAATCACTCAGATGAGCAATCGAGAAAATCGAGATGCGCGGCTTACCTTGGGGGGTATATAGGATCTGGCCAATGTCCAACGGAATTCCCTCAAGCCAGGCGTTAAAGCCAGGCGAAGCCAACAGGTTGTTCAGGGCCATAACTAGGCTGAATCGCTCTTTCGATGGGTAAAATGATTCTAGGTCCAAGACGCCGATCTTCGAGACGGGCGGGTTCTGTATTTGGGCAATCAAAACAGCCAGATCTAAATCCTGCCCCTGCCGCCACATTTGACCGATGATAGTCGAGATCAAAATGTGTTCACGGCTTTGCAAGGGATCGGCTTCGATATTCAACAAGCCCAACAAGCTGGTAACGGTGGTGTCAATGCGCTCTTGGAATAACTCACCATCTTCAATAATCTCAGGAGGCGGAGCAGCAAAGGACTTAAGAATGGACACAGGCACACCGGCGCTGCTGCCGGGCGTATAAATGACACACTCGGCCGCGTCCCGTAAACGCTGGATGCGCTCACCACTTTCACCCCACTCAGTCAAACCTTTTTGCCATAAACTGGCCTGTTGGTTGGCATAGTCCGGCACTGTCAAACCCTGGCGATTGGCATCATCTGGATTGACCCAAGGCAAGAAGTCTTCGCTGCGCAGTTGCGGGAAGGTTAACATCAGGTTTGTTAAATCGCCTTTTGGGTCAATCAGAATGGAAGGCACGCCGTCGATCGCCGCCTCTTCGATCAGGCCAATACAAAGACCTGTTTTACCACTGCCGGTCATGCCAACGACGACCGCGTGCGTTACCAGGTCACGCGAGTCATAGAGCAACAAATTATCTTGGAGCTTTTTCGCGCTTAGATCGTATTCACGCCCTAAATAAAATACGCCGAGTTTCTCATAGTCTTCCATAGGTCATCGCCATCCTACCTTTGCGTAACTAATGTATTGCATATTTCGTATCTGTTACAGTTGTGATTGTGCTCGCCGCAGCATTTCATTGCAACATCTTAGTGCGGTATTCGCTTTTTCAGTCGCCCTTGAGCTTTTGAAGAAGTTAAGCAAAACGATCCATAGACTCGGTGGCTCCATCCTTCATCCCCGATTGGAGCGCTTCGTCTCGATCTTCGACCGTTTGGAAAACGTCTATGACAGTCATCGTTGTCTTACCGTCTTGCTCTTCAAACATCGCCGTTTCAAACATTACATGGCTTGGCATACCTTCGAATTCAAAAGTATACGCTAGACGCTCGGGTGGCATCACGGTGTGATATACACCTTTGAAGGCGAATTCATTTCCGTCGGGCCCACGCTGGACATATCGTCAAACACCTCCAAATCTGACGTCCATCTCATCCACCGCTGTTGAGTATTCGTTTGGACCCCACCATTGCTTTATCAGATTTGGATCGGTGCACGTTTTGAACACGAGCTCTCGCGGCGCGTCAAAGACACGAGCAATAACCACTTCTCGTCCTCGCGGTTCCGCAGTAAGAGTAACCGGATTATCTTCGGTCATTTATCGATCCTCCCCTTCATGAAAACGGATAGTACAAACAAGCGTATATTCAGGAGCGTAACATACAAAAGTTGTTATAAACGTTCAAATAGCATTCAGCTGTTTTATAATTTGCCTCGGTCAATGTGGTACTAAGGCTGTTTAGCTACCTCGTTTGCACGAAAGGGTCGATGCTTGTGCCTGTAAGTTCGTGATTGTTTTGACTTCCTCGGAGGCGGATGAACGGCCTTAGTTCAATTTATTGTGTTTTCGATTTTAAGCCGCACAGCTGGCTGCGTTAGTTAAATAATCGGATTTAAGTATCGAGGCCATCCTGTACGTTTTACATGAAATGATGAGTTGCACATGATGACAAGGATTACCGAGAAAGTAGTTTTTCGTGACAAAAGGCGCAATTGTGCTACGATTGATCAAATCGTCAACCATGTTGCATGAATTACGCCGGCTAAAAATTCACATATCAGCACAGACGACAAAGGCGCTCTAGTGAATGATAGAATAATTGGAGCAGTGCCTAGTTGCGTATAAACCGGTACCGCTCCGGATATTTGTTAGAGCGACATGCCTTAACGGTTTCCCTCATTGCTGTACGGCTGAGCGTTTTGGATATCATGCAACCAGCCGATTTTATACGCTCAAATGCTGAACGCAGGTTTATTTCATCGATTTAAGAAGTTAAATGGCTGCATTTAGCTACTGCTTTCAGTTTATTAAAAAGCCCTAGCATTGAAGGCCAAACGTTTACTCTACATCGTGGGGGTCATCACTAGGACTAACGGCGCATCAATTTGTGAAGTTGGCATCGCTGTAACGCTCACAAGCGTGTTTCCTGAAAGACCATACCATATATTCAGGCTGGTGTCTCCGATGTTACCTGGGTAGTAGGTCGCGTATCCTTGTGATTGGTAGGAACTTATCATCTGGTCCTTTAAGGCAAGTGCCTCTGAATATGAGCTCGTAGGGTATACTTGTGTATTGTAAGTCTGGCCGTTCTTGACGAGCGTACCCGTGTAGGCCGTTTTTCCGTTTAAGGTGACCTTTTGAAATGGAGAAGCAGTGGTAAGTCCTGCGCCTAGGCCGACTGTATTCAATCTGCTCGCATAATCAGGCAACGGGGATTGCGCCGGTGACGGTGTAGCCGATACGCTCGGCGTCGCGGTCGCTGAGACAGAGGCCGTTACGGTTGCTGTAGCAGAGGTTGACAACATAGGAGCTGGTGTCGCGACTATAGCCGATTCTTCGATAGGAGGTGTCGCTATCGATCTATTTGCTGTCTGAAAAGAAGCAGATATAGCACCTACTATAACAAACAGCGATAAAACGGCTAACAGAGCATAAATGATATATCGTCTCTTAAAACGAGGAGAAGGCTCGAGAGGAGCGTCGTACAACGGTTCTTCGTCAGAAGGTTCTTCTAACGGAGGCGGCGGAGTAACCGGCGGCGGTGCTTCGGAAGAGGGGATAAACGAGTTGCCGCAGTCTGCACAGACTGCAGCGTACGGTTGGTTCTTCGCTCCACAGTTCTGGCAATATTTTTCGTTGCTCATCACGCGCTCCTAGAAATAAACCGTCCAAGAAATAGAACGAAAATGCCTTTTTTATGGTAACTAAGATTACTGGATCACACACATAGCTTAAATATATCGTTTTTGCCCGCTTTGATCACTATCTAGATGGAGTTTTTTTAGCAGTCCGCGTCATCATGAGTTTCTTCAGCCTATACGTGCAACGCCGATCATTACTGATGCGGTGTAAGCTAACAGCTTCTACTTCCATTATTATCGCTTAGTTGTCCATGCGGGGCAGGTTGATCTCATTGTATGCAAGGTTGCTAGGGGCCGCGTTAGCGAAAGCTCGCCATCACCTTTTCAACAAGACTGTACGGCACATCCTTCTTGCTGTTCAATGCAAATAAGACGACATCTCTGCAGGCGAGCAACTTCTCAAAATCTTGAGCAGATAGTAAAACTCGATCATCATCTTGGTTCACCGCTAATATGTTTAAAGGCGAATAAGAGTCCGTAACGTAGCGTTCTGTTCTTTTAGTACGACCTGAAGTCATATACTCGCTCCTTTTAGCTGAAAGTCGATTCTTTCGCTGAGATTAGCCAGGATGCTTGCGCTTCTGGCAAACCTTAATGGCGTTTGAGGGCGTGGCGTCAAGTTTGTCGGTAACTTAGCGGAAATTCGAAGGACGATTGCTTTGCTTCTGCTTCGGTGAATCAGCAGTTTTTTGTGAAACGACCTTAGAAGGCCTATTGAGTGGAAGCTGTGCTATACGTCGCATGAAATGTTATTACGACATCATTGACCTGTATTATATAGTTCCCTTCTATCGGTTGCTCGCGCAACAGTTGGATGTAGGAATTTGATATAGGTGTACTGTTTGTGACCGTCTGGTAGTTCTGATGTGTATTGATTGAGCTCGCTGTAGTAAGGGCTGGGTTACTCAGTAAGATCACTGCATTAGTGCTGTTGTACCCTTTGTTGATTGTGCTGATATAATCACTCGCTTGCGAGACAGAAGCAAACTTTTGATACTTAGCAGTATATTGGAATGTCGCGTTGGAGTGGCCGATTTTGAAAATCACCATCGCTGTGGTATCGTTTAGCCACTGGACCGATTTGTTTACAGAACGAGTCCAGGTTGCGTTTACGTACGCCTGTTGATCGTCCTCTATAACAGCTTGAACTACTTTGTCGTGACCCGTCGCCGCCCCACCCTGGTTAGAAGAAGGCTGCGTGCTCGACGAGCAGCCGGCGGCTAAGACGCTCGCTATTATGGCCAAAGCAATGAGGATGGCGACTTTCGATTTCATAAAAATAATTAAACCCCGATAGCACAATTAATAGTTTTCTATTTGTTGAATGCCTAACTTAACGCTCGTTTTTTTCAAAAAAAAGTGTTACTGAAGTTCTTTTTTAACTTGTTTTGAGCTAAACATAAGTAAAATCGCTAATCAGCCTCGTGACAGTCTTTTTCAAACTAAGAAGACGTTCGTTCGAGCCCTTGTTCAGAGCGCTCGCATTGATTGGCTATCACTCTTTCTGCTTCTGAAAAACGCTGAGGATTTCTATAGGGATGGGAAGTACGATGACTGAATTGTTTTCTTCGCCGATTCTAACCATCGCCTGATAAAGCCGAAGCTGCAAAGCCGTCGGCGACTTTTCGATGGTTTTGGCCGCTTCCAGCAGCCTATCTGCTGCCATCGCTTCACCTTCAGCAAGTGTGATGCGCGCGCGCCTATCTCGTTCTGCTTCTGCTTGCGCGGCCATAGATCGCTTCATCTCTTCTTTAAGCTCAACGTCCTTAAGTTCGACTGAAAGGACGTGAATCCCCCACGGCATTGTGAACTCATCAACAAACTTGCGTATTCTCTCGCCTAGCTCATCACGTCGGGCGAGGACCGTGTCGAGTTCGACGGTACCGACGACGTCTCGTAGACTCGACTGAGCGAGCTGGTTTATCGCATAATCATAATTGCTTATTTCGATGACGGCTTTGTCTGCCTCAACGACCTTATAGAAGATTACCGCATTGATCTTGCACGAAACGTTGTCTTTTGTGATGACCTCTTGCCGTGGAATGTCTAACGTGTTTACGCGTAAGTCTACTTTCCTGATCGATTGAAACGCTGGGAATGCGTATCGTAATCCTGGGGGATAGACTTTCTTAAATGACCCGAAGGTGAATTTAACGCCTCGTTCATATTGGTAGATCACACGAAGCCCGGCGAGCAGATAGAGAGCGACCGCAACAACGATGATTACGAAGACTAAACTGAGGCTACCAACTTCTATTTGGGCAAACATCGACTACACCATTCATAATTGGATGTGCGGGGTGATCAACTTATCTGAGCAAAAAGCTCCGCTAAACCACGCAACCATATTGGATAAAAAAGGAGGGGAAATGTGTTTGTAGAGACTACCCACCCGAGGGGCACCTCATTAAATATTTGCTTGATGTACGCTCGGAGAGAGGCACATCAAGCAACATGTGTTTACGCGTAAGATGCGAGCGCAGCCTGTCTACTCGCCGCCCCAATCTTCTTCCGGAAGTTCGCAACACTTATAGAGTGCTTCACGAGCTGCCGCGACAGCTGGCATGCCTGCCGTTACCACAAGGACGCCCAGCGTGTCTAATACCTCCTCGCGCGAAGCGCCCATGTTCATAGCAGCTTTCATCTGCGCAGTTGCGCACGCTTCACAACCCATTGCAGAAACGACTGCGAGTGCGATTAGCCTCTTTGTTTTGGCTGGAAGCGCTCCGTCGCTTAATAGCGCTTTATCCATGTTGTAAATGACGTCAAACATTTTCGGATGCGACTCATAAATGAGCTTCAGAAGTGCCGGCGAGAAGCCCATGTCCTTTCTAAGTTCTTTAAGTTCTATGTCTCCAATAGGCATTTTTAAACCTCTAAACACTGATAAATGTCATAATATAAATCAATAGTTTAAACCACTAACGGTGTACTCTAAAGTTATCACAGCTCTGAAAACAAAGTTGGTGCCTAAATCAAGCCGACCTAAATTGCTCAGATTCCAGCGTTTTGCTCCTTGCGTACGGTAGCTGAACAAATATGGAACATAACCAAAAAGAAGAATTTCCAGAAGAGCTCAAGAGACGCGAGCGCTTAAGCGAACCCGAGGGGTTACCAAAAGGAGAAAAGTGCCCCCACTATCCGTGTCATTTCAAAGGACAGGTATGCGTCTTTTGTTACTGTCCGAAGTACCCATGTGAGGACTCCCGACTCGGAAAGTGGATCGTAAGTTCTCGAGGTGACGTTGTCTGGACATGCATTGACTGTGAACTGATCCATAAGAAGAGGATAGCCTCGTTTCTCCATGAGCATCCCGAGGCCACCGTAAGCGAGTTGACACGAATTGATGATGAGTGATCTCACGCTGAATGTTATTGACCGATACACCTTTTGTCTCCCCCTGTTTGTGAAGCAACGAGGGATACTTTCAAGGGCTGGTGTTAGGCTGGCACTTGAGCACATTCTTATCGGGTTACATCAATTTTATATAGAACTGCACGCAATGTAAACACGTCATTTTACGTTAATAGGAGGAAGATTATGGCAGGACGTGGACAGCTAGTTAATGCAGGCGGACAGCCGATTTTGATACTCAAGGAGGGTGCCACCCGAACGCGCGGGGAGGAAGCCCAAAGCACGAATATCGAAGCTGCGCGCGCGGTAGCGAATGCAGTACGAACAACGCTTGGTCCCAAAGGAATGGACAAAATGCTCGTTGACAGCATCGGAGACGTCGTCATTACCAACGACGGAGCAACCATCTTGAAAGAGATGGATATCGACCACCCAGCGGCAAAAATGGTGGTTGAGGTTGCTAAGACGCAGGACGATGAAGTCGGCGATGGCACGACTACTGCTGCGGTGCTTGTTGGAGAACTTTTAAAGGAATCACAGGAGCTTCTGAGTGAAGACGTGCATCCCACAGTGATCGCTGCCGGTTTCACCTTAGCATCGCGCAAGGCTGCCGACTTACTTAATGAAATGGCGTTTACGGGCGATGATACCACGCTGAAGCATGTTGCGATGACGGCTATCACCGGAAAGGGTGCTGAGATGATGCTCGGTAAGATTGCTGACATTGTTGTTGAAGCAGTGCAGCTTGTCGCTGAAGACGTGGACGGAAAGAAAACCGTTGATCCGGATGATATCAGCGTGGTTCGTCGCTACGGAGCATCTATCGACGACTCAAAACTCGTCCACGGCCTAATAATTGATAAGGAGAAAGTCCACCCGCTAATGCCAACGACGGTGAAAAATGCCAAGATAGCACTCCTTAACGTCGGTTTGGAGATTGAAAAGACGGAGATCGATGCGAAGATCGAGATTAACGACCCTGGGCAAATGCAGTCATTTTGGGATGAAGAAGAGCGCAGATTGGAAGCGATTGCTGACAAGGTAATTGCGAGCGGCGCAAACGTTGTTTTTTGCCAAAAAGGGATCGACGATCTCGTCCAGCATTTTCTTGCTAAAGCGGGTATCTTAGCAGGACGACGCATTAAAAAGAGCGACATGAAACGTCTCGAAAAGGCGACTGGGGGTAAGATCACCGATACTTTGGAGGATATATCGCAACTCGGCTATGCAGGTTTGGTCCAAGAGCGAAAAGTCGGTGACAACGAGATGATTTTCGTTGAAAACAGCAAAAACCCCAAAGCCGTGTCCATTCTGCTCCGCGGTAGCATCGAACACGTTGTCGATGAGATGGACAGAGCAGTTAATGACGCGTTGAAAGTTGTCTCACTGACACTTGAGAATAACCAAGTACTGGCTGGAGGGGGCGCTCCTGAGGTCGAGCTTGCAATGGCGCTTCGTGACTACGCGACAACTTTTGGGGGACGTGAGCAACTATCCGTTCGCGCTTTTGCGAATGCCATGGAGATCATCCCAAAGACGCTTATTGAAAATGCGGGAGGAGATCCACTCGACAAACTTGTCGAGCTTCGCAGCGCTCACGAATCGGGCAACCGAAACGCCGGTATCTCAGTCGACGGTGAGATTAAAGACATGCTGGCCCTTAACGTTGTTGACCCGCTCCGGGTGAAACTAAATGCGGTCGAATCTGCGACGGAAGCTGCGAATATGATCTTGAGAATTGACGACATAATCGCCGCTGGCAGTGAGGGGCCAGAACTCGGAGGCGAAGGGCCGGGGATGTACTAACACGTGTGTCATCAACCGTTGGTGACTGCGCTCTGCAGTCATCTCTTCCTTTCCTTCTTTTTTTCACCTCAACATCAGAATAGCGGGTCAACAGTATCTCTTGATTCAGTGATTGCGACAGACTAGGTTCGCTCGGCAGCATGAAGATCCTTTGTATGTGGCTAGCATGCATTGCTTTCGATTTGTGGTGGGCGCCTTAATCAAAACGCAGAGAACATTTATACGCTCGCGGACTCTTGAAGCCTTATGTGCATCTAGTTGCGAAAAGCGCGAAATGCGACTGTAGCATACACAATTTATAAATAGTGAAGAATTGCTTTTTGATTGATTTTTCGCCCAGACAGCAGACAAAAGGCGTCACGACAGGGTGAGCCGCAATCCATGCAACAAAACACACCTACTGTTGCAATCATAATTATGTTGATTGTCTTGGCATCTTGTGGTGGGTGTTTGGGCGGCGGGCAAACCAATGATGAGGCGGCGTCGCCTCTCGCTCGCTCCTTGCTCGTGGTAAACTCGGTTGGAGTGATGATCGGTTACAACACGTCTCTTTCCTGCGTTTTGAACACGGCAAACGGACTGGGTCTAAACGATCAAGTAGTTTATTGGTACCTTGACGGTAAGCCTCTTGGGCAAAGCTCCACATACTTCGGTTTTACTATGCACAACCTTTCGGTCAGCGACGTTTCAGCGTTGTCCATAGGGGAGCATCGCATTGTTGTAGAGTATAAGGGCAACGCTGATTATGCTGGGTCAAGAGGCGCAGGTGTCCTGCTAATCGTTCCAAAACCAACACCAACACCAACCCCAAAGCCGTCACCATCACCTAGCCCATCTCCAAGCCCTTCGCCAAGCCCTTCGCCAAGCCCTTCACCGAGCCCAACGGTGAGCCCGAGCCCAACGCCCACTCCAACGCCTAGCACGACACCAAGGCCGTCGACTAGGCGGATTCAATAGAAGCTAATAAACTTAAGATGGGCTCAGCGCGTTTTGTTAGAGTTTAGATCTTATCGCTAAGCGTGTTCGTCTTCGAGTTTCATTCTCATTGGTTTTTTTTATGTCATTATTTGACGAACTTCTGGTATGCACGGCTTTGAAAACCGTGATATTTGGAAAATCCTTCGGCGTCGCGTTGGTCGAGCGTCTTATCGTTGAATGAGACGAGCTTTTCGGAATACAACGCATTGGGCGAACTGCGAGCGCGGACGCTTGCCAGTCCTTTGTATAACGACATTGTGACTGAACCTGTCACCCTCTCTTGCGTCTTATCTATGAATGCTTCAAGGGCAGTGTAGAGCGGCTCATCAAGCAGGCCTTCGTAGGCAAGCTCTGACCACGCTGAATCGACGAGGTCCTTGAACCTTCGCTCTTTTCGTGTCAGCACAAGCGATTCTAGGTCTTTGTGAGCTGTCAGAATAACCGTCGCTGCAGGGTGTTCGTAGATCTCTCGGGCTTTTAGGCCTAAAATCCTATCTTCCATAAGGTCGGTCCGTCCGACTCCATGCTTACCTGCTACTTCGTTAAGCTCTCTAATGAGCTCCAAGCCGCTTAGTTTGGTGCCATTTAATGATATGGGGACACCTTGTTCGAATTCGAGGCTCAGCTGGAGCTGAGCCTTTGCTTTTGTTGGAGCGGTCGTCCACTTGAAGACATCGTCCGGAGGGGCACAGGAGGGGTCCTCAAGGCGACCTCCTTCAATGGAGCGCGACCATAGATTTTCGTCCACGCTGTACGGTTTTTCAAAAGTAGTCTGTACGTCGATTCCGTGCTCTAGCGCGTATTCAATTTCCTCTGAGCGTGTAAGATTCAGTTCTCGCATCGGTGCGTGAATCTTATATTTTGACGCGCGAAATATCGCTTCAAATCGCAGCTGGTCATTCCCTTTTCCGGTACAACCGTGTGCAACAGCTGAGGCACGCTCTCGATCTGCCAGCTCAAGCACTTTCTTTGCGATGAGCGGTCGTGCAATGGCTTGTCCGAGCGTATATCCTTCGTAGTTGCCGTTTGCCTTAATCAACGGAAACAGGTACTGTTCGACGAACTCGTTTTTAGCATCGACTGTGTAGTGCTTGTCGCTCAGTGTGGCGGCGCGGCTTTCTGCTTTTTTTAAGTCTCTCTGTGGTTGACCGACATCAACGGTCACGGTTATGACAGTCTCATATTGATACCGCTCTCTCAAGAGGGGAACGCATACTGAGGTGTCCAAGCCTCCAGAGAATGAAAGCACAACTTTACTCATGGCAATTACCTCGTTACGGCGTCCACAATTTGCACGTTTTGGAGCTGATTTAAGCGCGCGTGTGAACGACAGCAGTGTCAGCGAATACGTCTGAGAACCGCTGTTTTGGGTCTCCTTCAGTAAGGAATCCGATGATGAGATCCAGCGCGAAAAGAGCCGTGAACAATGGCAGCCACGCTTTAGTGAAGCTCCTCACGAAGGCCTTAGTATAGTTCATGTTGCCTGTGAGCGACCTTACTTTTAACTCCATAAATCGCTTGCCGATCGTCGCCCCTGCAGACCCTTCCAGCGCGACATAGTACCCCCAGACGATAATTAGGCCAAATATGGCGGAAAATCCTGAGAAGAACCCGCTATAAGCGTCCCAGCTGAAGACTAACACAGGCGCCAAAATAATTGCCAGCACTACGCTTAACACGGCTAACACGACCAGGAGAATCAGCGAATCGATGATGAATGCGATTGCCCTTCGCGTCCAAAGGTTTTGGAGTGAGGTATTGGTTCGTACAGCTTCAAACCTTCGCAGCATAATATCGCTTCACAATAAAACGCGCGAGCTTAAAGCGTTTTCGTTAGCGCTATATCCCGTTAATTTGCCTCATTTACGATAATCCTTGGTACAGTCGCGCTAAAAATAGTTAGTACAGTCTACGACGATCTCGCCTTAGCGTACCTAGATATTGCTGAACGTGTTAAAGCTCACAAGCTCGAGGTGAGCAACTTTCTTAAAAGTCGTGCCGTGCTTTGCAGCGAATAAAGCAGCTGGATCGCTAGACTGTAATTACGTCTGAGGCCATAAATCGCTGATATAGTCGTTTATTGGTCTTATTGTGAGATTCTGAGCTCTGGGTTTGTCGTAGTGTTCAAGCATGGTGTGAATAGCGTCGGCTGATGCCCGAGCTCCTTGTACGCTTGTAATGTACGGCACACTATAATCAACAGCTGCACGTCGTAGTACTTCTCCGTCAAGTCGTGATTGTTTCCACGTCGGGGTGTTGATTATCAATTGTATCCCGTTGCTGCGCATCATTTCCAGAAGTTCAGGGCTGTCGGTGAGTTTGGGCACTCTTTCAACCTTAACGTCATGTTCCTTCAGATAGTTCGCCGTTCCTTGAGTTGCTAATAATTTTAATCCGGCTTTGTACAACGATTTTGCAATGCTACAGAGATCTGGTTTATCTTCATCCCTAACTGAAACAAAGACCGTGCCTGAAAGCGGTAGCTCGTTATCACTTGCAAGGGCTGCCTTGTAGAATGCCCTCCCAAAGTCGTAGTCTATGCCCATGACTTCTCCCGTGCTCTTCATTTCAGGACCTAATATTGGATCGACACCGGGCAGCTTTTCAAATGGGAGCACAACCTCTTTAACAGCGACGTGCTTCATCTTTGGCTCGGTAGGACAAAGGTCACGTAAGCTGTGTCCCACGATCACTTTGGCAGCGATCTTTGCAAGCGGCAGGCCCGTAGCTTTTGATACGTATGGGATTGTCCTGCTCGAGCGTGGATTGGCCTCAAGAACATAGACCGTACCATCTTTTATTGCCATTTGAAGGTTGATGAGCCCTACGACGTTCAACGCCTTTGCGATCTTCGTGACGTAATCCTTGATGATTTCTTGAGTCTTATCATCAATTGATTGAGCAGGAATGACGACAGCGGAGTCACCAGAATGAATCCCTGCCTCTTCGATATGCTCCATTATAGCCGGTACAAGAACTTGATCTCCGTCGCTAACTGCGTCGATATCAACCTCGACAGCGTGTTGTAAGAATCTATCAATCAACACGGGGTGTTGTCTTGATACCTTCACTGCTTCCTCAATATAACGGTCTAACTCGGACTCATCGTAAACGATCTCCATAGCACGACCGCCGAGGACGTATGAAGGCCGGACCAGTAGCGGAAAACCGATCTCTCGTGCTATTCGGATTGCATCTTCGCGTGACGTCGCAGAACCGCTTTCTGGTTGTGGTATAGCAAGCTGCTTTAACAGCCGTGAAAACCGATCTCGGTCCTCTGCGATGTCGATAGAATCAGGGGACGTGCCCAAGATTCTGGTCGAAAGGCCTCTGCGTTTTATTTCTCTTTCAAGAGGGATTGCGAGGTTTACGGAAGTTTGGCCACCGAATTGCACGAGAACGCCTTGCGGTTTCTCTTGTTCAATGACATTCATTACGTCTTCCAGCGTCAGTGGTTCAAAGAAGAGCTTGTCTGACGTGTCATAGTCCGTCGAAACCGTCTCAGGATTGTTGTTTATGATGTGCGCTTCTATGCCTTCTTCTCGTAGCGAGAGTACCGCGTGAACGGTGCAATAATCAAATTCAATTCCTTGTCCTATCCTGATGGGGCCAGCCCCGACGATAAGCACCTTCGTTTTATCTGTAGGGACGATCTCGTTCTGCTGTTCGTAAGTCGAGTAGTAGTACGGAGTCTGCGCTTTAAATTCAGCCGCACATGTGTCAACCATTTTGTACGTTACCGTTACGTCGTTCGTCTTCTGGTGTTTAAGATCAGTGATATTCTCACGGGTAAAGCCGGTCAGTTCGGCAATTTGCTCATCAGTAAATCCGAGACGCTTTCCGCGTCGCAAATCGTCAGCGCTCATCTTCTTGGTCTTACCGTTTCTGTAATTTGCTTTGAGGTGCGTCTCGAAATCGACGATATTCAGGATCTTTCTTATAAAAAAGGGATCAATACTTGTGCGTCGTGCTATTTCCGCGATAGTGTGTCCATTCTTGAGCGCGCTATAGATTTGAAATAGGCGCTTGTCCGTCGGGATGGATACTAAGTCAATGGGATCTTTAGAAAAGGAAACCGCTATGTCCAAATCGAGCGACCGGATAGCTTTCTGGAGCGACTCTTCGAGCGTTCGACCAATTGCCATCACTTCGCCGGTGCTCTTCATCGCTGTTCCCAAGGTATTATCCGCGCTGGTAAACTTGTCAAAAGGCCATCGTGGTATCTTGATGACCGTGTAATCGATAGTCGGCTCAAACGCGGCAGGCGTTTCGTTGGTAACCCGGTTCGGGATTTCGATTAAATGCATCCCGATAGCAATCTTTGCTGAAACGCGCGCGATCGGGTACCCTGTCGCTTTTGACGCAAGCGCAGATGAACGAGAGACTCGTGGATTCACTTCTATAACGCGGTATTCCCCATCTTTGAAAGCGAACTGTATATTGCAACCACCTTCTATTTTGAGCGCTCTAATGATACGTATTGAAGCGCTTCGCAACATCTGATGCTCAACGTCAGACAGGGTTTGAGAAGGCGTCACGACGATCGACTCGCCCGTATGTACGCCCATAGGATCGATGTTTTCCATATTACAAATCGTAATACAGGTGTCTCCTGAATCACGCATCACCTCATACTCAAATTCTTTCCATCCGAGGACGCTTTCTTCGACGAGAACTTGACCGATGCGTGATTTTTTTATCCCCCCCTCGATTATGGCCTTCAATTGAGCTTCAGTTCTGGCTATGCCGCTTCCCCCACCTCCGAGCGTGTACGCTGACCGGACTATTACCGGCAACCCCAGTTCGCTAGCCAACCATTGGTAGTCGTTCGAATCGTATACCGCGTAGCTTCTTGGAACCCCTTCTCCGATGTCTTCCATCGTTTTTCGGAACTTTTCCCTATCCTCAGCCATATAGATGGTTTCGAGTGGCGTTCCAAGGGGTTCAACGCCGTTTTCAGCTAAAACACCCATCTCTGCCAACTCGGCTGTAATATTGAGGCCCGTTTGGCCTCCAAGACCTGCGATGATCCCGTCAGGCTGCTCTTTTTTAACGATAGCAGCAACAATGTCAGGTTTAAGTGGTTCGATGTACACTGCATCTGCCATGTTCGGATCTGTCATAATCGTCGCTGGATTTGAGTTGACCAATGCAACCTTTACGCCTTCTTCACGAAGGGAAGTACACGCCTGGCTCCCGCTGAAATCGAACTCTGCTGCTTGCCCGATTACGATTGGACCAGAACCAATGAGCAACACCTTTTCTATGTCTGCTCTTTTGGGCATGATTTGTGAGTGCTCAATATGAGTAGGCGCCGTTACAACGAATCGCGAGCGGCTCCTGTGATGTGGTCGAAAAATGTTTTTTCAAGGTCATGTGGGCCGGGAGAAGCTTCTGGATGATATTGCACGCTCATGATCTGCAGGTATTCGTTACGAATACCTTCAACAGTGTTGTCGTTAGCGTTCACTTGCGTTACTGTCATTTCTCCCCCCTCTTCGTATTTGACGGCGTATCCGTGGTTTTGTGCGGTAATGTATACACGCTGCGTTTGGAGGTCCAAAACGGGTTGATTTGCGCCCCTATGTCCAAATTTAAGCTTAAAAGTCTCTCCACCAAGTGCGAGAGCTATAAGTTGATGTCCAAGACATATTCCGAAAATTGGTAGCTGTCCGGCGAGTTCACGCACTACGTTAATCCCATTTTTAGCTTGCGTAGGATCGCCGGGACCGTTGGAGAGCAGTATAGCATCAGGTTTGTAGTCTGCCACTTGTTGTGCTCGCGTATCAGCAGGCACGACGATGAGGTCAACGTCTCGACGCTTAAGATTGTTTAGTGTGTTTCGCTTGACACCAAAGTCCATGAGCACGAAACGTTTCCCTTTGCCCGGAATGTGGTAAGCCTCTTTGCAGGTAACCTCTGACAGGAGGTCAAGATGAGATATATAGGGTGCATTGCGCGCAAGGTCAATCGCCCTTTTTACATCGGCGTCGCTGCCTCTGGTAGATGGCAATAGGCTTGCCCGCATCGCACCTTCGTCACGAATCATAATAGTGATCATTCGGGTATCGATATCCCATATCCCCGGAATATTATGGACCTTGAGAAACCCGTCAAGCGTTTTATCGTTGGTGGGGTGCTCACATAGCTCTCTGATGACAAATCCTTCAGCTTGGATACGGTCTGATTGGCAGTCATCGTAACTTACGCCGTAGTTGCCGACCAGCGGGTAGGTAAAAAGCAAGATTTGACCGTTGTAAGAAGGGTCGGTTAACGCTTCGACGTATCCGGTATAGGGGGTAGCAAAAACAAGCTCGCCCGTTATGGCATGCTTGGCGCCAAAATGTTTTCCTACTATCCCGACGCCATTTTCAAACCCTAGGATCGCCTTCGTCATTTTTTCTGCCCGTGCAGAAGCAGCTCAGGGTGAACTCCTGATGGACTGCCCTTTTATGCTAATCACGAGTATCCGGTAAATAAATTGTTATGTTTAGTGCAGCTTTTGTGCGGTCGAAACGCACGGACTCTACTGAATTGACCGGCCTAAAGGTAAGGGCCGCAAAGGATACTTTGTTTGGATGGTTCTGTGCAATTGTTGAAAGCTTTAAAGCGGCATGAATACCCTATAAACTGAAGTGATCTATGGAAAAGTCAAAAGTTGCCCTGAGGCTTGCGTACCTTGGGACTCAGTATGTCGGTTTTCAAGTGCAACCAAGCCTACCAACAGTACAGGCGGCAGTAGTCGAAGCACTGCGCGGTGCGCATTTGATCGAAGAGATCGATGACGCTCATTTTACAGCCTCTGGTAGAACTGATAAAGGGGTTCACGCTCTTGACGCAGTCATAGCGTTTGAAACTGAAGCTCGCGGCCGAGCAGTTCCTCGTCTGATCAACACTCACCTACCGGATGAGATCTGGATGTGGGCACGGGCTGACGTATCTCAGACGTTCGATGCCCGACGTGATGCTGTTTTGCGTGAGTATCAATATTTCTTGTGCGATGGACCGTTCAACGTGAGTGCAATGCGGGAAGCCTCTGATCTCTTAGTCGGAGTCCATGATTTTCAAAATTTCAGTCAGGATAAGCGTCGCTCTGCTGTCAGAACGGTCCTCTCGTCTGATGTTCGGGTATCGGGTGGCTGTGTTGTGATCAAGGTTGCGGCTGACAGTTTCGTGTGGAACATGATGAGAAAACTAGTAAGTGCCCTGACGCTCGTGGGAAATGGAAAACAAAGCGCAGAGTGGTTTGGCAACATGTTGAACCCAAAAATGCACATTGAAGGGATCCGATCAGCGCCGGCTTCAGGACTCATACTTACACGCGTAGAATATGCGGGCATAGAGTTCGTTGAGGACGCTTACGCTAAAAAACGTGCGCAGAAGCATATTCAAGAAGCAGTTTTACAAAATAGCGTGATGGTGCAGGTTTTAAAGCGATTTAACGAGCGAATGGCAGGGAGCACTACCAGCGGTCGTGCTTAGAACTCGTCAAGGTGTTTTTGGCCGTGATGTGGGCCATTTCTTCGATTTTCGCTGCTGTCACCCGCGACCTGTTGACTACCATGCTGGATTCGCGGCTTAGACGCTGAATCGGTGTGATTCTCAGACGAGGGCTGTGGTGCGTCGGAATGTGTAAAGCGATGCTTCGAGATTTGCCCATCTCTGAGCATGCTTTCGCTGATTAGTTGTTCCGCATCTTTAAGTCCCTTTTTTACAGCAGCGGCGTCTTTTTTGACATCCATCAAGAACGAAAGCTCGTCAGCATTAAGACTTAGTGCTGCAGTTATCTTAGCTGGATCTCTTAGCGCATGCTCTCTGTACAGTGGAAGAATTTCTTCTCGTGCCCGAGTGACAGAGATGTGGTTTGTGGAGGCAATTTTTGACGCGACGCCGTCCCGCAAACCACGTTTGGAGCGTGTTTGTCCGAGACGCATCCAATGGGTAGGGGGCGAATATTTAGCTGCAGTAGTGCTTTGGTCGTGGTTTGTGCGAGCAGCTACGTTTACGCCTGAGGTCATGAGTTCATTAGCATATTTCCATAGGCCGTAGTTTTGCCGCTTTCTGGTTCGTCCGAGATATATGTCAGCCTTGCTTAAGACCTGAAATGCGCGCGCTAGTCCCTTCCCTTTTAACGCGCGTGGAAGGTTTTCGTCTATCCAGTGAACAAGGTCTTCTGGGGTTTCATCGACTGCATATGAGATGATGAGCGGCATTTTAGCGTCCCGATCACTAAAGACGCTTCTCATCAGGTTAAACGTGGACTCAGCTCGATCACGGGCTGCGGTCTCTCCAGTGGCTCCGCCGATGAAAGCTTGAAAGTCGTTGATTGCTGATCGCAGATCACCTTTAGAGTTCTTCACGATTAGTTCGATCGAGGGCAGATTGACTGTGTCTAACGAGTGACTAACGTCCGAGACCGCCTCTCGCAGTATTCCGAGCTCAAAAAAAAAGTCTGTTAGTACATTTAAATCAGCGCTGATGGCCTTCAGCCCAATTGCATCGTTTGGGGCATGTTGTGCCTCTTCAAGGTGGGTTATCAGGTTAGAAACGGCATCCTTAGCGTCGGAAATCTTCTCAAGGACTTTGAGGTCAGCGCTAAGTTGCGCGAGAAGCTCAAGATAAGCTCTAATTACCGCGAGCTTAGCTGCATTGTTTCGAATCTGCTCTGGCTCCTCGAGGTGACCCATCAGGTCAGCAACAGCTTCTTGGGCACGGAGCGCTTCTCTTTTTTCGTTATACCAAATATCTAGAAGTGCTTTTTGTGCGCTTTCCTCTTTGATGGCGAAAAAGGGAATTTGTGTGCAGTATCGGCGCAGCGTCGATGAGACGCCGTAGAGATCGTTCGCTGTCAGGATTACCGGTTCGCGTGTTTTTTTGACCAGTTCGGTGACCGCCTTTGCGCCGCCACGGTCAGAAGTACCGTGCAGGTTATCAATCTCATCAAGGAGTATCAGTTTCTTTGCATGGAGAAGCGATGCGTTTTTTGACGCTTCTCCTGCCGTTTCTGTGACCATTCCTTGCGTCCGCTTGTCGCTCGCATTGAGCTCCAGTAACTGCCATCCCATGTCATTTGCCAGGGCGATGGCAGCAGAGGTCTTACCTGTGCCAGGCCTGCCGTACAGCAACGCTGCTGATTTGTCAGACGGCCAGTTTAATGCCCATTTGCGCAGCTCTTCCAAAGCTTTGCGGTTGCCTCTTACTTCTGAAAGAGTGCGCGGACGGTATTTTTCGACTAAGTCCATAGAAATTGAGCGCAGAAATCAGGAGATAAAGCGGTATAAGGATATAAGAACCCCCTATGTCTATTAATGTTTTGTGAACGATATGAAACTGGACGAACTGGCGCAGTCGCTTCGTGATTTTGAAGGCGTCGCACGGAAGCGCGCAATAGGTCCGCTCGTGAAATGGTTCGATGAGGATCTTAGTACAGGCAATTTCGGGGAGGATGCAGCTGTAATCAAACGCGGCGATGAGTCGCTCTTGTTAGCTGCTGACGGTATTTGGTCAAGGCTTATGGATGCAGATCCCGAATGGGCGGGCTACTGCGCCGTGCTCGTGAACATTCACGATATTTTGGCGATGGGGGGCACCCCGCTTGCAATGGTCGACGTATTCTCGGCGAATTCGACCGAAGTCTGTAATCGAGTCTTGGCGGGGATGAGCGAAGCGATAAGAAAATTCGGCGTGCCAGTCGTTGGCGGGCATGTGCACCCCGATACGAGTTACAACGCACTCGACGTTGCTATTATCGGAACAGCAAAGACCGACTCGCTCATTTATAGCTGCACCGCTCAGGAAGGACACGACGTCATTGCTGCCGTTGACTTGGATGGTCGCGTTCATCCCTCGTGTAGTCTGTGTTGGGATACTACCTCGATGAAACATTCTGAAATCCTCCGCAGACAGTTGGAAACCATGCCTCACCTGGCGCAACAACACTTAGCGACAGCAGGCAAGGACATCAGCAATCCGGGTTTGCTCGGGACACTAGCTATGCTGCTCGAAGTCTCCGAAAAAGGCGCTTTAATTCAACTTGATCAAATTCCGATCCCCGACGGCATGGATATGCACCTGTGGCTCCGCATGTACCCAGGAATGGGATTTGTAGTGACAGCTCAACCAGAGAACGTGCGCAAGGTAGTGGCCATCTTCGAGGAAGCCGGCATTGCCGCGGCCAAAATTGGCGAAATTACTGGAACAAGGAAGCTTGAGATAACGAACAACGCAGAAACGGTCGTTGTGTGGGATTTCGCTCAGGATACCATTATGGGTATCGGCGCCGTCGCTTGCAGATAGCTTTGGCTATGTTTTATTAAAAGCGAAAGACGAGAAAAAACAAAAAAGAAGGGGGAGATAAGGCAAAAATGCCTTATCAGTTCTAATCTTACCTAGTAGTTGGTGTACGTTCTCTTTCTTCCGTCGGGTCCCACAAGTTCAAGTTTGACTGGCCAGCGTCCGTCAATCGTGTGGGTTGCACACGAGAAGCACGGGTCGTAAGCACGGATGACCATTTCAAGCCGATTGAGCATGCCCTCCGATGGTTCGCCGTCCTTTATTAGGACTTTTGCGGCCTCACGAACACCTAGATCCATCGCTCCTTGGTTGTGACCGGTCGAAACGATCATGTTGGCATTCGTTATGATGCCCTCATCGTCTGTGCTGTACTGGTGTATGAGCGTCCCTCTCGGTGCTTCAAGAACACCAACGCCTGTCGCCGCTCGCACTTCGGGCTTTGCCCAAACGTCTGTGCTGGTTATATCTGGATCGTTTAGGAGTTCAACAGCACGTTCGCTGGCGTACATCAGCTCAATAAGCCTTGCGTAGTGATATAGTAACGTCTGCTGTGGCATCCTTCCAAAAGCGGCTCTAAAGTCTGTGAGCATATCGTTGGCTAGCGGTGTTGAAATCTTGTCACACACGTTTATACGGGCCAGGGGCGCAACGCGATAGATGCCATCAGGCCAGCCCTTCTCCTTCCAATACGGGAATTTCAGGTACGACCATTCTTGATAATTCTCCTGAATGTAGTCCGCGTATTTGGTGGGATCAAACTCCTTTATGATCGACCCGTCGGTATCCATCATACGCAGCGTTCCGTCGTACATCTCGAGGTTTCCGTCCTTGACTAAGCCCATCATGGGGGTCTCGACGACTCCGAGCATCTTTATGACATCCATATATTGCTCGAATATTGGAGAAGCCACTTCTAAGCCTAGCTTTGTGAATTCAATCGAGTCCTGGGCGTCCTTGAGCATTTTCTGACGCTGTTCCTCGGTGATCCCCTTAGTGAGTCCCCCAGGCTTTGCGGTGATAGGTGCAGCCCTTCCGCCAATAGCCCGTATCATCTCTTGGCCTCGTTTTCTATTGAGGACTGCTTGTGTCGCAAGCTCAGGGTTTGCCTCAATCACACCAAAGACATTCCGCTTCTTTGGATCGCCGTCGGGCGTAAATATGAGGTCTGGCGCCGCAAGGTAAAAGAAGTGCAGCGTGTGGCTGTGAATCATCTGTCCCATGTGCATAAGCTCTCGGAGCAATGCAGCGGGACGTGGGATCTCAACGCCAAAGGTGTTGTCAGCCGCTTTCGCTGAAGCGAGGTGATGGCTGACAGGACATATGCCACAAATGGCCGTCACGATTCTCTGAGCGTCTTCTATAGGCCTCCCTTGTAGGAGTTTTTCAAAGCCACGCATCTCGATAACGTGCACGTGTGCATCGTCTACCTGTCCTGCGTCGTTAAGGTTTACTGTAATTTTTGCGTGACCTTCGACCCTCGACACGGGTTCGACAGTGATTTTCTTTCCCATATTCATTACCTCTTTTCGGTGACCTTCGCCTTAATAAGTGAAACAGGCAGCGTATATCGATAGAAGGTGCCTATTGGATCATAGACGTCCTTATTCATCTCGTTTAAGTCGACTGAATCATCATCATCTAAACCGTATGCTGATGCGACTACGTTAAGCATCGCCGCACCCTGTTCATATGAAGATGCTGTTGGTCCGTAGCAGCCGGTACACGTCGCATTGACTTGTGGACATTGCGCGCCGCACCCGCTGCGCGTTGCGGGCCCCATGCACATGAATCCTTGGTTAAGCAGACATTCGTTACCTTCACCGTTTGCTTCAATGGGCCGCTTGATATCGGTTATCCTCTTCTCCTTCCTCTCTCGGGGACAGTCCTCACAAACGTTTTTATTGCTTAATTGAGGTTCTTCGCCCTTTAGAAGCGCGGTAAGCACCTCCGCGATTAGGAACGCATCTGGCGGACATCCGGGGATGAAATAGTCAACTTTGATAACGTCCGAGACAGGTCTCAGCGTGTCAAAGAGCTTTGGAAGCTCTGGTGATGTCGGTATCTCTTGATCAGGGGCTGTGGATGCCGACGTCTTAACTGTTTGTTTGATGTCCGACATCGCGTTGATGTTGTTCAAACCTGGAACGCCACCGAACGCCGCGCAACTGCCGAGCGCAACTACGATGTCTGAAGTCTCGCGAACTTTCTGAGCAACGTGCAAGTTGTCTTCATTGCGAATGCCACCAGTCAGTATGCCGACCGTAGTATGTTGATCAAAGTCCTTAATATCCATTAAAACTGGAATGCGAACGAACTCTATTGCTTGCAGCACATCTAGAAGCGCTTCGTGCAGATCTAGAACGGCTATTTCGCAACCAGAACAAACAGCTAGCCAGTCTTCTTGGACCTTTACCTTATCTCCCATTTATGAGTCACCTCGTGTCTAAAATCTGGAAAAGCAGTGAGAGTCAATTAGAATGTCACATAAGCCATGACCTCTCGGAGATATGCAAAATTGCCTCACACTCTTGACCCACTTGTATTTTGGCTCCCTCTATATAAAATATTTTGAACAGATGTTATAAAGAAGTTCAATTCAAAAATATTCTACACCGAAGTGCCAAAACTGCTATCAATTCTAACTAGGTATTTATATGAAATTACTAATATATAAAATTGTTATAGCTCTATTTGAACGCGAGATATTCTTGGCTCTTTAAACGCGCTGGAAGGGCTGAAACCGTACAGACTTCCCGTTTGGCGCGCGAGTTCGACGCTTTATCGTTAAACGAACGTGACTAGCTGCTGGGTTGGTGACGTTGCCAGCAGCTTTATCATCTTCAAATGACAAATATATATATGTATATTTTTAAAAATAATACACGCAGTTTATGCCTAAAAAATCTTGCTAATTCGCTAGTTTTGAAAGGTATAAACTTACGCGAGAATTTGATTTATTGAAGTAAATAATATATAATCAGACTAAATAATATATGAATGCTAGCGTACGAGGAACGGCGAACGCCGTTTGTCGATGCGCTAAACGAAGTGATGGGTAGGTTTAAAGCGACAAAATGGCTTTGATAATCGAACGAAATAATAAGCTTTTTATATTACACATTTTGAACCTACGAGTGAACTAGTTGACTTTTTAGTTGATACGAGGCTGGTGAAATAAGTGACATTTGCGTTACACATAGATAAGAGCTGCACTGGCTGCAACAACTGCGTCGTGGCGTGTCCAGTCAACGCGCTTGAACTCGTCTTTGATGAGCCCGCGACGACCAAGAAGACGTACAAAGTGCAGGGTGGCAAATCCCTCGCCGTAGACGAGGATGTCTGCGAAGCGTGCGGCGTTTGCCTTCAGGCATGTCCGAGAGATTGCATCCAGCTAACACAATAAAGGAGGGAATGAGCTTTGGCTTTGTTTCCGATATACTCTAAAAGAGAGGAAGGACGAAAATCGATCATAGAACAGAAAACGCTGGTACAGGTCCTCAACCTCGCTCTTGACATGGAGCGATGTACTGGCTGCGGCATTTGTAAAGAAGTATGTCCAGAAGAGGCCATAGAGAAGGGTCCAGTCGGCGCTGTGGGCTTTAAGGAGATGGAAGTCCCCGAGATGGTCTTCGATCAGAAGAAGTGCTCATATTGCGGCGTATGCGTGGAATTGTGTCCATTTACTGCGCTAAAACTCACCGAGAACGGTGAGCCGAAGACCGATCTCATTGACCAGGAAGGATTCCCACACTACCTAAAGGTAGCTGAGATAAACCTAGACACGTGCGTGAGATGCAAGGTTTGCGAAGAGATGTGTCCACGCGACAACGCGATAGAGCGAAACGTGCCAGAGGTCACTGGGCGACAGCAAGCGATCACGTACACCGCCGAGATGCAACTCGACGAGGACCCGGGAAGTGAAAACAAGTGCACCTATTGTGGTCTTTGTGGTGAGATCTGTGACGCGTTGACGGTGGAGCATGAAGAGGCGACCCCCATCAACATCGAAGCAGCCGGCGAAGTGAAGTTTGACTCTGCTGAGTGCGATGGGTGCAAGATCTGTGAGGAGATCTGTCCGACGGACTCAATAAAAATAGATCGTACGATCGCTGAGGCCAAGCTCCAGGGCGAGGTCACGATCAACAAAGATGAGTGTATGTTCTGCACGTGGTGCGCAAAGACGTGCCCTATCGAGAACACCATTGATATTAAGAAGATCTTTGAAGGCTCTATTGACATAAAGACGGAAAACTGCCCAGCAGGATGTTCTGCATGCGTAGAGATCTGTCCGTGTAACGCACTGTATTTGCCACCTCAAAAAGAGCCCGGAGAAATCGCAGCGAAGCTTGAAGTTAACGACGACTTCTGTGTGCTCTGCGGTGCCTGTGTGAACGTTTGTCCGGTCGCTAACACGATTGAGGTCAAGCGCGACGTGATACACATCGAAGGCACGGAGACGGAGCTTTACAAGAAAACGGCTGGCAAGATGATGGAGCTTAAGACTCCGACGATCGAAAAGCTGGGGACATAAAGATGACAAGCGAAGGAATGAGAGACCCAAAGCACTATCAGCTTGGTAAAACTCAATTTGACCCGGATCTCATCAAAGAGGTCGAAGCCCGCGGCGGCAAGAACGCGCAAATGTGTTACCAGTGTGGAACGTGCACTGCAGGCTGCCCAATGACTCAAAGAAGCGGGCTGCGAGTTAGAACGATAATGAGAAAGGCTAATCTAGGCATGAGAGAGGTGCTCGACGATCCAGACCTGTGGCTCTGCACAACGTGTTATACGTGCTCTGATAGGTGCCCGCGCCGGATCATCGCAACCGATGCTATCATTGCGCTGCGGAATATTGCGACCCGGGAGCACAAAGTGCCGATGAGCATGATAAAGATCATGGGCGCGATCTCCAAGACGGGTCACGGAGTTCCGAACAGCGAGGGTAACATGAAAAAACGCGTTTTGCTCGGACTGCCCGAGAACCCCCCGACGACACACACGTACCCAGAGTACATTAAAGACATTAACAAGATACTCGAGGTTACGGGACTACTTAAAATCAGAGAGGAGATGGAGGCGGAAAGTCAATGAAGGAGTATAATTTCTTCCTAGGCTGTATCGCTCCTAACAGATATCCCGGCATTGAATCGTCTGCAGTGAAGACTTCAAGAAAGTTCGATATCGATCTACAAGATTTCAAAGGAGCGTCGTGCTGCCCCGCACCTGGCGCATTCGGATCAATGGATGTGGATGCGTGGCTTGCGCTCGGAGCGCGAAATATTTGCCTATCTGAAAAGGAAGGCAAAGACATAGCCCTAATATGTAACGGCTGTTATAAGTCGCTGTTCGAGGCGAATCACCGGCTTAAAGGCAATCCGGAGTTGAAGGACAAAATCAATTCGATTCTTGCAAACATAGATACTGAGTTTCAAGGATCAATTGAGGTTCGACACCTAATCGACATTCTATACAACGATGTCGGAACTGAGAAAGTGAAGGAATCGGTTGAACTGCCACTGACCGGCTTGAACGTGGCCATTCACTACGGGTGTCACTTGCTAAAGCCAAAGTTCGACAGGACGTTCGGTTCTTCAGAAAGACCGGTATTCTTCGATGAGCTGGTTGAGGCACTAGGGGCCAAATCGGTCGATTACAAGGAAAAGATGATGTGTTGTGGGGCGGGAGGCGGTGTTCGATCGTATAAGGTCGATCTCGCGCTCGATATGGTTAACGAAAAGCTCTACAATATGATGCAAGCAAACGCAGACGTCGTAGTAAATGTCTGCCCGTTTTGTCACCTCCAGTTAGATCGTGGACAGGTTGAAATCAAGGAGAAGTTTGGGGATGTGTACGACCTGCCGGTTCTCCACTACAACCAGCTTCTTGGCTTAGCACAGGGCATGAACCCTGAAGAGTTGGGCCTCGATGCCCACGAGATAAGCGTTGAGCCACTGCTCGCAAAACTACTGTGAGGGAGGAGGTAAACACAAATGGACGAAGAGAAGAGAATCGGCGTATTCGTATGTCACTGCGGTACTAACATCGCAGGCGTCATAGACGTTAAGGCGTTGGCTGAGTACGCAAAGACGCTGCCGAACGTTGCATACGCCGAGGATTATACGTATGTGTGTTCAACGCCCGGCCAAACCATGATCAGAGACGCCATCAAGGAACACAACCTCAACGGGACGGTCGTAGCGGCTTGTTCACCAAGGCTACACGAACCTACGTTTAGGAAAGCGACTGAAGAGGGCGGAGTAAACCAGTTCCTGTTTTCGATGGCGAACATCCGAGAGCAGAACACGTGGGTTCACATGGAAGAGCCAGAAAAGGCAATGCAAAAGGCAAAGGATGTAGTCAGAATGGAGGTCGCGCGGGCATCAATGCTGGAGCCCCTCACTGCAAAGACAGTGCCGGTTGAAAAGGCTGCGCTCGTTATCGGCGCAGGTATCGCCGGCATCCAAGCCTCACTGGAGCTTGCCGATGCGGGAATAAAGACGTATTTAGTGGAGAAGGAGCCGTCCATCGGCGGCATGATGTCCCGTCTCGACAAGACGTTCCCCACACTCGACTGCTCGCAATGTATACTGACACCCAAGATGGTCGACGTTGAGCGCAATCCAAATATTGAGCTGATGACCTACTCGGAGGTCGAAGACGTAAGCGGTTACATAGGAAACTTCGACGTTACCATTCGCCAGAAGTCGCGATATGTGTACGAAGACAAGTGTAACGGCTGTGGCAAATGCCAAGAGGTATGTCCTGTTTCACGGCCAAACGAGTTTGACCTGGGCTTGCAGCCTCGAAAGGCGGCCTATGTGCCGTTCCCACAGGCAGTGCCGCTCAAGTTCACCATTGACATGGACAGCTGTATCAAGTGTGACCTCTGTAAAACCCAGGAAGCGTGCGGCGACCTTGAGGCAATTGACTTCGACAAGCCCGACGAGCTCGTGACGGTCAAGGTGGGCACGATTATCGTCGCCACTGGGTTCGATATGTACGACGTTGAGCGCAAGGAAGAGTGGGGTTATAAGGTCTTCGACAACGTTTTGACTGGGCTCGAGTTAGAACGGTTGATCAGCGCATCCGGTCCGACAGGTGGAAACGTCGTCAGGCCTTCTGACGGTCAGAAGCCTAAGAGCGTTGGCTTTGTGCTCTGCGCAGGCTCGCGTGATCAGGATGAAGAGGACGGTGCTAAGCCGGTACTGCTCGCGTGTATGCTGCATGTACAGCTTGAAGCACGCTCACCAGTTGATCGAGAAGATGCCGGGATGTGTGCCCTACTTGTTCTACATGGACATACGAGCCTTTGGCAAGGCGTACGAGGAGTTCTACTACCGCATTCAGAATGAAGGCGGCAAGTTTATCCGAGGTCGCGTTTCGAGGATCACCGAAGATCCGGTCACAAAGAACCTTACCGTAACGGCTGAGGATACGCTCCTTGGACAAACCCTCGAGATGGAACTTGACATGGTAGTGTTGGCAAATGCAGTGGTGCCCGCTGAGAGCACATCGAAGATAAAGACGCTTCTGACGCTTTCTAACAGTCCGGATGGGTTCTTGCTAGAAGCGCACCCGAAGCTTAACCCCATGTCGACGACCACTGATGGGGTATTCTTAGCAGGGATGTGCCAAGGACCGAGAGATATTCCGGATGTCGTGAGTCACGCAGCGGCAGCAGCGGCAGCAGCATCAATCCCGATACACAGGGGATCAGTCACCCTCGAACCGATCTACGCTATCGTAGACCAGGAACACTGCGGGGGCTGTGCCACGTGCATCGGTCTGTGCCCATACGGCGCGACTGAGCTGCACCAAGTTGACGACAAGCTTGTTGCGAGCGTCAATGAGGCGAAGTGTAAGGGTTGCGGCACGTGCGGTTCCGCGTGTCCAAGCGGCGCCATAAAGATGCAGCACTTCACGAATGAGCAGATTATGAGTGAAATAGAAGCGTTTGCCCAGGGGTGGTGATAGCAATGGCAGAGGAATTTGAACCAAACATCTTAGGTATACTCTGTAACTGGTGCACCTATGCGGGGGCTGACCTCGCTGGTACCTCGAGAATGCAGTACCCGACGAACGTACGAGTCATCCGCATCATGTGCACAGGCAGACTCGATCCAGCGTTCGTGCTGAAGGCCCTGAGCGTTGGAGCGGATGGCGTGCTTATATCGGGTTGCCACATTGGTGACTGTCACTATCTTGCTGGCAACTTCAAGTCGCGACGTCGCGTTGCGCTCCTAAGAAAGCTCATTGAAGAGTACGGTTACGACCGTGAGCGCTTGCGCATGACAATGATATCCGCTTCAGAAGGTGCCATTTGGGCAGAGGTGGTCCAGGATATGGTCAACACCATTAAGAAACTGGGCCCCAATCCGTTGAAGCAGGCAGTTGCAGCAGGGCAGGAAGGTGTCGCGGCGGATGACGAGTTCTGACCCAGTTTTTACGGCTAACCTCATCACCGGACGGACCATTGAACAGGGCGTTGCCATCGAAGGATGGAAGGACAAGCAAGAGTACATTGATGCTGCTGGGTTCGTGCATATCGATCCCAGCGACTTCAAAACGCTCAACGTTTGGCCGGGATCGAGCGTCTTGGTCAAGTCTGACTACGGTGAAGTGGTGGTACGAGCAATTAAATCGCCGTATGGGCCGCATCCAGGAATCGTATTCATTCCGATGGGGCCATGGGCAAATCAAGTCGTCGATCCTGAGACAAATACGACGGGGATGCCTTCATACAAAGGTATAATGGTTACCATAACCCCTGCGCCAGGAAAGAAGGTTTTAGGCGCCATCGCCCTCATAAAGATGACGACACAAGGAGGAGTAGAGGCATGAGAACCGCAACAGACGTCGTGTGTCCATTTTGTGGAACGTTATGTGATGACCTCGAAGTAGATATCGATGATGCCGAGAAGATCATCGCGACACGAAATGCATGCATCATCGGCGACAATAAGTTTATGACGGCTCAAGCGCCTGATCGGCACTTGCATCCGCGCATGCGCAGAGGAGGGGAGCTCGTCGAGTGCACGATGGACGAGGCGATAAACAAGGCAGCAGAGATTCTCGTTAACGCCAAACACCCGCTTCTCTATGGGTGGAGCTCGACTCATTGTGAGGCGCAGGAGGCTGGCATGGCGCTTGCCGAAGACGTAGGCGGCACGATGGACAACACATCAGTGTGTTGCCACGGGCCGTCGATGTTGGCGATACACACGGTCGGCGTTCCAAGCTGCACTCTCGGCGAGATCATCAATCGCGCAGATACGGTGCTTTACTGGGGGTGCAACCCCGTAAACGCACATCCGCGCCACATGAGCCGGTACTCGTTGTACAAGCGCGGCTTCTTCACCGAGCGGGGTAAGTCCGACAGAACTGAAATCGTTGTCGATGTCCGTAACACCGAAACGGCTAAGAACGCTGATATCTTCATCCAACCCGAGCAGGGAAGAGACTACGAGCTTATGAATGCGCTGCGTGTGGCTCTCAGAGGCGAACCGCTTCCGGAATCTGTGGCAGAGATCCCAAGAGCCGATATTGAAAAGGTCGCGCAAACGATGAAAGACAGCCGATTTGGAATCATCTTCTTCGGTATGGGCCTTACGATGACGCGAGGAAAGCATCGGAATATCGACATCGCCATAAGCTTAACGCGGGACTTGAACACGTACACAAAGTTCCTCATTATGGCCATGCGAGGACATTATAACGTTGCTGGAGCCGATCAAGTTTCGTTGTGGGAATGTGGGTTTCCGTACGCGGTCGACTTCGCCCGAGGGTTCCCGCGGTACAATCCAGGCGAAACCTCCGCAACCGACATCTTAGCACGTAAAGAAGCCGATGCGGCACTGATCATTGCTGCGGATCCGGGAGCGCATTTCCCAATTAACATGGTGCGGACGCTTGCCTCAATACCGATGATAGCCATCGATCCACACGTGACTCCAACGACGGAGATAGCATCCGTGTATATTCCAAGCGCGATCGTGGGCATTGAGGACGCAGGCAGCGCATATCGCATGGACAACGTTCCCATAAGAATGAGAAAGGTCGTTGAACCGCCTGAAGGGGTTCTAACTGACAAAGAAATCATTGAGCGCATCCACAGACGCGTAATGGAACTTCAGGGGCTCGAAGTCCCAGAAGTCACAGCGGTCAAGGAGCCGGAAGAAGTCAGAGCGTTTGACAGTATATTGCAGCGGGCAACGTGAGGAAGGAGAGTGAGAGAACGTGAGTGAAATAATAGTTAAAAATGGATACGTCTACGATCCTAAAAATGGCGTAAATGGCGATGTTATGGACATCGCTATTCGAGACGACAAGATAGTAGACAAAGTCTCTCCTAACGCCAAAGTCATCGATGCGAGCGGCAAAGTAGTAATGGCAGGTGGGATTGACATACACGCCCACGTAGCAGGGCCTAAGGTAAACGTTGGCCGCAACATGAGGCCCGAGGATAAGCTGTTTAATACGTCAAAGCGCGGCAAATTTACGCGGTCGGGTGGCGGGTTCTCAGTTCCTTCTGTGTTTGAGACCGGCTACGTATATTCGCGCATGGGCTACACCCAGGTGAACGAAGCGGCAATGCCGCCGCTATTAGCTCGGCACACGCATGAGGAAATGGCAGACACACCGCTGATTGACCAGTCGGCCTACACACTGCTCGGCAACAACTGGCTCGTGATGGAGTACGTTAAGCGTGGAGAGCAGGACAAACTAAACGCCTTCGTAGCGTGGATGCTCAATGCGACGAAGGGATACGCCATCAAGCTCGTCAATCCAGGCGGTTCAGAAGCCTGGGGATGGGGCATGAATTGTGTCAACGTTTACGATCCAGTTCCGTATTTCGATGTAATGCCATCTGAGATTATCAGCGGGCTTGCCGAGGCGAATGAGGCTTTGAACCTGCCGACTTCGATTCACCTCCACCCCAACAACTTAGGGCATCCAGGTAACTACCAAACTACTCTTGATTCCATCAAACTCCTTGAAGGGATCTTGCCAAAGAACGGAAAAAGGGACCAAGTGATCAACTTTGCCCATATGCAGTTCCACTCGTATGGTGGTACCACGTGGAAAGACTTTGAAACCGAAGCCCAAACGATCGCTGACAGCATAAACAAGAATAAGAATATGACGGTCGACGTTGGGTTTGTCACGCTTGACGAGACCACAACGATGACCGCTGACGGCCCGATGGAGTTCTATCTCCATAACACGAACCACCTCAAGTGGTCAAATGCCGATATCGAACTCGAAACCGCTGCTGGCGTCGTTCCATACATATACAGCCCAAAGATTAGTGTGTGCGGCATCCAGTGGGCCATAGGACTTGAGCTCGCGCTTCTGATCGATGATCCAATGCAGGCGTTCATTACGACAGATCATCCCAATGCTGGGCCTTTCAGGCGCTATCCACGCATAATTAGCTGGCTTATGTCAAATCAAGCTCGGCTGGACCGACTTGAGACGTTGCATAAGGTAGTGCCTGATCGGGTCGCTATTGGCGGTATCTCTCGCGTTTTTGATTTCTACGACATTGCTAAGATGACACGCGCGGGTCCTGCTCGAGCGCTCGGACTTGGTGATATGAAGGGCCATCTGGGAGTCGGCGCTGACGCCGATGTTGCGATATTCAACTACAACCCGAAGACCATGGATCCCACAACGGACCCTGCAGGCATTGAAAAGGCGTTTAAAGACACGGCTTGCACGATTAAAGGTGGCGACATCGTCGTCATAGACGGAGAGGTTGTGAGTAAGGGCAACAAGCGTACGATTTGGGTCGATGCCACGGACGGCGTTCTGGACCCAGCGATCATGCAGGACATCGAAAAGAAGTTCTTAAGGTTCTACAGCGTCACGAAGAACAACTATCCAGTCCAAGACGAGTACGTTGCACGCGGTCTAGTTATCAAACCGGGGGTGGCGTAAGTGAAAAAGATCACGCTTCGGCCTAAAGACAAAGAGTATATGTTCCTCGACGCGGATAACGTCACGCCTGACGACTTTGCTGGCAAGACGCTTGACGAAGTCCGAGCGGTTGAGATCTACGAGGGCAACCGAACGTACGCCCTCGGAGACTATTTTGACGTAATTGGAGAAACCGACCCCGACCCGAACGAGATCGGCATCATCATCGATGGATCAGTTCCGAAGGTGAAGTATATAGGCATGAAAATGTCCGCGGGTAAGCTTCTGGTAAAAGGCTCAGTCGGCATGTATGCAGGCGGCTGGATGATCGGAGGTAGACTTCGCGTAAACGGTGACGCCGGTGCATACGCTGGCATAGGCATGGAAGGCGGCGAATTGGTCATCGACGGAAACGCAGGTGATTACCTCGGCGCTAGCTATCGCGGTGACTGGCGCGGCATGAAAGGTGGTAAGATCGTCGTAAGCGGCAATGCCGGGAGCGACTTAGGCGAAGCTATGGTAGCCGGCGAAATCGTCGTCAAAGGTAACGTTGATCTCCAGGCCGGCATTCACGCGCACGGTGGTAAGATCGTCATCGAAGGGGATGCAGAGAGTCGAGTTGGTGCTCAAATGACGAAGGGCGAGATTATTGTCCTCGGTAAGATTGGGTATTGGCTGACTGGCTTTATTTACAAGAAAGACGACCAAATCGACTATGATGGTACGCAATATGCTGTCAAGGTCTACCAAGGAGATCGCGGCGAGGGAGGAAAAGGTACATTGTACTACGCGGGAGCGTAAGAACGCTCCGCGTCTTCTTTTTTTGTGTTAGCTACTTCTTTGTCTAGCGAAAGCTTTTTTTATTCTAGCGGCAATTGAAGCGTTTCATTGGACCGCTTCAGCAACAAGCGTTGGTAGGGCAGATGTTTTCTCTATCTATTCCGTGCGTGAGTCGGATATTTTTCATAACGCCGTTCAACCGCCCTCGCGCCAATCGGTTATAATTGAGCCGATTACAAAGAAGATGGCCCCTGCGATTAATACTATCATCATGTTATACAATGCACTTGCTGTGTCTCCGAGGATCATTGCGTCTCTGAGCCCGTAGTTTAAATAAGTAAGCGGAAGAAACCTTGCAACTATTTGGAGATATTCAGGCATCGTTTCAAGTGGGATGAAAGTGCCGGCAAGGAACAGCATTGGGAAAGTGACCGCGCTTGCTGCTGCATTTGCCGCGTCCTCGTCTTTTATAAAACGCGCGATGATCATTCCAATTCCGGTAAAGCATATAGTGCCGACAAAAAGGAGCAGTAGGGTAACTTCATTGGGCACTACTGTTACGTTATATACGAGCTTGGCTACGACGATAATTAAGGTTGCTGAAATGAATATAACGACAGTTTGATACAACATTTTAGATATAATCCACTCAGACTTTCCGAGAGGTGTCGTCGCGAGTTTCCGTAGGATTCCGTTGTTGCGATACTGAGTGTTCGTTCCAACGGTGCCAAGCACGCCGGTTGTGAGGACCGTCAAGCCTATGATCCCTGGCACAAAGAAATCGATATATTTGAACTGCGATGAAAGAACTTGTTGGTTCTCGACGCCGACGATTTGCGTCGAACCTGTAAGTTGCGAATTGAAACCATTCGCTATGCTGCTCAGGACTCCGCTTATCACAGGGGCGTTTGTGGATGATTCATCGACTTTCAGTATAACTGCGGCCGGCGTAGCGTTAGTATTGTTGCTCTGAGCTTGTGAGGACGGTGCGCTAAGGCGAGTCGCGTTGAGCGCGCTAGCATTCGTTGAACTTGTCGTGGGATTGACCTGCACAGCTGTGGAAGTGTGCCGAGCAGCATGGCGATGTAGTGGGGTGGAATAAATCCAATCGCGCGTACATCCTCACCATGGGGTTCGTGGAATCGAGTAGAGTAGTTGTCAGCACTCTTTGCCTTACGGCGCGTATGATAAATATATGAAGTATTGGAGAGATGAATGCTTTTGAAATTCGCAACGTGGGATTGGCAGTGAGTACCTATTTCCCAAGTGAAAATGGCGGATAAGGATTTTCGAAAAAATACCTAAATAAGAAACGAACATTTGATGTCGTGTCCAAAACCACCCTCATCATCGGCTCCGGCCTCTCCGGTTTAACCGCTGCCGCCCTTCTGGCCAAACGCGGCGAAAAAGTGCTTCTCTTCGAAAAGACTTTCACCCCGGGCGGGTCTTGCGGGGTTTTCAAACGTGACACCGCTACCTCTGACCAAGCTGCCATAACCACTTTCGACCAAGGCGCCGCCATGCTCTACGGCTTCGGCGAGAAAGGCTTCAGCCCCCACCGCTTAGTTTTTAACTGCCTGGAGGAACCCATCCGCATCATCAAGCACGACCAGCTTTACGCCGTTGTCTATAAGGGCCACCGCATCATATTTCACGAAGACCTTGACCTCTTTGCTGAAGAACTCAGCATAGTTTTTCCCTCTGAAAAAGCCAACATCAAACGCTTCTACTACGACCTCAACGAAATTTACCACCACGTCATGGTCGAAAATCCGGTTTTCTCCTCCCCCGACGAAACCGACAAAGTCGAGTCTCTGAAAAGCCTGTTACGCCATCCGGTTTCCTACGCACGTTTCCTGAGTTATATGAACAAATCAGCCAGAAGCCTCCTGAGGCAGTATTTCAAAGACCCTGAAATTTTCAAGTTCTTCGACAAACTCACCTCCACCTACTGCTACGCCACGGTCGAAGAAGCCCCAGCCATTCTTGCAGCCGTCATGTTCGTGGACAACCACTTCGGCGGCAGCTACTACCCGGCCGGCTCCACCCTCTTCCTGCCCGGCAAACTCGAAAAAAGTATCGAAGAAAACGGTGGTGAAATTCACTACGAAAGCGAAGTCTGCCAAATATTGTTTGACGGCGAAAAACCCTGCGGCGTCGAAATCACGACCGGCAAACGCTTCTACGGCGATGATATCATTTACTCTGGCACTGTTTGGAACCTCTATGGAAAACTCATCGACACCTCTTACCTCCCCCCCTCGTTGAATGAATGGGCGCGGAACCTTGTTCCAACGTACCCGAGCGTCGTTCTTTATACTACGGTCGATAAAAGCGTGATTCCTTCTGATACCCTGCCTATCGAAATGCTCATCGGCAATCCCGACCAAATCGACGAAAGCGAAGTCACCCTTTATATCATGAGCATCGACGACCAAACCCTTTGCGATGATGACGTCCACACCGTCATCGCCATAGGTCCCTCCTTCGAAAACTGGGAATCCCTCTCCCCCGAAGCCTACAGCCAACGCAAAGACCTCGAAGTCCAACGCATCCTGGACGTCATTGAAAAACGCTTTTCCGGCTTCCGCCAAGCCGTCCGCTACGCCGAACTAGCCTCCCCCCTCACCATCGAGCGCTACACGAATAAGAATGATGGCGCCGTCGCCGGCCCCAAACAAATGCTCGGGCAACACATGTTCAAAAGACTGCACATCAGAAGCCCTTGGGACACTTTGTTCTATTGCGGCGAATCTACCTGCATGGGCACCGGAACCCCCGCTGTCACCGTCTCAGGCCTCACCGCCGCCAACGCCATTTTGAAGAAACGCGGCTTGGAGCCATTCACCTATAAGAAGGATATGCCCAACTATGTTGAGATTGTACCGCATCCGTTTAAGAGGTCTGAGCTATTTACTGATGAGCCTGAGGCTATTCGCGAGGTGATGCGATTTGCTTCTGAATGTCTGTATTGTGAGCACCCGCCTTGTATGGACGGGACGGTTTTAGATGTCCGCGGAGTTAATCGGCGGGTAAGTGTCGGGAATTTTGTCGGGGCTAAGCGGCTGGTTTCTCAGTTCACGGCTATTGCTAATGAGCCTACTGCTGAAATTCGTGAAGCGCAGCATAGTTGCATCAAAAATCTTAAGAATGGCAAGGCAGTCGAAGTTGAAAAAATAGTGATGCACTTAATAAATAGTTAAAAGGGTATTTCAATCCACTAGATTAAAATGATGAACTGCCGCAAAAAGCCTTAAGCCGGTAAACCGAATTAACTTACGGAAGGAACTTATAATGAAGGCTTTAGTGGTATTTTATTCGCGAACAGGTGCGACCAAACAGGTAGCGGAAGCGCTTGCTGAGTCGCTCAACTGCGACAGTGAAGAACTTATTGATACAAAAAAACGCAGCGGGCCTCTGGGCTTTGTGTCGGCTGGAAGGGACGCAAAGGCAAAGAAGCTCACCAAGCTCACAGACATCAAACGTGATCCCGCGTCATACGATTTAGTAATACTCGGCACGCCCATTTGGGCAGGCACGTTGTCGAGTGCTCCGCGGACCTACATCACCAACAATAAGTCGAAGTTCACACGGGTAGCATTTTTTTGCACAAATGGCGGTGGTGAGAGTCAGCAGTTATTTGCTGAGATGGAAGCACTCTGTGAAAGACGCCCGGTAAGCATCCTTGCTCTCCAGGAAAAAGAGGTCAAGAAAGGCGTTTATCAAGACAAGCTACGCCAGTTTGTTGAGGGGTTGCAAGAACTATAGTTGTGGGTCATTCGTTCGGCAGTGCAGCAGGTGCTGGGTCACTCTAGTATAAAGATAACAGCAATCTACATGCAGTTTATTGATAAGGACGTACAGGAAGTGTATGCTAACGTGCAGTTTTGACCAGGCTACGACCATCGCCTTTCCGCTCTCGAATCTCAAATCGTTGATCTAAAAAAGCTTATTTTAGAAAAAGAGATTAATTTTTACCCTTATATTGAAAAAGAACGCCCGGTTCGGGATTTTAACCCGATTCAGAGCCTCGAAAGGGCTTATTTAGACGTTTTTACTACTTCTAGGATTTACTATCCGTCTACAAATCCACTAAGCAAATTTGCCGAGTAATGGCGCCAAAATGCGTTGCCTGCGGATAGCTGATTATTCCTGGATTACAAATGTTCTCTGCCAAATCTATATTAAAAGGATGCCCCGATATGGATTCGGTGTCTTGGCATGGCGGAAAAAAACGGCAAAAAGGTAATTACTATCGGGGCAGGATTTGGGGGACTATCAGCTGCTGCGCTGCTCGCAAAAAATGGGTTCGACGTTCTTGTACTGGAGAAAAATGAAGGACCCGGCGGACGGGCCAGTGTCTATTCTGAAAAAGGGTACATATTTGATATGGGGCCTTCCTGGTACCTGATGCCGGATGTTTATGAAAAATTTTTCATGGAGTTCGGAAAGAAAGCTAACGATCTGATGGAATTACCGCGACTTGACCCCTCCTACCGAATCTATTTTGGCAACGGCAAGGTGCTGGACATTGCCGCTGACCTTGATAAAAATATTGCACTTTTTGATTCTCTTGAGCAAGGTGGCGGCCAAAAACTAAAGAAATACCTTGCATCTGCCAAAGAAAAATACGACCTCTCGATCAACGAGATGCTCTACAGGGATTATAAATCCATTTTTGATTTCTTCTCCGGCCGCATGCTGATCGAAGGCAGGAAAATGCACATCCTTGAGAATCTTGACACATTTGTTTCGAAGCACTTTACGAGTGACGAGGCAAAAAAGATCGTCGAGTATTCAATCGGATTTTTAGGCGGCTCACCTAAGAACACCCCTTCGTTTTACCACATAATGTCACACATCGACCTTACGCTCGGAGTTTTTTATCCGGTCGGGGGAATGCGGAAAGTGGCAACGGTAATTAGAGATCTTGCAGAGAACTATGGCGCAGAATTCAAGTTCAACGAACCGGTGACGGAAATTATTGTCAGAGACGGCAAAGCACAGGGAGTCCGGACCTCCGGAGGAACCTATGAATCCGATATCGTTCTCGTGAATGCGGATTATGCGTTTGCAGAACTCGAGCTCCTCAATCCGGAGTACCGGACCTATGACAGGAAATACTGGGAGCGCCGCGTGATGGCCCCTTCAGCCATAGTCTTTTATGTGGGCGTAAACAGGCGCTTTGAGAGCTTAGCACACCATACGCTCTTTCTGGATAAGAACTGGGAGCATAACTTCGATGAGATATTTGACCCAAAAAAGGCCGCATGGCCAAAAAATCCCTCCTATTACGTCAATGTTCCCTCGATGACCGATCCGACGGCTGCCCCTCCTGGCTGCGACACCCTGTTTATCCTCGTGGCTCTCGCACCTGGGCTTGAAGATTCACCAGAAATCCGCGAACGGTTCTACACCCTCATCATGGACAAACTGGAAGCCTCGACCGGTGACAGGATCCGGGATGCAGTGGTGGTGAAAAAGGCGTTTGCCCTCAATGATTTCAAAGAGCGCTATCACGCGTACAAGGGCACGGCGCTGGGCCTCTCGCATACACTCTTCCAGACTGCCCTATGGCGACCTGCCCACCAAAGCAAAAAGGTCGACAATCTCTTTTACTCCGGCCACTACACTCACCCCGGTATCGGTGTACCCATGACCATTATATCATCGACAATAGTGGCCGCTGAACTTACAGATAAATACCATAAGTAATGTAGGTATCCTACTATGGGGCAGTCCATACACTACCAGATCTTCAGAAAAGGGAGTAGAACATATTTCCATTCCAGCCTTTTTTTCCCGCCCGAAGTGAGAAAGGACGTTTTTATGCTCTATGCCTTTGTCCGCCAGGCAGACGATTTTGTTGACAGCATCCCTCAGCAGAAGCAGGAATTTAAAGCATTCTGCGATCGATGGAAGTGTGCAGCGGATGGCCGCATCACCGGGGATGTCGTAATTGACGGGTTTGCAGGACTTGCTGCCTTGAAACAGTTCGACTGCGAGTGGATTGATGCTTTCCTCTCTTCAATGCGTGCTGATCTCAGCAAGAGTCGGTACGAGACGCAGCTGGAACTCGATCAGTACCTCTACGGTTCTGCAGAGGTGATAGGTCTTATGATGGCACGGATCCTTGATCTACCCGAGAAGTCCTTTCCTTATGCCCGGTTGCTGGGCAGGTCCATGCAGTATATCAATTTCGTCCGCGACATTGCAGAAGATCTGAAATTAGGCCGGGTGTATTTCTCGCAAGAATATATTCGACGGTGCGGTCTTTCCGGGCTGGAAGAGTCAGACGCCCGGGACGCACCCGAACAGTTCCGGTTCTTTATCAGGGAACAGATCGCCCAGTATTACCGCTGGCAGGAGGAAGGGGAACGGGGCTACCGGTTTATACCATACCGGTACCTGATACCCATCAGGACTGCTGCAGAAATGTACAAATGGACCGCTACTTTGATAGCAAGGGACCCATTTGTCATTTACAGGACTTTTGTTCGCCCTTCGATCTCGCGAATTATCATGAGAATCCTTTACAACAGCGTGCATATCCCGTTATGCAGGATTCAGTTCCCGGGTGCACCACGGTATGAAATCTAACGTGGGAAACCGGATACTTTCCATATCCCTGCTCCCTCTCGCTTTTACCATATCGCGCTTCAGATTCTGGATTTATACCGGTGGCACCTTTGTTTTGGGTGTCGCGCTCGGCATGGAAAACTGGCAGATTTTTTTTTCTCCGCTCTACTATCTCTACCTTTTTTATTTCTTCTTCCCAGCAAACCTGTTTATCTACGGCGTCAATGATTACTGGGACGAGGAGACCGACCGGCAGAATCCCAAGAAAGTGGGAAAAGAGCACAAATTAAAAGCAAACGAACACCGGAAAACGCTGCTCCTGCTCACTATCTTTGCTGCTTTTTCCCTGGCGCTCCTCGTTACGCAAGATCGTACCGAGCAGGTGATTTTTCTTATATTTCTGTTTCTTGCATATTTTTATTCTGCTCCGCCGCTCCGTTTCAAGCAGCACCCGGTTCTTGATTTCTCCTCAAATATGCTCTATATCATGCCGGGAATCTTTGGTTATTATCTTGCAGCAGGCCAGACCCCCCCGCTCTTGTTAGTTATCGCCGGGTATTTGCATATATCGGCGATGCACATTTTTTCCGCAATACCGGATATCCGGTACGACCGGGCTGCCGGGATCACTACGACAGCAGTCTGGCTCGGAAGGCGCTCTTCGCTCCTATTATGCACAGCTTTTTGGACATTATTTTCTCTGCTGGTGCTCCTACTTGCGGGCTTGTACCCGCTCAGCTTTCTAGTAATCATATATCCGCTTTTTCCAGCAGTACTTCTTTTCCGCGAAGAGGTTTCCATCGACCGTCTCTACTGGTATCTCCCGTATGTCAACACAGCACTTGGCGGGCTGGCCTTTGCTGTCTTTACCCTTCTGAAGATGCCCGCAGTTTTTCCCCCGTTCTGGTGAAGGGTGCCATTTTAAACGTACAGCTTGATCTTGTCAACAGTGGATATGATTTTCACCAACGGCTTGCCAAAGGACGATGGGCTGCGCCTGACGAGGCGGCAAAAGTCGTCCTCTTTCTCTCGAGTGACTTAGCAAGCTATGTTCAAGGCGCCATCATCCCTGTCGATGGGGTTTTCTTTCTTCCTAGAGGCAGGTCCTCGCACGGTTAGCTCAGCAACAAGCGTCCCGCGACGAGTTACGCTTCATTATCTTTCCAAGTCGAGGAGCTAAGAACAGGGCATGCAACGCTAAGGTGGCGACGAAAAATAAGACGTGCAGCAGCATGACCACAAACCCTGCTATCGTTAGCATCTTAATTAGTAGAAGTTTGCCTAACATTTTGCCCTCCTATAAGTGAAAGCTAAGCACTCCTCCAAAAACGGTAACAAAAGATAAACTTTACGTTGAGAGACCGTGTGGCAACAATATAGGATCAAGAAGTGAGTCTACCTCACCTTTCGTGGTGTCGCACACAATCACGATCAATGAACACAGACGACGTCAAAGATTTGACAATACCCTTTTGATAAGGATATAGGCTCCCAATTCATCTACGAGATGGAATTTAAGGACATTTGAAGGGCAGGCGAACCAATGGATACGCACAGACGCGAGAATAGATTGCGACCGGAAAAGTTGCATGTCAAACACGTGGCTGGGATTGGACCCACGGATCCGATCTCCCCGCGCCGTTATACGCTAACCCACTCCGATATCACAGGCGAGCTCTTTTTGACAATTGGCCCAGATTGTAATGAATCACAGGTATGTGGTTGGTATACAAGGCTCATGAGAGATGAAGTGCTTGCTGAGTGGAAAAACACTGATGAAGGGCCGGCGTTACACGTCTATTGTCACGTGAGTGGCGGGTTTGTTTTTGGATCTGCTCAATTTCGATTTGAAATCTTTCAAGATGAATTGCCCTTAGTTCTTGAAGCCCTACGCTACGGCGATAGTTCTTTTTTTGCAGCGCATCCTCAGTTAGATAATGCACCCATCTGGGTTCACTTCGAGTCAACAGTGTCTCGGTATAATGTAACAGAAAGATGGGGGGTGCCTGCTGATTACCGCCAACGGTAGCTGGATTTAAAACACTATTTTATACTCCGCTACGCTTTAATTAGTAGTTAACAAGAGGTGGAACAATGACAGAGGGACGAGCACAATGAAAACATAAAGTGCGCTGTCTCGTGCCCTGAGTGTGGTGCTGAGATGATCTGCACGCACAAAATTAGCGTCCAAAGCTCGAAGCCTTCACACATTTATCTTATTATTCGATTGCCGCGGGAATTTCAAGAACTGATCGGGTCTAAAGCGGAAATTTATCAAACTGTTCTTGACAGAAAGTTGGCTTTCTTAGTCGTAGCTTATAAAGTAGTAGACAACTGTTGCACAACTATGCAGAATCCTGACGTAGAAAATCGCTTATATCAGCTAGAATCTCAAATCGCCGAGCTAAAATCACTTATTTTACAAAAAGCAAGCGAAGCTGACGCCTATAAAGAAAAAAAAGGTCGCGGGCGAGATTCGAACCCGCGTCGTGGCCTCCACAGGTACACCATATTGAACGTACAACATCATCGGAATGAGCTATCAGCTGATATAGTATGACAGAAGAACAAGCGAAGCAGTTAAAACGGATTTTGTTTGTTGTAGAGAACACCACCCTCTCACAGGTGGTACGCCTCCTGGTGCTGGCGCGCGCACTTGATCAAAAGAAGTACGAAGTGCATTTTGCCTCTTCAGCCTTTGACCCTGAGATCTTCAGCCGGACAGACTTTCGGCACTGGCAGCTTTTCACGATGGATAAAAAAACGTTCTTATCATCTGCTGAAAATGGCAAGTCGTTTTATACCCAAAAGCTGCTTAGGCGGTACGTTGATGCAGAGATTCAGTTAATACAGTCCGTTAAGCCCGAGATCATTATCGGTGATGCACGTTTCTCCCTTGCAGTGAGTGCGCCGGTCTGTAACGTTCCCTATGCTCCCGTAATTAATGCATATTGGAGCCCCTTTGCAGTGCGTGATTCCTTTCCTATGCCTGACCATCCCATAGTGCGGCTGTTGAGTGAAAAAATTGCGACACGTTATTTCCCGAAGGCACTTCCTGCCGTATTTGATCGTTTTGCACAACCGCTCAACCGGATACGTCAGCAGTTTGAGCTGCCGCCGGTTGGCAGTTTGCTTGAAATGCTTACTTGGGGGAATTATACCCTCTACCCCGATCCGATCGAGCTTATACCGCTTAAGAATAAGCCCGACACGCACATATTTCTTGGCCCGATTCTATGGTCACCAGATATAGAGCCGCCTGTATGGTGGAATGATATTGATTTATCCCGTCCCCTGATTTATGTAAACATGGGTTCATCTGGAAATGTGAAGTTGCTACCAGCAATTTTAAAAGGCCTTAGAGACCTCCCCGTAACCGTCATAGCTGCCACAGCCGGAAGATTGGACACAAAAATTCATCAAAAGCATGTCTATAAATGTGAATTTGTCCCCGGTGATAGTGTGGCACAGCGTTCGGCGCTGGTGATCTGCAGCGGTGGCGCAAGCACAGCATACCAGGCTCTGAATGAAGGTGTTCCGGTCTTGGGCATTCCAACAAATTTCGACCAGTACCTGTCAATGACCGCTATTGAAAAGGCCGGCTGCGGTATATTGCTGCGCGGGGGGGCTCTCACCTCACAGAAAACTAGGCAGGCTGTGAGCATGATACTTGACGCACCAGCCTATTATGAAGCAGCCCAGAGAATGAAATATGTATTCAGCCAATATAATGCTTCTGAACGGTTTAACAGTTTTCTTGAAAAGAACTTGAACTAAACAGCCACCTTTCAGATAAAACAACCTAGGGGAGTAATCATAAGTTGCGTTATTGTGCAGTTTATTTCTTGGCCGTTTTTGCAGATAACGCACAAGACAAACACATCATCGTTAGAATTTAGATTTATATTAGTTGCATCTAAATTGTAATAGTTATGTTCATGTGTGCTAAGTTTCAAATGGACGCTTATCAAGCACGAGGCATGCTTCCCCACTGCGAGGTGCTATGTGGCGAAGACTGTACAAATCATGCAGGTTCGGACACGTATTGTGAGCACCTTTATCTTTTGGTCCAGAACCAAGGCGATCTCGTATACAAGAATCTGGACATCCCGGCGGTAGAAGATCCAAAAGCTATTTTGGGCTCACAAATGGATAACGTCGCTAAAAGAGTCAACAGAGTCGGGGCCGACTACATAATGGACCGTGCGTTCGACATCTCCCTTATTCTATCTGAGCTCTCTGAAAAGGGTCGCTTAAATATCGCGGCGAATCTGATTGACGATATTGCTTACGCAGTCTCTCTAGGGCTTTTTCTTGATAATCCAGAGGACGCCATAGATGTCAAGATGTTTCGCGTTTTGGCAGCGCTTAAAAAGGGGTTCCCCGAACAGTTTGAGGAGCCCTCCTCTGGTGGGCCTTGAAACGTTTTTTTAAGCGGTAGAACCGTTTTCATATAATGACGCTGTTGGTGTCGTTTTATATGGAGCTTGGTTCTGCAAAAGCAGATTATCGCGTGCACGTTCGACACTTTCTCCGTTATGCGTCTCAGAAGAAGCGGTTACAGACTGAGAAGCAGCCCGGTTACGAACGGGATGGTGAGGTTATCATCGAGATATGTTGGAGTAACAAGTTCTGTAGCAGACACGATCAGAGCAATTACTAGTGCTTTCATCGGCGCAATAAACAAAACGAGTATAACTAACGTGCACGCGAAGAAAACTAAAGTGCCTTCAATTGTCTTTTTTTTGAACAGCATATGTTTTCCTGCATAATGGCCAGCAATCGTTGCAAGACTATCACTAATAGCAAGCACAAGGATGCTTAGTGCAGCAAACAAAGGCGGGAAGAGTAACACAGCGATCAGGGTTCCTACAAAAAAAATGATGGCACCCCTCGCGGTGAATTTTCCGGGCCGATCAAAGCGCGTGAATAGCCATGTTAACAAAGCAATTTTATGTTTCTGATACAGAAAAGAAGCAACAATTAGCCCGCTGATGAGCAACACGTTGCAGGCAATAACTATTTCGCGCGGTAGCGTCACTACCAAAAACGCAAAAAACGAGCCAAGCAACAGATGCGCCGTGTTGCGTCGCAATTCGAGCATATACGGTTGATGCGTCGACAAATAGAAAAGGTTAACCGCGAGAGCCACAAGCAGAAGAGATGAAGACTGTCAGATCTTGATAGTTGTCGGGACAGCTTTGCAAAGACCTAGCTTAACTACGCTACAAATCTGCAGAACGAAGTACGCTCGCAATAGTGTGACGAACTGTCCGAGGAAACATGTCAGGAGGGTAAATAGCCCGCATGGTTCAATTATTTCCGGGGCTGCTCTACGTCTTCATCATAACGGTGCTTTTTACGGTGCTCTTGGTTAGTTTCACGGCGGTATCGCTCCTCTCGCAAGCTCGGGCTATTGTACGCCACCGTTATATCGGCTCGGTTTTTAGCAAGAAGAACGTAAAAAAGGTCGCAAAGTTTCGTCCTGTCTTAGCGACAATGACAGCCGTGCTGCTTAATTTAAAAGATGTGGAATCAAATCGCTTGCTGACCACCTTTAAGAGACCAGCGGCAATGAGGCTGTATCAGAAGTGCTTTTATGTAAAGCCTTATTTTTCGTCCGGTGCATATCTCGTACAAAACAGCGATATTAAAGCAGTATCGATTGTGAACGGTACACTCAACGTTACGTTTATGCAAGAAGATCGGATTATTCTGCTACAATGCAACGGCCATAATCTCTCAAAGTGGCGCGATTCGTTAAATGCGCTAATTCTGGACCATAAATAGCATTATAAAGAATAAGTCTGTTTATTGACTACGGTGATCGGTAGAGAAATGTCTCAAATCAGGCGATTAGTGCTCGACGTACTGAAACCTCATGAGCCTACAAACGTCGAGGTGGCTAGTGCGATAGGGGATCTGCAAGACGTCGACGGCGTAAATTTGAGCCTCTATGAGGTCGATCAGCAAACTGAAAACGTAAAGATCACTGTTGAGGGCACCAACGTTAATTACAACCTTGTACTACAGACTATTGAGAATTTGGGCGGGGTTGTTCATAGCGTCGACGAGATCATTGCTGGGAAAAAAATCGTCGAAGAAGACGAAACGCTTCACGATCGCGGATGAATTCCAGCCGGAAATTTAGTTTTTAACCTCTGCACAGAAGTTTTTTCAGTAATAAGACGTCCATGAGCTTTAATATTGAGGAAGGGCGTTACTTAATACTCGGATCTATTGACGGACTTCTTGCCACGCTTGGAATAATTTTAGGCGTTTCAGTAGTAAGCGCTTCTAACGTGATTGTCGTTAGTGCCGGTTTTGGAGGCGCGATTGCGCTGGCGTTAACCAACGGCATGGGGTCGTATTTAGCGGAGAGTACAATTGAGCATGGAAAGCTCGTTAAGACCGAGAAATCCCTTCTGAGGAAGCTAAGCAATACGTATGTCGAATCGCAAAGTAAAAAAAGAATCCTAAAGGATGCATTAACTCACGGCGGCGCCAGCTTTCTGGCAAGCCTTGTCCCGTTAGCGCCGTGGATATTAGGGGTAGGTTCGGCGTTCGTTTCCGTCGTTTTAAGCTTGATAACATTAGTTGCCTTAGGTGTATATTCAGGATACATTTCGAGACAAAACTACATAATGTCGGTGGCCAAGATGGTTGGACTTGGAACGTTAATCATTATAACCGTCGAACTGCTTAGAATCGTTCATTTAGTGTAGTGATCAGACTTCTGAAGCGAGTCTGAAAGCGCGAAAGCTAAAACGGAGGCTCTTTATTGGCAACGACAGAAACGCGGGCGCTGCTATTGAAAACGGAAATCACGAAATACACGGGCCTGTTATATGAGCGCGGCCTTACATCGTCATTAAGCGGTAACATAAGCGTACGGGCCGAACAAATCGTGTTCATATCTCCAACAAAGGTTCCTCGCTATCGAATTCGGCCGGATGATGTGTCTGTCGTAACAATGGCGGGGGAACATCTTCAAGGAAAACGTCCTTCGAGCGAGTTGCCGACACATCTAGCGATTTATAACGCGACGGAATGTTCTGCAATTGTGCACGCTCATTCACGCTTTGCAACAGCATTATCATGCTTGGGGCGTGATCTAGAATCACCTGATGTTGAGGGAAAATACCTCTTAGGTCGCGTTCCGTTGATTCCTTATGAAGAACCAGGTACTTCCGACTTGGGTGACGCAGTATCTCGCGGGATTTCGGGGTGCAAAGGGGCCCTTCTGCAGAATCATGGGTTGATTGCTGTCGGGGCCAACCTCGAGCAAGCGTTCATCGTGGCAGAAGATATCGAACGTGCCGCTCAGTTAACATTCGACTTAAGCATGCTTAGTCGCCCATAAGCTGGACAACGATAGTCCTGTTGCGAGGCCTGACGTCGAGTTCAATGAACACAAGCTGTTGCCAGGTACCGAGCATTAAGGTTTTGTCAGAGAATGGAATTGCGACGCTTGGTTTCAAAAACGCTGCTCTTACATGTGAATGTCCGTTACCGTCATGCCATCGTTGGTCGTGCTCATAGTGACCATCTCTTGGAGCTATCCGATCAAGTGCCTTTTTGATGTCCGCGATGAGGCCAGGCTCGTATTCTATCGTCGTTACAGATGCAGTTGAGCCTGGAACAAAAACCGTAGCCAAGCCATCATTTAAGTTGCTTTTTGTAAGAAGTTCTTGGACATGGTTTGTTATGTCTATGATCTGGACGCCGCCTAAAGTGTCCATTTTTATGCGGTCTGTTTTTGTTTTCATGAAAAACCCCTAATATTAAGGAAATATCGGCTTTAGTAGCCTAAACCTCGCTCCAGTCCGGCGGCAATTCTATTCGTAAGAGGCAATTCTGGTCCCGGCGACACTAACAATCAAAACAAATACAAGGATCCCAAGTATATATCCGAGCGATCCAGCGTTCGATAGATGAACGGCGAGCAGTAAGGCTATGAAAAAGGCAACAGAAACAATCAAAGTCACTACTTCGAGTACCATTCTTTGCATAAAGGTTAAAAACACTTACAGTGTGATATGTTTTGCTATATACGAGATTTAAAGGGGCGTGATAGTCAAGATGAGGTTATTGCCAAAAAAGATCTTTTTTTCAACCGGTGTTGGAACACACCGAGAGAACTTAGAGAGTTTTGAAAAAGCTTTGAGAGATGCAGGTATAGAGAAATTCAATCTTGTCACTGTGAGTTCAATATTGCCGCCGAATTGCGAAATTATCCCTAAGGATAACGGGCTCAGCCGACTACTTCCCGGAGAAATAGTTTTCTGCGTAATGTCTAGACTGGCGTCTAATGAACCGAATAGGAGAATCTCAGCGTCATTAGGTTGTGCAATTCCCAAGAATCCTGATGATTTTGGCTATATTTCAGAGCACCACGCGTTTGGCGAGGCGACAGAGAGCTCAGGCGCCTACGCTGAGAGATTGGCGTCGAGCATGTACGAGACCGGGACCGATTCTAAACCGAAGGAAACGTTTAACGTTGCTACAACTGCGGTCGTTGGCGCAGACAGCTCGTGGACTACTGTTTTGTCAGTCGCAGTTTTTTTGTTGTAATAATAAGACTAGCAAAAGACTCGCAAAAAATGTGAATTCTCCTTGAAATTCGACTGAACCAGTGTTTTGAGAGCATCGTAATGTCACGGTTTTTGATAGTACTAGCAGAAGTCGGTTAAAGCAGTTGCTGTCATATAGAGCAACACTCCGTGTGATGCCTCTTTTTTGTTTAAAATGAGCGCACGTGCCTTCGCTTACCGGTGTTAATACGTTAATCAGATAATAGCTATAATACCGTTTATTAGAAGCGTTGATGGTCTCTTTTCTTGCGTGAAACATCTCTTGTCGGGTTTATATCAAGAGCGCCACAGAACAAGTGTCTCAGAGTTCGCAGGCAGGAGTCCATCCTCAAGCCATTTACTTCGCAGCCTTTCGAATTCCCTTAAGAAGCTTATAGATAGAACGACGAAAATACCGGCCTTTGCTCCTATGTCTATAGTTGGAGTTGGTATTATCAAACACAACGGACGACGTCGCCGAACAATTTGCGATTTAAGTGCTGCTCAGATCACAAGTTTTCAAGAACGGATTTATCGACATTACCGGAGTGAAGGTCGAGTCCTTCCATGGAGAGAGACTCGCGATCCATACAAAATTCTCGTCTCCGAGCTTATGTTACAACAAACCCAAGTAGAGCGAGTACTTGTCAAGTATCAGTTGTTTTTAAACAACTTTCCGAGTTTTTCAGCGCTTTCCCGCGCTCCGCTAAAAAATGTGCTCGAGGTTTGGCACGGTTTAGGATATAATAAGCGAGCAATCGCTCTCAAACGAATAGCTCAAACCGTTGAAGCACAATTTGGAGGAAAGCTGCCATCTGACTACTCGGCCCTCGTAGGCATGCCGGGTGTAGGAAACGCGACTGCATGTGCGATACGAACTTTTGCGTTCGACATACCGTCGGTTTTTATAGAGACAAATATAAGAACAGTGTTCATCCACGCCTTTTACGCCGATGAACAAGGCGTAGAAGACGATAAACTCTATCCGCTAGTCGAGTGCACGCTTGATCGGTCAAACCCTCGTAGTTGGTATTACGCGCTCATGGATTATGGTGCGATGTTGAAGAAGCTGCATAAAAATCCAAGCCGAAATAGCGCTCAATATAAGAAACAAGTGCCTTTTGAAGGCTCCAATAGGCAATTGCGTGGTAAGATAATCTCTTTGATAGTCACTCATTCTGGGATCACTGAAACTGATTTAATGCGACAGCTTAACGTCGATCCTCACTTAATTTCGAGCAATCTTCAAAAACTCGAAGCAGAAGGCTTTTTAAAGCGTCACCAAACTAAATTCTTCATAGCGTAAGGGGTGCGCAGAGTTAAAGACAAGCACCATTTTGCCCCTACGGTCTGTGCTTCGGTTAACCAGCGGATATCCTTTATAGTACTAAGATAAAGTGCGGCCAATGAGCAATTTTGAAAGAGAGCTCGTTAGATCATTTAACAATTACTTTAGCGAAAGTGGCCTCGATGCGATTGCATATAGGATGAAACAACATCAGTTTTCGCAACAGATGCTTGATGTCTTGGTAGATTCGTCAGATCGCCGACTGTATCTCGGCATTGAATGCAAAAGCATCTCAGCTGCCAAAGGTGCGACTGCTTTATATTTCTCACAGCACTTTTCAGTTAATAAGCGAGGCGAGCATCAGGCAACTAAAATGCAGGAATTTATACAGAAATCTGGTCGAACAGGATATCTCGCCGTGGAATTGAGAATGGGGTCTGGCAAATCCAAGGCTGCATATTTCGTAAACTGGCCAGATGTTTGGCGTCGCTACGTTGAAGGGCAAGTTGGTTTCTCGATTGAAGAAATAAAAGGATCTAAGCTCATACCCCGTAGTGATGGAAAATATGCGGTCGAGGGCCTTTTTGAGCGACCTTTACCCGTCAAGTCCAAGAGGTGCATTGAATGAAGCTCAAATTCATGTCGTCAAGAATCGGTGAAGTTATATATGGTATAACTTTCAACCCGCGGTCGGGTGACGGCACAATAGCTTTTAACACGGCGGTTGTTGCTGAACGTGATTTAGAACAAGCATTGGGTATATTTAAGCGCGTGTATGCCGCTGGACTCAACGTTGGTCCCTATGTGCGAATTATCGAAGGTGGCGAGAGTTTTCAAGGCGTCTCAATTCAAAGAGGTTTCAACGGCATACTCACCATTTGTAGCATCACGATTGACGGCGTGCTGCTTAAGGCAGGCATCCCAGTAAAACCACTGTGTGGAGGCATAGTTCAGGTGACCGAAAAGATGCCAGTGAGGTTCACGGACATTCTGCGTTATGATTCGACCACGCTGGACCCCCTTGACGTGTTTATGTCTCAGGAACTCACCTCTGTTTTAGAGATGATCAATACGGGATCTGGTAAGGTATTGGCAAGCGTCCGAGAAGTGCCGATGGCAGCCGGGACGCAGCTTGAGAATCTACTTTCAGAGTTGATGGACATTGGGTTTAAAGGGATATTGGAGGTTGGTGAGCCTAACTCAGATCTGTTGGAAATGCCAGTGAATAGGGGCCACGTTGGAGTTGCGATAATTGGTGGAATAAACTCTATGGCAGCGGTCAAGGAGAGTGGCATAGAGATACAGACAAGTGCGATTTCAGGCTTAGCAGATGTGCACGATATGGACTACAATTTGTTGTCATCGTAAATGCGTTACGAAAGCTGCAGTCCAACCAATTGGTTCAGATGCTTGAGGAACTCTGTTTCAGTCCCTTCTTTTTACAATCGGACGCGAAAATTATAACGGATAACATCCGGTCTAAAGGCAAGAAGTTGCACAACTCTGCTGAAAAGTTGCACAACTCTGGCACGCTGACGGATGCAGAAAAAAGAAAAATCGCATCCACATCTTTGCAGGATATCGTTATCAAGCAGGGTCTTGAGGCATACAAGCACGAAGCAGAACAGCGGGATCTGCAAAGAAGGAATGTTGAAGCGTTGGAGGGATGGCTGCAGCTGCAACAACAACGACAACCCGTTGAACCGAATAACCCTCACTCTTTTACTAAAGATGAACTCGATCAATATGTCGCGCACCGAAAAGAAGGGCTACTCCTCAACTCGCTAAGTGTGAGCATTATAAAGCTAAGATACAACAACACAGATTATTTTTGGAGGTAAACAATGGGGTTCTTAGATAGGCTTTCATCTACCAAGCGACCACAGCCAGGTATAACAGTCTTGCCGGATTCACAGGTGCGTGCTGCGCTCTTGAGTTTAAACCGTGCCAGCGCACCCTACCGGATCATAGACGGCACTAGCGAAGGCGTTGACCTGATTGCGGAATGGAAGATAGTCGACGCCCAGTGGTACGAAATCTTTGCTAAAGCCGGCCTAACCAAGGTTTTCAAGATCTACATGAAACTCGATGAGATGAACCACAGCGTGCGTGCTTCGGATCGCGAGTACCTGTGTCTGATGGTCTGCGGGGGTGCCGAGTCTTTCGCTGTCTGCGACTGCTTTCAAAGGTCAGATGCAAAAGGTTGAGTTCGGCACGGCATATGCCTTTACGGAAGAATTAGAACCAGGCCAGGTGTACAAATATCGTTTCGATACGCGCGAGATCAAGGGACCGCTGCAGGAGGCGGTCACTAAATGCGGCTGGACATACCAAGGGGTAGCCTTTGGGAAGCTTTAGACTTTTATTAAAGCCAGTTACGGCAACAGCGGTAGGATGCTGGGTATTGGATGAAAATAAGGGAGGACTGAGCATGAGCGAGGTTGATTATGGCTTGGGTTTGGACTGTCCGATTCACGGAGGCAAGCCGCGATCTGCAAACTGCCCTTGCACTGAGTTTGACAAGTGCGTTGCTGATTATATTATACCATTATGTTTAGGATGTACGAGACGCCGAACGTGTCCGCTAGAGTTTACCTCGGAGTGTGACCTCTTTACGAGAGAGTGAAAGTACGGACTTGGAAAAAGAACTAATCATTGCTTGAATATTGTTTTGTCATTTCACTCTTTCGGGTAATGGCCTCAAGCAGGCCACGGTCATGAAGATTCGATTTGTTTTAACCTAAAACTACTACCGGCCTCAGCATCATAGGACTACAATTGATCGGCTATAGACTTATTTGTAAGATTACTCGTCTTTCTGCGTCTGGATGATAGCGGCTTAATTCGCAGCTTTAAATGCGAAAATTTAAACGTGCTCGCTCCTATCGGTATGTTTAAGATTTTAAGTCAAAGAAGGCATTTGTATGGAAAAAAAGTTCTTCGCCATTATATTGATTGCCGTGATAGTATCGCTGTCTATAGTGGGCTGTACGGCGCGAGCGTGGCAATGGAACCGATTCACGATTCAACCGTCATCAACTATCGATCGTAAGTATATAGTTGACACGCTTACCTCAATGATTGTGTGAAGCGAATCGAAAAAAGGAGTGAATTGCAGCGTGATCGGCAAATTGATGCACAGACAATAACATTTTTTGGACCGATTCTAGCTTTGGCTGGTTCTATACTTGTAGCTTTTTTAGGTGCAACACTTCTTGAGACGAGACGTCAAAAAAGAATACGCGAAACAGAAAAAGAAGCGCTGAGAAACGCACTCTACAATGAGATTGGCTGGATGGTTCGTGTTATTATTCTCGCCATTGTGGCTCAAGATCGACCCACGTCGGAGCAGACCGTTAAGAAGTTCTTTTGGACAAATTGGGACGAACTAAAGACGAGAGTATCTGAGGATGTCAGCACAGACGTTTATGATTACACTCGCACAAACCCGAACCGCTTCTATGAACTTGAAGACGCATATGCTATAGAGGCTTTTTATCGAGCTATACAGGAGTTATTAAAGCAGATTGATTTGCGAGCAGCGGGAGCGAGGGACTTTTCGGAAGCAGCGGGAGGTAGAGCACTACCGGAAGATCAAGGCGAGGCTATTCACGATTTACATGCACGGTATTTACATTGAAAGATTATATGACGGAATTTACGCGCTTGATATAGAAAAACTAAGAAAAGGATCTATTGACTGGATGAGGCGTCAACGGGCTAATAACGAGAAACGGGAAACAGAATCATCAAATTTCATTTACGAGTTCTATCATGAGTTGGGGGGAGAAGAGGATCTGATTAGAAACGAACTTTTTAGCGAGCTAGCAGGCAGTTTGTCAGACGAAGAGAAGTTTGCACTGTAAGATACTCACGTTTACATTTGCCCCTAATAAAGTTACCACAATATCGGCGCGTTAGCTCTCTCGGATGCTAGAACCGCACGTCCCCCCAATACCGCAGATACACATCGTACACGTTCTCCGGCAGCGGATGCTTGTAGTGCTTTCAATCTATTCCACTCACGCCATGCGTCATAATGTACGCTCGGTTTGATTGATCCCACTGAATTATGTCACCGTGTTGCCGCCGAACTTTGTCCACTGCGGCTAATCACAACGCTTAAGTGACTAGCATCGGCTTCGTTCTCTATTATGTTAGTGGGTGAACATTACTCAGAGCTTTTCGCTGAGGCTGCATTGCCCAAACACGAGTTATTGGAGATTCACAGCAGCAAGATATCGCTCCATCACGCAAAAGCAGGTTACAGATTATCCCACAATCCGCTTACCACACTCTTTCTCAAATCTTGCTGGACTTTCAACGCGCATTTATCAAACGGTTCACGATGGTGCACTTGCTTTTCTTGTTGTGGTCTCAGCAGCGGTACAGATTCAAATGAGTTACAGGAAAACATAGCAGAAAGCTCAAAAAAGCAAGTAAATGCGTTACGAAAGCTGCAGTCCAACCAATTGGTTCAGATGCTTGAGGAACTCTGTTTCAGTCCCTTCGGGAATCGTTGCTCCAGCGGCGATATCATGGCCACCTCCCACCCCTCCAACTGAGTTAGCAGCTTCACTCATAGCTCTTGCCAAGTTCAAACGGCGCCGAACAAGAGTTTGGGTTCCTCGAGCAGACACTTTCACTCCCTCGTCAGAGTTTGCCAAACCGACGATTGGCAGGTGCATATTTACGCCATCTAAGTTCTTACACATTCCAGCAACGATCCCAACAATCGTTTCGAGTATATTGTCTCCTGCGTGGAAGTACTGCAAGTTCGAAAGCGTTGTCACGCCTGACTGTCTAACGTAGTTGAGGCCTCGTACTAAGTTCTCTCGGTGCATCAACAGAAGTTCGTTGGATTTCCGGTAACTACCTTCTCGATCACCCATGCAAACGGCAATACCGATCTTTTCGAAGCCATATCGTGCAGTAGCGTTGAGCAGTGTGGCATACTCCGACGCATCTCGAAGGGCGGTCCCGCGTTCTTCTTTTAACAGAGTATAGACTTCGCCAACGAGGTTCTGGATTGTTTCAGGGGGCATACCTTGCGCTAAGCATCGTTGGATGAGGGCAGATATTATTGTGCGCCTTTCGACGCTGCTGAGATCGATCCACTTCTTCCATTTGCCTTCTTCTTGAAGCTCAATGTTTAAAGAAGTCAAGAATCCCAAAATTTGTTCGCTGTTTCCGGTGATCCCGGGTATATATGGATTTGATGCATATTCAAGGAGCTTATGAATGGGTCGCGTTTGTTTGCCAAAAGCCTGCAAATCCTTTTCGACTGCGACTGTAGCGTATTTTTCAGCTTCGTCGAGGATAAGTCTGTTCACTCCTCGAAGTCGCCCTTCTCTCACGTGCTGGAGGTCCCCGACGGCACCGACTACAGCTAAATCTGAAAGGTCAGCGTTCTCTCCAAGGGCCCTAGCAATCAAATATGTGGCCCCGGATCCGCTCAAGTCGGTAGCCCCATTAAAACCGAATAGATGCGGATTCAAGTGCAGCGCCGTGTCAGATCTGCCTGCTGGCTGGTGGTGATCTGCAATTACGCACAGGGGCCCGAGATCGTCTATCAAATCGAGGCTTCCGCTTCCTAGGTCAGTGAATATCACGGCTTCTGCGCTTGAGACATCCTGGAAAACTGAAGGGTCTAGTTTCTTAACGATTTTAACTTCGTAACCTTTTTCAATTCTGTCAAGCGCACGGCATATTATTCCAGCAGACGCAAGTCCATCTGCGTCGACGTGAGAGACGATTAATACTTCGTCTTGCTTTTCAAGCGCATGCGCACACTCTCGTGCACGTTTTAAGAGTTGCTCCATTCAAATATCCACTCTGAAGAATTGATCTAAAATAATAACGCAATGATACGAACTAAATGGCCCTCATGTAATATTTGCAAGCAGCGCTATAAAGCTTACTTGATTTGTTTTTCAAAGTCTCAGGATTTGGGTGCTATAGAAGTCCTGCTACGTTCTCACTCAAAACGACGATTCACATCAAGTTGTGAAGCTGACTCCCACCAAAAATGCTAAGCAGCTATGCTTGAACTTTGAGTGTTGAAACGATATGATCTCAGCTTCGCTAGCGTTGCACTCAAGACGCCAGCACGGTTTGAGGAGAAGGCTATAAGCAAAGAGCATTTAAGCAAGGACCCATAGTTACCAAGCGCGTTTTTTTTGCGGTCTGAATCTCTTTTTCCTCAAAGTCAGACCCCATGCTATGCATCCGAGGCCAAGAATGAGAAGTACGGTGGTGATGTCACTTGGCGTGTTGAACACATATGGGAGCAGCGCTATGGCGCATAAACCACCACCCATTAGCATAAAAAGATGCCCGACGTTGTCGTCTATTCTCAGCAAATATATGATCAAAAATGCTGCTAAAATAGGAAGAGCTACCAATGCAGCTAGATTGCCATCGATCATTCTTGCCGTTTTGTACGACATCAGCAAATCTGAAGGTTTTGCCTAAGCCGCCTTTTTTTTGAATTATTTTTTTGCAGCTTTCGCTTAGTGTTCGTCTCTTCTGTTCTCGCTTAACTACTGTAGGGTTTAGCAACTATTTTTATCCAAGCTCTTATTCTGCCAACTCCTCCACTTCTCTTTTTCCATGCTCTAGCTCATCGGCCTGTTCTTGATCTAGCTGTAAGAGAAGCGCTTGGAATTCGCCCACGTGGGTTTTTTCTTCCTTAGCAATGTCCAACAGAGTAGCTAGTATCGCTGCGTTTTTTGTCATAGCGGCCATCTGTTCGTACAGATTAACAGCATCAAGCTCTGCAATGATGCCTGCTCGCAAGATTTCTTTATCAATATTTTTTTTGTCAATCTCATTCAAATCTATAGGAATGGTTGATAACATGTGATTAACCTCGCACTATATACGCACCGATAACGTAAAACTTATCGATATACGTTGACCTGCAGAATAAGTCGCTTCATAAGGCGCTTTGAGCAGAGTTACGCAATTTTGAGAAACGAGCGCCAGTTAACTGGGCAAACCAAACATCCACCACAAGATTTATTTCAAACCTGAGCAATGGGGGTGCTAATGAATTTTTTGAAGGCCGTTCTGATAGTTCTCATTGTCGCAGGCTTGGCTCTGGCGTGCTCCGGCTGCACCGTCAAAATAGAAAATGTTACGCAACCCGGCAAAGAGCCACTTAACGTGCCCGAATTTCCCAACGCGAACAGAACGTCGTACTCGAGTTTTCCGTTCGCTGGGCAAATCATAACCTACCAAACGAACGATACTCCGACACAGGTTCTAGAGTTCTATAAATCTCAAATGCAAGAAAGAGGCTACAACGTAAGCTTCACGAGCACTAATGAAACCGGGGGTTTGATCACGTTCGCGAAGGGACAAGACATAGTGTGGGTCGCGGTCGGAATGAATAATGGCCAAACGAGCATGCTAGTTCGCACCTCGTTTCAGCGTTAGGACGCAGATTGGTTGGACATTCTTTCGGTCATCACGCTAAATTCAGTTGTTTGTCGCGCACTTATTTTGTTCCCGGAGCTAGGACACCACTTCTTTTTTGAAGTTACCAAGGAAAGCATTTTGAGCGAAGATGGAGCAAAACGATGGATTTGGACGCAGCAATCGGATTGGCTTTGCTGAACCGCAGCCTGTTGTTAATGAACCTGCGCTGACCGTTGGCGATGCGCTCGTGTTGGCTGATCTGCATATCGGAATTGAGCATGAGCTATCGCTAAGCGGTATACATATTCCATCACAAATAGAGCGACGCATTGAACGGGTCTTACGGTTTTTGAGCAAGGTCAAAGCGCGACGTGTTGTGCTTCTGGGAGATATAAAGCATTGCATCTCAAAAACCTCGCCGTTGGAGCGACACGACGTCCCGTATTTTCTGCGATCGATAGCTGAGTGCGTTCCCGTGGACGTACTTCCAGGTAATCATGACGGGGGCATCGAATATTTGATTCCTCGCGACACACGGTTCGGAATCAGAATCCATCCATCAAAAGGGTGTAGAATCAACGATATGGGCCTAGTACACGGCCACACGTGGCCTTCCACAGAGCTCTTAGGTTGTAGTCATGTTATTATGGGGCACAACCATCCAATCGTTCGCCTTGCTGACCCGCTGGGCTATGTAAGTTCGAAGCCGGTTTGGATTCGGGCCTGCTTTGTTGAGGGCGTTTTTCGAAAACGATATCCAAAACTCGAACGCTATAACGACCCGCGTGTCATCATTATGCCCGCTTTTAATGAGCTTGTTGGGGGAATCGCTTTCAACGAAGCCACTTATGAAACCCTGCTAGGGCCACTTTTTGCCAATCGCGCGATATTGCTCAAACAAGCGGAAGTCTACATGCTGGACGGCACATATCTGGGAACTGTAGGGCAACTGAGAAACCTCGCGCGAGAAAGCGGCAAATCAAGAAGGACTCGTCGGAGCGAAAAATAAACTCGCGCTGATCTAACGAGCTTCTACCAAACTATATTCTCGGTGTTTCACGCTAAATATGCTCCGGCTGCCATTCTTTGCAGACGGCTAAGCGGAAGGAAACTCGCAAACTGTAAGTAGCTTAAAAGCTAACACGAGGCTACAGGCCCCCCCTTATGGCAGTAGAGTGGTTCTATTTTGCATTGCTGTCGTCAGGTACTCATTTCTGGCGTAAACATCATTGATAAGATCCTGATTTCCGACTACAAAATACCACCGCTAGTCTATGTGTTAGTAATAAGTGCCACAAGCCTCATGCCGCTAGTAACACTTGCCTTCTTTCATTTAACACCGTTACCGCTAGGAATACTCGCGTTTACAATTCTTGTCGGCTTCGTCCGCATCTACTACACCTTGCCTTATTTCAAGGCACTCATGGTTGAAGAGGTGTCGCGAGTTATCCCCCTTCTTCAGCTGACTCCCGTATTCGTGTTGATCCTCTCGAGCGTGGTTCTGCACGAAGCACTTAGACCACAGGATTACGTCGCATTCGGGCTGTTAGTTCTTGGAGGGACGCTGTTCGCCATTAGACTAACTAAGGGAATTCGCATCTCACTAGCTTTTTATCTGATGATCCTCGCATCGTTCTTATTGGCGTTGTACAGCGTCGCTTTGAAATACTTGTTTTCGGTGCAGGACTTTTATACTATCTTCATTTGGGTGCAAATCGCAGGGTTCATAACCTTCTTTCAGTTTATCCCATTTAAGCCCTTTAGGAGTTCACTTATCACGACATATAAGATAACAAGCAGGCAAATTGGCGTTATAATCGTCGCTGAACAGGCAGTAGCATACGTCGCCGTATTTGCCTACAACTATGCGATTGCGCACGGCCCCATAACACTGATAAGCTCCGTCGGCGCGACACAGCCGCTCTTCGTGTTGTTATTCGCAACGATTCTGTCCTATCGATTTCCCCGGGTGCTCAGGGAGGAACTCACAAAGATGGATGTCGCCTTGAAAGTGCTCGGACTTATTGCGATCTTTGCGGGAACGTATCTTATCCAGTTTTTCGGAGTTCCTTCAATGTAATGGCGTTCGGACTCCACAAAAAACGTGTTCAGTTCTTTAGCTTCTCGGCGTTCTTTTCTTTGGAATCTATTTAAGATTCAGATTATAAATAAAGATTAAGATGGATTTAGCCGCACTTTTCTCGTAGGGTGTTCTGTATTCTTTTCTGAGGCGATAATCACCTGTTATTTCTGTTTTTACACGCGGAGCGACGCGCGTATCGTATGTTCTTCGTTGTTTATCGTGAAAACAATTGGTGTGGTCTAACCCCCTTAAATAAGTTGCAGCGGCTCCTAGCTTGCGAAATCAGAATTCCTATTTTTATTGCGAAAAACACCGTGTTTTTAAAGACCGATATATTAATATTGAGGAAAAAGAATTTGAAGATAACCTCTCGTACTTCCTTTTTGACATATTCGAGGGTTACATAAACCAAGTAATGGTTGTGAAAAAATGGCTAAGGAAATAAATTTTGGCATAGAGTTTGTCCCTAATATGCCGCCGAATCAGTGTGCGGATAGGGTAAAGTTAGCGGAAGACAACGGCTTTAAGTACGCGTGGATTACTGACCACTATAACAACCGAAATGTCTATCCAATGCTCACACTCATATCACTGAAGACATCGACTATACGCCCCGGTACGGGCATTACGAATCCCTTCACGCGAAATGCCTTGCTGACTGCGAACGCGATAGCTACAATTGATGAAATATCAGGTGGGCGTGTCAATCTAGGCATGGGTCCTGGCGACAAGGCGACGTTTGACCGTATGGGATTTGGATTCCCAGCGCCCGCAATCTGGAGCGGCGACTGGAGCATCAAGAAGCCCCTGAGTGCAATTAAAGAGGCCAAAGAAGTCGTCTACAAGCTGCTGGCCGGTGAAAGCGTTGATTTTGCTGGTGAGACAGTAAAAGTTACGGGTGCAAAGCTTGACTTTACTGGCCCGCAGAAGGACAAGGTGCCCTTTTACATGGGCGCGCAAGGTCCTGGCATGCTTAAAACTGCTGGAGAAATTGCTGACGGAGTGCTTATCAACGCGTCCAATGAGAAAGACTACGTAGCGGCGATGCCACACATCCAAGAGGGAGTTGGATCGAGTGGAAGGTCTATGAGCGACTTCGACGTGGGTGCATACACGGCGTTTTCTATCGGGCCTGATTTGGCGAAGGCACGCAAATCAGCCAAAATGGTTGCTGCGTTTATTACGATGGGCTCTCCGCCGCCTGTGCTCGAGCGACACGGTATTCCACTCGCAACGGCTAAAGCCATCGCTGACGCTATCGGCGCTGGTAAGTGGGGTGATGTCGGGCCGTTAGTGGATGACAACATGATCGACGCATTCGTCATAGCGGGCGACGCAGATACCTGCAACAAGAAGATCGAAGCGTTGCTCGACACTGGAGTGACGCAGGTTATAATTGGCAGCCCCACAGGTCCGGACGTTGAAGCGGCAATAAATATTTGCGGAAAGGATGTTATCCCATCGTTCGCGGGACGCTGTTAGTTGAGAGAACAGGTCAAAAGTCTATCAACCCCAACTTGCTTTTAAGGCAAATTGGGGATTCCTTTTCTTTTTTTGGATCAGATTATGGAGCCATGTCGAAGAGCGGAGATTGTCGCTCTAGTCGAATAATCCTTTGTTCGTGAGTGATGAGTGTCGTAAAGGTATGCGAAGCGGAAGCTTCCCGTTGAACGTTACCGATGGTCGCTAGCAAAAGCCTCGAAAAATCTATAGTTGACTCACTCCATCCCCACGTGAAGGATGCATTTGTCAGCCGATTTGGTCCGCTTTCAGAAGTGCAGCGCTTGGCAATTCCAAGCGTGCTCGAGGAGAAAAACGTCCTTCTCATCGCCCCAACGGGAACAGGTAAGACAGAAGCAGCGATGCTCCCGGTGTTCAGCAAGCTGCTCGAAGTCCAACAGCGAAAGGGAATAATTATTCTGTATATCACCCCACTTCGAGCGCTGAATAGGGACATGCTGGCGAGGCTTGATTGGTGGAGCGAGAAGTTAGGGTTCTCGATCGCCGTTCGACATGGTGATACGTCCAAATCTGAGAGGCGGCGACAGACTCTCGCCCCGCCTGACCTGCTAATTACGACCCCTGAAACGCTACAAGCAATGCTCATGGGTCGACGGCTGCGAGAGAATTTACAATCCGTCAAGTTCGTTGTTATTGACGAAATCCACGACCTTGCGAGTTCTAAACGCGGAGCCCAGCTGAGTTTAGGCCTTGAGCGCTTGGCAGACTTAGTCGGAGAGTTTCAAAGGATAGGGCTTTCTGCTACCGTTGGAAGTCCACAGGAGATGGGCCACTTTCTTGTCGGAAATGGAAGGGCAGTCTCAGTTCTCGAGGCTCCTGCTGCAAGAACGTCGAATTTTGTCGTTACAAAACCCGAGATCACTAGAGCAGATGAAGCTGTGGCCAAATCAAGGGAAATTGCGCTGGAACTCGCAAGTCATTTTCGCGTTCTTCGCAACATTGTGGACGACCACAAATCCACACTTATATTTGTTAACACACGACAAGCAGCTGAGGCGCTCGGTTCTCTTTTTCGTGGTACTGACGTCGGTGTTCATCACGGATCTCTTTCGAAGGAGGCACGCATAGAGGCAGAGAACGAGTTTAAGGCCGGCAAAAAAAAGGGCTTAATCTGTACCTCGTCAATGGAACTAGGGATAGACATAGGGGACGTCGAACACGTCGTTCAATACAATTCACCGCGCGAAGTTACGAGACTGCTGCAGCGTGTCGGCCGCGCTGGACATCGGATCGGAGAAACATCAGAGGGCACCATTATCACCGCTCACGTTGATGATATTATGGAGTCGTGGGTGATAACGCGCCGAGCGCGAAAAAACGAGATTGAGCCTGTTTTAGTTAATTATCAAGCTTTAGACGTTCTAGCAAACCAGTTGTGTTTCTTGATCTTGAACGGGGCTGTACCGGCTGGGAGGGCTTTAAGAATTATCAAAAAAGCCTACCCGTATCGAAACTTGGCATTGGATGAGTTCGTTGAGACGGTGAAGCTCTTACAGCAACAATGGCTGTTAAAAGTTGAGGGTGAAGAAAGAGAACCGATCATTAAAAAGATGGGTAAAACCCGACGGTATTGCTACGAGAACCTCTCCATGATCCCAGATGAAAAAACTTATGGCATCTATGACACGATTGATGGGAAGTGGATCGGAACTCTTGACGAGACATTTGTAGTTGCTTTTGCTGAGCCTGGCGCCGTTTTCGTTACAAAAGGAGAGATGTGGCGCATTTTAGACATCGATGATGAGCGCGTTAAAGTTGAGCCTATAGAACGCTCTACAGGTGAAATTCCGAGCTGGGTGGGCGAGCAGATACCTGTGCCTTACGAAGTCGCTGCTGATGTGGGGAAACTTAGGGAGCAAATAGCCAAAGCTTCCTCCAAGGCTGCAAACAGTCGTCTTCTGCAGGATTATCGCACAGATCCCCATACGGTGCGACGTGTCGTTGACCTATTTGAACGCCAAAAAGAATTCGCGATTCCGACTGACAAAAGGCTTGTTGTTGAAGTCGACGCGAAAACAGCAATCATTCACGCTTGCTTTGGTCATAAGATTAACGAGACGTTAGGCCGGGTCATCACTTCATTGCTTGCTGCACGTTTGGGCGCGAGTGTTGCGATGGAGGTCAATCCGTATTGGATACAGCTTGAGCTCCCTAATGTTGTGAGCGCTGAGCAGATTGTTGCATTGGTGCAACAATTAAAACCAGAGTTTGTTAAGCCATTGATTGAAATGACGTTAAAAAACAGCATGCTGTTGAAGTGGAAGCTCGTTCATGTAGCCCGCAAGTTTGGCGTAATAGAGCGTGATGTGGAACACAAGTATCTAAATATCAATAAACTGACCGAATTGCTCAAAGATACCCCCGTTTACGAGGAAGCTATACACGACATAGCAAACACTAAGCTCGATTTTGAGCGCACCAGTGACGTGCTAAGACAAATACAGGAAAATAAAATACAGGTCGTCACATCGAAATTAAGCCCCCTCAGCAGGCAACGCCATTATGGCACTCGCGAGCTACTCGTAACCGACAACCCCGATAGATCAATCCTCATGGCGCTCAAAAATAGGATTTTAAACGATCGGGTTATCCTTTTTTGTCTCACTTGCAAGAAATGGAAATCAAAAATTAACGTAGCAAGCGTGCCTGAACAGCCACAATGTCCGTTATGTAACTCAAAATTGATCGCCGCCCTAAAACCGTGGGAAGACGAAGAAGTTGTCATCGTGAAAAAATCTGAAAAGGCTAAGACGGCTGAAGATAAAGCGCGGACAAAGCGCGTTTATAGAAATGCCAACCTAGTGCTTTCACACGGGAAAAAAGGTGTTATAGCGTTAGCCTCTCGAGGACTTGGTCCTGAAGCAGCTTCTAGAGTTATACGGAAGTCACGCGTGGATGAGGAAGGATTTTACCGCGATATTTTGAGGAATGAGCGCCATTATACGCGGACACGTCGGTTCTGGCATAATTGAAGTAACATGTGAGCACAATATCTTTTGAGGGGGCCAAAATGATTATGCGCACTCTCTCTCTCGCTGTGACGCGGGAGCATCATTTACGCCAATCTCAAAAACATGTTCAGACATTACACTCACTTAAACGTCTCAACTTGAAACGCTTTATGTGCGAGGAAAGCAAAAATCCGATTTCTAGCGAACGTGCAACAATCTGTCTTCGCTAAGTGTCGTCGTTGCAATTGTGCTCGTAAAGATGACAGATTTATATACGACATTCTTGATAGGGTGAAACATGAGCAGTCTCACAGAGGCCTCGGAGCTAACAAAGCAGCGACTTGACATCATTAAAGAACTGCAAGAGTTGCGAGGGAGCGAGGTTATTTGCTATGTCACCGGGGATCGTCCTACGAATGCTAACATCCCCGGCATGAGTAGCCAAGTCTCGCAAGAGCATTTGCGTTTCGTTTACGATCACTTAGATCATTTGGGAGAGATAGATCACTTAGATTTGTTCATATATACTCGTGGTGGAGATGCTGATGTACCGTGGCCACTAGTCAACTTTGTTCGAGAGTATGCTACTAAGTTCTCAGCGCTCGTACCCTACCATTGCCATAGTGCAGGAACTCTTATTTGTCTCGGAGCAGACGAAATACTGATGGGGACTGGTGGCACACTGAGTTCAGTCGACCCCACTACGGCGAATCAATTTAATCCTCGCGATCCGTTGAATCCAGCAATTCCGCTGGGAATTAGCGTCGAAGACGTTACTGCTTATATCTCTCTCGCTCGGGAAGCGGCGAAGATCAGCGAGCAAGATCACATTATTGATGTCTTTAACGAGCTCTCGAAGCAAGTGCATCCACTCGCGCTTGGAAACGTCTATCGACAGCATACGCGTATCCGCATGTTGGCTACTAATCTCCTCAAGAGCCATATGAAAGGTGAGAAAAACGAGGCTAAAGTTACGCAGATCGTTGAAATCATGACCGAGAAACTCTACACACACACGCATTTCATTAACAGGCGTGAAGCGCGCAAGGTCATCGGTTTGAACGTGCGCGATCCAGAGCGTAAAGTTGAGAAACTGATGTGGGACCTATTTCAAAATTACGCTGCTGATATGAAGTTGTATGAACCGTTTGACTTGAATATGTTCGTCGGCGATGAGACTTACAAAGAGGGCGTTGCTAAAGGAGCATTCATCGAAAGCTCAGAAATGATGGATGTGTGGGGATCCGTGTTTGCCGTGTCAAAAATTAAAGCGGTTCCGCCGAATCTGCCAGCACCAATGTCACCAGAGCAAATCCAGGCATTGCAGGGCCTGCCGTTCAAGATTGACGTGAATATTTTGAAGGTGGGGTGGGAACGCGCATTGCGACAGAAACAGAGTTGACGACCTGTTACGTTGCATCATCTATGAGCTGACACAGCGTCGTTTGCAGCTTAAAAAAATAAAAAAAGGAGCTTTGAAAGCCCGCTTCGGCTATATAAGTTTCAAAGCGATGTAGCCGACAATTACGATTACGACCCCAATTATGAGCAAGCCGACCACGGTTTGGATGATGATGGCGAAGATGTTAAGCCAGCCGCTGAACGCTAGCATGGGGAGTATCAGACTACCAATCCACCAACCAAGCAGTAAAAAGAGGATCAGTATAACAATTACTGCGACAATCAGTAACGCTGAGATAAGCGAATCCTTAAATGTCATTGCGCACCTGCCAATTCAGTAGAAACCCCCGTAGAAAGGCCACCCCTTCGGTTAGGCTCTTCTAGTCTAAAAACGTTTCCATATCGCAACGCTTGTCTTTTCACAGGCCGACCAGCTAATCTGTCATTCTGCAGTGATTTGAGAAGCTGAAAATGAATAGATGGGCGACTCTAAGCTCCAAGATCTTACAGTTTGACGAAATAAAAGGCATTGTGTGTCTTTTGCTGCTTCCAGCAACAAGAAGACTGACTTTAAGCTAAAAGCTTGATATTAGCAAAGTTGAAACTGACTCCTCAAATACGCAGCGTTCAAGATCGTTTTGTCGTGGTTAGTGAAGGGTCACTTTTTTATCTTTGGTCGTGCAGAGGAAAGTCCCCTTGCATGAATTCACTTAGTAACCTTTGACTTCAGATTAACCTTAACTTTCGGATGCTTAAGGCGAATACGGTAAACACCTTCACCGGACGAGCTGCTTGCTGTAGCGTAATACAACGCACCAGAGGGTTTATCTATGAGCATCTATCTATACTCATAAGTAGTTTCTGAGGTGATCTGATGTCAATCTTACAAACTGTCCCCCAACTGCCCAGTAACTTGCAACTCTCTCAAAGTACGGGTGTCATTATAGCAATTGGGTTGGCTGTTTTGATAATTATCATTGCTGTTGCATTAGTAATAAGAGCCCGTCGGCGGAGTGCGACGGCACAAGAAGCAAGAACGTCCGTCGATCAGGAAGCCCCTAATACCGAAAGCTTTGAAGAGATAGCTACCCCCGAAGCATTTAGAGAAACAACGGCGATACCGCTTTCGGAGGCATCGGAGAAAGAGGTTGTCCCACCTACATCTGACCTTTTTCACGATTTACATTTAGAGGAAAGGGAGCAAATGCCAGCTCCGCAACTTCCTCATGATACTACCATAATAATTAAGGGTAACGTTAATGTGGCAGCAGTTACAGCGAGTGCTGATCAGGCTGCGGAGATTCATGAGGAGCTTACTGCATTAAGTTACAATGAGGCGATCACACCCAATGAGTCTGTGCTTGATCAACAGGGTCTGACGAAGAAGATAAGCGAAGTAAAAGATGATCTCGATTCTAATGAAACGCTCAGCGTCATACTGCTAAAATGTATCGACATCGCGAGGTCGTTGCACCGAAGAGCTGATCTCAAGTGGATACATCGTGAGCTGTTTGGCTCTGTCGAATGGGATGATGCGGATTATCTCGACGTAAGCAGGGAAGAGGTATTCCCTCCATATCGTTTGATCAATGCAACGACGTACGTAAACTACACGCGTGACGGCGACACATACCCTACGATTGAAGAATATTATCAGATCCCTGTATTTGAGAACCGCTCAGTATACGCACTTGAGAAAATACTAGAGGAATCGAATATTCAAAATGAGGACTATGTTGTGCTAAACACGCCAGCACCAGCCCAGTGGCCTAGCACTGCATCCTTGGGAGAACTGATACCACTGACTTTTTCAACAAAAGATTACTTGGATCTACTCGCTGAAGTAAGAAAGCTAACTTATGATTTCATAAAGTCGCTGTAGAGCGAGTTTCAGCAAGTGGTGCTTGCGACTGTTTGGTTACACGTAATTTCTTATAGGTTACCTGCCAGGCATTTTTCAAAGCTGCAGAGCCTTATATAGCAGCGTTTTTGCTTGACCGCTTTATGTTAGCAAGCTGATTTTTTAGCAGGTTTTTGCATCTCTAAAATTCACAGATAGAAAGGTCAAGCAGAAAGAGAATTCTTCACTCGAAAAAATGTTCAATTCTGACTCTAATGAGTCTGTGTGCGAATCTGATGGGCCTTTGAGGATCTGCTTACCACCCACGAGTCTGCAAGATTTCTTCCTTCGGTATCTGACCTATTGACATACCTTTCATAGGCAGCCCTAAACCTTTGGAGATTTCTGCCAATGCTTTAGGATCGTCGAAGTTATTGACCGCTTCAACGATAGCCTTAGCCATCACTTCCGGTTGTTCTGATTTAAAGATTCCAGAACCAACGAAAACACCGTCGGCGCCCATTTTCATCATAAGTGCGGCGTCGGCCGGTGTAGCGATTCCTCCGGCGGCGAAATTAACTACAGGCAACCTCTGCATTTCAGCTGTTTCGGCTGTTAATTCATAGGGTGCTTCGATTTCACGGGCGACGCGGTTGATTTCTTGCTCGGTTTTGCCTTTGAGTTCTCTGATCTTACTCATTATTGCCCGCATGTGTCTCACGGCTTCTGATACGTCTCCAGTTCCTGCTTCGCCTTTCGTGCGGATCATTGCTGCTCCTTCGTTAATCCGCCTTAAGGCTTCTCCAAGGTCTCGCGCTCCGCATATAAAAGGAGTGGTAAAATGAAGCTTCTCAATATGAAATTGCTCGTCGGCAGGAGTTAGTACTTCGGACTCGTCAATCATATCGACGCCTAGCGCTTCTAAGATCTCAGCCTCTACGAAATGGCCTATCCTTGTCTTGGCCATGACAGGTATAGAAACTGCATCAATAATCTCTGAGATAATTAAGGGGTCGGCCATTCGTGCAACACCCCCGGCCTTGCGTATATCTGCAGGAACAGCGTGGAGCGCCATTACTGCAACAGCTCCGGCTTTTTCGGCGATAATCGCTTGTTCTGCGGTGGTCACATCCATTATGACCCCGCCTTTCTGCATTTTGGCGAAACCCCTTTTCAGCAATTCAGTGCCGCGATGCAGTTTTTCAATGTCCACTTAAATCACTCTCTTGGTCGAGGTTATAAACATTTGAACAGATAAACCTTATGTAGCCGTCTACCGCAACTGTGATTTAATCCTGTTTTGTATCTCTTCAGCTGCAAAATCTGGTCCGTACTCCTTTTTATACGTCTTATATAAATCTGCGAGGTCCCTAATCTGCATTTTAGAAATAAAGATGGGGCCACATTCCGCCTCGACTAGCTTCTTGAGCCTCTTTATAACGTCTTGAGCGTCTTCGGTGGCTCTCTCTTCACTCATATGCTCTTACTAAGCTGCGCAACGTTTTAATACTTTCTACCCAGTTACTTAAAAAAGGGCAATCCAGCCTTTTTAAGCTGATATTGTCACGTGACGGTGCTAAATGGTAAACAAGCAGTTAAGCCTTGGTGCTCTTGAATATTTAAACAACAACTTCGAATCAAGATCATGCAGCAGCTGCGGTAGTCGCTTTTGGGCGCGAGAAGAGCAAGATACGTGTGGTGACGCACCGTGCGCGCCATATACGTTTATCGGAGCTCCCGTTTTGAAAAAGCATGAGCCTGATGCACTTAGGGAAGCCTATCTATCGTTTTTTGAGCGCCGGGGGCATGTGCGCATCTCTCCGTACCCCGTAATTGCTCGGTGGAGGGAAGATGTGCTGTTAGTAAACGCTTCTATTTACGATTTTCAGCCGCTTGTAACCTCAGGAAAGGTTCCCCCACCTGCCAACCCACTCACGATATCACAGCCTTGCATTCGGCTAAAGGATATTGATACGGTCGGTAAAAGTGGTAGGCACTTAACTAACTTTGAAATGATGGCCCATCACGCGTTTAACGATCTTGATAATCACATCTATTGGAAAAATGAAACCGTGCAGTATTGCGATAGTCTGTTGCACGAGCTTGGAGCAGCACCCGCGTCCGTTACTTATAAGGAGACCCCTTGGGCAGGCGGTGGTAATGCTGGAATCTCTTTAGAGGTGCTTGTTGGTGGTTTAGAGCTTGCTACGCTCGTTTTTATGGACATGGAGCGGTCAAAAACCGGGACAACGATCAAAGGTGAGTGCTATACGCACATGAAAAATTCGATCGTTGATACAGGTTATGGTTTAGAACGTATGGTATGGGCAGGTAACGGCATGCCTACGATATACGACGCTGTAATGCCAGACATTGTAAACTATCTGATCGAATGTACCGGCCTTGAGCACTCGCTTGAAGACCCCTATTATTCACATATTTTAGCCCAAAATGCGCGATTTGCTGGCATGGTTGACTTGAACGCTTCCAACTTGCTCGATCTTCGGAAAAGAGTTGCTAGGAGTATAGGCATCGATGTTGACGAGCTGGTAAGAATTGTGGAACCTATTGAGACGTTATACACAATTGCCGATCACTCGCGGTGTCTTGTTTTCATGTTAGGTGATGGGGTAGTCCCTTCTAACGTGAAAGCTGGATATCTCGCTCGTCTAGTAATAAGAAAGGTTACTCCGCTCGTTGCAGAGTTTGAGTTCTGTTATCCCGTTAGAAAAGATCATCGTGAAACAGATAGAGGGCCTTAACGCTTTTCCTAAATACACAGAGCGGGCAGACACCGTAATTGACATAATACGAAATGAAACTGAGAAGTATAGCAGCACCATAGATAAGGGTAGGAGACGTGTGTCAAGCTTGGCGCAGCGTTATCGAGGGCAGAGTTTTCCAACTGCTGAGGTCATTAAGATGTACGACTCCCATGGTGTGCCTCCAGAGATTGTTAAAGAAGTAGCTACGGAAATTGGTGCGCGCGTTGAACTGCTGGACGATTTTTATTCGCTAGTCGCAGCGACACATGAACGGTTTGAAGAAGTCGAAGAATTAACCCCCGAAGCTGTTCAAAGCTTGCCTGTGACCCGTCGATTATTCTACGATGAACCTGAACAGGTGACCTTTGAAGCTCATATAGTTGGGATACTGGAAGACGGCATAATTCTGGATAAAACGTTGTTCTACCCTGGTGGCGGTGGACAGCCAGAAGACACGGGCTATTTTACGGCACAATCGGGAAAGAAAGTTCGAGTGCGTCTAGCACGACTTCAGGGGCATGCGATTATACATGAAGTTGAGGACGTCGCGCCTTTTTCGGTTGGCGATCAAGTAACAGGTGATATAGACGTAAAAAGAAGGCAGTCTCTCGCCCGCCATCATACTGCAACACACGTTCTGCTTGCATCTATTAGAGACGAACTAGGGGGTCACATCTGGCAGGAAGGAGCACAGAAGGGTGTCAAAAGCTCGCGTCTTGACGTTTCGCACTACAAGAAAGTGACTGATGACGAAAGGAAAAAGATTGAGCTCAGAGCAAATGAATTGATTATGACCGACACCGCGGTAGAGCAGAAGTGGATGGACCGCAACGAAGCAGAACAGACATACGGATTTGGTCTTTACCAGGGTGGCGTGCCGCCGGGAGAGGTTATTCGAATCGTCAGAGTCGGCAGCGACGTCCAGGCATGCGCTGGAACCCATATGACCAGTACCTGGAAAAATCGGACCATTGCGAATCATCAGGACAGAGCGAATACAAGATGGAGTTGAACGCTTTGAATTTGCTGCTGGTGTAGCTGCCGTTTTATACGATCAGCAGCGCGATATGATCCTTAGCGAATCCTCTCGCGTGCTGCGAGTCCCAACAGAACAACTTCCGTTAACAGCAGGTCGCTTTTTTCAGGAGTGGAAACAAAGAGGCAAAGAGAATGCTGAACTAAAGAAGAAACTGACTGAGGTTAGACTTCAGGCCGCAAAAAAAACCTCTGCGGAAGTGGAAGTTAAGGATAGTGAGGTTAAAGCATCAAAGCCGTTAGTAAAAGAAATGAAGCTTGGGACCGAATACATTAAGATCTTAAGCTGGATAATTGACGCTGATATAAAAGAGCTACTGCATACCTCGCAGGGACTGGTAAACGACAATACAGTGGCCATCCTTGGAGGTGTAAGTTCAGGCCAAGCACATATCGTTATTACAGTTCGCTCTGATATAGCGAAAAAAGGTTTAAACGCGGCTTTGATAGCAAAAGAGGCGAGTAGTATACTCGGCGGCAATGGGGGTGGGCGGCTTGAGAGAGCGCAGGGAGGCGGCCCAGACGCTGACAAGATCTATGAGGCCGTGGACAAAGCGTTGAGGCTCGTAAGCGACAAGCTCGAGGAAATCGAGCAAACAGGTTGACGAAATGAATTTAGAATGTATCGAGTGCGGCAAGAAACACGACCTCTCGACCGTCGTGAATACATGCAGTTGCGATGGCCTCCTTGAAATCAGGTATGACCTGTCGGAAATTAACTTCAGTTTAAGAGACCGCACAGCTATTCCGCCACACGTATGGAAATATCGCGAACTCCTTCCGATTTCAGGAGTTCCCATCTCGCTAATGGAGGGGGGCACGCCCCTCTATAGGTGTAAACGGCTTGAAGCAGAATGCGGTGTCAAGGAGCTTTACGTTAAACACGAAGGGATGAATCCAACGGGGTCGTTTAAAGATAGGGGCATGACAGTGGGGGTCTCGAGGGCCGCGGAACTCGGGATGAAGATATTAGCGTGTGCTTCTACCGGGAATACGTCAGCCTCTATGGCGATTTACGCTGCAAAAGCCGGTATGAAGGCACTTGTCCTCTTACCCAGTGGCTATGTAGCATTAGGAAAGGTCGCCCAAGCACTCATGCACGGTGCTATTGTGGTGGCCGTTAAAGGCAACTTCGACGATGCTCTCCTTCTCATTCAAAGAGTCTGCTCAGAAAAAGGGTTCTACTTGTTAAACTCAGTAAACCCTTACAGGCTCGAAGGACAAAAGACGATTGCATTTGAAACGATTGATCAACTTGCCACAATTAAGAATGAGAAGGAGAACGTCCCGGACAGGGTAATCTTGCCCGTTGGCAACGCAGGAAATATCAGCGCAATTTATAAAGGGTTTAAAGAATTCCGCGAACTAGATATCATTCACAACGTCCCGATGATGACAGGAATACAGGCAAGCCGTTCTGCTCCGATTGTGAACGCTTTTCGCCGTGGGTTGGATCGGATTGAACCAGTGGCTGAACCCAAAACCGTTGCGACAGCGATCAGAATTGGCGACCCTATCAACGCTCCAAAAGCCTTACGAGCGATCAGACAATCTAACGGCACCGCAGAATCTGTAACAGATCAAGAGATCCTCAAAGCTCAAAAAGACTTGGCACGGTTAGAGGGCATCGGCGTTGAACCGGCAAGTGCAGCTTCTCTCGCAGGACTGCGGAAGCTCATTGCGCAAGGGACCGTAGATCGCGATGAGGTTGTTGTTTGCGTTGCAACAGGCCATCTTCTGAAAGACCCAGAAGCCATTATGAAAGCCTGCCACCCACCTATTGAGGTAGATGCGAATTTTGATGCGCTTTATTCTACCCTCTCAGAGCTTGAATGAGTTTGAATAAGACGTGTGACTCTCAATCGCCCCTTCAGCTTTGAATCGTCAGTTAACAGTTTAGGGACAGGTAACGCCTCGTTGAAGTATTTATGATGTCTGAATGTCACCGGCTTCTTTCTGAGTGTACCTCTTCAGGTTATCATTTGCAAGCTCTTGTATGAGTTTGATCTGGGCGTCGCCTCCAGGCATTTTGAAGAGGTGAGCAAATCGCTTCTGGAGCTTGAGATAGTCTTCAACGGGTTGTTGGTTGCGCACCTTCATTACGTTGACGAGCTCCCCATTGACGATTTCGTACATCATCCAAAGCCCGGTGTCTACTGCGAGTCGTGCGATTTCTATCGTCTTCGCGCTGTCGAAGCCCCATCCAATGTTACAGGGAGCGTGAATTTGCAGATACGCTGGGCCGCTGACAGAAATGCCCTTTTGCACTTTCTTTGTTAAGTCCCGTGGATAGCCGACAGAGGTAGTCGCTACGTAGGGAATCCCGTGAGCTGCCGCTATAGCCGGCATGTTCTTTTTCGGTCGATCATTTCCGAACGATCTCTTGCCGAATGGACTCGTTGTAGTGGACGCATCTAACGGCGTAGAGCCACTTCGCTGGTTTCCCGTGTTCATATAGGCTTCATTGTCGTAGCAAACATAGCAGACGTCGTGACCTCTCTCGAGCATTCCGGAGATAGCCTGCATGCCAATATCGACAGTCCCCCCGTCACCCGCTATTACAACCACATTGCCCTCTTCGCTCCTGCCCAGTGCTTTGAGCGCAACTTCAATTCCAGAGGCGACTGCCGCAGTGTTTTCAAAGAGAGAGTGGATCCACGGTACTTTCCAGGCGGATTGCGGATATTGCGACGAAATGATTTCCATACAGCCGGTTGCGTTTGCAACAAGTACTTTTGCACCGGTCGCTCTTAGAATCGCCTGTATCGTGAGTGCCGCGCCACATCCGGCGCACGCTTTGTGACCGGACGCTAAAAGGTCTATCGATCCCTCATCGTATTTTGCTTGCATGTCTAAACCTCTTGGAACTCCAGAATCTCCGTTCTTAAGTCGAAAAACTCACTCGTTGATATCTTCTTGTTCTCGCGCATGCAGTCAAACATCTTAACGAACATTCCTTTCGGTATGTCCCTCCCTCCAAGACCCGCAATGAAGCTGAACACCTTTGGAGTGCTCTTGCCGCGATAAAGGGCAGATTTCACATCGGCAGAAAGTGCCCCTCCAGAACCAAGCGAGATGTTTTTGTCCAAAATGCCGACGGCTTCTATGTCAGCCAATGCGCTTCGAACATCCTCGGCCGGAAAAGGACGGTATGAACGTAGCTTAATAGCACCTGCTCGAATACCGGCGTCTCGAAGATCGTCAACGGTGTCCTTCAAAGTGCCGACTACAGATCCCATCGCCATCAACACGTATTCGGCGCCATCACAGCGGTACTCTTCGATAAGTCCACCATGATCTCTTCCAAAAACTTCACCGAATTCTCTCGACACTTCTGCGATGACCGTTTTGGCTGCCTCTAGCGCTTGGTGATTCTGGTAGCGGAACTCGGTGTAATAATTCGGATCAGCAAACATGCCGAAGGTCTTTGGATCGTCAACAGTTAGGTAGTCTGTCGGTGCATAAGGTGGCAAAAAATCATCAACTAGATCTTGGTCGAGGAGTTCTACGGGTTCGTAGGTATGTGTGAGCGTGAAGCCGTCCATACACACCATGATAGGGACTTGAATTCTCTTATCTTCTGCGATTTTGTATGCTTGTATCGTGAGATCGCTTGCTTCAGTGTTATCCTCTACGTAGATTTGAATCCAGCCTGAATCGCGCTCAGAAATAGAATCTTGATGGTCATTCCATATGTTAAGGGGTGCGGAGAGCGCTCTGTTGGCGACTGTCATAGCGATTGGCAATCGCATCCCTGCCGCGTTGAACAGTACCTCGTGCATCAGTGCTAGACCTTGTGAAGTTGTTGCAGTATACGTTCGAGCCCCTGTTGCGCTTGCTCCAACACACACTGACATCGCAGAATGCTCGGACTCAACTTTCACGTATTCCGCCTCGAGATCTCCATCGGCAATTAGTTGGGAGATGTCTTCAACGATGTGCGTCTGAGGGGTTATGGGATAAGCGGCCACGACGTTTGGCCTCGCTGCTTTAACTGCGAGTGCAATTGCGTGAGAGCCTTCCATTATATCTATCATGCTACTTTTCCTCCAGCTTCATCTTGATACCTTGAATCGGGCACTCGTTAGCGCATATCCCACACCCTTTGCAATATGTCGGATCTAGTTCATACCGAATATGTGCCTTCTTAGCAGCAGCCTTCTTTATTTTACCCGCTTTTTCAAGATCTTCTGCTCTCTTTAGGGCCTCTGTGGCTTCGCGACCGCTTAACTCTCGCTCATGGATGGCCGCGTCAGGACAACTCTCTTGACATTTGCCGCAGCGAGTGCATTGCTCCATGTCAAATTCAGGGTAAAAAGTTCGCCAATCGCCAGTTCGTGTGACTTCTGAGGTTCCGGGCTTTCCGATTGCCCCCATCTGGATTTTTTCCGATTCCTTTGTAACAGCGACCTTTTTCCGAGATTTAATCTTTTTATGCGGCTTTCTTTTGGCGGACGCCGTAAGCTGGTAGGCTTTTTCGGCAGCTTGCACGTTCACTTCGCCGATTTTTCCAGGAAATCGAGCAAGAATCGATTGCTTGATCGAATCGATACCGATCTCACCGGTGCCGCCTGCGAATGCGCCTAGCAAGGTTGTGTTAACGATCGGCCTGCCGATAATATCCAAAGCTAATCCTGTAGCATCGATCGTCCGTACATCGATCCCTGCGTCGAGTCCAACGTCTTCAGCTGATTTTTCGGAGTTAACGATTACGATTCCGTCAGGCTTTAGTCCAGCGGTAACATCAACGGCTGAAATCAGCGTTGCGTCTTGAACGATAACATAGTCAGGTTCGTAGATCTGGCTTCTCAGTCGAATTTTCTTATCACTTAGGCGTGCAAATGCTGTGACCGGTGCACCGCGTCTCTCAACGCCAAAAAAGGGGAATGCTTGACTAAATTTTCCATCCTCGAAAGCTGCGACTGCGAGTAGTTCAGCGGCGGTGACGGAGCCCTGACCGCCTCTGCCATGTATGCGTACCTCTTTCACTTAATGGCCTCCATTGCTCATCTTTAGACGTTCAATCTGCTTTAATTTTTTCTAACGTTGTCTTGTGATATAAACGCTCTTTTAACGATTTCGAGTAATTTGAAACAATTATTTGATCAGTTTCCGCAGTTTAAGAGGTGCGACTGGATGCTTTGTTGTTAAAGCGATGTATGATCAGTTCGGTCAGAGATCGACCGGGATCCCTAAAATGTCGGAGGCGCCCTCCCATACGTCTTTGGCGACAGTGGCGCAACCCTTTGCAGCGCTCCAAGGCTCAAGTACAATTGAAGGAATGCTAAGGTGCTCTTCCAACAGATCCTTAATGTTAGGCGATGCGGAACCCGCCAAGAATATCGAGCCATCTGTCGTATAATCGCGCAGGAGAACCTGCAATGCGCTGATCTCCATAGCTGCAAACAATGCTAAGGTCTCTATCATACCGCTCTCATCAAGGTGACGTTTTAAAAGACCGCCGTGAGAAAAAGCTTCGTTAGCGGTCATAAATCCGCTGTCAACGTCCCTTATCGCTTGGAGGTCCAATGGCCCTTGCACAACTCCAGGGGCAAATATTGCAGCATCAATTGCTCCGATGATACGCGATTCAGCGACGGCGAGAGATACCGTGTTCGAACTTATGTCGCAAAGAATGAAGTCTTGTTCATTGTGATGCTTTAAGGCGTAGTAGGCCAAGCCAACTTTTTCTGGTGAAGCACCGTGAGAGAAGAACTTCATTCGAGAGTCTATATTTGACTCATCGTGGATTCCCGGCAATACGATAGCAGGCGCATCCGAACTGTAAATCGCATCATAGACCGCTGTACCTCCCCCAACATAAGTTCCGGCTCCGCCGGAAGCTTTGAGGCCCCTGTTGCTGACCTTTTTGATGTTAGTGATGTTGGTAATACCGTCTCCCATAGAGTACGTGAGACCAATAAGGTTGACGAACTCAAGTTTGAGATTTAACCCCTCTTCGACATCGTTTATGACGGAAGATTCGACTATGTTCTCTCTCGGAAGTTCAAGCTTTCTGTTATCTAGGGTGGCAAAACGAACAGCTTGGGTGCCGTGGTCAACGCCTATGAACATGGTTTTAGCATTTTTTTAGGACGAAGAAAAAGCCTCAGGCGGAATTCGAATCCGCGACCTCGTCCTTTCTGTGTTCGATTGTAGAAACGTACCAAGGACGCGCTATACCAGGCTTAGCCACTGAGGCATCGAAATTCACATTTATATACTAGGTTACTCTATAAATATTTTGAGTCGAAGGATGACGCCGTTAAGCTCAGACAGAGGCTAAAAAACAAGCTTTTAGGCTTATTCACTATAGGCGCCATGTTTTCGTCTGAAGTACTGGCTGGCACAAACTAGAGGGGGACTCTCCATTAGAGATGCGGAGTTGCTTGTTAATAAAATAATAGCGGGTAAGTTAGGAATGCATCAGGTTGACCTTCCCGCCTCCGAGGCCGTCGAAATCAGGCGCAAGGCGGTCGAAAAGCTGACTGGCGCTGACTTAGGCGGAATAAGCGCGTACGTTATAGATGCTGAATCGTCCTCAAAACGTAACATAGAAAACATGATCGGGGCCGTTCAAGTGCCCGTTGGCATTGCTGGGCCTTTAGGTGTTGCGGGTCAATATGCTAACGGGGAGTTTTATGTGCCTTTAGCTACGACTGAGGGGGCCCTTGTCGCGTCTGTGAACAGGGGCTGTAAGGCGATAACGGAAGCTGGCGGCGCGTGCGTTCGTATTCTCAACGATGAAATGACTCGCGCTCCAGTCTTTGCAGTTAGTGATATAGGTGAAGCGCAGCGCGTTGTTGAGTGGGTCAAAAAACCAGCCAACTTTGCTAAGCTGCAAAAAGCAACAGAGGGGACCACTAAGCACGGCAGACTCATCAGGATAGACCCTTATGTCGTAGCTGATAACGTCTTCTTACGGTGCGCGTTTGACACCAAAGACGCCCTTGGTATGAATATGGTCACGATTGCTACTGACCGACTTGCTGACGTTATCGTGGATGAGCTTAACATACGGCTCGTTGCACTTTCGGGCAATATGTGCATAGACAAGAAACCCGCGGCCTTAAACTTAATTGAAGGCCGAGGCAAAAATGTCATTGCTGAAATTTCTATACCTCGCGACGTTCTCAAGCGTGCGCTGAAAACGACACCTGAAAGCATGTCGGATGTTCATTATCGAAAAAACGTGCTGGGGTCTATTAAAGCCGGATCGCTAGGATTCAACGCCCATGCAGCAAATGTTGTTGCTGCGATATTTATTGCAACCGGTCAGGATGCTGCCCATGTAGTTGAGGCGTCAACGGCAATAACAAGTCTCTCTACGCGCGGAGATGAACTCTACGCGTCAGTGAGCATTCCTTCATTACCCGTTGGCACAGTAGGGGGAGGAACGACCGTCAAAACGCAGCAAGAGTGTTTATCAATTATGAACGTAGCAGGTGGGGGGACGCCACCGGGAACCCACGCCAAAAAATTCGCTGAGATAGCCTGTTGCGCTGTGCTTGCTGGGGAACTCTCTCTTTTAGCTGCGCTTGCTACTCACCACCTCGCGAGAGCGCATGCAACTCTCGGTCGGTAAAGACAAAACCTGCTCAATCAGAGCTCAATTGACTTTGATTCACTTGGCTGCAGTAGCGGTTGTCGCTGAAGCTGTGAAAAACGCTGTCACTTTTGACGCGACTTATTATTCAAAAATATCTATTTAAAAAAGCTTTCAGGTGAGAAATGGTAAAGAGAGAACTTTCAAGCAAGCGTGAATTTCGTGCCGTAATAGATCACGCCGTCGGGTCCGTCCTCTCCAAGTTTTCTAAATACTGATCTAACCCGCGCGCCAATCTTGACTTCTGACGGATCGCAAACGATTTGAGCTGTGAGTTTAGGCCCTTCATCGAGTTGGACGATAGCTAGAACGTAAGGGGTCATCTTGGTGAAACTTTCGGGAGCTGTGTATATTGTAGTATACGTCACAATTTCTCCGCTGCCTTCGAATGCATATTCTCGAATCCATCCTTTCCGCCTGCACGGAGGGCATATAGTTCGTGGAGGGAAGTAGTAGGTGTTACAATTTTCACATTTTGTGCCGACAAGATTATACCTATTCGGAATTTCTCTCCAAAAACGTGGGACGGTCATCCAGTCACCTCGCTAGAATATGGACGACTACAGTGCCACCTGTGCCGCCAACGTTGTGGGTTAACCCAACTTCAGCTCCATCAACCTGCCTTTTTCCGGCATCGCCTCTGAGTTGCTCAACGATCTCTACAGCTTGCTTGACCCCTGTAGCACCGACGGGATGCCCACAAGCCTTTAGCCCACCACTCGTATTAATTGGAATCTTACCACCAATAGCCGTCTCGCCTGCAATTGTTGCAGGGCCACCTGCCCCCTTTTCGAAGAATCCTAGATCTTCAATTGCCATTATTTCAGCGATAGTAAAGCAGTCATGTACTTCAGCCACGTCTATTTTTGACCTTTGCAGCTTTGTCATCTTGAAGGCACGATCCGCTGCAACGGTAGTCGCGTCTATGCTTGTCAAGCTCCTTCGGTCGTGCAAAGAGATACTATCGCTTGCTTGAGCGGCTGCTTTGATATAAATAGGTGTGTCTGTGAATTCTTTCGCCCTTGCGGCAGGAACTAATACGACGGCAGCTGCGCCATCCGTTATAGGACTGCAGTCAAAAAGCCTAAGAGGATCAGCGACGAGTGGCGAATTGATTACCGTTTCTATCGTGATTCTGTTTCTGAATTGTGCTCGAGGGTTCATCGAACCGTTGTAATGGTTTTTGACGGCGACTTGGGCGAGCTGCTCTCGCGTGGTCCCAAATTCATGCATATGCGCCCGGGCCATCATGGCATACAGCCCAGGGAAAGTAGCGCCGACTGCAGCCTCCCACTCCCTGTCAGCAGCGGCCGCGAGCGCATCCATTGCTTTTTCCGCGCCGATGTCGGTCATCTTTTCTATACCCGCTGAGATGACGACGTCGTGGTAGCCTGAAGCGACCGCGATTATCCCGCTCCGCAGCGCGAGGCCCCCTGAGGCACACGCCGCTTCCACCCGGGTGCTTGGCACATTATTTGCAGTAAGTCCGGAATAGTCTGCGATAAGCGCCCCGACGTGCTCTTGCTCGAGGAATATTCCTGAGCTCATGTTTCCGCCATAAAGTGCCTCTATCTGCGCACCGCTCACTCGGGCATCTGCAAGAGCCATCAAGCCTGCTTCGATAAACAGGTCGCGAAAGCTTTTATCCCACATTTCGCCGAATTTTGTGCATCCTATACCGACGATGGCTACTTCTCTCATCGTAAATCGTTTTGTTGTATGGTTAACCCTTAGAGCACTATCTTATTCTTGTGTTTAGCGTAAAGTGCATAATCTAGATAAATTGGGGCTTCAAGCAGCTCTGCGACAGTTGGAGCAAGACCTTGGATACTGCTGATCTCCTTTGTCACCTTAATGGTGAACGAATCACTGCCCGCCCCCGATCCAAACGCGGTCATAAAGATGCGACTCCCAGGTTCAGCAACATCTAGCACCGACGCTAATCCAATCAGCGCTGACCCGGAGTATGCATTGCCCAATCGTTCTACCACGAGACCTTGTTTTAGCTGATCTTGTGAAAAACCAAGCGTAGAGGCAACCGAGCGTGGGAACTTGCCGTTTGGTTGATGAAAGACCACATAGTCGAAGTCCTCTGGTGTGCTGTGTGTCTTTTCCAGCAATCCTCGCGCTCCTGCCAAAACGTGCTTGAAATAGCCCGGCTCACCCGTAAACCTCCCCCCGTGCTTTGGATATTGCTGGCCTTCGCGCCTCCAAAAGTCAAATGTGTCAGTTGTGAATGAATATGTGTCCTCAATTTCAGCAATGACGTGGTTCTTTCCTATGACGTAAGCTGCACCACCTGCGGCTGCGGTATATTCAAGGGCATCTGCGGGCGCTCCTTGAGAGGTGTCCGCTCCTATCGCCATGCCGTATTTGATGTAATCAGCAGCGACCAGCCCTAAGCACGTCTGTATTGCAGCAGTTCCCGCTTTGCACGCGAATTCAAAGTCAGCAGCCATAAGCTCTGGTGTTGCCCGAACCGCTTCAGCAACGATCGTCGCCGTCGGTTTGACCGCATAAGGGTGAGATTCGCTGCCGACATATATCGCTCCAATGTCAGCACCCTCTAAGCCAGATCGACGTAGGGCTGAGCGAGCAGCTTCGACCGCGATGGTAGCAGTATCTTCATCTCGGTCTGGGACTGATTTTTCTAAAACGCGCAATCCTTTTTTAATGTCGTTGGGGTCATCTCCCCACACTCGTGCAATCTCTTCGACTCTGATCCTGTATCGGGGTATGTACACGCCGTACAGTTGTAATCCCAATCGGCACTTTTTTTGCTCCTAAACAGATCTTCTGTGATTCAATAAATTAGCAAAATATGTTGCGTCTGCAATGCTCAATCCAAATCGGGAGCACCTTTAAATGCACATAAAACGCTGCTGGCAATCTCTAGATTCTATACTTCTTTATGTTGCGCGCGCTATTTAATAACTTTTGCAGGGGCGACCTCCCTCAGTTAATGTGAGATTTAAGCAGTGGGGCCACCGAGATTTGAACTCGGGTCTGAGGACCCCCAGTCCCCAAGGATAACCAGGCTACCCTATGGCCCCTTCGTATTGAGTATGCTGTAACCCTATATTACTTCTATTCACTAAGACGTGTTATCGCTCTTTCTGCAACTGCAATGGATCTTTTTTCACCAAGCTCTCGGGGCTTGTCAGGCTTTGTCGACCTTGAGCTCGGCGTTAATATACATTAGAGGCACAAAAAAGCAAACGATGAAATACGTTAGTCAACTAGAGTTTGATATTTTGCACTGGCGTACTCAGCAGAAACTCACCCTGCTCGATCTTCTTTTTGAGCTCTCGCGTCAGTTTGTCTGCATTGTATCGATCTGATTGTCTCAGCGTTACTGGAATCTGTTGCCCATTTAGATCGATAGCACCCAGATTACCTTTGAGAGCGCCATACGGACACGAGAATAAGCAAGCACCGCACCGCACGCATTCTTTACGATCAATTCCTTCATTCGGTTTGAATGCCGCGGTTGGACAATTCTTCGCGACTTGACACTCTTCGCAACTCGCGCACTCTTTCTTTGAGTAACGTATCCGCCCATATTCTTTCTGCCAGACGTCGCTGTATCGTGCATAACCAAGCGGCTTGCGCCCATTCACATCAACGATTGGCAGGGGGATCTGATCATCTGTCCGGCTTGCGTGCTCAAGAATAGATGTATTAAGAATTGGAATAGGGATTGCCCACGAACAGAACACGTCGGGACCTGCGGATGTATTAAAGCCACCAACATATTTCGGGTTCATACCCTCTAGCGGTGCATATCCTGAAAGGTTCGGCTTCTGAGCAGAGCTACGGGTTCCCGTCCCTGTCACGAAGCCTACAGCACCATTGAACAGGGCTTTCGTGCCAACTCCGATAGTTTCGAAGTGAGGGTCTTTCTCTAAAGGATTGAGCTCTCCGCATCCACAGAAGCTTGCTTCTTTATATGGCCCCTCAAGACACGTAACAGAAAAAATGGACTTGACGCAACCGTCGTTGGGGTTAACGAATGCATTATAATTCTTAAAAACGTTTCGAGTAGCTGAGAGCCTCGCAAATTGCATCTCTTGAAGGTTAGTTTGTCCCTTTATGAGCTGCCCCATCGTTGTTAGCACTTCAAAGTCGATATCGTTCCCTTTCACAATATCGCGAAAAAGATGGCCCCCCCCATATTTGGTATCGCTCCGGCTCACTGTAGGCCCATAAACCATCAAATCAAGCAACCCGAGCCGTTCGTTCGGACATGGACCAACGGTAGCTGGCACATCATTGAGCCACGCCATTTGGGCCGTCTCGAAGACATTTGGGGCCGTGGCGCGAAAAGACAAGGTAGCGTAGGTTCCGCTCATAATGCCCATCGTGCCGCTGGTAACTACGTCTACTTCATTCAGTTCGTCGTGAGCCCGCACCCTGTTGCAAAACTCGGAGGCAGTGCAAACTGTGACTTCTCCGGCTCTTATCTTGGCGTTAATCTCGTCTATGCTTCTTATGGGCGCGTTTGATTTTGACATGAAATTTTATGGCATCGGCTTAAGGCGTTGCGAGCTCCTCTTCCATCTCCCCAGTCTCTTTGATCTTATCATCAAACTGCATGAGACGCTTGTGCAAGCCCACAAAGTGCGGGATGTAAACGCGGTAAATCTTTAATCGCGCGGGATCAATCCCACGCTGTACAATTTTCTTGCTCAAATCGTTGAGCCGCGTTTCGACACTTTCGAAGTTTTCACCGCAACTTTCGGCTTCGAACCCTTGTCCGATAAAAACGCCATCAGCGCCCAATTGGAACGCCAGATCAATGTGTTGAGGTGCGAGTCGCAACACTGATGGCACACTTATGATCCGAATAGAAGGGGGGTAGCGGAGCCGTGCTGCGCCAATATTGTCAGCTGCTGCGTACCCAATTTTTGAATCTAAGAACGCTATGTTCCTTATCTCTTTTTCGCTCTTGCCTGTAAGGACTCCACGTATGGAAGCTTCAAGTTGGGCTTCCGTACACCCGTGCAAATCAAGTGCTGCAGTAGGGCAAACGTGTACACACGCGCCGCCACCGGTGCAGAGCATCGGATCGACCGTCGCTCTGCGATCAACCATCTTTATCGCATTGTTCTTGCACTGCCGTACACACATACCGCAACCATTGCAGCTATCCTTAACAAAGGCCGAAAGCGGTTCTATTGAGACGTAGTCCTGACCAACAAGCGATAGCGCTTCGAGAGCGGCCGCATCTGCTTGTAAAACGCTATAGGTGATATCTTTGGGACCTTGGGCGGTGCCGCATACATAGATCCCTTTTGTGTTTGTACTAGCGCCTTCAAGTTTTGGGTGTTTTTCCTTGACAAACAAGGCATCACTTAGTTCGATACCGAGTGTCTCCCCAACTTGGATCGTGCCTTGAGAAGGCTTGATGCCCGTTGAAAGGACCACCAAGTCTGCGTCAAGTTCGAGGCATTGTCCACGCAATGTATCTTCAACGCTTACGTACAATTTGTCCGCTTTACGCTTCACGTCACTCGCACGTCCGCGGATAAATTTGACACCCTTCTCTTGCACGTGCCTGTAATAGTTTTCATAGATTCCCGGAGCTCGAATGTCAGTATAAAGTACTGTTATATCAGTTCCCGGAAAATAGTCAGTGATGTAGTTAGCATGTTTGAGGGCGACCATGCAACAAACGGACGAGCAATACGGCAATCCATTCGGCTTTTCGTCCCTCGATCCGACGCATTGTATCATCACTATTCGCTTGGGCTGTGTGCCGTCAGAGGGTCTTAAGAGTTCACCGTTTGTAGGCCCATTTACGCCAATTATCCGAGCGAGCTCTAACTGAGTAACAACGTCTTTAAAACGACCGTAGCCATATTCAGGCCGCAAACTTGGATCGAACTCATCATGGCCCGTTGCTATGACGATAGCTCCGACTTCTATTTTTCTAAGAGAAGGTTCGGCTTCGAGCACAATTGCATCGGACTTGCATACCTTTGTGCATTTACCACAGTTGACACAGTGCTCTGCATCGATCGTGTACCTATCAGGGACGGCCTGTGGAAAAGGTTTATAGATAGCTTTTCTTTTTCGTGTGTTGGCGTTCCACCAATCTGGCACTTCGATTGGACAAACGGTCGCACACTCCCCGCAGCTCGTACATCGTTCACTAACGCTTTGTGGTTTGATTTTGACGTCGACGTTGAAGTGACCAGCAGTTCCGTTTATGTTGGCAATTTCAGCGTCAGTGAGGAGTTCGATGTTTTGATTTTCGTAAACATCATTCATTAATGGGCTCAGTGAGCACATCGCGCACTCTTCCACCATCTTGTGTGGCGAAAAAACTTTTCCGATTCTTACCGTGTTGCCTCCAATAGAGGGCTCTTTTTCAACCAAATACGTTTTTACGCCATTTTCTGCCAAGGCGAGCGCTGCAGTGATTCCTGCGATGCCACCGCCAACCACGAGAGTGGCGTTTGTAACGTCAACACGAAACTCAGAAAGGGATTCCGCGTGCTCGAGCCGTTGTAGAGACGCATTGATGAGGTCGCGCGCTTTCTTGGTAGCGCTCTTTCTGTCATCGGTGACCCACGAACATTGTTCTCTAATATTTGTGATCTCAAGAAGATACGGGTTAAGTCCTGCTTCGCGTATACAGCCCCTGAAGGTCTTACCATGATTGTTAGGCGAACAAGCAGCGATCACAACGCCATCGAGGTTGTGTTTGTGAATGGATCTCTTGATCTTCTGCTGGCCTTGTAGCGAACAGAGGTGTTGATCCGAGTCTACAACGTTGGTGCGTTTGAAATCCTTATCTAACCTATCAATATCGATTGAGTTTGAGATGTTTCCATCGCATCGACATAAGAAGACTCCGAATTTCGACACTTCAAACGGCCTCCATCTTTTCAACAAGTGGAGCTACATCGATCGTCCCAAATTGGAGGCATGCGTCTCTTGATTTATCGGCTCCAAGCAACAATGCTACGAGTTGCGATACGTTTAACACAGGTACGACCCGATCGAATCGTTCTTCGAACTGGCGCTGAAATCTATCGAGAATTAATTGGCAGCCAGCACACATCGTTACGATAAGGTCGGGCTCTTCAGCGAGTACGCTCTCGAGCTTTCTAAAGCTTGTTGATTCTGTATACTCGTCTACGCCGATAAGGTGCGAAAAACCAAGACCACAGCAAGAAGATCGTTCAGAATAATCGACGAGTGTCGCTGAGAAAGCCGCACATATTTCATCAAGCAAAGTAGGATACTCCCACAACCCGCCAGTTACCTCGTCGTAAAATACTTTTGTATAATGGCACCCGTGATGCGTTGCTATGTTAACCTTAGAAAGAGAGAATTTCGCACGCTCTGCGAGGATTTCTTTCAGACTATAAAGCACCTCAGCAGCGTGATAGACCGTCACGCCTCCTTTATACTCGTAGTTCACTGCTTTCAAAACGTCGTTTACTGCTGCCCGCGTTTTGTTGTCGTCAAGTTCGCCAATACACTCCTTTAGATTCGCGTATGAGGTGGGGCACGTGCAGACGACATTGGTGTACCCTGAATTGTAAGCAAGCGCAAGATTTCTGGCATTAAGGCTGAGATTGGCCTCAGGCGGAACCACGCCGCAGTGCCCTGCAAATCCGGTGCACGACGATTGGTTAGGATCATCGAAGTAGTCAACGTTTAAAGAATTCAGTATGAACCTGAATGATCGTTCTATGCCCGGGTAGAAAGTCCCCGCGACACAACTCTTGAACAGGTACAAGCGTTGGGGCAGCTTGGAAGACGTTAAGACTAGCCGATCAGTGGTCGTTGAAAAGCCCCCCTTTGTTACAAGTTAATTTCAAAATGGTCCTAATCTCTTTGAGCGCTTTGGCTGGGACTGGTATGTCTCGAGAGTTTCGAGCAGGCAGTCCCAGCTCAGCTCTCAGCGTTGTGAGCTTATTATGGTCGACGAGTTTGCTCAACAAGCCAAGGTCGTGCTCGAACAATTCAGGTGAAACGGTTACGCCGTTACTTTCTAAAGATTGAAGCAGCAAAGAAGCTTTTTTGTAGATCTCATCTGGTGCGTATCCCTCTTTGAACGCTCTGTTTCTCGCGTTCAGTATGATGGAGGCCGGAGTGTTATTTCGAGGACATCGAGAATTGCAGGTATAACATTGACCGCAAAGCCAGATAAGGGGGTCTTTTGCGAGCTCGTCTGCCGTGCACTCTTGTGCACGCCTAACGATTTCACGTGGGCTATAGTCGCTGAATACTTTTGCAGCTGGGCATCCCGCTGTACATCTCCCGCACTGTAAGCACTTTATTAAACTTTCCTTTTTGTACAAAAACTCAAAAGGGGATGTTTCAGCACTTAAAACTTCATTTTCTGATTCTTTTTCTTGATTCACTATAATCACATTAAATTTTATGAATAATTCTATATATAATTATGCAAAAATAGAAAAAGATTGCCTATATATACCGAATAATAGCTATTTTTTATACAATTATACAATAACTAGGTAAATTTAAATAAAAATAGGAGTTTATTATGTACGTATGGACATCAACAACTCGGCGCCGAAACATTATAAAATTATCTGCTTAGGCTGTCATTCAAACGTTTCTGGCACGGGTTACGAGTTACGTTGTGGTTGCGGTAACGCACTTTTGCGCACTGTCTACCAGGACCATCAATTGGAAGTTACTGCGGAAGAAAGTATGTGGCGGTTTTCTGCGTGGCTGCCAACAATAGATAAATTGAGAACATGTGGCCGGTCTGTTACATACAAAAGTGAGGGCTTTGCGCGAGAGCTTGGACTAAAAGACCTATTTATTAGTTTCAACGGATACTGGCCAGAAAAAAACGCGATCCTTGAGACTTGCAGCTTTAAAGAGCTGGAGTCGCCACCGACTGTGCAACGAGCTGTCGAAAGCAAGGTGAAAACGTTGGTTGTTTCTTCAGTTGGCAACACAGCGCGCGCTTTTGCGCATACGGTGTCCACAACTTTCACAGATCTTAAGTTGGTTCTCGTCGGGTTGGAAAGCGCAATAGCAAAGCTATGGCTTCCTGAACCACCTTCTGAGAACATTACACTAGTTGTTCTTCGACGAGGAAATGACTATTCAGACGCTATTGCTCTGGGTAACAGGTTCGCAACATTACCTGGACTTATACCAGAAGGGGGAGCCATGAACGTCGCTCGGCGTGACGGGATGGGTACGGTAATGCTTGAGGCTGCCGTTACCATCGGCAGAGCGCCAGACCATTATTTTCAAGCGGTCGGTAGCGGAACGGGTGGGATAGCAGCTTGGGAGGCCTCTTTGCGTCTAAAACGCGACGGCAGGTTTTTGGAGGGTCGGCTTCCGAAATTGCATTTGTCCCAGAACTTGCCTTTTGTGCCTATGTTCAGTGCTTGGAACGCTCATAGAAGGACCATCGAACCAGCTATCGATATGCCTGACGCTAGAAAATCTATCAAAAAATTGTATGCTGATGTCTTATCGAATAGAAATCCAGCATATTCAGTCAAAGGGGGGGTATTTGACGCGCTGAAAAACACGAGGGGTCAGATGTACGCCGTGTCAAATATTGAAGCACGACGCGCTGCCCGTCTCTTTGAAGATCTTGAAGGCATAGATATTGTGCCGGCAGCAGCAGTTGCTGCAGCGTCGTTGATGCAAGCTGTAGCTAACGGAGGTATTGATGATTCAGATGTTGTGCTTCTCAATATTACTGGAGGCGGCTTGCAAAAGTTAAAAGAAGACAAAGAGTGCTATCAGATAAGGCCCGACATTCGCATCACAAAGCCTGACATAGACCTTGCCGAGCTGCGAGAAGTGCTAACATAAAGGGGGGGCAATATTGACTCCAGAAGAAGAAACCGTTGAGCTTTTCGAACAAAATAACATTGATCTTATAGCCACATTGCCGTGCGATAGGCTGAAGAACCTGTTGCCCCTTGTAAGCAAGCGCTTTTTCGAAGTTCCGCTCACGAGGGAGGAAGATGGCGTCGGAATCTGCGCAGGCGCGTTTCTCGCAGGAGCCAAACCGCTGATGCTGATTCAAAGCACCGGTATCGGAAACTTTCTGAACGCCTTATCGTCGCTCAATTTTACTTACGCACTTCCTCTGCCCATTGTTGCAAGTTGGCGTGGAGTTTATAAGGAGAGCATACCCGCCCAAGTCTACTGGGGGACGCACCTTAAGGCAGTGCTAAACGCTCTTGACGTCACGACCTATGAGGTCCACACCGTGGAGGACCTGCCGTTCTTGGGTCAGGCAATACAGGAATCATTTGAGACAAGCTTGCCAGTCGCCGTGCTTGTCTCGCCGGAGTTGTGGCCGTGCACGCAGCAAGACGCCATTAAAGAACCGGGATATGAAAGATTAAAATGCCCCGCTTTGTCGCTAGAATCTCAGGTTAAGCGTCCCACGATGACTCGCTATCAAGCGATCGAGGCAGCCGTTCCCTATCTTCGAGGGCGGACGGTGGTCTGCAACTTAGGAATACCGTGCAAGGAGTTGTATGCACTTTGCGATCAACCGGGCAACTTTTACATGCTTGGAAGTATGGGTTTAGCTTCATCGATCGGACTTGGAACATCCCTTTATAACGAAAGCGAAGTCGTTGTGCTTGACGGAGACGGAAGTCTCTTGATGAATCCAAATGTTCTCTGCAGTATCTCTCAACAGGCACGAGACAACTTCACAGTTGTAGCTCTTGATAACGGAACGTACGGTTCTACCGGAAATCAGCAAACGGCGAGTCAAAAACTTGACTTGGAGCTTTTAGCGCGGAGTTTTGGTATCGAGCACACACGTAAGGTGTACACTGCAGAGGGGTTGCTTTCAGCATTGCAGCTCCCGGTGGGCCCAAAGTTTATTCACGTCGTTATAAAACCAGGGAACGCCAACGTTCCGGACTTACCGTATGCAGCAAATCAGATCAAAAGACGTTTTATGGCACATTTGCGCAGTGGGTAGGCGCAAAGCCCCTTAATGGGGGGGTATTCAATTACTCTTTGATCGTTGTGCGGTAACGTTCGGCAGTGGCCTTCTGCCGAGAGGCCACCACTTCATATACACGTCACGCACGTGCTTAGGCAGCAGATATGATTTTGCCACCTAGGCTCTTACGTCGGAGCCTGTATTAGGCTCCTGTTCAAAAGTTTCTTTTTCCGTCGTGAAGCTTGAAAAACAATTATATCGAGTGTTGCCTGGCTACTTTTCCCCCCTTACTTCCTTGCCCTTGTAGTACGCTGCCTTTTTTGCCATCTCCCCAGGCGGTGGGACAGCTCCTAGCTGCTGCAGCATGCCAAGGGCGTCAAAGTTGAGCCACATGTCCGTAATCGTTCCGTTGACGACCGTGTCGATCCCGATACCCGTATAGGTCACGTGCTTTCCCGTGGCAGGCATACCCATAAGCTCGCCTAGGTGCGTGCCGCGAAACGTTAGGCGGTAAGCAACCTTGTCGCCTTCGGCGATCATGTCCTCAACGGTCGCCGTGAGATCAGGAAAGGCGGTGCGGTAAAGAGTGATGAGTTGCGCCATGCCCTCCGGGCCAGGGGGGACTGGAGGGCTGTTGGGATCGTGGTTGACGGCGTCGGGAGCGAAGTCACTCTCGCACAGAGTCGCGTTACCAGTATTCAAGTGGTCCTGCCAAAAATGGCGGACAGCGGCTTTATTCTCTTCAGCAGACATAATAATCGTCGTTTACGTCGGCCTTCACGCTTATAGTTATTATCCCCGTTTTCAGGCACTTTCGAGCCGCGCTATCAGATTGAGGAGTCATCCAGCATAACAACGACAAAGTGACTTGCGCTCGCTGAGGCGATGTTTTGGTCATCAGATCAAGCCTCAAAAAAACAAAGAGCGGAAATCGATTGGAAGAACTAAAGACATCCGCTTCCTGAGCACGTTTATGACGTGTATATAAAGGGTGGAAAAAAGTAGTGTTCACACGTAAGAGGAAAAGGGTTAAGCTCCGGTTGTTGGCGCTTGATCAGATAGTCCATCAAACAATTCGGATGATTGAGGATTGCGTTACATCAACGTTTGCTTTCACACGGGGACGTTCAGTCTGACGACGAGGCTAGAACCGGGAAAATCCTGTGCTGAGTTCGTGCCCGGCGACAGTCACACTCGTGAACTCGGTGCGTTGCAGCTTATCTAACAAACTCTGACTTGGCGTGCCGTAGATATCGAGGCTTGACATAGTGATGCACGTTGCCATCTTGGCAAAGTGGGCTCCGTCACTTCCATATGAAACTCCACCAGTGCGGAATCAGGGTGAGCTTGTGGGACGGTCAGTTGCGTGCCGTCCTCGTTGATATAAGCATTGTAGAAGATAATCCGGGGCTCTTTCGCCTTGACTAACTCGACCAACCCGTTCATTGCCGCCTTGACTTCCTCGAGTCTTCCCTCACGAACATCAGAGCGGCTTTCCTCAGTGAGTATATTCTCGGCCATTATGTCACCCTATATCGGCTAACACGCCGCGCGCTGCGAAAAAGTTTCTCCCGTTTATTCGATACGGTAACAACGTTTAGAAGACTTAAGAACAGACCCTGAGGATACTCTTTGTAATTCAGCTTTGACGGACGAATTCGACCCAGCAACCGGAGTTCCTTATTTAGAGCTTCTGCGTCTGTCTTTATAATGCTGTTAGGCGTAATTCTCAGCGTGTTAATATGCAATATTACAATGAAGAAAAAATGCATAATCTCAGATTGAGAATAGAAGAAGAGATTCTAAATTGGCCTAATGTAACGACGAAAAAGATGTATGGTTGTCCATGTTACAAAAATAAGGAAAAATTATTTGCATTTTTGGTTACAGACGGCGTTGTTCTCACAAAAGTTCGCGAACAAGACAAAATTCAATTATTAAAAGAATTTGAGATTAAGCCTTTCCAAGCAGGAAAACGAACAATGAATAAATGGCCACAAATAAGTGTTAATGCAACAACTGACGTGGAGCAAATAATCCCGTTTTTAAAGAATAGCTATAACCAGTCACAGACATCTGTATAAAAAAAGAAAGCAGACGAGCTGTAAGCACCTCGCTGAGACGGAGAGGTTCGTTAATTTTGACGTTTTTCCGACCTGCACGCTTTTTGAGAAACGTGTAACGTCGTACGATTTATCTTTCGGACAAGTGAATGACATGAACGTAACAGATGAACTAAGAACCTGGAAAGGTAAACCCAAGGAATTGATTGCATTCTTAACTGAAAGCATAGAAAAAGATGAAAAACAGTTCCCTCAACTAATTGAGATTTTGAAGTCTGGTTCTGACGTTGAAAAAGGAACAGCTGCAGACGTTATAAAACATGTTTCAAAGGATAAGTCTGAGATTGTGGCCCTTACATCGACGATTTAGTTGACTACATAAACTACAAGGCGCCGAGAGTGAAGTGGGGAGTGCCTGAAACAATAGGGAATCTGGCACAGGAATACCCAACTGAAGTTGAAAAGGCAAATCCCAAACTTTTGGTGAATACCAAAGACAAGGCACAGTCGTTCGCTGGTGTGCTGCCTTTGCCTTGGTAGAAATCGTAAAGAATAATCCTGCGATCAGAAAAGAACTTGCGTCACAAATTGAAGAGATAGTTCAAGATGAGAAGAACGACGGAGTTAAGAACGTTTACTTGAAAGCTCTCAGAATCATGAACTACTAATATAGGGGCTAGTTCCGAGTTCCTCAGCTTCGGGGGCCGCGAATATCGTACTTGAGATGCCCGGTCAGCGGGTCCTGGCCGTAGCTCTCGCAGAGCGCGATGAGCACGTCCTCGTGAGTCACGCCCACGTTCATGACCGTGTCATTGCCGCCGTAGTAGATGAGGATGCTGCCATCGTCGCGGCGCACAAGTCCGCAGGTGAACACGACCTGCGGCACATGGGTGTAGGCTGCGTCCTCGACGTGGCAGTCAGCCCTGGACGGGAGCAGGATAGGGATGCTTGACATCTTGACCCGTGCCGGGTCCGCCAGGTCGTGCAGCGCCACGCCAAGCACGTATGGGTTGCCGTCCATGGTGGTGCGCACCCCGTGAAACACGCTGAGCCAACCCTTAGCGGTCCTTAAAGGTGGGGCGCCAGGACCGATCTTGTCCGAGAAAGCGCTCGGGCCTGCGCCAGTCCTCATGATGGGCTCCTGCTGGATCTCCCACCGATTAGACTCGACCGAACTCGTCCAGCCGAGCTTGATCTGCGTGTAGATGCCCCCGACGTCGCCGCCCGTGGTGTCATTGGGCCGGAACAGACCGGCGTAGCGGCCGCCGATGGGCTCGGGGAAAACCACCACATTCCGCATGTCTCGCTCGAGCACAGGGCCGTGGCGCATGAAGTGGGAGAAATCGCGTGTTGTGGCCAGAGAGACGCGCACGCGGTTCTTCACTGTCGCGTGATAAGCACTGTAGGTGATATAGTAGGTGTCGCCGATCTGGGTGATCCGCGGATCCTCAACGCCGCCTGCCTCGTTCTCGATGAGAGCCCTGGCATCGGTGCCGGGGGCGAAGGCGTCCCTTTCGGTAGCAGGCACCATGGCCGGCCGCGGCTCGACACGCCAACCGTCGACGCCGTTGCTGCTACGGGCGACTCCGAGCACGCTCATGCCGCAACGAAGATGAGACCGGAACAGCATGACTGTGTCGCTACCGTGCAGCGCTATGCCGGCGTTGTGGACGGTCGTGACCTGGAGGCCCGGGTCCTGCCACGCCTGGTTTACTTCCTTGGCCGTAAGCACGGGGTTATGTGGGAACCGCACCACCGGACAGTTCAGATCGACGATCACCCGGTGGTCCTTGAACATCACTTCCTTGCTAATCATCGGCTATCTTCCTTGCACGACCCTCGGAGCATCACGATCATGCGGTACAGCGATTATTGGAGTCAATTTCGTTGCACGCGATAAAAAACTATGCTCGATGATCATGGCAAATCGTCGAAGCGCCTTAACGCGGAGTTTTGCAGCAGCTTCATTCGACTTAATTCGGCGTGCGCACCTTAACTGGCTAGTTCGATTCTGAAGTCCTACGCAACGCTCTTTGCACAACTTCATAACTTGGATCAGTTGTTAGAGTAGCTCGATATGCTGCTATAGCCTTGCCAATCTCGCCTAACTGCATATAAGCGTCCCGGAGGAGACCGGGGATAAATACCGCCAGTCGCCGCTACCGGCAATGTGCGTGCAATATTTAAGAACGTGTAAAGCGTTATTAGCGCCAGTCAGGTGACTGCGATGGACTTTGAACAAATAATCGAAGAATATCACTTGGCACTAAGTTAGTTCCACAAAGGAAACCATGAGCCTGTCTTAAACACGGTCTCTCGGCGAGAAGGCGTCAGCCTAGCGAACCCTCTTGGCCCTGCCGTGCGTGGACGGGCGAAGATTGTTGACACCGCGAAGCGTGCTGCGTTTAAATTACTGTCGATGCGTAGCAGTAATTTATAGGCGATTAGCTACATGTTGCGCTGACCACCATGACGAATGCGGGGAAAGGAGAGCTTGTCGTTCAGCGACTCGAGTCGCTCTTCGGCCACGTGAGATTTGACGACGACTTTTGGCGGGAACGAAACGAACCGTTTTGGCTCATCGTGCACACGATCTTATCCCAGAACACTTCTAACGCGAATTCTGGACCAGTCCTTCGGAAAATGTTAGTCAAATACGAAACACTTGAAGAAGTATATTTGGCAAATGTGGACGATATAGAACGCGATATACGACCAGCGGGACTGTACGAGACTAAAGCTAGAAGCATAAGTGCGGTGGCCACTGAAATCGTAGAACACTATGGGGGCGACACGTGGTCGTTTCTCGGTGGCAGTTACGAATCGGCGCGAGCACGGCTCCGGGAAGTCGTGGGGATTGGTCCAAAAACGGCAGACGTGGTCCTTCTCTTTGCCCGTGATTTTGACATCGTCCCTGTCGACACGCATGTGTTTAGAGTCTCGCGACGACTCGGACTGGCGCCACAAAAGGGGGGCTATGAGGTCGTTAAGACTTCGTTAGAAGGTGAGATACCTCGTGGGAAGCGCAAGTTCGCCCACACCGCGCTCATTAAATTTGGCAGAGAAATATGTAGCGCTCGACGGCCGCAGCACTGGAAATGCCCCTTTACCGATATGTGTACGTGCTTTCAAGAAACGTCGAGCGACGGCACTTGAACCTTGTTAACTTCAAATAAATCGAACCGTTTCAAGATTCATTGGGCTTCTAGTTTCAATTTTGAATTTCTTATATATCGTGCTCGCCAAATCTGTACACTTGTTTTCTTCACCGTGACTCGTGACAATCTTTTCTGGCCGAGGGTTTAGTCGCTTAACGTATTCGATCAGTTGCTGTCGATCCGAGTGCCCAGAAAACCCATCAACCGTCTCGACGTTCATGTTTATTTGCATCGTGGCCGTTTTGCCGTTGTTTGAAACAGGTATTTCTTTCCACCCTTTTTGTATACGCCGACCGAGCGTTCCTTCGGCTTGATACCCGACGAACACTAGGGTGTTATCTTCCTGTGGTCCTAACGCTTTCAAATATTCCATTACAGGGCCGCTGTTAAGCATACCAGAGGTGGCAAGAATAACGCATGGCTCGCCCTTTATAATGTCTTCGCGCATGTTTTGCTCCACTTGGACGAAGCTATCTGAGAGGAACGGATTCATGCCCTCGTGAAATATCATGTTTCTTAAATCGTTGTTGAGGTACTCAGGATACGTCGTGTGAATGGCAGTGGCTTCCCATATCATGCCATCGAGGTATACGGGGATCTCGTCGATGATGTTTCTCCGAATTCCTTCTTCGAGAACGATCATAACCTCTTGGCTTCGTCCCACTGCGAACGCTGGTACCAGGTACTTTTCCGCCCTTTGCTAGGGTGTGTCGTATGACGGAGTATAGTTTGTTCTCAGCATCGCGTCTTGAGGGGGTTTGGTCATGCGGCCCCCCATACGTCGATTCCATTATGAGCGCTTCAAGTCGCGGAAAACTGTTGACTGCAGGGTCAAATAGCCTACTCTGTTCGTACTTGAAGTCTCCTGTAAAAGCGACGTTGTAAAGTCCTTCTCCCACGTGGAAGTGGGCGATCGAAGATCCTAGGATGTGTCCCGCGTTATGAAATGTCAATCGCACATCAGGCGCTATGTCGGTCACCCCTCCGTAGTTCAACGCGATTGAATGCTTGATGACCTCTCTTATTTTGGCGGAATCGTACGGGATCTTGCGCCCCTCACGAGCAGCAACGTCAATATAATCGAGTTGGAGAAGCGACATCAGGTCTCGCGTTGGTGGCGTGCAGTATATTGGGCCATCATACCCGTACTTGAATAGAAGTGGAACGAGCCCCGCATGATCGAGGTGTGCGTGCGTGACGACAACTGCGTCAATTTGATCGAGAGGGCTTACTTCAGGAGCGTAAAGGTAGGGTGTAGCGCTGTCTTCTGACCCTACGTTAACGCCGCAATCTATCATTATCTTCGATTCGGGAGTCGATAGCAGAAAAGAAGTTCTGCCAACTTCCCGACATCCACCGAGGGTGGTAACGCGTATCCACTGGTCTTTCGAAGTCACCTCTCGATGAATCTTTTTGCCCATTGTTTTGAGAAGCTCTTTGCGTTCATCGCTGTAAGAACGCAAGTATTGGCGTATCTCCTTTACCGTAACCGATTCAATCGGCGGCGTTCTTACAACTCGAGGTGTCCACCCTATACTTTTGGTGATCTCCCGGAGTGTGGCACCGTGTCGCCCGATTACAAGTCCTGGCTTTTTGGCTTCTATAACGATTTCACCGGTGTCTAGGTCAAAATAGTGGTTTGTTATCCCCGCTTCTTCGGGGACGATGCCGCTTATTTCCGCTATTGACGTCTCGGGGTCTGCCAAAACGCGTGGATCTGGCCTAACCACTATTCGTTTGCGAAGTTCACGGGCGAGTTTTTTGACTATCTCACCATTGTCTGCGAACGTCCTCGGATCGTCGGTATAGATCACGACTTCAGGCCCTTCAAACTCAAGGTCCGTTATCGTGACGTTAGCGGGCAACCTCTCTTTGACTCGTTGTCTCAAGTCATTAAGTGCTTCTTCAACCGGCATTATATGACTTCCACAAAAAAATAAAAAAAAACAAAGATCAAGATAGCAGCAAAGGTTGCTTAAATTGCGAGAGCGGCTTTTCTTTTGTCTATTTCATCACTGCTAACTTCGACATATCCTTTTTCAGTAATTTTTATGACGTGCATATCGTTTCCTGAAGCCGAATCTCTCTTCATTGCAGACGAAAGCGCTCTAATAGCGAGATCGACGCCATCGTCAATGGGGATCTTTTCTGCGTATCGGTCTTCAATGACGCCAAAAGCCATTGGCGATCCTGAACCCTGCGCTGTAGCAAGGCGTTCTTCAATTTGACCTCCAACAGCGTCCAATGAGTAGAGCGAAGCCGCATTCTTGTCAAAGCCGCCTATCATGAGCTGCACGAAATACGGATAGTATCGGTTTTGGTTAAGGATGTTTGACAGCAGGGTCGCTATTGCCGCGACTGTCATCGGTTTCCCTTGTCGCATCTTGTATAATTTGGCCTCGACGGTTATGGTACGAACGAGGCTCTGTGCATCGCCTACACCGCCAGCTATTGTCATCCCAACAAGATCATCAATTTGGTATATCTTTTTGCCCTCTTTGCTGGATATGAAGTTACCCATGGTTACGCGACTTTCTGATGCGAGCACAACGCCGCCCTTACATACGATACCAATGGTAGTCGTGCCTTTATATTGATCAACATTAGTCATTTTACTACCTCAGCAAAAGCAAACAAAAACCAGTAAACACTGTCTAATTCTTTACGTTTCTATTTAAACCTATCTATATGCCGATAATCGGCAAAAATCCATAAAAACGCAATAAATCGAAAAAGCAGACTTGAATGGTGCCGCTAAAAATCGGTTTCTATAGTAATAGTGATATTCTCAGGCGTTTTTAACTTTTCGACAAATTTACGATCGAGATCTCGAGCTGCCTTGTTTGCGCCTATCATTAACGTCCGTCCCGAGATAAATGTGCTCTTTCTTACTACCATATCATCGGTGTCCGAAAACGTGAGAGCGGCACTGCTGAAACCCGTTATTACCTCACTCATGTGTCCTGCCTGAATTGTCAAACGAATTTTCGCTGTGTTTGAGCTCAAAGCAGTTTTAACATCGCTTACCAACTCACTTAACGATTTATCAGCCGAAACCGCAACTACGCAGTCTGCCCTTTTTGAGATTGATTCATCTTTGGTAATTTGAAGCGTCGTTTTATGTGTCGCCAGGATGTTACGATGGCCTTTAGCATGTATCGTATCGCTTAACATCGAATTTATCATCCGTAAGCAAGTAGTGACTACCGATGGTGAATAGAGAGGCTGACTTTGAGTGTCCTTCGTGTTCGTCAGATAAAAAGGTACCCCACGAAGTATTGCGCACGGCAAAGAAGCTCGTAATTCGCTGCACAGTGTGCCACACTACGCAGCAAGTAGATCTCCCTCGTCGCGTTGCAAGCCTCAAGCTTAAGGTCGTCGTGAGCGACTATGATCAATCTCATTTGAGCTGGCTTGAGTTGGGAGCTCTCGAACGGCTTCGTATAGGAGACGAATTCATTGTTGAGAACTCGTCGATTGACGCTGTACGAATAATTGCTATCGAACTTAACGACGGAGTCCGAACAGAGGAGGCAGAAGCTGCGTCAATTCGAGTCCTTTGGGCTCAGAAAATCGATAAGGTAGTCGTTAAGATAGCCGTTCACTCGGGCAAGACTACGAAATCACACAAAGTTGCGTTTGATGGCGAGAAGAGATTCGTCGTCGGAGATAAAGAACAGTTTGGAGAAGTAGCTCGCATTAAGATCAAGCATGGGCCCGTTTTTGATCGCGTTGGGCAGTCTGCCAGTGCAAAAGACATCGCGAGAGTGTACATAAAAGGTATCACCAGACGAAGTGCCGATCGGAACCAGGTTTCCTTCACTCGGCAGAAGCCTACGCAAAGGAGGTAGCACGACGCTTTTAGAGCGCGAAAGGGCATCACTTCTGAAAGGCCTAAGATATCGAGGTATAAGCGAGCGAGTAGTGTGCGCTATGGGCGCGGTGAGACGCGAAGATTTCGTGCCGCAGAGCTTGCGCGATTATGCATATCGAGACCAGCCACTGCCAATCGGCAAAGAGCAGACGATTTCTGCTCCACATATGGTTGCCATAATGTGCGAACTTTTACGCGTTGAACCCCAATCTCGCGTGCTCGAGATAGGTACAGGTTCAGGGTATCACGCGGCCGTACTGGCAGAGCTTGCAAGGGAAGGGACCATCTACACTCTCGAAAGGGTTGAGGGATTGGCAGAGAACGCGCGTAAACTCTTGCCCGCAAATGTAGTGCCCCTTATTGGAGATGGGTCGTTAGGACTCCCGGAACACGCTCCTTTCGACCGGATTCTAGTGACTTGCTCAGCACCCGAAATTCCTTCTCCATTGCTTGCGCAGTTAAAGGCAGGGGGTCGGATGGTACTACCTTTGGGAAAAGAACTCCAGGAACTTTTCTTGGTTCGCAAAAATAGCGTTATAGAAAAAGAAGCACACGGTGCCGTCGCCTTTGTCTTGCTAGTAGGAAAATATGGGTTTCCGGATACGCATTACGATAAAAAGACGACCTCTTGAGGCCCTGCGGCTCAACAACCGCCTTATAACCACTGGGCTAACGACTGCTGAGCTGCTTCATCTCGTGCGCTAGTTATCCGTTGCACTGTATTTTCAACCCTCTCTCTTGAGAAATCGTGCTCGTCACATAAGAAGCTCATAAGCTCTTCTTCGTTCACCGGGGCCCACGCAAGATCATACTCGTGAGTGACGTGAGGATCGAGGAAAAACTGCTTTATAGGTGCGTAGTCAAGGCTCTCTCCTAAATCATCCAACGCTCGTTCAATGTTAAAGTTCTTTATCATCCTCAAGGCCTTTTTTGGTCCGATACCTTTTACCCCTTTGTTGTAATCCGTTCCAACAAGAATGCTCATTTCGATAAGCTGCTCGCGATTTATCTCTAAAGAGGAGAGAATGTGGTCGAGCTCAAATAGTTCGGGACTAATGCTCACGTAAACATTTTTGCCAGGGAGTTTTCGTCGTCCCGTTAAGGTTAAGTTCCTTACTAGTCGGGGGGTTCCAAAAAGTAGCGCGTCAATATCCTGAGATGCAGTAAATGAGACGTCGCCTTTGCTTGTCATGTATGCCGCTTGCGCTTCTCCCTCACTTGCAGCATTGACTACAGGAATGCCCAAGTGACGTAATAGGATCTTCGAGCTTTCGAGAATCTGCTCATCTAGTCGAGCTGATGCTTGGGCGTATTTAAAAGCGTCTGCCTGCCCTTCTGCTTTTGCCTGCGCCCACTCTCTCGTAGCGTGTTCTCGCGTTTCTTTCCGCTTAAGGACGGTTTCTTTCTTCCATTCTGGTGGTTCTCCATCAAAAACATAGACTGGCTTCACACCAGCTTCTATGATATATGCGGTTCGATAAAACAATCCAGAAAGATGGGAGGTAATTCTCCCAGCGTTGTCCATTAACGGTGTCCCGTCCCTTTGTCGGATTATGCTCAAGAACTGATAAATAGCATTGAAAGCGTCAATGGCGACACTATCGATCTGTTCTATCTCTATCTTTGTCCGCGGAAGCAGATCTCCGATTGGAACTCCCATTCTACCACCACTATGCAGTTTGAGGTACGTCGGCAGCTCAGTTAAATCTATGCAAGGCGGCACTTACGACGCTGAAGTGGCAGTGAGACAACGTGGCACGGGTCAACCATCTGCTCATAATTTTAGCGTTTGCCGCTCTTTGGCGCTATACTTCTGTCAGGGTTTCGTTAGAATACTCGAGGACGCACACGTGGCCGCAACTCTATATACCAGGAGCACGCATACGGCGAAGGTAGCAGTGGGCCTTGTATTTAGCTGCTTTTAGCCGTTGATTTTACAGCTGTCGGCGGAGAGTGTTTATCTAAATGAGGGAGATTCTAAAGCGTATTTCGCCTTTTGCGATGGCGCTATTCATCATTGCTACTCAGTTGGTCGCGCTTCTACTAGCCCATCCATTTCAAGCTTCAGACGTGAAAGCGTTCAGCGATCCGGAATCCGTTTATAATCCGATTTACTACTTTCTCCTTGTTTTAGCTTTTACGGCACTTTTGCTTATTATCATAAAATGGGGGAGACGCTGGATAATACAGCTCATTATCGGCCTCGTGATCATTTCAACCCTTTACTTTGTGTATTCATCAGTCCTGCTCAATCTTGGAGACCTAGGAGGGATGATAGCGATAGGCGCAACTGCAGTCACCGCGTTTGTTCTGTTTTATTACCCTGAATGGTGGGTGATAGACGCAGTTGGGATCTTGATCGGTGCGGGGGCAGCCGCAATTTTTGGCATCTCTCTTGCCGTTGTGCCTACGTTAGTGTTGCTGACAGGACTTGCCGTTTATGACTTCGTGTCTGTTTATCAAACTAAGCATATGATTAACCTCGCTGAGGGCGTTGTGGATCTAAAGTTGCCAGTATTGTTCGTGCTGCCTCGAAACAGAGGTTACTCTCACGTCAAGTGGGCCCAGGAAGCGTCGAATGCAACTGGTGAAGAAAAGTTAGAGAAACGCGAAGCCTTCTTTATGGGACTTGGTGACGCAGTCATTCCAACTGTTTTGGTCGTATCTGCAAACTCATTCTTGGTTGCACCGGCAATCGGGTTTATAAATGGACCCGCTCTTGGCGCTGCAGTTGGAACCATTGTAGGTTACGCCGCCCTAATGTGGTTCGTCGTTAAAGGAAAACCTCAAGCAGGCTTGCCCTTCCTGAATTCAGGTGCTATCGGTGGCTTTCTGCTCGCTTGTTACGTTGCCGGCGTCCATCCATTCTAGCTCTCAGCGACTTTGTTACGCTCGAACGTTTCGGGGACCTTGCGGTGCGAGCTATTAGCAAGATCAATTAAGGCTTTAAGAACCTGTGCGATCCCTTCACCGGATTTTGTTGAGATTTTAAACGATTCTTCAACTGAGTCTGTCGGTTTGAGGTCTATTTTGTTTGTTGCAACGATAATAGGCAGGGCCACTTGTAATCTTAACTCGTTTAAAAGACTAAGTTGATCTGGTACTATGTAGCCAGACGTGTCTGAAGGGTCTACAATAAACAATATGACGTCTCCAAGGTGCTTGAGGGCCGAAATTGCCTGGAGTTCGATCGGGTTCCGTTTGAAGAGTGGACGATCTAACAGCCCAGGCAGATCGACAATTTGATAACGTCTCTCACGGTATTTTATGTGCCCCACTACAATTCCCTTCGTTGTAAAAGGGTAGAGTGCAATCTCGGGCGTGGCGCTGGTTACAAATGCGACAAAACTCGATTTTCCTACATTAGGATATCCAGCGACAAGTATAGTCGGCTCGTCCCCTAAGGCAGGAAATGCGTTGATTGTTCTTCGAGCTTTATTTAAGAAATCGAGATCTGACTGTATCTCTCTCATGATAGACGCTGCTCGCCCAAACATCTGCTTCCGCACGGCTTTTGCGTCAGGCACGCGAGGTATTCTTGCGATCGCAGCCCGTGATAACTGGTGGATTTTTGTTGCTGCCCAATTGACAGAAGCAAGTGACATTTTCAGCTTGTCAATTCCGATAACGATGTCGATCGTCTCTGCGTAAAATGGGTCGATCTCGTCAAGGTTTGGAAATCGCCGAACAACAAGTCGAAGGTTGTCAGCGAGGATATTTGACGCAGTCAGTATCATTGCTTTTTCTGCTGCTCGCCCTGGCGCTTTTCCTGCTCTTGCTCGGACGCTTTTTCTGAATGCTTTGTCCAACAACTCTTTTGAAGTCGGAACTGTCTGAATATTAAACATTTTTTATTCCTAGACCCCCTCAGCTAATAAAACTTATATCTCATAATTAATCATACTAATTGCACTATGGAATTGTCTTCCGTCCAAAAGGAGATTCTGAGCGCTCTTATAAGTTTATATCGACTAAATTCTCGCTCAATTAGGGGCGAAGAAATAGCAAAGATCCTTGGCCGTAATCCAGGCACGATACGTAATCAAATGCAGTCGTTGAAAGCACTTCAGCTTGTGGAAGGGGTTCCTGGGCCTAAAGGTGGATATAAGGCAACTACTGCGGCCTACCGGGAACTGCAGTTGGACACGATGGCTGAGGAGGCACACGTCGTTCTAGTTAAAAACGGCGCTGAGATGAGTGATGTGTTGATTGAAGAAATCGATTTTACAACGGTTGCGCATCCAGACATCTGCAGTGCGGCGATTAGGGTTATTGGCAACGTTCGGGAGTTTGACGACGGCGATGTGCTTAAGCTAGGACCGACGCCTGTGAATAGGCTAACTATAAAAGGCACTGTTTGCGGCAGAAATGACGCAGAAAATACGGTCATCATCTTGGTCTCTGAGATGGTATCCCCTCCAAAAGCACCGATAAGTGAGTATGCCTCGACCTCTTTAGTCACAATCGATGTTAATACGCCTCTTCAACAAGTCGCCAAGATCCTAACTAATAATAATATTCACGGAGCACCCGTTAAGCGGGGTGAAAAACTAGTCGGTGTGGTCACGCTCCAGGATATAGGAAAGGCCGTCGCAACTGCAAACTTCGGTTCAGCCGGCGATATTATGAGCCATGACGTATTCACAGTGGAAGAAGATAGACCTGTTTACGAGGCTATGCGTTTATTTGCCGAATATAGCGTTGGTCGCCTAATAGTGACCGCCAACGGTTCACCGAAAGGAATAATTACGCAAAGCGACGTGCTGCGTGAAATTTCGGCTCTTTAACGTTTTGTCGATCATACATTTCGAGAACCGCTTCTTCGCGTTATTTCAATGAGTGGGTGAGTACTGCTTTCAAGTATTCGAATGTCAGTCAATGATCTGAGGCCGACGTTGTCAGCTGTCCGCTCCATGCCCAAAGGCACGTCTCTGTCCATTGTAATAATGTAAGCGTCGACCTCTTTAAGGTTAAGACTTCGAGCTGCTACCGCTCTATGATGGCCATCTACCAACAAGGTCTTGTCACGCTTTTTTATTACTATCAAAGGTTCCGCAAGGCCTTTTTCAAGCTCGTATTTCCTTCCTTGGAGTTCATCTGCGAATATCTTCGACTGCGTCGGAACCAAATCCTGTATCTTCACTTGGCCAAGGTGCTCTTCCAATTGGACTTTATGGATCGTTCTTAGCGTTCGCATGAGCTTCCATACTTTGTCTGGCGTCGCGCGCTCAATCTGTGATCGCATTACATCTGTGTTTGAAATAATGCCGATGACGTTGCCATCATCATCAATCACGGGCAGTTTCTTGTTGTCCGATCTCCAAAGCACGCGTGCGGCGTCAAACAAATCCATGTCACTACGAGCAACAACCAAATTTACAGACATAATCTCAGCGACTTTGATCGAGGGGTCACACAGCAAGATGTCGAGCGAAGAAACGTACCCTATTATCTTTTTGTCTTTGACTACAGGAAACCCATCGTGCTTCGTACTTTTTATGAGAGTTATAACGTCTTTTACTGTATCCGTTGCTGTAACGGTTATTACGTCTCGCGTCATGTAGTCTTCGACTTTAAGAGAACTCATTTTTCTATTCGTTAAAACGGTTTACAGGTAAATTAACCTAACTCGGTTGAATTGAACGTTCAGTCTGCGTCTTAGGCCGTGAATAAGCGAACGTTAATAACCTACAGTAGTCTTTTTACATTTGTGACAGCAGGTGCAATCGTCTACGATTCTTTGTATAATGAGCACGACACGGGCAGCCATATCGAATCCAGAAGAAGATTAGACGCGATCATGGAACGTATACACGGCGATGAATACGCGCGAAGTATTGGAATAGTCAAACCGATTAAAGCCGCTGTTGAAAACGTTTGGGCTAACCACGATGCTAAATACGTAGAAGGCGTCAGGCGGCTTGCAGAAGCCGGTGGGGGCTGGCTCGATTTGGATACTTACTGCTCATCGAAAAGTTATGAAGTCGCGCTGCTAGCAGTAGGCGGTGTTATCAGTGCAGTCGATGCCGTTATGGCAGACACGAACAACGCATTTGCGCTTGTCAGGCCGCCTGGTCATCACGCAGTTCGCGATACCGCTATGGGTTTTTGCATCTTTAACAATGTTGCTTGCGCTGCAAAGTACGCCCTCTCTCGTTATAACATTAAACGGGTGCTGATAGTCGACTGGGACGTACATCACGGCAATGGCACGCAAGCATCCTTTTATGATGATCGCCGCGTTCTTTACGTTTCAACGCATCGACAGCACTTTTATCCTGGAACGGGCGATTTTCACGAGGTTGGGTCAGGAGAAGGAGAGGGCTTCACCGTTAATTTACCGCTGCCTCCAGGTGTCAACGATGACGGCTTCTTCTATGCGTATGATCAGCTTTTGGTTCCAGCAATAAGACAGTTCAGGCCTGAACTTACGTTTATATCAGCCGGGCAGGACATACACTACAAGGATCCACTCGGCGGTATGCTTGTCACCTGTGACGGATTCATAGGATTGACCGAGCGGGTAAAATCAGTGACTCCACGAGGACGGGTTATCGCCTGTTTAGAAGGTGGTTACGATCTTCAGGCGCTTGCAGATTCAGTGCTCGCGATATGCGGTTCATTGTTCAATTTTCCCACCGATATCAATGAAGACGAAGTTGATGGGGGTACATCAAGGGACGTTCTTGATCGGGTCGAGACGGCGGCCAAAATTCATTCAAGATATTGGCTAATGTGATCCTAATCGCAGTTGTTTAGCATCTTGTCAAAATAGTGAGCTAAAAAAAGCCCCATTCCATCGCTTTCAAGGAGCTCTTCGTCTTTTAGTATCTGAAATCCCTTTTCCATAGCTTGCACGATTGCTTTGCTCGTCCGGATATTCTTGAACTCTTTAGTTAAGTATTCTGGGAAGGTGAGATACTTACGATGAAGCTCAACAACGTAGCGTCCATCTTGGATGAACGGTTTCGTAAGTACCAACGCGTCATTGGCGTATCTCTCCTTGAACTTAATCGAGTGACGTTTTTTGTCTATTGGCGGGCCTAAGCGCCTCTCCACTGAGGGGAGTTGCGAGACGAGCATCTCAAACAGCAAGAGTGCCTCCCCTTGAACGTAAAAGATGTCGCCTCGCAGTGCGGAAAAGCCTTGCTGCAGCAGGGCTACCGACATTCCTTTAAACGCACGCTCGAGCTGCGGGTATGCGATGTCATCAACGAGGTTTGGTAAGGTGAATCTTACTCCAAAAAGCGTCGTCTTTCGTTTTTTTGCAATTGCACGGAAGGCGCGAACGTCGAGAGGGACTCTTTTTGGGGGGAAAAAACACTTCGCACACGGCTTTTCCAGAAAACTTCTTGCAGAATCAACAAACGTAGAGAAACTATCGAGAGAGACAGCGGCAGCTACGTTACGCCTTGCATCCACCGGATCGATGACCGCCAGCGGACTGTCGAAGGAGCTCCGAACGTGTTCGCTGGCTAAAGTTATGTAGGTTCCCACCTTCCAATCTTGCGCATTTGACAGCACGTCCGCAAAGGAGCCGTACTTGATGACGAGTAGCTCGCAGAGGTACCCAGAGAATCCTTTGACGCGCAGTTCTGCGCCGTATATCCCCGCTCCTTTCAGAAATTGTTTGAGCAGCCTGACATCATCATGTCTTGCGCCTAGGTGCTCACCCACATATTGCTCATGAAACGGAGTTCTGTCGACTGCGGAGAGCAGCTGGTCCGCATTCTCGATGATATAATAAGGCACGACATCGATAGCGAAGTCGCCACAGCGTGCTTTTACGTAGGGATGCTCAGCATAGCCTATAACATAGCCTTGAACTGCAATCTCTTTCCCTATCTCTAGTCCGTAGCGTTCAAGGTCTTCGCGCGACGTGGTAACGTCAAATCCAATGAATATGTCGATATCGTGCTCGCCTGAGATCCACGTGTCACGTGCCGCAGAGCCAATTACTTTTACCGTAGCAGTTAAGCTCCTGGCGTTAATGGCGCTTTGTGCTGCTGAAATCACCTGTTGTGTGACTCGATGTAGACGGTCACGCTCATCTCGTGACGGTCGGATTCTTTTCAGCACCTCCATTTGTACCCGGGTGAATTCATTCTTCATAATCGGAATTCCTCGAGCGTATCATATATAGGACCCGTTGGAGTCAAGGTGCTTTTTTTTAGCTGAAAAGAGGAGATATCGAGTTGGCCGACAAATGACGTGGAAAGAGGGGCTATGGTGGCAGCTAGTAGTGGCAGTTCCTCAGGAATGGCACGCTTAACTCGTCCTAAGGTGATATGTGGATCGAATTTTCTGTTGTCCGGTTTATGCTTTCCTTTCAGCGCTTCAACAATTAGTTCGTACAACGTTTTTATGTCCTGAGAGTCGCTCAATCCTACGTGTATGACCCTTATTTTTTTCATGTTCGGAAAGACACCAATGCCGCAAAGTGTTATACAGAATGGATGAAACGAGATAGAGCGCAACGCTTCAACAATGAGCGAAAGCTCAGAAGATGTCTTATTTCCGAGGAAGCTTAGGGTTATATGAGCTATTCCGGGATCAACCGCCTTGACTGATGAAAATTGGTCCATTTTCAGCTTGTCACGTTGTACCGCAAGGAGTCTCTCTCGAGTCTTGCTATCGAGGTCAATTCCAATGAAGGCTCTAATACTGTCAGTGGGCATCATAAACACTTTAATGCTTGACTCTAATAATGGTTCACTCAAGAGAGAAAAATGAGCGAATCAGCTATTAAAGCTTCGCCAACTTCTGCCAAATTCATCGTGTTAAAACCGGCGGGGTATCCGATGAAGAGTGATTTCGAACACCCAGAGGTAAGCGAACCCCGAGTATTCGATTATTACGCGAAAGAGCAATGGTTTGGCGCTTCTGTGAAGAAAGGGGACTACTTGTTCGATAGGAGGATGTATCCCGATTTTGCTTTTGAAATTATGAATGTGGAGCCTAAACAGGCGACGATTGGTAAATCAACTGTAATCGTGGTGCAGGAGACAGAGAATACCATACCTCACATTGCTGCTGGAGTAAGCCTTGAGGACATCATCGGACAAGAAAGTGCAAAGAAAAAATGTAGACTCATCGAAAGATATTTGAAAGATCCTGAAAGCTTCGGCAGGTGGGCTCCGAAGAACATTCTGTTTTTTGGCCCGTCCGGAACTGGAAAAACAATGATGGCGAAGGCATTGTCGAGTATAACAGACGCTCCAATACTGACGGTCAAGTCGACCCAGTTAATCGGCGAGCACGTTGGCGAGGGGTCGGCTAGAATACATCTTCTCTATTCGCGGGCAAAAGATCTGGCTCCGTGTATCTTATTTTTTGATGAGCTTGATGCGATAGGACTTGACCGAAGTTACCAGGAGCTTCGGGGAGACGTCCTGGAAATTGTAAATGCGCTCCTTACAGAGATGGACGGTATTGAGGACAGATCAGGCATCTGCACTATAGGGGCCACAAACCGGCACAGCGCGCTGGATCATTCCGTTAGAAGCAGGTTTGAAGAGGAGATAGAATTCTCTCTTCCAAACCGAGAAGAGCGGCTGCAGATCCTCGTGAATTACTCGCGAACCTTCCCTCTAGAGCTCCATGAAACAGCGGATCTTAAAAGAGTAGCAAGTCTAACGCAGGGTTTTTCCGGCAGGGATCTTGTGGAGAAAGTGTTGAAGATCGCGCTGCACCAAGCGATTATAGATGAGACAGAGGTGAAGGTGGAGCATTTCGACTATGCCCTAAGCAAGATCAAAGTGGAGTCTCCCCCGAGCATACTATTTAGCTGACCTTGGGTCATTGACATTAAGGACGTTCCCTCTGAAGTTGGTATTTCGTGCAATTAAACCTAGATAATTTCGACAAATCAATCGTAGTACCATTCTCGACTATTGACTGGCCCGGTAAAGCTTCAATGGTTGTTTTTTTACGCGGGTGCAACTTCAAATGTAGCTACTGTCAAAACTACAAAATTTGGGGCGCATCACAGCCAAATAATTCGGATGCGTTACTACGCGAAATTCAACGAAATAAGGACTATGTTAGCGCAATAGTTTTTTCGGGCGGCGAACCAACGCTACATCTCAACTTGCTTCAATTGCTAGCACAAGAAGCGAAGAACGAAGGACTTCTCGTAGGAATAGAGACTAATGGATCTTTCCCTGACGTACTGGCGACGTTGATCGCTGCTCAGCTGCTTGACGGGCTTTTTGTCGACGTTAAGGCGCCCCTTTCTGATCCGCAAAAATATGCACGAATCGTCGGAGCCGTCAAAGCTAGGTACTTTTATCAATAAGATTAAACGAACAATTGAAATCGGTTGCGAAGCGTTAGCTGCAAACATACTGCAGGAGTTTGAGTTAAGAACGACACTCTTTAAAGAGTTGCTAAGCCCGGACGAGGTTATAGAGATGGTGAATGATTTTAGGACTGTTCCTTATGCGCTACAGCAGGGCAGAACCGAAATGTGTGCGCAAACAGATCTGACCACGTTAACACGCGACGAGATAGCTAAGCTAGCAATCCAATGTCGCCGCCCATTGAGAATTCGAACGCTAGAAAAAGGCGACGAAGAAATTGCTTAAGCGCGAATTCACTCACAAAGGAGACGACTTGTTAGTTATTGGGTTTGTAGGATTTCCGGGATCGGGCAAATCTGAAGCAGCTGCTATTGCTCAAACTGAAGGATTTTTCCCAGTGGCTATGGGTGATGCAGTACGATCCCATATGCATAGGTCAGGTATTGAGCTGAGTGAAAAGAACGTCGGAACAATCGCTAATAAATTGCGTGCGGATCACGGGATGGATGTGATAGCTAAGATGTGCATCCCGGTTGTGTACGGCCTCACATCTCAAAAAGTCGTGATAGATGGTATTAGGGGAATAGCTGAGGTCAACGCTTTTAAAAGAGAGTTTAAGGGTGATTTTAAACTAATTGCGATAATCGCAGGCCCTAAAGTTAGGTTTAAAAGGGTTAAAGGCAGAAGTCGCCCTGACGATGCGCGTAGTCTTCAACGTTTTGAAGAAAAAGATCAGCGTGAGTTAGCGTGGGGTCTTGAAGAAGCGCTAGAAGCCGCTGAATATTCTATAGAAAACGAGGGGACTCTTGAAGAACTTAACTCTAAAGTATCTAATTTGCTTGAACGACTCATTCAACCGGCATCGAATAACACTGTCACGATAAGCATAAGGACGGCGATTTACGAAACAGAGATTCAAGAAAAAGTAGAACGCGCCATTCTGAACATATTTCCTGACGCCGCTTTGGAGCGCGTAGACAATTTTATAGAAGGAACAAGCGGCACCCTTGAAACATTTAGCACCCTTCTTCGTAAGCAGCGAATTCGGGCGGCCGCGAAAGCTGAGCTTATGAAGGGCCTCATGTTGGATTCTTTTGAATTCTCTTTGAATAAGCAAGTTGCATTGGTGGGGAAAGTTAACTTCTCACAGGATCCGTTAGGGCCAATCTTTGTTCGCGTTGTGGCGCCTTTACCTGAAAAGCTCATTGACACAATCACAAACGAGAGCTTGAAATGAACGTATACTTCTCCTCCGCGTTAATCAACGTTAAGCAGCTTGAGGAGCTTACGAATGTTGGATTTCAAGGCTGGGAGGTTATCGCGGAAGGCCCACAGAAGTTGGATAAAGACCTGATATCGTTGATTGAGTATGCGGAGTCCTCATGTGATCTTGGGATTAGCGTTCACACCCCATTTTCTGATTTGCATATTGCTAGTTTCAACCCACCGATTTGGCAGGAAACCCTTGCGCAGATTGAGGCTGTTATAGAGGGATTAGCCGATCACGCGCATATTTTCGTAATCCATCCTGGTTACATTTCTCCCTTAGCTGCGTTTTGTCCAGAGAAAGCGTTGGATAAGAATAAGCAAGCACTGATACGGTTAGTGCAACATGCTAAAGAGTGTCAAGTTAACAGCGACCGTCGAAAATATGGTCAACGTTGGCTTTTTGCTTGGTCGTTTTCCTCATGAAATTGAAGCTATGCGTCCAGATGGCTTGGGGTTTACCTTTGATATTGGTCACGCAAATACTGCCGATGCGATAGACTCATTTTCACAAATGAACAATTGACCACGTTCATCTTCACGATAACAACGGTCAAGCCGATGAACATTTGCCGCTCGGTCTGGGGAACATCAATTGGGAACGAACAATGCACACATTTCGACACTATAGGGGCATTTTCGTTTTAGAATTAAGAACACTCGATGAAGGCATCAAAAGCTTGACTTACTTGAAGCGCATCACGCGTTAGAAATTGGATCAGTACGTTTAGGCTCTGCGTGTTCTATTCGGTCTTAGTAAAGAACCTCCAATTCAAGAAGATCTTCAGCCACAAATGTGTTGGGAAAGATAAGGCGCGCCTCCTCCAACAACTGCGTTGTATTTGCGTACCGAGAACTTATGTGAGTTAGCACTAGCGTAAGAACACGAGCTCCTTGTGCTATTTGAGCAGCCTCTGCTGCTGTCGAATGGCCGACAGTCTTCGCGTATTCTTTTAGATCCGCCGCGAGCGTCGCTTCGTGAATTAGCAGGTCAGCGTTTTCAGCAGCGTGAATGACGTGATCTGATGGACGTGTATCACCCGTATAAACGATTTTTCGACCGGGACGTGTTGGTCCAATTATTTGTTCTGGAGAGATTACTCGACCACCGGCCGAGACAGATTCGCCCTTTTGTAGGGTTTTATATAACGGTCCAGGTTTGAGTCCGAGTTGTTCAGCTGTTTCTCGGTTAAATTTGCCAGGTCGTTCTCGTTCTTTAAAGGTATAACCGAATGAGGTTGTTCCGTGGTTGACAGCAAAGACTTCGATTGAAAACGAGCCAAGGTCTATCAAGTCACCAGGCGACACTTCAATAAAATCGACTTCGAACTCAGGGTTAATTAGGGAAAACAAGTTTGGGATTCCAGCCCACCGAGGTCCATAAATGGTGAGTTTAGTACCCCTATTCTGAAAAGACATCGTATGAATCAATCCAGGCAAACCGAGGAAATGGTCAGCGTGCCAGTGAGTGATAAAAATAGAAGACAAGCTAAACCCCGTCCGACACCGCATCATTTGGCGCTGCGTGCCTTCACCACAGTCGAAGAGAACAGCCTCCCCATCTCGTTTAATTAGGATAGCAGGAAGACTTCGAGCAACTGTTGGCATCGACCCGCTAGTTCCGAGAAAGAGGACCTTAAGCATAAATTACAGAACTCCTTTGTTAATGAGGAATTTTTTGTAATTGGAGACTTACGTTTTGTGGAGGCTTTACTTTGTTAGCGCTTGGAGCGATTGACTCCTTTGTTATGAAATTGCCCTTCTCACGTATTTTCTAACTAAAGGTTCCGGCACAGTTATATCTCCTTGCATTCCGTTGATAGCGATCCACGTATTAATTGCCGTGCAGACCTGCAATGCTTGGTTATTGTTTTCGACGTTGGCAATTATTATCTTGGCGATACCCGTTAGATTTTTGATAGTAAGATCGTGCGATACTTCTATCATCCGCAACTGAGACAAGACTTGGTCTTGCAAATCATGCGCTGAATCGTCTTCTTTTATATTTGTCGGCATTGTTTACCCGAGTTCACTATAAATTGTAAGCATTACTATAAGCTTTCCGACAAATATTTCCGTCGCGTCAAATAGTGTTCTTTAAGTCGGTAGGGTTTGGCGCTCTTATCCATAAGTCATAATCTGGTATAACGAAAATGGTGGTTTGGCAATGTATACAAAAGAAAGTGAGGAATGGATGACGCCCGAAGAATGGAAGAAGAAGATGGAGCGAAAAAGAAAAAAACAGAAAGAAATCCTTCCGACAGAGTCAGATATCTATGAGATAGACAGAAAATAACAGTGACACGGTCTGTGGAGGGCTTGTGAACGTATATATACGCTATCTGCGATTAATTTTAGAATCCCCTTAAATGGAAGCGACAACAAGGAGCACAATTCGAAGTCTTCTATAAACACTGTTGATATCTAGCCAAGCGTTTGTTTATTACCAGAGCAACGTTAGTTATTCAAAGGACACATATTTTAGCACGATAAGGCGAACGTGGGTTAAGTGAAGGAACTCGATTACGTGCGTGAAGTCGGCAAGAACCCCTTGCTGGCATATACTTTGCTACATACTATCGATAATTTTCAGCACATACCGCTTGTTGCTCCAGAAATATTAGCGAAGTTTGATAGTCAACCGTTCAAACACGATGAGCCACGATATGCACTTACCCCATCACGCTTCTACAGGATCCTATTCTTAATAAACAAGAGCTGCGAAAAAAAAGGACTTGAGCTGGGTCTTCCTTACTATTGGTACAAATCGGGGCCAGTCGTCCATGGACGTGATGCTCCGCGCGTGTTTAGCGTGATACGGATCGTAAAAACTCAGCAAGTTGTAGCTTCATATGACAAGTGGAAAGACACTGTACTGATATTTGATGGTTATGAGTCATCTTTCAGCGATGCCATCTTCCTGACCTTGGAGGTCGGGAGGCTCGCACGATTCACACGACTTGATGTCATATTTGAATACTCACCAAGCAAGCTACATAAAATTCTAGTGACAATGATTAGCGAACTTCAACACGTCACCAAAAAAGAGGTCGTTGATGAGAAAAATGTTGACACTCTAGCTAAGATGTTGGCTAATGTTGCCGATGAGTGTGCGGAACAAAGATATAGCGAACTATGTTCATCCTTTGAGCGAGCAGCGGAACAGATTCAAACCCAGCTAGCTACCCAGTCAAATATGCGCGACGTGTGGCGAGTTATTCAGGATATGTGGAATGTATTCTCCCTGGGCTTAAGAGCTCGAGAAAATAATAACATCAACAAAACACAAGTGCTAGATTGGGAACACAAATACGCCCTAGCGTTATCAGCTTTTAAACAACGACTTTGAGCGTCTAATAGCCGTCACACAGGTTTAGTTGTACTTTTTATGTCAAAATTGGATGCTGACCTAGCCATCTTTTTAGTATCTTGACTGTTTTATGCGTTAAAGGTTCTGAAAGCAGCTGGTTTATAATTCACTTCTCTCTTTTTTTGGGTAAGGGTCGTCGTGAACGTTTGCTCGAGGTATGTAAGAAGAACGCTATAAGTGCTATTTTAGCCGCCTATTTGGCTCCGAGGTCCAAAAAAGTGCAAAATGGGTATTATGTTTTATAGTTGGATTATGCCATTCTTTTTGGTGTTTACATGACCGGAAAAGAAGAAAAAAAAGAAGAATACTACAAAGGGAAAAAAAATCAAAGGTAAGCTGAACAAGAAAAAGGAGTACTACAGAGGCGAGGAAGTAAAAGGTGAGAAGTACCGTTTAATATATTCAAAAGAAGCTCTTTGGTTGTTCTTCAGGTTCTTTCAAACGTAAGAAAACGGGGTACCGCCGGCCCGTAGTTAATAGGGTTAAAAGCCTCGATTTCATTTGGATCTATTGGAACGCAGATTCTTGAGATCATTCCATGTAGCGAGTAAGGGAGTCTAATCAGTTTTATATTCCCAGCTGTGACCCATTCATCTATAGGGAATTTTTTTGCGCACCGTTTAGCCAACGCACTTCTTTCTGCGCGCGTTAAATAAACCGCATCTGAATCGAGAACGTGAATATGAAAACCGCGACCCGAATAAATGACGCGTAGTTTAGAATACGTCTGTTTGAGCTCGCGGTACATCAGAACTGCTTTTTTTCTCAAGATCTTGAATTCAATCATACAGAGCATGCGGCCTTGGTGTGCCTTCATTTTCTGATCTAAGTCGCCATGTATTGGACAATAAACGTTTTCAGGGTCTAAATCAAAAACAAGCTCTTGTCCGACGTAATGCCTGCAAGTAAGACACTTGTCTGTCTCGAAGCAATATAGACAACCTCTACATATGTCAAGATCTTCGTAATGATTTGTGTCGTAATAGACCCCCTCAGGGAGGTATTTGAGGAGGTATTGTTGCATGCCCTTAACATCACAGTAATCGTCAATCACAACCACATCGTCTCTGATTTCCTCAAACTGTTTGAGGTAGATTTGGGTATATTTTCCGACTAAGAAGGACAATACGGTCGTTTTTCGGAAAGACTGCCAGACAAGTAGTGCTTCAGTATTGAACTCGTTACAATAGAACTCGGCTCTTTCTGCTAAGGTTGAGTATCGCATCCCTCTGGGCATCTTATATTTGTGCTTCTTCACCCATCTAGATTCCATTAGTCAATCTAATGCGCAACACATTATTAAGTCGCCGTTGTCTATTTGTTGTCGAAAAAGATTCAACTAGGTGTTGCAGCGCAGACAAATAGCACCTCCTCTATTCTAGTTTGAGGGGCCCTAGCTCTTTCAGCGATTTCATGACAATGTCTATTTGCCTTATTTCGAGCGGGAGATCAGCAATTTTGCCATTCATAACGCTCCTAAGCTGAGAATAATCAAGAGCCGCCACAGAAAAACGTAAATTGTGGCCCCCACTGACGTGCTCGATTTGAAAAACATTCTCAAATTCCGTTAATTTCTTCGATAAAGAGTCGAGCTCTTCCAAGGGAGCTTTTGCAAAGACGCTGGCACAGCAGTGAAGTCCCACCTTTGCCCTATCGACGACTGCACAATATCCTTTTATAACGCCTTCGTCCTCCATTATTGATATCCTATCACGAACTGTTGATTCTGACCTATTTATCGCTTTGGCAATGTCTTTGTACGTCATTCTGCCATCTTGCTGCAGCAAGTATAATATCTTCTTATTCATTTCGTCTATACGCATTAGGACACCTCTTTGAAGAACAAAGTTCATTTTTGGAGATTTCAATAAAAAGTTATGTAGTGAAATTATTTTGTTACGCTTCTAGGATCATTAGAATTGCACATCTAGGTACACCGAGGCGAAGACGGCTATACGCCGAACAAGGTACTTGTAGAACAGAAACGCATACAAAGTCGCCGTCAAGACCCTAACAACTGACACGCCAAAAAGTGTATGAAGTCATAATCTTTACATGATACTTATGCCCACTCAAAGCGGTTCGAAGGCAGAGCTTCACGACGAAGTTGTTAGAAAAGCATCAGAGACTCTGTTTAAAAAATACAAAGTCGTCACGAATATTATGGGAAATAAAGTTGCTAGCATTGACGAAGTATATCCGGATCTGCTCGTTTATGATGTATATAGCGTTAAGCCATTCGTGTCAAGCGATACGCCGACGATGATTTCGGAAGTTGTCGTTGAGGACGAGATAACAGATGAGCTGGTTGCGAAATGGCTTCCGCTCAAGAATCTTAACGTAGATCGAATTGTTTTAATATTGCCCGAAAAAACGAGAAGCGCAGCGAACAATAAGCTTCAGGAACTTGGTCCAAAGTTCGAACTCCGCTTCTTCGATGACGATTTACATATCAACTAGTGTCCGAACGGTAGCTCTAAGTGCAGCGCGGAAGCCTACCTTAGTTAAATTCTTTGAAATAAACAACGTTTCATTGAGTTGATTTTAAATATCTGTGTGCATTATGGTCGTAGTGCTGGATTGGAGGAGAGCGCTTTATGTTAATGGGTAAAGTGACGTATCGCTGTGACGAAGATTTTACAACTATAGTGATACCTGCAAAGTGCATAGAGACGTTTTGTATAGGGAGCGCTTTTCCACTTAACAAAGCATCTGGGAGCGTCTCTACAAGCATTAAAGAAGAAACGATAACGCTGGTCGAAACTACAGGCGCGGAACAAGCAACGCATGGAAGCGTTGTTGGGACCTATACTAGGGATGAAGACAATATCGAAGTCTTTTTGCCGATGCGCGTTTGCGAGAGGGTTTTTAAGACAGAGGTACCCGAGGGCGAACTTAGAATCGAAGTCATCGACGATGAGGTTCTCGTTAGCCAGGTATGAGCGTCAACTAGTCTTGTATGCATATACTTCGGCTCTGGTTACGTCTGCTAACGAAATAGAAAAATTGCGTGTAATATCGATTTGAAATGGCGCTGTCTTTTTTGGAGCCAACTCTCCTTGCGGCTTGCCTGCAAAAACGCCCAAAACATTTCCGTCTTTTGTGTAGAGTGCGACTGCTACAACCGAGGAGTTGACGTTCTCGGTTCCCCCGTTGTAAACCTCTCCGCTGACGCCGCTAACGGTCTGGTTTAAGACGTGGGTTTTGTTGTTCACGATCGTCAGCGGAAACGGGTCTTCGTTTGAGATCTTAAGGTCGGACGGCAGTATTATCTTATAGCTTAAATTGTATTTTTTTGCTGGCTGCGTGCTAGTTTGAATTTTTGAATTATTGGAGGTGATATTTCGCGTAGAGGTCGCTGTTTTCACGTTTGCTGATGCAACTTGTGTTTGATTGAGGGGAGTGGTGCTAGCACCGCCAAACACCACCGGCAACATTTTGATCATAAATGGTGCGGCCCCCCCAGGGAGGAGTGTTGAATTGACTCCTGTTTCCGGACCTGCGTAGCCTCGCTCATACGTTGTGTTGTTCGCGTATCCTTCTGCTTGAAGGCTCACGTCCACAAGGTTCTGTATTCCTATGTTTTTGATTATCCCTGTGAGATACGACGTGCCGTTGTAAGTGTAATGATAAGTATGCGTGACATTGACCGAATTGATTGCATGAGACGTTCTTTCGCTGCTTGGCTGTTCTGTCATGCAACCAGCCAGCGTAGCGGTTAGTGCTACTGCAACTAGGATTAGTAGTGCGCACGCGCGCAACGGGATCGGGGGCACGATAGTCCGTTTAATCATCTTCGTACGAAAAGAGCCTGCTAGTCTACGATCTTGCTTATTGACAACTCTAAAATATCTTCCGCTCCGTGCTGCTTAAGCTTTGGAATCAGCTCATTAATCTGTTCTTTTGGTACTACCGATTCTACAGCGTAGTAGTCTGTTTCAAATAATTTGGCAACACTGGGGGCTTTCATCGTAGGCAATATAGCAATAATTTCTTTGAGCTTTAGTTTCGGCACATTCATTTTGATCAAAGCCCTGTTTTGTGCGTCTATGGCCCCTAATATAAGCGTCTTAATATCGTCTATTGAACGACGTTTAATGAGGTAGCTTTCTTCGTTGGCGATCAGCACAGTTGATGATTCAAGAATGACGTCGATTATTTTAAGACCGCTTCTCCGAAGAGTCTCACCTGTCTCAGTTAGCTCGACAATACCGTCCATGATGTCTGGAACTTTAGCTTCGGTGGCACCATAGGATAAGAATATATCAACTGATACGCCCAGCCGCGTGAAATATTGCTGTGCTAGGTTTGGATATTCTGTCGATATCCTGCTACCTTTCTTCAAATCAAGCGGCTCATTAGCCGTCGATTGTTCGTGGACTGCGAGCACGATTTTTACTTTTTCAGATGCTGTCTTGCTGTATGGAAGCTCTGCGACGATTTGCACCTTACTTCCAGTCTCGCGCACCCAGTCTAGTCCAGTTATGCCAAGATCGAAGTAGCCAGCTGCAACATATTTAGGGATTTCTTGAGGTCTCAACACCTTTACAGCACTTATTCTAAAGTCTTTGATCTTTGGGTTATAGTCCCTCGGACCTTTTCTGATGACTTCTAAGTCTGCTAGCTTCAAGAACTTGAATGTCTGTGCCTCCAAACTGCCCTTTGGAATTACAAACTTAATTTCATCGCTCATTTGAACTACATATAAATCTCTGGTATTTTAAATCCACCGGATGTGTTTGTATGAACGCTTACGTAAGCCGGTTTTTTTAGTCAAGGCTAACAAATTGAAGTCAGGTCTTTAGAACTGAGAAATTGTTTAGTTTGAAAGACGTCGGGCGGAACAAGCATTTTGACAATATGGGCTGTTTCGGTGTTCTATTCTCGGACTTGGCCAAATTTTTCTGGCGCTTCTGCTAACATTTAAACGTTAAACGTAGAACTTAGAGGTAGATACAGATACTTCGCAGGCGCCAGCATGCCGTTGTTTAGATCCAAGTCGGCGAAAGAGAAGCCACTCGTTAAGTACCACATTTCAGATAACGACTATTACTGGCTAGCGTCGCGGTTCTGCCAGAATATGATGGCATTTGTTTTTGCAGCAACCAGATTTGACGAGGACGGAACTGCTTATTTTGAGCACTTCTTTATCGATTTTCTTGAAAGACGAGGCATCAGTTACTCGATCGTTGAGATTGATGAAGCAAACAAACAGCTTTGCATTTTCAAGCCTTGGGAAAAAGGTGTCACAAAATAAGGCGCCGAGGAAGGGATTTGAACCCCTGCGAGGCAAAAGCCTCACCAGCTATCATTGAACCAATAGGTACGCTCAAGGCTGGCGCCGTAGTCCACTTGGCTACCTCGGCTGTAAATAATTATGCTAAAGCGAGATGATTGCAAGTTTTAAGCGAAATCACTCTGGATAAGACGGGACTTAGCCTTCTAGCACAATTTCGATGTTGATATCTTTCGGGACTTGTATCCTCATAAGCTGCCGAAGGGCGCGTTCGTCAGCATCAAGATCGATAAGTCGTTTGTGAACCCTCATTTCCCAATGCTCCCACGTCGCCGTGCCCTCTCCGTCAGGACTTTTTCGTGTTGGCACTCTAAGCCTTTTAGTAGGGAGGGGGACCGGACCGGAGAGGTTCACTCCTGTTTTGTCGGCGATGCTCTTGACCTGTTCACAAACGTAATCGAGCATTTCGGGGCTTGTTCCCGACAGTCTTATTCTTGCTTTCTGCATTTAACCTTGTGACGTTAGCGGGGTACTAGATCGATGCACATACCTGCTGCGATAGTCTGCCCCATATCCCGGATTGCAAAGCGCCCTAATTGCGGGATCTCTTTGACCTTTTCAATCACTAGGGGTTTTGTCGGCCTTATTTGTACAATAGCTGCGTCGCCTGTTTTTATGAAGTCTGGGTTGGATTGTTTCACTTGTCCTGTTTTAGGATCGAGCTTTGCCTTTATCTCGGTGAATGTACACGCTACCTGCGCGGTGTGAGCGTGGAATACAGGCGTATAACCTGCAGTGATTGCACTTGGATGCTGCAAAACGACGATTTGGGCTGTAAACTCCTTTGCGACACTTGGGGGGGCATCTTGATGTCCGGTAACATCGCCGCGCTTGATATCCTTCTTGGCCACGCCGCGGACGTTGAAACCGACGTTATCTCCGGGTACTGCTTCTGGGATCTCTTCGTGATGCATTTCTATAGATTTTATTTCTCCTCGGACATCTGCGGGCTCGAATATTACTTTGTCGCCTTTTTTCATTTTGCCCGTCTCGACTCTTCCAACAGGCACGGTCCCTATACCTGAAATAGTATAGACGTCTTGTATAGGTAATCTGAGAGGTAAATTAACTGGTTTTTCAGGGACTTTGAACTTGTTGATCTCCTGCAAGAGTGTCTCGCCTTTATACCACGACATGTTGTCACTAAGTTTCGTAACGTTATCGCCTTTAAAGGCCGAAACAGGGACATATTGAACGTCTCCCTCTCGGTAACCAACTGTTTTCAGCAATTTGCTGACTTCGTCTTTTACCTCATTAAAGCGTTTTTCACCGTACTCTGAAGCATCCATCTTATTGATTGCCACTATCAGCTGATTGATTCCAAGCGTCCGGGCAAGGAAGACGTGTTCTTTCGTCTGAGCCATAACGCCATCGGGCGCTGCAACTACTAGGATTGCTGCATCAGCTTGCGATGCTCCCGTAATCATGTTCTTTACGAAGTCGCGGTGACCAGGACAATCGACGATTGTGAAATAGTAGCTTTCTGTATCGAATCTCTGATGCGCAATGTCAATTGTGACGCCTCTTTCGCGCTCTTCCTTTAGAGAGTCCATCACCCATGCAAACTCAAAGGACCCTTTGCCCTTTGCCTCTGCCTCTTTCTTGTATGATTCAATTATGTGCGCACCTACGTTGCCCGTTTCAAACAACAGCCGTCCGACCAAGGTGCTCTTACCATGGTCAACGTGACCTATCATTGCCAAATTCAAGTGGGGCTTTTCAGCCATTTTTATTCTTCCTCCTTTCAACCTATGAAGTCGTGTGGTTTTGGCATCTCGGCTTTTAGACCTTTCCTCTGCCTTATTTGTTTTACTATTTCTGGTTGTAAGCTTTGTGGTAACCCCTCAAATCCGAGGAATTCAGTACTCCAAATAGCGCGTCCTTCGGTGGCTGATCGTAAATCTCCAGCAAAACCAAACATCTCAGCGACCGGTGTTTTACCGACTACAACGACTGTATCTCCTTCGGAATCGATATCGAGTATTTGGCCACGCCTTCCTTGTATTTGCTGCGTCGCGCTTCCCATTAGGTTTTGGGGCACGCTTATAAACACCTTTTGCATAGGTTCTAGCACCACGTCGTTAGCCATTAGAATGGCCGCAAATATCGCTGATCTAACTGCAGGGATGACTTGAGCGGGGCCCCTATGCACAGCATCTTCGTGCAGGGTGACATCTACCAATCTGACTTTTATGCCCTCACAAGGCTCTCGTGTTAACGGCCCGGTTTTCATCGCTTCGTGGTATCCCTCGATTATGAGTTCCATGGTTTCGCGTAGATATTGAATACCTTTCGTCATATCGAAAAGAAGATTTGATTCGAAGACATCAGCTACGTTTCTCGCTTCATCCTTTTCTAAGCCTGCTTCCATGAGCATCGTACGCCGTTCTATTTCTGGGGCATTCATATTGAGGGCACCTTCTTTTAGCAAAGTGACCACATCACTTGGCAAGGCTTCAATCTCGAAGTAAAAGCGGTTATGGCGGTTAGGAGATTTACCTTCGACAGGGCCAGCTCGTCCTTGGACAGTCTCTCTATAAACGACTATAGGTTCTGACGTGGTGATTTGAACGTTTTTATCTCTCTCGATTTTATGGGCAATTATCTCCAGATGTAATTCACCCATACCGGAGATTAAGTGTTCTCCTGTCTCCTCATTGATAGTCACGCGGAGCGTTGGATCTTCCTTTGAAATTTGTCGCAGCACTTCTACGAGCTTAGGCAGATCTTTCATACTCTTAGCTTCAACTGCCACAGTAACAACCGGCTCACTCGCGTGTTTGATGCTTTCAAAAGGAGCGGTTTCTTTTGCAGAAGAAATCGTCGAACCCACAATAGCGTCGCGTAGCCCAGTGACGGCTGCGATGTTGCCTGCTGGAATTCGTTCAACTTCGATCCGCTCTGCACCCATAAATATGCCTACTTGTTGGACCCGGTTATTTTTTGGCATGCCAGAAACAAAGACCTCCTGTCCGCGCTCTAGCGCACCCGAAAAAAGTCGTCCAGTAGCAACTTCACCTGCGTGAGGATCGATGGTTATATCAGTAACCATCAGCGCTACTGGCCCTTTCTGGTCGCAGCTCAGCATCGCTCTGCCCTCCTTAGATTTTTGATCACCGTGCCATATTACAGGAACGCGTTCTTTCTGCGCTTGTAGAGGGTTCGGCAGGTGCGTGATAACCATGTTAAGTATAATTTCGTGAATTGGGCTGCGCTCGGCAAGTTCTTTTTGCTTGTTGTCAGCACAGTATTCGTACACATCTTTGAACGTAATGTCCGTTTTTTTCATCTGAGGCACGCTCAAAGCCCAATTATAGAGTGCAGATCCAAACGCGACAGAACCATCGTCGACCTTGACCTTCCATCCTGCGTTAAACTTCTTTTCATTCATGCCGCGGATGAGCTTATTTACGTGATTGATAAGATTGACGAATTTTCCCATCATAGCTTGCGGATCGAGTTTAAGCTCGTTGACTAGCCTGTCAACTTTGTTAATGAAGAGGATTGGCTTGACGTTTTCCTTGAGTGCCTGCCGCAAGACTGTTTCCGTTTGGGGCATCGTCCCCTCAACAGCATCGACCACCACGACTGCACCGTCAACAGCTCGCATTGCGCGTGTGACGTCCCCCCCGAAGTCGACATGTCCTGGGGTATCAATGAGGTTTATCAGGTATTCCTTCCCGAGAAACTCGTGAACCATGGACACGTTTGCTGAGTTGATTGTGATCCCCCTCGCTTGCTCCTCTTCATCAAAGTCCATGAATAGTTGTGTTCCAGCAAGCTCCTTTGAGATCATCCCTGCTCCTGCGAGCAGATTGTCGGAAAGTGTAGTTTTTCCGTGATCTATATGTGCCACAATTCCGATGTTGCGAATATATTCAGGTCGATCCATGAGCGTTGTTACACGCTCAACCATCTGCTGCCTACTTACCATGTGTCAATCCAAAAATACCTTATCTTGCTGCCTTCGCTACTCGCTCTTTTTCTTCTTTTTTGCTGATCGAAAAGCTCCGCACGTCATTTTTTGCTGCGGCTATGATCTCTGATGCAAGACAATCATCGATTGTTCGCTTGCTTTTAAACGCAGCCTTCTGAGCGCCTTGCGCAATGTACATTAGGGCTAAGTCGACTCGCCGCTGAGATGCGGTATCAACAGCTTTTGGAACGGAAATACCGCCGTATTTCAACCGCACCGTTTCTTCACGAGGTCCAGCGTTTTCTATAGCTTGAATAAGCAGCTTTATAGGATTTTCACCTGTGCGTTTGTTCACAGCGTCAAACGCCTTTCTTATGGTCCCGTACGCTTTTATTTTTTTTCCGGTGTTGTCCTCTCCGCGCATAAGTTTGTTTGTCAATCGTTCGACTATAGATAAGTTCGATTTGTTGAACTGTTGATGAGCATGTCTTCCGCCAGTATGAATTTCTGGCGATTCAAAATGGACGTAGCGCTTGATACCGGGATCTTCAACCTGAATGTCAGTGGTTTCCCATTTGCTGAAGACCAAGCTATTTTGTTCCGTTTGCATGATATTACCGTATTGGTTTTTCTTTTCTGCCGCGGACCATTTCTTCAAGAGACACGTTATTGACTTTTATGACCTTAAATCGGACTCCCGGAATATCTCCCATTGAACCGCCCATACGGCCTCCAATCCCTTCCACGGTGACTTCGTCGTGCTCGTCAATAAAATTTACCGCGGCAACTCCGGGGCAAAATGCTGTAACTTGGCGGCCGTTTTTGATAAGTTGGATTCGTACGCACTTCCGTATAGCGGAATTTGGCTGCTTTGCTTCAACTCCCACTTTTTCAAGGACTATTCCTCTTGCTTGCGGTGCACCTTCCAAAGGATCCGCTTTTTCGTCCAAATGAAGTTCTCTGCGGCTAAATTTCCTGTCGCTCCATCGAAGCGCTTGGTGGTCTTGTTTCAGTTTGCGTGCGGCATAGATTCCCCTTCCCATAACGACTCTCCATTTGTGGCTTATTGAATTATAACATCGTCTAGCCCATAGTGCCTTTGTGCAAGCACTTTGGCTTTGTGAATGTTTCTTCCGTTTTTTCCAATCGCGATGCCGCGATCTTTGGACGTGACTTCGACATACGCAAGCTTCTTGCTCTCTTTTATAACGACGTGAACTTTCTTTACAGAAACGGGTTGAAGCGCGTTTGCGATGAACTCGTCAACGTCACCTGAGAACTCGACTATCTCGATATGCTTGCCTATTGATCTCTTTACTCTGTTTATGTTGTTGCCATTCTTGCCAATCGCTAGGCCCATATCCCCATTTTTGACGACGAATATCACGCGATCATTTTCGTCGTCGATGTAACAATCACGGGCGACTGCTTGAGTTAAACTCTCAAACAAGGCTATGTAGCGTATCCCTTCTGTTGTGAGCTTAACTTCTGTCATTACTTATCTCCTTTTCCCTTATAGACATAATATCTGAAGATCCCGCATGTATGATCGAAAGAGCTGAAATAGTAAATGGCTTGCCACACATTGACCCTAATTCGACGCTGCTTATCTCGAGATCGACGATCGGAACGCTCTTAGAGATAATTCTTTCGCGGAACCTCTGCGGACAGTTGGAGGCTAGTACGACCAACTGATTGTCCCCCCTCTCAATCGATTTGAGTGTATTTTTCGCCCCGATAGAGACTTTTCCATCCTTTATTGCGGTTCTTAAAGATTTTGCAATGTCTAGTTCCATTTTTTCCTCAGAATCTACATTCTGCCTGTTTTAGCGATCAGTCGAACATCGCCAGTTCCGAGAAGAATTGGTTGGCCAACAATTACATTCTCGGTGACTCCAACGAGTTCATCTGTTTCGCCACGTATGGCTGCGTCGAGCAAGTGATTCACGGTGACTTCAAAAGCAGCCCGTGATAGTACGCTCGTCTTCTCTCCTGCTATGCCGTGCCGCCCAATCTGCTTGACTTCGCCATCAGCTGTCATCATATCTGCCACAAGCATAATGTGCCTAACGTCAACAGTTAGTCCTTGTTCGCGTAATGTGCTCATTGCCTCCTCGATGATGGAGTTCCGAGCCGCTTCTATACCAAAAACCTCAGCCATCTCATTGATGTTGTTGGTCTTCGTCCGGGCGGAGTCAATATGTTCTAGGACCGATTACCTTTTTTAAGGACGAACCCTCTGTATAAAGGACATATTCGTCGCGCTCTTTTCTCACGACAACCCGCTTTATATCTTCGACGCCTTTGATGACCATCCCTTTGACTTTTTCCACGATCTGAAGCAGCGCTCGGTAACGCTTAGCTGAGGGAATCAGCATAATGTTAGACCCGTCAATTCGAACGTCAACGTCGTTAAGCATCTCAAGCTTGGACATAACAGCATCAAGATTGACGTTTCGTTGCTGCAAAGCCCGGTCGTCAAATTCCAGGTAGATTTGCATTTCGTCTGTGTCAGTAAGGATGTCTGCGATGTCGCTAACGTGCGTCGCTTCAATTTCCCAGCCAAGCTGCAAAGCTTTATCGCGATCAGTCGCGTTCTCCGTATCGAGATATATTGTCATCATCGGTGTATCAGGTACTTTTCGGGCATCGACTATTTCTATAAGCCTTGGAAGTCCCAGCGTGACATTAATATCGGCTACTCCTGCGTAGTGAAAAGTCCTCATTGTCATTTGCGTTCCAGGCTCTCCAATCGACTGAGCGGCTATGGTTCCAACAGCTTCGCACGGCTCTACTTTTGACCGTTTGTAGACATTTTTTGTTGTTTCCAGGACCTCATTTATTTCATCGTCGGAAAGTTGCAAGCTCCCCAACTCTGCAGAAAGATCATTTTTTACGTTTAAAGGCAATTTTAGTGTATTTATGGCGTCTTGAAGATCCATCAAACTCACCTACTCTCGCGCTTTTCAATGACGTTTTGCACGATTTTGTGGACGTTTACTGATTTGCCATAGTCACTTCTGGTCGGGTCAATTCCGTCCTCACCGTATACGAACTGGACTACTTTTTCTCCAGATCGCACGGTTCCGTCATACTCTACCTCTAAGTCCTGCAGCGCGTTTATTAGTCTTCTCTGGAGATATCCAGACTGTGATGTTCTAACAGCGGTATCTACGAGCCCTTCCCTTCCTCCGATAGCGTGAAAGAAGAATTCCGTCGGCGTCAGGCCCTTTTTGTAGCTTGATCTCACGAAGCCGCGCGCATCAGCTCCAAGATCACCTTTTCGAAAGTGAGGGAGCGTCCTGTCATAATATCCTCTTTTGATGCGTTCACCTCTCACCGACTGTTGTCCAACGCAGCCTGCCATTTGCGTAAGGTTCAACATTGATCCTCGTGCGCCGGAAACAGCCATTACGACAGCGGAATTATCAAGCGCAAGCTCTCCAGCAAACCCTAGGTTTTTCCCTGCAATCTCACCTGCTTTATCCCTTGCTCTTCCTAGTTCTTGCATTATCTTCATTTCTAGGGTTTCATTAAGGGTTCGACCGGGCATTGATTCAAGCTCACCGACTTCATATGCATTTATGAGCGCCGCTACGTGCCCTTCCGCCTTTTCTAAGATCTCCTCAATTTCTAGCTGTGCCTGTGGCGAAACATCTTCGTCGTCAATTCCGAAGCTAAAGCCGAAAATCATTATGCTTCGTATCGCAAGTTTAGTGGCGTTATCTATAAAGCGAGAAGCTTCTTGAAAGCCGGTATCAGTGTATTCGCGGATTATCCCGTCAAGTATTGCGCCGCTAAAGGCTCCAATGGACTTTTCGTCAATTATGCCACAAATCAAGTCACCTTTTTCAATCTTCACGTATGCGTCTATCTCGCAACCGGACTTTAGACATTCTCCGTGCATAACGCACTTTTTAGCTTTTAGCGTCAGACTCAACCGCGCAGGGAGTATCTGACTGAACACCTGTTTGCCGGTGTAATAGCTTGTGCCATCCTCCTCACCTGCAGGATCAGGGAGCGGTTTTTCGACATCACATTTCCTGAGAAGATCATAGACTTCGCTTTTTGTAAACTTCGTGCCTTTTTGAGTAAGAAGAAAAAGCCCTGAAATGTGGTCGTGTATTCCGCCTATAATTGGGCCGCCAAACCTCGGAGATAATATGTTTTCTTCTACTTGCATGAGGATGCGAGCCTCCGCACGCGCTTCTTCGGTTTGAGGCACATGCAGGTTCATCTCGTCACCGTCGAAATCGGCGTTGTAGGGGGGGCAGACTGCAGGGTTAAGTCGAAAAGTCTTGAACGGCATCACTTTTACCCTATGAGCCATGATGCTCATTCGATGCAATGACGGTTGTCGGTTAAAAAGGACAAGGTCTCCGTCTTTTAGTTGTCTTTCTACGATCCACCCATTTTCAAGCGTTTCAGCAAGCTCGTCGCTGCTCTTTTCGGTTATCTTCACACGTCTGCCGTCAAGTCGTTTGACGTAATTTGCCCCTGGATGGTTGAGCGGGCCGCGCTTAACATATTCCTGCAATTCGACAGCGTTCCTCGAAGTCACAATGATAGGTATAGTCATCTCGCGGGCTATGGTTTCAGGAACCCCAACTTCGTTTACACTCAAGTTTGGATCAGGCGAAATCACGGTTCGTGCCGAGAAATTCACCCGCTTGCCGGAAAGGCTCCCCCGGAATCGTCCATCTTTGCCTTTAAGTCTTTGCGAGAGCGTTTTCAAAGGCCGTCCGCTGCGATGTCGCGCTGGCGGAACCCCAGATACTTCGTTGTCGAGGAAAGTTGTGACGTGGTACTGCAAGAGTTCCCATAAGTCTTCTATGATGAGTTGCGGTGCTCCTGCCTCTCGATTCTCTTGAAATCTCTGATTTATTCTTATAATATCCACGAGTTTATGGGTTAGGTCATCTTCTGATCTTTGCCCATTCTCAAGCGTAATAGACGGTCGCGTTGTTACAGGTGGTACTGGTAAGACAGTTAATATCATCCATTCGGGACGGACATTTACAGCGTCGATGCCGAGCAGCTCAATATCGGCATCTGGAATCCGTTCAAATCTATCGCGGATATCGGCCGGCATTAGCTTATGACTATCTTCGACGTAACGAGTCGGCTTTTCGTACTTTATTTCCTTTTGTTGCTCAGTGCAGTATGGGCAGGTGATTGATTTTCGTGCTTCTTTGATGACATTTTTTACGATCTCATCAGTAGAGTAATTTTTGTCCTTGAGTTCGTGCATCTTGCTAAGGAAATCATGTTTCTGAATCTCATCGAGCAAGAGGTGTCCACAACGCCGGCATGTTGCCCTAAGAAGCTTCCTTATGAGCTTGGCAAATCCCACGTGAATTACAGGAGCGGCAAGTTCGATATGGCCGAAGTGGCCTGGACATTCACCAGCACGCTGAGCGCACGTCTTGCATCGAAGGCCTGGGTCTATCACTCCAAGCCGTGGATCCATAAGACCCATTTCTATGGGGAAACCGTCGTCGTCGTAAGTATCAGCAGTAATAACTTTGGTTACGCTCATCTTCCGATATTCTTTAGGTGAAAGTAACCCAAATTTGATTTTTCCTATTCGTTTCGGGCTGCTCATAGAGTCCTCTTAACTATACAGCGTCTTCAAGTTCGATGCGTGGAGCAATACCAAGGGCTTTCATTTCATCCAACAGTAATTTGAAGGCATAGCTCATTTCAACTTTATAGATGTCAGTATCTGCCCCGCAATTTGGACAATAGACCACATTACGGCGTTTGTCAAATGTCGCGATCATTCCGCACGCTGTGCATACATACTCCTCAACTTTGTCTGATTCGTCGACAAGTCGCTCTTTTAGCGCTAGAGCTGCGCCGTGGCCGATCATGACGTCACGTTCCATTTCGCCGAACCGTAGTCCTCCTTCGCGTGCTCGGCCTTCTGTAGGCTGATGTGTTAGTACTTGGACAGGTCCACGCGACCGCGCATGCAGTTTTTCTGACACCATGTGGTGCAGCTTCTGGTACAGGATCACTCCGACGAACATATCAGCTGCCAATCTTTCCCCCGTAATCCCGTCGTATAAGACTTCCTTTCCGGTATGTGAGAAACCGTTTCGTCGCAAAGCTTCTCTAAGTGTTACTTCGGGTTCACCGGAAAACGCGGTTCCGTCAATGCGCCTCCCTTCGAGACTGCCGACTTTCCCGCCTATCATTTCTAAGACGTGGCCGACTGTCATTCTCGACGGGATCGCGTGAGGATTGATGATTAAGTCAGGCACGATGCCCTCTTCTGAAAATGGCATGTCTTCCTGTGGGACAATAAGCCCGATTACACCTTTTTGTCCGTGTCTCGAAGCAAACTTATCTCCTAATTCTGGCACACGTTGATCTCTCGTTCTGACTTTAACTAGTCTCGATCCGTTTTCGCCTTCTGTAATGATTACTGCGTCCACAACACCACTCTCGTTTGAACGCATCGTAACCGACGTCTCACGCCTTTTTTGGGTGCTTATGCCTCCAAGTTCGGTAGGCTCTTCAAGAAATCTTGGGGGACTAGTCTTTCCTACCAGCACATCGTTGGGTTGAACTACAGCTTCTGGATTCACAAATCCATCTTCATCCAAGTTTGCGTACACTTCGGGGCCGCGCGCCCCTCGAACTTCTGCATCGGGTATCTCAAATTTGTCTTCTTGTCCTCCTGGATATCGACGTTCCTCTGCTTCGTAAGTGCGGAAAAAGTGGCTTCTGCCGAGTCCACGCTCAATTGAGCTCTTGTTAATGATGAGCGCATCTTCGATGTTGTAACCTTCAAAGGATTGAACTGCTACTACGAAGTTCTGTCCAGAAAGCCTGTCGTCAAAGCCCACCGTCTCCATAGCGTTTGTTTTTACGAGGCCAAGTTGTGGATAATGGAGATAATGTGATCGAGTATCTGGTCTCAGCTTCCAGTTCGCGCACGAGGCGCCTAACGTCTGCTTAACCATGCCGGCACCCATAGTGTTGCGAGGCGATGCATTATGCTCTGGGTAGGGAACCAGTCCTGTCGCGATTCCTAAGATGAGTGATGGATCGATCTCAAGATGGGTGTGTTCAGTAGTGAGGTCCTCTGGCGTTACGGCAACATAGATGTTCTCTTCCTCTTCGGCGTCGATGTATTCAATCAACCCGTTGCTTATTAGATCGTCGAATACCAGCTCTCCGCTTTCAAGCTTGTTTATATGGTCTTCAGTAATTAGTGGCGCTCCTGCCTCGACGATGATGAGTGGTCTTCGTGCTCTCCCAGAATCAGTATTAATATTGACCTCATTCGTATCTTCGTGAAACGCGATATTTATTAAATGCGGAAGCTCTCCACGTCTTCTTTTTGTTCGAAACTGGTCAACAAATTGTCTTGCATCGCTATGTGTTCCCTTTAAGGCGCCATCAACGAAAATCCGGACCTCTACCATTATCTCACCTCCGGCACGATTTCACGTCCAATAGGCGTGTAGCCAAGTTCTTTTAGGGTTGACAGGACAGTAGTTTCGTCTTCCAAAGCGGTCGAAAGTTCGACCTGCTGGGCAAAATTCTTGACGAGCCCACAGTTCGGTCCTTCAGGCGTCTCGCTTGGGCAAATGCGGCCCCATTGGGTCGGATGCAGGTCACGGGCTTCAAAATGAGGTTGCGCGCGAGATAACGGTGAAATAACTCTTCTCAAATGCGAAAGCATAGCCATGTAGTCAGTACGATCGAGTAATTGCGACACGCCTGTTCTCCCTCCGACCCAATTTCCCGTTGCAAGGGGGTGGGTGAGCCTCTCTGTTAGCACGTCGGCCCTTACTGCAGTCAATACGTTGAGCTCGCGGTTTCTCATATCTGCGCGCTCGAGTTGATATTTTATATCTCTCGTAAGTCGACTAAATGACACGCGAAACAGATCTTCCATTAGGTCGCCAGCTAGTTTTAAGCGTTTGTTTGCGTAGTGGTCTTTATCGTCTTCCCCGCGTTTGCGCAGAGCTAGCTTGAAACAGGCTTCTGCCATTCTTCCAAGAAAGTGTGCTTTGACTAGCCGCGTTTCGTCCTCGGAGAGGAGTGGGTCGTTGAGATGAGGTAGGAGATAGCGATCGACCACATAGTTAGACCTCTTTGCTTGATACTCAGTAGCTTGACCAGCAGCGACCTTCTCTCCGAGCTTTTTCATTGCCGCTTCCTGAATCTTCTGGTGTAGCTCATCAAGTGACTCTCCTTCGTCTTGGGTGAAGTCTTCAGCCTCTTCAATATTCTCCAGCATGAATTTGATAATTTCTGGATCATTAGACACGGACTGGACGATGTCTTGGTCGGTCACCAGACCAAGCGCCCTGACCAGCATAACATAGTTAATTCGTCCAGAAACTGAAGGGAATGACACCTCTAAAATCGAATCACGCCCCCTTTCCACCATAACTAGAGCTTTGTAGCCCCGGCGCTGCGAAAAAACCTTGGCGACTTCTATTCGTCCTCCGTAGCGCTCGTCATACTCTGAGAAGATTTTGTTCGGTGCGAGATCCTCGAGGGTGATTATTACTCGCTCGGAGCCGCTTACAATGAAATATCCCCCAGGATCTGCTGGATCTTCTCCTAGTTTCACCATCTGACCTTCGGAGAGCTTTGAAAAATTGCACGCGGTGGAGCCCACCATAATCGGCATTAATCCAACTTCTACCTCTTCTGGCTCTTTTTCGGTTTCGCCTTGTAGAAGCGTCATTTCAAGAAAAATTGGAGCAGCATATGTAATATTTCGAAGCCGTGCTTCAGTAGGGTAAAGCTCTTCGAGTGAGCCGTCTGCTTCGCGCACTTTTGGGGTGTCAACTCGAATCCGCCCTAGCTTCACAAGTAGGCCTGGAACGTCAGTTTCAATCACTGCCTGCTCGTCAATAATCTTCTGGAGCCCTCGTTCTATGAAATCGTTAAAAGAATTGATATGATGTTGAGCGATTTTGTCTCTTGTAAAATAGCTTCTTGAGATAACCTGTCTATCTATCAAATTATCACCCCATCTTCGTGTCGATAACAAGACGGTATGAAACGGCTTCGTCTGCCGTTAAACTGCGGCGTCTTATTTTTATGACGTTGTCTTTTTGCGCACCAACTATTTTGCACGCAGGATCGGTTACCAACATTTTAGGTAGTTGCTTGAGTTCGATGCCATATCGAGCCAGCAACTCGTTCACTTCTTCTTCTAACATGATTGTGTGCTCTGGCACCATCTCATGCTCTAGAACGTTTAGGTTTTTCATGCGCCCCCCAAACAGTCTCCACAATTACGACGATGAATTTATTTCCGAAATTCATCAATAACTGAGCGATAATCTTCGTCTGTTGACATTTAGAGATTTGCTGCGTCTGTCGATTGGCTGGTAGAGAAGGCGGGCTCGAAGGGATTTGAACCCCTGACCGCCTGGTATCTCTCCTAAGATCTCGGTTAAAAGCCAGGTGCTCTGCCTAACTGAGCTACGAGCCCCTAAATAGTTCGATACAGTCCTCTAACTTATTAACAACTTTTTTACAATTAGAGATAGGCAAACCTCACCGTTCCTTATATAGGTTACCTTAATTTAAACCTTTCCTTGCCTACACTAAGGCGCTTCAGACGAATAACAAACCACTTTTATTTTCGCGAATCTTAAATATGCCGATGAGTATTTAGCATAACTGAGTAATTTAGATCAGTATCGGTGGTCAGGTATGACTAAGGTAACAATAAGTTTAATAAAAGCAGATGTTGGCGGGTTTCCAGGACACGCGACCTGTACACCCTCAGCTCTGCGAAAAAGCAGAAGAGCTTCTCAGCGAAGCAATGCAGACCGGCTTGGTTGCTGATTTCAGGGTTATGGCGTGTGGCGATGACCTCGAGCTCCTTATGGGGCACGCCAAAGGCGATAACGACCCAGAAATCCACGGACTCGCTTGGAAGATCTTTACTGAGTGCACGGCAGTTGCTAAGGTCTTGAAGCTATATGGCGCGGGCCAAGACATGTTGAAGGACTCGTTTTCAGGAAACATACGCGGAATGGGCCCAGGTGCCACGGAAATTGAGTTCACAGAACGAATAGGAGAGCCCCTTGTCGCATTCATGATGGACAAGACCGAACCTGGTGCTTTCAATCTTCCGGTTTTTAAGATGTTTGCTGACCCGTTCAACACGGCCGGATTGGTGATTGATCCAAGCATGCACGGTGGTTTCACGTTCGAGATATGGGACATTAGAGACCATATGCGCGTCTTTATGGATTGTCCCGCCGAGATGTATGACATGTTGGCCCTTATCGGCGCCAAAAGTAGATACGTCATAAAGCGGGTGTTTCCAAAAGAGGGAGGCAAATTGCCGTCCGACGAGCCAGTCGCAGCTGTAAGTACCGAGAAGCTGTATGAAATCGCAGGCGAATACGTAGGTAAGGACGACCCAGTAGCGCTCGTGCGGTCTCAGTCTGGATTGCCAGCCCTCGGCGAGGTTATCGAGCCATGGACGTTCCCTCACCTTGTTAGTGGATGGATGCGAGGCAGTCATAATGGCCCGGTCATGCCAGTCGCCTTTGAAAACGCTAAGTGCACTCGCTTTGATGGTCCTCCGCGTGTTGTCGCAGCTGGATTTCAGATAGCCAACGGGAAGTTTGTTGGCCCTGTGGACCTATTCAACGATCCTGGATATGACGCAGCGCGCGATGAGGCAAATGTGATTGCGAACTACATGAGGCGACACGGACCTTTTGAACCACATCGGCTCCCACTTCAGGATATGGAGTATACGACGCTCCCTAAAGTGCTCAGGAGGCTTGAGGACAGGTTTGAACGCGTGGAATGACTAACGAAAGGAGAACACCAGGGAAGATTACTGGGACTCAATCACGTTTTTGGAAATGAAATAAAAAGACTAAAAACGGATGGTCTAGGGCGTCATTTGTTACAGAAGAGATAAAAATCGCGCCTTCGCGCATAAACTTACAATTGTTGCACCATCAATCCTTTATTTGTTGTAGCGGTTGTGTAAAATGAGGGGAGTGTAGTGGAAGAATTTAAGCTTACCGCAGACAGCACGAGCGGCGATTTGGTCCCGATTGCACTAGCGGTTCACGCTGTATTAAGTGGTTTGCCAGTAACTGTACGCAGCAGGAACAATCTTGGCGTCCAAGTTGAAGAAGGCGCAGTAAAAAGTCGGAGCTATACTGGGCCGATACTCGAGAGAGTACTCGTTGAGAACCAAGTGATAAAGACGCGACCTGAGGTGGGGGACTACGCAAATGTGCCGGTTATTGTCGCCCCAATTCGAGATAGCGCAGGTTCCGCAATAGCCGCCATTGGGGTTGTTGATGTCACCGGGATTTTCGATATTGCTGATTTTATGAGCCAGCAATCGCAGATTATTAGCCAAATGCGTTATTGCGCTGTGCCCTCTGACAAGTCGTAGCGGGAATAGAGGCGATCGATATAGAAGAAATATGGATTGAGAAATACCGTCCTCGTAAGCTCAAACAAGTTATTGGACAAGATCACGTCGTGAAGAGACTTGAAGCCTATGTTAAACTAAAGAACCTGCCGCATTTAATGTTTGCAGGGGCTGCGGGGACGGGAAAAACCAGCGCAGCAATCGCTTTGGCTCACGAACTTTACGAAGGTGAATGGCAAAGCAATTTCACTGAACTAAATGCTTCTGATGAACGAGGTATAGAAGTTGTTCGTAACAAAATTAAAAATTTTGCCAGAACAGCTCCCGTGAATGCTCCTTTCAAAATTATTTTCTTGGATGAGGCTGATTCGCTCACGCCAGACGCACAGTCGGCTTTGAGGCGAACAATGGAAAGTTACAGCATGTCGTGTAGATTCATCTTGTCGTGTAACTATTCCAATAAAATCATTGAACCAATACAGTCCAGATGCGCCGTTTATAGATTTACACCCCTCGATCCGAACGATGTGCAATCACAGCTACGATACATATCTAAAGAAGAGCACGTCGCTATAAGCGATGAAGCTTTGAAAGCCATCAGTTATGCAGCCGGTGGAGATCTACGTCGCGCGATAAATACATTACAGTCTGCAGCTTCCACAAGAAAAGAGATCGATCGGGAAATGATCTATCAAATAACTGCAATCGCCAATCCACAAGCTATCGAAGACCTTCTAACCGCATCCATTGAGGGCAAGCTCTCAAGCGCCCTGTCGTCGTTGGACTCGCTTCTTATAGAACAAGGCCTTTCTGGTACGGAAATAGTCGCGCAAATCCACAAAGCACTCTTAGATCTTAACATCCCTGATCAGTTAAAAGCTCAGTTTATAAACAGTGTTGGAGAGACTGATTTCAGACTTAGCGAGGGCGCTAACGAGACGATCCAACTCGAAGCCCTCGTAGCGGAATTTGTGTTGTTGAGCCGAAGAAATCTCTCAGTGCCCACATAGAAAAAAAATTGCGCTTAAGCGGCTAAAAACACCGCTGAATTCTTCTTTTATGAAAGTGAGATTGAGTTGGTTGTCACCACCAACCAGGGGTGTTATTAGGTTATAGCACGCGACAGGGGTTTGAAAGCGGAGTTGAATAACGAAACAACCTGCAAGATCAATCACGTTTGGCGAAGCTTTTCACCTGTAGTGTTGTAGCTAATCAACCTTTTGAAGTCACAGAAAGCTTGAAATAAGAAATCTCTTATAAGAACCCTTATCAATCATTCAAGTCAGGTTGTTTACATATGAAGTGGCAAGGAAAGTCCGTGCGCCGCAGTACAGGGGGCAGAATTAAGCACTCTGTTAGTAAGAAAAAACACGAGATGGGTAGAGAGTCGACGCTTACTCAGCTTGGAGAAACGAGAAAGAAGCAAATCTTTGGGTTCGGTAGTAACTCAAAGACACGGCTTTACAAAGGTTCTCATGCTAATGTGACCGATGGTTTGACGGGCAAAACAAGTATCGCAGATATCGAAACCGTCGAACTTAATGCTGCTAATAGAAACTACGTCAGACGTAACATCATAACAAAAGGTGCGATTATTCAAACAACAGTAGGCAAGGCGAAGGTTACTAGTAGGCCAGGTCAAGATGGATCCATTAACGCCGTTCTAGTCGCCGAAGAACAGTCCCTGTGAGTTGTATTAAGAAATTATATATTTGTGCAGATCGTCGACAAATTCTCTTATACCCTGTCCAGTTCTAACGCTCATTAGTATCTGTTCAACTTGAGGGGCAATTCGCTTCATATCGCTACGCATACGTGTCACGCTTGCTCCAACTGCCTCAGCTAAGTCGATCTTGTTGACAATTCCGATATCGCTTACTCTAAAGATCATGGGGTGTTTATTCACTACGTCATCTCCCTCGGTGACGCTTACAACGACGATTCTTGCATCTGTGCCAAGTTCAAAATCTGTTGGACATACCATATTACCAACGTTCTCGATAAAAAGCAGGTCCAATTCTTTGAGAGGCAATTTAGTTAAAGCGTGTCCGACGATGTGCGCATCGAGGTGACATTCTGTTCCGGTGTTTAGGTTAATCACCGGAATGTGCAGCGCTTTCATTCGAAGAAAATCATCTTCACCGACGACATCACCAGCAATTGCTCCAATTTGACACCCTTCATGCTGTAATATCGGCACGACCTTTTCTATGATAGACGTCTTTCCTGAGCCGATTGATCCTAGGATATCGAATGCTTTAATGTTGTGTTGTCTTAACACCTCTAGGTTTTTAGTCGCTTCTTCTTTGTTACGTTTAAGGACATCGCGGCCCACCTCTATCTCAACCCTGTGCATAGGTTTTAATGGCTGGTTTGACAATATTAAAATATCTACTATATTGATGGCTATTATACGATGGCGAAGAACTCAAAAAGAATTGTTTGGCCCATATACATGGACGCGCATAAAACGCGCAAAGAGGGCCGAATCCTAGCAAAGAAAGATTCAATAGGAGCGCCTGGCATAGACGAAATCATGCGAGCAGCTAAGGAATTGGGACTAAATCCGACTTGTGAAGATGAAAAGATGTACCCAAAGTCTTGGTGGGAGTATAAAGGCCGGGTGCTCATAGACTTAGATGATAGTAAGCGAGATGCGATGAGGCAAATTGCGCGCAGAATAAAATCAATGCGAGCCCAGCACGACTCTTAAGTGCATGACTAAACGAATAGAGTTTCATACGCACACCATTTTGAGCGATGGTGTGCTTCTTCCAAGTGAACTAATACGGCGGGCATATGTCGCAGATCATGAAGCAATAGCGATAACAGATCACGTTGACTTTTCTAACATAGATTCAGTGATACGCTCGACAAAGCGGGCAGCTGAGGGGTCTAGCGGCATTGAAGTGCTTGTTGGAGCGGAAATCACTCATGTTGTTCCTGAAAAAATTCCAAAGCTTGTTCGGAAGGCTAAGGCGTTAGGCGCGCAACTTATCATCGTACATGGTGAGACAATTGTGGAGCCGGTAGCGCCTGGAACAAACAAAGCAGCCGCCGCTCTTGCTGACGTTAATATCATTGCACATCCAGGTTTTGTTAGTCAGGAAGATGCAGAGCTTGCACGTCAAAACGGCATCTATCTCGAGCTCACAGCACGATGTGGTCACAACGTTACTAATGGACACGTAGCAAAAATCGCCGCGAAAATGTTGGTAAACACCGATTGTCACGGGACTGAGCTCATTGGGACTGATGACGCAATAAGAATTGCAAAAGGCGCTGGTCTAAGCGAGGAAGAAGCGCAGAGAGCAACCAATCAAAATGCAGAATCGCTTCTCAATGAAATTTTATAAGTTTTTCCCAAAATTTTAAATAGTTTCAGAAACTATATATATATGTAACGCTTGAGGTCAGGGTTGAGAAAGTTAGGCATTGTGCTTCACGTTTCGAATCACGACTACATTATTCTTAGAGCGGCTTTGTTTCCAAAGATTAATTCTGCGGTATTAACGAAGCGAATGAAAAAAATTGGCAAGGTACATGACGTATTTGGTCCAGTAATATCACCCTATATATCAGTGAAGCCATCTAAAAAACTTACTCCTGCTGACTTGCAACAATTGCTTGGAGAAAAGGTTTACGTCTGAGCTCAAAGGTGAATTATGGTTGAAGTGGAAAAGGAAAGAATAATAGAGCGCACAAAAGCGCGGGAAGTAGCAAAAGAGCGCCAAAAAGAGCTTGGAGAATATGAGGAATCGAAAGCTGTTTGTCCCGAATGCGGCTCACGACAGCTAGTCCAAGACTATGAAAGGGCGGAACTTGTCTGCGATAAATGTGGGCTAGTTATTGATGAAGACTTTATGGACATGGGTCCAGAATGGAGAGCATTTGATCACGATCAACGAATGAAAAGGAGCCGCGTAGGCGCTCCTATGACCTACACTATTCACGACAAGGGATTATCAACAATGATAGACTGGCGAAATAGAGATTCATATGGCCGGTCTATTTCGTCGAAGAATAGAGCACAATTATATAGGTTGCGCAAATGGCAAAGGCGAATCCGTGTTTCAAACGCAACAGAACGAAATCTGGCATTTGCTTTATCTGAGCTTGACCGAATGGCATCAGCGCTCGGGTTATCAAGAAACGTACGGGAAACTGCTGCCGTTGTTTACCGCAAAGCAGTCGATAAAAATCTTATTCGAGGAAGGAGTATTGAAGGCGTTGCAGCGGCCGCGTTATACGCTGCTTGTCGTCAATGTTCAGTTCCAAGAACTCTCGATGAAATTGCAGAGGTTTCGAGAGTAAGTCGAAAAGAGATCGGCAGGACTTACAGATTTATTTCACGTGAGCTAGATCTAAAACTGACTCCAACGTCACCCATAGACTACGTGCCGAGATTCTGTTCAGGTCTTAAACTCAAGGGCGAGGTCCAATCCAAAGCTGTCGAAATCTTGAGGCAAGCTGCGGAAAAGGAGTTGACAAGCGGAAGAGGTCCTACGGGAGTCGCTGCAGCGGCCATCTATATAGCTTCAGTTATTTGTGGTGACAGGAGAACGCAACGAGAGGTTGCTGACGTTGCTGGCGTAACTGAAGTGACGATAAGGAACCGCTACAAGGAACTGGCAGAAGAACTGGATATTGAGATCTTATTCTGATCCAGCCTTTTTTAACTCCGTTGCAAGAGTAGCAGTGTATTGAGGGTTTTCTTGCTTACCTAACTGAAAGTCCCGCTTACCTAACTGAAAGTCCCAAATTATTTAAAGTGCGACATCAGTTGCAGGTGTAAGGGCTCGTAACTCAGGGGTAGAGTGCCACGTTCGCATCTCAGGAGAAATACGTGGATGCCACGGGTTCGATTCCCGTCGAGTCCACTAGTTGTGTTTTTTTACTAGCTTGTGATTTAAAGTCAAGTGAATGACGCAGGATTACGTCATATGTTTTTTGACTATTGCTTTAGCTCTAGTCTGATCGACTCCGCAACAGATAAGGTACTTCTCGAACTTGTCATAGAGGGAAAGGTCTGAGTTATGGAAACGTTCCCAATAGTCTTCGTTATCCAAGAGCTTAGAGGCTAAAGGCTCTTCGTCACCCCTGCTAAACCTTAAACTCTCTAAGAAGTTGCTGACATATTTTTTCTCGAGGGCTTTTATATGCTCGATAATGAAAATGACATCTTTCATCTCTTCTTTCAAATTGTCAATTTGACCGTGAACATTCTCTTGCATGATAATGTAAGGGCTCATCGCTCTTAGGGAATCTAAGAGGAGCTCTTCTTCTTTGATCTTGTCCTGAATGCCTTTGACAAGTTCACTTATGCTTTTTTTGTATTTTTCTTTGTTGTCAATCAACTGCTTCGAAGCTAACTCGTTATAAAGTTCAGCGTCGGTGCGGTCGAGCGGTTCGCTCAGTCGATGTTTACCTGCAAGCTCTCTGACGCCGAAGTAAAGGTACCGTGTCCCCTCCCTTCTCATTTTTAGGAGCTCGAACCTCTCTTTATTTAGTTTTTTGACAGAGCGATCAACTCGTTGAAAAAGATCTTCAAAATCGCTGAGTGCTGTTCGAGCATATTCGTCATCAATCAACTTCGAAAGGGCCTTTTGTTCGATGACGCCTAGCTTCTGCTCAAGATTGGTCAAAGAGGCATCTAACTCGTCATACTTATAGACGAGTTTCCCCATCTCACTTTTCGGAACCTGTTCAAAAAGTTCGTAGTTGACTGCATCAAGCAAAATTTCGCGGGCTCTTACACTGCCAAGGTTTTTTAGCTTGATATAATCCTCTTCTGAGACTCTAATGTTGAAAATCTTATCTTTGGCCATTTATTACGTAAAACGTAAAACATTTTTTAATATATAACTATCGCTTTGGACGTTTGGGGTTTAGGGGAGGCGGGAGTGCGTTAGTCATTAGAGTTCTGATTGAGTTGAAACTGCGCTGTTGCATGCTATCTTTTATATGTTATTGGGCGTCAGCTAGTCACTGCAGATTATCAGTGTGAAAACGCGCTAGCTGCTGTATGTTTTGATATCATAAACCGCTTTACGTATTGCGAGACGAATGGCCGAGCAAAAATCTGTGGCCATTTGGGGCATCAAGAAGGAATCACTCAATGCTAACAATCGGAGTAATTGCTATTCAAGGAGCAGTTTCTGAACATATAGCGGCGTTAGAAAAAGTCTCACGAGGTTTGAACTACAAAATAGTCCGGATAAAAAAGAAGGGAATCATTCAGAATTGTGACGGTTTAGTCATTCCAGGTGGCGAAAGTACAACAATTTCTAGGCTCTTGCGTTTTGAAGGACTTGATAAAGAGATGCTTAAGAATCGGCACATTCCAATGATGGGAACGTGCGCTGGATTAATCATCCTATCTAACTATCAAGATGAGGACGTAGAGGGCTTGGGGCTTATGGATATGCAGGTAAAAAGAAATGCATTTGGAAGGCAAGCTGAGTCTTTTGAGCTTCCTTTAGAAATAAAAGGTTTTAACTCTACGTTTAACGCCATATTTATTCGAGCTCCTGCGATTAAGCAAGTCGGAAAAGGAATAGATGTTTTAGCTCGCTTCAAGGAATATAGTGTTGCTGCGCAACAAGGAAATAAATTAGCTCTGTCATTCCATCCGGAATTGAGCGATGACTTGAGATTTCACAAGTACTTTTTACAGCTTCTTGATTCTTAGAGTTGAGCTAAAAATGGATCTTTTGCGGTGTGAGGGGTTATTAACGTGCAGATCTATGTCGTGTCGAAGCTACAGCTTAGGATGTTTTAACTTGAAAATACTACTGCTTCTTTCTACCTGATGGTAAACCTCTTTTAACACTTCGTGTTTTCACTTTTTCAAACGCTAGCACCGCTCTAGCTCTCACGTACAGCTCTTCGTCGTGGAAAGTCTCGAGCAACGGTCTTACGCTTTTTTCGTTGCCTATCTCCCCTAAGACCTCCGCAGCGCGCTCACGGACGAGTCCATTTCGATCTTTTAACGCGTCGATCAGCGGCTCAATCGCAGGCTCCCCAATTTTGCTCAACGCTTCTGCAGCGCGCTCACGGACGAGTCCATTTCGATCTTTTAGCGCGTCGATCAGCGGCTCAATCGCAGGCTCCCCAATTTTGCTCAACGCTTCTGCAGCGCGCTTACGAACGAACCATTCTCTGTCACCTAAAACGTTAACAAGATTTTTAATAGCCTGAGGATCTTTGACTTGACCTAGCGATTTCGCTGCTGTCGCCCGCACGAACCAATCTTCATCTTGTAAAGCAGCTTGGAACGCTTGCGTTGCGGGTTGTCCTGCCTTTGCAAGCGCTAAAACGGCGCTGCTGCGCACTTCCCATCTTGCTTGATTGAGCGTCGAGATTAGGCGAGTAATCGCGATACCTCCAATTTCACAGAGTGCCTTTGCTGCAGCTATCCTTGATTTTTGGCTCTGAGCTTCCGATAAAGCAACGATCAGTTTTTCGATCTCTTTTTCTCGTGGTGATCGCTTATCGGGGTCTTCAATCGCCATATCTCTGCAGTCGTCGTGAATTGACATTTCGAGACGATTTTTTTCTAAGTGCAATGGCAGTAAAAGTATGGTGCCACTTTTTTCGGCGATTTCTGTAATCGAGCGCAAGGTAAGCTCAGCTCTTAACTCTGACGCTCTTGTTGTTCTTGTTCAATTTGGCGAATCTTGCCGTCTACCCAGTCTGAAACCCGGTCCTCGTCTATTTGACTCGCCGCTTGCTGCTCTCTTATCTTTTCTCCGACAAGTTCAAGCAGCTCTTTAGAATTGACAGGCTTCGTGATGTATGCATCTGCTCCGAGGTTGAGAGACTTTACTGCATTGTCGAAGCTCGGAAATCCAGTTATGATTATTTTGATCATTTGTGGATTTGCTTTGTGCAGTTTTGTTATCAACTCTGTGCCCTCCATGTCGGGAAGCTTTATGTCCAGCATCGATAAGTCAAAAAAGAAATTTTCTGATTTTTCTATAGCTTCTTTGCCGGTTGCCGCGGTTTCAACTGTGTAGCCGTCTAGCTCTAAAATCTCTTTCAAGACTGCTAAGATCGTCTCGTCGTCGTCAACGATTAAAATGCTTTTAGTATTGACCATAGGTCTTTTGTCACTTTTAGTAATTAACTATTGGAAACAATACGTGCTCTACTTTAATTGTTGTTAGAAGGATCCGAAATCATTGTTTGTGCAGCCCTTAGGTTTGTTTAAGTAAATGTTCAGTTTTATGTTGTCCATAATTGAAAAAATTATGCGTAGAGTAGCGCCGCAATGGTGTTGAAATTAAGAAGTAATTTAATTTTTCATTAGGTTTGCATGAGGTATTGGCAAACAGTCTTTTTGATGATTTGCGAACAACTTGCGGACAAAGTCGTGGGCGACAACAGGACTTCACACAAGGGAAAGTTCAGAGTCAACTTGGGAATTGACCCATACTCGAGTTGCCTCAACAAATGAGCAGGTGTTTCGAAAGAATTAATTGCAAGCATTGAGTCGTCGTGAGCAAGTTTTCTATTTGTCGTTGAAACGTTCATACATCTGCGAGAAAAACCATCGTTTTTGCTAACCGATGTTGGCGAAGATTTTTTTAAAAGTAGGCACGGGGTATAGAATAAGAAAGAACTTAAATCATGCGTCCATTTGCTGTTATAGTTGGGTTGGTGGGAAATAATTAGGATTCTATCTTTGAAAGGCGACAAAAGCCTCTAAAAAAATTTCAGAGCACCGAATCTTCAGTTAGGAACAAGACTGAATGATTGATTCTAGGTACTTTTTTCCGAGTTTTTGTCCTTCAATTGTCCGGTGTTCGTCTATGAGAAGCCCGTTATATCGTATCTCATGAAGTGTTTCAACAACCGCTCGCCACGGCACTGAACCCTGCCCAACAATCGAATGAGACTCTCGATATCCGTCGTTGTCATGGATATGCACGTGCTTGATCCGCGAGCCGAAATCTCGAATCATCTGTGGTATAGGAACGTCTGTGGTATTACAATGACCTACGTCCAGTGCTAATTGCAAGAAAACCGATCCAAACTCGTCAACAATTTGTACGAGAGCTTCCCCGGTCCATGTCTGCTTGAATGCTTGTGGAAGCCGCGGCATGTTCTCCACACACACTAGAATTTTTTCGTCCTCAGCTTTTTCGCAAATCTGTATAAAAGAATCGTACTGATGATCCTTTGAGATTTTTTCAAATTTTGGCAGGTTTCTTGGATAGCTTACAATACCAGGGTGGACCACGATTAGCTCACATCCGAGTTCGTTAGCATAAGTGATCGAATGGACTATTTCTTTAACGGATGCTTGCTGAAGCTTCGGATTGATGCTAGCGAGATTTACACTACAAAAAGGCGCATGCATCGTGTAAGTAAGTCCGTAGCTCGATTTCAGTTCAGAAAGCACGTCGACATTAGGTGTGCTGTAGTGAACATGCGGATACTCAGAAACGAGTTCGATAGCATTGAACGTGTGAGCGGCGCTCAAGATAAACTCCTTAACGTCTTGTTCAATCGTTGACGAAACACCGTATCTCATTACCATATTGCCACGGGATAAGCCATTGAAGCGGATAGCCTTTGCTATGTCTAGTGCTCTTTTGTTAGCGTCTTAACAGCTTCTATCACAACTGCTGTGTACTGGCTTGTATCTGTGCCGTAGTATTCACGAACTCTTTTCATATTTTCGCCGCTCTGTTGAAGCCTTTCAATCCTTTCAAGAGTTTTTTCAGCAGTCTCTAAAACCCACCTATCCCTTGTTTCGGCATCTACGACGTTTATGAACTCAGGTCGAATGGATACTTTGACGGGGCCTTCGTCTGCGTGAAAAACGTTCAATTTTCCTATGACAGCTACGAACGAAGGTACTTCTATCGAACTTAGTTGTGTGACTGCCTGTTGTTGATACTGGCCGGCGTAAATTGGAAAAACGCCCGTCGGATCGGCTATTCGAGCACGCCAGTAGTCAGCGTCAACGCCGACATTTTCCTTTTCTGTTAACGTGCCTACCACAAATACTCGATTACATTTTGCACCAGTAGGGGTTAAAAGATACTGTGGTGCGTATGCATCATCGTGTTCTTTGTAGAAAAGCGTCGACTCCTGCAGCTCTTTCGCAAATAGGCGACGCGCTACTTCCCGCTGTTTTAGGGCCATTGCAGAAGCTCCTGCGCTCTAGCGAGAACGGCGCTAATGTCTCCATCAGTTATTTGAGGGGTTTCTTTGAAATCTGTTACAAGTAACCACCGGGGTGTTTTGTTGCCGCGCACTACGTAGTATCGTCCGATTATTACACCCTTCATGGAATCTGCGACAACGTTTTGGTCGAGTGCTTCCATGGCCATTTCTTTGGCCTCTGCGAGCGTTATTCCTGTTAACCTTTCTGTTAGTTCGCGGTTAAACAACACGTCTGTCACAATCTCACCGTTGTCTAACACACCTTTAATGCGCAGATCGTAAACGCCACTTACGTTGCCATGCTCGGCACAGTACCCTTTGACAACGACACGACTACATTCAGGACATCGTTTGATAAGTCCAGAACCAGATTGCACGTCGATAATAGTGCCGGAAATTTCTTCTTCTGTGCGACCGACTTCGACCTCTTCATCGAGTGGGGCAATTTCGGATGCTTTATTCAAGCTAATACTGAAACGCCCCTGCCATGATTTTGTAACAACATTACGTAATGAATAACTTAGTCCATCCTTGAGAATCGGCAGCTTCGCGTTAGACCAGCTGGTGAATTTTATAGTTCCGGTCTCGTCGCCGATCAAGCCGACTTGCGCTATGGATTGCGAATTGGGCTCCCAAAGCTGTACAACACGGACACGGACGCTGATCCATACGTCTTCTGTGTTTATGTCTTTGATCTTTGAGTAGATAACTTCTGTCGGCGAAGCCGATCCTTGTTTTGGGTGGAGTTTGGAGTAATAAGAGACTACGCTTCTTCTGGCTTCTTCTGTCGGCACTTTAAAATCATCGACGAGACTACGTAACCGCTGTTCTATCTCGCTAGCCGGAATTGTTACTCCTTGTTCCAAAAAACGGGCACTTATCTGCTCTGCTAGCTCTTTTAGTTTCATTTTCTTCCTCAAGCCTTTAGTTTTTCATTTGAAAGGCAGCAATATTTTGGAGCAGATTAATATAAAACTTTCTCGCGCAGCAAAAAAGTGTTTGAGAATAAGATTGGAGTGAGGGTTGTAAGCCTCCTTCTGTTTCAAGTGGCATTTATCTAAGCGCTTAACCTGGGTGTTATCTGGACTGTTCATTCACCCTTTTTAGCTTGCACCTGTGAGGATTCACCGTTCCATCGTAACCCCTGCTCTCGTCGGTTCTTCACCTCATACTCATGTTTGCAGGGACGTATCGTTTCTGTGTCAGAGCCATGACTCTCGCCATGCGAGTCTCCTCGCTCACACGTCCAGAAGGTGGGAGGACTTTCCTCAGCGAGTTTCACCGGCAGCCACTCACCCTCTCTCCGTTACGTATCTTGAAGGCAAATGTAATATAAGTATTCACTAACATGCGAAGCATGCATCTGGACGAAGCGCGCATCGGTGTGCGTCTCGCACGCGAAGCAATCGAGATCGCGGTGAATTCCGGAGATCGCATAGAGCCCCCTCAAGACCTCCCAGCTGTTTTCGATGAACTTGGCGGCGTTTTTGTGACGCTGCATTCGGACGCCTTGCGGGGCTGTGTGGGATATCCCTATGCGAGCAAAACCATAAAAGAAGCCTTGATTGACTCGGCAATCAGCGCTGCCTTGTATGACTATCGATTTCCTCCGGTCAGTGCTGAGGAGCTAACGCGCATTACGGTAGAGATTACGCTCCTAACAAAGCCCAAAAGAATTGACGGCCCTGCTGATATCGTAGTCGGAAAGCACGGCGTTATTGTAAAAAAAGGGTCGCAACAAGGATTGCTTCTGCCTCAAGTTGCGACCGACTTTAACTGGACACCACAAGAGTTTTTGGACCAAACGTATGTGAAGGCAGGTTTAAACCCGCGAGAACGCAACGCTGAAATATTTGTGTTTGAAGGTCAGGTCTTTTCCGAGCTTCGCGCTGGTGGCGAGGTAGTAGAGCGCTTTCTTGAGTGACCCACGCATGAGCACAACAGTCATTCGAAATGCACGAGTCTTTTACAGGAACCAAGTTGTTCTCAGCGACGTCTTGATCGAAAGTGGCATGATTGCAAAGATTGGAAGCGTCAGTGCAGGAGGGCAAGAGATAGATGCGCGCGGCCGATTGTTATTGCCTGGTGCAATCGATGTGCACGTACATTTTCGTGATTTGGACGAAGCATACAAGGAGGATTGGTATTCTGGATCGTGTGCAGCTGCTGCCGGTGGTGTGACTACTGTTATAGATCAGCCGAACACAAAGCCTCCGGTATGCGATGAGAGGTCCTATTTTCGTAAGCAGCGCGCTGCACGAAAATCTGTTGTTGATTATGGTATCAACGCTGGTATTGAAAGATTTGACCAGCTCGACGACTTATGGCGATTAGGGGTGACGGCTTTTGGAGAGGTATTCGTTCAAGAAAAATCGCGCGAGGAATTGCAGCACGCGCTGCAGATAATCAAGCGGCTTAATGCCGTCTTATGCGTTCACGCTGAAAGACGCGTCGGTGAAATCTCAAGTGAACTGGAAGGGATCAGAACAGTCGTTGCGTGCAACAAAGAAATTGGGGCTAAAGTGCACGTAAGCCATCTAAGTGAAGCGTCTGGGCTTGAATTTGTGAGGGGTTCCGATCAGGATGTCAGCTGTGAAGTAACTCCGCATCATCTATTCCTATCTGACCTCGACCAAGTAAGACTTGGCCCATTTGGTATCATGAACCCGCCGCTTCGGAGCCGGCAAAACGTCGATACTCTCTGGTCACACCTCAGTCATATCGACATGATCGCGAGCGACCACGCGCCTCATTCTGTTGCCGATAAAAACATGTCGTACCCGCCTCCAGGAGTGCCAGGGGTTCAGACTTTGCTTCCCTTGCTATTGTCAAGGCTCGATCAGATTAGTCTCGAACGGCTCGTGAATATGGTGAGCGCAGCTCCAGCGACTAGGTTTAATTTAAAGAACAAAGGAGTGATATGTAAAGGATACGACGCGGATCTCATACTTGTTGATCCCAACGATAGGAAAATAGTAACGCCGAGTGTACTGTATAGCAAGTGTGGTTGGACGCCTTTCGAAGGCTGTGTCGCCGTTTTCCCGTCACTCACTATGGTACGAGGCGAAGTCGTATTTAGTGAAGGTTCTATCAAGGGAAAGAAAGGGTGGGGAAGTCAGGTTTGTGGGGCTGGTTGGCGTCAACTCAATTAACCTGCTGCTACGTCTTGCTGATGATCGTCCCAACGCCCCCCAAAATCAGTAACGTAAATCGTCACAAGCCTATCAAACTATCCCCAGATCAGTGAGTCTTTCGGGAAGGTAAACGTCAGTTACGTAGTCTAAACCTCGACTTGCGAACGCTTGTTGTTCTGACTTTTTCTTCAGTTCGATTTGGAGATTGATCTCTTCCTTCCAGAAATCAGTTGCGAAACGTGGATCAGTAAGCTCTGATTGCAGAGCCCTCATGTCCTGATCAGACAACTTATCGGTAGGCAGGTCGTAATTGACGATGTCGCTCGGGCGCACGCCAATGAACTGGGCTGCTGGGGTTGCCATGTATTCTGACATATGTGCGCTCTTTATCGAGCCGTAAGCGACAGAGGCGAATATTCTGTAAGACCAGGGATCTCCGTCCGTAAAAACGACGACGGGCAGCTTTAGCCGCTCGTTCATCCTTTTTAAAAGCCGCCGTGTGCTTCTCGCTGGCTGGCCTTTAAGGTGTACGATTATTGTGTCATAGTCTGTATCGAAGCCATTTTCGATAAGCCTATCCCGCATTCCGCCGGTTTCGATGGCAATAATAAACTTAGCGTCGTGCTCGAGAAAATCTAGATTATCGACGTTATATGGGATCTGGTACCCCCCTTCACCGACATCATCGACGCAGTGAATGACGCGTTCTGACACTTGCCCACGTCTTTCAACGTTTTCTTTGATTCGAATCGGACCAAAAATAGTTGCGCCGTTCTCTTCAGGTCGCACATGAAAGTTTTCGCGCTGTAGTTCAGTTATGATCTCTAGATCTTCGATCATTCTGTCAGACTCAGGCTGCTCTCTGAACTTCGCCAGTTTCCAACCTTCGGAAATATAATAAAGCTCTCTGAGTGTTGACGAGCGGTTCTCGTCGAGCTGCTTTTTTAGGAATTCAATCGTGTAGCTCGACTTGAGAAGGCTATAAGCTCCTCGTACCGTCTTGCAGCTCCTTGCACTCTCCCGGTCACCGTAGACCCAAACCTCCGATTCTTCGTTGAACTCAATGTTTGATTTCGTTCTTGTGGGGATTAGTAGTTGTGGAATTTGTTCTCTTGCAAACTGATCGTACATAGTTTCGATGATTTTCAAGAGCCTCTGTTCGGTCAAGCTGTCTTTTTCTTTCTTTGTTTTCAGTAGGTCTTTTTCAGCTTTCATGCTTCACCTCACTCACTAGCTCGCTTCTTGGGCAGTGCGTTTGCCCCCGTGACCATCTCTGCGAGTATCCCCTCGACCAAAGGAATTGTATTTGCAGATTCTTCTGACTTAACCGAGTATCTAACCTTCTTTTCTGAATTGGGCTTGATTGACACTTTCCACATGTTGTCGAATTGGCCATCAAAACTCGATACTTTTGGCTTGGGGGTCGAGTCTTCGACCTCTACAGCAGAGACTTCGTGCAGCTTGAACTCTTTGAGACTCTCTGAAAAGTTGTTTATGCGGATTGTCACTCTACACGCAGTATCGTTCAGTTCAGTTGTCTTTTTAACGAGCACGTTCCCCATTATTTTAGCAACGATAGGTTGAATGTCAGGTTGAGGGGCTCCTTGTATCTCAGATACCTTCTCTGCAAGTTTAGGAAGAACTCGCTCTATTATTTCCTCTTTCTCTTTTCTCTTTGCAAGGATTTTTTGCTTCGCTAAGTAGTTTTTGAGGCCACGCGCGACGTCTCGGACAGCAAGTTCTATCTCGTCTACTATCTCTGGTATATCTGCGATCGCTTCTTTCGACTCTGATGTGAAAGGAACGTTAGTTGAAGCGACGTGTGTAAGCACAACTATTGGGCCTTGTGGGATACCGCTCCCGCCTGGTTGTAGGAGTTCATAGTTCCTCCAGTTAATCTTCTCAACGGCGTGAGTGCTAGCGCACCCTCCTTGTTGATACAACAGTGGCACTCGGTTTGCGAATCGCAGGATATCTATCCTCTCTTCCTTTGGCAAGCCGCCCCCGTAGGCAATTCCTGCTTCGACGATGAATGGATTTCCTGTATGCACTGAGGCGTCACGTGTGGTCGTCGCAATAAAGTCAACGTCGTATTCTTTTTCTAGCCCTTTTCTAATCAGCTCTTCCGTTATAGGGGAAAGGCACTCAGTTGAAGGCGCAATGATTTTAACGGTTTTGAATGCCTCAAGCAAGCGCTTTGCTTGATCGCGTGAAAGGTCACTGGGGTTCACGTCGGGGTCGATACCGGCTTTTGCGCATATCTCCTTCGCGGTTTTGTGTCCAATCCGCGCGAATTCGTTCGTCAAGAATGAGGTTAATCGTCTTCTTTCCGTATCCCGCAACATCCTGATCAAAGTGCCTAGCTCAATGCCCTCAGGATGTGGCAAAATCTCACAAGGCTCGACCGGCAAGATCTCCGTAACGCGCTCAAACACTTCAGTGTCTCCGTTCGGCTCAACCAACGTCAATCTCGCGTGCGGATTGACTATGGCAGTCGATTTCGCGTAACCGTAGATCGATTGCTTACGAGCGCGGACGTATGTGCCCTCCATCTCGACTTCAATTCTGGTCCCGTGTGGGCGGTCCCACGGCACGATTCTCTCTATTAATATTTCAGGTTCGTTAGTCTTCGTGTTGATAACGAGCTCGTAATAGTGAGCGTCTTCATTCTTTCCTGTTTTTGAGTATACCGAGGTGGGCCGCCCAGATGTCAGTTGTGCATATAACACGACCGCGGAGATTCCTATGCCTTGCTGCCCCCTGCTCTGTTTTAGTGCGTGAAATCGAGAGCCGTACAGGAGTTTTCCGAACACTCGCGGTATCTGCTCTTTCACGATGCCGGGGCCGTTATCTTCGATTATGACGCGATAGCTGTCTTTATCCACCTTCTGAATTTCAATCAGAATGTCGGGCAGCACACCGCTCTCTTCGCAGGCATCTAGTGCGTTATCAACTCCTTCTTTAACGCTTGTTATAAGGCTTCGAGTTGACGAGTCGAAACCGAGGATGTGACGATTTTTCTCAAAGAACTCGGCTATGCTAATCTCGCGCTGTTTCTGTGCAAGCTTCTCGGCGATGTTTTCAGCCATTTGGCGTTCTCCCGATCACAGTTCCGCGCCAACAATAGTGTGAGTCGTTGTCACTCCTTTGATATCTCGGATGTTATCAACTGAATTGTTCAATGCAGTAAGCCCCTCGACTTCAATAATGACTACAAAGTCATACTCTCCAAAGACGTGGTACACTTCCCTAATGCCGCTTAATTCCAATAGCGTTCTGTACACGTATCGTTCTTCACCAGGAACGACGTTGACCATTGTAACTCCAACTACCACTAGTATCACCTCTTACATAAACATTAGAAGCGTATTTAGAAATTGCGATATTTTATTGCAGGAATCTCGAAAAAGGTAATTTGCTTATACCTACCAAGTGACAATTAATCGAACTTAGCATATTAACTTGTTTCTACGGGTTATTTTATCGGGTGATCCATCAGGGCAAGGCGCGTTATCGTTTGCTTAAATTAATTATTGCGTTGACTTGTATAATCGATTTGGGGGTCGATAGGCTTCTTGCTCCGCATTAGTTAACTAGAAATATGTGATAGCAGTACTAGATCAAACGAAAGCGGAGGTAGCCAAGTGGTCAACGGCGGTGGGCTCAAGATCCACTCTCACAGGAGTTCGCGGGTTCGAATCCCTCCCTCCGCATCATAACGTTGTCGTTGTCATTTTTACGCGAAATCTGAGTCCCTAGCAAGTCCTGCAAGGTGATCTTCTCGACGCCAATGCTCGCGGAGAGCGTTTGTAGGCTGCAGGTGTTGCGGGGACAACGAGGTATATCTATAATACAGAGAAGTTCAAATTGCACTTGCGCCGATGATGTATTTTAAATCCCGAGCGTTAAAAACGCAATGATGATCCCTATGAGTTCTGAGGCACAAATGAGAAACGGTGGAATAGACAAAGCGGCTTTTTTGTCCTTCGTATTTTGACAGAGTAAAAATGATCTAGCGGGAGTATACAACTAGGTAGCGCTTATGAAAAAGAAGATCAAAGGCATCGCACGTGACGCATTGAAGTTTGTACTTGAAGTGAGTGCGTCCTCTCATCCCAAGGAATTTGCTGGGATGTTGTATGAGACTGACCAGATCATAACTGATGTGGACGTCCCTATTACTCAGTCTTCAAATGTCAATGCGGTTATGGATCTGTTCATGTTACCCGTGAATACACATATTGTAGGATCAGTGCATAGCCATCCGTCGGGGGGACTCCAGCCGTCGGATGCAGATATTCGCATGTTTATGCAAAATGGTGATTATCATATCATTGTCGGCTACCCTTACGAAATCACGAGCTGGGCTTGTTATGATAGAATCGGTAACATTCGAAAACTCGATGTGCTCGACGTTGAAATAGAAGAGAGCGCTGTGTATAAAGACATAAAGGAAACCTTCGGCGGCGAAAATGACTAGGGTTCTCGCAACAGGCACGTTTGATATCTTGCATCCCGGTCATATCCTTTATCTAAGGAAAGCAAAGGAACTAGGCGACGAACTATTTGTCATTGTGTCACGTGATTCGATGGTTCAGCACAAGTCAAAACCTATCCTTCCAGAACAGCAACGGCTGCAAGTAGTTGAGGCCCTAGAGATGGTTGACCACGCTGAACTTGGGAGCGAGCGCGACATGTTCGAACCCCTCACACTAATAAAACCGGACATAATAGCGCTTGGTTTCGATCAGTATTTTGACGAGAACAAACTTCAAGAGGACCTTGAAAAAAGGCACATTCCTTCAAAAGTGATAAGGCTACCGTATCACGACAGTGGAACTCTATCGAGTACGGAAAACATAATTCGAGCGATCATTAAGCGTCGGGTAAAATGTTAGACTCTTTCTGGAGCGATTCTTCGATCCTGCGGATGCCTTTAGCGATGTCTTCTCGACTCGTGGCGTAGGACATACGCACATAACCCTCACCGTTCGGGCCGAATGCTGATCCAGGCGTCACGGCGACCAAAGCGTCTCGCAACAGTTGTTCAGTCACCTGTTCAGAAGTACCAAATTGAGTGACCTTTGGAAACGCGTAGAATGCACCTTTTGGAAGCGCGCATTTTATTCCAATTCTAGCTAGTCCGTCAATAACAAGGTCGCGACGCGTTTGGAATTCAGCCACCATAGCACGCTGAGCGCTTTGGTCACCGCTCAGCGCCTCGATACCAGCTCGTTGGACGAAGGACGTTGCGTTGCTTACGGTGTGTTGTTGGATCTTAAGCATCCCTTGAAGGATTGATCGAGGTGCAGTTGCATAGCCGAGCCTCCACCCCGTCATAGCGTATGCCTTCGAGAATCCATTTACTGTAATCGTCAAGTCAGGTATCAATGTACCTATACTGTGATGTTTGGCGCCATAAACGATCTTTTCGTAGACCTCGTCGGAAATCACTAAGAGGTCATGATCTTCGGCGGTCTGAGCTATGCTCTTTATTACGCTTTCGCCGTACACAGCTCCAGTTGGGTTACACGGGCTATTTAAGACAAGGAGCTTTGTATCTTTAGTTATACGACTTTCGAACTCAACTGGCGTATAGCCATCCCGTTCGTAAACAGGAACCATGACGGGCTTTCCACCAGCGAACTTTACGATTGCTTCGTATGAAACCCACGCTGGATCGAACAACAAAACCTCGTCTCCTTCATCGATGAGCGAACAGATCGCTTCAAATATCGCTTGTTTCGCGCCGGTTGTGACAAGAACGTCGCTTGAAGTCACGTCGAGGCTGTTATCAGTTTTCAGCTTCTCTGCTATTACTTCTCGAAGTTCCAGAATTCCACTACCTTGTGTATAGTGCGTCTCGCCACGATCTAGGGCAATTTTTGCGGCTTTTTTTATGTTCTCTGGGGTTTCAAAGTCAGGTTCACCGAGACTGAAACTGATAATGTCTCGTCCTTCGCGTCTAAGATTGGCTGCAATGTCCGCAATTTTCATCGTAGCAGATTGAGGTATACGTTGGACTCTTGCGGAAATGACTGGGCTTTTTCTCATTAGAGTCTTTTAAAAAGTTTTACAGCGGCTTCAACAGCCCTTTTTGCATAATCGACTCGCTCGTGCGCTTCCAAACGGGACATTCTTGGACCCGATATTCCCAATGTGATTGGCTTGTTGTGCTCTAACGCCAAATCCGCAATTTTACGAGTCGCGTGCTGCGCAACAATTTCGTCGTGCATTGTCGCGCCTTCAATTACACAACCTATCGTAACTACTGCATCTACTTCATCATCTGAAGCCAAATTCTTTACTGCTAAGGGCATATCAAAGACTCCTGGAACATAAATGGTCTTCACGACATCAGCGCCTAAAAATGCAGCATGCTCTTTTGCAAGGATTTCCATTTGGTATGTAATGTCTCGGTTAAATTCTGCTACGACAAATCCAAGCCGTATATTCTCACCATCTCTTTGATCCATGAATAATTCCTCTCGTTTATCTTAAAATTCAACTGGTTCTACGTCTGCAAAGCCCTCTCTCTTGCCTGTGCCGGCCTCTGGGGTTAGACGGTTAGTTAACAACTTGTAGACGTTCTGGGCATGTTCGCGTGTTCGAGCGTCGGCTAGTCGCGCGAGCTCTTTGTCGCTTGTGGCTTCATCCTCGTAGACGAATACTTCAATGATATGTCTGTTAGTCATCAGTTGTGCTCTTATTAGGCCGGTCGATGCTTCGTGTGCACACTGCTTGTCGATCGGTTTTGATCCAGGCATGCCCAGCGCCATGACAATATCGCATTCTGATTCCTCTAAGAGTTTCTTTGACGCGATTGGCAGGTCTTTTATGCCAGGTACTGTATACCTTTGAATTGATGCGGACATCCACTGTTGCAGCTCGTCTATAGCCGCCTTAGCCATATCGTACCTTGCAAACGTGGTGTCTGCTATTCCTATTTTCATTCAAAGATCCCCCACAATGAATACTAAATCTCGCAGTTCATAATCCTTCAAGAACGCAATCAGCAGCGAGCGTCCCTGCCCCCATCTCATTAACAACGCCGTTTTCAAGCAATACGAGCTCAAGCTTCTCTATAACCTGTAATATATCACCTTTGCTTATATTACCCATATTACTTATTCTGAAAATGTGTCCATTTAGCCGTTCTTGGCCACCTGCGATAATGATGCCCCGTTGTCTCATCTCATTTTTTAGCGACAAAAAATCTATTCTAGGTGGCATCTTAATGGCTGTCACTGTGTTTGAATAGGTGCTCGAAGCACTGAGTTGTGGAAATAGTTCCAAGCCCATCGCTTCAATTGCAGCGCGGATAGATGTCGCATAAATGCGGTACCTGTTGATACGTTCGCTAAGCCCTTCAGCTTCAAGCATTTTCAGAGCCTCCTCAAGCGCAAAGAACAACGGGACAGTAGGCGTATAAGGTGTTTGCCCCTTCTCGGCAGATTTCATATGAGCAATCAGATCAGCATAGAAAGGCCTTTTTTGCGCCGTTTTAATAAAGTCCCAGGCCCGATCGTTTACTGCAATCATCGAAAGACCGGGTGGAAGGCCGAGACATTTTTGAGAGCCAGTGAACGCTATGTCGACCCCCCATTTGTCTATGGGTGCTTCGATGCCACCAATAGATGATACCCCATCCATGATTAGAAGTACGTCATATTTTCGGCACAGTGCGCTTATCTGCGAAACGTCGTTTGTCATACCTGTTGAGGTCTCATTATGGACGATCGTGACTGCATCTGCTCCTACTTGCAGTGCTTGTTTGACTTTGTCAGTGTCTATCGATGTGCCCCATTCGGCAACAACCGGCGCAGAGCTGCCATAAAGTGAGGTGAGCACTTTTAATCGTTCTCCGAACTTGCCGTTTTCAAGCGCAACGAATTTTTTATCACCGCCGAGATTGCCGACTGCAGCTTCCATAGCGCATGTTCCGGATCCGCTAAGTATGAGGACATCGCTCTCTGTGTTGAAAAGGCTACGAAGTTTTTCGCGACTCTCATCTAACACTTTTTTAAATTCAGGCCCACGATGGTTAATCATCGGTTTTGATAAAGCGCGAAGTACTTGAGGGGCCACTTGGACCGGTCCAGGAATCATTAATAAATCAGTTTCAACTGTGTTATCCATGGGAGCATCTCTTGTGATTATGTTCGGATAAGCAGCTCTCTGCCTCCTTATTTAACCGCTACACCCTATTTAGAATTTTGTGCCACTACACATTACTGAAAGTCAAATGCAGCCTCTCGCGCGAAAAAAACCGCTTTCCGTTATTTCGCGACCGAAACTCGCTCAAACTAGGTCGACAGCGTATTTTTTTGTGACGCGATTAGTATCTTACACACACCGTCGAAGTACGTTGCACGTGTTCGCGTCCTGCGTGTTTAGAAAGAGTTTTTACGGTAGCGAGATAACTACAAAGCGATGAATCACCCCGACGTGGCTATATTAGTGGGCGCTACTTCTGACATGCACGTGGCAGAAAAAGCGATAGAGGTAATAAAGGATGCGGGTATCACGTACGAGGTCGAGGTTATTTCAGCGCATCGAGAGCCAATACGCCTTGATGAATACCTTCGAGAAGTTCAGGCTAAAGTTTATATTGCTATTGCAGGTCTTTCTGCAGCTCTTCCAGGCATCATTGCTTCAAAAACAAATGCTCCCGTGATAGGTGTCCCTGTGAGTAATAAGCTCAACGGTTTAGACGCGCTGCTTTCCGTTGTCCAAATGCCTGCTGGAGTTCCGGTGGCGTCGGTTGGAATAGACAATGGGAAAAATGCCGCCCTATTGGCGCTGAGAATTCTGCAAGTTAACGTGGAAGCAAATAAGGGTTTAGACCTCTAAGCAGCTTGGGATTATAGCTTGGAGTTCTCCAAAGCTGCTTTTGCGATTTTTATCGCACAAAGATCCCCGCACATAGAACAAGCATCAGTCATTCGACCACGGCAGTTGTACTTGGTACGAGCTAACTCTGGATCCACTGAAAGCTGGAATTGCCTCTCCCAATCCAAGCTAGCTCGCGATTTTGCCATTTCTTTGTCGAGTTCATGTGCATTTTGCATCCCTCTCGCGAGGTCAGCAACGTGAGCAGCTATCTTTGTAACGATTGCCCCTTGTTTTATATCTTCTTGAGAAGGCAGCCCCAGATGTTCCGATGGCGTGGTCATGCACAAGAAGTCGGCACCATACATTCCTGCGAGAGCTCCTCCAATTGCTCCCGTTATGTGATCGTAGCCGGGAGCTATGTCTGTGACGAGTGGTCCAAGCAGGTAGAGTGGTGCGCCACCTGTTAACGATTTCATTGCCTTGACGTTGGTTTCTATCTCGTTAAGGGGGACGTGACCGGGCCCTTCTACGAGAGTCTGAACGCCGTTCTCTTGAGCTCGTTTCGTAAGCTCTCCGATTTGAATGTACTCCATGAACGTCGGACGGTCGCTAGCATCGAACAAGCATCCTGATCTCATACCGTCACCCAGACTTATCACGAAATCGTATTCGCGTGCGAGCTCTATGAGATAGTCATATTCTGCATAGAAGGGGTTATCTGCGTTGTTGTGCGTCATCCATGCTATTGTAAAAGCACCCCCCCTACTGACGACCCCCATAAGCCTTTTATGCTTCTTCAACACTTCTAGGGACTTTAAGTTGACTCCTGCGTGGATAGTCATGAAATCAACTCCATCTCGCGCGTGTTTACGAACCGCATTGAACATGTCGTCTGTCGTCATTGACACCACGGCGTCCCGTCGCATTGCTGCTTGGTATATCGGCACTGTACCAATCGGAGATTGGATCTCTCGCAGAATCTCACTTCGTATGTAGTCTAAATCTCCGCCCGTGGAAAGATCCATGACAGTGTCTGCGCCGAATTTAAGGGCTGTCTTTGCTTTTGCAAGCTCTTCACTAATCTCAACGTAGTCTATGGAAGTTCCTACATTAGCGTTGACTTTTGTACGTAATGCGTCGCCTATACCGATCGCTGCAACGTCGTGAGTCACATTTTTCGGAATGACAGTTCGACCGCTAGCGATGTTACGCCTGAGTTTCTCGCTCGCTATGTCCTCTGATTTGGCAACGTTTCTTATATCATCTGTTAATCCTTTCTTTGCTTCCTCTAGAAGTGTCATGCTGTTTTTAGCTATGCTTAGCTTATACCTCTGCGTAATGTTTATGCGCTTGTTGCTTAAAAATGTGAGCCGCGCCACTTTGTATTGGTCTAGCCCAAGCTTTATTACACCGCAAACCGTACTTCACAGAAATGCGTGTGGATACCTTTTTGGGGGCTAACGAAAGCAACACTTATTGGTTAATTGCAGAGCAAAAAGCGATCGTTGACTTGGGGTCTCTTACAACCGCTCAACAGTTGCCTTTAGATGAAGCCTGTTGCATTATTTTGACTCACTTGCATTACGATCATACGGCAGCGGTTGATCAGCTGAGACTTCCAGGTAGCACGAAAATTATGATGCACGAGGCCGATGCTAAAGCAATAGGGACAAACGCTTCAGCAGCGCATTTTTTTGGCGCTCGAGCGCCTCGATTTCATGTCGACACTTTGCTTAGGGACGGAACAAAAATTGACCTTGGAGATTCTATCTTGGACGTGATACACACGCCGGGGCACACCCCTGGAAGTATCTGCCTTTACGATGACAATTCGAAGAGCCTTTTTTCCGGGGACACGGTCTTTCCTTACGGGGGCATTGGTCGGACCGATCTGCCTGGCGGAAGCTCCCACGACTTGATACGTTCAATCTCGCGATTGGAGAAACTGGAAGTGAGCGTATTATATCCTGGCCATGGAGAGGTCACGGCAAACAACGTCAATGAACAGATCAAACAGTCTCTCAATTTCGCAAAAGCGAACGAAGGCCCGGAATGATGTCGTTAAGGGCGCGTACGTGTTGATTCTTTGGTTAGCGTCGGCGAAAGATGTGACGGTTGGAAAGCTCGGGATCATCTCATTTGCACAAGGCTTCTATGCGTACGTCGGATCGGCGATGGGGGCTGCTGGCTTCAAACGAGTTGAGCGCCACTTGGATATTTCTTCCGGACGTCGCAAGACGCAAAAGTGGCATATTGATTACCTCTTAACCGTTTCTGAGGTTATCGAGACAATTGAAATTGTGACACAAGAGAGAATCGAATGTGGCATAGCGCAAAACTTGGGGAAAAATCCTTCGCTGTCCCGCATTGGAGGCTTTGGTTCGTCAGACTGTAGGTGCCGTTCGCATCTCTTCTACTCCCGCCGCCTTAGTGACCTTGAAAACGCGGCAAGCAGGCTCGTTTACGATCCCTGTCCGGAGACACTTGCCGCATCAGTCAACGCAGAGGGTTTTGAAGAGGACGAGGACAGGCGAGAGAACGTTCGCAAACGTTATTTTATAAACGCTATAAATCGAGATTACGTGCAAAATAGGAGCACTTGAATGGTAATTCTTACTAACACGGTTGGGAGTTACCCGACGCACACCATAGGAGAAGATTGCAAAGCCAAAATGAGTGTTCAGGATCTTATGGCTGGAAAGGATCCTTTCATCGCGTCTATTGAGGCAGCAGTCGTTGATCAAGTTCAAGCCGGAATCGACCTGATCTCTGACGGCCAAGTTAGAGCTGATATGGTCAGCGCGTTTGCAGCCGGGATTCCGGGAATGAAAAGCGAGAAGGGGCGATCGTACATAACTGGAAAAATCACGCGGCCGCTGAGGAGCATTACTGCAAAGGACCTCACTTTAGCACGTCAGTATGCCGGAGAGGGTGTTAAGATCAAAGGGATCATAACAGGGCCCGTCACAATCGCCGCATCGTCTTCTATAAGCCGCGGCGCGCCGTACAGGTCGAGCCTCGACCCACGTTTGCTTAGTGACCTGGCAAAAGCGCTACGCTTTGAAGCTGACCAGCTTTGCCGAGCAGGAGCGGATGCTTTGCAGATCGATGAGCCAGTTTTGTACAATGTGGGAGTAGAGAACGTTCTTGGATATATCGACGCTGCGGTCGAGGATGTTGAGATTCCTGTGAAGCTTCATCCTCATGTAGCGTCCTTCAAGGAGCTTGAGCAGCTCCTGAAGCTAAAAAACGTTGAATACATCGGCGTGGAGGCAGCGAAATACCCTATTTTGCTGGACAAACTCACAGGAGCTGCATTTGAAGGCCGTGGAAAAAAAGTCGCGCTCGGTGTGATCGACACTGACAGTCCAGAGGTCGAATCTGTAGAAACGGTTAAGAAGCGAATCGAGCGCGGCATAGAAGTTTTTGGTGACGATATGTGGATCAATCCTGATTGCGGACTGCGCCTTCAAACGAGAGAGGTTGCGTTTCAAAAGCTTAAGGTGCTTGTTGACGCCGCCACCCACGTGAAACTCGAGTTCAATTTATCCTAGCATCGACTACGACATGTGCAATTCCCGGAGCATAGTCTTTGACTTTGCGCGTACCAAGCAGGTCGGCCGATTTCGCGAGTGCTTGCGCCGCTTGCTCGACGCGCGCATAGGGTCGCTTGTACATTAATTCTACTGGGACGAGTTCGTGATAGTGAATGATCCCTTCGGGAGCTAAAGAGCGCAGCGCTTTATGAAGATAGTCGCATGCGTCGAAATGCCCCATGATCACTCTGTCGAATTGGGCGTTTGGGGTAACGTACGCGCAATTGCCCAACAGGGGTTGGACGATACTATCTACCTTATTTAGCCTGATATTTTGCTGAAGGTAGCGATATGCAACTGAATTGAGCTCTATAGCGACAATCGACTGCGGACGGGCATGCACAGCTATTGGAATGCTAAGCTGACCTATGCCGCTAAACATATCGAGGACTCTCTCGTTGCTGCCGATCGTGCTCATTCGAACGCGTTCGGCAAAATTGCCTGCTGAGAACATAACACGGCTCGCGTCGAGGGCGAATTTGCAACGATTTTCCTTATGGACAGTTTTCGTTCCTGAGCCTGCAATGACTTCGACCTCAGGCGTCCGGAGGCAGCTGTGCACTCCTTTGTCCCACAAAGCGCTCTTGCAGCGTGGATAAAGCTCCAGCAGCGCTTCACCTATCTCGTGTTTCAGACGCACGATCTTGCTCGGGATGTTGACGAGTACCAAATCACCAAGGATCTGCCACCTCCGTGGCAACAGCAGCTTTTCGTGTTCAGCGAGCGGCGCCCTCAATCGTTGCTCAAGCAGCTGATGCCCTTTCATGGAAGGATAAATACCCCTTCTTGCGTCTTAATGACTCCCACCTCTTTACCTTCGTCCTCTTTACTCACGTACGGAGGCTTTTTGATCGTAAGAGTAGCGTACGTTTCAGGGTCGAGCAGGTGGACCTCGTCACCATCGATCGCAACTAACACAGTTCGTTTCGCATCACTTCGAGTGCCAGCGAGCTCTGCAGTGCGTAATTCCTCGGCATTCAGAGCAGTTCTATAGCCGGTCTCTAGGTCGACAGCGTTTGTCGTGCTTATTGTCGAACAGATTTCATACATATGCTGCCGTGACAAAATAATTGTTCCAGTCGGAAATTCGGGCAGTCTCACGACGAAGGTCACGCGGTAAACATCCTTACCGTCGCGTCGTCCTGTGAGCTTAGCCGAATCGCTAAGAGTTCCCCCCATCTCCCTTAATAAGGCCCGTGCAATCCGTTTAGCGGCTTTCACCGTGCCGACATAAAGGTCGAGGCCCTCTCTTAGCCAGATTGTTTTGGCGATAAATGCTAGTCGATCCGTCTTCTGTGCCAGTTCAAGAGTTGTTGCAGCAATCTCAAGAGCGCGATCGAGTTCGGTTCGCTCTGGCGTCCTGCGGTCGGCGCGTATTTGAACTTTGCTTTCGTAATAACCGCCCGATATTCTAGAGCATCTGTCGCACGCCACTCGGTTCACACGAACATCTACGTCAAAACTTACGTGTGAACCTCCCGCCTCAGAGACGTTGATTTCGACATGTGCGTGTAAGATCGTCGGGGAAATCTGATTTAAAACAATCGTAAACGCTGCTTTATCGGGATCAATCTTCAGAGCCTCTTCGACTGCCTTTGCGACTGCGCGATTTGTATCCTCGTTTATCCATCTGCCCTTGAAGAAGTGATCGGAGCACGTCGGACACACTTGTATAGAGAGGAAGCTAGGCATTGCCGGAATAGTGCGACCTCGGGCAAGACAGCGTTCACACACACCATGCGAAGGTTCACCACAGCTGGGACAAATGCTTTCGAGAGTCACATTGCCTCCTGTGATTTAGAAAACAACCATCTGCGCGTGCGGGACACCGCCAATCATAATGACGCAGTTCTTATCGATGACACCGCTGTCGATGCCGCAAGTAACAGATCGTTTGCCGACAAGATTTGCGATTGTGGCCTCTTCGAGTGCCTTTTTCACCTCGTTTTCATCAGCCGGCTGACCCTTGAAGAAGTCTTCATTGACATGCAAGTGAAGCTCCCCTTCGCAAAATGTGCGCCCGATAAGTTCTGAATCGCACGCAGCAACTAGAATTTCCTTGTTAACACTGTACGACTTCAAATATATGCTCGAAAGGGTGGTTATCTGTTTTTCCGGCATCTTATTGTTGTGTCAGCCTGTAGTTGCCGCTGTATCTGACGGGCTCAAATATTGCTGCTTCTTGCACTAATTTTGTAATCTCTGCCTCAACTTTGTCCTTGTCGAAGCCCAATTTTGAAGCTCTCTCTACGATTTTATCAAGAGGCGCAGATCCCGCTTCTCGCTCGAGCTCTCTGATAATATCCCTAATGCTTTTGATTCGTTCTTGTTGACTTTTGCTTTTTCCGACTGCAATTACGTCGAAATCCCGCTTCCCTGTTTCAGGGTCAACACCTACCTCTTTGAGACAAGTTTCGACGATTTGAATGACGCGTTTCGCATCATCGAGCGTCACCCATTTGCTTAATCGCGTGCGAGCGCTCGCTTCGGCTAGCCGCACGAGGGCTTCAAGCTGGCGCGCAGTGATAGGGATAGGTGACCCCTCACCGCCTTGTTTCCTCAAACCTACGTAGTAGTCGATGAACTGCTGCTTGGCGTCTTCGGTTAGAATTGGGTTGATCCTTTTTGCGTAGCCAATGAATTTACGCAGCAGCTCAGATTCAATCACAGGACGTATGACGCTCATTGCGGCTTCTACCTCCTCGTTTGGGAAGCCAGAAGAGGCAAGTTCTCCCGCAAAATGCGCCTGGATTATGTGCTTTGCGATACCCGTGTCGATGCTCTCGTTCGGCACGTCGGTGAGCACGAAAATCAGGTCAAAGCGAGAAAGCAGCGTAGGCTGCATGTTAATTTGCTCAGCTATGGACTCGTAAGGGTCGAACCTCCCATATCGAGGATTCGCAGCTCCCAACAGGGCACAGCGACTCTTTAGGTTAGCCATAATTCCCGCTTTCGCCACGCTGACGGTTTGCTGCTCCATCGCTTCGTGCAGAGATGATCTATCTTCAGCTCGCATCTTGTCCATCTCGTCAACGGCAGCTATCCCTTGATCCGCCAGCACAAGGGCGCCGGCCTCTAAAGTCCACCGGCCGTCGCCAAATTCATCCTTAATCGCAGTCGCGGTCAATCCAGCGGAAGTTGAGCTCTTGCCACTCGTGTATATGCCTCTCGGCGCTAACTGAACTACGTATCGCAACAGTTGCGATTTTGCTATGCCAGGATCGCCAACGAGCAGAATGTGAATGTCCCCCCGTATGTGTGAGCCATCAGGAAGAGTTTTCGGCACGCCTGAAAAAAGTTGGAGCGCTATTGCCTCTTTGACGCTTTCATAACCGAAAATTGATGGGGCTATCGAAGAAACGATAGCTTGGTCAATTCCTGCCCTCCCAGCGAGTTCGATTATTTTAACCTCATCTTCCGGCAATATCTCAATGTCCTGAAACTCTTTGTCTTGAATTTCGATTGAGTTTGCCTCTAGAAATAAATCAAACGTCGTGCTTTTTACGTTCTGATACTGCCGCTGTGCAACCCGCAGCAAGCCAGTCATAGCAACTCTGTCTCCAGGAAAGACCTTTCCAGCGAGCGTGGCCTCAACATTTGCATCGAGCATCTGTGGTTGTTCTCCGCCTTTTAGGCCTTCTGGGGCCTCTTGCAGCCGAATTTTTTGTGAATCAATGAATTTGGAATGAGTGAAATTCAACTTAAATGGTCCTTTCTTCCGGCAGACGCGGTGTGAGCATTCGGTTGGCTCTTTAAGTTTGGCTTCGTCTTGTTCGACGGTTGTTATGTTCCCACAGCTTAGACATTCGAAACCTGCTTCAGCAAGTTTTGGACGGACTTCAGTGGCTTTTCGGACGAGCCCCTCGATCGATATTAGCTTTCCTACGTGGTTGCTTCTTAGGTCCCTAATATTTGTTTTATCAGGAACGTTGATGATTCGTACTTCTACGTCAAGCTTGCATTCGATGGGTAAGTCATATTCAAGGAGTGCGTCATGTGCTGCTCGTAAGATTGGTAATGGGCCGTCAAGGAGCGCATCTGCTAGAGCGATGTCAAAGTTTTGAAGGGCAGCATAGTCTACATCAATGCTGTTTACTTCCGGATAGTCGCTCGCAAGATTCAGTATCTGCTTTTCGTAGTAGCGAGTGAAAAAGGTGGCCCATCGCTCCTTGAAGTCACTGCTCATATGAATTGAACTATACAAATCATCCTTCTTAAAACTAAGCGAAGCGCTTGCAGACTAATTAAGGCGCAAAATGGAGCTTTTTCAATGATTAACAAAAAACAGGGCTGTTCTAAGCCTAACGTCGGGCCCCTCGCTTATCTCTCGATAAACATCAGAGGGTAGTCTGCATCCTCATCGTATTGCATCTTGACGAGCACTTTTGCCGATCCATAATTCACGACAAGTTCGACGTCGAGCATTTTACCTTCAAGCTCAGTATAGCCAAATTTGTTTAGCTTCGACGAAACCCTATCTTTGTCGATTCTAATTATAATATTCTCGACGTAAGGTTGCACGCTTATGCTTTCTTGGATTGCTTTTTCTAGTGCGGGAATTGTGTTTAGATCAAGTGGCGCGCCAACATATTGGTGATACAACGCTCCGAGTTTTATACCTGCTTCAAAAAGCGCTTGTTCTCTGTCGTTTATCTAAGATACCCCCGATACAGCGGATTTAGTATATAAACAATCGAAAGCAGCAGAAGAAGGAGAGCAGCGATCGAATAGCTTGTTCCAATAGCGTAAAGGATGAGAATGAGGATCAGAAATCCTCCTACGACGGCTTGAGTAAGCGTATTTCTGATTTTGGGATACTTGATTTCGCTAATCATCAGCCCTGCGAGAATAAGCGTCACAACCAACAAACCGGCGGGGGGCAGTCCCGCGAGAACGTAGAGCGCGATTATCAGCCCTCCCGCAGTTATCGGTAGCCCATGGAAGATCGTCTCTTGGGGGGCAATGTTGTATCGTGCAAGTCGCAGCATCCCGCTGACAGTATAAATGAATGAGATAATGAAAATCAAGAAGAAGATGCTACGATTTCCTGTTGCTTCTCTTACCACATAATAAACAAGAATTGAGGGTAATAAGCCAAAAGAAATAAAATCTGCAAGTGAATCGAGCTGGAACCCTAGGCTTTCTTGGCCTCTTGTTCGAGCTAAAATTCCATCAGCTCCGTCGGCTAGGACGCAAATAAGGATAAAAGCTGCAGCAATACTTGTATTTTGCTTATAAGCTTCGACGAGAAAAAGGATGGCTAGAGTGCCAAATAGAAGGTTGACTATTGTGGCGACATCTTGCCCTCTAATTTCAACATTGAATGGTAATCTCATACGCACCGCTCAATCATTTGAGCAATTTAGCTATCGTTGTCTCTCCTGCTTTTACCTTTTGCCCGGGTGAAACGATAAACGAATAATTGCGAGGTAGTACAACGTCGACCCGTGAGCCAAATCGGATCATACCTATCCGTTGACCTCGTGCCACACTTTCATTTTGCTTAACATAGCATACGATTCTTCGGACAACTGCACCGGAGATTTGCGTAACGATGACATTCCCAATCCGGGTGTGAATAGTAACCATATTTCGCTCGTTTCTATCCGAATCCTTGTAAAAAGCAGGAAATCTGCCCCCTTTATGGTACTGAACATCTACAACTTCGCCGTCGACTGGCGATCTATTGACGTGAACATTATGAATGTTCATAAAAATACTGAGTTTTTTATCCTGTATCTTGAGTACCCGTCCATCTGCGGGGCTCACGACATCAGTGGAGTCGTAGCTCTTTGAGGAACGCTCAGGATCTCTGAAAAAAAGAAGGGTGAAGAGGATAATCAGAATCCCGACGTACATATATGGCGTGAAAAAAGCGATAAACGCCGTTAGTGCGAAAGAGCCAAGAATCCAGTACTCAGATCCTTTAGCCAGCACGCATAACGCCTCCCTTAAGCAAGTTAAATACACCGACTACCATTTCGAGGAGTTCTGGGAGCAGCTTAAATACGGCGTACGAGATTAATATGAGGGCACCAATCGATCCAAATTTCGCGATAATATTGTGAGAAATGTAGAAGCTGTTTTCAGGCAAACCAAACCATTGGTTGCCAGTGGCTGTCAGAACAAATGCATTACGCAGAATATTTAAGATGTAGATCGTTGGAACGGAGACCATAAATGCCGCTAATTTTCTGCGTGGGGGGGCAAGCACGCACGAAATGACCCCAATGAACAGAGCGATACTTTCGATTCCAGTACACCCTAAAATGATTTGGACGGGGTAGTTGTTTAGCGTTAGAACGTTCCAATCAGCCTGAATTACAGGCACGCCGACGAAATTTAATATCAAAGCAGTCTGTGACGCGACGGCACCAATTAAAACGTGATTAAGAGTGGCCAATTCTGCAAACGAGAAGTAGAGTACACCTCCCAGGGCCGCGGCTCTAGTCATGAGAAGCGTAAGATCATCAGCTTTCTTCCACATTATAAAGGCAATGTAGCCACAAAAAACCGCAACAAGGATGGTTGCTATGACGTTGAAATAATCGTCGATTGCGAGGTAATACACGGGTTGATATGCCCAATGGAAGGCGAAAAAAATCCAACCGATAGCTCCGATCGGATATGCGTACTTACGAGGTGCGAGCGTTGCAATAACGAAAAGGCCAAGTGCAATCCACAATAAAACCTGCATTAATCCACCAATGGGTTGGAAGCCGCCAAACTAACTAACAACGCCTTATAATGAAACTGGCATATAACCATTTTGACTCGTCGTTTTTGACTTCTCCATCGTTAGCTGGAAGTTTAGATTAGCGAGGTTTCATAGGCGCCCTAGGTATTTAAGGTACGAAAAACAAAGCTCTCTCTTATAAGTGCTTGATGCTTGATCGGAAGCTGTGAGAAAGAATGGAATTCTGTCCTAAATGCAAGAGCATTATGGTTCCCGAAGAGGGTCTCCTGACGTGTCGAGCGTGTGGTTTTGAAAAAGCGAAGGATCAGTTGGTCAAGAAAAAGCACGTTCACGAAATCTCTCGGAACGCGCGACAGATGTTGGTAATAGAGAGTGAGTCGGACGAGGGGAAACCTACTATTAAAGCGCATTGCGCAGAATGCGGTAACGATAAAGCTTATTGGTGGCTTAGACAACTGCGTTCTGCAGACGAGAGCGAAGTACCGATTCTTTCGATGTATTGCGTGTGGTTACACGTGGCGCGAATATGATTAGCAGCTTGAATGATTTCTGCACACGAAACTAAGTGTCTCACGCAGGCTGAGCGTTTTTCCTCAATAAAAAATGAGTTCTATTGTTGGTGTAGTCGCTGATCAAGAGCTACAATGGATATTGAAGTTGTTCTTGTAAATCCCCTTTATCAGGGTAACGTGGGTGCGGTAGCTCGTGTGATGAAGAATTTTGGTTACTCTAAACTCGCACTAATACAGCCGTGCATACTGGGGCCCTTCGCTAAAGCAATGGCTTCTCACGCGCAGGATGTGCTCGATTCTGCGCGGCTAACGATACTTGAAGATGTTTTGTCCTCCTCACACTTAGTGATAGGGACCACAGGAATTGTTGGATCCAGAGCAAACCTCAGAACACCGTACCCGCTTGCTAGACTTGGCGTCAAACTCTCGGAAATGCACGGCATCGCTTCGATACTGTTTGGCGCTGAAGATCAAGGACTTCCAAACGCAGTGTTACAGGAATGTGATATGATCGTCAATGTTGAAACGAGCCCTGAATATCCGGTGATGAATATTTCGCATGCAGCGGCTATTGTATTGCATAGCATCGCCAGCACGGCCAGTGCCAGTCCAAAACGAGAGGTTGTATTGCATGCTGACCTCGATCGATTGATGCAACATGTAAGCGACGTGCTCGAACTGATCGACTTTCCGACGCACAAGCGTCAGCGCGTAAATATGACCCTGAAACGCATCTTTAGCAGATCAGAACTAAGTGCAGCAGAAGTCAGGACGTTAAGAGGCATATTGAGCAGGATAGAACACCGACTCAGACGGTAAGATCACCTGAGGTACTTGCCCACAAGTGGACGAAGCTTTTCAAGCGTTTCGTCTGAAACAATCTCTAGGTTAGTCACAAAGGCATCTTTAAGTGCATGTCTGCAAGCGCATGTGTCGTCTTTTGGGGGGAGGTAGGCCACTACTTCTCGGATTATTTTCTGCGTGCTCACTGAGTTTTTCTCAACGTTGCTTATCACAGTTTCAATAGTGACCTCGTCTTCACGCCAAACGTCGTAATCTGTTACAGTGCCTAACATGCTAAAGCACATTTCGGCCTCTCTTGCGAGTTTGGCCTCCGGCATTGCAGTCATTCCTATTATATCGAAGCCCATATGTCGGTAGGCGTTTGATTCTGCCCGTGTCGAAAACTGAGGGCCTTCTATGCAAACGTATGTTCCGCCTTTTTTGACGGAACCCCCAACCCGTTGCACTGCCTGCCACAACACGTGCGACAGGCCCCCACAAAAGGGGTCGGCTATGCCTACATGAACGCAAATATCGTCAAAGAAAGTATTAGAACGAAGCTTAGTTCGATCAAAGATTTGATCGGGAATCACGATTGAGAGGGGCTTGATTTCTTCTTTGAGGCTGCCAACTGCTGAAATTGCGACAACGTTTACGGCACCCAAAGTTTTTAGTGCGTAAATATTTGCACGATAATTTACGCGGCTTGGCGAAAAACGGTGCTCCTCCCCATGTCTTGCTAGAAAAGCACAAGCTGTCCCGTCGATCCGACCGAGGACTATGTCGCTTGAGGGGGGGCCAAACGGTGTTTTTACTGCAACCGTCGTTGGGTCTTCAAGGATATCGGGGTTATAGAAACCAGAGCCACCGATGAATGCAACATCTGCGTTCATTTCATCGTCCAACCGCCCTCTTTCCGTTCTAGAAGCTTTCTCCTTTGCATCTCGTTTAAGATCTCCGGGAGGCGTCCGGGCTGAGCGATGTCTAAGTGGATAGGATCGATCGAGAACGAATGGTTTAATCCAGCCTTGATTGACTTTTCGTTCCACATATCTCTTCTCTCTTTAGCCATCAGTTTCACTATTAAGTCGATCATATCCTCGATAAAATTCCACGGGTACACCACCCACATCCAATCTTCGAGAAACTCCGCGTAATAGTCGGGCGTAATTTCGGAAGTGAAGAGCAGTTGTAAAACGCCTGTTTTGCAGTCAGTCGGTTTGAACTCTCTTACGTAATCTAAAGAGTGCTGAAGACTTTTTCCTGTGTCCGCGATGTCATCTACGATAAGCACTCGCTTACCTTTGACCATTTCTTCTGCGATGGGGTATCGTACTCGACACTCATCCGCTAGGCGAGCGGTTCCTACGTAGTGCTCAACCTTCAGGCTGATCAAGTCGGAAATACCGAGAAAGTCGCACATCATACGGCCCGCAAACCATCCTCCACGCGCTAACGCCACTATGACATCCGGCTCGTATCCCGACTCGACTACACTCGCTGACAGATCGCGGCATAGGTCGTAGATATAGTTCCAGTTCGTCACTGTACATTTGATCTTTTCAGGATCAGTCATCGATCATCCGTCGAGAAATGATAATATTTATTTCTACCTATTCTATGTTTTAATGGAGTTGAAAAGGAATATCATACAGCAAACGCTATTATGTAAGGTGGATTAAAGGAGTTTTCGTATGCGACTTGAACAAGAAGACCTCAATGCGATAGGTGAAATTGTAGTTAGTCGCTATTTCAAGAAGAGCGGCTTTAAGTATATCACTGTAAGTGATCCGAGGCGGATATTCAAAGCGTACCACGATGTCGACGAGCAGTACAAAGCGTATCCTCACATGAGTCGCGACTGGTACGTCTCTAACTCGGTTGAGAAAGATGCATACATCGCACGAACGTGGAAGGAATTGAAGAAACTTGTAGATTTTTTGAATGGCTTGAGTGACAAGAAGCTCTACAATTTTGTAGTCCAAGCGAACAACGAGCTTGTTTTAGCCAAAGTAGAAACTGAACGATCAGAAGTCTCAAAAGAGGCTATCGCGATTGCGAGGAACCACGGTTATAAGCTCTACGTTTTCACGGTCAAAGTCCCTAGCAACCTTGAATACGACGTAGACTTACTAAACGGCACCTGATCATCTGATCACTGCGCCAGAGACTGAAGCCGCTTCTGCATGACAACGTACGACGCTTTCAAATTCTGAACGTTGTCAAAACTCGCTTTGAGCGTGTCAAGTCTAGCTTGCTCATTTTCACCTTTAAAGTGCTTCGCCAAACCAATCAAATTTTTCATCGCACGCGTGACTTCGTCAACGATTGTTACAGTACTTGTCACTGCCGTCCGAGAAAGCGGGTTTAGGTCTACAGTTAGAACGACTTTCCCGAGCTGAGCTCAACGCTTGAGCCCTATCGCCGTCTTCTAAGGGGGCGAACACCACGTCTGCTTTGAATATGCCTTGCTCTGTCAACTTTTGCTCTGTTGCTGGCTATATGGTCGAGCTTGATGAAGTCAAAGCCGGTTAGGACGTTAGCTACGTCACACGCGCGTAAGTGATCTGCGATTATCTTTATGCGCTCTTCAGATCGATGAAACAGATTAACCTCGACAGGAATATCAGTTATCGCGCAAAACTCTGCTATTTCTTCTGACGCAAGTGCAGCGGTGTTCCCATTTACTGACAGAATCGGGTAGCGTGCAGTGAGCAAATAGGCACACGCAACGTTAGTGGCGCTCAGCGCATTCTCGCTCGTTTGTTCCCCTAATAAGTAATCGAACGCTTCTCCTCTTCCGTGCGCAATGAGACCGTGAGCACTCGTGATACCTTTTTCATAGCCGTCCACCAGCTTATTGCGCAGCGCGAGTGACTTATAGCGCGGATGCTCTTCTGAAATCAATATGTGCTTCACCTAGGGTCGTTTTGTTTGATATAGCGCGCTTCGCAACCCTTTGTATATAAATCTTCAGGGACAAACATGTTTACTGTGAGGGCTGCATCGGGAGACTTAAGCCGGAAGGAGCTCCTCTTAAACTCCTTTAAGCTTGGTACATTAGACAAGGATCTATTTGGTCCGACGCCACCTTCGGCGTTTGTTGGAAGATTCGGCTACCCTGAGGTCCTTGCGGGACCGTTGGTCTCCCCCGTGCGTGAAGAGGCCTCACTTAGTGACACGCCAGATAAATGGCTTCATTTGAGCAGGGAAGAAATAATTGGGTTTAGATCAAACCTAGTTCGGTCTAATTTTAAGTTGAACGTTAAAGACGCTCGCGATCCGGGCCGACTACTCAAGGAGACGCAGGAGCTTGCAATGGCTGCGCTTCCTGTCGACGTTGAGGTGAAGTTCTTAAAGCCGCCAAGACGAACTCTTCAGTTTGACGGCATCCTTACGCCTATGGGCCCGTCCGGAACCGTGACCGACATAGAGATAGTTGAGAACCCACAAGTCCCCAAGAAAGTAGACTCGCTTGCCGATGATCGGGACATCAAAGCAACAGATGCAGCAGTTGTTTTGTACGAAGCTTCGATATCTTCGTATCAAATTAGTCGGCTTCTGTCGGTCGGCATATTGGGCAAGAAACGCTTGATTGTCCCGACGCGTTGGTCGATCACTGCAACTGACTCCATGCTAGGCGACAATCTGCTTAAGCGGGTGCGGAACTATCCAGAGAACGCAGATGTTCAGCTCTTTGTCTCGGAAGCGTTTGGAAACCACTTCGAGATACTCCTCATCCCTCGAGCCTATGCTTTCGGATGGACGGAAATGTGGGTATCGCAGGGGGGCAAGGTCGAGATAGGCGATTTGTACGAAGATGCGATGAATAAGCCAGCCTATATGGATGGCGGCTACTATGCAGCGCGATTTTCAGCGCTCGAGTTTCTGGAACGAGTTAGAAGGCAGGCGTCTATTTACGTTGTACGCGAAGTAAAACCGACGTACGATATCCCTCTTGGGAGCTGGGTTATTCGAGAGCTCGTTAGGGACGCGTTCTCTCGGCAACCACTGATATTTGAAAGCCCGACTGACGCCCTTAGGAGTGTGCGAACGCGCATCAAAGTACCAACAAACACCCTTTTTTTGAAAAAGCATCTATCGCAGACGAGGCTAATACAGTTCGATTGAAAGTTAGTGTATGGCGATAGCAGTTGCTAACGCAAAGCAACGACGATTGCAAGAGGAAACCCAAAACTTATTACTTGATGAGTGGATTTCATGCTTTAAGATCGGCACTAAACCGGTCTCGGCGAAGAAAACTGGAACGAGGGGTGTAAATGGCCGTAAAAGTAGCAATTAATGGTTATGGAAACATTGGTAAGCGGGTTGCAGATGCGGTAGCTAAGCAGGACGACATGGAATTAGTAGGGGTAGCAAAAACGCGGCCAAATTTTGAAGCCTTTGTCGCTAATCAGAAGGGCTACCGCCTTTATGCATCTGAAGAGGACAAGATAGCAGCTTTTGATGCCGCAGGCTTGGAAGTAGCCGGTACGACTATGGATATGCTGGGCGAAGCCGACGTTGTGGTTGATGCCACGCCTGAAGGGATGGGTGCGCAGAATCTTGAATCGATCTACAAGAAGCTCGGGATCAAGGCCATATTTGAAGGTGGAGAGAAACACGACGCCATAGGGGCATCATTCAACGCTTACTGCAACTATCAAGACACTATAGGTAAGGATTATGTTCGGGTAGTGTCCTGTAACACGACCGGACTATGTCGCTCACTATCCGCTGTTGATAGCGTGGCTGGCATTAAGAAGGCTCGAGCAGTACTAGTGCGAAGGGGCGGAGACCCGGTTCAAATCAAGAAAGGACCGATTAACGCCATTATTCCAAATCCGCCGACCGTTCCCTCGCATCACGGTCCAGATGTCAATACCGTGATGCCAAAGTGGAACGTGGCGACGATCGCCGTGCTTGTCCCGACCACACTTATGCATCAACATAATATCATGATCGAAGTCGAAAACGACGTCTCTCGCGAGGATGTGCTCAAGGCATTTTATAGCCGCATGCGGTTAATGTTGGTGCGGGCTGGAGACGGTCTAGGCTCAACTGCGGAGATTATCGAGTTAAGCAGAGATTTGGGGCGACCGCGCTATGACCTCTGGGAGATTGCGATCTGGGAAGAGAGCGTTAACGTTGTAGACAAAGAGGTGTTCTTTATGCAGGGTGTGCATCAAGAGGCCGACATAATCTTAGATAATATTGATTGCATTAGGGCAGTCACCGAGGTTGAAAAAGACGCCAAAGCATCTATTCGGAAAACTGACAAAGCAATGGGAGTTATGGGTTCCTTTAGGCCACCACAATGTCTTCAGGATAACCCGGAGGAACTTCGAGAAATTCACAGCAAGGAGTGGGGTATCGAGTAACTTACGCACCTTGACGCGCAATAAATCTAAACCGACAAAACACTCATCTGTCCGAAACGCGCTAGGCTTTCGTTAATATGCTAGATTTTCTGACTCTTGACGATGTGGAACTTAAAGGTAAGACCGTACTTCTTCGTGTGGATATCAACGTACCAGTCGATCAGGCAAGTCTGCGAATCTCTGAATCAAAGCGTATTGAGGCGGTAAGGAATACAGTTGATGAACTCGTTGATCGTGAAGCAAAAGTGGTTTTGATTGCTCATCAAGGCAGGGTTGGCGATTATGACTTTCTGCCGCTAGACCAACACGCAGCCGTGCTGAGCAGCACGTTTGGGGAGGCGTTCGACTACGTTGATGATACTATAGGCGTCGCAGCGCGTGAGCGTGTTAAGGAAATGAAACCCCGAGATGTGCTTTTGCTGCAAAACGTTAGATTCTTGGCCGAAGAAACGCTTGAGCGGACTCCCGAAGAGCACGCAAAAACTATTCTTGTGCATAGGTTGGGCTCGCTAGCTGACGTGTTCGTTAATGATGCATTTTCAGCTGCTCATCGGTCGCACGCATCGCTCGTGGGCTTCACGCGAACGTTACCGTCTGTCGCGGGCAGAAACATGGAACGGGAACTCCGTTTCGATCAGCAAGTGTTTGTTAACCCGGAGCGTCCGCTCGTTTATTGTTTAGGTGGTAGCAAGCCTGATGACATCCTTGAGGTAATGACGTATGTTTTGGAGAAGGGTGTCGTTGATGATGTGCTTACCTGCGGGGTGCTCGGTCAGTTGCTTCTGCTGGCTAGGGGGGTGCAGCTGGGTGAAAAGACTGTCAATTGGCTGACAGAAAGACACTATCTTGATTACGTTGATGATGTCAAGGACCTGCTCAGCCGGTTTGGCGCTTGGATACGCGTCCCCGTAGATCTTGCCTATAACGATGAAGGAAAGCGGACTGAGGTTAGCGTGCAGAACCTGCCAGGCTCTGGAATCGTTGCTGATATAGGCAAAAACACGATAACCGCTTATAGTTCGATCATAAGCAAATCAAAGACCGTGGTGACGAAGGGCCCTGCAGGCGTCTATGAGATTCCTGAGTTTGCGACCGGAACTAAGGCACTTCTAGAAGCAATCGGCTCTTCTCGGGCATTCTCACTTGTTGGAGGGGGCCATATGCTCTCGGCCATACGCGAGCTTGGAATCGACGAGACCAGTTTTTCTTATATGAGTTTAGGCGGAGGTGCACTAATCAATTATCTCTCTGGCAAAGGGCTTCCAGCGTATGATGCGTTGAAACAAGCTGCTGCACGCGCTAAAGAGCTTGAAGTCGAGCGCGTTTGAAGATATCAAGTCTGTCACGCCCTTGTAAAATAATCTAATGCTGTGGTGTTATAGAGTGAAAAAAATGAGATATACCCAGATGGATATCGCACCGACCATCAGCACGTTGTTTGGGTTTGAGATACCCGAAAAAGATGGAAGAGAGATAAACGAGATTATCGAATTCTGCGCTAAAAAGAGCTTTGATCAAATATTGCTGGTTATTGTAGACGGTATAGGGGCTACACTGTATAGGAAATTGAACGGTGCTTTAGCGCATCTTCAAGCCCTAGCTGAAGATGGCTTGTTTTTTGAGATCCATTCGTTACCTCCTAGGATTACCACGCCAAATATCGGTACTATCTTGACCGGATATGCGCCAGAACACCATCTTCTCTATGAAACAGCTGACACTTTTTACACTCCGATAAAGTCGATTCTTGAGCTTGCAAGCGAGAAGGGGATCAAATCTGGAATAGTGATAGAACAAGCCGGCGCTAAGGCGATGCTAAATCGAGTAGATCTAGCTATTGGCGTCGAGAACCTTAACGGGATCGTTGACTACGATAGACGGATCGCCGATTTAGCATTGAAGGCATTCAGTTTAGAAGGAATAAAACTACTTATGATACATTTACGGGCAATTGACAATTGTTCACATCATTACGCGAAGGCGTGGGATGACATCGCTTTCTCGGCAAGGACCATCGATAAGAACTGCGAGCGGCTTTGTTACGGGCTGCAAAAGCCTACATTGGTTCTAGTGACCTCTGACCATCCGATACACGTTGAAAAATGGGCCCACCTTGAGGATAATAACCAAGATGTCCCGTTAGTGGTCGGCTACGTGAGTGGAACGAGTACAAGCAAGGAGCAATAAACGAAGGTTCTACAATTTCCCCCAAAGCGCAATGATTTAAGTTCTTATTCTCTGATCAACAAGAGGGAGACGATGAAGGATAGACACGTCTTAGAAGCGTTAGGAAAGGCTTACGTCGTAGTCGAAGACGGGCACGTAGTAGAGGTGGGGGAGCCTCTAATCGAACGTTGTCCAATTTTCGCAAAAGCGCGTGGCATTCAAGAGATCAATAGAGAGATCGTCAAAGAGAACATTGAATTCCGAATTCGCGATTTTGGCATGTGCACCGGTGACCGGGCTATAGAGATGGAAGTCTTCGTTGGGTTTGGCGCATCCGAAGTAATGATGACTGGACTCCGGCGAGGCCTCATTGATGCCACGGTCACAGTCTGTGAAGGTGTTGGAACCGTCATTACTTCCAATCCGAACCTTGCTCAAGGAATAGGTGCTCGGATTTCGGGCGTAATAGAGACAACCCTAATTCCAAAGTTGAAGAATCGAGTTGAGGAAAAAGGTGGGACTCTACTTGACGGGAACCGTGCCATTATTAATCAGCCTTTAGGTGTTGCTCGCGCTTTAGAGATGGGGTTTAAACGTGTAGCTGTAACAGTCGCAACGCTGGACGATAGTCGAAAATGTCGTAAAATCGAGCAAGAGACAGGCGCTGACGTCATCGTCATCGGCGTTCACGTCACTGGAATGACAGAGGAGGTTGCGCGCGATTTTGTCGATACAGTGGATATAACTACGGGGTGCGCTTCTCGCTTCATCAGAGAAGCAGTTAAGGGTAAAGCGCTAGCTCAAGTTGGAACTGGCGTGCCACTTTTTGCCTTGTCGCAAAAAGGAAAAGAGTTGTTACTCGAAAGAGCGAAGGAAGTAACGACACCTATTCTCGTGAACACTATGAAATTGCCAGTGTTACCAGAAGAAAAACAGCCAAAGCCATTGATGTAAGGGCGAGCTCGTGAACTCTGAATATGGGATTAATACGAAGTTAGTGCACGCAGGCGAACAAGCGCCTCCCGACGTAGCTGCACTTACGTCGCCCATCTATCAAACGTCTAGCTTTGTGATCGACGAGCTACTGCCATCGGGAATTCCACAGGGGAAATATGTTTACTCTCGGATTTCAAATCCAACGCTTACAGCACTTGAGCTAAAAATGGCTGCTCTTGAAGGGGGTGACGCTGCTGTTAGTTTCGCTTCGGGGATGGCGGCGATTTCAGCAATCCTGCTAACGCTACTCAAATGTGGCGATCATCTAATTGCTGATAGGGTGCTTTACGGCAGCACGTATGAGCTCCTAACCAAAGGAGCGCCACGTCTGGGATTTGAAGTGAGTTTTGTTGACACGTCTGATCCCGAGTGTGTAGCTGAAGCTGTAAGAGACAACACCAAGGTTGTTTTTTTTGAAACCCCTGCAAATCCAACGTTCAAGCTTGTGGATATACGAAAGGTCTCTGCAGTCGCATCGGAAAATGGCGCTAAAACGATTGTTGACAATACATTTCTAACCCCTTACTATCAAAAACCCCTCGAATTTGGGGCTGATGTCGTAGTGCATAGTGCGACGAAATACTTAAATGGACACGGCGACGCGCTAGGGGGAGTGGTCGTCTCATCTTATGAGGATGCAATTAATATCAGAAAAGGGGTTTTGCGTGATATTGGCGCTGCGCTTAGCCCTTTCAACGCTTTTCTAATTTTGCGTGGGCTTCGCACCCTTGCCCTAAGGATGGAACGACATACCCAGAACGCAACCGAACTTGCTACTTTCCTGAAAGCACAGAAGCTCGTCAAGCGGGTTTTATACCCGAAATTTGATAGAAATCTCGAACTGAATCCTAATCTAGACGCACAAATGTCTGGCTATGGGGGGATGCTAGCTTTTGAGATTCGCGGAGGCGTGGACGAGGCTATCAGGTTTTTGAACAACCTCAAGCTTTGCAAAGTTGCTGTAAGTCTTGGGATCCAGCGACATTGGTCGAGCACCCAGGTCTAATGACTCACGCAGTAGTGCCGAAGAACGAGAGAGAACAGCTTGGAATCAACGGAAAACCTCATAAGGGTCTCAGTAGGGCTTGAAGACGTTGAGGATATTAAAGCGGATATTGAACAAGCTCTCGATGCTGTTTAGTCGACATGGGAATGGTTTTAACGCATGTCGATCGCAGCTTCTTTGAAACGTTCGATCACGAATTCGGGCTTCAATGAGGTTAAAAACCAGCCCGCTCGTGGTCCTGACGTTTTTCCAAGGAGCGAGATATATATTGCTTTAAAAGCGTCTCTCGAGTCAATTCCTACTTCTTCGCTGATTGTGTAGACTTCATTGTGTAACCACTCAGGATCGTTGCTATTAGTCTCAAGTGCCATTGCAAGCTTTGCTAATACTTTTCTTTGCCCGCTGTTGAGCGTTTTGACTTGCACAGGAAGTGAACTCTGGACTTGAAACTTTACGAATTCAGGTGCAAAACGATCGAGCCAGTTTCTGACGTTGCGCGCTCTTTTTTTAAGTGCGCTCATGTCTGTTGTTTCATAACCGCTTCGTTGAAGAACTTGGACAAGCTCGTCGCAATCATTTGCGATTTGAATTGCGGTCACCATGTGCTTGAATGGAACGTCGCACCCTTGTTCAGAAACTCGTGAGAGCTCGAAAGCGCGACCTGAGCTGTGGTCAAATTCATCAACAAGCGTGAGGAGTCCCAAGCCGGGATCGAAATCGATAAGCTTTTCGGGCTTCGTTTTAATTATCATGTAGCGCAACACATCGGCAGGCGCACTCTCGAGCATTTCGCTGATGGTGATTGTTACGCCTTTAGAGCTTGACATTTTGCCGCGTCCCTTGAGATGTATATGGCCATATGGGACTGGAATTGGTGGGGGATATCCGTACACCTCTCTCGAGATGCGTTGACCCGTATCGTATGACCCTCCAGCGACTGCGTGATCTTTGCCAAAGGGTTCAATTGTAACGCCTAAAATCTTCCATCGTGCAGGCCAATCGACCCGCCACGCAAGTTTTCCCTGTCCTTTTGAATAATCTGCCACTCCTTCAGCGCCACACTTGCATACGTACCTAACGGAGTTGTGCCTGGCTATATGTTCGACAATGTGTGCAGCACTGATTCTCTGACATTGCTTGCAGAGTGGGTTGAACGGGCTCCACCAAATAGGCAGTTCCCTCTTTGAAACAGTCTCAATTATCTTAGCAATCGCGTCGCGTTGTTCGAGGGCGACTTTTGTCGCCTCTGTATACAGCCCGCTTTTGTACATCTGGTCTGCGAGGTACACTTCAAGAGTAATGTCCAGTTGACTCAGCGATTCCGAGAAAGGCTTAAGGTAATGCTCCGCATAGCTTGAACAACAGCCAAAAGGATCAGGTATCTCCGACAACGGCATCCCTACGTATTTTTTATACGCTGCAGGCAAGAACGGGTATACCGTACGGAGCGGGTCATAAGAATCAGCTATGTATATAAGGCGCGCAGCTTTGCCGATACCCTTAATTGCCCTGAATATAGCGTCAGCGGTGACTACTTCCCGCATGTTACCGACGTGGATATTGCCGGAGGGGGTGATTCCGGTAGCTATTACTTGCGGCCCGTCGGCGGCACGTGCTATCACATCTGCCCAGTGAACGCGTGTTACTTCCATCTCAACATCCGATATCCGCGTGCCGCCGTCATAGCGTCTCTTCGTTGATCCAATTAAGATAAGGTGGCCATCCGGACGCTATTGTGAAGGAGATAATACACGGCGTTTCGTAGCTATGGAGCTCCTTTACTCTGGCAGTTACCTTGTCAACTAACTCAGTTTTAGTTTTTATTGACAATGCATACTCCTCGTCCTCTTCGATGGTTCCTTGCCAGCTATACAATGACTTGATCGGATGTATATTCGCGCAAGCCCCTAACTTTTCTTCAATTATTGCGCGAGCAATAAGCGTTGCTTCCTCTAAATTTGATGCAGTTACGTATATGTCAGAGAACATCATGATACCATTTGCGGTGAAAGCCATTTGGATTATTTAACTCTTGCAGTAGTCATCTTCGCTATTTATTGGTTTTTTGTTATTTTTTTGAACAGTCGAGGCATTCTTGCACGACACGGCATTAGCGCTTACGGCCCACTTTTAATGGTAAGAACGACACGCGGGTTGCGTCTATTAGAAAGGCTCGCAAATCCAAAGAAGTTCTGGCGGGTCTTTGCGAATATTGGAATCCCACTAACCGTTTTTGGGATGTTCTTTATGCTTGCGATATTATTGATAGGCGACATCAATTTGCTAGTTACGCAGCCCGCGCCCACTGCATTGAATGCACCGCAAAATGTGCTATTAATACCGGGGCTAAACCAATTTATTCCATTGACGTGGGGACTTATTGGCTTAATAGTAACGCTCGTGGTTCACGAATTTTCGCACGCAATCTTAAGCAGGGTCGCAGACATAAAAGTAAAATCATTAGGTCTCTTAATCGCTCTCGTGCCCATCGGTGCTTTTGCAGAGCCGGATGAATCGCAGTTGTTAGGAACGGACGCCAAACCGGGAGACAAAATTGCGACACGACCAGAACGGCTGCGAGTTTTTAGTGCAGGTATTACTGCAAATTTCGCGGTTGCATTAGTTGCGTTTTTATTATTCTTTGGGCCGGTTCTATCCTCTGTCACGCCAGTTGAAGGATTAGGTATTGTAAGCGTCGTGTCTGGATCTCCAGCGGAAAAAGCAGGTTTACAGCCAGGAATGGTAGTTAATCAAATCGACAGCGCCAAGGTCTCTAATACGGGCGAATTTAATGCGTTTATGAATGCGACTCATCAAGGACAGACTATTACCGTAATAGCAACGGATCAAGGGGTTTCGAGAAGTTTTGTCGTTGTTCTAGATAAAAACCCAAACTATGACAAAGGTTTCCTTGGCATACAAGGAGGGTCCGCATCGGAACTTCTCAGTTTCTTGAAGTCAGTCCCATCCAACCTCAACAACTTACGGGGATGGGGCGCTCTTATCGGCCTGCCTCTGCTGTACTCCGGTTATTTTACCGGGGATATCGCTCACCTTTACCAGCCAGCAGGGTGGGCGGCTCCACTTGGCCCCGCCTTTTTTTGGATAGCTAATACCCTTCTCTGGGTGGGCTGGCTCAATTTCTATGTTGGGCTCTTTAACTGTCTCCCTACAGTTCCTTTGGATGGCGGACATATTTTTAGGGAGCTCTTCAAGTCGCTAGCTGAAAAATTCCTCAAAAACACCAAAGATCAAGAACGTGTTACGAGCGTGCTGGTGACGACTTTGGGGCTGGTTATACTCGCTTCCTTTCTGATTTTGCTCGTTGGTCCCTATGTCTTCGGCTCGTTGTAAGATCGTTCAGGAACGCTCAAGTTCTTGTTGAGGAACAGTGTGACTATTGGTCGTTGCTGCCTTAAATAGAGAAGAAAAGGATGAAGAGAATCCTACTGCAATTGCTATTTGAATCCATTCAGTGATCGCAAAAATCCAGATGAATAACAACCGCAAGAGGCGCTATATGCTACGCGCAACAGTATGCTTACCTAAGCGCTCATAAGCGTCGGCTATTTCCTGCCCCGTCACGAACGCAAGTCCATTTCTCTCAGCAAAGTCTATCGAATCTTGCTTAGTTAAGGCTTTGCCGCTTCGTGCGTCAAGCATTTCACACATGGCCATTGCCGGTGTAATTTCAGCCATTTCAGCTAAGGCTATAGAGAGCTCTGTTTGTCCTTTACGTTCTGAAATTAGTCCTTGAGCTGCTCGAAGCAACGGAACGTGACCTGGCGAGCGAAAAGCTTCACCGAAGTCAAATTTATGGAACTGTGTTGTTTTTTCGACAGCTTTGCCAAGCTGGGTAATCGTTAATGCGCGATCTATGTCAGTAATTCCGGTCCCGACGTTTCTGTGATTCACGGCGATCGAAAAGGAGGATTGCTTATCATAAGTAAGATCGCCAGGCTTCTCGCAGACTGAATTGAGCTTTAAATCGCATCCATTAGAACTTACGAATTTTAAGATGTCTACCATAAAGGGCAGACATAGTTTTTCAGCAGCTTCCGGAGAAATGGCGACGCAGATGAGCCCGCCGGCTTCGACGCGCATTCTCGCCACCTGTTTAGGGGTCGTTGAGATGGCCGGGATCACCATATCTGTTTCGCCCTCTCTGTCTTCCGAGTCGTAAATTAGTACCATTTCTCCCTTCTTTACGGCTCTAATAGCCTTTGTTACGGTCATATCACCACTACCTTAATCGAATCACCATTGTCAATTTTGAGGGTTTTTTTGATTGAAACGGGAGCAATAGTCTCGATTACATCGTTATGATAATGTGAGCGGTCAGGGACGATTATTGCGCCGTCGATCCCGCCAATCGAAGCCACATAGCTTTTGATACCACCATAAGTTCGGTTGCTCGTCTTGAAGCTTGAGATATAGGTTGGCGCTAGGTTGCTTAATCTCACTCGAGCGGAAGCGCTTTCATCATCCAACTTAATGTTTAACGTTCCGGGATACGGGGTGAAGCCGAGCAGTTCTTCAAATTGTTTTGTGTAGCCACGTATCGAGAGATAGTACCTACCCTCTCCTAAACCTGATACGATGGTTCCGTCCAATTCGATCGCTGGTTTTGCTTCAAAAATTGATTTATAAGCTAAATATTGCTCTTTTAGTGCGTTAGATCCCTTATTTGTAATGAAAATCGCTTGAGACCTTCCTGCGAGCGTTCGAGCAATCAACCCGCCTTCTTCAAGTTCTTTGAGTCGTCTCGAAGCGGTCATAGGACTCGTTTGGAGTCTTTTTGCAAATTCTACTGCCGACAGTTGAATTGGTTGCCGTGCCGCGTTAATAAGCGCTAGCTCAAGAAGCGGATCTTTCATAGAACTTTCAACACCAGTATTGATATGTCTATCAATATTGAGTTGCTATTATAAGAAGATGTTTATGCGGCCCAGTTGAAATGAAAACATGAAGATATTGATGGTAAGTCGCCCATTTTATTATTTCAACCTTTGAAGAAGCTAGGGCCTTACACACCGACAAGAGCAGACAAGCACACTACGTTTGCGCTCTAGAAGAGTTACGATGCCAATGCTTTATCAACACTATCTGTCTGTATGTAAGTCCGAGCTAGGCGAGTTAATGAACTAGGTCGGTCAACTTAAGCAGCTTGCATACGGATCGTTGTGAAAACTGGGCCACGCAAGTCAATCCGTTTGTTTTGGCTTGTTATATATCTCGTCGCGACCGGGTCTATGTTTAGGTTAATGTCGTTGGGTGATCGAGCTATTCGTACTCGTACTTCGAGCTCGTTTTTGCCCATCTTTAGGGCTTGCTCGATGGCAAATGCGGCTTCAGCTGCGAAAGCTTCAATATACGTAATACCCGTCGAAACGCCTTTGGGCTTTAGAGCCCCTATAATACTTCCATCTTTGACGAAAACCTCATTAAGGAAAGCCGGTCCGCAAAGCTTCGTGTTCTCTTCGGGCTCTATCACGCTGATGCGTACGAGCTTATCTAACAGCTCTCCTTCCCAAGCTAGAAACTCAACAGGACTCTCATCGACACCGTGGGTTTTACATATATTGATGATTGCGCGTTGGATCTCTTGTCCTTGCTGGGTTGCCGGGGTTTTTTTCAGCGTGATGAGGTCGACGAGCTGATCGTCGGTCAAAACGAATTCTTCATAAAATTGAGGGTACACAAGAGTCCTAATATCTTTGTACCCGTGTATGAGCATGGCGATCCTTTCAACTCCAATGCCGCAGTTGACTACGGGGAATTCGATACCATAGTTGGCGAGCGTGAGCGGGCTATATAGTCCGAAATCGGCTACTTCGAGCCATCCAGCGTCTTCGTTTGTGACTTCTTCAAAACCGGGATGAAATGCGAAAGCTTCAAAGTGCTTGCCAGGGGCATAGTAGGTGTCCGTGCCAGTGGCAACTTGTCTGAATTGAAAATCTTCAAATCCTAAAGGCCGTAAGAACTCCTGCACTATCCATTTCCCAAGGTCGATGGATACGTCCTCGTCCATCACAACACACGAAGCGGAATCGTGCACGCGAAGGTGCGTTGCATCCTCGCGTTGCTCTCTTCTGTAGCGAGGGCCAATTGAGAACAATTTTACTGGGACGTTGGTGTTTTTTTGGATAGTAGCGAGTGAGTCGAACCAAGCAGCAGTCATATGCGATCGAAGCGTGAGATTAGAAGGGATCGGTTTCAAGTCTTTAAACTCGTCAAACACCTTTTCAAAGACCTCTACTGCACAGTCATCGGCGATATCCAACTCTTTTCCAATCTCTCTGATTAACTCATCGCCTTCGAGTTCACCTGTTTTTAGTTTATGAAGCGTCAGCTGAAGCGCGGCCACTTTTTCGGGAGGCAGATCGATATTAAAGCTTCTTATCGCTGCTTGTTTCTGCGAACTCAAACCGACGTCGGGTCGCGGTAGGGCTGCTAGATAGTAGCAGCGATCGAGAATGGCATAACCGGTCGGCCCCCATTGTTTTAGTACGTCCTCTTGCGGAAAGATGGTCTCATTTATTATCTCGTCGAAGCCTAGCTGCAACAGGCGTTGTCGCATTCTTTCAATGAGTTCGTTGAGCGCGTGCGGCTTTCCTGGGGAGGCAGCATCAGCAATCCGGTGTAGATCGTAGATGCTTTTATCATTGAGCAAGTCGCCCCCATATTTCCATGCCGCTTCGAAGCTTTTTTGTTTGATTCGGAGTATCTCGTCTATTGGAATCTTTTTCAAATTGCAGCCTCCAACCACGTCCAAGCTGCTTGATCTAAGTTGCCTGTATATCGGAGTTATAAACCCCTTAACACGATTATACTTAAGTTTTTACGTGATAAAGGGACACGTGTGACATCAAGAGAGTTGCGTTCGGATTCTATGTCAAATTATTGACGAACGAATCAGATGTGTTGAAATCGCAAAAGAGAGACTGAGTGCATGGAAATAGGACATAGCAAGGGATGCGAGTTATGTCAGCTTGGCGCTAAGATGGTGCTTTTTGTCACTGGTTTGTGTCATAGGGGCTGTTACTATTGCCCTTTATCCGACCATAGGAGGGGAAAAGACGTCGCATATGCTAACGAGCGACTTGTAAGAAACGATGCTGATATCTTAGAAGAAGCATGGTCCATGGACGCCCTTGGCACGGGTATCACAGGCGGCGAACCTTTGTTGAAGCTCGATCGAGTTCGAGATTATGTCAGGCTTTTAAAAAGTGAGTTTGGACAAGCGCATCACGTCCATCTTTACAGTGCTCTTGCCCCCTCTGATCACACTCTCGACGCTTTAGCCCGTGTCGGGTTGGATGAAATTCGACTTCACCCCCCGATAGACGAGTGGGATGATTTTTCATCATCTTGCTATTGCGAAGCGCTTGCATATGCAGGGCAACTCGGCCTGCACGCAGGAGTTGAGATTCCAGCGATTAAACCTGTCCCTTCGATTGTCGAAGCTCTTAAGGAGCTTGGCGGGTTCCTCAATCTCAACGAACTTGAATTTTCAGAGACAAACTATGACGCTATGACCGCAAGAGGGTTTGTTCCGCTCAAATCTGGTTATGCAGCTTTCGGCAGCCGAGAGACTGCCTTGGAGATTGTTAGCGATGGACTGCCAGTTTATTTCTGTTCTTCATCATCAAAAGACAGCATTCAGCTCAGAGAGCGACTGAAGCGTAAAGCACTACGCGTAGCCCGGTCTTTCGACGAAGTAACCGACGACGGAACCCTCGTTTTCGGCGTGTTGGGATCTGTGCCGAGTTTTGAGTACCTTAAAGGCATTTCGAGCAAGGAATATGTGGTTGTAAACGGCGAGTTCCTTACTTCGTGGCAATTAGCGTTGCAGCTAGTGAAAGATCACCCACATCTGACACAGAAAGCGCGCGTCGTTGAGACTTATCCAGATGGCATGGTGGTAGAAATCACCCCATTAGGCGATTGCTTTAAACAGAAAACGTAAATACCTCGTTGGTGATTTATTATCGCCTCGGATGTGATTGAGCTGAACGACAGAAACGTTGAGGACCGCTTGAAGAATTATCTTGAAAGGGACGGGCTAGGAGTACGAAGGGCCGTGCTCGAGCTGTTTCTCAAAAAGCATATCTTTACAACTGAAGAGGTGTACCAACAATTGAAGGATAGCGGCTACGAAGTGAGTTATCGCGGAGTTTCCGCAATGGTAGGGCTTATGAATACTCGGTTGGGGATATTTAGGATTGACGTTACCAAGAATCACAACGTCTATTCTTTGAAGGACTCATACAAAGAAGTCGTTCAGTCACTTCTAAGCGAAGAACAGGGGCATATCCCTCTAACTAAGGACTTCGTGTTTTAGGGGCTTTATGTCGTGGATCAGGCAAAACGCTCATAATTCTTTATATAAAGCTTACGAACGGCTTTTGTTCAAAGAAGTAAAGGCAGCTCCCATTCCGCAACACGTCGCCATCATACAAGATGGTAACCGTCGGTATGCAGACAAGATTGGTGAACCCCGTGCACATGGCCACCTTTACGGCGCTTTGACGACGGAGCGGGTTTTATGGTGGTGTCTCGATCTTGGAATTAAGGAACTAACGCTCTATACATTTTCAACTGAAAACTACGGGCGGCCCGAGCAAGAGCTTGAGTCCTTATTCTCGCTTATCGAACAGAGATTTGTGGATTTGTTCAACGAAGAACAAATCCACAAAAAGGAGGTTCGAGTTCGAATGATCGGGGAACGAGATTTGTTGCCAGACGGCGTCCTTCGGTCAGTAGAGCGTGTTGAAGAAGCCACTCGTCTATTCGAGAAACACTACTTGAACTTCGCTTTGGCTTACGGGGGAAGAAAGGAGATCGTGGACGTTGTACGCTCCATCGCAAAGCTGGTAGAAAACAACGTAATAACTGTTGATGAAATCGATGAAAACGCCCTTTCAGAGCTTTTTTACAGCAATAATGCACTCGCTGACGTTGACCTCATAATCAGGTCAGGCGGTGAAGAACGAACGTCCAACTTTCTCCCTTGGCAGGCTAACGGTAACGAGTGTTGTTCATATTTCTGTGCCCCTTATTGGCCAGAGTTTCGAAGAATTGATCTTCTAAGAGCTGTACGTACTTATCAAAAGCGAGAGCAGGAACGCAGGGTCAATATCGTTCAGCGCGCTTTTCTATTTCTCAACGAGATAGGCAAAGTCGAAGTTGAAGAGGTCTTCAATCTATCGAGAAGAGCCTGCGTTATCACGCACGAAGAGGTTAACGAGATTCTCCGAGATTTTGTCCCTGGAATTAAAGCTCAAAACGATTAATGAGAACTGCTATAGTCCTGGCGGGAGGCAAGGGTTCCAGACTGAATTATGTAGAGAAGGCATTGCTTAAACTGCGTGGGAAACCGATACTGAACCATATTGTCGAAACACTGTCTGGTTGTGTTGATGAGATTGTTGTTGTCGCTCGAGACGAAGAGCAGCAAAAGAAGTTACACCTTGCTGGAGTCAAAATTGTTCGAGACGAGGTCCAAGGCTTCGGCCCTGTGGCAGGCATTTGCAGTGGACTAAAAGTGTCGAGTTTTGAGTATTCGTTCGTTGCAGCATGTGATATGCCTTTCATAAAAGCAGACGTCGTAGATTTGCTTTTTCAGAAGGCTGTGGGATACGACGTGGCCATTCCTTATCCCCTGGAACCTTTGCACGCAGTATATCGGCGCGAGACGACGATTCGCGCTGCTAAAGCGGCAATTCGAAGGCGAAAAGGTGCGATTATGTACGTTGTTGATCAATTACAGGCTAACTATGTGCCAAAAGAAGAGATTCGTGTCATCGACCCGGAATTATGCACTTTTATTAACATCAACGACTTTGAAGATATCGAATTATTGAACAAAAAGACGCTCTGCGACTAATTAATTTGGGCAGCTTCGGTTTTGGCTTCAGCTAACGGCGCGTCGCTTGGGCGTGGTGGCCTTTTACGCGTCACGAAGAGCAATAAGAATACGAAGCCTACGATCCCACAGAAAAATACGGTGCCCGCGACATCACCGCCCCCAGTATAACCATGCAACCCCGTGCTGACACTAATATAGGTTTCGAGAAATGGAAGGACATACCCTACGCCCAAAAATGTGCACATAACGGAAATAAATCCAAACGAAGCGATGTAAGCTGCAAGCGAAGAACTCCAATTCTGCGTTTTTGCGTGCAAATAGATCAAAAAGACAAACCACGTGATCAGCGACCACGTCTCTTTTGGATCCCAGCTCCAGTAGCTTCCCCAGGCAGCTTCAGCCCATATCGCTCCGGTCACAATTCCAATGGTGAGGAGGGGGAATCCAACTGCGACGCTTCTGTATGCTAAGTCATCCAACTGGTCTAAACTTAACTTATCAAGGATGCTTGTAGTTTCCTGCGAGATTACAGGCGTGGTGTTCACGGACCTTTTTCTCGGCAGACGATTGTCCACCAAAGGACGCCGCTCGTTCAGCTGCTTGTCTTTAAATAAAAAGAGAATGCTTGCCACGAACGCGATAAAGAGAGCGCAATAGGATGCCACAACGATGGGAACGTGTATGAGCAGCCAGACGCTCTGCAGTGCAGGGATGAGTGGCGCCGGGTTTGAAGGCTGTAATGAGGCGAAGCCAAGCATAGCGAACGCGAGCGGCGCGACGAGCGTTCCGACGCTCTTATAATCAGTTCTGACGTTTAGTGCGAGATATGCACCCACAATGGTCCATGCAAAAAACGACATGACTTCGTAGGTATTCACCCACGGCGGGTGGCCCGCATAAAACCATCTTGTTATAAGTGCAAGGGTTTGAAACGCGAATCCGAAGCCTATGAGGGTAAATCCCATATCTGCAAGGCGTCGTTTTTTTGTTGACAAATAGAGGATAAAAAGGATCGATGATATGAGGTAAGCACCAAGTGCAATTTCGAATCCTAAATGTTCAAGAGCTGCGATGTCCATAGGTCGTTTTATCAGTTCAACGAAACATTATTTCTCTTTTGTTAATCTGATCACGTGATGTGGTTCTTAAGAACCATCCTTAAGCTTTGCACATAAATTATCAATGTCTCTTAAAAATCGTGCTGATTTTTTATTGCTTATCGCTCCAAGTATAGTACGTTCTTTATAGAATATTATCCAGATCCTTTTATGTGACACATAGAGAGACAACATAATTCCAATAAGCGTCACTGCAGCCCCCGCCCAAACCAGGGCAATTCCGGCATCGTTCTTTATTTGAAATGCAACCCAGCTTGCCTTTCCAGATTCATACACTCCGTTAGAATCATAGCCGTATAACAAGAAAGTCAACCCTCTGTAGCTTATCGGCCCATTTATGGTGATATCGCGAGTTTGCATTTGATTGCCATCTATTATTGTGACAGTCGCCCTGTATTCCCGCACAGCACCGTCATCATAATAGCTCACGTGAAAGCCATCGAGTCGTAGAGCAAAGCCATCAACTTGCTGCGAGCCACCAACTGGAATCACCATAATCTTATCGCTGTAGGGGTTTGCTTGACCATAAGCCGCTCCGATAACGACTCCCAACAAGAGAATTAACACGCCAAAGTGCGCGATATGGGGTCCGAATCTGCCAATTCTTCCTTTTTGTGCAAATATGAAAGTGGTTTCGGAACTAATCGATTCATACCATTTGTATCCTCTCAAATGGGCTTTAAATTGTGAAACCTTAACTCCCGTGAGGTTTGCGTGGTACGGGAGCTTTTGTATAAATTGATCGTCGACTTCTACCGTGGGATGCGTAACAGCGCGCCATAAGGGGGGGATTCTCGTCAAACTGCAACTTGCGGTTGATAATGCAAGCAGTCCAATCAAGAAAAGGAAAAGCCAGGACCCAAAAATTACATCGCCCCCGGGATAAATAGTGCTGACCGCTGCTAGAGTGATAATCACGGCAATTATGGCGACTGTGAATTTAGCTGAGGTAAGCAGTTTAAGTGCGATATTCATGATCACTTTGAACTGAATGTGTCGTATAGCGCGTTGAAGTTCGAACGGCTTGCCGCTCAAGGTTTATCATCTGTGTGAAGCACAATCGCGCGTAATGAAGAGTATTTATTTATGATCAGAGCCCGTGCCGCTGTTTTCTTTTCTGATAGTCGCGTACAGCCCTCAACAAATCCATTCTCCGGAAATTTGCCCAGTTCACTTCAGTGAAGTATAGTTCTGAATAAACAGCTTGCCATATCAAAAAATCAGTCAGCCGATTCTCACCCGTTCGTATTACTAGTTCAGGCTCTTCTTTGAATATGAGATGTGCACTTACAGTTTCTTCAGATATCTCATTAGCTCTTAGCTCCTTATCCATTACCTTCTGTGCTATCGATCTAATGGCATCGACGAGCTCTTTCTTTCCACCATACCCAATAGAGAAACTCACATCGGGAGCTTGATCGCTGCTTGTGGGGTCTTTGGCGTCTGGAGAATAAATGGTAGCAGCAATTGATGAAGATTGAAGGCTATCCGATACTCTTTGGACTATCTGTGATCGCAACCTTTGGTTGACTTCCTCTCCTAGACGCAGCATGTTTATGTAAACTGTAACGCGACTTATCCCAATGTCGCGGCACCACGACGTAAAGGCACCTAACTTTTTATACGCTTCAACAGTATTGAGGTCTTTTTCAGCGACAACAAGCGCAACGTGTCGTGGTACTTCTTGAATTTGATTGAGAAGCCTTCGCTCGTAAAGGTTTGAAATCATGTGTCGTTTGGTCTTGGCTTTTAGCCTCTTTCCACCGGAACCGTCGTAAACATAAAGTACTTCGAGCTTGAACTAGAACGGGATTAGCGTGAATGTTGTTACAGCACGTAGACTGCTAATTCGCGCGAGTTTTGGTTTGGTCGCCTTGGTTGTTCCTTTTTTAGGGAGCACGGGCTCACTTTTTCTCTTTTTGTTTTTGTCTTTGCTTATAGCGCTCATAAACCCCAAGATGCATGTGTTCATGTTACTGGCAACTGTTGCGGACCGAAAAAGCGAAGTGCTTATAAAACCGCTGGCCCTCACACTTTCTTTGACTGCGCTTTGCATCTTTAGTGTGGTCTCAGGCTTACCGTTGTATATAGTCAGCACGGTTATTATAATTGTAACGTTGGCAGAGGTTCTTGCCGTTTTGTTTGATTCTTATGGTAGTTTCACAAGCAGCCTGATCTTCGTGTTGTCTGGAGGCTTCTTCGGTTTTCTGGTCGGAGGGGTGGCTGCTACTTTTACGAGCGTGAGCACGTCAGCCGACTTTTTGCTTTTCGTTGCTATGATTGGCGCGCTTGTGGGGGCGCTGTTGAAGACTATTTTACGCGGAATAGAGGAGAACGTAGTCGTGCCGCTCGGCATTGGCTTAGTTATGTGGCTATTCGTCGGATTTGATTACTCAGTGCCGGTGCTACGACTTCTTTTAACGTTGCTTTTTATGATCTTCTTAGGGTATACCCTTGGGAGGGTCCAACTGGCGGATGTTTCAGGCGTTCTCAGCGGCATCCTAATGGGTCTCTTAATCGTTTCATTCACGGACTTTCGGTGGTTCGTGCTCATCCTCTCATTTTTCGTCATTGGGGGGGTCTTTACGAAATATAAGTACGACTACAAACGAGCTATTGGCATTGCGCAAGAAGGGGGTGGCGCGAGGGGATATAGGAATGTCTTCGGAAACGGACTTGTGGCTCTAGTTTGCGCCATCGCTTTTGGGATCACAGGCAACGCTTTGCTTGTTACAGCTTATATCGGTGCCGTGGCGACAGCTACTGGTGATACCTTAGCGAGTGAAATTGGACAGACTTACAGGAAGCTGCCGCGATTGATTACTGATCTGAAGTTAGTATCACATGGCACAGATGGGGGAATAACCACGCTTGGCGAGTACTCTGCGTTAGCAGGAGCTGGAGCAATAGCGATCATAGCGGTCTTACTTGGCGTCGGGGCAGTCAACACGATGGTTCCCGTCATTCTAGGCGGCTTTTTCGGGGCTAACGTCGACAGCGTTTTGGGGGCGGTATTAGAGCGAAGACATTACTTAACGAATAGCTCAGTGAATTTGCTCGCAACTGTTGCCGGTGCCTTAGCGGCAGTCGTCATTTTTTTGCTGCTGCAGTAAGACTAGAAATTTATGTCAGTTCATGCTCCGCGATTAGTAACGCAGACGTGTGGTAGTTAGTTCTTCTAAATCACCTTAAGGTCACGTTTTCGCTCAAAAGTCGAAGAACGATTCTCTCTTTAAGACTGCTTACGGAGTCAAATGGCGAACCCTCTAATCTAAAGACAAGCGAAAACGTAACCCCTTGCTCATCCGTTTTTGATAAAAACACTTCTATCGTGTCTTGCTCAACCTCAGCGGTTTTCTGTGCTTCCTGTTGGATAATTTGTCTTGTTAAGCTCAAATCCGAGTCGTAAGAAACGCGAACGTCTATGCGGGATGCAATGTTATGATCTGAGTGGTTAAACACCACCTCACTTGTCATCGCTGAGTTCGGGACGATCATGTGGGCATCGAGAAGACGAATGACCGTATGTCTAAAGGTGATATCCTCTACAAAACCCGATTCGCCGCGCACGGTCACAAAGTCACCAACGCCAAAGGGCTTGAATACAACAATTGCTAAACCTGCGATGACATTTGAAATGGTGCTCTGAGCAGCAATGCCGACGACGATACCGATAATGCTGACGCTTGTAAAAATAGCGACGGAGAGCGATTGCAGCTGCGGCGTTGAATAGATGAGGATGATGACGCCCGTTACGTAGACCGCAGCAACAACGAGCCGCCGAAGCACGAGATACTTTGTAGGGCTTACTCTTAGCCGTATCGAAGCTTGTCGTAAGTATCGTTCGAGCAAAGTCTCAATCACCTGTGCGACGATGATAGTGAGAGCTCCAAAGAGCAAAATTCTCAACAAGATGCCTGCAGACGAGCTCAAATCGTACAGATCATTTGGAAACGCCATATGCTTCCGAAACCTCTAGAGAAGGAGGGCTATTGCTCTGGATAATAGTACTCGCCCTCTTCGCGTTGTTTCCGGTCCTTCTTGGAACCCATTTTATTTACTCGTGGGCGGTGGCTGTCTTCATCTCGCCTAAAAGTTATTCCTATGTGTTTCAAAAAGCGATTCATGCCTATGTGCATATCAAAAGGACCTTCAGCTGTTCCGTTTGCGCCAGGTTTCCCTGTAAAAACCATTAATCGCTCACTTGCGAGGTCTATCATATAGATATCATGGTCAACGAGAAGTGTACCCGCCTTCTTATTCTCGGTGAAGCGCCTGATAAGACTCGTAGCTAAAGCCCTTTGTTCTACATCGAGGTGTGCGCTCGGTTCATCAAGCATAAAAAGGTCTGCGCTGCGGCTGAGGCAAGCGGCGATGGCCACTCGCTGGAGCTCGCCGCCACTCAGTTTCTCGAGCGACCTGTCTAGTATACGTTCAAGTTGTAATGGTCGCAGGATTTCGGTTCGGTAGTAGCTTGAATCATACAAATCTGTAATCGATTTTAATAGGGAGCCGACGCTTTCGTCTGCGTTGTCGTTTCTTGTCAAGTACTGCGGCTTATAAGAGGTCTTTACCTCGACGTCGACACTGCCTTCGTCAGGTTTGATCACACCTGCGAGTAACTTGACGAACGTTGTTTTCCCAGTACCGTTTGCGCCCATAATGCCGATCACACCTTTTGTAAGGTCGCCACCGGCTGCTTCGAATTTGAACGAATTATAACTCTTCTTTAGGTGTTCTACGTGTGCTAAGATGCGCGTATCTATGTCAAGGCGTGGGGCATGGAGCTCAAATTTAATCGCCTCTGCTCTAATTCGAACATTCTCTTCTCGAAGATACCCTGAGAGATACTCATTTATCCCTACTCTAACCGCTTTTGGATTTGTAATAACGCCGTACGTTCCTGGCTCGCCGTAAACAATATGCACAACATCTGCGAGCAAATCAAGTATGGCGAGATCGTGCTCGACGACGAGGACTGTCTTTCGCTTCGCAAGCTCTCTAATTGTGTGTGCAACGTTAACACGTTGATATATATCGAGGTAGGGTGTAAGTTCGTCGAAAAAGTAAAAATCCGCATCGCGAGCGATGGTAGCTGCAATGGCGAGGCGTTGTAATTCACCTCCGCTTAAATGTCTTACCTCCCGCTCTTCGACGTTATCCAGCTCAAGTTGACTGAACAGCGTGCTCCGCACTCCACGTTCGTCAGCTTTTTTTATGAGATCAATGACTTTGCCGGTGTACGCGCGAGGTATATTGTCGACGTACTGTGGCTTGCTAGCAGTTCTAATTTTGCCGTCATAAACACTTTTCAAATAATCGTGTACGTCGGTACCCGCGTAATACTCAAGAATATCCTCCTCTCTAACGTTGTCTCGGCCAAAGTTAGGTTTAGTCTCACCGGTGAGGATATTGATTATAGTTGTTTTACCTATGCCATTTGGCCCTAAGATGCCTGTGACGCGGCCACTGCGTGGAACGGCGAGTCCATATACAGCAAAACCATTAACGCCGTAACGATGGGTCGGTTTCTCGAGTTCTTCAGGTAAACTGACTATCGTTATTGCTCCGAATGGACATTTTTTTATACAGATCCCGCACCCGACACAAAGCTCTTCTGAAATGACGGGTTTACCGTTTGCTCCGATAACGATCGTTTCGTCGCCTGTTCTGACAGGGGGACAAAAACGTAGACACTCTGTGCCGCATTTTTTACTGCGACAGCTGTCTTTTTTCAGCACTGCTATTCTCATCGGAATGTGCTCGTTTTAGCTTGGTCATGCTGGATTGAGCAATATCGTCCAGCTGACAAACCAGAACGCGACGGTCATGAACACAAGGAAAAACCAGTCCGTCGCGCGATATTCTTTAGCGTCAACACCGATACGAGGCAGAATAATCCTTTGACTGTATACGATTGCAATAAGGATGAAAATCCAATAAGCAGGTAGATAGAACGAAGCCACTCCTCCGGCAATGCCGAGTAGCGATGAAAGTGCTGTCTTTTTAATGCCTTCGACATGCTTAACGTGTCTATCTGGCTCTTGCTTTTCATCGGTTTTTGCCACGCCCTTTTTTTCAGCCTTTCGCGAGGCACCTTTTTTTTCAGTTTTAGGGGCGGCTTTTCCTTTAGTTTTTGCCATGCTTCGACATCAACTAACATTCAACTGTGCTTATATGTTTTGCGGCTTCACATCTGCAAGATTAGACTTGGTTAAAAATTCAAACGTTAACCAGCGCTTTAAATAATATTGTGAAAGACCCTAGATACGTTTGACCTAGACACTCCGCAAAAACGGAGGTTTATGTCTTTTGTCAAATGACCGCGTGATAGGACCCAGCTTATTTAGCTGACGAGCGGCTTGGTGAGGGACAATCGTTTGAAGACGGTAATGACGAGCGTAGACGTGGCAGCGTTGTTGCCAGAACTTGATAGCCTTATCGGAGCAAAGCTAGAAAAGGCATATCAACTCACGCCTGTAGAACTTCGCTTAAAGCTTGTGACAAAAACTGGGAAACGTGACCTCATACTTGAGGCCGGAAAGCGGTTACACCTCACCAACGCCCCCGCCGCAGCACCCGCCCTTCCGCCAAGCTTTCCGATGCTGCTTAGAAAAGAACTTAAAGGTGGACGGATCAGCACAATCGAGCAGCATGACTTTGATCGTGTTGTCGAAATACGTTTTGTGCGGAGCGACGATGAACGCTACTTGATATGTGAGTTCTTTTCAAAAGGGAACGTCGTCCTTACGGACGAATCTAAGCGTATAATATTGCCATTGCGAGGCATGAGGTCAGCTTCACGACAGGTCATACGGGGGCAACACTACGAGTACCCCTCGGCGCAACTCAGCCCCGTTGACTTATCCTACAATGAGTTTGAAGCGGTCATAACCTCCACTACTCGTGATGTTGTTAGAACGCTCGCGACGCGTTTCAATATGGGTGGTTTATATGCAGAAGAAGTGTGTTTGAGAGCCGAAGTCGAAAAAAAAAGCGAGAGCCTTACCCCAGAAGAGATTCAACGGCTCTACGCAGCGTTGAGAGAAGTTTTTGAACCGTTGCGATCGAATACGTTAAGCCCTCATATTGTATATGAAAGTGAATCAGCGCCAATCAGCGTCCTTCCATTTGAGTTGGTGCAGTTCGACAGATGTGAAAAACGCTTTTTTTCAAGTTTTAACGAAGCGCTCGACGAATATTACGGGTTAAAAATTGATGAATCACGACCTACTCCTGTAGCCAAAACGCGACTTCAGAAGATAATCGACAGGCAAACGGTGGCAATTCAACAGTTCAAGATACAAGAACGTGAGTATCAGTCGAAAGGAGATTTGCTGTTTGAAAAGTATCACGAGATCGATCGGTTAATTAAAACGGTAAGAGAGGCGCGGAGGTTAAAAACCTGGGCTGAGGTTAATTATGCGTTAAGCTCTTTCTCGTTTTTCAAAGAGATCGATCCAAGCACAGGAACGATTACTCTCGAAGTTAGCGGGGTTTTGATCGATATCGTCGTAGATGAAGATGTCCCCCAAAACGCTCAGAAGTACTATCACAAGGCGAAAGTGATGAAAGCCAAGGCCGAGGGTGCGGAACGTGCGTTGACTCTCTCATTGAAAAAAATAAAAGAAGAACAAGGAAATGAATTAAAACAGGTAGGTCCTGAAAAACGTCGTACCAAGAAAAAGCGGCCTCGTTGGTACGAGCGATATCGTTGGTTTTTTTCTTCAGAGGGTTTTTTGGTAGTCGGGGGCAGGGATGCGGATACTAATGAGGAATTGGTGAAGAAGTACTTAGAACCTCGAGACATATTTCTTCACGCTGACGTTCACGGAGCGCCGGCCGTTATTGTGAAATCGCAAGCCAAAGAAGTATCAGAGGTAACCTTAAGCGAGGCCGCACAATTCGCTGTTTCTTATTCTTCGATTTGGAAACAGGGTCTTGGGTCCGGTCGTTGTTACTGGGTATATCCCAAACAAGTGTCGAAAACCCCTGAATCTGGAGAATACTTGCCTAAAGGGGCATTTATTATCAGGGGTGAACGGCATTATCTTGAATCGGCGTCCCTACTCGCTGTCGGCGTCCACGACGAAAAAATCGTAGGTGGGCCTCTATCAGCTATAACAAAGATTGCTCATCCCTTTGTCGTGATTGAGCCTGGAAAGTATAACTCAAGTGATTTAGCAAAGATGATATCAAGGGAACTTCTCGGTATGGTGCGAGATGACCAGAAGAAGGGCTTAAGAAAGATCATTGCCGCCGACGAGGTGGCTAAGTTCCTACCCTCTGGATATTCTGAGATAAGCAAAGTAGAATCAAGATGAGACGAGTTAACGAAGCCATAGATCGGCGAGCTAAATGCGCATCGAAAAAGCATTTATACCTAACCATATAAAATGAGGACACCAACAGGATATCGCAAGCGGCTATTGACGAGAATAAGCTTGGTCGATACAGCTTTTTAGGTTCCTATTAGAGCACCTATATCGATGACTGATGACAGGATTCGCTATTACGTTCGGATCCTGAAAGAGGTATGTGAGTATGGCAAAACCAATGTTTGTAAAATTTGACACTCCAGACGAGATCGAAAACAAGTCGTTAGAAGCCTTGGAGAGCGCCCGTGATACAGGGAAAATAAAGAAGGGTACGAACGAAGTCACGAAAGCGATTGAGCGAGGAATCGTTCAACTCGTATTAATTAGTGTAGATGTTCAACCTGAAGAAATCCTCGCACACATTCCCCCACTTTGCGACGAGAAAGGGATATCGTACGTATATGTTAAACGACAGAGCGATCTCGGAGCTGCGGCAGGACTTGACGTTGGCTCGGCAGCAGCTGCAATCATCGATGCTGGGAAGAGTAAAGCCCTCGTCGACGAAATCGTCGAGCAAATCAAAACGATTCGCTCAGGCTAGTCTCGTAGGACAAATCACGGAGGATATACGGTGGCAGAATATAACGACGCAACGCCTGCAGAGATAATCGAAATAGTGGGGAACACCGGAATGCACGGAGAGGCGAAACAGGTAAAGTGCCGCGTCCTCGAAGGCCAAAACAAGGGAAGAATAATCACGCGAAATTGTGTAGGCCCCGTTCAAATCGGAGACATACTTATGCTTCGCGAAACGTCACACGAAGCCAAGAAACTGATGACACGGTGAGATGATGGAAAAGCGAACGTGCGTCTTTTGCGGAAGCGCTATCGAACTTGGCACCGGCAAGATGTTCGTAAAGCGAGATGGGACGGTACATAATTTTTGCTCGTCTAAATGTGAGAAGAACTTCAAGCTTGGTCGTCTTGCGCGACGTGTTGCTTGGACAGAATCCGGTCGATCAGCACGCAAAAAAGCGTGAGAGGGTCTAAATGGAGTCTGAAGATCACATTGAGTCTACTTTCGTGATGATTAAGCCAGATGGGGTAAAGAGGGGGCTCGTTGGCGAGATCATTTCGCGACTTGAGGAGAAAGGCCTAGAACTTCGAGCCCTGAAATTCAAGAATTTAGATATTGAGACGGCCAAAAAACACTATGCAGAACACGTTGACAAGCCATTTTACGAACATTTAGTCTACTACGTCACCTCTGGACCAATCATCTTAATGGCTGTAGAGGGATTCAACGCAGTGCGAGCGGTTCGTCAACTTGTCGGGTCCACAAATCCGATTGAAGCGATGCCAGGGAGTCTGCGCGGGGATTTTTGCCTAGAGCAGGTGAGAAACTTGGTGCACGCTGCCGATTCGGTGGAGTCTGCTTCGCGCGAGTTAGCGCTCCATTTCAATAAGGATGATTTTGTCAGTGAACTGCCGGTCGGCGAGATTACCCGGTAATTCTTCAGAAATAGTCATTAAATGCCTCAAATTTTTATCGATCAGGAAAAGTGCACTGGTGTAGGAAAATGTGTGAGGATTTGTCCAAAGGGCCAGCGAATTTACGGCGTTGCTGTCATTGACGGCAAGAGAAAATGCGTCGTTAAGAATTCCAGTTTCTGCCTCGGCTGTACGACGTGCATTGGAAGCTGTCCAACGGGCGCTATTCGAATTGACTTCTCTGCACCAAAACAAAAGCGTTAACGTTCCTCGCAGATTTTGATGAAGTTCAGTAGAAGGGTGCTTCCCGATTCCGTATGTGCCACTTCAGGATGCCACTGAACGCCATAAATAGGCTTGCCGCGGTGTTTCATTGCTTCCACTTCACAAACCTCAGAACGTGCAAGTTTCGTAAAATCCTTCGGCAAACGATTGACTTCGTCTGCGTGTGATGCCCACGTGTTAATGACTGGCCCCATCTCGACAAGAATATCATTTGGTTCGATGATTTCCACAGTAACGTGCGCGTATCCGCCTGAGACGCCTTTACTAACGGCGCCACCAAAACTCTCGGCAATGAGCTGATGACCTAGGCAAATCCCTAATATAGGCAAGTTTATCTCTTTGACGTAGAGCTTGCAGTTTCCGATGCGATCCATGCTCGGACCACCGCTCAAAATCAAACCGTCCGGATCTCGTTGTAATATTTCGTCAACGTCGAGCGTGTTTTTCACGAGTTCGCAATCAACGCCAAGGTCACGAACAGCGCGATGAATCAGGTGGGCAAATTGGCCGTAGTTATTTATGACTAAGATCGAAGTCAATGGCTCACCGAAGCTTTCTTAAAAAAGATAGTTCTTAAGCTTCTTTTGCGGTATACACGCGCCAAGTCGTCCCGTGAGAATAGCTCCATTTCTCAATGACGATATCGTCGGAGTTGTCGACTAACATGCTTATATTTGTGCCGACTTCATTAGTGCTTAAGCCAAGCTCTCGTGCGATTGATTTGCTTTTAAAGAATTGTTTACCTCGCGTAACCCCTTTTTTAAGATAATCTAGTATCTTCGTTTGGTTAACGTTGGTATCCGACATCTTTTATCTCCAATGTAAATTGACGGCTTTTGTTATATATACTCGTTAGATGTGCTTTTTCAAGTCATCATAGAGCATCAGTTTTGTTACCAGCGGCGTTTTAAACATAGTTAGATAAAAATTGTTGTCCTTTTTCGAGCGGCATAGCTTCAATGCCGAGGCGATCGTGAACAAGACGCGCAAACCGCTTTGCATAGCCGTGACATGTATAGACGAGCTCTGGGTTGCAGCGGTTAATAAAGGTCATAAGATCTTGAAAATCAGCGTGGTCTGATAATGCAAAAGCGTAGTCTACGCCTCGGTAGTATTTGAAACCACGATTAATCGCCCATCCTGAAACTGCAAGTGTGCGTTTTTTTCCACATGGCATTTCGTTAAGATCTCTGTGCTGCTTTGCGTTCCCGCTCGAAATGAACACAAAAGGCTCTCGTGATTCTTTGATGGATGAAGCGTCGAATAGCTGGTGGTGAAACTTATAGCCAAAATTATTCAGCTCTTCATTTATCTTGAAAATGCTGCTATCAACAAATGGAACATAATCTCGAAGAAGATGTGTAAGCTCTTGCGCCTTTCCAAAAGGGTAGGCAAGAACGATCACTGATTCATCGTGTTCTATACAGGAAGTGACACATTCTTGGATTTGCTCGGCGATTTTTTTTGTCTCTGGAAAAATATACTGTTCGCTTCCGAATGTGGATTCGACAACTAAAACGTCGACATTGACGGGCTGCGCACCGTGTGAAAAGAACTTCTCTTTGGTGCAAAAGTCGCCTGTGTAGAGCACAGTGTGATTGCCTTCCAGCAAAAACATATGCGATCCAATAACGTGACCTGCGTCAAGTGCGCTTACTGAACCGTGACTTAATATATCGGCGGAGGCGTTTTTTCTTACTTTCAGCAACGTTTGTGTGACTTCTGACATCACGATGCTTTTGCCGTTGCAGCGTGTCGGTAAGTGATCGGAGTGTCCGTGCGAGATTAGATTAACTTCATCGGGTGAGTACGTCCGTGGATCCAGTCTAAACTTTGTCCCGTCGTCAAAACTAACAGATATCCCGTTTTGCTGATAGATCATATTGGCGGGAGTCGTCGTGTCTTCGCACAGCGCCGTTGGAGCTACGGCAGATTACCTTCCCCACTCAGGCCGTGCTGCATTTCCAAGTTCATCGCAATAAGAATCTCAAAAATTGCTTTCACTGAACCAGCGTCTATATTTCGTTCGGTAGCCGAGTCAACTGCCCTGCTGAGCACTCGCTCGTTTTGCTTTTCGTCGTTGATCTCAGTAAAACCGTCCGCTCTTTTTGCGTGCAACACCTGCGAAGCTAAGTCTGTTCTTTGTGCTATTAATTCGACGATGTCCGCGTCGATCGCTTCTATTTGACTTCGCACCTCTTCTATCATCTAACTTTATATGTCCCTCGCATTAGAAGAATGTTGGCCTGCAAGCAAGTGAATTTTTAAAGCGCTTTTGTCATTGCTCCTTGATTCGTAACTTTCGTTTCAATGATGAGCCCTTCAAACTGCTCCCACTCTTTTTTTACGGGTTGAGCAGACGCGCGGTCGACGAGCGCGATATATGACGGTCCCGTTCCTGATAGCGTAGCAGCTCTTGCTCCGGCAGCCAACGCGGACATTATCGGTTCCGTACTAAATCCAAACGCGTTGCAGTAAAGCACGCCGTTCAAAACCATTGCCTTTTCGAAGGCTCCATTGCTCGCTAAATCAAATGCTATGTCGACCCATGGTGCGAGAAGTTTTGCTCGTGCTACGTCGGCTTTCGCCGAGTAGGCCTTTTCGTGCGGCACGAGGATAAGAACGTCGGCATTCCACTCAACGCGCTTTAACAGCAAGTCGTGCTCATTGTCGGTAATTACAAGCCCTCCGAAAAACGATGCGCACGCATCATCGAAAGCACCGGTGATTGTCACCCCTGTTCTTCTCGCAGCAAGGACGCCTAGTCTAACGATCTCGATCGGCTCTATTTCAATTTCGAGCGCTTCAATGAGTCCAAGCACCGTCGCATTGGCTGCTGCGCTGCTGCTTTTCAGTCCGCGGGCGATTGGTATCTCGCTTCTCGTAGCAATGCGCACGCCAACATTTGGGGCAAATCGTTTCAGCACTAAGCGCGCACATTCCTCTATAAGCGCGGTATCCGCTGCGGGACTGTCAGCAATTTCGCATTTGATGCCATGGTCGACGATCTCAACCTCAGAATAAGTCTTTAGGTTTATTGCAAAAGCAGAACCTTTGAGCGTTGCGATAGCATTAATGACGGTGCCTGCTCCTTGTGCTGATGCGGTTATCATGGCGAGTCCACGCTTGTTTGTAAGCTAGCCAGATTTGAGACCTTTACCAACAGACGCGAATGGCCAACTGAGTTGCACTACTTTTCCTGATACACTTCTCACGTTAGGCAAATAGATCATCGCTCTCAATGCTAAACTCACTTTATTACTTTGATCTTTTCTAAGACGCGAATATCCCGAATCTTGGTCACGGGGTAGTTGCCGGTGGCATCCTTTTCAACGCTTTTCACCATATCCCATATCGTTAAAAGTGCTACGCTTACACCCGTTATCGCTTCCATTTCAACTCCTGTCTTCCCTTCAGACTTAACTTCAACGGTTGCCTTGATCGTTGAGTCTTGCAGTGAGTAGTTCACTTGGATGCTCGTTAGAGGGATATTATGACACAACGGAATAATTTGTGAGGTCTGCTTGGTAGCAAGCACAGCGGCAACTGTCGCTGTGTTTAGAACGTTTCCTTTTTCTATCGAACCCTGTTTTATCGCTCCTATTGTCTCTGGTTTGAGCTCAATAGTCCCTTCTGCGAGAGCGCGCCTCGAAGCTACCGCTTTATTCGAGATATCCACCTGCTGTGCTTTGCCGTTCTTAATATGTGTAAACTCCATGAATAATCCACCGTTGTGAAATAAACTTTCTTGAAGTTACTACGTCGTCATAAAAAAGGGTGATGTTTGAGGGTGATGTTTGATGTTCAGAAGTCGGGGGATAACGGGCCTGAGTGGGCAACGCAAAGAATGGAAATCTGAAATTCATTGATAAGGCTCTTTAGGTTACGGTTCCCTGCTGGCCATAAAATGGGGTGTTGCATAAACAAGACGAACCAGTTGGATATCGGCCGTCAATCAGTCAGACATGAATCACAGACTTTTATCATTGCCAAATAGCGATTTAATGAAGAATGTTGTTCAAAGCGTGGACAAGTTTTTTGTAAAGCTGTCAGTAACAGGATTCTATGGCAATTATCAAGAGGTTGGAAGGAAAACGTGTTCTCATTTTGCTGGCGTCAGAATTTGATGACTCTGAGTTTCGAGACGTCGCTGGCGCGCTTTTGCTAGAAGGAGCTGAACTAACAGTTGTGAGCATCGTGAAAGACGTGCTTAGGGGGCTGCACGGCGACGAGTCGGTAATTCCCGACAAGCTTGTGCGTGACGTCAACGCTCAAGGCTTTACCGCCCTCTACATACCAGGCGGAAAAGCGCCATCAAAGATAAGGGCCGATCCGGACGTCCAAAAAGTTGTTAGAGAGGCCTACGAGCGAGGATTGCAGATCGGCGCGGTTTGTCACGGCCCACAAGTGCTTATTTCAGCTGGAATTGTCAAGAATAAGACGTTGACGTCGCACCCTACCGTCGGACGAGAATTGCAGGAGGCGGGCGCAAACTATTCGGGTAGATCAGTGGAGCGAGACGGGAGTATAACCACGGCTACCGATCCTCATGCTTTAGCAGCGTTTAACACGGTATTTATTAGAGAGATCGCTTGCTGTGAGCTGTTTGGTCCGTAAACTTCGCGCACGATCGTGCGAAGTGAGCAGCAAGATCGGGGTACGAGAGCGGATGCAAGTGAGTGAATGAAGCAAGGGTTTGTCCTACTTGTACGCCATCGCAACCGTCTGAAATACCCGCGCCTTTTTGCAGCTGAAACGCAAATTTAGGTTTGCTCCCTAGGTCGGTGAGCTCAGAATAGTGAAATTCATGGCCCCGAAACTTGGTTCCTTTGCGTCCAATGACGTTGTCACGAACCGTTGTACCGGCAACATAGCCAATAACCCGTTTTTTTTTCATATTGGCGTTTGCGGGAATCACGCCTACCATCCTCGAGCTTCGTCCGCCGTACGTCAACGATTCGGTCAGATACATGAGGCCGCCGCACTCTGCGAACACGGGCATATCTGCTTGAGCGTGTAACGCGATTGAATCGCGCATTGAACGGTTACGTTCCAGTTCATCGGCAAAGAGTTCAGGGTATCCTCCGCCGATATAGATGCCATCAACGTTAGGTATCTTCTCATCGTGCAACGGACTGAATGAGATGGTTTTTGTGCCATTGAGGGACAAAAGATCAAATAAATCGCGGTAGTAAAAGTTGAAAGCCTCATCGCAAGCGACGCCTATATGCACGCCCCTCTTGTGCGCAACCCCTTCTTTATTCGAAGAAACAAACGCCTTGGGCTTAACTCTTGGCAGTTTCCCAGCGCTTTTTGCGATTTGCACTACCTTGTCTACGTCGATGCATTGAATTACATCCTCAATGTTGTCGAGTTGTTTTCTAAAAGTAACGTCTCTTTTGAGCCCTTCAGAAGCAGGGACGAGACCCAAGTGGCGCATCGTCAGGTGTATTGAATCCTTGCGTGGGATCTGTCCTATGACCTCTATACCGGTGTAATGTTCAATAGCTTTTTTTGCCTTAGCTGCATGCGTTAGGCTGCCAATTTTGTTGAGTATGACCCCTCTTATGTCAATTCGCTTATCAAATGAACAGTAACCCTTAACGAGTGCTGCTGTGCTTCGTGTTATGCTTCGTGCGTCGATAATGAGTATGACCGGGCAGTTGAGCATCTTAGCGATTTGCGCTGTACTTCCAACGTCACTTAAGCTTTCCAAACCTTCGTAAAGACCTCGTACACCTTCTATGATCCCAATATCGGCGCCTCGCATCGCGTGGTAGAAAACCTCAGTGATCGTATGCCGATCCATTAAATAGCCGTCGAGGTTACGGGAAAAGCGTCCGGTAACCTCTGAGTGATAGCTCGGGTCAATATAGTCCAATCCGACTTTGAACGGCTGGACGACATGTCCTTCCTTGGATAAAACCGACATCAGCCGGTTGCGATTGTCGTTTTTCCCGCGGAACTCCTGTCAGCCGCGATAAGTATCCGGGGTACGCTTCTATCTGTTTGCTCCATTGTCTGTTGGTGCGGGATGCAAAAAGCAGGGGCGCTTTGATTTCACTCCGTTTGTGTGGTTTTTTCGCGCTCTTCTAAAAACACTGCACGCAAAGTGTCTCCAAGTTCTGATGGCACGATGTGACTTACACCGAGCGTTTTTGGATGTAGGTCTATCTCGACCGTAACGTGCGCGTGACCAAGTTGTTTTAGGGGCTCAACTTGTCGAGGTCCATTGGTGACTGAAAAAATTGTTTTCTGACCTAAATTCTTCATTGGAACGGCGTGTGGAACGCCCAGTAGGACCGCAAAGTCATAGTCGCTGTAGTGCTCTTCAATCAAGCGTCCGGCACGAACCCCCGTGACGGGATACTCGTCCAATCCACCTGTGATGTAGTCGATGGAAACGTCGCTTGCTGCTAAGTCTTTTAAAATATTCTCTGCGTGCTTTCTTAGTCTCGGCAATCCAACGTCAACGTCGAGATTGGCAAAAGTCTTGAGGCATTCATTGCCTACGTCGCTTGCAACGGTTGTGAGCGCGACCAGAACGTCAACAAATTGATATGCGGTCTCTTTTTTAGCATTTAAAACGATAAGCCCTTTCTTTTTGTTTTCTAAAAGCTCGAGCAACTTCTTAGCAGTCACGTATTTGATGTCACCGCGCGAAGGGGGGATGTACTCTTTGCTAGCCACTCCAGCCATTTTTTCCAGATTGGTCGCTTCGACGAGTAGCTCCTTTTGTCGTTGATATTCAGCATGATCGATCACCCCTGCTTGAACCGCTGCGGCGAGCGTCGCGATGGCGCCATAAGTATTATCTCTGTACCCGGCGTGAATCTCAACTTCTATTACAGGGCAGGGGGGGCTTGCGTCGTGCACAGCCTGATGGATATCTTCGCCAATTATCATGCTCGCACACGAGCCGATCACACCCATAAGATTTGGATTGAACAGCTCCACTGCTCGCGTTATCACCCTTGCAAGGATTTTGTCGCCTCCGAATACGAAATTAGTTTCATCCATTGCTGTCGTGATAACGTGAATCCCGTCCTCCTCGAGGAGTCGGCTATGCTTGAAGCAACAGCCTGATGGCCCGTGTATGATAACGACATCAGCTTCTAGATCTCTTAGGGTATACAGCGCGGCGACGATCGAGCTCGGTCTAGGATGGATAACCTGCTCAGCAATTGTGTCTGCTCCGTGCGTTTTTGATGACACTTTATGCTACCTCCACATTTTTACACACGAAATAATGACGTCATTGGCGTTGGTCAGTTCGAGAGCCTTACGTAATGCGCTCTCTAGGTTATTCGTTTGGACGATACCCTCTCTTAAAGTTTGTACTTGATCGCTAACGAAGACAACGTGGTCGAGTGCATCACTTTCAGTAAGCGATATGAGGGTTTCTGTAGCTATACCTTCACAGACGTTTGCCTCCATGCCGATGATTAAGACAACTTTATGGCCCGCTTTCTTGAACGTAAGTCCGTACTGTATTGCTTGTTTAATAGACAGTTCGTCGAGGCCAGAATTTGAGTTGTCGATCAGGAATCGTCCGTTTAATGTTGCTGCAGCCATTCTCCCTAATACTCCCTTGAAGTGCGATAGCTGACTGCTAATCGTTTCAGGACTAAGGTTCGCCGACAGTGCTGCAGCCGTGAAAGACAGGAGGGAGTTTTCATAACTCTTAAAGTCAAAGTAACCGGAAAGGGCAAAGTGTAGCTCCCCCGATGCCAAACTTCCATCCATACGCTCTAAATCGGAGTATGCTATCGTCGCTTCGTTGCTTCTTGTACTCTCATATCGTACGTTTGCGCTACTATCGCCGAAGGTATTGAGGCAGCAGTTATGTTTTATGAGGGGTGCTGCTTTAGTAGGGGCGATGAGGCACGAACTCTCTTTAGCGTTTGTTATCATCTGTAATTTTGCTAACGTTGAAGTTTTTGTGTGTTGTGCAATCTCGTACTCCGGCAACAACGTCGTAATGATGTTCATATCGGCAAGCCCGGTTCCACCAAGCGACACCTCAAAGATATACACCTCGGGATCGAAGTCGAACTCCTTGGCAAGGTCTATAGCAGTCAATATGCTTGCGGGGGTAATGCTCAGCCGTTTCTTTGCGATATATCGCCCATTTTCAGAAACTTCGAGTCCGAGACTCGTCAGCGTAAGCAGCTTTCGATCCGCGTAAACGTTACTCAAAAGCGCTGCAGTCGACGTTTTTCCTTTGACGCCGGTCACTTCAAACACGAGAGCGTCACGCAACACTTCAGTTTGTCGCACGAGCTGGCCCACGGCTTGGTGGTGTGTCAACACAGGGATATCCAAAGCTTGAGCGCGTGCTACGAGCGCAGTGTGGGCATGAACGGGTGTTATGACCACGTCAAAGGAGTCGATCACGTCAGGTGTTGGCGTGTTGTGATAGATATTGATCGCAATTGCGGCTGATCCAATTTCGCGCAGTTTTTTGCAGATCTCGTTCGCGCCGTGAATTGTGTCTAAAACGGCTACTTTTTTGCCGCTGAAGTCCATGAGGGATTTAGGCCTCTTTAAGCCTTTTAAGCGCCAAATCAGCGATACAAGGATCGATGCCAAGTGGCTCTGCATAGACAACGTCGACAATTCTATCGTCGAACGAATGCGTGGTTCGCCGTTGGCCGTCTGACAATCCGAGAATCTCAGGGATATCCTTTAAGGTGTGAGTCCCGTGAGCGAGAAAAAGCGGAAGCACGTAAAGCGTTTTGACGCTAGTAGAAGCAAAACTTTTGATCCCTTCCTCAACGGTTGGGCTATCCATGTTGAGATATGCGGTTTTTATGATAGCGTCGTTCATTCTTTCTGCAAGCATGTTTGCCACAGCTTCTACGGTACTTTTGTTGTAGGTTAACTTGCTCCCGTGACCTAGTACGAGAACCCCAAAGTTTTCTTCCATGATATTCCTCCGACTAGTGTGTGCGAATTGTTCTTTTGATATTTAACGGTGCAGCTCACCTAACATGGCGCATTGAGCTCAAATACGCCAGTTAGGTCAGTTTTTGGAGTGCATCAGCCAATTTGGAGAGGATCTTCATAGGAATGCCGACGATCAGTTCATCTTCGCTGACCTTTGCGTATTTTCGAGAACCTGAGCAGCCGAGCGTGAAGTTTACGGTATCTCTCATAAGGGGCGCAGCGACCGCATCGCCACATATCGATTGAATTCCCGAAAAATCGGCAGTATTTCTCGAATGTAATTCGTAAACGTTCGCTTGCGCGATCATCATCGCTTGGTGGGGGGTAACGAGGAGCACGACCACGTCAGGGTCAAAAGGGGTCTCAGCGAGTGGCGAGTAAGCTGTCGCATAGGTTTTGAAATCGACGCGGGGAATACCTTGCATGGTCTCTGCCGCGTGTTCAATTGAAGAGAATCTTCCTAGTTTGTAGTAAAATTCGCCGGATTTGATGTTCTCTGGTATATCGATTACTCCGAGCATCCCGGCGCCGCCCTTGCATGCGTGCTGTTCGACTGTTGCGTAGAATTTAAAACCGCGTCGCGCTTTCTGCACCATTTCACAATGGCGCAGTACCTCGTTTGTATGACTCAGCCCTTTTGGAAGGCTTGATTCCGTTCGAATTAGTTTGACCGCCACGGGTGAGCCTTTTAGACCTAAAACACTCGTGAGTTTGTCTGACAAAGCTGTGTAGTCTATACTCATATCACGAACATGGCAGCGTGAAAAGTAATAGTTTTCGAGGCGACAACAGATGGCAGCTAGCTTTTGTCAGCGGGCATCACGATTGTCTCGCGAGGTCCATTAGAGCCCTGACGTTTTCGGTCTGTATCGTTCCGGTTAAACGGTCGCCGTGTGAGCACGCTGCGCCTCGAATTCCAACGATGTCAACACCTATACGTTTTAATATAGGGATCTCAGGCAGTTTGATGGATCCTGCAAGGGCAACGCTCAAGTCTTGTCTGTGCCCCTCATCGATAAAGTGCTTGCAAGCAGCTTCGTCCATGAAATCAAACAGGCTTTTTCCATCCTTGATGAACGTATCGACCATCACGACGTCACAGCCAGCACGGCGGGCAACTTCAGGCAGCAGAAAGGGATCGAGAGTCGCTGCTCTGAGATAGTCTGCGTACCCTGCGAGAACGACTTTGGTTTTACTGTCGTATTCCTTCACCGTTCTCGTTACGTGCTGCATTAAAAAAATCGCCTCGTCTCGTGTTTTTGACCCTTTAAGTCCTACTTTGACGTAATTAGCCCCAGACACAGCTGCGCCTAGTGCAGCCAGCGAGGCAGAGCCTGGGAGATGCGGAAAATCACCGATCGTTGCGCTCACCTCTATGGAGTGAGGTACAAGACTCCGAATCTGTCGTATTACCCACGGAAAGTTGGCGCCGAGCGATCCTTCATCTGGGTTTTTAACGTCTATGATGTCTGCTCCGCCATCGACTGCCGCTTTCGCCTCAAATTCGTCTTTGGGACTTATTAATACCTTCATACGCAAAGGCGAGATGAGATTGGCTACATATATATAACTTTTGAGTGATTTACGGCCGTTGGGTTTATAAAACGGTATTAGCTACATTTTTATAAAAAAAATAAAATAAAATTATTGACGGTTTTTTTTTCAAAAATATTCGCAAAAAATATTTCTTTGTCGCTCCGCTGTTTTCCAGCACAAGCTTAATAAACTATGAAATTGATTTTAAGGTAAACCCGGGGTACGCTCCATGCTAGGTGAAACATACAACTTGTCATCTTTTTTTCAATCAAGTTGTATTCAGTTATTCTTCAGTCCTGGTCTACAGCATACAGCTTTGTTCGTGTGGTAGTTGACCCCGTGGAGGGATAGAATGCCAAAATTTGAAGACAAAGTCGATTTACATAACGACAGAGGTCAAAAGGTAGGTTCCAACATACCACTCGAGGCTCTCAGCCCGATGGTGAACCCGGCTATCAAGAAGATTATCAACACCACCTTAAGAACGGTGGCCGTTAATCTTGAGGGTACCCAAAACGCTTTGATGACCGGCAAAATGGGCGGCAAGGGTAGACAGATACTCGGTCGCGAGTTGAACCTGGATCTCGTAGGCAACGCCGACGCTCTTGCGAAGCAGGTCAAGGACCTCATAATGGTAAGTGCGGGCGACGACACGGTCGTCAAGCCCCTAGGCGGCGGAAAGCAGCTTATGGTTCAAATACCGACAGCACGTCTCGAAGCTGGAGCCACCTATGTCGCGGGAACCACTGCAACAAGCAGCGCCCTAACGCAGGCGATTATCGACATGTTCAAGGTGGACATGTTCCAATGCGCCGATGGTTAAGGCGGCCATTTGGGGAGAGTACCCACAGACTCTCGACGCCGTGGGCGGTATGGTGAAATCCATGCTCGAGACCCCGCAGAAAGATGAAGGGTACGGTTACTCACTGCGAAATGTAGCGGTTAACCACGTTGCAGCTGCCACTGGCAAGCGGACGATGAACGCGTCTGCGCTGTCATCGATATTCGAACAGGCGGGTGTCTGGGAGATGGGTGACGCTATTGGCTGGAACGAGCGTTTGCAGCTCTGCGGACTTGCGATGCAGGGGTTAAACGCGAACAACGTGCTCTACTCTCTCGTTAAAGAGAACGGGCAAGACGGCACTATCGGCTCAGTAGTTGCGTCGACCGTTGAAAAGGCAAAGGCAGCCGGTGTCATTAAAGAAGATACGACCTGGCCTTCTGGCTTTAAGGCGATGAAGACTGACGACGTCGCAGCCTGGAACGCCTATTGCGCTGCCGGCACACTCGCCGCGACCATTGTGAACTGTGGTGCGGCTCGAGGCGCACAAGCGGTTTCGTCAACGCTGCTTTACGCAAACGACCTGATCGAGCACGAGACGGGACTCCCCGGCTGTGACTTCGGTAAGGTTATGGGTACGGCGGTCGGGTTCTCGTTCTTCAGCCACTCGATCTACGGCGGCGGCGGACCTGGTGTGTTCAATGGGAACCACATCGTGACGAGACACTCTAAGGGCTTTGCGATTCCATGCGTTGCAGCAGCCGTGTCAATTGACGCGGGGACACAGATGTTCTCTGTAGAGGCAACGTCAAAGCTCATCGGCATAGTGTACGGCGAGATACCAGAATTCAAAGACCCAATCACTGCTGTTGCCAAAGCAGCGGAGGGAATGTAGTTACGTAAATTGCGCGGAGGTTTACGATACATAATGGATACGAATGTCCCCGACACGAACATGCCTGTTCAAATAGAGGTTTTCACTGAACGATTTCTTAGCCCAGACATGGTTGAGAAGTTGCTTACAGAATTTGCCAAGATCAATGGTATAACGCGCTTGATATTGCACGGCCCTCGGATCGCTTCCACTGTGCCGACAGGGCCAGCTAAGGGAACGCCGAACGTGCACGCAGCGCGCAAACACATTCAAGTGGGGCAACAGGATGTAGAGCTTGGGGTTCAGGTTGGTAGGATTTGGCTTGAACTTGAGGATGAGGACGTAATCGAACAGGTCGAGGAGGCGTGCAGACGCACCCTTCCGTGCGGTTTCCAAATAAACCGTGGCTTGTTTATGAGAACACGTCCGACACAGACCGATTACGCTAAATGGGGCGTAATCAGGGACACGAAAGCGCTTGGCATGACAGATCCGAAGTCAAAATCTCAGATCTGCTCGATCTATCCCCGTGAGAGGTGACGCTTATCGTCAGTCGCGCCACACACATTGTTGATTGCCGCGAATCAATGGGCCTGGGCAAAGGCGGAGGCCTTGCCCAACGAGGTACCATTTCCGAGACAGGAATACCTGATATCGTGGCGATCGGAATGTCCCCCGGCAGACGGCACATAACGAAGCCCATCTGCGAGATCACGCACGGCCTTCGAAACGAAGGGTTTCAGGTCGGTGTGCTGGTGTTGAACGCCGGAAGCGGCGTCCCAGCAGACGCACCTGAAAGTGCGCGTGGTCTCGGGCCGAAGTTTGGCCTTGCTGCAAAGGAGGTGCAACAAATTGCTCGCCACAAGCTTGCAGTTATCCACCTCGGGGGTGTGAAGACTCACATCATTTACAAAGCGCGGAATATCCTGCGCTTTGTCGCCATTCCGGCGATTGCGGTGAGTCAAACGCAGGTTGACTACGAGGATTTCGCCCGGATCGGGGTAAAGACGCGCATTGTAATGCCGAAGCCCGAAAACGTTCAAACCGACGGTACTATCGTAGGAATCGTAACCAACGTGACTCGTGGTGAGACTATCACGCGTGATAAGCTCAACGAGGTCATTAAATGTATCAATCACTATAAACGCGCAGAACGAAGGAGTTGAAAAAAAGATGCCACAATTTGTTCCCGGTACTTCAAAGGTAGCGGCAAACAGAAGGAGACAGCTGGACCCGACGAAGACGCTGGACAAAGTCCGTGACGTATCAGATGATAGCGTCGTGGCAATTCTAGGTCACCGCACGCCCGGGGCAGCTTATCCATCGACTCACCCACCACTATCAGAGATGGGAGAGCCCGAAGACCCAATGAGAGAGCTTGTGAAGCCTACCGACGGAGCGGCCGCTGGGGATCGTATTAGGTACATTCAGTTTACTGACTCGATGTACTTCTCCCCTTCCGGTACCTGTACGTAAGATCTTGGATGGCCGCAACCCGATTTAGGGGGGTTGACCCAGGTACGCTCTCAGGCCGACAAATCATCGAAGCTCGTGAGCGAGATCTTGACAAGATCAGCAAGATGCTGCTCGAGAGTGAGATGTTTGATACGGCGCGATCAGGCGTCAGAGGTTGTACTGTGCACGGTCACTCATTGAGACTTGACACGAACGGTATGATGTTTGACATGCTTCAAAGATCGGTCATTAACCCCGACGGTACAGTCAGCATTGTGAAAGACCAGGTAGGAAGGCCTCTCGACAAGGCAGTTCCCATGGGCAAACCAATGGCTGATGATGAGCTGAAGAAAAGAACGACGATCTATCGAGTCGACGGTGACGCAGCACGCGCTGACAAAGAGATGATCACATACATTCAGCGGATTCACACACTGAGATCGATGTGGGGATTCAAGCCCATAGCGTAAGAGAGGTATTATAACATGGCTACTGAAAAAACACAGAAAATGTTCCTCGATGCGATGAAGAAGAAGTTCGCCGAGGATCCTACTTCAAATAAGACGTCGTATAAGCGCGAGGGCTACATCCAGTCCAAGGACAAGCGTGAGTTCCAGGAATGGGGCGCAAAGATCGCGAAGGACCGAGGAATACCCGCGTACAACGTCAACGTGCACCTTGGTGGTATGACGCTTGGTCAGCGGCAACTTATGCCGTATAACGTCTCCGGGACTGACGTCATGTGTGAAGGCGATGACCTCCACTACGTCAACAACCCCGCAATGCAACAGATGTGGGATGAGATCAGGCGTACAGTTATCGTCGGTCTCGACCAGGCCCACGAGACGCTGACCAGAAGACTCGGTAAGGAAGTTACCCCTGAGACCATCAACGGCTATCTTGAGGCGCTGAACCACACCATGCCTGGTGCGGCCATTGTCCAAGAACACATGGTGGAGACTCACCCGGCGCTTGTCGAGGACTGTTTTGTAAAAGTCTTCACCGGCGACGATGACCTCGCTGCCGAAATCGACAAGGCGTTTCTCGTCGACATCAACAAGTTGTTCCCTGCAAAGCAAGCTGAGCAACTTAAGAAGGCAATCGGCAAGACGCTCTGGCAGGGTGTGCACATCCCGACGATCGTTTCGCGCACGTGCGACGGCGGTAACACGAGCAGATGGTCTGCTATGCAGATCGGTATGTCGTTCATCGCTGCGTACAACATGTGCGCCGGTGAGGCGGCCGTGGCAGACCTCGCGTTTGCGGCTAAGCACGCAAGCCTCATCGAGATGGCGAACATGCTTCCCGCACGCCGTGCCCGTGGACCTAACGAACCCGGCGGTCTCTCGTTCGGTTTCATGGCCGACATGATACAGACAGACCGGATTTTCCCCGACGACCCAGTTAAGTCATCACTAGAGGTTGTCGCTGCTGGCTGTATGCTCTACGACCAGATATGGCTTGGATCGTACATGTCAGGCGGTGTTGGTTTCACGCAGTACGCAACTGCAGCATACACCGACAACATCCTCGACGACTACAGCTACTACGGCAACGACTACGCCAAGAAGTACGGAGCGGACGGAGCGGCACCATCGACGATGGACGTCGTTAACGACCTCGGTACCGAGGTTACGCTTTACGGTATCGAGCAATACGAGAAGTACCCGACCACCCTTGAGGACCACTTCGGCGGTTCACAGAGGGCAACGGTGCTCGCAGCTGCTTCTGGTGTAACAGCCGCTATCGCTACAGGCAACTCAAATGCAGGACTAAGCGCCTGGTATCTCTCTATGCTCCTACACAAGGACGCGTGGGGCAGACTCGGCTTCTACGGCTACGACCTGCAAGACCAGTGCGGATCAACGAACACGTTCTCCGTCAGGTCTGACGAGGGTGCGCCAGACGAGCTCCGTGGTGCGAACTATCCGAACTACGCCATGAACGTCGGTCACCAGGGCGGTTACGCTGGTATAGCCAAGGCAGCGCACGTCGGTCGCCGCGACGCTTTTGCGGTAAGCCCACTTGTCAAAGTGTGCTTCGCTGACCCCAACCTGTGGTTCGACTTTAGCAAGCCACGAGCTGAGTTTGCGCGCGGTGCTCTAAGAGAGTTCCAGCCTGCTGGTGAGAGAGGAATTGTCTCACCTGGGCGAAAGTTCTAAAATGCAAAGGAGTGACGCTCGTCACTCCACCTTTCTTTTTTTTGACGCGATTTTTGCCGGCCAGCTAATGGCTTTGTAAGCTTTCTTTTCTTTAGGACGTTGTTTTGATAGTCTAGTATTCCATGCTTTTTTGTGAACTCTGGCAAACAAACGTCTGATCATTAGAATATGGGCATAAGTTAATTTTACATGAAAAACCGTGCTAGTGACAGGAGGGGCAGGTTCAATAGAAACAGCACTCGTAAGGACTCTATTGAAATTTAACCCTCAACATTTACTATTGATCGACAACAACGAGGGGCTGCATACGATCTGGAGCAAGATCTTAGATCGCAGTCTTTCAACCTTGATTGCGGATATACGAGATAAAGAAACGATTGAACCCCTCTTCGAAGGCGCTGATTTCGTTTTTTATCTCGCAGCGCTTAAGAATCTCCCAATATGTGAGCCCAATCCTTGTGAAGCTGTCAAAACGAACATCTTAGGAACAAAAACGTCCTTGATGCCTGCTTACGCGAGGATGTTAAAAAGGTGATATTTAGCAGTACGGGCAAACGGTTAAACGACTACAGCTTACGGAGCAAGCAACTCCTCGCAGAGCGCTTGCTTACAATCGCGAATGTGCAATGTCAGAATACAGGAACCAGATTTGCAAGTGTCCGATTTGGAAACGTTCATGGGTTCTCGTGGTTCTGTGCTCCCTTTGTTTAGCAGACAAATAGAGAAGGGTGGCCCCGTTACAATTACCCATGAGGATATGGTCAGGCCCGGAATCTCTCATGTCTCAAGCTCTTAAACTCATTACGAGTGTCGGAGAACATGCAAGAGGGGGTGAGATCTTTATTTTGAAAATGCGATTGTTCCGAATTGCAGAAGTCGCAAAGGTTATGATAGAAGAATTAGGGCCCAAGTACGGACATAAATACGGAGCGGTCAAAACCGAGATGATAGGTATCAAAGCGGGAGAAAAACTGGCAGAACAGTTGATGACAGAAAGTGAACAACAGCGCACGTATGAAACTAACGAGATGTTTGTTATAACCCCAGACTTCAAAGAATTAGCAGATGTCAGAAGATTTTATCGTGACTCTGCAGCTAAGGGTGAGATCAAGCCATACGTTTCAAGCGATCCTATTTTTGCGAATAGTGCAGACATAAAGCGTGTGCTTAATAGTTTGGGCTATCTTTAGTTTGGCTGAGTCAAGACTCGCTATTTTGGCGAGTTAGGGCTGAATAACCTAGCTCGTTGAGTTCTAGTTCGTAAATTTGCAGGCGATCTTTTTTTTGCGTGATTCTTCTAATTTTACGCTTCTTGTAGTTGTCCACCTTTTATGGAGCAACGCCTCACAACTATTAGCGACATTTATTCAACCTATCGGTTGTTTGCCGCACGCTAACTATTAGCGAGACCTATAGAAAATTGAATTCAGCTCAAGCTGTACTAGCGAAGATATTTACTCAGAGCTATCTATTCGAACTGCGCTACCAAACCAGGAGCTGTTGAGATTCATTGCAGCAAGATCTCGCTCCACCATGTAAAAACGGGCTACTTTTATCCAACCGTTCGGCTGCCGCATACATTTGCCAGCACGCAAGTTAACGCACGGTGACCAAATCATTACCTCAAGCACTTTAGGTTGCATGTTCTTTGGATGGAGTGGCAAGGGGGTTTATTCTGATGTACTGGCTAATCGATGTTTAGAGAGAGCACAACACTAAACTACGTTAACGCCCTCTTATGTTTAGTAGATTTATCGACCTTAAAAGGCGTTTGAGTATGGAATATAGTAAATTTAGCAAATTCTCTAGCACACAAGACCTTGTGGTTTTAGCCGTAGCAATTGGACTAGTCGCCGCGTGGTTTATTGCGTATTTATATTTTACAGGGTCAATTCACATTTAACCCCCACTAAACTACTTCTAATTCTCGGTAATATCCGTGATGGTTAGATGCCGCTGCTCTATTGCCGCACGAAGAATCTGCCGCATCACTGGTTTATCTTGCTAGACACGCTACGCGATATAGCACTACAAAAAGAGGGTTCAGCGTTCATTGAAGGTCGTTTGACCTGCGAGTCCCCGCTTCTTTACTTATCGCAATAATACAGATTTTGGATTAGTCCGAGAAATATCTGCACGAAGCCTATTATGATAAACACGACTAATAAGTCTTGGAAAAGTGATGCTTAGTCACCCCCTACTCACACCGAAGGTGCTATGTATTATCCTATACTTGATGATCCGACACTCTATGAAGACACTGTTGCGGATGGGGGGGCGTAAAAGCTATCAATTTACAGTGCGAGGAGTTTTCATGCGAAAGACAACGTTAAACGCGATTGTTGATACGATTGCATTTTTCCCCTTGCTCGTCGCCGCTGTTACGGGGATTATCATTTGGCTCTACTTGCCACGAGGAAGCCAACTTGCTGCCTTTGGGACAGTGTTAAGCCACCAAACGTTTCTGGGCATTCAACGGCAAATATGGCTTGACGTGCACACGTATCTCGGGCTATTGTTCACTGGCCTTGTGGCTCTCCATCTCGTCCTTCACTGGAGCTACATCAAGTACTTACCCCAGCGTTTTGCGAAAACTGAGCCCAAGAAAGACCACTCTATGAAACGCTTTTTAGCCCTATTACTTATAGGTGTGATGATAGTAGCAGTCGTGATAATTGCCGTGTCCGCATCGAATACCGCACCGTCTAGTTCGAGCCCAACTACATCATCTGGATCGATTATAAACACAACGACGAGCCGTCCTGCAGCATCAGTGCCGAGTCAAAGTGCAGTGGCCAATCCTTCGTCTATTCCGACAAGCATCGACGGCCACGATTATATCTACTACCACAACCTCAACGATCGTTCCACGTGCATTCTGTGCCACCCGAACATGTAAGGTTTGCCGGACGCTCACTTCAGCTGTGTCGTTTCGCATTCTCTGATATTTTTTTTGAGTTTTAATATCGAGGCTTTCTAATCTATCCAGGGCCAACCCTGATTTTCTTATCAAAATAATATTTGCTATTTTAATTAATCGGAGTAAGATTTATTATCTATCAGATTGAATGATAGTATCGGTAAAAGTCATGGCGACGAGAGATAATGCTCAGAAAAGCATACCACTGCATCTTAATACGGTGCCTAAAAACCTCAATGCCAAGCACTGCATCATTGTCATGAGCGGGAAAGGCGGCTGTCGGAAAGTAGACAGTAAGGGAACCTTGCCGTTGCACTTGGACTCGGCACTAAGTGGATTGTTCGATACCGGCTTGTCGTAGTCCTGTTTCCCACGGCTTTTAGGCGTTACAGGATATGTAGGATACGAGAATAAGCAGCTCGTGCCCATTTCTTATTCGGAAAATCTCAAGGTTCTCTCGACGGGATTCTCTGGTTCCTTCTTCGGATTGCTCTATCATTTGGCGCGGCGGCGTTAAAATGGGGGCGATAAGGCAGTTCATTCATTAGACTAACTGGGGTTCACTTGATTTTATGGTCGTTGATTTGCCCCCTGGAACAGGCGATGAGCCACTCTCAATTGCTCAGGATTTAAAGCCCGACGGTGGCGCTCATAGTGACGACGCCACAGGAAGTGGCCCTCACGAGTTCACGGAAATCAGTGGATTTCGCCCACAAACTAGGAGTCCCAGTCATAGGCATCGTTGAGAATATGAGCGGATATACGTGTCCGACCTGCCACACTCATGTAGCCGTATTCAACCCGGATGACGTAGTGCGATCTGCAACGGAGCTTGAAGTTCCATTTATCTGCGGTATTCCGCTTGACGCGGCAATTATCGGAGACTGAGGCACTACTATTACTTGACACCTAAGTGAGGGTTCAAGCTCTACGAATGCAAAAAAGCGATTTATAGAGTGGTACTCGCCTTCTATAACATCGAAGAAGAGATCTCAGCTACGCTAACCCCACGAAAGGATGTGACGCACAATGTCTAACGAAGGTCGAGGAAGATCTGCAGCAGTTGGCAGTTTTATGAACAGAAGATACGGCTATCACGGCAGCTGTGCTACGAATATAGAAGTCTTACCCCGCTGTTCACGAGCCCAACAAGACTGTGGTTCTGGGCATTGTAGGGGTCACCGATGGCAATACTTAATGACAGGGTTGTCGCGATGGGCACGCACTGGTCTCCGTTCTGTAGGCTTTTTTGCAAACGATGAGGCCGCGAGTTAGTGGATCTTGATTACCCCAGTGAAGCAGACGAGATGGACGGCACGAGGGCGGTGCAATCAGAGCGACACTTGAATCGGCTAGACGTGAATATAATAACCACGAAGCGCAGGGCGACGAAACGGTAGGGCAGGAATAGCAATGAGAGTCTTAGTCACAGCATATGGGAACGAAATTACCGCACCGATAGACCCTCGTTTTGGGCGTTGTCGTTTTTTCATAATCTGGGATTCGTCAACAGGAGATTTCGTGGCATTCGCCAACAACTATGCCTCGAGATCACGAGCACGCTCAGCCGTCACATTTGCTGTCGATCATGACGTGCAAATCGTCTTACCGGTGAAGTTGGGCCACATGCCCAACAGGTACTAAAAAGCGCTAATCGCCGTACAAATAACTAAGGCAGGAATAATTTCTGAATGCACTCGAGTGACTACGGGAAGGAGGCAACACATGAAAGTAGCTATTGCGACAGAGAATGAGGCAGTGTGCCAGCACTTCGGACATTGCCCAGAATACACGATATACACGATTGAACAGGACAGCATACGTCAAAAAGAAATCATAAACAATCCTGGCCACAGACCAAACTTTCTTCCTGGATACCTCCACGAGCAAGGCGTGAACGTAATCATCGCTGGTGGCATGGGCGTAAAGGCTCAGGAGCTCTTTGACAAAGCGGGAATCGAAGCTGTGCTTGGCGTGACAGGGCCCATTGAGCTTGTCGCAGAGCAATATGTTCAGGGAGCACTGGAGCCTGGCGTAAGCACGTGTGAAGCATGGGCTGTCCCATCACGACGACTGCTCTCACGAGTGAAACGATAAGAACCTGCTGATGCTCGCGCAAATATGATTGTATCAGTTGCAAGCGGGAAGGGAGGCACAGGCAAGACGACTATAGCCACCAACCTTGCGCTTGCGATGGAGCGCGACTGCGAAGTCCAGTTTTTTGACTGTGACGTGGAAGCTCCCAATGCGCACCTGTTTTTAAAACCACAACTTACATACTACGAGCCCATCGTCGCAGCCTGCCCTACGGTCGACAGCACGCGATGCACGTTTTGTGGAACGTGTGCAGACATTTGTGCGTTCAAAGCGCTCGCCATCGTAAAAGATCGTGTTCTCGTATTTCCTGACCTCTGTCACGATTGTGGCGGGTGTGAGCTCTTTTGTCCTGAGCACGCTATAGGGAGAAAAGAACACAAGATCGGTCTCTTAGAGTGTGGTCACGCCGGTAACATTGCGTTCAATGTCAAGGAAAACTCTCTCCGCATGAAGGTTTCTCGACGCCGATTATTCATAGCTCTTAAAACGAAGGGTGCCAGACGATGCGTTCGTTATCGTAGACGCGCCGCCGGGTACATCGTGTCCTGTCGTCGACGCAATAGAGGGAAGTGATATCTGCCTGCTTGTTACCGAGCCCACACCTTTTGGGTTACATGACCTCACACTCGCTGTCAAGCTCGCACGAAAGCTAGATCTTCGGATGGGTGTCATCATCAACCGCGCTGATATGGGGACAGCGCGGTAGAGAATTACTGCCTGAAGGAAGGACTGCCTATAGTGATGAGGATCCCATATGTCAAACAACTGACAATAGCGTATGCCCAAGGTAAGCCTGCAATAGGGTCGCTCGCCGAATACCCCGAGCGGTTCCGCGCACTTTACTATGACATAAGAAAGCTGGTGGACGGGTGAGCCGGCGGATAATGCAGTACGTTGATCGGAGGGAGACAGCTAACCTTTGAAGACATTCACTGTTATCAGCGGGAAAGGTGGCACCGGCAAGACGTCAATTGTAGCGTCACTTGCAGTTTTGGCGAAGAACGCTGTTTTTGCCGATTGTGATGTCGATGCTGCCGATTTAAGCCTCCTCCTCGACGGGCAGACAACCGTGTCGGAGCAATTCAGAGCTTCCCAAAAAGCTTTTGTTGATCTCACATTGTGCACGCAATGTGGGCTTTGCGGCGAGACGTGCCATTTTAACGCAATACAAGAAGGCACTGTTAATTACTTCTTATGCGAGGGATGCGGCGTCTGCTCTCGTGTCTGTCCACAAGAAGCAATCACGATGCAAGAGGTCTACTCAGGGCAGTTGTGCGTTTCATACGGTGCCTATGGGCCTCTTGTTCACGCGCAGCTTGAACCAGGCGAGGCGAACTCTGGCAAACTTGTTACGCTTGTCCGGCAGACCGCCGAGGAGATTGCACGCGATACCAATCGAGAGTGCATCATTATTGACGGCCCTCCCGGTATGGGGTGCCCTGTGATTGCATCGATTAACGGTGCAACGGCCGCACTCATTGTCACAGAGCCGAGTCTCTCTGCTATATCCGACATGAAACGCGTGCTGTCTGTATGCAAGCACTTTAGCGTGCCCACGTACGTGTGCGTAAATCAATGTGACTTGCATAAAGGTAACACGCAAGACATAACTACAATTCTGTCAAGACTGAAGGTATAGAAGTCTTAGGCAAGATTCAGCACGATCGCAGCGTCGTGCGTGCTCTTCTACATCACACCCCTGTAACAGCTTACACAGACAGTCGAGCATCTGAGGAAATCAAAGCGCTCTGGCAACGATTTGCCGAAAGAACACAGAAATAACGTCACACCATTATATTGACCAAACCACGAAGTAATACGCTTTGAGATATGTCAGGGAAAAAAAGTTGCGGTAGGTTTTGCGCTTAAGTATCAAAAACGCCTTTGAAGAGGTTAAGCCGCGGCCTTCGCACGACCTTTTGTTTGTAGTGCCCCTTGATTTTTTTGGCGAAGTATTGCAGGTCCGTTTTTTCAAGGTTCAAGCCTAAAGAATCCATAAAGCCCGCGTAGACCTCCTCAGGCACTTTTGAATACTGAAAGACACTCGAATCACAGAATTCAATTTCGAGCGTTGATGTGTCCTTGTCGTATCCGACCGCTCTAACGCTGACGGAGACGACTATTTCACGATTCACGATCTTACTCTGATCTATAAGCTATTAAACTTTTTGCAATGTAAGAATATCGGTAAAAATGCAGCAACCGATTAAAGGCTGGTTAGGACTGCTGGAGTGTTATTACCGTGGTTTATCACTCAGCCGCTGGGATGAGCTCTATCACTTCACCTCTTATCTCTTTTAGGCGCGCCGAGACATCTTTTAGCTCTGTATCAATTTTTTGCTGTTTTTTCCAGTCTGCAACGCCTTGTTCAACTTTTTTTAGATCCTCTACCGATATATATTGCCATTTTCCTCGGCATTTTGACGGCGCAAAATAACAGTACGGGCCGTGCAGTTGTCCTTTCCTACACCTGCAGCTCTTTTTGCCACACTTTATCATTCGCCTGCGAAGTGAGCCAGGGAGAGGTTTTAGCTGCGCTCTTTCGGCTTTAAGGGACTTGATTCGGTCAACGATCTCGTTGCTTTCGTCCAGCAGCTTCTTTACCTTGTATAATTTGTCGTCGGCGTCTTCAAGCACATCTTCAATTTTCATTTAACCGATCCTTGTCCCGTACTGAAAGCACTTTGGCGATGCTTCTTCTCGCTTTTGAATTATGCTAAATTATATAGCGTTTATGAATATATTACTTCTTAACCTGATAACTGTATTAAGATATCTCATCTGGGTAAGACTTATATGGTCAGAGCGATACTGAGTTCGTGCGTAACAGTTTGCTCGTATTGGGGTCTTTCCAATTAGGCGAGCTAGGAATCTAACGCGTAATAATTTCAAGAGTTTCGAAAAAAAAGTATTCTCCCGAGATGGCTCCTTGTGAATAAGATTGCAGCCCCTCTTTTAAGCATTTTAGTCTTATGTTTACTCTTATGCACTCTCGCTGTTTCAGTTAACGGCGCCGCGCTAAATGTTGGCTCAGGAGGTCAATACACATCCATCACTGGAGCGATCAACACCGCCCAACCCGGCGACACGATCACCATTAGTGCCGGCACTTACACCGAGAATGTAATCGTGACGAAGTCAGTCACCATTAAGGCCGCCAGTCCAGGATCAGTTGTAGTTGCCGCGGCAGATCCGAGCAAAGATGTGTTTCTCGTGCAAGCGAAGAACGTTCGCCTAGAAGGATTGACAATCACAGGAGCGACGGGCGCCTCGGGTGTTCACGTCGATCACAGTTCAGCATGTGTTGTAACTGGCATCAGCGCTCACGCAAACGATCGCGCCATCTATCTCGATGGCGCTACGAATTGCGAGGTGAGCTCAAGCAATCTTGCCGATAACGGATATGGCGTTTACTGTGATAACGCGTCAAACAACACTATATCGAGTAACATTGCAACGGGCGAGCAAGGTGATGGAAAGACGCTCGGCGATGGCATCTATATGTACTACTCCGACACCAACACGATCACCCACACCAACCTTAGTGCCAACCACGTCTTTGGCATCTCACTCTATCACTCATCCGGCAACACGATTACCAACAACTCTATACTCAACAACCAAGACATCGGCGTCCGGCTCCGCGAGTCGAACAATAACACACTCACCTTTAACACCGTCAGCGGGAACGTTAACCTGGGGATTCTCTCTATCACGGAGACCGGGGACCAGATCTACCTAAATAACTTCGTGAGCCAGCCAAACTCCATAAGCGATGTGCAAGGGATCGTGTTGAACTCGCCACAGCAGCTCCCTTACACGTTTGGCGGTGCGACACATATCGGGTATATGGGCAACTACTTCTCAGATTACAAGGGTAGTGACGCCAATGGGACAGGGATTGGTAGCGCCGCTTCCGTGTCTGGCGATAAGTACCCATTGGTTCAGCCTTTTGAGAAGTATACGGACATAGGAGTAACCAATGCAGCTTCATCATCTCCTTCTGCATCTACAGCATCCACGCAGTCATCTAACCTCACGAGTGCAGCATCACAAACGTCAACGCCTGGATTCGGCGTAGAAGGTGCATTCCTTGCGATCGCGTTAATAGCTACTATCTTTGCATACTCGCGGGCGAGACATCGCTAAACAAACATTTGCGTGAATCGCCAGGCCAGAAAAAACCCTTCATTCTGGGATGATAAAGACAAGTGATCGTTTTTATATTCTTCTCACGTTGATGATGCGAGGATCATTGAGCGCGCTTGCTACCTTCTTATTGATGTAGCGTTAAGTAAAACTAAGCTAATGCGTAAAAGGCCTCCAGCGAAGGAATTGGACCTTTGCCAATGCGATGGACGCTGAAGAGACCCTGCGCAAGGTCAAGCGCCTGCTCGAAGATAGAACGAGATTATCGATCAGGTTAACACGCTTAATAAGGAGGGGTTAACGCATAGATGGACGTCGAAATCACGCTGCTTTCAGATAACACCGTCAATAAAAAGGGATTGCTTGCCGAACATGGGCTGTCTATCCTGCTTGAAAGGGATGAGCAACAACTTCTCTTTGACGTTGGTCAAGGCATATCTGCTGTTCACAATGCACACGTTCTTGGCACCACGTTTCATTCTCCCCCCATCGTTTTAAGCCACGGTCATTACGACCATACCGGCGGCCTGATAACCTTTTCACGCATTTTCCCAAAGACGGCTATTTTCGCGCACAGCGATGTTTTTACGCAGCGATTCTCGTTAAAGGGAATAAATAATGTTCGTAACGTCAGCGCGCCCTTTGCCAAAGAGGAATTGGAGCGCGAGGGTGTTGAGGTTCACTTCGATAACGATCCACACGAGGTATTAGAAGGGATATGGACGACTGGGCAGATCGCTCGACCGTTCGCTGCTGATCAACGTTTAACAGGTCTATCGCTCGACGCTGCCGGCAGAGTGATCGACAACGTTCTCGATGAGGTTGCAGTAGTCGTTGAAGGGTCTAAGAAAGCATTATTATTGTTAGGCTGTGCACACGCGGGCGTCCGAAACACGATTCAGCAGGTAGAAGCGATGACTGACAAACCGCTCTACGGTATAGTCGGTGGTTTGCATCTCGTGAACGCGTCTCAACGTGATGTGAGGGCACTTGCATTATTCCTGCGCGAACGAGGTGTGGAGTTCGTCGCAGCATCACACTGCACAGGATGTAAAGTTGCCGAATTGATAGGCAAATACGTAGACTGCACGCTGACTGCTGCAGGAACCCATCTGAGATTTCACCTTTGATGCTCCGGCCATTCTGAAGCGATTTTGCTGCGATGGATCTCCAGCAGCCCGGATTCTGGCGAGTCTATGGACAGATCACGCAGTTGATTAACAGCTAGCATGATAATTATATCGCGCGTGCCTTAGATTAATGTTTGTGATCGCCTACAGAGACTTTTGCGCCCTCCAAGCTAAAAAATTTGTAATTCGGTGTGACATACAGGTACTGCACCTTTTGTGGTTCACAGCGTGTTGCAACGACTTCACTGATAAACATTATAATGCGAATCTCGCACCAAATATGATGGAACTGAATGAAGATCCAAGAAATATCTGCAAAATCCGTCCTTTCGAAATCCCAGGTCTATGATTACGCCGTGAACCCGTATAGGGGATGCAGCCATGCCTGCAGATATTGTTACGCTGCATTCATGAAGCGGTTCACCGGTCACCGGGAACCATGGGGCGAGTTTGTAGACGTCAAGATCAATGCCCCGGAGGTGCTAGCGAAGGAAATAACAAGGAAGCCAATGGGGAGGGTCTGGGTAAGCGGTGTATGCGATCCGTATCAACCTGCAGAGAAGAATTACCTACTGACCCGGAAATGTCTTGAAATCCTTTTAGGGAGCGATTGGCCGGTAACGATTCAGACCAAGTCCCCTCTCGTGCTGCGCGATATCGACATCCTTAAAACATCTGGCAAAGTAGAGGTCGGCTTTTCCATCACTACGGCTGAGGAAAAGATCCGGCGGATCTTTGAACCAGGGGCCACCATGATCAAGGAACGGATCAATGCCTTGAAATCGCTTCATGCCGAAGGGATTAAGACTTTCGTCATGATCGCTCCGCTCCTGCCCGGAGCTGAAAGGCTGCCTGGCGAACTTGCTGGTGCTGTTGATTTCGTCCTGGTGGACCGGCTGAACTACCACTATGCAAACCGCATCTACCGGCAAAACAACATGGAGTGGGCGACCGAGGATCGGTTCTTTGCTGAAAAAGGCGACGAGTTGAAGAAAGGCTTCGAGAGGGAGGGGGTGCCGGTAAACGTATTGTTTTAAATCGAGAATGTCGACAGGGGGGTTCAACTGATATAGCTAGAGGCTCACGGATTATGGGAAAATGTGGCCTCGATCCACTCTCCGATTCGGTCACGCACGTATCTGAAAGGCGCACATTGCTGGGGACCTGATCCGGCACCTGCGGCCGGATCGTCAAAGGGATGGTGGAGATAAGTCGTTGCACCCGGAAAGACTGGGCAGTTCTCCGCGGCGTCAGCACACATGGTAACAACATAATCAATTAGCGCATCATCAAACTCGCTTAATGATTTTGCGCGCTGTCTAGAAATGTCGATGCCAAGCTCGGCCATCACCTCGACAGCGCACGGATGCACCTCAGTTGGTTCATTCCCCGCGCTGTGTGCTTTATATCGATCACAGAACTGTGCGTTAACGAACCCTTCAGCCATCTGCGAGCGTGCGGCGTTGTGCGTGCACAGGAACAGAATTGTTTGCTTATTCATAATTCACACACGTATTGTAGACAGCTTCAGCAACATTAACCGTAATGCCTTGTGAGCACTTGTTGGGTGTTTAATCTGCGTTCGTGTCGGTGGGCCGCCTGCTAATCGCTAATTAAGCTTAGAACGTTTCGCTGTTGACACTCCGATAGAGATAAAATACTTCGAGGAGAACCATAGGGCTACGTTGACTGGAAGGGGCTGGATTCAGGAATATAAGTATACATGAGGCCGGTACTTAAGTTAAACTTTAGATGCTTGACTTTTACTCATGTTTGCTGAGCATTTCCAGTTGCTCGGACCGTGTCAGGTAGTGGCGATACGCTCTGAGCCCGTATTGCAGTTTCTATGTATCTAAAACGCTCTTAAAAAGATTTAATCGTGGCCTACGCACCGTCTTCTGTTTGTACTGTCCTTTTATGTGTTTTGAAAAGTAATTCAGGTCAGTTTTTTCTAGATTCAAGCCCATGGATACCAAAAACCCGCTATAAACCTCTTCAGGCACTTCAAAAAACTGATAAATACTTGAATCGCAGAACTCAATTTCGAGCGTTAACGTTTCTTTGTCGTATCCGACGGCTCTAACACTTACCGAAATAACGATTTCGCGATCCATGCTCTCACTCCGATATATACTTATTTAACGTTACTGTAAAAAAGCCGGTTTTAGCCTGTAAATGATAGAAAGCGGGTTGTCAAATGGAAAAGCTTCATACTTAAGCCAACGTCACGAGACGATCACAAGTTAGTTCGACTATCGCGCGATCGCTCAAGCAATTCCCCCCCCTTCCTTCAAGGGAGAAAACATATAGAACAAGTTGCATATAGCCATTGATCTCAAACCTGAAGGAGCGTGACTGCGTGCCAAAAGTCCTTTTAAACGTTTTTGTAGATTATGAAACCCTTGGAAGGACTGTAAATATCCTTACCGAACAGAGCGTAACGGGGTTTTATTGTATCGAGGTACCGGGGCGTCTCCCCTCAGAACTGGGCTGGCTTTGTTATCAAAGAGGAAGCTGAAATGGCCATCGAGGCGATACGAGACCATACTGAGAGGGCTATACAGGTTAACATGGTTGTGAAAGAGGCGAAGGCAGAGAGTATTACGCAAGCACTCGCTACTGGGCTTGCAGGCAAGCGCTATACAATTTTCAGACTTCCAGTGAACTCAACACACGTAATGTCGCCGTAAGAAATATCGGATAGTTAGACGAGATTGTACTGAAAAACGGTACGGGAGTAAAGTCTAGCTGAAAGCTCCCCCCTTTTTTTGATGCAGTTGAGAAAAACATCCATTGGTCCATCTTTAAAGTGCCAAGACCAATGTAATACCTTACCTTTATTAGTGCGCGTGGTAAATCTCATCTTATTGCATTAGCAGGTGGATATATGGAAAGAACGATTATTGATACCTCCAAAGGCGTTTCAGGAATTTCGCGACCATTCAAGGGCATTATCGAACCACTTGGCTTACGCGACGAAGATAGAATAGTGTACGTCGGTTTGCCCGGAGTTTGCACGCCTTTCATTGAGTTACTTGCATATACGATAAGGAAGCTAGATATAAAGCAAGTATTTGTGCCTAATCTTGATTTGAGTTTAGCTACGACTGTGGTGCCTGTCGAAAACATTGGTATACAGTTCGGAGATCATGTCGAGATTGAAAAAGCTAAGGTAGTCGTTGTCTTAGGGGGATTAGCGATGCCTATTTCACCTGTAAGCCGTGAGGAGGTTTCGTCCTTCCTTCAACGTGTACTGCTACCGGAAGGAACCGTGATCGGCGTCTCTTTTATGAACATGTTTGAACAGGTGGGGTGGACTACAACGTTACCATTTGACTTTTTGATTGACGCGATTATTGACCCTGTGAAGGTGGAACGCTTCTCACGGTAACAGGCTCTAAAGGAAGATAATTTCACGCGTAAGTTGAGGTAACTACCTTAACGGACTAAAAACAATGGCAAAAGCTTTGTCTGACATTTTGAACCAAGCTCAAGACGGGCATCGAATCGATGAAAACGATGCCCTCTATCTGCTCAACGTGCGCGGAGCAGACCTCCATACGGTATTCGCTGCAGCAGATGCGGTCAGGCAGAAACGCGTCGGCGACAGTGTGAGCTACATTATCAATCGAAACATAAACTTTACTAACATCTGCATTGGATCGTGCGGTTTTTGCGCCTTTAGAGCAAGAAAAGACGGCCCTGAAGCCTACTTTTTACCGGTCGATGAGATCGTACAACGAGTAGTTGAAGCGCGCCAAACAGGCGCGACAGAGGTCGGAATTTTTAGCGGACTTCACCCTGAGGTTGACGGTAATACCTACGTCGAAATCTTAGAAGCAGTCAAAAACGCAGTTCCTGACATTCACGTTCACGCATTCTCTCCAGCAGAAGTCGCTTATGGCGCAGAAAAATTAGGCATTTCGAATATCGACATGTTAAAAATGCTCAAACAAGCCGGTCTCGATTCGATGCCAGGCACTGCAGCTGAGATTCTTGTGGATGAAGTCCGAAAGACGTTGTGTCCACAGAAGATTGATACAAAAACGTGGACAGAAATTATCGTTAGTGCACATCGCCTTGGGATTCCTACCACTTGTACCATTATGTACGGTCATATTGAATCATATGAGGATATCGTCAATCACCTACGGCTCTTGAGAACCATTCAAGACGAGACTGGCGGCTTTACAGAGTTTGTCCCGTTGAGCTTTATCCATTATAACACTCCAATTTATCGAGCGGGTATTGCGCGGCCCGGGGCGACTGGTCGAGAGGATCTCCTCATTTATGCGGTTGGGCGGCTTTATCTTGATAATATCCCAAATATCCAAGTGTCGTGGGTCAAGTTAGGAACGAAGTTTGCGCAGATAGCCCTCATCTGCGGTGCAAACGACTTGGGTGGCACGTTGATTGATGAGAACATAACGAGAACTGCAGGAGGGACATTCGGGCAAAGTTTGGAACCACACGACTTTGTAAGAATAATAACTGATCTAGGGCGTATCCCTCGAGTGCGAGATACGCTTTACCGGACACAATCGCACTGATTATGGCAACCTTTTGTCACGTACAAACGCGAAAATTCGCTATTTGCGAGTCATCACAACCACCTTTTCAGTGTCGGAGCGCGGCTTTCATATAACCCTGTCGAAACTTTAGTATTAGCGTCACAAAAAGCTCGAAATTGGCGCTTTTTTCAGGATCCATTTCAAGCTAATTTTGTCTCTTAAAAGTGAATTGAACGTTATTTTAATTTTATCTAGATTAAGCTATTTTAATCGTCAACTTATCAATAATGTTAAATAGTTAGACCTATCAATTATCCGTGATCTAGCGAACTAAATAGAGCCAATAATTCATTTTAAGCAATTTTAATGCCGCAGAATACACTGATTTCGCGGTTCGCTGGATAGTGAATCAGAAATCTGGGCTAGAAAGCCAAATACCATACAAGGGAGGAGTTAAATGGATCCGCAAATGATGGTAGAATTAGGCGCTCTGACGATCGTTGGCGGCGCAGCCCTGATTGCTGGTATAGCGGAGGATCTCGAATCCGACGTTGGTTCACAGAGTAACCCGAATTCGCAAGTACAGTTAGCCCCCCAGATGGGTTATCTGCACAGGCTTTATAACAAAGCGATTTCCGGTGAACCAGCTTCTTATCCGTTCTACGCAGCGATTGGAGCGGCAACAACGATATCGGTCTTGTCTGTCACTGGAAGTGAGAGTCCGATCGGCGTCTTCTTCGCTCTTGTAGCCGGTGCTTTCGTTACTGCATTGATACACGGCGTTTATGCCACGACGTCCTACGTGGGCAGACTGGCGAGTCAATCGCGATTTGGGCAACCTATCTATTTGGATGTCCTGAGAACGCACACGCCCGTGTTAATGGCACACGGCTTCATAGCGAATTTTAGCGTCCTATTGTTAACGTGGATACTAATTGCACAAAACCTAAGTCCGTTCCCCTTTGTCGTGCTTGCATTTATTTGGGGAATCGCTCTTGGTGGCGTAGGTTCCGCAGTGGGTGACGTTCACCTTGGAACCGATCGGTACTATCAAGATAGGCCTTATGGCTCTGGCGTCAACGCGGCTCATTCAGGCAGCGTAGTGCGCAAAGCTGAATCAGGCCTCAGGAATTCTATAGACTGCGCGTGGTTCTGTTCCAAATTCGGAGGACCACTGACAGGGCTGGGCTTTGGCCTCGTCGTTTACTTACACTTCTGGAAGGAAGTCGTGGTAAAGGATTGGTGGTCGGCAGTCGCTGGAGTAATAATCGTCGTGATCTTCATCATCATGAACGTATACCTCGAACGCTACTCCAGACAGCGCTACGGCACTTACAAAGAAGAAACAGAGGCGGAGTGATGCACGATGTTTGATCTTTTGTTCTGGGTGTGGATTATACTCGGCGGGATTCTGATCGGTGCAGGCGTCCACTTTATTCCGGTCGGCGGCGCTCCTGCGGCTATGTCGCAGGCAACGGGAGTCGGAACCGGGACGACGATGCTTGCTGCTGCGTCAGGTCTTACAGGACTCATCGGAGCAGGCTCCGCGTACTACTTGCACCCTGGTGACTTTGCTTACACTATAGTCATGGGGGGAGTGAGTGCAGCATTGATGATTGCGATTTTAGCGTTTATCGCAAACGTCATGTACGTTTACGGCGCAGGTGTGCCGCTCTCATCAGCTAAAATAAAATATGACCCCATCACAAAATGGCGTCAGGACCTGTACGTATCACGTGGGACTGAAGGCCACGGATCTCCGATGGTCAGTTTCATCAGTGGCATCATAGGGGCGTTCATCGCCGGTGTCGGCGGCGCTCTCGTGTACTTTGCGCTGGTTGAAACGTACAAAGCGATTCCAGGGTTTTCTGCGACGTTCGGCACCTATTCGGCCCCTTACTACGTATCGCTCGCAGCAGCCTTCGCTATTGGGATATTCTTCCTTAACTGCGTGATGGCATCGTACAACATCGGCGGCACGATTGAAGGCTTCCACGATCCTAAATTCAAGCGCATACCAAAGTCGATCGTTGCAAGTCTCGTCGTATCAGCAGTCGGCGGCCTTTTTGCGCTGCTAATCAGCGTCATGTTGCCAGGAGGGATTTAACATGGCAGAAGGTGAAAAATCGCCGCGTCAATTGATGGTCATCGGAATTTTAGGTGGCTTGATAGGCATTTACATCGCGAGTTATCTCAACAGCTGGACGGGTACCGCGTGGTTTTCGTTCATCGCTGCACTTGGCGCAATACTTGCAGTGTACTATGGAGCAGACGCCGTCAGGCGAGTGGCGAGCTATGGGCTCGGTACCGGCGTGCCGTCGATAGGTTTGCTATCGCTCGGAGCTGGTCAAGTAGCCGTCTTGCTCGGTCTCGCAGTAGCAAAGAATTACGGCGTTGAAGTAGCAGCCCCTATTATCGCGCTGATTTTGGCCGCGATTATAGGTCTCGTTAACGGAGTTATGGCAAGACGTGTCATCAAAATGAACATCCACATAATGGAAATGTCGATGACGGAAATCGCAATGGCAGCGTCCCTTATCATACTCGGTTTCAGTACGGCGATCGCTGGAAGTTATGCCTTCAACGCGATCATGAGCTACGTAGTTGCTTCAGGGTTCATCATTGCAGTCTTCATTGTCGGCGGCATGGCTATGCTTCATCCGTTTAACGCGTGCCTTGGTCCCGACGAGAGACAACAGAGAACGCTTAATCTTGCTCTGTCAACAGGGTTCATCGCCATGATCGTCACAGGAATCGCTTCAGGTGCCATCAACGGCGTTCAGGCAGCAGTGCCTACGCTAATAGTCGCGATCTGCGGCTGGGTCATCTACTACCTGCGATTCTGGGCAGATACGAAAGAAGATGCGGCGTCTGTGCTATCAACCGGTCTATTACCGACTGAGGAGGAAGTCGCATGAAATTCGTAGACATGTCGTCTGACGTTGGCCTGCGGATGGATGTCGAAGAGTTCGTCATAGCGAAGGAGCGGGACGACCTTGTCTTCTACTCCTTGGAGCCCGTTGCGGCTCAAATTGAGGAGTATGACGCTCTAGCGGACGGCGTGGTAAACTCGCTTTCAGCGGACAAGCCACTCATCGACTCGTTTCCAGGCAGAGAAAAGGCGCATTACTGGGCGGGCATGTGGACCAACGCGTTCTACGGGTTCACTGTTGCGATGATTTTCCTTGCTCTCGTGACCATAATCCTTCGCGTTAGAGGGGGGATGTAACCGTGGCAGAAAAAGTTGCACCTGCGCCTAACTGGCCGGTCGTCAAGGGAGATTTCTTCTTTGGAGATCCGGAGAGTTCCGTCGCTGTGGTGACCTTAGGGTCTCACTTCGGCAAACTCTTCACTGACCAAGGAGCAGCGATCGAGGGCACGGCGAAGACCGAGAACATCGGCCTCGAGAAGGTCATAGTAAACATCATCTCGAATCCGAACATACGATTTCTGATCCTCTGCGGCTCAGAAATCATGGGTCACGTGACCGGACAATCTCTGGAGGCACTGTACAAGAACGGCGTTAAGGAAGGACGCATAATCGATGCTCAAGGGGCTATACCGTTCATCGAAAACTTGAACGAAGAGCACCTTGAAAGGTTCCAAAAGCAGGTCGAATTCTTCAGCATGATTAACAACGAGGATGTCAGCGCGATATCCGCGAAGGTTAAGGAGCTGATTGGACGAGATCCCGGAGCTTACCCGGAACCTCCAGTCGTCGTTGAGCTTAAAGAAAAAGAAACCGAGGAGGCCCTTGTAGAGGCCCCTATGGCAGCAGAAATAGCAGCGATACAAGCCCGCGTGCAGGGTCTGCAGTTCCACATGAAGACCATCGGCAACTTGAACAAGTACGCTGCCGGCGTTTACGCTGGAAAGGTTGAGGGTATTGTGATCGGGCTGCTGATTTCAATCGGAATCTTGGGGTTACTAGCCCTAGCTTGAGGTGAAAAATGGCAGCAGAACGTTTTGGAGGGGGCGGCGAAGGGCCGGCAGCAGCCGGCGAAGAGGTCGCACCCACATCAGTCATTGACTTCGACCAGGGCATAGCTAAACCCATGGCGCCGAGCATGGCATTGTTAGACGATCTCATGAACGACATAAGGTATCGTGCGCTAATCACGACACGAACGCTCAAGCTTGACTCGGGGTACGGGGGGAACTCGATACTCGGGTTTGCATTGGGCTTCGCAGCTGCGTGCCTTATTGCGGGACTGCCATTGCTCTACTACTTCTATAAGTGAGGTGTGAATATGCCAAAGCAATTCCCCCAGGTAATGGTAGACCAAACTGACTACCGAGAGCTCCAGAAGCAACTCGACTCGGTCGAAGAGCGATTGGAGTTTGCAATGGCCGAAGTCGCGCAGCGGTACGGACAGCGCGTTGGTAGGGACATAGGCATTGCCTATGGCCTCATTGGAGGCATCATCCTATTCATCGTGCTCAATTCGCTGACGCAGCTGTCGGTCTTGTTTAAGCTATTCGGATGAATGACGACGTGAGGAGGTTCATATAGCATGTTTAGATACGATAAAAAGCAAACCGTTTTCGAAATAGGCGGTTTTCACGTTGGCGGGCAACCCGGCGAATATCCGACCGTGCTCGCCAGCTCGATGTTCTACGACAAGCATAAGGTGGTTTTAGACGCCCAGAAAGGTGAAATTGACAAGGAACTCGCCGAAACGCAGTGGAACACACAGGTTGAGCTGTCGGACCTGACGGGGCTCGGCTACTGGAACCAGGTGATCGCCGAGACCGAAGAGGCGATGAAAAAGTACATCGACTGGCACCTGGAAACCGCCCCCGGGATCGCCTTCCTGGTCGATTCAAGTGTGCCGGCGGTGCGCATGTTCGCGGCAAAATACGCGGATGAAATCGGCGCGGGAAAACTCGCCGTTTATAACTCCGTCAATGCAAGTGCGCTGCCAGAAGAGTGGGAGGCGATAAAGCAAACAGATGTCGACTCAGCCATCGTTTTGGCGTTCAATCCGACGGACGTGAGCCCGAGAGGCCGACTAGACATACTTACGGTTGGCGGCACAGGACAGGAACAGGGACTCCTAAAGTCTAGTGAAGAATCCGGCATTACGCGGCCGCTGCTCGATGTCGCTTCGCTCTCACTCGGCGCAGGCGCAGGACAGTCAATCCGATCGGTGGTCGCATTCAAGGGCACGCTCGGGTTCCCGACCGGAGGCGGACCACACAACATCCCTGATGCGTGGACGTGGTTGCGCAGATTCAGAAAGACCGGCCACACACTGAACCGGCCCGTCCCAGAGGTGTGGGAACCATGTAGTATCGGTGCAAACATGATCTGTGGTATTGTCGGCGCCGACTATCTCTTGTATGGTCCGGTCGAATTGTCAACGATCATCTTCCCCGCTATGGCGATGATCGACATCATAAACGAGGAGAGCACCAAAGAGCTAGGAGTCGAACCGCAGACGGAAAACACACCGTTGATGAGGCTGGTTTAAAACCAGCTCCCTTCTTTTTTTTCTTTTTTTGTGCTATAGTTAGTGCTGTTCATCCAATTCTTACTCACGTAAATGCACTTTTTTTTAACTCACCATTATGAACGAAAGAAGAATAGTTGATCTGTCTCTTCCTTTATCAGCTGAAACAGCCACATATCCTGGAGACCCTTGTCCGCAACTGGAGGTCCTTGGCACAATCCAAAGGGACGGAGCGAACATAGCACGTGTTGTCTTGAGCACGCATGCCGGTACCCACGTCGATGTTCCCTATCATCTCTCAGAACTAGGTAAAAGCGTTGACGAGCTGGCTCTCGAAGCTTTTTGCGGGAGCGCGCTTATATATGACGTTACAAATAAAGTCCTCGGGTCATGTATTTGCTTGGATGATTTAGATCCGAGTGTTACTGTCCAACAAGGCGAGATAGCGCTTTTCTACACTAAGTCTAACGATCCGGCAACAAGTATGCCGACAAAGCGCCTGTGGACTTGTCTTGATACAACTCTTGCGGACTGGTTAATAGAGAAACGAGTAAAGGCAGTAGGAATTGATAGCATGTCCGTAGATCCTCTCGACTCGTTAGAGAACGAGGTCCATAAGAAACTTCTCCAAAACGACATTGTCATTTTTGAAAATCTGTCAAGTAATCTCCGGATGCTTGTGGGTAAGCGCGCAATATTCTTCGGGATGCCGCTGAAGTTAGTACGTGCTGACGCTTCTCCTGTGCGCGCTTTTGCTTTATGTGAAAGGGATAGCAACAGCTACTAGGCAAAACGTGGGTCGTTAACAGGTGCAGTAAGCTTAAGAACTTAAGAACGAATAGTTGATGAGGGAATGTGACATGGGCGATGAAGTTGCTCTCGACATGAAAAATCGCGCGATTACCGTAGGCGCTCATGTTAAGTATGCCGGCACGCACACGCGCGGAAAGGTGCTAGAGCTACGAGTCTTTGAGGAAAAGACGTGGGTGCTTATTGACTCTTCTAATTTGTATTACGATCCAAAGCACCTCGAGCTAGTCAGCAAGGAAACAGTGACAGCAGATAGAGAGGCTCAGTCACTCGAAGAGTTTCGCAAACGCTTAGATGAGAAAAGAGAGTTACTTCACGTAACAATGGACGGCTTTGATGAGCCCGGTGGTTAAGGCGCAGCACGTAACTTGCGATCCTGCGCAACTTTGCATTCACAAGCTAATTTCACTCGTCAATAAACTTTCTCGTCTCTTCAATTACGAATTCACGGATCTTTTCTATTGTCTCCTTGTCTGCCCTAAAAGCGAGTAAATCTCGAGAAGTCACGTCAGTTAGGCCAGTTTCAACGTCTGCATAAGCTGACACAACGTCAGTGTTAAATTCTTTGCACGCTGCAATTATAACCTTACTTGGAATACCAGGAGGTAATACGAGCTCGTAAACGTCCTCGTTTTGACCTTCGGTGTCTTTTTCTGCGTCTTGAGCCATCAGACGTACTTCTATCTCCTCTTACTTCTAGATATCGACAATCAAAAGATCATCGAATAGCAACGTCTCTAGTCAAAAGTTGAAGACTTTTGAAGTAACATGCGAAGTGAAAGCCTATGAACTCCGTAGCTTCTGGCACGAAAGTTTTTTCAAAGACAAAGCATAAGGCATATCAAAAGTCAAGCTGAGCTTATTCGTCTTTACATAAGGAGCAAGGTGTGGATACAATACTGAGTCTCAAAGCAGAACTGAGCTTTTTGATTGAAGGTTCGAGTAACGTTTGGCAACTATTAGGAATTCATCCGCGATTTGGCCCTAACTGGGCTCTTGTGACGCAAGATAATGGAGAGAAGCCGCACGAGATAAAGGGATCTGTAGGCGACATTTTTAAAATTGAATCTTCAGATTTTGACTATACGTTTGTAACTATCGCAGAGGGAGCGATTCTTAAGGAGATAAACTACATTGTGTTTGAAGATTTTGCGTATTCGATCTCTCGTCGCTGGTATAATATTCTACAAAACACGGGAAAATTCACAGATAACCTTGATGAAAGCGACTAAGGACGCGTTGTGTCTGACTTTTTTCCAATTAATAAATATTTGAGTTTATTACAAGTAAGAAAAGTTCCTATGCGTCGCTCTTATTTGCAGCTGCTTAAGGCCCTACATCGATTTGTTTATTAGGCGACACTAGCATGTTATGCACGGTAAGCGCTTGAGTTTGAGCATTCAAAATACAGAAGAATTGTTATATCCGCACTTGCGTGAGGCGTAATGACAAGCAAGATTGAACTGCACACTGCACCAAAGACGTATTGCATTGATACGCACAGGGTGATACCGCCAGCAGAGACACTAGAACGTGTTCAGGCAGCCGTACCAGAGGTTGGGATAACACGGATAGCAGATATTTCCGGGCTAGATCGCATAGGGTTGCCCGTATTTTCTGCTATAAGGCCGTCGGCAGCAGACGGTGCTATTTCTGTGTATGCTGGCAAGGGCACAAGTGAAACGGAAGCCCGCGTTTCGGTGATAATGGAGGCTGTCGAACGGTTCTCTGCTGAAGTTGGAAATCTCAAGGAGCAATTATTGTTCGATTCATACGCGCACCTTAGTGGAGAAAATCGCGCCGTTAATCCCACTGATCTCATATTGCCGGGCTACCTTTCTACCGATACAAAAATTGAGTGGTACCCAGGGTGGGACCTTCTTAACGATGAAGAGGTAATTGTTCCGGCAAACGCCGTTTTTCATCCTTATTCGCCAGTGCGAGGTAATTGGCAGCTCTTTAGAAGCAATACAAATGGTCTTGCATCAGGCAACGTAATGGAAGAGGCGATCTTTCATGGCCTGATGGAGGTAATTGAGAGAGACGCAGTAAGCATTGCAGAGATAAACCGCAACCCCGGTTTAGGTCTCAACGTAGGTGCAGGTCGAGTTAGCGAAATAATCGACAAGTTTGAGCAGCAAGGCGTTGTCGTTCGGCTGTGGTCGCTCCGCACTGATACTGGCGTTCCAACTATTGTGGCAGCATCAGATGACGAAAAAATGCGTGATGCTTCTTTATTGGTTATGGGGGCCGGAAGTCATACCGATCCCGAAATTGCCGCGCTTAGAGCACTGACTGAAGTGGCGCAGTCGCGAGCTACACAGATTCACGGCGCTCGTGAAGACACCAATCGGGAATCGGTAGCCCGAATGATTGGGTATGAGAGGATGAAAAGGCTCAATAAGCATTGGTTAGAAAAACCACGCGAGATGATCGAGCTCGACGAACTTGAAGCTATGGCAACTACATCTATCGACAGTGACATCAGAATCGTCCTCGAGCGCTTGCAAAATGTGGCAAACAGCGTTATTATCTCTGATATAACAGTAAGCGCTATTCGTGTTCCCGTAGTTCGTGCAACTATACCAGGCTTTGAGGTCTATTTCTTGGATCGGGAACGAAAAGGAACGCGCTACAAAGAATGGCGAAATGTGACTGCGTAATATTTACAGGTCCAAGTTTGTCTTGGTCTGAAGTGTCTTCCGCTGATCAAAGGATAAGATGCTGCCCCCCCGCCGTACGAGGAGATATCTTGAAAGCGGCTAAAACGGGCATATCGATCATCGGATTGATTGACGGCGTTTTTTTTAATCGTGCTGCGGTTTCACATCGAGAAATAATAGGTGCAATTAAGTCGGGCGTGACTGTTGTTGGTGGATCAAGCATGGGGGCGTTGCGCGCCTCTGAACTCGACAGTTTCGGGATGATTGGAGTCGGGAAGATCTATACGTGTTTTAAAGAGGGAGTTATTGAAGCAGATGATGAAGTTGCCGTGGCGTACAACCCAATCACTTACGAGCCTGTATCCGAACCGCTCATCAATATACGCGTTGCCTTACACTCACTCTTAGACGCTTCAATTGTGGACAGAGACATGAGCAACGCTTTGCTTAACCTCGCAAAGAGCTTCTTTTATATGGAACGAAGCTTTCCATTAGTTTTAAAGACAGCTGAGTTGAGGGGACAGATAGATAGCGGTGATCGTACTAAGATCAAAACGTTTCTTGCTAGTCATGACTACGACCTTAAGAAACGAGATGCGAAGCTCGTGGTTCAAGAAGTCGTGAGGTTTTGCGACCGACAGCATTCGGTGCAGCCATGATGGATGAATTCGAGTTAAACGTTTATCGCCTCTTTGCGGGATATGCCTGTTCAAAAATCGCGATCTTGGGAATTGGAAATGAATTAAGACGTGATGACGCAGTAGGACTTGCTGTTGTTGATAGACTCAGCTCGAGTTTTGATGACCCTTCGGTCGTTGTGCTTAACTGTCAAAACGCTCCTGAAAACTTTACGGGGTACCTCAAACGAGTAAAACCAACTTGTGTTGTGCTTGTAGATGCAGCAGATTTCGGCGCTTTGCCTGGCGATGCACACATCTTTCAGCTCAACGACCTTAAAGGTTCATCGGTCTCAACACACAAGGCTTCTCTATTAGCGCTCGGCGAATACCTCCAAACGGAAATGAACTGCAACATTTTTCTCATCGGCATTCAACCGGCTAATTGTGATTTTGGGGACGGCTTGAGTCCCGTGGCGCGAAGAGCGAGCATAACAGTAGCTGATTCGATTAGAACAGCTATAAATCGTTTCCGTGCAAAAGAGGATTAAGGTGACGACTGATGGCCACGCCTGAGTTCAGACATCTTCCTTGGATAGTGCCTTACAGAGACATCTTAGCTATCTCAGGAACGGGTTGTATTGAGCTTATCGAAACAACGAACTGTTATGGCGGTGCTGCGTGGGCCCGGTATCACTATGCTCAAGCAAGTCCACTGATCGTCACAAGTCGCGCTTTGGGAAACACGACTCGCTATCTCATCAAAGAGGGGACGTCTCATCTTAAACTCAGAGCGTCTGTATCTGCTGGCGGGATTGAGTCTGTTACTGTGTCAAAAGACACCATAAAGGTGACGTACGCTGGCTTAGGGGGTGGTGGCGTCGGCGCTACAATGTGTAGAGCGCTTGCTCGCGACGTCATCGATTACGATCTCACGCCAGCAGGAGGCAGCAAGTTAAGTCGCGGGACGCTTACATTGCCAAAAAGGTCTCGCATTATTATAGGGGTGGATGACACAGACACCAAACAAGAAGGTGCAACGTGGTCACTAGTGAACAACATAGCCACAATGGTAGATAACGAATCGCTTCGCTACGTTTCTCACGCTATTGTGCAACTTTACCCTGTCAAGGCGAAGACGAAAAACTGCGTGGCAACTGTCGTCGAGTTTGCGGGTTTGAACGACGACAAACCTATCAAAAAATTCAAAAAACTCTTGGAGGAGCTCTCGCTATCAGATAAGACGGGAATGGCTGTCTTAAAATCGTTCAGTGCAGAACGCCTTTTGAATTTCGGTAACGCGACCCGCTCAGGCGAGGTGTCTATTTCTGCGGCTACCGAGGCAGCTCACGCTGCTGGTGTGAAGGTTTGCCTAGAAGGGCGCGGCATTATTGGTGCGATCGCTGCTCTACCTTTTTTCTCGCAATCCGATGAATCAGTCAAGTTAGACAAGATACTGCAAGAATAGGGTTAGTAAGTGTTAAATCAATCTTCTTGTTTAACCGCCGGAAACGACTTTTAACACACGTACAATCCCTGGTTGCACGGGAGCGTCGAAGGGGACTGCCTCATTCTCTACAAAAACAAGAACCTCTTCAGAATTTAATTTGAGTTCACTTAGCAATCGCTCGTAGTCTGAACCCAAAGGCAAATTCACTTCTTGTGCCTGTCCTTTCAGCTCTACGGTGACACAGAGGTGTTCTTTTGGCATCCAATAATCTTTATAGGAGTTTTGCTATAAGAAGCACGCACATCAGTGCGCATGCCCGGGGTGGCAGAGCGGACTAATCGGCAACGAGTCCCAACGCGGCAGGCTCGAGACCTGTTGATGCCTTGCATAGAAAAGCCTGCGGGGCTTTTATAGAGGACGCATCGCTTGGGTTCAAATCCCAACCCCGGCGTATAAAACCATCAAAGCCAGGAGTTTACTATCGCAATCAACCAAGTTCAAGCAGATTTTGAAGATACGCCATAAGTTGCGAATTTTTGAGGTATACCTCAACTAGAAGTTGTTTGACATTTACTACATCGGCTGCATCGTCGCCAGTGTAGACGTACGTGGGCATCTCAGTCAGCATCTCCTCTATGACATCATCTGGCTGCAGTAAAAACAGGTTGTTACGAAAATGGTTGTACTTTGAGATGAACTGATTTGCGTCGATATAGGGTTCAGTCAGAGATCGGTCTAACGTGCTTTCTAGCAAAGCACATAGCTCAGTAATTCCGCTCAGCGTCTTTCTAAGCTCTGTTGTTGTTTTTGGATCTGAAGGCATCAAGTCTTTTAAATTTTCTGATGGCAAAAAAAGACCGCATAGACAAAAGGCAGCGATTTTGCTTAGTAGTTATGTTCGGGTGAGCTTTTTCCTTGTACCTTGCCCAGGATTTCGAAAGTGGTATCCTTCACCTTGTCGAGAGATTCGTCAGTACTTCGCACGCTTATTATGACCGTTCCTATACTCATCGAAACCTCGTTAATTTTCTTAAACTGCAAGGGTTTCTCTGCTGCTAAATCGATTTCGTCCATAGTATCTAGCAACACACTGTAGCTCTTTTAACTTCTATTTTTCGTTTGAGCATTTTTGATGCAGATCGTCAAAAAGACTCGTAGCGAGCGCGTTACTATTATGGCCGATCGAATCGTGCATAACGTTGATGATTAAGGTAGGGATTGCAGGAGTTCCTCTGGCACTAAAAGGAAAGAGCACAGGAGAGGGCATTGAATACTTATCTGACATCGGTCTCGACGCGCTCGAAGTACAGTTTGTCAGGCGCGTTTCAATGAAGGAAGAGACAGCGCTAGCAGTAGGCGAAATTGCGCGCAATGCGAAGATCGATCTGTCAGTTCACGCGCCATATATGATTAACCTCGCTTCAGAAAATCCGACGATCATCTCAGATAGCATTAATCGAATAAAGCTCTCTATCGATAGAGCGCACGCACTCGGAGCACAGATCGTTGTATTCCATTCGGCCTACTACACGAAGAAATACACTAAAGATGAGACGTTCGAGCTAGTGAAAGACGCCTGCGTTGGCTTATTGGAGTATATGCACGATGCTCGCATAACGCAAACGCATCTTGGTGTTGAATTGCTAGGTCGTCAAAGTCAGTTTGGAACCGTCGAAGAATTGCAGAAGCTGCAACGAGAACTGCCACTCGTTCGCCCTGTTATTGATTTTGCGCATTTACACGCTCGGTGCAATGGGTGTTTTCACACCGTTGAAGACTTTGCGCGGGTGCTGAGGGCGCTCAGCAACAGAAATCATGTACATATCCATTTCTCTGGAATTGAATTTTCAAAAGGTAACGAGCGTAGGCATTTACCTGTAGATCTAAACCAGTTTAAGCTGCTTGCCGACGCCCTCAAGCAACACGGTTGTGACGCGACGATTATATGTGAGTCGCCCCTCCTTGAACAAGACGCAGCAAAGATGAAGTCATTTTTCAAATGAAGCCCTATGTGAACTTTGTTTGGTTTTAAAGGACCAAATTTAGTTAGAAAGTTTTATCTATCATAAAGCGTTTGTGTCTGTTAGATCCTCAAGGGAGGCACAGTATGACAGACGACAACATAATCTACGTAGGCAACAAACCTGTGATGAATTACGTGCTAGCCGTGGTAACGCAGTTTAACAACGGAGCCGACGAGGTCTTGATAAAAGCTCGAGGGAGGGCCATTTCGCGGGCAGTTGATGTCGCAGAAATTGCACGAAATCGGTTCCTTACAGAAGCCAGCGTGAAGGACATAGCGATCTCCACTGAGAGTCTTAGTACCGAGACTGGTGAAACGAACGTCTCAGCAATCGAAATTACAGTAGCAAGTAACAAGTAACTTAACCGCTTTTGCTTTTTTTAACACCGAGACGAAAGCGCCAATCGCCTGTTGACCATAATTTACGCGCTAATCTAGCTTAAGCTATAAAACTGCTTATTGTACTTATCGACGGCTCGCGCGGTATGTGAATGATCAGTTACTAAGTCCTTTCAGATCTCTCAAGAGCCCTTTTCTGCCCCCAAGCTCACCGATCGATTTAGAAGCCATGAAGTTGCCGTAAAGACCTGACTCTCGAAGGTCCTTGCCGGTTAACTGTCCGTACAAAAAACCCGCAGCAAACGCGTCACCTGCCCCTACAGTGTCATTTATTTTCGATTTGAAGGGGGGCAAATAAAAGCTTTTACTGTGCGTTACAACGTGCGATCCTAGATCTCCAAGTGTGACAGCAACAATCTTTGTACCTAGGTCAAGGAGAGATGCCACATCTTCAACGTCAGGCGATCCGGTTAATGTTTTCGCCTCTTCTCTGTTCAGGAACAGCAAGAATGATCGCTCAATTAGTGGTTTAAGCTCATTTAGTCCAAGCTTCACATACATGTTGCCAGGGCTAAATGAAATTTTCGTTCGTTTCCCCTGAAGTTGTTTAACATATGAGATTTGCATTCTGAGTTGGTCGATTCCCGTAAAAGAACTAACGTGCAGTATTTTGGCGTTTTTTGCGTAATCATGATTCGCTGTTATGAACGTGTCATTGACACTTGGAAGGATATAGATAGCTCTTTCACCGCACGAGTCTATGAATATCAATGCGGCACCAGTATCTCCATCTACTTTTATGATACCCTGCAGATTGACACCTTCCCGCTTCAAGTCATCTAATAAAAGTGAGCCTTCTCTGTCGTTTCCTACGGTGCCAATAAACCCTGTTTTGATCCCTAAGCGAGTCAATCCTACAATTGTATTCGCCGCAGAGCCCCCTGGCTGCCTTGTAGCGGAAATGATACCAGTCTCTCTTCCAGGAGGTGCTAAGTCCTCTACCCGGTATATCTTATCGCAATTCAGCGCTCCGAATCCTATTACCTCTGCGTTATGTCCCATTGATCTCATGCTCGGCATGATCGATTACCTTTAGAGACTTAACTATGTTGCTGACCCTGGTTAAGCCTTTCAAGGGTGTTTAGGTGAGTTGAGGAGAGCGTAGTTCGCCTGTTTATTACATGTCATTGCTAGGTCTCACAATGGGCCAATTTTTTTGGTTTCGACTGTTACTTAGCTGTGAGTTTCAAAGCCAGGTGGCGCAGGCGTTAACTTCATAACAAACTGAACGGCACTCAGCTAACGGACACAGTGGGAAAGAGAAACTTAAAATACGGCTTACGTCCTTTTTAGGGACGATGTATGTGAGAAATGTCGAAATTACAGGCATCAAATCTGAATCTAAAGACATAAAGACATTCTTTTTCGATCACTCTTTTAAATTTACACCAGGCCAATATGTTATGGTCTGGATTCGAGGCGTTGATGAGATACCGATGAGTCTGTCGTACGCAAACGGTATCACTGTTAGAAAAGTAGGCGATGCTACCGAAGCTTTGTTTAGGTTGAACGTAGGCGACTCTCTTGGCATGCGGGGTCCATTTGGCAATGGCTTCACTGTAACAAAACTGCCTGCGCTGCTCGTTGCAGGAGGCGTTGGAGCCGCTCCACTAGCACCTTTGGCAGACGTGCTAAAAAACAGGGTTACAACGATTCTCGGAGCCAAGACAGAGGATGAATTGTTGTTCCGCGAACGTTTTGAGAGCTCAGGACCTCTTTTAGTGGCGACGGAAGACGGCTCGGCTGGATTTAAAGGATTGACTATTGATTTGCTTAAGCGCGCTGAAGGCTACCAAGAGATAGCATCATGTGGTCCTGAAAAAATGATGCGCAAAGTGTTAGATCACGCAGTTGAGGCGCGAGTGCAGAGTCAGTTTAGCTTGCAGCGTTATATCAAGTGTGGCGTTGGTTTATGTGGTTCATGTTGTATCGATCCTTCAGGGTTGCGCGTATGTATTGATGGTCCTGTTTTCACGGGAAAACAGCTGAACGAGGGCGAATTTGGGAGATATATGCGCGACGCGACGGGCAGAAAGGTGAAATTGTGATCGGCCGCTTTAAGGCTCAACAAGAGGTTTTTTCCGGGATTTTTGATGGTAAATGCGTGCATAGAAATGGAATTACGTACGACCTTGAGGACGTCACAGTGCTTGCACCGACCTGTCCAAGCAAGATCGTTTGTGTGGGCTTGAATTACACTGATCACGCGCTGGAACTGAAAGAATCAGTCCTAGCGAATCCTGTGCTTTTCCTCAAACCATCGACTAGCGTGATTGGTCCTGGCGAAAGCATTGTTTATCCAATCTCTAGTACGCGTGTTGATTATGAAGGGGAACTTGGAGTGGTTATTAGTCAGAGATGTAAAAACGTGGTTAACCCTGAACAAGTTATACTTGGGTATACGTGCTTTAATGATGTGACCGCACGAGACTTGCAAAAAGAGGATGGTCAATGGACTCGTGCAAAGAGCTTTGACTCCTTCGCACCAGTCGGTCCGTTTGTTTCGACTGATCTAGATCCTAGGAATGTATCGATCAAGACACGGGTTAACGGTCGATTGCGGCAGAGTTCAAATACTAGGGATCTCATCTTTGACGTTGATTATTTGATAAGGTTTATATCGCGGATTATGACGCTTGAAGCTGGAGATATAATCGCTACTGGCACCCCGCGAGGTGTGGGGCAGCTGAGAGAGGGGGATACCGTTGAGGTGGAGATCCCCGGTGTCGGTACGCTTTCTAACGATGTTGTTAACGAGTCCATTGGAGCGTTTTGATAACGAATCAGCTCAAACTATGCTTGTGAGGGAGTATGGCTATACCAAAGAACTTTGATTATGAATACATTGAGTCAAAATGGCTGACCGCTTGGGACTCGGACATGTATCGTTATCGCGGCGGGGAAATAAAAGAGCGCTTTATAATCGATACGCCGCCGCCATATCCAACTGGTAATTTTCACCTTGGAAACGCCCTTAATTGGTGTTATATAGACTTCATCGCGCGCTATAAGCGTATGAAGGGCTGTGACGTTAAATTTCCGCAAGGATGGGACTGTCACGGGCTTCCGACTGAGGTAAAGGTCGAAACAACCTACAATGTAACGAAAAACCAGATCCCACGTGCAGAATTCAGAGGGCTGTGCGAAAGCTTGACTCGAGAAAACATTGCGTTGATGAAGGGAACGATGCAGCGTCTTGCTTTTTCCATAGATTGGTCGCAAGAGTTTGTGACTATGGATAAGGCCTACTACGCTAAGACGCAGAAATCGTTCGTGCAAATGTATAATAACGACCTCATTTACAAAGATGAGCACCCCGTAAACTGGTGCCCACGCTGTGAGACGGCTATCGCATTTGCTGAAGTAGATTATGACTCACGGTCGACCATTCTTCATCATCTTTTTTTTGAAAGCAGCGACTTAGGATCAGTCGAAATAGCTACAACGCGTCCCGAACTTTTAGGTGCTTGCGTTGCTGTTGCAGTTAACCCCAGTGATGAACGCTATGTCCGTTTAATTGGCGGGACAGTACGAACGCCCCTTTATGATGAGGAGGTCGCCATAATTGGCGACGAAGCGGTTGATCCCACGTTTGGCACTGGCGTAGTGATGATCTGCACATTTGGCGACAAGCAAGACGTGCGCTGGTGGAAAAAGCACAATCTGCGACTTAAAAAAGTGATTGGAAAAGATGGCCGCATGACTGATACACGATACAGCGGCCTAACCATTGGCGAGGCAAAAGAGCGCATTATCGGAGATCTTTTTAACGGTAAGCTCTTACAAAAACAGGAACGCATTGAGCAGAATGTGGGATTTCACGATCGATGTAAAACCCCGATTGAGATCCTTTCTGAGAGCCAGTGGTTTGTAAAGATTAATAAGGATACAATACTCGCTCGAGCATCAGAGATTGAGTGGATCCCGTCGGTACTCATTGCATCGCTTGAAGAATTGGACTGAAAGCGTCGAGTGGGACTGGTGTATCTCTCGCCAACGGATTTTCGCTACACCTATTCCAGTTTGGTACTGTGACGGATGTGATACGGTCGTGGTTGCTGAAGAAAGTTGGTTGCCTTTGGATCCCACTCAAGAAGCTCCTGCCCGTGTTTGTGAATGCGGGTCATCGAGTTTTACACCTGAATACGACGTATTAGACACATGGATGGACTCATCGCTCTCTGCTCTAAATGCAGCAGGTTGGCCTAACGCTCAGTACGAGCGACAGTTTCCCACTCAATTGCGGCCACAAGGTCACGACATCATTAGGACATGGGCGTTTTATACAATACTACGATCAGACGCTCTCGTGGGGAGCAAGCCCTGGGAAAGCGTTTTAGTCAATGGGATGGTACTCGGTAAAGACAACCAGAAGATGAGCAAGTCGCTTGGTAATATCGTCGCTCCTGAAAGCGTTATTGAGCAATATGGCACGGACGCGCTTCGGCAATGGGCAGCAATAGGGGGCTCAGTTGGATCTGACGTTCCATATAACACAAAAGACTTGAAAGCCTCTTCAAGATTTTTAACCAAGCTTTGGAATATCTTTAGATTTGCCATGTTACATTTCACTCAAGGAGTCCAGCCAGTCATTTATAGATCTCAAAATCCAAGTGAGATATGGTTAATGTGTAATCTTATTGAGCTGGTTGACTCTGTCACCTCCAGTATGGACCGGTTTGCCTTTGACGAGGCCCTTAAAGAAATTCGATCTTTCGTTTGGAATATATTAGCTGACCATTATATCGAAGCGGTTAAAGGAAGGCTCTATGAACGGGACGCGTACAGCCTCGCTGCTTTACACCTCGCGCTTAATACGATTGCCAAGCTGCTAGCACCATTTTGTCCATTCTTTTCGGAGGAGTTGTTTTCGCACATAAACCCCGGCGATGAAAGTGTTCATTTACACTCGTGGCCTGTTCTTTGCCTAAAACCACTCGGCGTGACTTCTACCGAATCGACAACCACCACAGGGGATGTTCAGCAAATAGCCATAGCAGCGTCTCAAAAAGACGTCCAGGAAGCCCGTCGCACAGGAGAGCTAGTTAAAGAAATTATTGCCAGTGTTAGGCGATACAAATCTGAGCAACGCATCGCACTGAACGCTCGAATTGAAGGGCTTTATGTGTATTTAGATCGCGATATGTCTACCGGAGCGCCAGATATTAATAATACGCTCAATGCCGATATTGAATATAGGACAGGCAAACCAGATATTCTCGAGCATATATCTGAAATTAGTCCAAATCTTGGTTCGTTAGGTCCGCGTTTTAAGTCTGAAGCAATGCGTGTAGCAGAGTTAATAAAAAGCGTTCCTGTTGAGGAAATCGCGGATCAAATCGGAACGGGATCGGTCAGGATTAACGGTCATGAGTTTTTGCCGACGGATTTCATTGTTAAAAAAGAGCTGTTTGTGGAGGGAATGGTCGTCGACGTTATTAAGCTAAGCGAAGGGACAATTATTGTCAAACGAACATAGCGTAAGTCACCACCCTTCAACTACTAGTTCGTACTTTTTCAGGCAATTGAGCACTTCCTCGTCATTCAGATCAGAGAACCGTTCATAGAAGCTTGCAACAGCAAACCACGGACGATTGCTTGTGAGCGGACAAATGTATTCGTCAACTCGAGATTTAACGAGCATTTCGGCGTCCTTAGAAGCAACAGGTACCGCCATAATCACTTTCTTAGGCCGGCGCTTTCTGACATAATCGATAGCAGCTAGGGCCGTATACCCTGTTGCTAAGCCGTCGTCGACTATTATGGCGATGCGGGCTGCCAAATCTGGGAATGGTTTGTCCCCTCTATATCTTTTTTCTCGGCGTTTGACTTCCTCAAGCACATTTCCTGCGATTCCATTGATTTCGACGTCCGTCAGTCCGACGTAGGTGATGAGATCGTCGTTTAGGACTTTAGATCCGTCTGCTGTGATTGCCCCGAAGCCAGCTTCACTGTTCGACGGAATTGGCAGCTTTCGCGGTATCACTAAATCAAGTGGTGCGCGTAGCCGCGTCGCTATAGGAAATGCGACTTGAACGCCTCCTCGAGGAATTGCTAATACTACGGCATTTTGACTTTCGTATCGCGCTAACAAGTCAGCGAGTGCATGTCCAGCTTGGATACGGTCCTTATACATGCACATCACTGTGTGTTGCAGGTTTTTATAACTATACACTTAAAAGCGGAATTTAATTTATTAGATGTGAGCTTGTGCTTAAATTAAGCGACCTGTCGATAACTATATAAAACATAGACATACATTGAAGGATAAATACTACCTTTAAAGTATAAAAATAGACATCGTGGTTAGCATGGAAAACGTAAAAATCTTGTTAGATGAAGATGAGATGCCAAGAAGCTGGTATAACATTCAGGCGGATCTACCGGTTAAACTACCGCCTCCGTTAAATCCCAAAACGGAAGAGCCGGCGACACCGGACGATCTGCTTGCACTTTTTTCGCCATCGTTGGTAAAGCAAGAAGTGGCAACAAGCCGTTATATCGATATACCTGACGAGATTTTAGAAGCATATTTCAGACTCGGTCGACCGACCCCGCTGTACCGGGCTAAAAGGCTTGAGAACTATTTGAAGACGCCTGCCCGTATCTATTATAAGCGAGAAGACGTATCGTTCGCAGGATCACACAAGCCAAACACGGCCATTGCCCAGGCGTACTACAATAAAATAGACGGCAGCGAAGGTCTCGTAACAGAGACCGGGGCAGGGCAGTGGGGCACCGCGCTAGCGCTCGGGTGTTCCATGTTTGACCTTTCGTGCAAGGTTTTTATGGTCAGAGTGAGCTACGATCAAAAGCCAGGACGAAAAACGCTCATGCGGCTCTATGGGGCCGAGGTCATTCCTTCGCCGTCAACTTTGACGCAAAGCGGACGACAAGTGCTTGCGAAGTCTCCAAATCATCCAGGTTCTCTAGGGCTTGCTATAAGTGAGGCAGCGGAAACGAGTCTTGAATCTGCAACGACTAAATATTCTTTGGGGTCTGTGCTTGAACACGTTCTGCTTCATCAGACAATCATAGGAGAAGAGACGGTTGCGCAGCTCAAGAAAGCAGACGAAAATCCTGACATTATGATCGGGTGTGTGGGTGGGGGATCGAATTTCTCTGGGTTTTCGTATCCTCTTCTTGGCGATCACATCAGAAATGGCAATGGAACTCGATTTGTAGGTGTGGAACCGACGAGTTGTCCGTCGCTCACACAGGGCGAATACAGGTACGACCTCGGCGACGTGGCAGGTTTTGCGCCACTGGTGAAAATGTATACATTAGGACACGATTTTGTTCCCTCACCTATACACGCAGGCGGGCTTCGTTATCACGGGGCTGCACAAAGCTTGAGTCTTCTAAAGAATCTCGGCTATATAGACGCCGTGTCCTTTGAGCAGGTTCAGACGTTTAAGGCCGGTGCTCTCTTCACCCAGACTGAAGGCATTTGTCCAGCTCCAGAATCGAGTCATGCGATTCAGGCAGCAATAGACGAAGCTATCAAATGCAAGAAGACCGGTGAGGCTAAGGTAATTGTGTTTAATCTTAGTGGCCACGGGCTTTTAGACCTTGCCGGCTACGAAAAATTCCTCAACAACGAGTTAAATGGAAACAGCAATAGCTCATGAATTTGGAGCTTTGAGGTTATTTAGGAAACTTAGACCCATATTCAACCGAAAGAACAACGGGTATGATAGAAATGTGATCTGGTAGGTTTGAGGGTGGAAAAGACTTGGGGTTAGTCCTCTTTCCACTGCTCTTCAATTTCGGGGTTGTTTGGGTGATCCTTGGTCTTGCTTTTGAAGACCTTGTCACGTCCTTCCATATAAAAAGCCTCTTCGGCAGTTATCTCGTCGTCTTCGACAAGCTCTTCTCGACCTTCAGGCGTGTAGACGCCTTCACCAGCAGCAATCTCCTTTTCAACGACCTCTTTGTCGTATTGATATCCATAGTCAGGTTCTTTTCCCCATGGCTCGTGATCGATCTCTTCGACAACTTCACCATTATTTTCTTCGCGGACTTCGTCTATCTTAAGTTCAAGAGAGCCGTCATAGATCTCTCTGTCCTCTCTTTGGTCTTCCGCTTCAACAACTCTTTGAGCTTTTGACTTAACGAGTTGTGTGTTTTCCTCTTCTTCGACTAAGGGATCTACTCGCTGATCGCCTCGATCTGTTAGTTTATCTGCGCTATCTTCGCGAGGCATGGTAATCTGTAAAAAGATTGGGTGCTAAAGATAAATAGTTGCAGGGTTTATATTCGCGACGATTTATTAACATTTAAGCGTCCACCGCTGTTTTCCGCTGGGGGGTAGCATAATATGCCCTACTCGGCCGATTAAAAAAGCTACATTTTTTCAACCCATTCGTTGAATAAGGCATATTGTGAGTAGAGATCATAAACACCGGTGTCAAGTGGGTCTTTGAAATAAACTGCGAGCTCATCTACCAACCCACTCATACCTTTTCGCTTTGCTAGTTCCATAAAGCGGACAAGGTCGATAACGAGGGGTGCAGCTAACACACTGTCGCACCCCTGCCAGGTGAATTGCATATTCATCCTATGGTCTAAAAAGCCTCTGAATGATACAAAGTCCCAGGCAACTTTGTGATCGGAAAGAGGTGGAAAATAATCTATGCGGCTGCCTAAATGTGGTTCATATCCTAGCATCTTCGGCACAACGCTCGTCTTTGTGATGAGTTTGGATTGTTTGTTATCAGGGTGCTGCAATATGCGTCCGTCCAAATTTCCAAGGATGTTGCTCCCATACCACCCGTCAATTCTCAGATGGCGATACTTGAACATTGGCACGAGTGCTGTTTTGACCAAGGTCTCTCCGGTTTTCCCGTCTTTTCCGCAGTGCGGTACGCCCTGTTTTTTTGCCAGTTCCTTTATTGCTGAGATATCGTTGCCCATAGACGGAGTAAAATTAATGTAAGGCATGCCATTCTTTATGGCACAATAAGCATAGATTGCACTTGCTGGTATCTGGCTTGAGTTCGATTCTATAGCGGCTTCAAAACTCTCGAGAGTGGCATATTCAGCTTGAGGCGCGAAGAAAGGTTCGGTTGAGGCTAAGTTTACAACGACACAGTCTTCATTTCCAGCAAAGTCTTGAAGGTCGTTTGATATTTGATTTGCCGCTTCGCTCAGCGTTTGCTCATCGGTTTCACAAAGAGCAGTTATCGCATTTCCACAGTTGTTGACGATGCCACATCTTACTGGAATAACGTCTATCTCCTCTTTCATTTTCGCTAGTTGCGTTATGTCAAACGTATTGTTCTCGCTTACATTTCGGCACATTGCTTCATAGAGCGAGACGTTTCGGATGTCGTGACCGCCAAACTCGATATCTTCCAGTCGCGCAAGATTTAGTCGGGAGAACCTTTTATCCTCAGAAGGTATGCCGTTCATGGAGCTTAAGCCCCGTTTAATCGCGAGAATGCCAACGAGTGTTGTGGTAGCGACAGCGCCCTTTATACCGATGAACCATACCTTCATCTTTGTCGAATCTACCCTCAATCTATAAAAAATCTTTTAAAAAACAACCTGCAGAAGGCCAATATCGACTTTCACGTCTTCTGCGTCGTATCGCGTCTTTGATACTCTAATGACGCAAGCGTAAAAAAAATTAAGGTGGGGAAACTTTGACTGAGTGGATAAGCACCAGCCGCATCACCTCAACTATTCTTTCTTCTTCTTTTCTTCAGAAACAAAAACGTGTTCTGGTTTTTTCTCTTCTGGCTCGCAAATGTCGTCAGGATCAGGGCCGAGGTCGCACACCTCAAGCTTCTTTATCTTATCCATATCTTGTTCGTGTGCATAGTTTGCATTGTAAGCATCGGTGTCAGGGGCATTTAGGGTTCCCGTCTTCATGTCTTTCTTAAACGTATACTCTTCTTTTTTCTCTTCGGCCATCGAATATCACCGCGTTTACATTGGTTTGGCTTCTATTAATTAGTATCGGTTCAGCTAAAAGTGTAAAAAAAAGACTTGATTCGTTCGACGTGCAGCTTAAGTAAGTTGTTGAGTAGCGTCTTTCTGGAACTATTCAGTCAGTATCAATAGCCGTGTATTACGCGATTAATCGCTAAAGGATTCGTGCTTTAGCTCGGCTAGGCATAAATTTGTGTAAGTTCTATCAAAACTGAGTCTTGGAGATGATTTTATATTAAGTTCAAAACCTTTGAGTTTGAACTTTGTAAGTTCGTTTCCCCCTCGGGAATGCGGTATCGCGACTTTCACAAACGATCTTACTGCAAGCATCTCGAATGTTGCAGATAATATTACTTGGAATGTCAACGTTGTTCAAGAGTGCAAGAATCTTTTTTTGAGTAACGCTTCTCTACGAGAACAGGTGGCGCAACTAAGCAAAAAAGAATTTGTGCTTAGCAAGCGTTTCATCTCAAAAACGTTTAACGTCATCAAAGATTGTGACGTCAAAAGTTACATAGCCGCTGCTGATAAGATAAACAGCTCCAAAATTGACGTTATAAATATTCAGCACGAGTTTGGGCTTTATAAAGGCGACTTTGGCAGCTACATTTTGGAATTCATGCGCCGAGTAAGAAAGCCTATAGTCACTACGCTGCACACGATCTTGCCCAATCCACCGCTTGGAATGAGGGACGTCGTGAAAGACATTTACGCGTTGTCAGATGCGGTCGTCACATCGGCATATGCTGGAATTGAACTTTTAAACAATACTTATGGCTTAGACAAAAAAAAGCTCACGCTCATCCCGCACGGGGTACCAGCGGTGCCTTTTATTGACACAACGTTGCCGAAAAAGCGTTTAGGCTTGTCTGGAAAGTTTGTGATCGCTAGCTACGGTTTAATTAATCCGGACAAGGGGATAGAGACCGTTATAGAAGCTTTACCTTCTATTATTGACGCCAATCCAAACAAAGACATAACGTAACATGGTCGTTGGAGTGCCACATCCAGCTCTTGACGAAAAAGTGCGACAGCGATACAAGGACAAGCTTGACAGCCTCGTAAAGAGCCTTGGACTTGCAAAAAACGTCGTATTCGTCCAGCGCTACCTGCCAAATAGAGAGATGATCGCGCACTTTTTAGCAACTGATATATGCGCGGTGACAAACACAAATCCCAATCAAATATCAAGCGGTGTTTTATCTCAAGCAATTGGCTGCGGAAAGAGTATTGTAGCTACGGAGTTTACACACGCGGCAGAAGTCTTGTCACAAGGCAGAGGCATGTTGGTGAGGTTTGGCTATCCTGAGGACGTTGCTGAAAAAATTAACCTTTTAGTTAGCGATAATGAGCTTCGAAATGCGATGAGCCGCCAAGTGTATGAATACGCTCAATCCATTACTTGGGATAGAATTGCCCGCCGGTACTTAGGCATCTTCTCTCAATTAAGAGTGCCCCTCCACCCTACAACTTCTACGCCATTGTCAACTCTTGCGTGGCTGTTTTGATCATAAAACTTGCATTATCGTGTATCAGCAAAGTGAAGGATTAGGATCTATTCGTACAAAACTAAGCTTTCGCTCAGTTCACGTTTTACCATAGTGGATCGTTTTATTTTTTACATCAACTTCAGTTTGGCTAATGCGTCAAATGACTCAGCGCAGACTGTGGTAACATCATTAAGTGCTTCAGCGAAACACGCTCTTGCTTCGTCAAACTCCTTAAGCGTGATTCTTCCTACTGCTTCTGTTAGTTTACGCGCGGTTTTTGAAAAATATACTTTAGAACCCAGCACTTTTTGTGCGAGTTTAATTTCCATTATAAGTGAATTTAAATACGCCTCTAAAATCCTCAGGCCGCCAACAAATTGGTCATCTTTCAGTCCAATAAGTTGTTCTAGCAGTTGATTTGCTATGGACACTTCGGACTTTAATTTCTCTCCATATTCGAATTTACGTATAAGATCTTTAGCATCAGCCATATGTTCACCCTATGGAATTATGTTTTCCGCGCTACATATATTTGATTCAAAAAAAAACCATTGTTCGACGCAAGACGTACTTTAAGAAATGTTCGACTTGCTTAATTTTTTTAGCAAAATACGCGATCCTTTGACGCCATTGGCAAAAAATTGAATCTTTGAGGTACTCTCTTCCAATAGAATTTACGATGCGGCTCCGCAATCACTCAGCGTATTTATTGAACTTGGTGTTGTGCTCGAATTGCCACGCAACGTTGAACAACAGCGTCTCTTTGAGTCGATCACCAATGATTTGCATGCCAATTGGCAACCTTTCCTTCTCACCACACGGAATGGAAAGCGCTGGAACGTTCGCAAGATTAACTGGAACGGTGTTAATATCCACCTTGTACAATGCTAAGGGGTCCTCTATTTTCTCTCCAAGTTTAAATGCAATGTGGGGCATCGTTGGTGCGATTAGTACATCATGTTGTTGAAAAGCTCTCTGAAAGTCTGCCCTAATCAGCGTACGTGCTTTGAGCGCCTTCAGGTAATATTTGTCGTAATATCCCGCCGAGAGCGCGTACGTCCCGAGAAGCACGCGCCTTTTAACCTCTTTTCCAAATCCAAATGCTCTATTCTCCGAGAATGTTCGATGCCAATCATGATCTTTTTGAACTCTGTGCCCGTAGATGATTCCACAGTACCCGAGCTAGGTTAGACGAGGCTTCCGACATCGCTAGGACGTAATAGGCGGAAAGTGCATATTGTAAGCTGGGCATTGACACCTCAAGTGCCTCCGCTCCTAAATCCACAAGCACGTCTATTGCATCCCGTGTGGCGTTTTCCACGGTTGGATCGACCCCTTCACCAAAAAAATCGATTGGCACGCCGATCTTCAAACCAGTGATATCCTTTGATAATGATTTGGAGTAGCGAGGCGTAGGTTGATTGAGCGAGGTGCTGTCTGCGGGATCGTGGCCCGCAATAACCTCAAACAACGTAGCACACCCTTTAACTGTCCGTGCGATAGGACCGATTTGTTCTAATGAGTTACCATACGAAATAAGTCCGCTTCGTGAAACCCTGCCATATGTCGGTTTCAACCCTACTACGCCGCAAAAAGACGCAGGACATCTGATTGATCCTCCTGTATCGGAACCTAATGCGAGATCTGCTTCGTATGCAGCTACAGAAGCTGCACTGCCTCCAGATGAGCCGCCTGGCACGCGGTTAATATCCCAAGGGTTCTTACAAGGCCCGAAGAAGCTCGTCTCTGTTGATGCGCCCATAGAAAATTCGTCCATATTCGTCTTGCCAATTAAAACGGCGCCTTCTGCGCGGAGTCTCCGAATAACAAATGCGTCGTAGGGGGGCACGTAATGTTCAAGCATCTTCGAAGCGCACGTGGTTCTCAGCCCTTTGGTTGAAATGGCGTCTTTAATAGCGACTGCCAGACCGGCTAATTTTCCATCTATGTTGCCTGCATCAGCTTCTGCAGCTTGCCGCCTCGCACCTTCATGATCGACCGTAATGAACGCGTTAAGGTCACTGCGTTCGATTGTTTCAAGCGCTCTCTCGATACGTTCTCGATGGCTCATAGTATACGGGGGCCCCTAAAATAGCCGCTATCGACTCGCGGAGCGTTAGATAGGGCTTCTTGCTGTGATAAGCTCGGCGTGATATTGTCACCGCGTAGCACATTGCCTTCCTCTTCGTGTGTTAGCTCCGCTTCGACATTTTCAAGTTCTTCGAAATATTCAAGTATGGTATTTAATTGAATCGTAAACTCTTGGAGGTCTTCATCATCAAGCTCAATGCAAGCAAGCCGCGCTATATATTCAACATCGTTTTTGATTATCATTCCGCTACCATTATACCTTGTTTTTCTGCAATTGATCGCAAATAAAGCCTTAATACTCCTCTGCTGTTTACTGAACGCATTTTTTTGCGCGCCAATTTCTGCAACATTGAACTTGCTCCTGTGCCATACTGTATCGCTTTTTTTTGTCTGTAAGCGAGTTCGTGTGGCATAACTTGTTCAGCCACCCTCCTGAGCACATATTTATTAATCCCATTGTGGAGTTTCCAACTAGCGTCAAGCGCCAATCCGAAAACAACAACTCTTGGATCTAGATATGGCAGAACGACGTCTAACGAATGCGCTGCTGCAGCTAAGTTGTCCCGTTCAAGATTATCTCTTGCGATGTTAAGTACGTCCATTTCAAGCACGTTATTAAGCGTGTCGTTCGGTGCCGAGTGCAAACTTGCGTATTTGGAATAACCTGCAAATAGTTCATCAGCCCCTTGTCCAGTTAAAACAGACGTAAAACCAGCGGCTTCTGCTTGCTCAGCTAGGACATAAAACGGCAAAGCGATAGCGATATCGAGGGGGCTATAGCTTTCGATAGCTTCAATAACAACGGGTATGAACACTTCAAGATCATATTCGTTCAGCTCAATGGTTTGAAGATCGACCTTTAATAAACGTGCTGCGTGTTGCGCGTTGTTTAAATCGTGCGATTCAGAAAATCCTACTGCATAACAGTTTTTATTCACGCAATTAGACATCAATTTACAAAGCAAAGCGCTATCAACTCCCCCCGAGAACGCAACGCTCATATGTTCCTGATCTAAGTTATGCAAAACACATTCAAGGACGTTGCGTAAATCGCTCACTAGCTCTGATTCGTCGTTAAACGTTAGCTTTTTGTGCAATAGCTCAGGGGTTTTTTTGATCTTCACATCGATATCTTGCAGTCCAGATATTGTTACCACTGTTCTCGGATTAACCCGTTGCGGGTGTTTAATTCCAACAGACCAGAGTGCTTTACGTTCAGAGGCAAACGCGCAAAGCGAGTTCGCATCGTTTACGCCGTAGAACAGCGGACGTGGTCCTATAACGTCCCTGTCCAGTTTTAAAACAAGAGAGTTTATGATGCGCGCTCGAGCGTAGCTTGTGTAATAACTATCAGAAGCTGAGAGTACCGAACCGTGCGGATCAGACACTTCTCGAAGTGTTGCGAGCCCAAGAGTGCTAACAGCATACTCTGTCCCTTTAACTAGCTCTCCGCGGATAGATCGATGCACGCTTCCCCGATGTGCGAGTGTCTTGCACATCTTTAAGACGGATTCGTAGGCGCATACTCCAATAGCTCCAACTATTCCAGACACTCGTTCTGCCTCAGAAGCGTTACAACTCGCTCAACTTGCTCAATAGCCGTTCCTATGTAATTCTCAGGGAGGATCATCCACTCAAGCTGGTCTTTGGAAAAATATTTCACAATGAGGGGCTCTTTGAGCAATGTGTCTGAAAGGGCGTCTCCACGAGCGTAAGCATCCATTGTAGCTGTGCGTATAATTTCGTGAGCGCGTTGACGCCCGACTTTCTTAGTCAACTGTATCATTACTGCTTCGCTCATGTTTAATCCTCGCATGAGGCTGAGGTTCTGTTTTATACGTTCTTCATTGAATTCCAAGTTACTTAGCACGTCAATGGAGAGTGTGATTATGTGGTCTGTTAAAATAGTTGTTTCAGGAAAGATAATCCGCTCACTGGAAGAATTTGTCAAATCTCGTTCATCCCATAACGTGTTGTTTTCTAATGAGGGAAGCACAAACGATCGTACGACTCGTGCGAGGCCGCAGATTTGTTCTGACTTAATTGGATTTCGCTTATGCGGCATCGTTGAAGACCCAACCTGTTTTTTCCCGAAACCTTCTGAAATTTCGGCTATCTCACTTCTTTGGAGTGTTCTGATTTCGATAAATATTTTCTCGAGCGAAGTTGCGACGTTAGCGAGCAACATTACGTATTCAGCGTGCCGATCACGCTGGATGATTTGCGTTGATACTTCCACTGATCCTAGCCCAAGCAACTCGAGCGTTCGCGCCTGAATTTCTACTCCTTTTTTTCCAAAAGCTGCTTGTGTCCCGACAGCTCCTGTCATTTGCCCGACTTCGATCCGCTTGCGGGATTCGAAAAGCCGATGCAAATGTCGATCGATTTCCATCGCCCAAACGGCGAATCGCATACCGTAGGTAGTTGGTACGGCAATTTGACCATGTGTTCTTGCTGCACATACACGAGCCTTGTTTTCGTCAGCAAGGTTTGCCAAAACGGTTCTAAGACGTTTAAGTTTTAACGCGAGTATTCTCAACGAAGCTTGCAATTGGAGCGCAAGTGCAGTGTCGATAATGTCGTTTGACGTCGCACCATAGTGTACGTAGTCATTTTCAGTGCTAATCTGTTCTGAAATCGCTTTAACGACGGCCATAATGTCGTGGTGGATTTCGTCTTCAATTTCTGCAACGCGCGTACGTGTAACTTTGCTTACCGCCGTTTCGATTTCATCTGCTGCCTTTCTAGGGATACGCTTATGGTCAGCTTCGGCTTTGGCAAGAGCTACTTCCACCTCAAGCAAGTAGCGGAGTTTACAGTCCTCGCTCCAAATGGCTTTCATCTCGCTAGTGCCGTAGCGGTACTCTATTGGATGAACTGACATTTTTTATCCTCAGTTTTTTAATCGCCTAGCTTGTGCTGCTGCTTTAATCTTTTGTTGTGAAGAATCTTCAAGACATATTTCAAGTATACAGGACTAAGCGTGTTCGTTCCTAGTATTGTAGCGTTGCTAGGTCTATTTTTTCGCGAAGTTCACGCGCCAAACTTCGTCCCTTTGCCCAGCAGATCAGTAAGTATGGGCATCATATCATGACCATAAATCCGACCCATACCTCCTCTGGCGGCAACGTACTCGTTGAATGAGCTCGTTTGATCAGCACGAACTCCTTTTCCTCGTATGAGGAATGGAACAGGATCGCCTGAGTGTTCTTTAAGGCTTACAGGAGTAGTGTGATCTGCTGTTATTATGACAAGTGTCGATTCTTCGATTGCCAAATTTGACAAAGCGTTACCCACTCGCGTTAGAAAGTGCGTTTTGGCGTTGAAATCACCGTCGTGACCCGCTTCATCTGCACCTTTTATGTTGAGAAGCACAAAAGAGTGTCGCTTTAGCGCTTTGTTTACATTCTTTACTTTCTCATCGATATTTGAATCAATGTGTCCTGTAGCACCTTTCGTTGGTATATACTTCATCCCGGTCAGTTTGCCAATCCCGATTACCAATGCTGTCGCAGCGATTACAGCGGCATTCAAGCCTGTACGTCTTTCAAACGGAACAAGATGCGGAACTGAGCCCACTCCGCGAAGCAGCACTGCATTCGCTGGAAGTTGATTTGTACGCGTCCGTTCCGCGTTGACTGGATGATTGCCAAGAATTGACAAAACCTGCCGCGTAAAATCATTAACGATGTTTGCAGTTCTGCGTGATGAAGCGTCTTTGGCAATCGGCTTTGAACGCAATAACGCTCCTGGATGTTGAGGGTCTGTTTGAGTTATTCTTGGACTTAGGTCTTCCGCTCTAAGCACGAGAACTGCTCGATGCCCTGCAGACTCTTTAAACAAGAATTCACAATCGAGGTGAAGCTGCTCTCTAATTGCGTCAGACAGCGATTTAGTTTCGTCAATACGACCAGCACGTCGGTCGATGACTATACCATCCTTAACTGTCGCAAAGTTGCCCCGAAACGCGATGTCGCCTGGTCGGACATTAATACCAACGCCGGCCGCTTCAAAAGGTCCGCGCCCTGTGTAAACCTCATTTAGCGGATAACCTAACAGCGATAGATGTGCCGTGTCAGATCCAGGAGGCGTCCCTGGCGCTATGACGTCCATAATCCCTAAAATTCCTTCTTGCGCTAGTCGATCGAGAAAAGGAATATTGGCTGCCATGAGAGGTGTCGTTGCTACAGCCGTTGGACGGTCGGCTGCCCCATCGAGCACAACAAATAGGATCTTCTTGGCTACGCACATGTCGTTAAATTAAGCTGCCAAGTATTTAAAAAACGAGTTCGTTATGGTTCTGCCAAAATCTTTGTTTTGCTGATTTCGACGCGGCGTAATGGGTAAATGATCTTGGATTTTTTATAAATATCACTTGCAAGCTTTCCGAGCACGACTTCGTGGATGAATTGCTCATAATTGAGCTCTTTTCCACGTTCACGTAAGGTACCGTTCATGATGTCTCGAATCGCTTTGATTTGACTAGAACCAGCGCGTTTTATAGTCAAAGCCATTGGCTTAAGGTGAACTTTGAAGCCATCTTTTGTAGTAACGACGATGTTTGATTCTACGAGACTTGTTCGCCTTTTCACCAAGCTTCTTAAGTAATCACGTGTAAGCTCATGACCCGTGAACCTTGTGTGTGCGGATTCGCCACTGACCTCGTTCACTTTGAAGTGCATTTTCACGTTCTGCTTTCCGAGGTCGTTCGTCAGCTCACCGAGAGTTGTATCCATGACCCGACCAACTAATTTTACAGGATCATCGGTGGGGGTAGATCCTATGCTCATCTTTCCGAAGATTTCGGGGGTAACTACGTCGTACCATCTCTTTGCTTTCCAGCCTTCCGCTTTTTTCCTAGTCTGTCTTCTCGCCATCCAAATACTCCTTTTATAAGCTTCGCGATGTTGAATTAATATGACTGCGCTTTGTTAGGCTCATAGCGATTCTGTCTAAAAGCTCAACCATATATAAATGATCATACCATATAACATTTTTTCAAAGGAATTGTATCCCCTCTGGCAGCTCTCCAATAAGCTTAGCGAATTTCGGCGGCCAAAATTCGATATCTAAACCTTTCTGTGCAAAAAAGGCAGCAGCCCATCTTTCCAACCCGATACCCGAACATCCCGACCACAATTCTCCTTTTTGGGTTTTTACGTTAAAACCGCGAGGATATTTATCACCGTTTACGCTTACGTTTTGAAATTCAAGCCACTCACTCTCAGCACGTTCACCACGATACGGCAGATATGCCTCATAATCTACGGTGCCAACCGAAAGATCAGATGACGTGTCAATTAGTCCCTCCTGAGCCATAAACCATGGCGTAACACGTGCCATTCTCCAATCGAGATCTAAGATGTCATTAAAAATGCGGGTGTAGCGCTTTTCAAGTTTCTGGGCTTCTTCACTGACTTGGTTATGGTCACCGACCCACACGATTTCAATTCGGTGAAACTCGTCAACACGTTCTATACCGTGTATGCCCCCACTCTCATAGCGATGTGACGTGCCCGATCGATCGAACACCTTGACCGGAAGCGAATGCGAGGAAATCGTTTCACCTTGCATGAAAGGCCAAAAAGACGGGCATTGCGCATAACACATGCCACCGAGGGGGTCATCGATTTTTTCCCTGATCAACGTTAAGGGAATCTCATTAGTGACTTTATAATAGTCGGTTACCTCTTCCCAATACTCGGGATCACGCGATTTAGGACTTGAAATGTAGTAAATTTCTGGATAAACGCCGCGTGCATGCCCAGATCGTTTCCAGACTTCCCACGGAACCATCTTGGGAAAAATCATCTCTGAATAGCCAAGCCGTTCGAGTATTTCCTTTTCGATGATTCTCTTAAAAGTGTTGAAGACCTTCGTTATTTGAGGGCCGAAAATCCATTGTCCTCGACTCATTCCGTGCTTAATCCATTGACGCTTTTTTAGTTCCTCAGTAGGATCGAGTCGAAAGTGGACCGTTTTTTGTGGGCTTGTCCAGACCAACTCCCAATTCTCAAGCTTTGTTCCGTAGAGTTCTTGTTTAATCTTCTCCTCGACAAGACTTACGATTCGGTCCGGTATCTTGTTCTCTACGTCTTGTTCGTCAACCAAAAGATTGAGCGTTAACAGTTTGTTTTCGTATGACACCTCTTTCACAAAGGGGAGTTTGAGATGCACTGGAGTTTCAGCTTCAATTAGTATTGTAAACTCTTCAATTTCATAGCCTCTGATACCTATCCGATATTTAGACCCCATAATAATTCCGAGGGCCTTTCGAAAGCGCAAAAGTGCTTCGTGCGATCGAGTATATCTGCCGCTGACGATTCTGACGTAAAGCTCATTGGCGTGCGTATGCCATTCAATTATCCTTCCTGCTTCATTGACAGAGTTGCTTGGCACGCCTTTAATGAAAAGTACGTTGTTTGCAGCTTCTATTGCTTTTTGCAGTTCGAAATCTGCTTCTTTTGGGAGATTGTCGCTGAATTTCAGATGAGCTTTTAAATCAAACTCCATGTTGTACACCTTATATATCGTCTCCAAAAGGAGTTGGGCTAAGCCTTAAGTGCCTTGGTTGCGTTACGCTAGCGCTTTATGAGTACGAGCGCCCTAGTATCTATATACCGGTCTCGGCCGCTCCGGCCTGCTCTGCAGTCCGAATATGAATATCAAGTTCTTAACTCTAGTGCTTTGCAGTAATAAGGCCCCCCATCAACAACCGCTTGTTTAGTAGCTTAATTGTTGAGCATTTTTGCTATCCGATGCAGAACACCTTACTGTGAAAAAAGCATCTGTCGGTTACATAGATCAGCTGTAAGTGTCGATCCAACTTGCTTGGCAATCTATCTGTGTTGCATTACAATGCGTTGCGATCGAAAATTCCTTAAAAAGGTTTATATTGTTGTCAAGCTTACAAACGTTAATTGTTTATACGGCAACATCCGATTATTAATTCTTGCTGGAGGTCATAATTCTGCGAGATCTGTTCTCTAAGAGGTTAATCGAGTCTGAGCTACGCAATCCGACGTGTGACTTTCTCTTAGAGAGGCAAAAAATTGAGTACCGAAAAGAGCTCCTTACCAGCCGTGCGTGCCGAATCAATGTCAAACGATCTGAGAGGAAGAAGCAGGCACAAACTGGCACAGGGTACTCGGAGTTGATTGACCTATCTACAAAGAATTGCTATTTTTGTCCCGCAAATATAAAGACCAATACGCCAATGTTTCCTTCGAGTTTAGTGCCTGAGGGAAGGATCAAGGTCGGCGAAACAACAGTCTTTCCAAACTTGTTTCCATTTGCGAAGTATCATGCCGTAGCAACGGTATCGAAAGAGCATTTTTTAGGGATTGACGAGTTTACGTTGAAGCAGATTCAAGATACTGTTAAAGCAAGTATCGAGTACTTCCGTGTGGTTGCGTTAAGCGATAAGAAAGCCGTGTTCCCAATCTTCAGTTGGAATTTCTTACCACCAGCGGGTGCGAGCGTCGTCCATCCGCACGTTCAACTTACTGTAGATGAGCAACCGACGAACCTAGCTTGGCTATATTTATCAGAATGTGAAAAATACTTCAAGAAACACAAGGAAAATTATTGGAAGCGCTTGCTCGAAATTGAGGAAAAAGAAGGGGAAAGGTTTCTGGGGAAAATCGGTAGCCTCTCTTGGATCACAAGTTACGTACCCCTTGGTAATGATGAAATCTGCGGGGTGTTTCACGACATCTCATCGTTGTACGAGCTTGATGAAACTGCTATTTCTGACTTCAGCAAGGGCCTAAAAAGAGTTTTCACTGCATATACTTTGTATGGAGTACATAGTTTCAATCTAAGCACGTTCTCGGCTTCAGGCAAGGATGAGAGCTTCAGACTCGTCGCGCGGATCATCGCTCGGCCGTACCCGCAGGGCTACTACAATAACGACTCGGGTTTCATGGAAAGACTTCATGAAGAGGTTATCGTCGAGTCTATGCCAGAAAAAGTGGCGTCAGACTTGAAAGAGTACTTTGGGTAGCTTACTCTTCAGACAGTAAAACCATATCGTTCAAGGTTTTTAAGCCGAGCTTGTTAGATGATTTAACGATGCCGAGATCGCCCTCTATAAAAAAAGCTGGAATCTCAACTATCCCTTGTTTATAAGCTAGATAAGCGCGGTGATGTCCGTCGATGATATGATAAAAGAGACCTTTCTTAGTGACTACGATGGGATAAACTACCCCTCGCGTAAACTGCTGTTCGCGAAGCGTAAGTTCTGTTGGATCTAAGAGCTTTTGAGTAGGGATCAAAGGTGCGACTGCAACGCGTATATGTCTGAGAGTGACGTTTGGGTGAAGCGTTTGAAAAAACGTGAAAATACGCTCAACGTTCTCAGAAATGATATTCTCGATACATGCACGAAGCATGTCCGTTGCAGTCACGATACCAACTACGTGCTCACCGTCGACGATAGGGACATGATGGATATGGTTATACGCCATTACTCCTGCGACGCTCACGATGTCATCATCAAGTTTTGCGGTCACTGGATTAGCCGTCATGAGTTTTGCGATTTTTTGGTGCGGCTTAGCGAGAATAAGGTCGGCACTAGTAACAACACCAACGATTCTACCATCGGTGACGACGGGAAACCCTTGGTGACCGGTTTTTGCTATAAGAGCTAAAGTGTCTGCTACGGTCGCTTCTGGCTCTACATCAATGACAGGGGCAGATATGTACTCGCGTATACTGACCATATCTCTCGAGCTCCTTGCAATTAATATCAGGAAGCGCTTATCGAAGCGCAACCAAAAGAACCGTTCAAATAGTCTGGTTTACACGCATCTTGGTGCCATACGTCACGCGATCGATGGCATTCTCGTAAACGAGAGTGTGCTTCCGAGCTACATTGGCCCAAATAATGTGGTTTGCCACGTAGTCGCGCGCGTGCTCGCTGTAGGTTTCGAGCATTAAATCGCTAGTAAGCATTATTGTAATTGCTTTTCTTAACTCCTCAAGATCGTCGACAGGGACTGCTATTCCGGCACCGCTTGCTTCAATTTCTGCCTTTAAACCTTCAAGCGACGAAACAATGGCCGGTTTGTTAAGGGCAAAAGAGTGCGCGAGGTTCCCACTCTGGGACGCGTGCTTGTATGGAAGCACGACGAAGTCTGACGCTGAGATTATACTGTCATACGTTTCAGGATCAAATGCCCCGATTATCGTTTTTATATAGTCTTTCGCTGAGGACTCTTCAATTGCGCGCAACAGCTGCTCTTTGTACTTAATTCCGGTTTCCGAGCCTGGTCGTGCGTCGCCGGCAATCACGAGTACTGCTTGCTTACCCGCGTCTTGCATGATTTCTGGCCAAATCTCAATGACATCCTCGAAGCGTTTGTTAGGTTCAAACCAGCCTATACAAAGTGCTACCTTCTTCCCAACCAACCCGAAACGTTCTTTTGCTACTGGATCAGGCACGACTTCTTTAGCGCCGTGTGATATAACGTGAACGTTGTGGGGGATCCAATCGAGGTTGTACGGAAGAAACAGCTTCTGAACTTCGGCGTGGACAATCGCAGAGTCGAGTAAGCGCAAACTAACATCGGTAAAAATGGCTTCAGGGCGATCCAGCGACGTATAGATCGAATGGTAAGTCATAACGGAAGGGATCTTCTCAAGCTTGAGTCTAAAAAGCAGTGTAAGAATCCGACCTCCGTAGTCTCCATGCGTTAAATAGAGCCCATACTCATGCTGAATATGGACTACATCAGGCTTGATCTGCTGTATTGTGTTATAGATACGTTCGTCCCAACCAGGATCGTTGGTGTCAATAACCGGATAAACCCCTTGTTCGCGGTGTCCTCCAAATTCCTCGTCTGTGTGACAAATAATTTTCACGTCATGCCCGTTCTTCCTTAGCGCACCAACGAGCTCTGAGCTGTAAGTAGCTATGCCGCAATGCCGCGGTGACCAGCTTGTTACCATGACGATGTTCATCTTACGTTGCTCCTCAGCAAACAGATTTGCACTGACCCTCTTTTTGAGTGTTCACACTCGTATTTCGGCAGTCCCTTAATAATATTTCGGTAAGCTCGTAATGAGAGTTGTGCGTACCACACTCAAAAGCTAAAAAAAGCCTTATACTTCATTGTTCAACAATTCTCTGGAGTTGTAAATGAAAGCACTAATCTTATGTGACGGCTACGGAAAAAAGCAAAGCGTAAACGACGGTTCCTCAAATGCGCTTACAGTTTTGACAGACGGATTTACGGTAGTAGACAAGCTACTGCTTGACCTTGCCACGGTTGGACTACGCGAGGCAGTGCTTTTGACGACCGTCTCTTCTCGACAGTTACAGGAAACATTAGGAGATGAGTACAAGGGCGTTAAACTCAGCTACGAGCACGCTCCTAGGACGTTCAAAGATATCACGTTGGTACTGGCTAAAATCGATGATGATGTCATCGTTTTAGACTCCGGCGTCGTTACGGACATAAACTTGAAAAAACTGATAATAAAATTCACCCAGTCAGCAGTGCCGGTTATAGTCTACGCGACTACCCGAACCGAGTCGAGCAGTTCTTTCGAACGGGCGTCTCGAGCTTTATTCGATGATGAGCCCTCAACAGTTTACGGAGGAATTCTCTGCGTACGAAAAGCGTTTGACTTTGAGCAATATGCTCTTGGAGATGAATTAGAAGACGCTTTACCGTTACTTGCAGATCTTGGGGAGCTGGACGTATATGAAGAGTTTAATTTTTGGGATACTCTTTACACAGAAGATGGGAAACAACGGGTTCAAAAAGAGTTTCACAACAAAACTGCTAAACCTTGGGGATATGAGAAAGTTCAGATAATTACTGAGCTTTATTTGCTAAAAGAGCTATATATTCGCGAAGGATATCAATCGTCTTATCACTTTCACAAGAACAAAGACGAGACCATGCTCATTATGCAAGGGACTGGTTATATTGAATTTGACGATCGAAAAGAGTATTTCGAGACCGGAGACACGGTTCACATAAAACCTTACGAAAGACATACGATTGTCGCAAGTACTGACACTGTTCTATATGAAGCCTCAACGCCGTTTCTAGACGATACCACACGCGTCAAAGACTTTTATCCCATCAGGTAGCTGCAGGTTGTGATGCTTGTCTCGTAGCTATCTCTTTTTTTACTTTGTGAACCATCTTTGTTAGCGCATCGACTTTAGAACGGAGCGGGCTGTTAGGCTGTGTTTCTAAAAGAAGGCGGATCGCATTGAGTTCACGATAATAAGGTCCAAGTCGCCTGTTGAAGCGTATGCCCTCTTCCCGGCTAAGGTAATTTTTGGCCTCGAGCTCGTTTTGAATCGTTTCAATTTTGCGAATAACGTTATTTATCTTTTGATTGACGTATGCCACATCATCTCTTAGCGGTGCATCATTAACGCCTAAGCTGTGCACAAGGGCACTAAGTGAGTCAGCAACAACCTTGCCGTGATCTGTCAGCTGGACATATTTCACTCTACCGACTTTCTCTGATTGGACCAACCCGAGCCTTTCCATGCCCCAAAGAGTTTTTACCGCGTGGGGGTATGTGCAGTTGCACTCCTTAGCTAACACTGAAACATAAGTTCGATCGTAGGTCCGTATAGTAAGCAGCAGTGACGTTGGCATTTTGTGCAAGAAAACGCCTGCGAGCTCACTTGTGACCATTGCTTTTTTTTAGGGGCTAATGATATATATGGTATCAGGATGGAAAATCAGACAGTAATTGGCTTAAGAGCTGCCCCTCTTTGATTCCTCGCTCTACAAAGCGTTCCTTGGCTGCTATCTCTTTAATCCTTTTGGCGACTGACGCTACCTCATTTGACGGAATGATAACGACTCCGTGAACGTCAGCTTTCGCTAGATCACGCGGTTTCACTACCAGTCCGCCGATGTATATCGGAACGTTAACCTTCCCCCTGTTTAACGGTCTTCCAGCACGTGCAGTGATCCCTTTCATCCATACTGGGTATTGAAGGGCTTCTATAGTTGGAATATCACGACAGCTTCCATAAACGATTGTTCCGACGATTCCACGCTGTTGCGCTGCCCGCGACGTCAGTCCCCCCCAAACTGCTACGTTTGACCCTGAACTGTCAATAAATAGCACGTCACGCGGCGACGCTGCCTCTACCGCACGCACTACAGTGCCCCAGTCCGTCGGGTCCGTTTTGACGGTTACCACGGGCCCTATTATTGCAGTACGTGACAAAACAGGTCGTAGACAACTCAACGTGTTACGGCCGTCCATGGCATCAGCGATTATGGGTGTAGGCGTCTTTAGAAGCAGGCGAATTAAGTTCGCTTTTTCCCGCGTCGGAGCGTTACGACTTTCACTTGATGGTCTCATCAGGTCTTTCCACGGGTCACCAGCTTTTTTTTGACTTCTTGTCAGATAAATTCAACTAAGCCTCGCAGGGCCGCCTCTGGATTATCTGCCTTAGTCACTCCTGAAGCAAGAAGCACCCCTTCGGTTCCAAGCTCGATAGCAGCCTTCACATCCTCACCTTTTGAGATGCCGGCGCCACAGAGGACTTTTACGCCAGAGGCGGCTTTTACCGCTCCCGTCACCACTTCTGGATTTGCTTTTGACACTGGAATTCCTGAGCCAATTAGCTCAGGAGGCTCAATCGCTACGAAATCAGGGCACAGCGATGCGGCTGCTTTGGTCGTTGTTATGTTGTTAGTGCAGATTATAGTAGTCAGGTTGGCTCGCTTTGCGGCTTGATTTGCAGCGTCTATTTCTGCTAATTTGAGGCGCCTCTCAGAGTGGTTTATCAACGTCCCTAGCGCTCCAGCCTCTGCAAGTGCTTCAGCTAGTATATGTCCTGTGTTGCCCCCAAACTGGATCCCATCGACGTGTTGTGCGTAAACGGGAATGCGTACTTGATGTGCTATTTGAAACACATCAACTGCTTGAGGGATAACTATTATTGGGACGCCTGAGTCCTTTGAAACTTTTTCCGCGATCGTCGCTAGTTGCAAAGCGTTGGCCCCTGTGCTCTCTGCATACGTCTTAAAATTCACTACAATTAGTGTTTTCACACTTAAACCTCCATGTTGAGCTTACCAGCCCTCGAGCTTTAGTTTCGTAGAAAGCCGCTCACGAAATGTGTTCGCGTCGTATAAAGTTACTAGACGTATAATTTGACACGTATCGACCACATACGCGTGAGCAAAAGAACCGCATTTTTGAAATAGGGCGAAACCGTTGTGACGGACACCGCAAACTTGACCTAAAAGTCAGTTTTAACCCGGTATTGATCGATATCGCTCTGCTTTAATCCTTCTAGAAACACCCGTGCAGAACCTTCTACATCTCGTGCTGCTGTAATGGCACGTCCTACTACCAAAATGTCCGCTCCCGACTTCAGAGCATCTTCTACGTTGTCTTGTCGTATCCCTCCTGCTACAGCGACTAATTTTGCGTATTTCTTTATGGTAGCGATGTTGCCCCACGCGTGCGCCGTATCCTCGGCGTCGATCGCTCGGTGGAGTTCTACGATATCGGGTTTGCTCTTCAGCGCCTTGAGTACGCTTTCTGGCTTGTCGACATTTAACATATCGATAATAACATAGATACCGGTCTTGTTTGCTTCTTCTATAGCCTTATCAATCGTTGATGTAGGCGCAAGTCCAGAGACCACAACGGCATCAGCAGCTTCATCCGCGGCCAATCGCGCTTCTAAGTTCCCAGTATCAAGTGTTTTAAGGTCAGCTACGATAAAGGCACTCGATCGAGCTTTTCGCATTTCTCTGATGATTCCTAGCCCATAACGTTTGATAAGGGGCGTTCCTGCTTCAAGAATTATATGATCGCTTATAGGCAGTTGATCAAGAACGTTCAATACTAAGTCTAACTCAGTCAAATCGAATGCTACTTGCAGGTATGGCGGATCCCACAGACGAGAGACTTTGAATCCCATAACCGGGTGGAGCGACCGGTCTTTTTCGTAGAGAACTTTTTCCACCGAAGGAAAGTCGGTTAATGCCCGTTTTATCGCCAATTTCGTAGCACCGTAGTTATAACGGTAGATTTTTTCATAGTCCTGCGCATCCGGATGAACAAAGACTGATACGATAAGTACGTATTGCTCGCACATTTCCTTTGCGATAACTCCGTCTTCGACAGAGTCCGCGACTGCTTTGGCAACAGCAGCTTGAGCGGGGCCGAACACCTTCGCTATCTGTTCTCTGTCTTGCAGCGTGACCTTAGGCACGATGAGAGTTGCAGGCTTTGTTAACAAATTTGGCTTAATCACAGCAAGAAGAGGGGTGTGCCCCTGAGAAAGGTGTGATAATCCACTAGCAAATGCTTGCCCTACCGGACCATCCTTGTCTCCTATAAGGAGGTCGACGTGGGCCATTTCAGGATCGTTGCCAATTAAAGCTTCACCTACGTGCAATTCGAATTCCTCAGCTTTTTTTAAACAGAGGTAGTAGAGGACATTTGGTCTATAAAACTTTCCTTTTAAAGCTACGTCGCTTACCTAGGCAACATTAAGCCCGTTTCGCCGTTTGATAGACTTGGAGCAGCCTTTTACTCAGCACACGGACATCGTGGATTTGAACGGTCTTTCGTGCGTTTTCTCCCAGCGCTTTTGCAACTGTCTTGTGTTTAATGAGTTCTTTGATTGCGCTTTCAAATCCATCAATTGTCGTGAATTTGACACAATTTTGCCCGTCGACGAAGTCGCTATAAACTGGTAGATCGCGCAAGATTAGAGGTAAACCGCAGTCAGCTGCTTCAAGAACAGCAATCCCTTGATTCTCCTCGTAGCTGGGAAAAACAAAGACTTCAGCTGCACTGAGAGCTTGACAAATACTGCTCACTCTGCCGGTAAACAGTACATTTTTAGAAGCCGTTGTGATCACTTTTCTAGCAGCTCGGGGAAAGAACGGCCATGTCACGATTCTCCCTACCCACACAAACTGAAAATGCGGTAATCGCTTCGCGACGGTGACAAAATCAACGATGCCTTTCCGCAAAAAAACTAATCCTAATGAGAGCACCACTGGTCGGTCGTCCAAATCGTAATCCGCTTTAAATTCTGAAGACAACTTCCCATTGCACACGTATAGGCTCGAATCAATGCCATTACTGATAACTTCAATTCTCCGCTTAATTTTGAGCGTTTTTATAAGTACGTCCTTAGTGTGTGCGGAAGGAACAATACAGACATCTGCTAGATTGTAATAGAGGTGTAGATAACCTTTTAAACAGACGCTGATTAAATTTGCCGCAAAATAACTGTTCGTCACATCTTGTGGCGTCGTGTGCGCGTGCAATATCACTGTTTTGTGCAATGCTTTGTGAAAGAGTACTAACAAAACAGCGATCGGTCCGAACGTGTGCGCGTGCAATAAGTCGCAAATTTTGAATGCGTTTGTATAGAAGCGCACGCCGTCTGGCTCTAGAAGCTTTAACATCCGTTTCGTATTTTCAATGCTAGTGAGAATGCCGCTCTCGCCGTACGTTCCATAAATCAAGTTAACGCTCAACATGGTGGATGTAGTTGCGCCACGCGTGCAAGATCTCTTTAACCTATCATGCTATCATTGAGAGAATTTAGACTCCGCTTGATAATTGCTAACGGGAGCGTTAGCGTGTTATCACCAATTACTATAGAGAGGCTATCGTTGCCGACAGTTCCAATAGAAGCAAACGGAACATCTCGCTCTTTAAACAAGTTTAGAATAGAGGTGAGGTCTTTGCTATTGACAGACACGATCGCTCTTCCAGACGTCTCGGAAAATAACTCGTTCTCTTCTGCTAGAACGTGAGAAAGGTCAACTCTAGCGCCAAAAAGTGTGCACATATGTGCAAGGGTGCTTAAGATACCCCCGCGTCCAATATCGTTAGCAGCTGAGATCTTCCCGGTTTCTATAGTTTCCACTAGCGCTTCGATGTTTTTCTTGATATCTGCACGTGGCTTTGGAACGAAGCCATCTAATCCAAAGAGTTCCGCGAACTCTGATCCCCCATATTCGGGATACGTTTCGCCTACCATTACTATGGTGTCGCCTTCGCGGTTGAAAAAAGCTGAGGGAACCTTAGAGACGTTTTTGAGAATTCCTACCATCCCGATTGACGGTGTAGGGATTATAGCGGTGTGGAACTCTTCGCTTTCATTATAGAGCGAAACATTTCCCCCAACGATGGGCGTCTCGATAATGTGTGCTGCGTAAGAGAGTCCGTTTACAGCTTGTTCAAGTTGGAAAAAAATCTCTCCCTTTTCAGGGTTACCGAAGTTAAGACAATTGACGAGCGCAACGGGCATTGCACCTTTGACCGCTAAATTCATTGCATTTTCTAAAACAGTAGCAGCGGCTCCGTTAAATGGATCTACTGCCACTTGTGTAGCGTTACAGCCAGAAGATAGCACAATACCTCGAGAAGCGTCGATCGAGATAACTGCCGCCCCTGCGCCTGGTTTGACAACGGTTCGCGTTTGAACCTCGTGATCGTATTGGCTGTAAACCCACTCTTTTAAAGCAACGTTTGGCGAGGTTAGTACGCTCAGTGCCTTTTCTTGAAGCGTCACTCCATGAACCGCAGGCTTTTTAGTATGCGGCAATACCTCTGGGCACTTTGGTGTGCAAAGTGGCGCCCCTTCAGTTAGCAGTTTTATCGGTATATGCGCTACTATACTCCCACCGAACTCAACGACATAGCTGGGTTCTTCGATCACTTCGCCAATGACGGCGCCGTTCAAATCGTACTTGCTGGCAATGGCAAGCACATCGACAACGTGTTCAGGCGAAACCTCGAAAACCATGCGTTCTTGTGACTCTGAAACTAATATCTCTCGAGGAGTCATTCCGGTCTCTCGTAAAGGAATGGCGTCTAGCGTTATCCGCCCGCCAAATGTAGAACACATCTCTGCGGAAGCACCTGACAAACCAGCAGCGCCGAGATCGCGACACGCTAGAACGTAACCTTGGTTGACTGCTTCAAGCGTCGCATCGATGAGCAGTTTTTCGGTGTAAGGGTCGCCAATTTGGACAGACGGCCTATCAGAAGCTTCAGATTCTTCACTGAGATCGCGCGAAGCAAACGATGCGCCACCCAAGCCGTCCCGGCCTGTAGTTGACCCGATAAGAATGATTTTACTGCCAGGCTTTTTTACGCGGCCAGTAACATATTTATCAAGTTGGCAAAGGCCGACGCAAACAACGTTAACGAGTGGATTTCCATCATAGCTCGGATGAAAGAAGACTTCTCCGTTAACAACAGGCACCCCTATACAGTTGCCGTAGTCGCTAATTGCTTGAATGACGTGCTCAAATAGGTACCGATTTTTCTCCTTCTCCAAACTTCCAAAATAGAGACAATCCATGAGGGCTATTGGCTGAGCTCCCATCGAAATTACATCGCGAACGATTCCGCCCACACCGGTGGCAGCCCCATCATATGGATCAACGTACGAAGGATGATTGTGACTTTCCATCGCTATCGCAAGAGCAAGTCCGTCGCTCAACTTAATGATAGCGGCATCGTCACCAGGACCCACAACAACAAACTCCCCTTGGGTGGGCATTGTTTGTAAGAGTGGTTTGCTTGTTCTATAGGCACAGTGCTCGGACCAGAGATTCTCGAATATCGCAGCTTCGACTTCATTCAGCTGGCGACCAAGTGCTTCGGTGATTATACGAGCGTCTGCCTCTGTCAATACCATCTCAGGTCTCCTATGGCTTCTTGATTAATTAAACCTTGGCAATGCTTTTTATTCATCCAATAGAACTGCTTTGTAGTCGAGCCTCGATAGGGTAGGGTGAGTAAACGGCAAGCATCTATCTGGGTTGCAGCGGGTGGCATTACGATCATTGGCTGGGCGTCCTCTATAACTCGCGTCGTCTTTACCTGGAGCAATACGCGCGATTTTTCCACTCAGTTGAAGTTAATTCGACGTTTTATCAATTTCCGAAGGAAGGTCAGCTAAAAAAACTGGTACAACTCTACTCCTGACGATTTTGTGTTTTCTGTAAAGATGAACAAGCATATCACACACACCAAGAGGCTGCACGACTCACGCCGAGCTCTCAGTGACTTCTTTGAGATCTGTGGGGTATTGGGACACAAGCTGGGCCCGTTTCTCGTAGGGCTCGCCTCGAGCTTTAAAAAAGATTTAGACCGTCTAGACGAGTTTCTTTCACTCTTACCTGACCATCGTTTTGCTTTTGAATTTCGTCACGATTCGTGGTTTAGCGACGATGTTTTTGACCGTTTTAGAGGGCAAAGCAACCTCTCTTTGGCAATACTCGGTGCACAATTTGGCAACAACATCGACTGTTTTAAGAATTTTACTTACATCAGATGGCGCGCGCGAGGTGGAGATCTGGACGTTTACTCGTCAGAAGAACTAGACTTCTGGGTGCGTCGAATCCGAGAGATTTCAAACGAAGCAGACGTTTTCGGCTACTGGAACCATGATGTATATGGGCCTAAGAATTGTTTGGATTTAGCGTCTAGGCTGGGCGTGCGATAATCGTTAACGTCAGCAGGTTATGATAGCATAAAGGCGTTCTTGCTACATTAGCTAAACCTAATAGCACAGCTCTCCCGGTAGACTTGCTTTTGGGCTGACAGAAAGATCGCGCGGAAAATGTCTGCCGAAGTTTTGGATCAATAAAGCGCCAAAGATAGGATGTCGGGAAGATTAGTCTCCGGGGGAGGACTACCCAAATAGGGCACCTAGCCCTTCCATCCCTGTTTCTTCTTCCTCCTCTTTCTCCTTCTCTTTATCTTCTTCGACTTTCGCTTCTTCAGTCTCTTCTTTTTGTACGGAAGCAGCCGGTGCAGCTACTGCGGGCGCCCCGGTAAATGCCGCTTTAGATATGGCCTCGTCAATATTAATGCCTTCGAGCGCTGCTACAAGTGCTTTGGCTCTCGCTTCATTCACTGTTGCGCCTGCTGCGCTGAGAACGTTCGTAACGCCCTCCTCAGTTACCTCTTTGCCTGTTGCGTTCAAAACTAGTGCTGCATATACGTATTCCATTTCGCTATCACCTTTACTATGTTGTGATCTTCAAATTATTCAAATAACGCGCCTAAACCGGCCATTCCCGATTCAGCATCCTTCGTTTCGCTTGCCTCTTCGTCCTCTTGTGTTTGTTTCTCTTCCACCGCCTGCTCAGCCTTAGCCGATTGAGTCAGAGCCATAGTGGCATCTTTTAACGCGATTAAATCATCATCTAACGCGTCGTTTGGAAGTTCATTAACAAGCAACATTGCTACCTTATGTGCCCGCAAGAGCAGAATTTTCAGCACTTCTGGCTCAAAGATCTCAGCTTTCAAAGCGAGGGCCATTCCTTCAAAAGTGCCTTTCTGAAGCAACGTTTCAACGGTTAGTGAGGTTGGATATCCTATATTAATTGAAAGATTAAGCGCGCTTGAGACGGCGGATACAAACTGGTTAAAGTAGGCTTGTTCGTCGATTTTTAGATCTTCAGAAGTATAGATAACGTCACCGTCGTATGCCGCCCGAAGGTACAAACCGACTTCCATAGGATAGATCTCAAGGCGCTGAAGCACGTCGGCGAGCCGTGCACTGATCGGCTCACCCGTTTTCGCGACCGTTTTTGTCTCACGTATTACAATTTTGCCTTTCTCGATGGCGGCGGGTATTCCAGCGTTTTGGAGGTCGCCAACTATCGGTCCGGGTCTGAAAGATGTAGGTCCTTTTTCGACGATTATGTCTCGGGGCGCTTTCTCGCCCGCTTTCGCTGGTGCAGGAGTTTTGCTGCTCTCAATCAGCTTAAAAAGCTTGAACGGATTGAGATTGGTGAAGACAAGTGCTGTTTGTCCTTCGACATTCTCAAACAACTTTAGCGTCGACTCGCCAGATTGCTCTAATGCGCGGTGAATGAGGGTATTACGGGCCACTTGTATCTTAGCGACGTCCTTGAGTTCTGCCCGCATATTCTGAAATTGGCGTGCGGGAATACCTTGGATACTGACTACGGCGACTACATCGTGCGTTTTGACGTCGGTTTTAATACGACTGATCTCCTCATCTTTCCAAGCTGGGCGGTGCACATTTTCAGCTACGGTCATTTATATCAGCCTCACTGCAGGCCCCATAGTCGTCTTTACATAGACAGAGGCTATGTTCTGTGTCCCATTGTCAAGTTTAGACTCAACGGTACTGAGAAGTGCTTCAATATTAGCTGCAATGTCTTCGACGCTCATGCTCAGATTTCCGACTAAGGCGTGAAACGTTGGCTTGTCTTTCGTGCGAACCTTTACGGTTCGCTTAAGTCTATTTATAAGAGGCGTTGGATCGGCACTAGATGGGATAGGATCGGGCATTTTACCTTTAGGACCGAGAATCGGCCCGAAACTCTTGCCTATAGAGGGCATCAGTGGGGCTTCCGCAACAAAAAAATCAATATCTCTCGTAGTTGATCTGATGAGTTTCTTGTCACCACTCATCTTATCAATGTCTTCAGGAGAAATTACGAGATCTGCCCCACCGCTTTGTGATTTGATGGCGAGGTCACCCTTAGCAAAAACGCCGATTTTTGTCGCTTTGCCCCGTCCTTTCGGAAGCACTATCGACTCTGTAATCCGGTTCTTCGGCTGGCTTAAATCAATGTTCTTTAGATTGACAACAAGATCAACGCTCTCAGTGAACTTCCGCTTCGGCGCTGACTCAATGGCGTCATTTACCGCTCTTATGGTATTTTCGTTGACCATATGTCCTCCGTAGTATCGTCGACCTTGTTTATGATCTCCTACGGTACATTCTAAAGATGGAGCAACCTTACTTCAATCTTTCGCCGTCTAAGAATCCTCAGCAAACAGATCTGCGTATTCACCAGCGTCTACAGCATGTTGAATATCCTTTGCAGGCTTTTCATCAACAGTGACGCCCATCGACACGCAAGTCCCTAAGATTTCTTTAACGGTGTTTTTAAGCTCGTACGAAAGTGAGTTCGACTGTTTCAGCTTTGCGATCTTAATTGCTTGGGCGACGCTGATATTGCCCACCGTGTCTTCGCCAGACGATCCTTTCTCTATGCCTGCTTCTATAAGAATAAGAGCTGATGCTGGAGGTATACCTATTTCGAGCGTCACATTCTTTTTATCGTCGACAGTGACCTTCACCGGCACTTGCATGCCATTATATGACGCAGTTTTTTCGTTTATTTCGTCAACGACCGCCTTGATGTTGATTCCGAGTGGTCCTAAAGCAGGTCCTATCGGTGGACCGGGACTCGCTTTGCCTCCAGGGACCAAGATCTCGATTACGTCGACCATATTATTCACGCTCCTCCTTGCTCAACACTCGCACGTTATCACCGCGTACGGTAATAGGTATTGGCACCATAGCTTCGAAAAGCTCTACCGTGATCTCTTCACGGCGCTCGTCAATTCGCTTTACGCGGGCTCTTTCTCCTTTGAAAGGCCCAGCAATGAGCTCAATGATGTCTCCATCTTCGATGCCCGCTACCGCCGGCTTTGGTGTTAAGAAATGTTCGATTTCTGCAAATTTAGTACTCCCCTTTACCACGCCGCGTGCGTGCGGTATACCTTGAATTGCCTGCTCTACCGTTTCAAACGCGTTGGTCTCGATGAGCACATACCCTTTAAGCTCTTTTGGGACGAGTATCGCCCGAATATCATAATTCTCCTTCTTAGCAGCGAGTGCAAGTAGGTTAGCTACTGCCCGTTCTTGATTCGCCGTAGTCTTTATGGCGTATATTGAAGATTCGAGTTCATCTTGCTCCTGACTAGACATCTTCCTCTCCATTCGATACTAACTAGCTACTGACTGCGTAGTCACAGTCCCCGCATTATTCGCTGCTGAGGCATTGTTAATTTCAGCCGTCGCGTTGGTTATTTGCTGAATGACAGCCTGTTCGTTGCTTGTTGAAGAGCTTGTCGTCGCTTGCGTCGTATTGTTCGCGCCTAAGCTCTCAGGTACTTGTACCATAGCTAAGTATATCAGAAAACCAGCCACTCCGATTATGATAATCCCTAATGCAGCAACCTTTGCAATCGTAGAGAACTCCTCGCGCGTTGGCCTTCTTGTCAACGTTAAGATCCTTCGATACTCACCAAGCTTACGTTCGATCGCCTTTCGAGAGAAACGACCTTCTTTTTGGGCCTCTTGCGGTTTCGAAGGCTTAGACGCACCACCATCCCGTTTTTTTTCTTCTTTGGTGGGCTCTCGTTGTTTATTAGATTTGGACGAAGAAGTCCCCTGTTTTTTAACCATCGTACATTCACCAAACTAGTGCAGCAAAAATGCGCAAAGTGAATATCAGCGCCCGCGGCGACGCTTGGTATCACTTTGCGTCTCGATAGTATAAATTTTTTTGTGGAGGATTACTGCTGGGGTCCTTATTTGACGAAGTCTATCCCATACCTTTCAGCCCCAGTTTTTATCTTGAGTGATTCACTTTTACCGTAGATCTGAGGTGATTTAACCCCTGTGACGATAAGCAACGTCCGCACCATGTGGTCCAGCTCGGGATCGATCTGTGCGCCCCAAATGATGCGCGCGTCGGGATCGATACGCTCATAAACTTCTTGCACGACCCCTTCTGCTTCAGTCACGGTCATATCTGTGCCTCCTATGACATTGACTATGGCAGCAGTAGCACCTGAGATATCGACGTCCAATAGTGGACTTCTCAGGGCTTTCTTCACTGAATCTACGGCTTTGTCCTCGGCATCAGACTCGCCAAGCCCGATCATTGCTACGCCACCTCTTTGCATAACGGTTCTGACATCAGCAAAATCAAGGTTAATGAGCCCAGGTTTAGTGATAAGCTCGGTTATACCTTTAACGGCTCGCATCAATACTTCGTCCGACACCTTAAACGCAGCTTGTAGTGGCAATCGAGGCACCACTTCTAACAGTCGGTCGTTTGGCACGACGATAACCGTATCTGCCATATCACGAAGCCGTTCGAGCCCTGCTTCGGCATTCGCTCTTCTCACCATACCCTCTACGCTAAACGGGAGTGTAACGATAGCGATTGTAAGAGCCCCGGCGTCTCGTGCCGCTTCTGCGACGACAGGCGCAGCACCAGTGCCCGTTCCACCGCCTAACCCGGCGGTAATAAACACCATGTCCGCCCCGGCAACGCTCGCGCGCAGTTCCTCTTGACTTTCGAGAGCGGCTTCTTCCCCTATTTGAGGAAGTGAACCAGCGCCGAGACCGCGCGTGCGCTCTTTTCCTATCAGGATTTTCCGATCGGCTATCGTGCCCCTTAGGTGCTGAGCGTCCGTGTTGAGTGCAATTAGTTCAGCTCCTTCTATCCCCTCTTCCATCATTCGCGTTATAGTATTAGATCCAGCACCACCACATCCAACAACGATAATGTTTGTTTGTAGCGTTTTGAGCACTTCTTCGAGCTCTTGGTCAACGGTATAGGACCGTTGCGGTGATTCGCTTTTTTCGTCGCTTGCGCCGCGTGCAAGCGCGTCTTCAATTATGGACTTCATGTCGTATCCTCCACATTTAGTTTTCAAGACATGTTAATGTTGACCGAGTTTGTCAGCAGTAGCGACATCAAATGCCTTTTTAACCTTCGTAAATACATCCTCGGGTTTAATTACCTTGCTATTTATTCTGATCGGCTCTCCGTGCGCTAGTTTCGCAAATAGTGGCCCATCAGCCACGCCAAGCGATCGTGCTAATCGTGCGTTAAATTTGCGTTCGGATATATATAGTTTTGATTTTCGCTGAGAATATTCTACCTCGTACCGCTTTTTTAGTATTTCTATACATCCTAGTAGCAGGGCGCTTGTTACATCTCGCAAGTTGAATTCGGCCGGAACGAAGATAGCGAGAATGTTACCGTCTTTACGTTCCAGGTATACTATTTTTTCGATTTCAATCAAGTGCTTAAAGGATTCACGATCGACAGCGTGAGCCAGTTTGATTATTGCGGGGTTTAAATCAAGCCGTTTGAACTCAAAGTAGGTCATTGACAGGGTAGGATCGTCGAGGGAGTCTTGCAATGACGCGCTTACGTGTATACGCGTTCCATCCAAAACTACACCGTTTAATCTCAATGCGCGCCTGATTCGGAGATATTGCTCCCACGAAACGTTTCCATGGTCCTCAATGTCGCTCTTTCTAAGCACTTCATAACCCAAGTTATGCAAAATAGACAGCAAACGATCCCTTTCTGCACCCATCTGTTTTCGGTCAAAGTACGCGAATTGTGCCGGTGATTTCTCGAATGCCTCTTGGACGATTGCTGGCGATAACCGTTCAAGTTGATATGTAGCAAAAATATGCCCATAACAAATGTCGCTACCGAGCAGAACCTCAGTGTGGCGCAGGGCGTAGTGCGGTCCCCCGAACCCGACAGCTGTCACGCACTGGGAGTTCAGTAATGGTGAGTCTAGCGAGAGAATAGCCTGTGCCATAGTATCGCCAAGGGCTTCATCTATCCACTCAGATTTTGAACTACCAATCTCCACGAAGAGCGACGGCGTGTTAATAGTGCAAGGACAGTGGTGGGTTACCTCGACTAGGACTTCAATGCTAGACAATCGTTTGAGCCTTTCTACCACAAGTTTCAATGCACGAGGAGCAGCGCGCGCTAAGGTAGGGACCACCTGTTGAGGGCCTTCAATGTTACCAGTAAAGTGTGCTGTAAATACAGGTCCTTTCCGTTTCTCGCTCTGGTGCCTAGACGCAAATATGAGTAAGTCTGCATTAAGCTCTCGATCTAGCGCTTCTTGTTTGATGAGTCTACCTTTAGTTACCAGCAACTGAAAGTTTCCATACGTCCAATGAACAGGTTCTTCTGAACATCTCGCCCAGGGAACACGCTTAAGAAGATGACGCGCTACGTTTTGCGAGGCGGCGTCTATTTCTGAGCAGATAATCGCAGCGTGCATGCACCGCTATGATCGTGGGCGCACGCGATAAAGCTTTGGTAATCGTGTACTTTACGTCGTTAGAAGCGCGTAATCACTCTCTTCGGGCGAAGTGAAAATACACACAAGAATTTAATAATGCGTTTTAAACTCAGTCTAGGTCTTTACAAAAAGTCAATTCTCGGATCGTAAGAAAAAAAGCAGAATTCGCATAACAAGCGCAGATATATTAAATTCCTAAACGTAGATGCACAACTTATGAGATGATGTACGATATTTATTAGCCCGATGTAAAGTCGGCTAAGTTCCCGCGCCAAACTCTGTGCTGCCCTTTGTGCTGACTACTCGCTATCGAAACAGGTGGGAAAGGAATACATTTCCGTTTTAGGAGCTACTAGACCTTTTCGAATTCCGATAGTGCGCATTGCTTTTTGCATATTAAATTCTATATTGGCTGCCTTTTAACCTTTGAGCACAAGCAGTGCTGCCAAGGTATATCTTTTGCGACAAAAAAGGCGTTGTATAGTATTGAATAGTGATGTGTGAGCGAACTCAATAGTAACAGCCGGATCACAGACACATTAAGTCCGAAATCGTCTTTCTATCCTTCTGCAGACAAATACGTTCGCGTACGGGCATTCAAACATCACATATTTAAATGAATAACGCTTATCAGAATCCACAGCGGGGTGGGGTAGTCAGGAGATCCCGACGGGCTCATAACCCGTAGACCAGTGGTTCAAATCCACTCCCCGCTATAAATCTCGATATTTGAGGTACTTTTTTTGGTATGTTCCATTAGCTCAGAGAGTTGCTAATAAACTGTCGCGCTGCATAATAATAAGACCGGCAAAATCGAGAGTGAGTTTTAAGCAAAAAATGGAAGTTAACAAGCTCTTACTGATTTATTCAGAACACGATTCAGCTGCTTTGTTCAAGTCCGCTTCGAGGATTTCAGGTCGCGTTACTCCGATATAATGCTCGATGATCTTTCCGTTACATTCTAGTATTAAGGTCGGAACGACGCGGATCCCATACTTGTTTGCTAACTGCAGGTTATCGTCCACGTTAATCTTCTTAAACTCTATTTTATCTCCAAGCTTTTCCTCGAGCTTTTCCAGTATAGGGTCCTGTATCTTACAAGGTCCGCACCAATCAGCATAAAAATCCATCAGTATAGGTTTTGCCATAACGATTTTCCTCGCTATTCCTCTTGTTAAAAGTGCATATATATGGTTTTTGCCTAACCTCTCTCATCTATCCCTTTCACATTCCTAAATCGTTGAATTTCATCAAAAACTAGCTGCAGGACTCCATCAATAGCAGCTTCAACTCGAGGTGAAAGGTCTGTGCAAATCCCTTCAACTCTTTCAACTTCTATACCGATGATCGTGATGTTTCTCGGCATAAGCTCCGGCTGAATCTCCTGACCCAAGCGTAGCGTATCTACCAGACTCAGATCGTGTAACGACATCATAAAGAGATTTGCGGGGGGCAGCTCTTTGTCCGTGAATTTGTAGATCGACCCCGGTTCTCCCCCGCCCCCTCGCACAGCATCGATTATAATTACATAGTCGGTATCTTCCATGTAATCAAGTATCGCCAGGCCACCAACGCCGACATTCACCAGTTCAACGTCGCCCCTGTTCATCTGTTCGAGCTTTTCGAGAATATGGATTCCTACACCATCGTCCGCCATCAGATAATTGCCTGCCGCAAGAATTTTGATCTCTTGATACCCGCCTGTCATCATATTCCCTCAGCGTTGGTTCCGTGCATAGTTGGCATCAAAACTTTCCCTGAAGCTTAAGTATTTTCCCCCAAGTATTAAAATAGGCTAAACAATATACACACAGCAAGCATTGCAAGCAGAACTTGCAAGAAGCAATCAGGGACGGTAAAGCCGTGGAAATAGCTTCAAAGACATCAGAACAGCGTAATCACAGAATCTCCAAGGACGAGTATTATATGGCGCTCGCGCAGACGGTGTCCTTGCGTTCCACGTGTACGAGACGCCAGTACGGCGCAATTATCGTGTCAACCGGCGACCATATATTATCGACTGGCTACAACGGAGCTGCACGCAATGAACCACATTGTCTAAACATCGGATGTGAACGAGAACGTTTGAAGGTGCCCAAGGGCGAACGATACGAACTCTGCGTCAGCGTCCACGCCGAAGCAAATGCGATAATACAGGCCGCTCGAGGAGGGGCTTCTATAAATGGCGCAACGCTCTACGTTAACGGAACCCCTTGTAAGATGTGTTGGCGGCTCATTAAGAATGCGGGAATCAATGAGGTTGTGTTTATCGAAGATAATCCCGAATCGGACGATTTCTGCAACGTGATGCGCACGCGAGCACAGGACGTAACGCTCGCAAACATGCACGCCGTTAAACGGGAAGAATGCTAGCATTCGCAATGTGGTGACAATCTCGAAGTCAACGCGTCAATGCCGAGTCTACAAACTTTGATTTAACACGACACCAAAACGTAGGGCAACGCTGATTGGATCGACAACAACTCATGCAGCAAAGTAGTCGCAAGTACCTCTTAGGAAACGAAGCAATCGCGCACGGCTTATTGGAGGCTGGTGTTTCAGTCGTATCTGGTTATCCGGGAACGCCTTCATCTGAGATCATTCCTTTCATAGCTCGAAATGTCGAGCGTTATAAAAAGCCACCACACGTCGAGTGGTCAGTCAACGAGAAAGTAGCTCTCGAAGTCGCAGCCGGCGCTTCGTACTGTAACGTACGGGCGGCGGTCATAATGAAACACGTCGGCCTCAATGTGGCAGCCGACCCGCTCATGACGCTTGCGTATACCGGTGTCAAGGGCGGACTTGTGCTTGTCGTTGCCGATGATCCAGGCTGTTATTCCTCTCAAAATGAGCAAGATTCGCGCAGATATGCGTACTTTGCAAAAATCCCATGCCTTGATCCATCAACACCGCAAGAAGCATATGAGTTTACAAAATACGCATTCAAGTTGTCTGAACAATTCGAAATCCCAGTCATACTCCGTCCGACAACCCGCGTTTCGCATGCACGAGCGTCTGTCATATTAAGCGGTCAACACAGCGACCAGCGGCTGGCACGCTTCGAAAAAAAACCCGAAAGATGGGTCATGGTACCAGCTCATGCGCGCCTCCGGCATGTAGAGCTGAACAAACTCCAACCGCTTCTCCGTTCTGAGCTCGCTTCCTTGAGCAGACTTAAGCTTAAGAAGTCTGAGCTTGGCGTTGTAACCTCAGGCGTGGCCGCAAAATATGTTGAGGAGGCGGTAATGAGACTACAGCTAGAGCCTTCCATATTGCGAATCGCCGCCTATCCTATGAATAACGACGCCATTGTGGCACTAATCAATAACTCACGTAAGATTTTGGTCATCGAAGAACTCGAACCCGTAATTGAAGAGAAAGTCAACGCACTAGCGGGCACGGTTGAGGTGCTTGGGAAGCTCACCGGACACGTGCCTCGAGAAGGTGAACTCACGGTAGACTTGGTGTTAAAGGGGTTAGGTCAGGCGATCGACCGTTTCGTAACAACAAACATTCCAGTTGAATTAATCGCTGTAGAGCATTCGCTCCCCTCTCGGCCGCCTATACTCTGTGCGGGATGTCCTCATCGCGCAACGTTTTATTCGTTGAAGAAAGTTTTCAAGAAGTCCGCAATCTATGTGGGAGATATCGGATGTTACACCCTAGGCGTGAGTCAGGGGACGATAGATACCACGCTTTGCATGGGCGCAAGCGTCAGCATGGGCAGCGGATTTGCAGCTGCTTGCGGAGAGGATAGGGAAATAGTGAGCGTTATCGGTGACTCTACCTTTGTGCACACAGGCGTTCCGGGATTGATTAACGCCGTTTATAACGGAGCGAAAATGACGCTTATCATTTTGGATAATAATACAACTGCAATGACGGGCCATCAGCCCCACCCGTGCACTGGTGAGACCGCAACGGGAACATGCAACTTCCAGACTCCTATGGAAGACCTCATTAAAGCCGTTGGCGTTCAGGGGCTCTACGTTGTCGATCCCTACAACTTATCTGAAACCGAAGAAGCATTCGTCAAAGCTAAGGACGGCGACGGCGTACAAGTTGTCATCGCAAGGCGCGCATGCTTAATTAGCGCCAAAAAAGCAGGGGCGCTTTCAAAGACGAAAAAACGAGTTACTTCAACGTGCAAGAACTACTTTGCGAGTTGTATGCTTTGTGGCACGCTCTTTTGCCCATCGATCAGCTATAGTGACTCGTGCGCCCACATTTCGGAAGACTGTATTGGCTGCGGTGTGTGTGAGCAGATCTGCGAATTCGACGCTATCAAAACGGCTTGAGAATGCATTATGGCACAAGATGAAAAATTTGATTGCATTATCGTAGGCGTCGGCGGCCAAGGCTCCATTTTCGCTTCAGGGGTGCTAGGCGAAACAGCCTTGCGCGAGGGCTACGAGGTGATTTCTGCAGAGACGCACGGGATGGCACAACGAGGGGGGACTGTTGAGGTTCACGTCCGCATAGGCACATCGGTACGGGCCACTTATTCCATTGCGAAGTGCAGACGCCATCGTTGGCTTGGAGCCTGCCGAGTGCTTGCGATTCGCACGCTATCTTTCGTCTGAAGGAACTGCTGTTATCAACACGCATATCGTGCCAGCTGCCGGAAGCGATTATCCCCCTGTAGCAAGTCTGATCCAGGCGCTCGCAGCTACGTGTGGGCGCGTTATTGCGTATGATGCAACACGCCTCGCGCTCGAGGCAGGCCACCCTCAAACGCTCAACGTTGTCATGTTAGGGACACTTGCACATTTGTTGCCCCTTACTACGTTAGAAGACGTTATAGCCGAGTACGTTCCTAAAAAGGCACAGGAAGCTAACGTCAGAGCGTTTAAACTTGGGCAGAAGTATTCAAAGCGTAATCTGTAATCCTCGTTATTTGTAAGAACACTACAGGACAACACAGATTAGGGGTTTTGTTATTTTTTTTAATCTATTTTTAATATTTCGAACAGGATGTTTATCACTATCGCGAAAAAAGAGTAAAGCATATCAGCCAGAAACCGCATTAAAAAAAGATGACAACGCTATGTCCAGGATGTGGAGCTATCAATCCAAAAGAGGCCGAAGCGTGTTGCGAATGTGGAAGTCAAATAGTTAAAACAGGATCTGATGTTTTGGAAGAGGCACTTTTGCTTCGACAGCAAGGAAAACCTACAGAAGCATTAGATCGACTCGAGAGAGCACTCGAAATAGAACCCTCCAACGCTGATGCCCTCTTTACGTTTGGCTCATTAACTGAGGAGATGGGCGACGGTGAAATGGCGCTTAGTTACTATAACCGGGCCTTAGAAGTAAACCCAAATCACGCGGCTGCTCTAGTCGCGAAAGGAAGCATTCTCCGTGATTTAGGAGACGTGGACGCCGCTTTAAGTTTGTTCAACGCAGCAATTGCCAGTGATAATAGTTTTGCCGTAGCCTATAATGCTAAGGGTTATTTGTTCCAAAAACAGGGTTCGTTGGAACAAGCACTCAAATGCTATAACAAGGCACAACAGATCGACCCTGAGTTTGATTTGCCGTGGTTTAACATGGGCGTATGCTACGCGCTTATGAACGACAACGAAAAAGCTGAAGGGATGTTCGAGAGGGCGCTCTTGATTGAAGCCAACAATGCGGACGCTTGGTTCTACCGAGCAAATGCTCTCGCTAATTTGGAGCGCTACGACGACGCGGTCATCAATTATGATAAAGGCCTTACAATTGATGATACCCGTGCCCCAGCATGGGATGGTCGAGGACTCGCCCTTGCGAGCTTATACAAGTGGACGGAAGCCTTAGAGAGTTTCGAAAAGGCATTAAGCATCAATCCAGATTATTTTATCTCACACAATAACAAGGGCTATGTCTATTATAACTTGCAAAAGTTTGACGATGCGTTGGAAAACTTCGACAAAGCCCTTAAAATTAGCCCAGACTACATCCTCGCGTGGATCAACAAAGGCCTAGCGTTCGATAGCCTCAACCGCTTCGATGAGGCCATTGCGTGCTTAGATAAAGCGTTTGAATTAGATCCGGAGAACCTCTGGGTGCTCAATAGAAAAGGATTCATTCTTTTTAGTGCCGACCGATACGAAGAAGCGATCGCTGTTTTTGATAAGGTGCTCGACATAAACCCTGACGATACGTACGCACTTTCGTTTAAGGGCAGTGCGTGTGATGGCCTAGGGAATTTTGAAGAGGCGATCGCGTGCTTCGATCACGTGTTGGAAGTCGACGAGAACGATGAGTTTGCGTGGACATCAAAAGGCAGCGCTCTTTACAGCCTTAACCTCTATGATGAAGCGCTGACAAGTTTTGACCGTGCGCTTGAGATAGACCCGCAGAGTCTAGAAGCAGTGCAGTTTAAGGAACTAATTGCGCAAAAGCGGGTAGGCTCTCAATAAGAAAGCTCAACACAGTGTCTGCTACACTATAGGGGGGCTCTCATGAACAAAAAAGGTGAAAGACGCGAGTATTGGCAAGCGACAGAGGAGACTTTACCGATCGAAAAGCTTGAGGAACTTCAGGGCCTCCGTCTCAGAAATACCGTCGAGAAGGTCTACGAACACGTCCCATTCTACCGCAAAAAGCTTGAAGAACTCGGGATCACGCCCTCAGATATCACTAAGCAGGAAGACGTAGAGAAGTTACCCTTCACAAGAAAGGCCGACTTGCGTGATCATTTCCCTTTTGGCCTCTTTGCTGTGCCACACGAGCAAGTAATTAGAATTCACGCGTCAAGCGGAACGAGCGGTCCCCCCACCGTTGTTGGCTATACCGCGCGCGATATCACTAACTGGGCAAACATGATGGCTCGGTGCCTCACTATGGTCGGCATTAATTCCGTCGACGTTTTTCAAAATGCGGTCAGCTATGGACTATTTACTGGTGGTCTCGGTATGCATTACGGCGCAGAGCTTGTCGGAGCAATGGTAATTCCTAGCGGTACAGGAGGGACTATAAAACAGATCGAAATGATGAGGAACTACGGTGTGACCGCAGTGCACGCAACGCCCTCGTACGCGCTTTATTTAGCTGAGACGACCAAGGAGTTGGGCTTTGATCCAACGCGTGACTTACCCCTCAAGACTGGCTGCTTTGGAGCCGAGCCGTGGTCATATAACACGCGCCCCATTCTCGAACGCGAGCTCGGGGTAAAGGCGTACGATTCATATGGGCTTTCAGAATTGAATGGGCCAGGCGTCGCCTTTGAGTGTAAAGAACAGGACGGACTCCATTTTTGGAGCGATCACTTCATCGTCGAAGTGGTAAAACCAGATGGTACACCCTGTAAGGAGGGCGAACGAGGCGAGTTAGTACTCACGTCACTCACTAAAGAAGCGCTTCCGCTCTTACGGTACCGCACTGGAGATGTGACGTACATAAAAGGTTCAGACTGTGCGTGTGGGAGAACGAGTATCCGTACAGCAAAAATACTAGGCAGAGTCGACGATATGCTCGTTATACGAGGCATAAACGTGTTTCCGAGCCAAATAGAACACATCCTTATGTCTATTCCGGAAGTAGGCACTCACTTCCAAATAGTTGTTCAGCGGATTAAGCACCTTGACGAATTGACGGTACGTTGTGAACTCGAACAAGAGTACTTCACAGGTGACGTTGAAGACTTGCAGCGCGTGATACAAAAGGTAGAAAGAGCGTTGAGGGACACACTCAACGTTAGAACAAAGGTCGAGCTCGTAGAGCGAGGGACAATAGAGCGAACCGAAGGCAAGTCAAAAAAGGTATTAGATCTACGAGGTGCCTTATAGGTGGCACGCGGCAGCTATCACGTCAATATCTGCTTTTTAATTATTTGAAATGCGCGGTCTATGGCCTGTTGACTCGCTGCATACGAGATTCGTATGTGCCCCTCTCCAAAGCGTCCGAACGTCGACCCCGCTACGACGATTACGCCTTCTTGTGCTAGCTTCTTTGTAAGGCCGAGGCTCGTGTCTGACGTGAAAAACCGTGGAAAAACGTAAAAAGCCCCTTCAGGTGTTACGCATTCTGCTATCTCTTTAAGGTGCTGCATTACAGCGTTGCGCCGTGTCCTAAATTCTTCAACCATCGAACCGACGCTTTCCTGAGGGCCGTTTAATGCGGCATAAGCTGCTTTTTGTGAAATAGAGGGCGCACATGCTTGAATGTATTGATGTACCTTCAACATCTCTTCTATAATCGAGTCAGGTGCGATTGCGTACCCAAGGCGCCACCCAGTCATCGCATAGGTCTTTGATACTGAATTGACAACGATGACACGGTCAGAGTCGATACTTCCTGCGCTTACGTGTTCTCCAGCATAGAGTATTTTATCATATACTTCATCGGAGATTATGTAAAAATCATAGTCGTTGGCTAGTTCGACAAACCCCTTAAGCTCGTCGTATCGCTGCACCGCACCAGTGGGGTTTGCAGGTGAGTTTATGACGAGCACTTTCGTCTTATGCGTGATACAATCTGCAACTGTGCTAGGTTGCAGCCTGAAATCATCATCAGCATTGATCCTCGCACTGATCGGGATACCTCCCGCAACGCGCGTGAGCGGCGAATACGCAACAAATCCAGGATCGGGAATGATGACTTCATCGCCTGAGTTGACCAAGGCTTCAAACGCAAGATGTAGGGCTTCACTGCCACCTGACGTGCATATAATCTGTTCTTGGCCAGCGTGAATTCCGTACTGTTCATAATACCGTGCGATTGCGTCAATTAGTTCAGGAAAGCCCTTGTTAGGGGTGTAGCCGGTAAAGCCCGCATCAAGCGCTTCTTTTGCCGCTTCTTTGATGTGCACTGGGGTGTCAAAGTCCGGCTGTCCAAGACCTAGGTTTATTGCGTTTAGCTTGGTCAGTGCAAACATCTCTCGAATTCCCGACAGAGAAATATGTGAAGTGCGTTCTGCCCACATCAAAGTCGCTCCAACAAATTCAATCGATGAACTTTTATCTGAATGGCAAGTTTGCTTGTTGCATCGCAATAAACCTGTTTATTCATAGCTTTGGCGCTTCGAACGACTTGGAACACGTCAACTGAATAAGCCCGAAATTGACATATTTCTTAGCTAGGAATCTCAAAAAACCTTTAAATGTTTCGTTTGCTTCCGCTGATGGGTTCACGAGCGCAGTTCAATAGTTTTAAGTGAGTCGGACTCCAATATACAGCCTGATGCTGCGCGACCGGCTGGGCCTTACGTTCGTTAGTACGTTTCCACCTCGAGAATGTGGTATAGCTACTTTCACGCAAGATCTGCTTTTCAATATCATAAACGAGAATCCGGAAATAAAGGCAAATGTATGCGCCATCGATGGAAACAAGGATTCGAGTGCTTATGGATGTTTGAGTCCACTCATTTATCCGAAATCGAGGGTTGCTTACATCATTAAAGATACCGATCAAATCAGCTTCGTCGAGTCAGCACATAAGATAAACGCATCGCGCACTGACGTGGTAAATATACAACACGAATATGGACTGTACGGTGGCTCATGGGGCCGGTACATCCTTGATTTTATGGATGTCCTCGAAAAACCGATCGTGACTACACTACACACGGTTATGCCTAAGCCGCCTGAAGAGGCCAAAGCGGTAATGCGCGAGATATATCGTCTTTCGGCAGAAGTCGTTGTACCTGGACATGTTGGCGTCGACATCTTGAAAAAGGCGTTTGACCTTAACCCTGAAAAAGTAAAGGTTATCCCTCACGGCGTTCCAGACGTTCCGTTCATCAGCTCGGAGCGGCCTAAGAAGAAGCTCGGTTTTTCTCGCAGGTTTGTGTTAGGCTCCTTCGGGTTGCTTCACCCCGCAAAGGGCATAGAGTTCGTCCTTGAAGCGCTGCCCAAGGTGATCGCCGATAATCCAGCGATGAATGTCCTCTATTTAATCGTTGGAGAGACCCATCCGAACGTGGTAAAAAACGAAGGAGAAAGCTATCGCGCACGTTTAAAGGAGCTCATTACTAATCTGGAGTTAGAGCAAAACGTAAAGTTTGTCGATAGATACCTCACCAACCGGAACCTAATCTTACACTTCCTCGCGACGGATATCTGCGTAATGCCCTATCTCGCTAGGGATCAGATCGTTAGCGGCGTGCTCTCTCAAGCGGTTGGTTGTGGAAAAGCCATTATAGCAACACCCTACTTACACGCTTTAGATGCGTTGGCTGACGAACGAGGCGTGATTCTCGAATCAGGCTCTTCATATGAGATAGCAGAAGCAGTTACTACGTTGATGCGTAACGATCGTCTGAGAAGGGAGATGGAGATTAGAACGTATATGTACGGACGCTCAATCACGTGGAAAGAGGTAGCGAGAAGGTATAAGGAACTCTTTTCAACGCATTATGTCAAACGAGGGTACAGCAAAACTGACTTCCCAACGTACAAGCGCGATGCCGGTACTTCGTAAATCGAACTGTGATTCTGGCTAAATGGGACTGATTCGAAATGACTATAAGTGTCAGACGTAAGCTTTATAGGTCATTTGCACATCTCGCGGAAACTTTGAGCTAGGGGGCTTACTAGTAGGCGATGGTCGCACGAGACGCGACTCAGTTTCTGGATTTGCTTAGGATTCAAACAGACGTCGCTGCGCAGGTAGTTCTGGATGACCCTCTTGGAAATTTTGAGTCGATTGGGGCCGTTGCCCAATCTTTTTCGAATGACGTTGTTTTTTCGTCAGCCATAATAGTCGACGCATTGATGAATGTCATTGACGAATCAATTGCGAGCGCAAGAATAACAATGCCCTACATCGCTGGACTGCTCTTCTTTCGTGAGGGGCCTGCTGCAATAGCTGCTCTGAAGAAGCTGCGCACGAAACCTGACGTTTTAATCGTGCACGGATGTGGCATCAACCATCCACGCTTTGCAGGATTTGCGTCACATCTCGGTGTCGTTCTCAACATACCAACAATCGGCGTATCCAAGACAAGACTCTGCGGAGAATACGTCGCACCCGATAAAGTTTATCGCTACGTTCCATTGAATTTCAAGAGCCGACAGCTCGGTTTCGTCTTAACAACGATGATTGGAACCAAACCGATCTTTATAAGTCCAGGCCACCACATTTCGCAGAAATGCGCGCTGCGGGTCGTCCAACGATGCGTAACAAACCACAGATTACCCGAGCCACTGCGTTTAGCTCACATCAAAGCGCGGCAAGCTAGAGTCAGGGGGTTGGACGTCAATTAGCATAGATTCTAGCAAGCTTACGACGGAGCAATAGCTCGAACCTATGATACAAGGTGCTGCTAAAGCATAAGAAGAGTTAATACGTTTTGCGCTAGAAGGTTGATCCCACTCGAGGAAGTGACATGAGAACCTATCTTTATCGGTGTCGCGTCTGCAGCACAGAAATCTGGACTGATTTCATTGAGCTAGACAAACTAACCTGCGAAAAGTGCCATACTACCGGAAAATGGCTTGTTATGGACGTTAAGAACAGACAAAAAATTTAAAAAAATAAGCAATAGCATCTCTTGTTAAACGAGATGCTATCAAAGAGAAAATCCCGGGATTATCGGTTAAGTCTAGTATAGGCGAGTTTGATGTCTTCCGCTTTGACCGTCTTCCGGCCTGCGTGCTTTGCCATTTCGATTGCTTCTTCGGCGAGTTCCTTGCCATACATTTCTAGGTATTCTCTAAACTGTTCTGTAGCTTCAGCGCTTACACGCTCTGCTCCAGCCTTTCTGATGATTCTACTTACTCCTGCTGCTTGTAATTCTGCCATTTGAATTACCTCGAGCTATACTGAGATTTTCAACATATATATACTTTTTCGGTATTTTTTCGATTTTAGGGTAATATTCTACAATAAAAAAGGATTTGAGAGTCAAAATAACATTCGTGAAACATAAGATAAGCGAAGGAAAGCTTCATCTTGCGTCAACATGAAGCTAGTGCATTAAGGAAGTGGTGAGAGTGAAAAGCTGTCCGCAAATTGGTATAATTGGCAGTAGGAGCTGCTCGAACGAGATCGCGAGCATTGCCGAGCGAACGGGAAGCCTCATAGCGTCGCACGAGGCAATCCTCATTTGTGGGGGGAGAGAGGGGGTAATGGAGGCTGCTGCACGCGGTGCACAAGCTGCAGGAGGGCTCACTGTCGGTATTCTTCCAGGCCCTTCAAAAAACGAAGCAAATCCTTTTATTGACGTAAAGATACCCACGGACATGGGCCACGCTCGAAACGCAATAATTGCGCGAGCGGCTGATTGTCTAATCGCAATTGCTGGTGAATACGGGACGCTTTCTGAAATTGCCCTTGCACTCCAAATGGCAAAGCCGGTTGTAACACTTGCCTCTAAATGGAAAATTGAGGGGACGATTCTAGCAAACTCTCCAGAAACTGCAGTCGAGACGGCGCTGCATCTTTGCTGTGAAGACTGAGCAAACGCTATGTAGATGAAGCCTTCATAGGATATCAGATTTCCATGAACATTATTCTCCTCGGGACGGGCGTCGCGATTCCACAGCTTGAAAAGGCTCAGTCTGGTATACTTGTAAAAACCCCAGAAGAACTGGTGCTCTTTGACTGTGGGGCGGGCATCCTGGGCCGCATCGTGCAAAGCGGGTACGACTACCTAAAGATACATAAGGTGTTCTTTACTCATAACCACTTGGATCATAATTCGGACTTTCTGGCGCTTCTTAAGGCTCAGCAACTCGCAGCTCTAGATTCAAACATTCCAGTGCAGACAATGAACGTGTTTGGCCCTGCTGGCACGCAACGCCACGTCGAGCAGTTGCTTGATCTTTATAATTACCTTACAGTCGAAGTCACCATTACTGAGCTTGAAGATGGAGATAGCATTCGCGTTGGAAACGGAGTTGTTTCAGTTCGCGCGACCAAACACAGCGTTCCGTCAATCGCGTATCGGATGCAAACACCGACGTCGACTCTCGTATATTCAGGCGATACAGAACCTAGTGAAGGAGTATATGATCTGTGTCACGGAGAAGTTGACGTGTTAATCCACGAATGCTCATTCCCAGATTCGTACGCTTCGATCTCGAACCATACGACGCCGGCGAAGTTGCGCGACCTTATATTTGACCGGCAGATTGACCGGATCGTGCTTACCCACCTCTACCCGCACACGAGCGGACAAGAGGACGCCATGGTCGACGTCGTCAAGGAGAGGTTCCCTGGAAGGGTTGACATCGCGTATGACCTGATGAAGATCTATCTCTGAAGCGAGCTACGCTGTTTTCGTGCCTTGCGCCGCTTCTGCAACGTCTGCGACGGCTCCAGCAGCGAGAATAATCGTGCCACGCTCACTGATCGCGTGCCGAACACGTGAGTTGCTACCGATCGTCACGTCGTTGACAGCATCAATCTTAGTGACTTGTGAGTTGCTACCGATATTCACGAACTCTCCGGCTTTGATGTGGCGCGCCTTGAAGCCGCTCCCTGTTTTGATCCCGCCGGTAATTACTGAGCCCGTGACGTGACAATCGTCTCCGAAAAAAGCTTCAGAGCACTCAATAGAGCCGTTTATGATGACATTGCTCTCAGTTGTCAAAATACCATATACGTTGATCGTCGCGTCTTTGTCGGCAGGGTAGAGCTGGGCATTTGCTTCTAAGTACAGATCCTCATCAAGCTCCTTCAGGTTCGCTTTTTTACCATGTTCTATTCGCATTTTTTCACCTCTCATCGAGTCTCGTTGATACTCATCGAGTGAAACGACGCGGTGATTAAAAGCGTTTTTGCATTTTTCACGCAACTCGTAACCGCACACGCACAAAATGTGGCCGGCGCTGTCGCCATCCCTCACCAGCCAAGCAAAAAAAGGAGTCGGTTTTTCGACTTCCGACTACGACGCGAGTGAGTTAAAGTGCTCATTGAATTCAACACGTGAGCACTCGTGGCACAAATTAGCGAACCACGTCTTAACTATAATTGGACTGCCGCACCGTTCGCAGTAAGCTATTTTCTTTGGCATCGTATTCAGCTCGATCATCTTATCACTCACTCCACTTCACATGAAATACACTAGATTTAAGGCTTCCGTTCTGGATCTCTTTCTTGCCACTCTTGTAGGCTACTAGACCAAATTGTCTCGCTTCTATCACATCAATAAGCAGCGTGTGAGGCGTTAGCAAAAAAAAAATTTAACAGTAATTTTTATTGATTAACTTATATATAATTTTTATCTCGCTTTAATGAGGCTAAGTTTCGATAATGACAGATTTTGAGAATAACAACACTCAATAATAAAGCTAGGTTCGAATTTAAGATCTACAGGTAATTTTATTCCTCGTAGCGCCTCGTGCTCGCGTTCAATAGGAATCTATTGTTGCGTTTTGCTACTGCCCTTCATTTCGTTTAAACGTCGACGCTTTTTTATGAGCTGCAAGAGCAGCCATACGATAACTACTGCGAGGGCTCCTAGGGGGAATGTGAATATCAAGAAGAGAAAAGCGATGAGTAAGATCACGGAGTTAAGTACATTCATTTCATACGTTTCAACGCAGGAGTTAATTTTAAGTGTTTCTTCTCTTGCTAAAATAGCCACAAGCGCAAGCTTTGAATGCCACACTTTTAAAAAACCGCTTAAACTTGCACACTTAATATTTGCTCACACACAATAACTGTCTCAAGCGACAGTTGATTAAATGACTCTGCTCGCGTTTTAGAAACAGTTTTTAAACACGCACTATTGTAGGCTCTAAACCCCAATAACTCGCAGGAAAATAGATTTGAGTGTCAGGTTGAGCTGCCAAGTCTGGCTCTTGAGCGTCTGGCCTTGCAGTTTAAGCAAAGACTTACGTGCAATTAATAAGCGACTGATCGTCGTGGACCCTGTCGATAAAACAGAAACCATATCACAAAAATTACTAAAGCGACAAGTATCAAATACGGCAGCAACTGAATAAAGATTGTGAGAGCCAAGAGCACGATTACGAGAATTTACATTAAAACTAGAAGATCTGAAAGTAGGCCCATTACGTAACAAACAGCGACTACAGGTAAATAACTAACTTCTCTAAGCGCTACTTTTGCTGGGTCGTCGAACAAAAACAAAGCAGGTTAATATCTTTTGAGAACTGATGTAATTTGCGAGTCTAACTGAACAGCGAGTGCGGTAATTGCTACGTTAATGTCGGCTTTGACCTTTCGACTGCGAGAGCCCTGCAAACATCTCGAGTCCTTGCTGTGATTTGAGGATGCGAGTTAAATCAGACCGATGTAGCGCCACGTAAAAAAGACTTTGTATGCGTCGTATCCCTGAACTTATCTCAGGATTGCGCAAGATGCGACGTGCTTGTGCATCAGTGATGCCCCCAAGCGTGAGCATCGTGTCCGTCGTATCAGCGTATTGCACTGACTCAGCAAAGCCACGGCCGATATCGTCTCCGTTTGCCGCGCGCACGTAGACTGCCCCTTCAGCGTATTGACTGCCGTTTGCAAAATAATTCATCTGCCCTGATTCGACGATGGGAACGAGTGTAAATGATCTGATATCCTCAGGAACGATCTCGTTGAACGAAAACTCCCATCGATTCGGGTGCCACGTATTTGTCTTGGGATATCGCACCGGGTTTGGCGAGTACTCGCTTTTCAGCCATTGAGACACCGTAAGTGTGCCGACCGTATTTGTAAGGTTTTTTTGCTCGTCCATGTACTTTCCGACAACATTGACCTGCAAGTCTTTGGGTGACTGCGGCCCAGTCTGATAGTAATATCCCATATATGCGTTCGTGTGCGGGGCAAACATCGTAAGCCGACGATCTCCGTTAAATTGTGTCATAAACCAATCCCATCCTGGCGGTTCGGGCTGCTTGGTGTTATTAGCGGCGCGCAAGACGGAGGATTGAGGATTGCCAGACAGATAACCCCATTGATGATCAAACCAAAACGTGCCGCGTGCAAGCGTAATTGTTTCATCACCGACCTTAAGGGAACTTTTTGGAGCAACTACCATGTTTGGGATGGAGTAATAGAGCGTTCCCATCCCATCGACGCACGGCATGCAACCATTAGCACCCTGCAGCAGGTACTCCTTACCTGAAGTGAACGTGAGATCGATTCCCAGTTCTTTTGCTTCTGGACCGCTTTTTTCGACCCCCCATGCAGCTAGATGAAGCGGGAAAAACGACGCGCTGTTAGAGCTCTCAATCCGGTTACGACCAACGACGTAGTGAAAAGGTGTAAGCCCACACGTTACGAGGCCTGTCGTGCCTGCAATCACCACAGGATCCGCCTGATAATGTCTATCGCCCGCTTCACTGATGCCCAGTTGGAGTTCGATGACTTGATTTTCAATATCAGTAAGGTTGAATTGCGTTGCCAATACGGGATTAAGTAGAGGGGCACGGAATAACATGCACTCAACACCGAATTCACGCCCCTCTACGTCCCAACAGCTGCCAACAAAGAAGTGCCAGCCAACTTGGGTTTTCAGCTGAGGCAGGTGGTCGCGAGGAAACTGCAGATCGGCCTTTTCGGGCAATCGACCGAATCCCTGCTTGCGTTAAGGCCTAGGAACTTGTTTACTATCACGTACGCTTGATGAGGCGTTAGTTCATTACATAATGGCTTGAGAGTAGAATAACGCAGCTTGTAACTTGGGTTGTGGGATTGCGGGTGTGCAAGGAGCCAATCAAGGTACGCGTTCATACGCGTGCCAAAGGACTGCGCGCTGTTCTTGGCATCTTGAAGCTTCACCACCACGTCTTCTGCTATTTTTTCGGGCTCAAATGTGAGCATCCAGAGCGCATTGGCGATGTGCTCTTTCGTTTCGTCGTCAAGGGGCATGTTAAGAGAGATAGCATAAGTCATAAATCTCAATCCTTAACGTATAATCACAGGACAAGTTTGATTCACTTGAAACACCCGTCACAATAGATCATCCTAGGTGAATATTCAAACTGGGTTCGTTCCAGCTCTTTCGCAAAGAAGCGTCTCTTCAAGCCATGCAAACACGTTAGGTCCACGGCTAGGACCAAAGAGCTCAACAAACTTGTCGCTGATAAGCTCGGTATCATCAATTGACCTCAAGTAACAGATAAACCAGTATTTCCTGTCATCAAAACGATAGCTGAAAAAGCGATCGGCATAGATAAGGTCGCTACAGAAGAACTTAACGAAACTTCGCCCCGTGCAAATGCCAATGTCGTAACCTTTACTCAATATGATCGACTTGATGTTTAGCTCTTCCTTCACGTAATCGAAGCGCTTCACGTATGTGCTGCAATGGAGCACCGCAACGGAGTCTGCCGGGATCGCCTTTATAGCTCTGAGCGTTCCTTCAGCAGCTGGCCACGTCGCTTCCAATTCAGCGTAGACGTCAGAAGGAGCGTAATATATGTCGCTGAGATCGGCCGACTGGTGGATACTGTCCTCGAGCAGCTCGTGTACTCCAACAAACTTAGGCTGTAAACGCTCACGGTCGCGAAACAAAATGCGAAACTCAGTGATCCTAGTTTCAACTTCCTCCATATTGTGTACACCAAAGAACACAGCACCTACTTAAGGATATGAGAATAAAAAAAGAGGGGATGCGCAATCGCGTAATTCTCCCCAACGCTGCATCTTTAGTCTTACAAGGGGGCTGAAAGCAACTTTCGCAGACCCAAGATAAAGCTTAAAGGTAGCGCGCTCTACGTTGAGCCAATCGGCTTGTTTCTAGCTCGAACTTGTTCGCCACGAGTCTATAATTACTATATCATCGATCTGCTGGATTGTGTCCAATCGACGATCTCGAATCTCGAAGTTAATCCACGCATTATAAACATTCGGCGCGCTCCCTTTCGTAAGTTCATACGCTCTATACGGGAGTGAAATCACCTTCGTCAAATTTGTGGTGATAAGTCCTGCAGTGTTGCTATTCGTGTAGTTTGTCGCGTCGTCTATCGATATAAAACGAATAACTGTGACATTCCAGTTTAGGTTCTGGCTTGACGTTACATTTCTGAACTGCGTTTGTATGCTGACTGCTGATTCGTTCTGCCACTTAGCAACCCAGGCAGAAACGGTAGTATCGTTCCTGAGCTCTCGCTCAAGCGAAATAACATACTGCTCAAGGAATGCGTCACGAGTCCGTGCAGTTGACGTCGCCTCTGAAATCGCTGTTGATGGAGTCGGCGACGTCGTTGTCGGAGACGTGCATCCGGCCACGAATACGGTCCCGAGCATCAGGGCCGCAAGCAACGCAGCCAAATATCTTCTGTTAATATTTGATCTCTCCTTTTGAAAAACGCTTAGCTTACAAATAAGAAAAGAAAAGTGGGAGGAACTCACTCCTCATCAAGTGAGGCGAGATCTCCCATCGGCAGTCCAAGCTCCTGCGCTTTGAGCACGCGGCGCATGATCTTACCGCTACGCGTCTTCGGGAGCTTGTCCATAAACTCAATCTCGCGCGGAAAAGCGTGCGCTGCCAGGTGCTTTTTGACAAACTGCGCGATATCCTGTTTCAGGGATTCAGAAGGTTCATGTCCCGCCCGTAGACTTACGAACGCCTTTATGATCTCGCCTCGAAGCGCATCGGGCTTTCCGATAACGCCGGCCTCGGCGACCGCGGGGTGCTCAACGAGTGCGCTTTCGACTTCGAACGGGCCCACACGCTCTCCTGATGTCTTTATAACGTCGTCAACACGCCCCATGAACCAGAAGTAGCCGTCCTCGTCGCGAAACGCGCTGTCGCCCGTCTTATACCATCCCGGAATTTCGAAGTAGCTCTTGTACTTCTCCTCGTTTTTCCAGATGGCACGCATTAGTGCGGGCCACGGCGGTTTGATGACGAGGTTGCCCGGTGTGTTCGGGGGAAGCTCCTTGCCCGAGTCATCGACGATCGATGCCGTGATGCTCGGAAACGGGCGCCCCATTGAGCCTTCCCGAATAGACATGCACGGATAGTTCGCGATGAGTATCTGGCCTGTTTCGGTCATCCACCAGTTGTCGTGGATGGGCAGCTTGAAGGCCTTAAGTCCCCAGCGTATGACCTCGGGGTTGAGCGGCTCACCGACGCTTGTTATATAGCGCAAGCTCCCGAAATCGAACTTGCTCGCAACGCCGAGCCCGTCCTTCATGAGGAGCCTGAGCGCCGTCGGCGCGGTGTACCAGATGGTTACCTGATACTGATCGATGATGCCGTACCACGTCGCAGAGTCAAATCGTCCGCTATACGAGACCTGCGACGTGCCGTTTAACCACGGACCCCAGCATGCGTAAGAAGTACCTGTGACCCAACCCGGATCTGCTGTGCACCAGTAGATGTCGTTTTCTGTGACGTCTTGTACGTACTTCGTCGTGATGTAATGTCCGATCATCGCATTGTGGACGTGGACGACACCTTTCGCCTTACCCGTCGTTCCGGACGTATAGTGCATCATTACGGGGTCTTCGCGATCCATCCACTCCGTTTGATGCGCAGTCGAAGCGTTTTTCATCTCCGCTTCGAAGCTGACCGTGTGCGTGGCTCCGGTCCGTTCGACACCGTCGGACTTCACGACGATCACGTGTTCGAGATCGGGAAGGTCATCGAGGATCTCGTCGACGCTCGACGTCTTGAGATCGGGAGTGGTGACCAAGGCCTTCGCGCCGCTGTCCAAAAGCCGGTCCAAGACGGCCTCTGCCCTAAATCCCCCGAACAGTGGCCCCCAAACGGAACCGTTCTTGACTGCACCAATCGCTGCGATATAGAGTTCAGGGTAACGACCCATGTACGTAAAGACGCGATCCCCACGGGCAACGCCAAGGCTCTTTAGTACATTTGCGAATTTGTTCGAAAGAAGCTTTAGGTCAAGAAACGTGTACTTGCGTGCTCCGTCAGGACCGTCAGCGTAGAGGGCTACTTTGTTCTTTCTCCACCCATCGGCGTGTCTGTCGATCGCTTCATGCGCCACATTCACCCGACCGGTCTCGTGCCAGGTGAACTCCTTTTCGACATCTTCGAAGCGAAATTCAGCAAATGTTTGCTCGTAGTCCATCATGTTGCCCGGCCAGTGCTTCTCAATGATCTCGCGTTCGCCCACGGTCTTTACAGTCCATCCGTACTCCGCTTGGTTTGTCAATGCATACACCTCTTTTAACGACCACCTTCAGTCAGCCACAAAGGGTCTAACTATACAATTATCATTATTAATGATGTCCTATGCTCGCGCTGTTTTTACTTATATTTTGTGATGTTGAAAGTAGTCGCTAGAAAAGACAAGGAGCCCGCAGCGTCAGCAAAATGGGCGGGAGCCACAGCCGCACAAACTGCTGTGCCTTTAAGAAGAGAGCCCAAGCAGCTAAAGCAGCGAGTAGCTTCACTTTACCGTCGTTGAAACGCGACTTTCTGCAAGCGTCTTCGGGAGATCCTTCACGTCCCCCAAGTTAAGCGTGTTTGTCGTGATAATTGCGACCAGATCAGCGTTACCTTTTGCCGTGAAGCTCACGTCAACGCTGTACTTTCCGCTAGCCTCAAGCAGGGGAGCGTATACAGTCCACTTGTCGGCCCCGGCTTGTCTCACCAAGACGTAGGGGTTCTGGTTACTTAATAGTCCCGAAAACGTGCCGGTAAGGTGCGCGCTGCCCATACTCACACCGTTGACGGGTACGCTGAGCGATATTGAGGGTTTTTCTGCGTCCGGACGGGCGGTCGCGGTTCTCGGAGTTGGCGTAGCTGCGGTCTGTACCGAGAACGTCGTTGTTGCATTCGAGCCGGCAAAATCATAATCGCCAGCAAAGGTAGCAGTTATCACATGTTTGCCAATTGTCATATCTTGGGTCTGATTCAGTGTCAAGTTAAGCGCTGCAAATCCCCAAATGGTTTGCGAAGTCTCTTTGTAAACGTTGTCGATCGCCCAGCGGATCTCTTTGTTATCCAAACCCGAACCACGCGTCATGTTAAGTTGGCATGTAAATGTCGCGTACTCGCTGCGATTTACCACGGCTGGAGCAGTCAATTTAAGCGTACTGGTGGCAGCAGCAGAGACCGTGGGATTCTCACGCGCTTGATCTAAGCATCCTACTGTAATAGTTGCAATTAAAATTACAGCTACGACGGCTAAGAGTTTGCGCATTACGTACTATAGTCTTATTTTCAAATGATAAAGATTGTGAAATTTCTTATAAGTCATATCCTTTATCTAGGTGAACACCGAGTTGTAGTTGGCTAAATGAGCCGGCATAGCCTGGAACGACAAGCAGTTTTAAACAAGTATGACACAAACCAAACGACCTTTTGACGTATTGTCCCGCAATATAGGGAAGAACGTTTCCATACGCTTAAAAGGCGCACAAGTGGTCAAAGGGACGTTTTTAGGTTATGACCCTCACTGGAACATATCGCTTGCTGAAGCTGAGGAATGTAGGAACCATAGGCGCGTGCCGCTTGGAAAACTTATACTCCGTGGAAACAACGTGTTATTCGTTTCTGAATTAGACCGCGACTAGCGTTAGTTAACGCTCTCTGCACCCCCTAATAATATGGATCTTCCTGACATCGTAATAGGGTTGCTCAACGATAGCGACACCGAAAAGACACTCGTAACCGTTGCCGCTGACGGAAAAACGAGTTTAACGAACGTTAAAGCTATTAAGGTGCCGAAGTCAAGCATTATAGTTCTTGCACAAGTTGAAGCAAAACAACTAAACAAAGAGCTCCTCGGCCATATGGACAAAGGTAGCTTAGTATCGATCCTCTGTGTCTCAGTAAAAGAAGAGCAGCGAACCGCCTATCAAATTGTCTGCAGCGTCAGAGAATTTCAAACCTCCGGCCCCCTCTACGAGAAGTTTCTCGACGAGTTACGGGCCCGTTATGTTGATCTCGACGGCGTTTGGGTGCTAAAGCCAGTTGATATCGTCGACCGATCAAGCAACTTTGATACTGAAGCGCTAGCGAAGTAGCAGAGTGGGTGCTACATACTTTGACCGCTAATCACTGCATTGCAAAATCTTTGTATCTTATTTTGACCGTCCAAATGACCGTAGCTTGTCACGCTGGCCAGCGCACTAAAATCTGAAAACGCGGTGTGAAATAAAAAATGTAAGCAATGTTTGAATTTGTTAACTGATACGCTTAGATCGCGTCGCGTAGCTTTTGATTTCACACCGGAAGCCATTAATTTTGAGACGCGGTCACAAGCTGCGGCATACACTCGCTAATATGCGCAATGGCCCAAACCGTTATCGAATCCTCAGCACTTATTTTATGTCGAGCGTTGTACGCATAATCGAAAACGATGTTGTTAAGGTCATCCTCGAGCGCCACTTCGAGCTCTGTAAGCGCTTGCTGATCATAGCTTAACGTAGGCTGCAACGCAACGCGAACTCCAGGCATAAGCCCAGTATCGTCGAAAAAAAGCGTTAAATCATCGACATAATAGCCACGATCGGCACAAAAGAGCGACGCGTGACTCTTCAGCTCACTTTTCGCTTCCGAAACGACAGCCTTGAAGCTAGAGTGGACTCTTTTTATATTCATTCGGTTTGCCTCGATCGAAAATCGTTGTACGTCATAGAATCGTTATGTATTTAGCTGTAAGCCAATTCTAGCATAAACAACCGAAGCAAAACCCGGGATAGCGCGAGCTCGCACTTGCAAAAGCTCAAAAAAAGCGGCACATCAAATCCATTCCTAATATCATAAAGTGCGGCTACTTATCGTGTCAATCGCTATCGGGCCCACTTACGTCTATACCGGCTTGCTGAGCCACCGCCTTTAGCCTTTCGAGCAGTAAGATGTAACCGTCACGCATCGCATCCTGCAAACCGTCCTGTACCCCTGCTTTATGGTACTTGTAGATGACGAATCTTTGCCAGTCTCGCTCTAAAAGTAGCCTATCGTCTGAGAGCGATGGTGCGGCGACTGCGCTTTCGAACTGTCTAGAATCCTCTACATATTTTTCAAAGCTTAAAAACTCTTCGAGTAGTTGATTAAGGTCAATCTCAGGGTTCATCAAGCAAGACCTATGCGCTTTGTATATAACACTCTGCACAAAAGCTGGCCGGAAACTGTTGCTCTTACATTTTAAACTGCTTCTGCACGTGTGAGCTGCTTTTTATCCCCTATCGCAGGGTTTCCATTGGAGCAAGACTAGGTACTATTGGCTCGCTCTAACGCAGACTAAGTCGATGTAGAGACTTCAGCGCCTTTTTTTGTTTACAGCGCAAAAGACAAGGTTTAAATAGGAGCTACAAGTCTATTACGAGAAATGAACTGTCAAGCATCGACCTTTGAGACCGAGCTCTTTGGGCTTGAACAAGAAGAAGATTTTGAAAATTTCCTCGATATTATCGACCTTAAGAACCCAAACTTTTCCAGGTACGTAAACGAGACTAAGATCGATTAAAGGTCGACGATGCGCGGAGATTATCCGTGTGACACTTAGTAGCTTGACTGGGCATTGATCTTTACTTTTTTAAGCTTTTGTTCACCGATTGTCGACTAACAGTGTTTTGATTATATCAATATCTGCTTTTTCCACTGCAAAAACCGTTTCTTTTGCAATGGCGCTTTATAAATTGCTTTGATTAAAGTGGAGAGCTTATTAAAGTCAAAGTATAGAGTCACTCCTCCTCTGAACTTGGAATCGTAGCTAGCGCTCAACGGAAGCGGTTACAACAGATTCATATGACACACCAGTCGCTGTAATATTTAGAAAAGAAGTCGCTGTGCTGCTCTTATAGGTGGCGTCGCCGTAAAAATTCACCTGCAGCTGATGGGTTTTAAGGCCCAAGTTATCGGTGTACTCTCCGGTCAAGCTGAGCGTTGTAGCGTCGTTTTTCATTTGACTTTTGCCCACCGATTTTCCATCTATAAACCATTCGACGACCTTACCGTTTAATGCACTTCCACCACTGTCCTTCAAGACCGCTTTTGATGAAACTGGCTCACCCAACGCGGCCGATGCCGAATCCAATGAGATTTCCGACGCTTTCAAACTGCTCGATCCTTGGCTGCTTCCATTCTGATTGGACGTGTTGCCCACGCAGCCACTGACGAAGCAACAGAATAGCACTATGCAAAGCGTCAATGTAATCGTCTTCCGCACGCTCGCTACGAAGAGTGCGATTGAGATAAAGCTTTCTGTAATCAAAGCCGGGCAACCTTACATATGCACCGTCGTAAATATAGAGAGCTGCAAAATTGTGAGAGCTCGATAGTCTTCAGATCGACATCAAAGCTAATACAGCGCAACTACCCGCCTACTGCTTGAGATAAAAATCGCTGTAGCTCTTGAAACTCTCTCTCAATCGCGCTCGGAAAAACGATGCATCGTTTAGCTGCGCCCTGAGGCAAGCCTACTAAAATCTCACCGCTTTCAGATTCATCAAGAACATCTAAAACGCCCGTTTCAATTGATAGGCGCGACCAAGCCGCGACGTAGCGTTCATAGCGATCTAACTGTTTGACATTTATCAAGACTTTAGGCACGTGCAGCGACCCATGTCGTGCTAGATCCGCCGCCTCGTCGATCTCGTCTTTCGTGACTACACCGATATCAATGTCATCGATTCGAAGTCCGTACTCAATCAGCGCTGCTACCACCAGCAGCTTGGTGAGCTGACGTTTGCTCTCAGTGAGCCGTTTTTGTCTCGTGCTGTGTGTAGCCATGCCTAGCCATGCCTAGATACCGCTTGCCAATTGTGCCTGCGTTGACTCAAAACTTCCCTATCTTCGATCCCCTCAGAGTTGCTGTGTTTATAGCGTTTAGAAATGAATAAATATAACTCAGCTTCAGTGATAAAAGCGTTTAAACTGGGGGTTTTTATGCGAGAGATTGAATATTACGAGCGTCCTTTTGACTACAAAAAAATTCTGGATGTTAAGAAGACAGCAGCACTCAACAAGTCACTTAGAGAGGGCATGGGATCACTGAAGCGTGTCCCGGCTAGCTTGGACATGCTCAATTTCCTTCCAGCGCAACTGCATCACTTCCCCTTAAACGCTGAAGAACCAGTCAAAACAATCACCACTGTAGGAAAAAGCTCGAAGAGGCCAATTCACCTCGAGACACCTATTATGATCTCTGGCATGAGTTTTGGCGCATTGAACAAAGAACAAAAAATTGCGCTCGCAAAGGCGTCAACGCTCGCAGGAACAGCGACGAATACCGGAGAAGGTGGGATGCTCAATGAAGAACGCGAGTTTGCAAAGTATGTCACGCTGCAGTATTCGACCGGACACTTCGGCGTCTGGAATGAGCGACTCAAAGAAGCCGACATGGTTGAGTTTCGGATAAGTCAATCAGCATATCCTAGCACTGGTAGTCTGGTTCCTGCTAAAAAAGTTACCGAACTCATTGCCAAGACGCGCGGCATTCCTGTTGGTAGCGATGCTCGAAGTCCTGCTCGGCATCCGGATATTCATAGCGCTGAAGATCTCAAACACAAGATCGAAACCTTGCGAGATATTACTGAAGGCCGGCCCATCGGAATCAAGTTTGCCGCGGGACAAATTGAGAAAGACCTCGACATCATTGTCTACGCTGAACCTGACTATCTCGTCGTTGACGGGTTTGGAGGAGGAAGTGGGGCCCCCCCAAGTCACATTAGGGACAACTTTGGACTTCCCATCATTAATTTCCTCCCTCGAGCGCACCGATATCTTGACGAGATTGGATATCGCGAGCATGTCGATCTCATCGCGGCTGGAGGATTACGCACGTCAGGGGATTTCGCCAAATGTTTAGCGCTCGGAGCAGACGCAGTCTATATTGCTACGTCTGCACTTTGGGCAATGTCGTGTGAGTACTATCGCATTTGTGAGACTAACCAGTGTCCGACCGGAACGACAACTCACGATCCCGAGCTTATAAAACGTTTTAACGTTGAAAGGGGGGCCCAGAAGCTCGCAAATTTCATTCGAGTCTCAACGTTAGAACTTGCCGATATTTCAAGAGCGTTGGGTAAAGAGGACGTACACAGGCTGGATGCACATGATTTAATCGCTCTCACGCGCGAAACAAGCGAACTTACGGGAGTGAGCTATCCTTCTGTGACATAATCCGATTGTAGTAACCTACGAACTGTCCAACTGTCATTGTGCTAAACGATGCTAAGCTTGCATTGATCGACGCTAATTATAGCAGCTCGAATAACGCATGCGCATGCGGCTACTGCGTTTAAACTAAGACCCACATCCCTTGATATACAGATCTCCTTTTGTTTGGCATTCCTATCGTGGTGCAAAAGGGCGTAATTTTGGCAGAGTTTTGGTATAGTTTTGATATTTCTTGATATTGCTTGTCGTAGCTCAAGCTCTAAACAAACGCTAATTAACAAACAAAAAGGCTTTTGTTTACGGCAAAGCTAAAGTATAACTACGCGCGATGGGAATGACATTCTCTGCTAACCATGAAGCTCTTCAAAAAAGATTCCACTTCGCAACGTATTTTCATATACGTCGAAGAATTTCAACGAGCAACTCAAAACAACGACTACAGGGCGGCACGGGACGCCGTTGAGAAAGCGCTCAAAATTGATCCTGGTAACAAAGAATTGCTAGATATGAAGGCCACTGTGCTTGAGCTCATCGAAATGGAAAATTCGCGCAAAAGACCCGCGTTGAGCGATGTTGCGGACGTCATTACAGAGGGAGAGCGCTCAAACTTGCACCCTTCAGCCGATGGGTGTGAAAGCGTCGAAGCAATCCTTCAATTGTACGGTAAAGCGCTTATTGCTGGAGATGCTGATGCGGCAATATCAATGTGGGACGAATCGAGCGTGAATCTCACATATGTCTCAACAGATCACAATGCAGTCCGCAAAGGCTATCGCGAGATCCAAGACGCTCTTAAATATGCAGCGTCTAACTACAGCTACATGACGTATGCGTTGGTCGAGCACAGCGAAGATGATGCCAATCTCGTTTATGCCTTTTATGAAGTTCGTGTCGCACGATTGTGGGATGCCTACGCGAATATTCCTGGATGCAAACGTGTGACTCTTGTGCTCCACAAAAAAGGGCGCACTTGGAAGATTATCCACGGTCACGAATCTGCCTTTTCTTGTCTTGGGTGAAAGAAACACTCATCGTGTGCTGGGACAACATAAGTAGCTTTAGTACTGAGGGGTTTTTGACCACATCAACTAGCCAAATCACAACGACCTGAATTCTGTTTTTGACTTAACGTTTCCTATGTTGCGATTTCTCGAATTGCACGGTTTTTAAGAGATCAAGGTTACTTTATAATATTCAAGAACTAAAAAGCGCAAAAAGCTCCGATTCCAGCTATTAGAGCGAAGGCCATCAAAAACAGCGAAACTACGATTATCCATCGCTCGTTTGCAGTCATTTTTGTGTTTTGGTCTTGCTTTTTCGTTCCCTGTTTTGTCCTACCATCTTAAGGATGATGCCAAGGCATAAAGCGACAACAGAGCCAACAACTAAACCAAGTATCAGTTCATCCATAGTATAATCTATTAATAATGCCTACGAGTCTCTTTGTTCTACTTCAAGGTTTCGAAAAAACCGCACAAATGTTCATGATCTTTTTTTTGATTTGAGCCGCCTCATGCTTGCTCTGTGGCGAGTATTGTATGAACAACACAACCGTCAGTGTCTGACGCATGCAAGCTCATCAAGCATGATAGTTGCGAACTGCTTGCAGCATTGGAGCCATGCGAAGCTTAGCTTGACTTGCGCAAGATCTAGACCTATATATTTATGGAGTTACTTATCAACTTCAATTGAGAGACTATGCCTAAAATTATTCATTTTGAAATCTCCGCGGACGATCCGACGAGAGCATCTGCGTTTTATGAGAGCGTCTTTGACTGGCGCATCAACAAATGGGGGGGCCAGTTGACTACTGGCTTGTCAGTACTGATGATCGCGACCAGACCAGCATTAATGGAGCGATAAGGCAGCGGATGAGGAACGAAACGACAGTCAATACCGTGGACGTTCCCTCTATCGATGAGTTCACGCAGAGGGTAGTCAGCGCGGGAGGGCGCATTGTTGTAACCAAGTCGGTCGTCCCTGGGGTTGGATACCACGCTTATTGTGCCGACACGGAAGGAAACCTTTTCGGGATTATGCAACAAGATCCTTCGGCCCAATAACGTGAGTGTTGGATTCTGCTAATCCTGCTAGGAACGTTCCTGAGAGCTACGAGTATATCTAATTCGCGCTTAGAAACACTTTCATACCGCGCAGAAGAGCATTAAATACAACCGTCCATATTTGAATATGTCGATGCTGGAGAGCGAGGGCCCGCCCAATGGGCTACCTCGAACCATATTTGTTGCGGCGGGCTGACGCTCTGTAGTGACCCACTAAGCTGGTCTTTTTTCCGGTGTGGGAGACCCAAAATCGTTGTTGCTTTGCTTGACGCTTTGCATTTTCGTGTTATCCTCTTGAGCTTTGGCAACTTTGTTCATTATACTTTATTCACTGAAATACGCAAGCGATCGAACGAGGACAACTTGACGCCAAGAGGCGACAAGGTGGGAACAGATCATGATGAGCCAGACAAACCCCGATCTTCTTCTTCTACACGATTGAGCCATTCATTGACTAAGCAGTTGAAAACAGTCTCCTGCTCGACTTCTAGCCCATGTCCGGCTCTATCCAATATTGCAAACGTTCCGCGGGAGAAGTTGTCAACTAGTTTGAGTGAGTCAATATACCCAACTGAGGTATCTTGACGTCCAGAGAGGATAAGTGACGGTCGATCAAAGGGGTGCTCAAGTTGGTCTACATCAAAGGAGAGGCTGTACCCATGCTTTTGAAACTGTGCAAGAAACGCTCGATCTTTTGTGCGCATCCCTGGGATGATGTCCTGCGTAAACCGATTCCAGCGCTTTTGATCTTGCACAACGAGCACGCGCTCAAACAAGTTTTTGCACTCGGTATTTTCAACACCTGCTAGGAAAGATTCGTCTCTCACGAATATCTGTTGCCTTGGCAGTTCGCGTCGCTTTCGATCAGCTACAATGACAGGGCAAATGAGAAGGGCACCTTTGAGACGTTCAGGCATCAATTTAATGATTGCTCTGGCGAGATAACCTCCATAGGATTCACCAGCAACCAAGAACGAGTCACAATTTACGACTTTATTTACAAACGCCAAGATCACTTCAAGCATCTGATCTGCATTATTTAACCAGCGAGGCGCCGGCGTACGACCCATTCCAGGTAAGTCGAAGTAGATGCGTTTCCATCCAGAGCGGCTTTCAAAAACAGGCTCCATACAGCCGGTCATAACGTGACGGTCAATGCCAAAGCCGTGGATCATCAGTACAGGCATTCCCTCGCCACGTATTTCGTATTGGAAGTGTAGATCGCCAACTTCACATTTCATCTTTAGTTTAGTCAGAGACGGAGCTTAAAAGTCTAGCGTTTGCTGCTAACATCTAGATCTGTTGGCAATTGCGGTTATTTCGTTGCTCACGCGCTCTCCTCGCTTTTAGCAATCCTATCTCAACCACCCGTCTCTCTTTCAGCCCCTCTTGACTCTCTTCAAATCCTTTTAACGAGCATGGCCACGATGTGTTGTTGGCCTGAGATGCTGATGGGTCTTTCTAAATAGGATAAACAATATATAACTTAATAGCACCCCTCGCAGAGTCGCCGCCTCACTATTTACGCTTGTCAACGAATACTGTTGGGGGCGGCGCTGCGTATCTCCAAAAATGAGGTAGTCACGCTCTATGCGAGACACACGGCTTTGGATGCCTTTTCCCAACTGCTTTAGCCACAAACGAAGTACTATTTTAACTTGTTGGAACAAGAGCACAGTTCTACTGCATCTAACAACGCTGCTAAATAGCAGAGTTTTAGCAAAACAAGCCTATAATTCAGCTTAGCACCGTTCGACCAACCATCTTAAGACCCGTATTTATGTCTTTGATGTGGAAAAAAAATGCACGTCTTGCGCGAAACTATATATGATATCTGCATACAGGTAGTTATCTAAACAAAAAGGAGGTGACGTAGTGTATAGAGCAAATACTAGAAACAATTTCGGCGGCGGTTATAAGAGTTATGACAGTAAACCAAAGGCTGCCCCTGTAGATGTCGGAAAGCAATATGACGTTAAAATCGAAGATATTGCCAAACAGGGCGATGGCATAGCTCGTATTAGTGGTTTCGTGATTTTCATTCCACACACCAAGATCGGTGACGAAGTTAAGATTGAAATCAAGGCTGTGAAGCGCAACTTCGCTTTTGCTGAAATAGTCGAAGAGTAACCTAGCTTGTTGAACTACGAAATAGACTGAATTGATGGATTAACTACATTATTGTTAGAAGTTTGCGCTGCGCGCCTTGACTAATATGTTGTTCTTCCATCTACCTTTTTGATTGGTTTTTTACGCTCAGTGTGCTGATGCCCGTTTCTTGTTCTAAGTTACGTCTTTTTTAGTGCGTTTAGAAGACAAGGTGAGCGCCATGATTGTATATCATTGTCTTTCGAACTTTTCCAAAAGCGTTGAGCGCGTTGGCAGGATCTATAGCATAAACAGCGTCTCCGAGCATCGCCATTGATGCTAGTCCACCGCTTGCTTCAACCGCTTCGACCGTATCTTGCGCTTTTGGACTTATGAGCTCAGTGTCGCAGGCAAATTGCTTCGATAAGCGCATAAATTCGTCAAAAGTTGGCTTCTGTAAGAGCCTCTGTAACGCGACCGATCCAAACTTGTTAATAACGGCGATTTTGTCTCGGTCTGCCAAGATTTCCGGAGTTTGGAGGGGACCAAAGACGACATAAGAAATCTCGAGCGGGGGCGTAGGAATTTGATAAACCGCATTTTGTTGACGAACGACGAAACCTCCTACTGCTTGGGCGACAACGTCGCCAACTCCAGTTTTGTTTGTAATTTCTGCCCGTTGTGCAACATCACAGAGGGCATTAAAGCTGCGTTTAAGTCCCCACAATTCGTTTAAGGCAAGGGCGGTGCTTAAAGCGCCGGCGCCACTAGTCCCAAGTCCGCAGCCCATCGGCCCCGCTAGCTCGGTCCTAACATCAGCGATTCTATCAGACAGCAATGCTGCGACCGTTTTTGTGGTGGGTGCTGAATCCTGTTGTCGGTTGATATAAACGCTACCGTGTCCTTCGGAGGCTTCAGTCACGGCGCCATCGGCAATAACAATGCCGCCCCCAATCGAGGAAACAGTTTTCTCGTCAGACTTCAGTGCGAAAAACCCTGTAATATGAAAAGGGCAAAACGCTTTCATTTGTGGTTTATTCTCTGAACAACAGCGTCGATAATCTTCACAGCGAGATACGCTTTATCGCCTTGATACCGTTCGACGTGCGAATTTACTATGTAAATTTCGTTGTCTTTAGTGCCCATACCTCGCACTGTCACGTCGTTTGCAACCACTAAATCAACGGGAATAGAGCGGGCACATTCTATGAGTTCATCCGGAGTTGTATTAGTTTCCGCTTTGAAACAGACGATAAAAAGATGCGGGTACTTCGCTCGAACAATGTCGGTGAGTTTTGGCACATTCTTCAACTCGAGATGAAGCGCTTGGCCAGACCTAATCTTTTTATCGTGTTTATCAACGGTAAAGTCGGAGATAGCCGCCGCATTGATAAATATGTCGTATCCTTTCTCCAGCTCCATAAGTACTGCACCGCTCATCTCTGCTGCACTTTCCACACGTATCTGATTCACGAGCTGTGCGGTGCTATCGTGCACGATAGTAACGTCAGCTCCCCTCCTAAAAGCTTCATAAGCAATTTCCCTGCCAGTTCTCCCTGAGCTTCTTGTCGTGAGAATGCGAATCGGATCGACGGCCTCTATCGTCGCACCGCTTGTGATCAACACTTTCTTTTTTGCTAGATCCCTTTGGGAGAGAAGCCGCTCGACTGTGAGCACGATTTCGCTAGTATGGGCGAGTTTTGCTCTGTCTTCTTCGATGCGTGGCCAAACAAAATGAACTAGCTCTCTTAGGCGATTGATGTTCTCTCTTACAAGTGGCTGAGAATACATAGACAAGTGCATTGCAGGAACAACTATAACAGGTTTGTCCGATCCAATGGCTGTGACCGCACACGTCGTTACAGGAGTATCGTCAATGCCATGTGCGACCTTGCCTATCGTATTTGCTGTGCAAGGCGCAATTAAAAGCATGTCTGCCGACCCGTCCTTCCCTAGAAAAGCGACGTGCTCAACCTTTCCCGTGAGTTCATTTATCACAGGGTTCTGTGAGGCGTATTCCAACGCGTTTGGGTGTAGTACCTGCCGTGCTGCTGGTGTCGTAACGACGTGCACTATTGCGCCCTTGCGCTTGAGCTCTCGGATCAGCTTAACAGTCTCTATTGCCGCGATACTGCCTGTGACACCTAAGATGACGGTTTTACCTTCTAAGCTCTTCATATTCGAATAAGTGGTTGTGTTATACTTTAGAGTCTGCTTGGTTCAAAGATTAACTTTTGCATCGAACTATAAGAGTACATTGCGCGCTCACATCTGACGAACATTACTAAGATCAAACGCGATGGCACCGTGCTCACTGTGATAGAAGTAGAAAGTCCTCTCTGAATGCTATCAAGCGAAATACATAATACCCGTCCGTTCGTCTGAGAATGTAATGACGCAGAACATTATTCGGAAGGGCCGTCTAATGGAGTCCAATAAGCGCGCATCGCAGTTTACCACCTCCATCGCTGCAGACGCGTGGCTTTTTCGTTATGACATTCTCGTCGATCTCGCGCACGTGAGAATGCTCAATAAACAGGCGATAATCTCACAAACGACCTATAACGCGCTTAAACAATCATTGCTTAACATAAATAAACGCGGTTACGCTTTTTTACAGAAAGACGTTGACGATGTCCATGTTGCGATTGAGACAGCGCTAACGGATGAGGTGGGGCCTGCGCAAGCTGGTTGGCTGCACCTAGGTCGGTCGAGGAATGATGAGGTTGCAGCGTGCATTCGCATGGCCGTGCGTGATAAGTTGCTTTCACTCAAGGATGCCATTCTTGCACTGCAAAGCACCCTATTGGAACGGTCAGCTGAAAACCTGTCCACCATAATGCCTGGCTTTACACATTTGCAACACGCTCAGCCTACAACGCTAGGGCACCATTTGCTCGCACATTATGATGCCTTAGAGCGAGACTTTGCACGCTCGGGGGACTGCTATGATCGAACAAACAAATCGCCATTGGGGGCAGCAGCTTTTGCCTCTACTGGCTGGCCGATCGATCGTGATTCGACCGCATCAGCTCTCGGTTTCGACGGGATTATTGAGAACTCGATGGACGCAGTGAGCACCCGCGACTTTGTCATAGAGGTGCTAGCCACTGCCTCAAATTTCATGATCACACTCAGCCGCCTTTCCGAAGAGCTCATACTCTGGAGCACATCCGAGTTTGGCTACGTGGAACTGGATGACAAGTTTGCTTCGACAAGTTCTATTATGCCACAGAAGAAGAACCCTGACCCGCTTGAATTGACGCGCGCAAAAACAGGTACGGTTATCGGAGCGCTAATGGCGAGCTTGGTAATATGTAAGGCGCTCCCATATAGCTACAATCTCGATTTGCAGGAAATTACGCAGCATTTGCACCAAGCCATAAGTGCCGCAATCGACTGTGCCCAGATTGTTCAAGCTATTCTAAAAACGCTTATCATTAACAGGGAGAGGCTAGCTGATATGAGTTCCGTAGGTTTCACAACGGCAACCGAGCTGGCCGATACTATTGCTCGTACGACGAGCGTTCCTTTTCGAACCGCACACACCATTGTTGGCGAAGTCGTGCGAATCGGTAACTGCGATTTTGATACAATCGATAATGTAGGAAAAAAACATGTTGGAAAGTCCTTGTCACTCCTTGGTTTGACAGCTAGTGATGTTAGAGAAGCTCTCGACGTCAGTCAAAACATTGCTAAAAGGGGCGTGAAGGGCGGGCCTGCAGCAAGTGAGGTAGCCCGTATGATAAAGGCACGACGCAAGCGTTTGGGATCTCAACGGCGGCACCTCGCGCTACAACAGAACGCCCTTCAAATGGTGGAAAAGGACCTGTTGCACCACTCTGATGTCTAAAATGGACGACATACGACACGGTGATCACGTCAAAGTGGTCAAAGATGCGAAAGAGTTTTTTGGCGTGCTTATGCCGAGTGCTACTACCTATATAGTAATTAAGCTATACAGCGGTTATAACGTCGGTTTTGCGCCTGAGGGCCTAAAGATTTCCCTCGTTGAAAAAGGAAAACCTGTGACGGCTAAAAGACTGTCTAGGCCCATACGTCCTGAGTTGCCGCGGTTGAGCATTGTCTCGACTGGAGGCACCATAGCAAGTAAAATTGACTACCGAACAGGAGCGGTAACGAGTCAGTTCGACGCTGATGATATAATAGACGCAATTCCCAGCTTAGCTGAAATCGCTAACATCGAAGGTATGGTGCTTTACAACATTCTAAGCGAAAACATGCTCCCAGAGTTGTGGTCAGAGCTTGCCTTATGCGTTTACAATCAAGTCCGTGCAGGAGCGTATGGAGTGCTTGTGACGCACGGGACAGACACCTTAGGATATAGCGCTGCAGCTTTATCATTCATGCTGCAGGTACCCGTGCCAGTCATGCTTGTCGGCTCGCAGAGATCTGCCGATCGTCCGAGCAGTGACAACGTCGTTAATGCGACCTGTGCAGCTGTAGCAGCTACAAGTGACCTTGCAGGCGTTTTTACTGTGATGCATGAAGATGCATCAGATGACACCTGTCTCGTTCATCTGGGAACTCGTACGAAGAAGATGCACACGTCACGACGCGACGCGTTTCGATCAGTCAATGCAGAACCAGTGGCACGCGTTAAATATCAGGAAAGATCGCTACAATTCTTAACTGATCGGATTGGTCGAGGAGATTGCGAACTCTCCGTTCGTCCAAAGATCGAGCCAAAATGCGCTCTTATAAAATTCTTCCCAGGAGCAAATCCCGATATTATGAACTTCTATTTGACGCAAGGATACAAGGGCTTAGTTATTGAAGGAACCGGCCTCGGTCACGTTACGAGCGAATGGGTCCCATACGTGAAAGAAACAACGGAGGCTATCCCGGTTGTGATGACCTCTCAGTGTGTCTACGGCACCGTGTGCGATAGGGTCTACGACACTGGTCGTGACCTCTTGAAAGCCGGGATAATTGAAGGTGACGATATGCTCAGTGAAACAGCGCTTGTTAAACTAATGTGGGTGCTTGGCCAGACGTCTGATCGCGAAGAGATTCGACAGCTCATGAAAACTAACATTGCTGGCGAAATAACCGTTGACGAGAGCAGGACGTGGCGTGCGTTTGAGGAGTTACCGTGAAGGATCACGACTATATGAAAATTGGTCTAAAGGCCGGCTTGGAAATCCATCAACAACTCAACACCACGTCTAAGCTTTTTTGCAGTAGTCCGGCTGAGTTGAAAGACACTAAAGATGCGACTTATGAGTTTTATCGCTACTTGCGCCCTTCAAAGAGTGAATTGGGTGAAATTGACCGAGCTGCGTTGGAAGAGGGTGTTGGGACCAGGCGGTTTACTTACAAGGCATACGCGAGTACAGGTCTTGTGGAAAATGACGATGAGCCGCCGATGGAAATGAACGTAGAAGCCCTCAAAATTGCACTTCAAATAGCCCTTTTGCTTCAGATGCAACCGTTCGAACAAGTCCATACTATGCGGAAACTGGTAATCGACGGGTCGAACACAAGTGGCTTCCAACGAACGGCGCTTTTAGCAGTAGACGGACAAGTATCGCTTAGAAACGGCCCCGTTAAGATCGACTCGCTTTCCGTTGAGGAGGAGGCAGCGCAAATCGTCTACAAGGACGTCTATTCGCTCGATCGGCTCGGCATTCCGCTTGTTGAAATCGGCAGTGCCCCTGATTTGAAAACACCTAAGATGGTAAAAGAGCTCGCTCTTACAATCGGAACGATCTTGCGCGCTTGTACTGTTAAGCGAGGGCTGGGGACGATCAGGCAGGATATAAATATCTCCATTGTAGGGGGTGCGCGGGTCGAAATAAAAGGCGTACAAGCGCTTGAATTAGTTGAGGATATCGTACATGTTGAAGTCTCGAGGCAGCTCAACTTGCTCAAGATCAGGGATGAGCTACAAGCCCGAGGGGCGCGCGTAGGAAACCCCATTGAGGTCACCTCGATATTCACCCAGACCGGATCAAAAATTCTTAAGAAGAAACGTGTTTGGGGCGTTTTACTTCCTGGTTTTGCCGGCCTCGTGGGAAAAGAGATACAACCGGGTCGCCGATTGGGTTCCGAATTCGCGGATCGGGCAAAAAAGAAGGGTGTTGCAGGCATATTTCACACTGATGAGTTGCCACGCTTTGGAATCTCAAGCAAAGAAAAAGATGCTCTGCTACAGTTCTTAGAAGCTGGAGAGCACGACGCAGCTGTCATACTTGCTGACGAGAGTGCTAAGACATGTATTGAAGCGATTTCTGCAGTTATAAAGCGAGCGAGAGAAGCTACTGAGGGCGTGCCTGAAGAGACGCGCCGCGTTTTGGACGACGGGTGCTCCGAATATCTACGACCCCTACCCGGTGCCGCCCGCATGTACCCAGAGACGGACGTCTCCCCTATCTCTCTCCCGAAAGAGGTTATCGAACGTGTTAAGCTGCACTTGCCAGAAAAGCTTGAAGATAGGACGCAGAGATATCAGCGTGACTTTTTTTTAAACGATGAATTGGCCCATCAAATCGCGTGGTCTGAGAATAATAGACTTTTTGAACAAGTTATGAGCCTTTGGCGCGAGAAAAACAGCGACATAACAAAAGGCGAAATGAAGGATGCTGCAACACTTGTGGTCCGCACACTTGAAGGAGTCATCGCGGAACTTAAGAGAGATGGCGTGCCCGTTGATAGACTGAAGCGTAAACACATCCTTGATGTTTTCCAGCTCGTGAGATCTAAGACCATCTCCAAAGAAGGAGTGCCCGAGGTTCTTCGAGTGCTGGCTGAATGTGATACGAGAACTGCTGATGAGGCTGCGATAGAACTGGGATTTATCATGTTAAGTGAGCGCGAGCTTAAAGCGATTGTTGATGAAGTGGTTAAGTCTCAGCTCGATTTCATTAAGGCAAGGGGCGTGGGAGCTATAGGTCCCCTAATGGGTGTCGTCATGAAAGAAGTCCGGGGAAAAGCGGACGGTAGACTCGTAAATAAAGTGCTCCGGGCTAAGGTTCTGTCTGTCCTTCAGTAGGATGGTCTTATGTCGAGCACAGAACTCCTGTATGAGTTGGTGAAAATTCCAAGTACCAGTACTAACGAGCATGAAATTAGCATTTTTATCGAAAATAAACTCGTGGATCTGGGAATGGAAATCACGCGCTCTGGTAACAGCCTCATCGGCAAACTTGGCCGAGGACGACCTACTTTAATGTTGTGCGGTCACCTTGATACCGTGCCGCCTTTCTTTCCGCCCCAAATTAAAGGGAAGAGATTGTTTGGTAGAGGTGCAGCTGATGATAAAGGGGGTCTCGCCGCAGTCATCAATGCGATTGCTGGTATCGAACAAAGCAAGCTTAGGGGCACGTTGCTCGCGACGTTCGTCGTCGATGAAGAGCTTAAAAGTCAAGGGGCTCAAGACATTATGCCTTATATAGATGCAGATTTCTGCGTCGTATGCGAGCCAACTAGTCTCAAGATAGCAAACGGACACAAAGGTCGTATGACCTTTTATATTGAAACCATCGGAAGATCAGCGCACGCTAGCAAACCAGAGCTCGGCAAGAATGCCATTGTCGAAATGGCAAAGCTTGTGGTGCTAATCGACAAAATGTTATTAATAAAACATCCAGTGCTTGGCAGAGAAACTATGACCGTGAGCACAATATATGGAGGTGACACACCTAATATAGTTCCTGACCGATGCCGAATCGCTGTCGATTATCGCTATGTGCCACCTCACGATGCATTAAGTGTTCTAGAGATGTTCAGAGCGAAACTACCTGAAGCGAAGATCGAATTTGCGGAAGATCCAAAAGATTTTTCGCACCCCTTTTATTTACAAAATCACGAGATTATTACGCTTTTAAGCGAATCTATTCGCTATAGCGGGCAAAACCCACAGATAGTGACGATGGATGCGAGTACTGACGCTTCGCGTTTTAACGAGGCAGGAATACCTACCGTCGTCTTTGGGCCTGGCGGAATTGCCCAAGCGCACACCACTGACGAATGGATAGACCTTCGCGAGGTGGAAACAGCGAGTACGATCTTTAGAGAGTTGATCAAGAGGGTTTTAATGGTGTAACAAAAGTATCCTTCTCGGCCACAATTCTAGTGTTTGCAGAGTTCTCGGAGCTGGTGTTGTTGTATTAAGATCTCTTGTTGAAAAAAGTCGCAAAAAGTAGCAGTAATATGACAGGCGTTAAAGGCACTGTTTTTCCATATAGTCATGTAACACTCGCCACTCATTAAATCAGATTTTAACTAACGAACCATGCTTATTGAATCAGTCACCTTTTTGTTGCTCGCTTCTCTCATACTCTTGCTACTTGTGTTCGGATTCGAGACGGTGGGCTTCAAACTGTCAGAAGCACTCTTGATCTTTATCGGTTCAACAGTTCTTTTTCTTACTTCATTTCCTTCGATATTGCTATATTTTCGAGGTTCACTTGGTTTTGGCATTATCGATGTGCCGCTAGGGTTCCTGCTGTTCCGCGATTTCCTAACCGTTGGACCAAGAAATGGACTTGCCATTGGTTTCGATTTGGCAGGTTTCCTTATACCTTTCTTAATTTCGCTCAAGATGATGATCGATCACAGAAGCCCTATTAAAGCAAGCCTCATTGGAGTTTCTGTCATTGCCATCTTCTCTTACCTCAGTTCGGGGTATGTGGCTGGAGAAGGGGTCATTATCCAGAACATCTACGCTATTGCAATTGCAGCCAGCATTGTTGGTATTGCGCTTTCAAAAAAGCAGTGGGCAAGCGTCGGTCCAATTGCCTATGTCTCGGGTTCATTAGGTGTACTGCTCGGTGCTGACGTCGTTCGTATTGGTAATATCCTATCTTATTATCCAAGTGGCTTTGCTTTTGCATCGATTGGCGGTGCCGGTGTTTTTGATGCGATTTTTTTGGTGGGGGTTCTCGCTGTAACTATCGACGTGATTTTCGTAGAAAACGTACGTTTAATCAGTTGGATCCAAAAACGTTTTGCCTAAGAAAACTGGCATCAAAGTAACGTTTATTTCAAACTTTAGATAAGCAAGCTGAAAATGCTGAAATGCGCGTGCCTCCTAAAGAAAGCGTTTTATAGGTAGCTCTTCAATAATTGTTGTAAACATGCGTATATATTTGAGGGATAGTCTTCTTCGTCAATTCGAGAATGAATAAAGAAATAATCACTTTTTTTGACACAACACTACGTGACGGAGAGCAAACACCGAACGTTTCGCTCACTGATGACCAGAAACTTACCATCGCTAAAGCCCTAGACAAGCTAGGCGTCGACGTTATAGAAGCGGGGTTTCCTATTTCCTCAAAAGGGGAATACAACGCGGTGAAGAGCATCGTAGACGAGGGTCTACAAGCAACTGTGTGCGGTCTTGCACGCGTCGTAAAACCGGATATTGATGCGTGCTTAGGTGCCGGTGTTGGACTTATTCACGTTTTCGCCTCAACGTCAGACGTGCAGCTCGAATATTCAATGAAAAAGACGAGACAGGAAGTGTACGATCTGTCAATTGACGCAGTCGAATACGTACAAGATCACGGTACCGAAGTGCCTCTTTTCTGCAATGGATGCTACCAGGACTGAAATGGACTTTCTCCGACACATCTGTCGAGGGGTAGAATCTGCAGGAGCTGATGTCATCAATATACCTGACACGGTAGGAATTATGGCCCCCTTGCGAATGTTTAACTTTGTTAAGGAAATTAGGGAAGTCGTGAAAGTCCCCATCGACGTGCACTGCCATAATGATTTCGGATTGGCAGTGGCGAATAGCTTGTCAGCAGTCGAAGCAGGTGCCAACCAAGTCCAAGTAACGATTAATGGCATTGGTGAGAGGGCGGGGAACGCTGACCTCGCTCAAACGGCAATGAGCTTGTCAAGTATTTTTGGACTAAAGTTGAACATCAACTCACAGTACCTTCTCGAGACCTCGCGACTGGTCGAACGATTCACGAGAATAAATCTACCCCCTACAGCGCCAATTGTTGGGGAAAACGCATTTTCGCACGAATCCGGAATTCATTCGCGCGGGGTAATAGAACGTGCGGATACGTTTGAACCTGGAATCATGACGCCAGAAATGGTAGGTCAACGCCGTAGACTCGTAGCAGGTAAGCACGCTGGTAAACACGCGGTGCGCCAGATGCTTAAAGATGCACGCTTTGACGTTAGCGAAGAAGAGCTAATTCGTATAATGGGCCGCGTTAAGGAAATTGGCGACAAAGGTCGACGAGTTACGGACGTAGACCTGTATGCTATCGCAGAAGCCGTGACAAATGAGGTGTTGAAACCCACAATCTTACTTGAAGAGCTATCGGTTATGACTGGCAATCGCGTTACGCCAACCGCTACGGTGAAAGCAATTGTTGATGGGAAAACCAAAATCGGGGCCCGAGTCGGCATTGGTCCTGTCGATGCTGCTATCAACGCAGTACATGATATCCTTGGGGGGGCAGACGTGCAATTACGAACGTTTCGGATCGACTCTATTAGTGGAGGGAGTGACGCACTTGCTGACGTCGTCATAGGTGTTGAAGACTCGAAAGGTAACTTCGTAACAGCTCGGGCAGCCAGGGGTGACATTGTTATTGCATCAGTTGAAGCAATGATCAGCGCAATAAACCGACTGAAGGCAAGAGACGGTGCGTAGTTTGCGATGGCATCTTTTAGACACCCACTGCCACATCGATATGCCTGCGTTTGACCTAGATCGTCAATCGGTCATTAACAGAGCGTTCGATGCACGGATCGCTCTAATTAATTCGGGTATTAATCTCAGATCGAACCAGGCAACCAAAGACTTGCTTCAGCATGAAAACATTTATGCAGCGTATGGGTTAAGCCCGCTAAACTTAGACGAAAAAAAACACGTCGAAGAATTCATTCGACAAAATGCCGATTCTGCAATAGCGATTGGTGAAGTGGGATTAGACTTTTATCACGCTACGGAGGAACATCAACGAGCGGAGCAAGAGGATACGTTTCGCATATTTATTCGACTAAGCGAGGAGCTCAACCTGCCGCTTGTGATCCACAGTCGAGATGCTGAAGAACGCGTTTTTAAGCTCGCACACCGGGTTGACCAAGCAGTATATCATTGCTACGGTGGCAACACCGAGTTGCTTAATGCTATAGTTGGCTGCGGACACTATATTTCAATTCCAACTCGGGTTTGTAAATCGCCACACCACCAGAAGCTTGTGGAGGGTGCTCCGCGAGAAGCAATCTTAGTGGAAACCGATAGCCCATATCAAGCAGCTCATCGTGGTCGGAACGAACCTGCGTTGGTCGGAGATGCGGTCGTTGCCATATCGCGGATATGGGATATGACCTTTGAAGATACGGCCTCCATAATCATTAAAAACACCTGTAGGGCTTTTAATCTTGTTTAAAACGGTCATTTTGAACGCATAAAGAAAAAGATATATAATACGCCGCTGTAAATTCATTTTATATGTTACCATTTTTGCAATAGCAGGAGTTTTTGTCCTTATGCCCCGACATATTCCACATATAAAAGATATATACAAGATTCGGACGATAATCAGCAGGAGGGAAAAAGCCCATAAGGGTATTGGACTGCTGGTTGATGGGCCTAATATGCTGCGCAAGGAATTTCAGATTGACCTTGAGGAAATACGAAACACCTTGAAGGAATTTGGCGACATCAAAGTAGGTAGAGTCTACCTTAATCAGTATGCGTCTGAGAAACTTGTAGAAGCAATCGAGAACCAAGGATTGGAACCAGTAGTCAGCTCAAGCGACGTAGATGTTCGACTTGCAGTTGAAGCTACTGAGCTTATATTTAACCCTAATATCGATATTATCGCGATAGTCACTCGTGATGCTGATTTTAAGCCGGTCCTGTCGAAAGCGATGGAGCACGGTAAAGAGACTATAATTTTCGGGGCAGAGCCTGGCTTCTCGACTGCACTAAAGAATCTCGCTGACGTCGTCGTGATATTAAGCGAATCGAGTGACGCTGGAGTTGCTAGACCGGAAAAATTTGTACAAAAAGAAGAAGAGGAAGTCTATTCAAAGCCAACGTGAGATAGCTTCTCCTTTAAGACAAATTGCTGCATTACGAGCCTTGTGGTACCGTTCCACCGCCGAGTGCTTTTTGTAGCTGCTGTTGTAGCTGTTGGAAACGCGTTTGGACGCGCTCTTCCTGCCTTTGGAGGCTTTTCAAACGCACGTCAAACGTTTCTTTTTTTTCGGCGAGTTCCTCTTTAACTTGGTCCTTGTTCGAGCGAACGAGGATCGTTCCAACGGTCTTGAAGATTACCGCTTTTTCGTCAAGCTTGTCAAGCTCTGCTAGAGTTTGGTTAGCCTCGTTTAACGAGAGCTCGAGTTGACTTCGTTGAACGGCAAGCGCTTGTGCTTGCTGTTGAAGTTGCTGCAATTGTGCAACTTGATTTTGTATTTGCGGTGGTAATTCGGCACTCATTTAAGCTTTCTCCTAAGTATATCATTCAGTAATCCAATTTAAAGGAATAGTTATGGGCTCTGTTCTAACGTATCGGCAACAAGTTCGTCCACATCAGTAGCAATGAGCGCTAGCCTCAGCCAAGAATTAGTTGCAGCTCGGCACGAAGTGATGTCAGAGGCTTTAATGTTGATAACTAGCCTCTTAGTGGTTTTGTGGACTCTTACCGACGCCCGTCCTCCGGCTATACCAATAGTCTTTAGCTCAGGCGTGATTGATCGGTACAGATAATCAATACTGTTTGCTTCCATGAGGTACAGTTGAACTCACTGTTTTGTGATTCTGTATGTTATTCACAGTACTGCTCGTTTCCTGTTTTACGAAGATCTATTGCGAGCCTTGTAAGGGCGTTTTTCTACAGCACCTTCACCTTTTTTATGATCGTGGGCCGCTCTTTTATCAATATGCGATGACCGCAGTAGGGACACCTGATACCGCCGTATTCAGATTCTACTTCGACCTCGCGCTTACAGCGTATACATTTATAAACCGTGAAATCACCTCACGGATCTCGTTAAAAGCTGTTCTTGTTCCTCGCTCGCACGGCGAATAGAGCGGGCGACTGTTTTTCCAACAGCGGTCTCAGGTACATAAGCGCCGCCTGCAAACGTTGCGTCGCATTTAGCGCACGTCCATATACCCGTTCCTTTTCGGGAAACCGCCTTCCGCCCACACGCTGGACACTTATGCGCTTGGTTCATCACCGATTCCACATCGGCAATTCGCTTGCGGATCTTACGACCATATCTCGGGCCGAAGCGGCCTGCAGAACGAGTCTTCCTTCCCTTCTTGTGAGCGCTCTTTTTAGCCATTCGTAGAACCACCAAAAAGATCATCTCTGATCTGCATCGCTTTACTGCTTGCTAACTTTACGACACGAACTATCTCATCTACCGAAAGTGTGCCTGTTCCGCTTTTTTGCATTCCTGCTAAAGTTCCCTGTAGGCCGGATATGACTGTTAGTCGAGAAGATGCGATGGTTTCTTCATCCAAAGATGGATCTAGCATAATCTCACCGTCAAGGTCAACGGCGGTCACGGCAATCGGATATTCTTTGATTGGAAGCGCTGCATCGGGCCCGTAGCCGTATCGCTCAGACGGCATTTTTGCATTTATAAGCGCTGCAAGTGCCCCTAATGCCGAGGCATCTATAAGGTTTCCATCGTAGTCTAAGACGTGCACGTCAATAAAAATGAGCCATACTTTACCGTCTGGCAAGGTCAATTGAGATAAGTCAATAGCGCCCGATTCACGAACGCCGCGATCTACCACGCGCGCAAGCTCTATCGCCTTTTCATTAGGCGGACCAGGTTCAAAGGACGGAGAAGCTAGCGGCACGAGCTCAACGTTGGTAATTATAACGCCAGTCTCAGGCGAGTCGGCAAAAGGCTCACCAGGTTGCAGCTTGACGCCGACGAGCACCTGCGTGTTTCCTATCCTAACTCTTGCCGATCCTTCAGCTTTGTCTATGAATCCAACCTCGACCTGAATTGGACGATATTCATCGAACGCGCGCCCGTCTGCTCGTTCACTTCTTTTAGCAAGCCCGTAAATGTAATCTTTTCTTATCTCGGCAATAACGTCATTCATTTTCTTCTCCTCGGTATTTTTGAATTAGGGCCTCTCTTTGCATTTCGGCTATGCGCGCACACCCGGTTTTCGCTAGTTCTAACGCTTGTTCAAATTCTTCCAATGTTAGATGACCATCCATTTGGAGAAGCGTGACTTCTCCTGTCCGCACGTCCATAGCGATTGGCATGTCTGCTTGACCGTAATTGTCCTCCTCCTTAACGAGATCTAGAACAACAGTGTCATCTACTTTGCCCACAGCGCACGAGGATATAAGACCACGCATCGGTACTCCTGCATCGGCTAACGCGACGGATGCCGCGTTTATCCCAGCTGATCGTGTGCCAGCATCCGCCTGTAGAATCTCTACGAAGATGTCAATTGTAGACCTTGGATAGAACTCTTTGATTATGACTGGATCTATCGCTTCTCTGCTCACTTTTGAGATTTCTACACTCCTTCGGTCTGGACCTGGTCTTTTTCGCTCTTCCACCGAAAAAGATGCCATGTTATAGCGGTACCTGATTATTGCGCGATTCGCTTCCTGCAAGTGCCTTGGGTGCACTGCCCTCGGCCCGTAAACGGCGGCAATCACCTTATTCCCACCGTGTTCGACGTAACATGAACCATCAGCCCGTTCGAGCACGCCGACTTCAAATTTGACTGGACGCAACTCGTTAGGAAGACGATCGTCTATTCTCTTACCGTTCTTCATAAATTCCATGCTTTTCTTCCTCTAGAAATTTAGTTATCCTATCTGTAAGTCCGGACGTATGGGCCTCTTGCTCAATCCGTTTAATCGCTTTTATAGCTAGCTCTTCGTCTTCTGCTTTTCCATTGATCCAAATCCGGCCATTTTTTCCAACAAAAATATTGACGTCGAGTTTATCCTTGAGTAAGCTTACCATTGATCCTGCTCGTCCAATAACCCGCGGGACTTTTGTATATGATACCTCGACCACCCTGCCGCTTCGCAATACGCGCAATTGGCCTTCTCGAGGCGCAAGCTCTATTTTCATTGACTGATCTACATCTACCACCTTAAAGATCGCAAGGTCACCCACACGCATAATCTTCGCCATCTCGCTTGATTCAATACGGCGCGGGTATTCTGAGATATGCATAAGTGCCTCGTAGGGTGAGTTGATGTTTACTTTCCAATTTGAAAAGCTGATGTCTGATACCATCCCAATAACTATGTCCCCAACCGTTGGTAGGTATTTTCCAGAAAGAGGGATTACGCGTATTTTCTCCCTATCATCTGCTAGCCCGAATATCAATGAATAAACTTTCCCATTTTCGGTGTAGGTTCCTTCCGCAGCTTTGTCGGCATCATCAGAAAGTAGGTCTCCTGGAACGACGATCGTCTTGTCGACTTTTTCTTTTTTCCTCATTTTTGTCCTTGCCGGGTAATGATTCGCGTTTCGGCTTCTCCTCTAGATAATCGATTCACAAGCTCATAGAAATCGTTTTGGAGTCCTGCAGGAAACCGGACCACACCGATCCACGCACCGTCCTGCTGCCACTCCTGTCTAATGACTTTGCCAAATCGTTGAATAGCCCCTTGTGATTTTGCAGCATAGTTGGCGGGTATCTTGACAGCGACATCTACCTCCTCAAACCTTATAGGTATGAGTGGCCGGATTGCTTTTAACGCAATATTTACTAGTTCGTCGACGCTTTTAAATGGGTCTACGTTCACTTTTGCTTCTTCAATGGCCTTTTCTATTCGCTGTGGTGGATGAGGCAGGCCCGTTTGGGGATTTATCGCATTCGCAGCGATAGTGGCTATTAGCTCCTTCCGTTTGTGCTCTTGGATCTTGTGCCTCTGTTGTGCGGTAAGATGCAGCTCTCCTTCAATAATTATGCGTTTGGCAATTGCTGAGGGCTCTGTCGTGCCAAACACGTTTTTGAGGCCGTCATCAGACGCTTTTTCACCTTTAGATGCGTCCTTAAAAATCTCTTCAATCGCTAGAACAGCATCCATGTCAATATCACGACCTTCTCGCATTGATAACGCATTTTCGGGGTCAACAAGCACTTCAAAGTGTTCCCCTCCTCTCGCAAATCGAGCGACAACTGCTTTATCGAGAGATACCATCTGCGTACTCCTCTCAGTGCCGTTCGCTCAAAAAGGCATCAAAAACCTGAGATCATCACTCTTTTGGCATCGAATCAAGTACGCTCTTTACGTACGCTTCGAGCTCATCCGTCCCTAGCTTCTGGAAACGGTTATCTTTCGCGTTTATTGCAGCGATTTCGATGGTGTCGACTGTGAGTTTACCTTCAGTTGCCTTGTAGAGCGCTTCAAGCCCGAGTCTTATGGCGTTATCAATATCAACGTCTTCGTTGTACTTCTCTTCGAGAAACTCCATAACCGCGTTTCTTCCTGAGCCGATTCCAGTGGCCTTGACCATCAAAAGGGCACCGCTCGGGTCTGTTTCAAAAAGACGCGGGCCCGAATCATCGATACCACCTATAAGTAATGCGGTTCCATAGGGTCTGACACCGCCGTACTGTGTGAATGTTTGTTTGTGGTCAGCAATTTTTTTCGCAAGTGTTTCAATGCCAATAGGTTCATTATACACGACACGATTTATCTGCGCATCGACTCGAGCACGGTCGACCAATGCGCGAGCATCAGCCACGAGGCCAGACGTCACGGCGCCAATATGATCATCTACCTGGAAGATCTTCTCGGTGGATTGGGGCTCAAGGAGCCTACTTGAGATACGTTTATCCACGAGCAGGGCCACGCCATCCTTTGCTTTTATTCCAACAGACGTGGTACCCCGTTTCACAGCTTCGCGCGCATATTCTACTTGAAATAGCCTACCGTCTGGGGAAAAAACGGTGATCGCTCTATCGTACCCCATTTGTGGTGCCATCTGCATTATATCAACCTCTCGTTATCGTCGATCGTTATGCCTATAAATTGGACATCAGCGCGATCAACAGTTTTCCTATCTTCTGGAACTATGTCAATTTCCTCGCCGCATATCCTTACTGCTTTCCCGGATACAGGCACTGTCACATAAGAAGATATATTACGACGTGTTTTCTCTTCAATTTGTAAATACTTTTCTATAGCAGCCTTTATCGTTCCTGAAGTGCCTATAGTCGTCACGCATACCCGATTGCTCTTGATTTTGCCTATGCTTGCTAATACCGCTTGTAATTCTGGAACGTGTCGGATGTTACATCGTACAAGTCCTTGTGTTCCGTCAAACGCGACGACTCTGACGTTCAGCTTGCTCACGCCAACATCTCCAAAAAGGCTTTTTGCGGTTCTTGCTATCTCTGTTTGCAGATCCCTAGCGCTTATCGGTTCTTCAAAGCTCAGCCTGAAGGCAATGTAGCGATAGTTATCTCGCAAAGTAGGTGAAAGTGGCTTCATAAGTTCGCCTCTTTTTTCTGCCCTCTGCGTTTTATAATGCTTAGTGGTGCTATAGACAAAGCGATGTCTGCTTCCCAATCACTTAAAAGCAAAAGCCCTGCAAGTGCTTTAAGTTGACGCGGAGCTCGCAAATCCAAGTGTGAATACGCATCGCTTGTAATAATGACCTGCACTCCAAACTTCTGGCACAAAGAGACGTTTCTGCGCTGGAACGCAAGCAAGCGAGATCTCTGCAGTTCTTCTGTTTTCCAAAAATAATCCAAGTTCAACCCTAGCGCGACCTCGTTTTTCTCGGCGAGTTTTGCCGTTACTTGGTTTATGCCGCTGTATTTCCCTCTTTCGGGGTGCATAAGAACATCGACTCGATCGTCCTTGCACGCTGCCCTGTTAATCTGCTCATCTCCGCCGTGCACGCTTAAGATTGTCGATATATCTCTAAAAAAAGCAATTTTCTTACGTAAATCGCGAACTGTAGTCGCGACAATTTCCACTCCCGAGGGTAAACTCGAATCTGGAAACTGCGACCAATACGGCGAATGGGCTGTTAATACGATTTGAGAAAAGCCGAGACGGTAAGCTGCGAGGTTGAGCCTTTTTGGCGTATCTGCCCCTTCGGGAAAGGCGTGAACGCCTATATCAACATATGCATGCATTGTTCAAGACATCGCGCGCAATCTCGGCTGCTGTTCCTAGACAAGCTGGGTATGCCGCTATCTTTGCTCGAACAACTATTGGGTCATCTTTCCCTAGCTCTAGGACCCTACTTACAGCTGCCTGTTTGTCGAATTTCATAACGAGTGTGCATCTTTCGCTGAGAAGTTGAGGAATTTGCCCCTGCAACCGTATTAAGTCACGTTTGGGAAGCTTATTCCTAATCGCGTCAATAATTAGGCGTATCGCTTGAGCTTGTTCTGTTCGGGCCGTAAGAATAACTATAGCGTTTCCGAAGTGACCTGTGACTGGTTGGCGGTCGATTCGTACATTTTCTGGCACGATCAAGCGGAGCCCTGCAAGAACCTTGCTCTCATCCTCAGTGGCATGGACAAAAACGTTAACGGCTATGCTGTGTATTGTTTTTTTTCGCCGGACGCGGTGAGTCGTTGCCATTCACGATAAGAAGCAGATCAACGTGTAGGAAAGGGCTTACGTTCCCCTTCGTCCGTGAGCGCTAAGAGAGGGCCCCGTTTTTTCGGCGCCTCGACCTTTTTTCCTTAGACCGCGGCCTTTTTGACCTGCACTAGTTTTGCCTCGCAAAGCACGCCTCGGTGAAGACGCCATCCAGTTAAAACTTCGGTCGCTAAGGATACGGGGGTGGTTTGGATCAACAAGTATGATTTCATACCACTTCGATTTACCGTCTTGTCCTACCCAGTAAGAGTTTAACACCTCTAAGTTTGGGAATTTACGCGAAGCACGTTCCTCTGCAATGCGCTGTGAGCTTTTTCGGGCGGTCAGCCTATTCACTCCGAGATGCTTTGTTCGGCGGCCTCCACGTGGGCGCTGTTTCCTTCTACCCCCGCGCCATGTTCTAACTCGAGCGGTAATGACACCTTGTTTCGCTTTATATCCTAGATTTCTTGCTCGATCAAGTCGCGTTGGCCGTTCGATGCGAACAACTGACGGTTCGCGCCGCCACGTTTGCAGTCGCTGCCACATGAGGCTTTTAACGTAACTGCGTTCGGGCCTTTTCCATGCATCCCGTATGAATCCATACATCGATTTCATTTTTCATCCTCTAGTGATCGGTTCAGCATTTCATGCCACATCCCTTAGGATCCAAATCGTGCTCCGATTGGAAGCTATTTACAAAAGAAGATTATAGAACATATATCTTTCCTACTTGGCACGTGAAGTCGAGACTATCTTGATTATATCGCCATTTTTTAATTCATGGTGCTCACCAAGTCGCTTTTTCGTGCGTGCGTCTAAAGCGTATATAAAACCGCTTCCGATATCAGAATGGACTTTGAACGCGAGGTCTTTCGCAGTCCCGCCTGCTTTTATTAACAATGCGTCTGGTAAAACTCTTCCTCGCTTATCTGACCATTTGTGTTCGTCTTCGACTGGATACACAACGATGTACCTAAGCACGTCGAACACCGTCGTGTTAAGACACTTTTGGACCCCAGTGCCCTCCCCACTAACAAACTTTTGTAAGCGCTCAAGCGCTGTTTTTTGTTGCTGATTAAGCGATGTGACTATCGTGAAATGCGTATCACCTGGAACGTAACCTATAAGTCCCTTCTGTTGAGCAAGTCGAAGTGCAAGTTCAGCTTCGCCACTTGTTGCCACGACATCTTCATATGCGTCAGCAATACGCGAAAGGTTGTCTGACGACGCGACATCTTTTTTATTTGCTGCTATCACAATGGGTTTTGCGATCTTTCTAATTAGTTGTGATAAATTAATTAGATCCTCGCGCTCCCAGCTTTCTGGTGGCGTGTCGAAAAGTCCTAGCTTTTGCATTGCGTTTTTGATTTGACGTGCCCCTATGTTGAGTCCTGCTAGCTGAATAGCGATCACGTTCGCGATGTTGTGCTCAAGCTGCGCTTTCTTTGCAAGTCTTTGCCAATTCTTTTCGATGATGCCAGTCATCCACAACGATATCTCACTTTCGAGTAATGTGATGTCCTCCAACGGATCGTGCGAGGGCGCGCCGAGAACGTTGCCCTCTAAGTCAGTACCACCTGAGGCGTCAATCACGTTTATGATCGCCTCCGACTGACGGAGGTTGTCGAGGAAAGTATTCCCGAGTCCACGCCCTTTGTGAGCCTCGGGTACCAAGCCCGCAACATCAACGAGCTCGATAGGGACAAATCGCACCCCATCCACGCAGTGACCACACCGGGCGTTGAGCTGTCTGCACGGGCAAGGCACACGCACATAAGACGTTCCTCGATTAGCGCTTATAGTCGTAAAAGGATAGTTTGCTATCTCAACATTTACAAGTGTTGCAGCTTTAAAAAAGGTTGATTTGCCAGTATTTGGCTTACCAGCAAGAGCGATTGACAAGCTCATTTAAAGTTTACATCAGCTCCCTCAAGCAACCGTTTTGCCCACAGCAGCTTTTTCTTCTTTGTGGGGCTGACGTTGTTATCGGAAAAATCAAATCCGATCGCACTAACTGTGCGGGCCCCAAACTCTTTCGCCAAAAAAACCGCCCTATCTCCATCTGTGAAACCACCTATATTGAGTACGTTGTTCAGTGGTTTTGCCTGCGTCGTCCCAAGCACGGCGCTTAGTGACGGGACATGTGTTTTAATAGCGTCGATGTTGTCTCCGTGTGCGTGAATAACCATGATCGCACACATCGCATTTGCTCGCTTCAGATCGTTGATGCTTCCGTCTAGATCGGATACAATTATATGGGGGATGACTCCTTGCGCCAACAGCACTGAGGTAGCACCATCTGCTGCAATGATCGTCTCCCGCGTCTCAATTTTGCCGTTTTTAATATCTCCAACTAAGGTTGGCGCTTTGCCGCAAACAAGAACTTCGCGTTCCCTGATGATATGGCGGAGTTTGCTTTGTGTCTCCTCGAAACATCCTTTTAAGGTCAACAAGGAGGATAAGATCAGAGCTGAACGTTCATCTTTAGCGGTGTCAAATCCAAAATCACGTACTATCTGTTGATAGATAATATCCCACTTTCTCAGGTCCATATGCTATCTTGCAAGTGAAATTGCGACTTTATGGCCGTCGATCACCCACTCTTTGCTAAGCTGAGCGTTTGCAACTTCCCCTTCTTCAATAGACGTTGAAAGCGTCTCATCTTTGACATACGATTTAAAAGTTTGAATGGCCTGTGAGACTTCACTCGAGCAACGGTAACCGACCTTAATTCGAGCGGTATACGCTAAATCCAGCTCTTTGCGCATGACCTGTATTCTCCTGATTATCTCTCGAACGAGCAATTCTCGGCGAAGTTCGACTGTCAATTCTGTGTTTAAAAAGACGCTAAGGCCTCGGTTCTCACTTTTTATTAGGCCTGGTTTTGTTTTTTTCGAGATTGTTACATCTTCCTTTGACAAAATAATTGTTTTTTTGGCAACCTCTAATTCGATGCTATCATCCAGTTTTTCTAAGACCTCATCCGGCGCTAAGTTGCTGAGAGCTTGTTTGATTTTGGGGGCCAAATCTTTATATTTCGGTCCGACTTTTGCGAAATTCAGTCCAACATCGTACTCAATGAGATCCTTTTCGTCTTTTTTAAAATTGATAGCCTTTAGATTGAGCTCATTCTTCACGATTGCTTTAAGCTCATTGCGCTTGAGTTCAGGTCCAATGCAGATCATTTCTTTGAGCGGCTGTCGTGTTTTGATGTTTGCGGACGATCGAGCAGCTCTTCCTGCTTCGACGATTTGCATGGTATAAGCCATCTCTTGTTCTGCTTCAGGAATCACTCGATTGACTGTAACGTTGGGGTATGACTCTAAGTGAACGCTATCTTTGGCTCCTTGAGCAAAGCGCGAAAGGGTTTTGAACATATGCTCTGAAATAAATGGCGTAAAGGGAGCAATTAATTTGCTTAAAGTCCACAAAGTCTCGAAAAGCGAGATATAAGCAGAGACTTTGTCCGCATCCCGTTCATTCTTCCAGAAACGTCTCCTAGACGTCCTGACAAACCAGTTGCTCAGCTCTTCGATAAATAAGTCGATCTCGATAGTAGCCCCGTAGTAGTCGTACCTATCCATGTGCACGACTACGTTCGAAATCAAGCCGTTTAAACGTGAAAGCAGCCACCGGTCGATAAGGTTTCTCTGTTCATCAGCGAGGTTCCACCCCGCATCGAACTTGTCTATCTCAGCATACGTCGTGAAAAAGGAGAGTACATTCCAAAGCGTAGAGATCGTCTTACGCTGAGACTCGACGATTGCTTCTTTATAGAATTTCTTTGCAGTCCCCGGATTCCCGGCGCTGAAAAGATACCAACGCAGGCTGTCGGCTCCCTCGCTATTCAGAATTTGCCACGGATCAACAGTGTTACCTTTGCTTTTTGACATTTTGCGACCATGTTCGTCTACGATGTGACCGAGGCTTATTACGTTGTTATAAGCATTTGACCCGAATACTGCACTCGCTATTGCGTGCAAGCTGTAGAACCAACCGCGCGTCTGATCGACGCCTTCTGCTATAAAGTCCACCGGTACCTTGCACTCGTCGCTGTGCTCAAAAGGATAGTGAAGCGATGCGAAGGGTGCGCAACCCGAGTCATACCAGCAGTCAATCACGTCAGGGATACGGTGCATTTCCTTTCCGCATTCGTCGCAACGAAAAACAACGCGGTCAATATATGGTTTATGGACATCACTAAGAAAGGCTTCAGAATCCATTCGCTGATTTAGCTCATTAATGCTTCCGACAAACAAAAGGTGGCCGTTGGGACATTTCCAAATGGGTAACGGCGTTCCCCAATAGCGCTCTCGACTCAGCGCCCAGTCACGTACATTTTCGATAAAGTTGCCGAAGCGTCCGTGTTTCAGCGCTTTTGGATGCCATTGAACCAGTTCGTTATTTCGGATCAGCACATCACGCAAGGAACTCATCCGGATAAACCACGCCTTCCGAGCGTAGTACATAAGTGGAGTCTCGCAACGCCAACAGAACGGATAGCTGTGTTCGTACATCTCGCTTTTAAATAGCAAGCCTCGGGCTGCAAGATCTTCCCTAATAACGGCGTTAGCTTCAATGAAGAAGAGTCCACCTACCAAATCGACATGATCCTCAAACCGTCCATCGGGTTTAACGAGTTGGACGAGGGGGAGGCCTTCAACCTTTGCTACGTTGAAGTCATCCTCACCGAACGCCGGAGCGATATGTACGATGCCAGTGCCCTCACTGGTACTGACGAAATCTGCAATCACAACGCTAAACTCGCCATCAGTAAACAAGGACTGATATCGTTTTCCGTTGAGTTCTCTTCCAAGACACTCCGTTGCCACCTCAAAATGTTGCTCGTCACGTAATACTGTGTCCAGTAAATCTTTAGCAAAAACGAGAAACTGGTCCCTGACTTTTACCTTGACATAAGGAATGTCGGGATTAACTGCAAGTGCTACATTCGAAAGGAGGGTCCAAGGGGTTGTTGTCCAGGCTAAAAAAAAGGTTTTGCTTTGGTCGGAAAGAGGAAACTTCACAAAAGCGGCCTCCTCGTTTACGATAGCGTAACCTTGGGCTACTTCGTGACTGCTTAATGCAGTCCCGCAACGGGGACAAAACGGAACGACATTATGACCCTCATAGATAAGATCTCGCTCCCACAGGCGTTTAAGGGACCACCAAACTGATTCGATATAGTGTGGGTCCATCGTAGTATACGGCGTGGTCAGATCAATCAAGAAACCCACTCGCTTGGTCATTTCTGCCCACTCATCGATGTGGCTAAATACAGAGCTTCGGCAGACGTTGTTGAACTGTTCAACCCCATAGGTCTCTATGCTTGCTTTATTCTGAAACTCAAGTTCCTTCTCGACAGAAATCTCAACTGGAAGTCCGTGGCAATCCCAACCGCTAATACGGGGGACATAATAGCCTCGCATCGTTTTATAACGAAGAAAGAGATCTTTTACGACTCGAGCGTAAACGTGGTGAACGCCAGGAGATCCGTTCGCGGTTGGCGGCCCTTCAATAAATCTAAACAGTTCTGCTCCCTTGTTTGCGCTTAAACTCTTTGCTATGATGTTGTTATCATCCCAGTCTTTAAGGATGTTTTTTTCCATGGCGACGAAGTTGGAATCTTGCTGAGAATATGACATTGTTGCTTCACTTGGGTTTAGTTTTGACGCGGCCTTAATCTGCGGTTTGCTCCCATTTCTAAAGGTCAGTTTTGACGGGCGAGGTGAATATCTCTCAGACGGTAATTTATCCTTGGTCCACCAATAAGTCGAGTATTTTCGTCCATCCTAAGAAGTCTAAATGGCTTTCGATCCGCTTTTTAACGTTCTATGTTGGCTAACTCGTGAATCGGGGGCGTCTTTGGTTAACCAACATTAACACTGTTGTTCTTACATTGGTCTGAACTTTCAAGGCTGAGCGCGGGAATAACAAACGTCCGCACTTGAAAAACTCCGCTTTGAACCTTCATTCGTTCAGCAAACCCGCTAATTTCTGCCGCGCTCCCGCGAACTACATCGATCTCGAGACAATTAATTGCATCTAAATGGATATGAATGGTCGATGTAATGATGCTAGCATTTTCGTGTTGGATGTCAGTTAAAAGCGAAATAAGGCCTCGCTGCTCATGATTATAAACTAGTGTAATTACGCCAATCTGTTCTCCTTCTGTTTGACCCAACGACTCATAATCTAGCAGATAACCCCTAATTGCATCTCTAATTGCCTCTGATCGTGAAGAGTAGCCCCTCTTGTTAATGACTTGATCAAATGCAGAAAGGAGTCGTGAAGGTATTGAAACCCCTATTCTCATCAGTTCGTCTTCCATCAAATATCCCTGTTTGGCGCAATAAGCAAGAATTATAATGATTGCTAATCAGCGTAAAGGTTACACTGTTTATATAAATTGTATGCTAGTGATGCGTACCACATAGCTGGAGCACTTAAAAAGTGCTATTTCCCGTTTGTAGGCTTGTTTCGTCTTCTGTTGTATCTATTTATTACACTTTAGACCTGTAATTACTCACACGCCTCTCTCTGTAAATTTTGCGGTTTTGCGCTGCTCTCATGACTCCAGTCGCTGCGTGGCGTCACGGTCTCGTTTGTGTGGCTAGGGGTAGATCCAGTGATTATCGAAGTAGCAGTGCGCTCAGAGCTTTACAGCTCTGATATCTGTTTTAAACACTCTAGTCGCTTGAGATTACTAGCGTCTAAAAAAATATAAATGCTGCGACGCCTTACTATTTGTTGGTAAGAGGGGCTCAGAATGTTTTAAGAGCCGATACGGGGTTTTTTCAGTTGAGCAATACAGCAAATCTGATACAAGGTTCAGAGTTACTTCAAGCTCGAAAGACTATTATGCATGTTATTAACTCGCTAAGTCCTTCTAGCAGATTGAAAGGAGTTCCCATTGATGATATTGTGAGCTATAGCGAATCTCTCGGTATCTACCCCGAGAGTGTTATAGGCATACTTCAACAACTAGCAAAAGAAGGATTGGTGGTAGAACCCTCAAAAAACCGTTTTTTAAATAGATTTCCTCCAATAACTATCCCTGAAAATAAACTGGATTCGATCTCTCGAAGGTCACGGCGATACGAGTCTGATTACCAACCCGAGGTTGATAATCAGTTAGATAAGATGGCCCCCCTCCTTGAGAGCAGTCATATCAAGGTTACGCCAAAGCAGCTGCTTCAGATCGGACGTGAGTATCAAAGTATAATGACATCCGGCAACCCCGATTTTTTTTATGAAGGCTACCCAAGTGATGCTGAAATCGGAAAACGTGTTGGCATAGACAAAAGGAAGATTCAAGGTGCGCGGGTTTTGCTTCGACTTTTAACAGAGCATGATGTAAAGATCAACTTCGATCGCGACAAGTTCTTGAAGTGGCTTTCGACGCCCAAGGCTACCAGAAAGACCTCAAAGGATTTTGCGGAAGAACTTGGTGTGAGCTATTCAACTTTCAAGCGAAAACGAGCGCTGTGGGAGGCATATCTGTCTAAAAACTCAATTGATGGTAAATAGTTCAAGATAATGGACATCTATGAAGTTTTTAGCTGATCGAATGCTAGGTAGGCTTTCTTCCTGGCTCAGAATTTTAGGGTACGATACTCTGAGTGCGAATTCATTTTTCGGTTTGTCGAATGCAGCAGAGGACACCTATATGCTCGAGATTTCCGGGCTTGAACGGCGAACATTGCTGACCAGGGATGCACAGCTCCATATGCGAGCAATGGAGAAGTATAGCATACCGACACTCCTTGTTGACGATGGCAATGTGCTCCATCAATTGAACCAGGTGCGAGATGAATTTAGTTTGGTATTCCCTGAACAACCAGAAGCTGTTCGATGCAGTATCTGCAATGGCATGCTTAATTCAGCCTCGATTTCAGAGGTCCTACAATCGCAGGAGATTGCGAAGCTTCGTGCAAAGGGTGTCGACATTGAGAAATTCATTAAAAAGCACGGTGATTATTATAAATGCAACAGTTGCAAAAAGGTATTTTGGAAGGGGCAACACTGGCGCAACGTGCTTGAAATAACACGACATCATCTTAATTGTCGTGATTCTATGCTGCGTTAAGTAATTGTATACTCCTTAAATCGAAAAGACGTATTTTCCGTGTTTTTTCTGATGAGCGTTGCTGAATTCAACGCTTTAGCTTACACCGGTCAGCGCATCACGACTTTCCTTCACCGCTTCATAATCGTTTAATTCAAGTATCGCTTTAGTTATCCCACGAAGCTGATCCCAATCGATCGTTCCCTTACCGATAGGAAGATGTTGGTCTCGCCGGCCATCATTATCGCTCACATGGAAGTACGCTACGTGAAAATCCGCTTGCAAAAACTCCCTTATGGCATCGTTTGTATGTGCGTGCCCGACGTCGATCGTTGCTGAGGTCCCGCAAGTTTCGACGAACAACTTGTGTTGGGCCACATCAGTGCAGAAGTATTTCGAGTTACATGGCATGTTCTCAATAGAGGGTTCTACACCAACATCTTCGGCGTATTGTGCCCAGTTTTCCAGGCTTTTCAGCGCTAATTCAAGTGATTGCTTCGTGAGTCTTTCATTTATTCTCTTGACATAACCCGGGTGTGTAGTTACAGTTGAAGCGTCTATTGAAGCTGCAAGATCTACTGTCTCATTGAGTTGTTTCATAGTCTCTTCACGGATTCCAACGTTTACGCTAGCAGGATTGAGATCAACAGTAGGAGAAGAATGGTCAGCTCAATGTCATATTGGGACAAAATCTCAAACTGGGCGATATCTTTTAAAGCGAAACGTGGAAGGTACGGCCCCTCGCAAAGCACTTCGACAACATCAAACCCGTCTATGGAAGCCCTTTGCACGATCTTGTCAAAAGAAACGTCAAACAACGCAAGTGCACTAAATCCAACCTTCATAAAAAGTTGTAGAGAAATTTTATAGAACTAATAAGTGCATGCTGCTTATTTTTAGGCAATTCAATTCTAGGGAGGGGTCCAAACATCCCTTCTGTTTAAATCAGACAAGCACGCATAGGTAACGCTTTGTTGACTACCGTCCAGGATAATAGTCTTCTACTCGTACGATGTCGTCAACAAATGGTGTAGAAATACTGTGCATCAGAGAATTTTCCGTCGCCACAATTTTGTGTATAGTTCCACTTGGGATATGAATAGTATCATTTCTTCCGAAGGCTTCTTTTTTATGTTCAAATTGCACGTAGCACGAGCCTTCAAGCATGAAAAGTGATTCGTCCTTTTCTTTGTGATAATGATACGAAGTCGTGTAACCTTCCTTTATATATATCTCTGTAGTGAGATAATTCTCTGTGCTGATGAGTACCTTTTCATACCCCCACGGTTTGTCAGTCCTGTTCGCGTATTCTTTTTTAATCTCTTCAAGATCTTTCGTTGTATCGATTGACATCCAAAACGTATTTTCCTTGTAGTATCCGAGTTGGTTAGTATCAGCTAGGACAGGAAACACGGTTTTCTCGATTTCCCCCGTTTCAAAATCGCTGAACGGGACATCTGAGTCGAGGAGGTAAATTCCTCCATTAATGTAATACTCCAGAAGCGGCTTTTCCTTAAAAGAACGTATATGATCTTCGCCCAGCTCAACAATCCCGTAGGGGCTGCGCATTTTCGTTACAAACATCATAGCTTTGAAATCGCTGGCCTCGTACTTTTTTATCATCTTCTTAAGATTGATGTCGGAAACAACGTCTCCGTTACGGATCAACACGGTCTCCTTGTCGTCTATCAAATTTATTCCGAGTTTTATTGCATTAAGCGTACCTAACGGTTTGTCTTCTACGGAGTACTGAATCCTCATGCCACGATATCGATCGCCATAGCGCTCCTCGATCTTCTCACTTAAGTAACCGGTGAGCAGTATGACGCTCTCGATATCACTGTTAGCCATGTCATAGAGCTGTCGGTCTAGAATTGTGTAATCGTCCGTGATGTCTATGAGTGGCTTCGGAATATCTTCGGTATAAGGTTTAAGTCGTTTACCATACCCGCCGCAGAGGATCATGCCTATCATATAGCTATTCAGTTAGTCGTTCGCCAACTTTAGTTTTTCTATCGCTGAGTGGTAGCGATGTTTTACGCTGAATAGATCAAGGCTCAAAAAGAACTGTAAAAATAGCTTGCCGCCTGCGCGGGTTGAATGATAAGAAAAAAAGTAAAAAGGAAAAAGAGGGATGGGGGAGTTTAACTAGCCACAACCGCCGCCGCACGAGCCGCATCCTGTAAGGCTCGGATGTTTAATAGTAAATCCCTTACCGAATACTGGGTCGTCCACAAAATCGATTTCTGCGCCATCTAGTGCGTCTTCTACATTCTTTTCAACGTACATTTTAACCCCGTTTGACTCTTGTACATCTTCTCCTGTCGTGGGGTTTTCGTCAAGAGACATTGTATACTGCGGTCCTCCGCAGCCCATTCCGCCGTATGATATCCTCAAACCATACTCGGACTTGCCTTCTTTTACTAGTAGGTCTTTTAACTCTTTTGCTGCAATTTCTGTAACTGCGATCATTTCAAACTCCTATATTTTTCTCTATCTTCTCAACTATTTAAAGCTACGTAGCACGTCAAGCTTGGTTAACTCCGGGCTGTTGTAAAAAAAAGAAAAGCGGGAGTACCGCTTTTACATTGGCGGCATGCCGCCCATACCACCCATTCCGCCCATTCCGCCCATGCCACCCATGCCACCTTCAGGCATTGGTGGTGCTGAAAGCTTGCTCGCTGCTATAACGTCATCAATTCGCAGAATCATTATCGCGGATTCTGACGCTGAACCGACTGCTTGTGTCTTTATCCGAAGTGGCTCAACAACTCCTGCCTTGACCATATCTATCGCTTCGCCGGTGAAAACGTTCAATCCGGCAGTCTTTTTGCCTTGCTCGTGTTTTGATCTTAGCTCAACGAGCGTGTCTATTGTATCAAGACCGGCGTTTTCTGCAAGTGTCTTTGGAATGACTTCTAACGCATCTGCAAACGCGTTAATGGCGAGTTGCTCGCGGCCACCAACTGTAGACGCATAGTCTCGAAGTTTTAGCGCAAGTTCGACTTCCGTTGCACCGCCGCCGGCTACAAGCTTTTCGTCCTCGATCGTGACACCGACTACTCGCAACGCATCTGTGACTGCTCTCTCTATGTCATCAACGACGTGTTCGGTACCACCGTGAAGCATGATCGACACTGCTTTCGGATTTTCGCACTTCTCAACAAAAATCATTTCATCGCCGCCGACTTTGCGCTCTTCAACAAGTCCTGCGCGACCGAGGTCGTCTTTTTCAAGTTCGTCTACGCTCGAGGCGACTTTTGCATCCGTAGCTCTAGCGAGTTTCTCCATATCGCTCTTCTTAACGCGCCTTGCTGCGAGGATCCCAGCTTTTGAAAGGTAGTGTTGAGCTAAGTCGTCAATCCCCTTTTGACAGAATACGACGTTAGCACCCTTGCTCTTGATCTTGTCAACCATGCCCTTAATCATCTCTTCCTCTTGACTGAGGAATGCCTGCAGCTGGTCAGGCGACGTAATGGATATTTCAGCGTCAACCTCGGTGTCCTTCAGCTCGATCGCACCATTTATCAAAGCAATCTTTGCTTTTGTCACGCGTTTTGGCATTCCAGTGGAGACACGTTCCTTATCTATGATCATACCTTCAACGAGTTCGGATGAGTCGATGCTGCCGCCGACTTTCTTTTCAATCTTGATGTTGTCGATGTCAAAAGTGTTCTTCCCATTTTCAATTTCGACGACAGCTTTGACCGCTTTTACGCACAAGCTTGCGAGCTTTTCCTTAGATGCTTCAGCGCCCTTGCCGGTCATCGCCGTAATTGCGACTTTTGTCAAAAGCCCCTCATCTTCAGGTGAGACAGAGATTGCCACATCGTCAAGGATCTCGCGCGCTTTTACTGCTGCAAGTCTGAATCCAGATGCTATGACGGTTGGGTGCACATCTTGTTCCAAAAGGTTTTCGGCTTTTCGGAGCAGTTCGCCAGTAAGGATTACGGCCGTTGTAGTCCCATCTCCAACCTCATCGTCTTGGGTACGAGCTACCTCGACTATCATCTTTGCTGCAGGGTGTTCGATGTCCATCTCCTTCAGAATCGTAACCCCGTCGTTCGTAATGACAACGTCGCCCAGCGTATCAACCAACATCTTGTCCATTCCTTTGGGACCTAGCGTTGTTCTTACTGCAGAAGCAACCGCCTTAGCTGCGGTAATATTCATGCCTTGGGCTTCTTTTCCTCTAGTCCTCTGACTGCCTTCCTTCAGAATAAGTATGGGTTGTCCACCCAGTTGTCCAATTTGTCCACCCAGTTGTCCTGCCATTTTTTCCCTCCAAATACTGTAATTAGTTTCAACGTGTACAGGTTCGGACTTAACTATGCATAAAGTTCTATAAAAGCGTTGTGTCGAAAATAAGGGCCAACCTGAAGCGCGACTACTCTTCAGATCTTTCTCGCACGAGGTGTACCAGCTCGGTCGAGCTATCCAAGTCTTTTAGCTCTTGCATGCGCACGATAACGGTGTCAAAAATTCGGAGAGACTTGGGCTCTTCGTCGGTTATGTACAATGAATGAGCTGAAACGACCCGCGATATGCTGCTCATCAGTTCAGCCCTTTTTGCCATTAAGCTCGCATTTTTGCTGATTCCGGTGAGGAGGGTGTCCTCTTTAGTTTGTGACAACATATCAAATGGGGCTTGAAACATGGGCAACACAGTAAAGCCTAAGTCAACAAGCAGTGATATGGCCTTTCGTTCGATGGGTGGCAACGTTTCAGGTTTTGCTGATTCCGGATTAAAAACATGTCGAGTAAGAAGACTTATCGGCACAGCAAACGGCGCGTCGAGAACTGCCTCAAGTCTAACAGCTATTTCAACCTTAGCATCCATTCCCTCTTCGTATTTGCGAATGCTTCTTCTTGAAACCCCTAGTTGCGAGGCTATTGCACCCAAAGAGAGATTCATGTCAGTGCGAGCAGCGTTGAGCGCCCGTCCATCTAGTTTAACGTAAAGCCCTCCGGGAGCAGCATAGATGAGTGGCGGCAGCTCATCGACAAAAAAATCTGAAAGCGTATCGACGTTAACTGCAGGAATTCCATACCGCGCATAGACGGCGCCTGCCTGGAGTTCGTGATTTCGAGCTTTTTCGCCAATTAACAACGGTGATGCAAAGAAGTACTCGGCTAGCTTCTTGAGTTCTAGAGCGGTGTCTTCGCTTAACCCATCGATATTTGAAAGCATTTTTAGGAAAAGCAGAATTGAGCCCCTTCTGGCGGTGATATCGAAACACCTGGATCGAACATCACATCTCTTCGATGTGACGAATCCAGCCGTATGTAACACTTCTGTGGTTTGATCCACCAACAGGTCTTGGCGCATTACTGTCGCTCTCCTTTTTAAGCCATTTGAGCGCGCAGGCTATTCTACCTCGCATTATATGTTCAAAAAGCTATTTATATACTTCTATCGATAAAAAAATGAGGCGCCCTCACTAGCATGCTTATTGGCATTGATGATACCGATTCACCGCGCGGAATGTGTACGACTTATTTGGGGACTATCTTAAAAAAAGCACTTCAGCAAGAATTGGACGAAAACATAGAGCTTCGCTTGATACGACTTAATCCGACAATACGATTCAAGACGAGGGGAAATGCTTCTATATGTATCTCAATTGAACAGTCGTATGACGTCTTGGATATCGTGCGCAAGCACATTGAACGAATGGCGCATCTCGAGGACGAGGGCACGCATCCAGGAGCTGTATTTTTTGACAATGAAACAGTTCCATCAGATATACAGTCCTTCGCGAACGATGCCATGCACGCCGAACTATGTATAAGTGAGGCAACCGAACTTATCGAGAAACATGGGTTAGATTTTTTATCATTTAAGAACGGACGAGGTTTGATCGGGGCACTTGCGGCAATAGGTGCAACACTTGGTGAGGAATCGACTTTTGAGCTTATCGCGTATCGTTTTGAGGCCAACTTTGCAAAAAAACGATACATAAACGCAGGCTCGGTAAGGCGCGCGGATTTGTCCACTTACCCGTACACGTGGGATACTGTTGATCGAAAAAATAAAGAGATAATCTTCGCTCCTCACTCTTCCGATCCGATATTATATGGGATTAGGGGAGAGGATCCTTTTCAAATGCTAAAAGCGCATAGCAAAATTATTTCAGAACCATTTGAGCATCTAACGCTTTACAAGACTAATCAAGGAACAGATGCGCACGTTCGAAACGCTCAAATTCGAGACTTGCAACAAGGCTGCTCGTACATCGTGACTGCAACAGTCATAAGCGAACCACATACAATAACTGGCGGCCATACGTTCTTCGAAGTAAAAGATAATAGTGGTACATTGTTGTGCGCTGCGTTCGAGCCGACTAAACAATTCAGGGCAACAGTTCGCAAATTACGCTTTGATGATGCCGTGATCGTGCAAGGAAGCTACGTGAATAACTGCCTTCACTTGGAGAAGCTACAAATTGTAAACCTGAGCGATCAATACAAAAAAGCAAATCCTATTTGTTGTAATAAGAGCATGAAGTCGCTCGGGCGTGAACAGGGATTTAGATGCGACAAGTGCAAAACTGTTAAGAGAGCGCGACACACAAGCCAAACGTCCGAAAGAAGGGGTGTTATGCTCGGGGCATATGAAGTCACGCCATCAGCGAGACGGCATCTCGCAGAACCGCTCATCAGGAGGCGTAATCAAGGGTACGCTGTATTCCCAAGCAGATAACAAGATGAGAAGCGCTAAAATGAGTTTGACGTCGTTCGACCCATCTACGGATGCTCGGGGAAAGATTGGAGCTTAAGCAAGATGCGCAGAAACGCCGGCAAAGGGGTTCTTGGCAGGTTGAACAGATTTAATGGAAATATAATTCACTTGACGCATACTGATTTAGATGCTGTTTGTTGTGATGCTATTTTTAGAAGAAAATATGGAAATGTGCTGACAGTTTTTTCTTCTGTGCAAGATTACGGCACATATTTAGACCTCTTTACTCAAGTCCCAAGAACTAGGAGCCTCACGCTATGCATGTCTGATCTTGGCGGTAGACAGAACGCTGTCGAGTCCGTTGCAACGCTAAAGCGCAATGGATGGGATGTTGAGTGGCGGGATCATCACATATGGGACACTCAGACTTTAGAGGATGTTACGAACACTATCGATTATTTGAGTGTCAATCGCGATTTATGCGGGTGCGAGATAGTGTATCAGGATCTGCTAAAAAGCGATCCGATCGCCCAAGAAATTGCAGCAATAGGGAGGGATAGGGACCTCTGGATTAACAAAGACCACCGCTCAGAAGTGCTGTCGACCGTGGTAAGTGATTATGCGGTGAGAGAGAAGGTTGCTTCGAAGCTGGCGCAAGGAATTTTCACAGATCCCGAGATCGAGCACTTGTATGCTGTGCAAACAGCTCAGAAAAATACGTCCATAAACAACGCGTTGCGCACTTCTGCTCTTTTTAATCATACTGCGGTCACGATAAGTGATGGTTACACGAGTGATGTCGCTGCGAAGTTGAGGCAGAGATATAATTCAAGAACAGAGTTAGTATTGCGAGCTAATGGCATTTTTTCCGTAAGAACGGTTGCTCCGGTAAGTAATCAAATTGCTATGTTGTTTGGCGGAGGAGGACACCCACACGCTGCTGGAGGCAATCTCCGTTTTACGATCGCTGAGCGAATAGGATTTCGATTATTCGCATATCGTGTCAAAAAGGTACGTGAGCTCATTGAGGCAGCTTCGCGGTTCGATCAGTCTTGATGAACCGCGTTGCTTTTGCGCAGCTCGGCCACTAGTTCAAATACCTCTCCAGGATCATAGATCCCTTTGAATGCCATTACGTGTCCACTGTGTGTCTTAATGATAAGATTTCCCGTCTTTAAAAGCTTACCTAAAAAGCTCTGTTGTATCATTTGAGCCGCGATTCGAATTAGTGGTATTGTCGCAGTGCTCTTGAAAAACAGGCCTTTTTCAATGTATACGTCTTGATCTGTAATTGCATATCGTTCTGAATAAACAGCTATGCCGGTTCTTCCAACAACAAAGAGAAAAAGCAAGACTGATAGCCCCCTAAAAAGCGCCGCGATCAAACTGATTTCAGGAATGCTGTTCACAAAAAAAGACCCAAAGAGAAGGGCTACCACGAGCAGCAAAATCCACTTGTACGCCAGCGTACAACCTACGATACTCGGTCTACCTAGATATAAAAGCCCCTCATCCTCGATTTTCAATCCACCTTTGCTGACTGGATAGGAAGAAAGCGGAACGACTGTTTTTTTTCTTAATTGGGCTTCATATGATGCGCGATTGCTAGTGGCCTGTGATGCACGTAGCATATCGTCGCCGCGGTATCCGCCGTAACTCATCAGATAATCACGCATCTCCTCTGAGAGCGTCAAGGCCGTCTTAGCAATTTCGGGGCCAATCTTTATCTTCTGAAAAGCGACAACACCTGCTTCCCACCAGTAGTCCAACGAATCTAAATTCCTTTCAATATGCGCACGTAATTCTGGGCGGAACGTATTGCGTCCTTGCCTTCTGTATTCATCTCGTAGGCACAGCTGGTACAATTCTTTGATCTGGTGCGCGTTTAGAACGACTTCTTCAAAGTCCCCCGATTGATAAAAACGTCTCACTTTTTCGCTAAGTCGATCTAGAGCGCGTACCGCAGTAGCAAACTCAAGTGTGGGCGACTCCCCATTAGCGCCGTTTATTTCGCGCGGATAATCCCAATAATCTCTGCTGTAACCACTCATGCATTCACGCAATCCCTAACTGCACATGCATCTGCGGTATGACCCTTACCTGACTTAAATGCGCAGCAGCACTATCCATGAGCCGCAAGAGCTGACTGTTATCTGGTTGGGCAGTTTGGGAAATAGGCGTGACGGGCTGGAGCACAAGCAGTAGATTGTTGTCAATTGTCGCGAGGCGTTGAGCCACGAGCTCAATCATTTCGCTCGACGTCTCCTTAAGCACCACCACTTTAGCAAAAACGTAAGCTGGAGAGTCGCTAAAACATTTAACGGTGCGCAGCTCCTCATTTAGCAACAAATCGTACGTGGCAGTGGCCCTATGCTCTGGCAGCTTGATGTCACACGCAACAATATGCACCACGTTCTTGAGCTGTTGGGCGTCGCGTGAAAACATCGCATTAGTCTCAAGGTACAGCGGTACGCAGATTGCTTGTGCAAGTTCTACGATGAACTTGGCATACAACAACGGTTCACCGCCTGTCAGGCTTAAATGTTGCGTTGAAGGAGTCCACAGGCTTTCGACGAGTCCAGCGAGATCCTTTGTTGAAACTGGGTTACGAAACGCACGCGTAGAATTACATATAACTTCATTGGGGCTTTGAAAGGGCTTCGCACTCGTTGAATCGCAGTAGACGCAACTTAGTGGGCATCCCTGAAATCTAACAAAAACTTGGCGGGTTCCTGCGTAGGGCCCTTCCCCTTGTATAGAGTTAAATACTTCGTTAACGTTTGCTTTAGCAGCCATTTTTCGGTTCTGATCACCGGCTTCTTAGCCTTTTTAACAAAGGGTCATCCTTGCAAATCGCCTGGAATGCTCGCCGTCTGCGAAGACACGATTCGCAAATGCCACATGGGGCGCCCTCAGCAGCGTAGCAAGACCACGACCATTCAAGGGGCGCTCCGATGCGCAATCCTAGTGCGGCGATCTCAGTTTTGTCGTATTCTATGAGTGGCGCAAACACCTCGACTTTATCTAGGGTCGCATATTTTAATGCTTCGTTGAAGGAAGCTACAAAATCGGTTGAGTTATCGGGGAAGGTCATTGCCTCTTCTTTGTTAAATCCGACGACAACAGTGTTAAAACCATAATTCTCGCAAAAAGCAGCTGCTATAGAAAGGAAGACTGCGTTGCGTGCAGGTACCCAAACCGCCCTTGCTGTTTCACGCATCACCGCAAGATCGTTTAGCGCATAGGCGCTCACGCGTGGAGGTGTAGTTTGATTAGTAAGAGCACCGACAAAACTCGCGTACCACGGTAGTTTAATGATCTGATGGTTGACCCGGTACATCGCGCAAATTTTGGCAGCGTATTCGATTTCTATACGGAGCGCTTTCTGCACGTAATCAAACGTCAAACACATGATTTCATCAAACGTGTCATGGGCTATCTTGAACGATACAACAGAATCTAAGCCTGCTGACAACAAAACAACGGCTCGTGACATCTTGAAGCCTCACTAGTGTAGGTCACTATTGAGCAAAGCATTAATTAAATTGCTTATTTATCTGTTTATATGCACAAAACTGTAGAAATTTTAGTGTTAGGCTATGTGCAAGCAGTGGGTTACCGTCTATTTACCAAAAGATATGCTGACCATTTCCACATTACCGGCTTTGTACAAAACCAAGCTGATGGCTCAGTGAAGGTTATAGCATCAGGCGATGAAGCCGATCTCGCATCTTTCATCGAAAAGTTGCGAGAAGGACCGCGAATGGCAATCGTTAAGGATGTTAAAGCGGCGTGCCAAGACCGAGACAATACCTATTCGGAATTTATGATGATCTAAGCATAACTGCGGTTAATTGCTAATCGTTTTTGACTAGAGCCGTATTTTGCTCAGATATTATATTTTTTATTATTAACTCCTCCTACTCTCAGCCTAAATATTTCGGCAGTTGCTTCTAATGCTCGCTGGCGTGGCAACTCATTTCCTGACCAGTCAATGGACTTAAATACGGTAATCGGCAATACTAAAAAGCGTTAAAAAAAATAGAGGGATGTTATAACCATGGATGCAGAAGGAGCAAAGAAGATAATTTCCGACGCAATCGACGGCGAAGTAGAGGCCTATTCATACTATAAGGGCGTCTCCGAAAGGGCACATGACTCGGCGCTAAAGAAACTTTTTGAAGAACTTGCAGGTGAAGAGAAGAAACACCGGGAGTTCCTCGAGAACGTCCTCACGAAGGACACCGCCAACCTCAACTTCACGGCAACGAAAGACTACAAGGTCGGCGACAACCTGCCAACTCCGAAACTGACTGATGACTTAAAACCGCTCGAAGGTCTCGTGATCGCGATAAAGAAAGAACTGCAGGCAATGCAGATGTACACGCAGCTTGCCACGCTTTCCATCGATGCCGAACAGGAGCTCCTCTTCTCCCAGCTGGCAAGTATGGAGAGGGGCCATAAAGCCCGGCTCGAGGATCTTTACACGGAAATGTCCTTCCCCGAAGTCTGGTAGACAGAAAATCCTTGACACCGGTCACAAAGCCGGTTTTTTTATTCTTTTACCTAGGCAACCTAAGTTGACCTAGTGACAGCAGAAGCCTCCTTTAGGCTGCGACTGAGGGCGTTAAGAGTCTGAGAAGTAATGCCAGAATCCGCTGCCAGAGCGCATGCTTGATGTCTATTTGAAATACTTGGCTGCTTGTATGTCGAGCTTGAGCATTATTAACCATTCTTTTGTGTCCTTAGAGACAGTAATAGTTGTTTTATCTTCAACAGTGACCATAGTTTTACCAGCCTTTACAATATTGTAATGCTAGACATTACTATAATGCAATAGCTTAAAGGCTTGTATTCTATCCTGCAGTCGTCCCTTAGTTTTTTATATAGACAATCCGAATGACGATGCATCAACCAGAAATAGAGAATCCAAGATACATCATTGAGGGATGAGGACATGGCAGAAAGTACTTCGCATACAGGCAGGACCAAGATATTATTGAACACCAGCATGGGGGACATCACCCTGGAGCTTTTTGATGATATGCCCATTACCGCGGGCAACTTCCGAAAGCTGGTGGAGAAGGGATTCTACGACGGCACCGTCTTCCACCGCATCATCGACGGCTTCATGATCCAGGGCGGGGACCCCACGGGCACTGGCCGGGGTGGACCGGGTTACGCTATCAAGGATGAGTTCACTGATCACAACCGCAACGATCGGGGGACCATTGCCATGGCCAACGCCGGTCCGAACACGGGCGGCAGCCAGTTCTTCATCAACCTGGTAAACAACAACTACCTGGACAAAGCTCATCCGGTCTTCGGCAAAGTTGTTGAGGGGATGGATGTGGTGGAGAAGATGGGCAAAGTGAAGACTGGCGCTATGGACCGGCCGGGGAAAGAGGTGAAGATAGTAGGCGCGAAGAACGCAGATTAAATTTTTTGGGCCAGAAATAGGGCGTGTACTTTCTTGACTTGATGTTTATCCACTGCCGCTCATCATAGATTTTGGGGGGTAGCAATGGATTCCAATCTATTTGCTCGCTCTCTTGATGTTGGTGCGGCGGTGGTAGTGAACGCCGTTTCTTATTGACTTAAAAAAGAAAAATGCAGGTCATCAGGCCTCATCATCTGCTGCATCATTTGGGCAACTTCTTCGTTCGTCATTGCCGATTTGATTTCAATCATGTTCCAATTCATCATGGCCATCATTTCCGGTTCTTTTGAATACGCTTGGAACGCCTCAAAAGTCGGAGCTTCGAGCACCTGAACTGACAAATGCTCTTGAATCACGTTCGCAGCGGCAACTACTTTCACTCCGTGTTTCGCTTCGAGCTCCCCAGCCTTCTTCAGCCAGTCCATCATTGTCTTTGCAGATTTCTCTTCGTGGAACGCACACACTTCGGCGTTATGCCTTGAAATCGCTACAAATGTCACCATCTTAGCTTCGCCTCCTTATCTCTTTTTGAGAATTGCATGCCCGCCTCAGCGCAAGCGCGACAGGCTACGGGGATCACCCGTAGGGAAGCCCTACACAAAAATGAATAGCTTATGAACTCGCAGCATGCCGTGTCGGCTGTGGCATGCTTAGCAGCCATAGTAAATCACTACGAACTACGATAAAGCTTTGTAACTGCTAAAAGTCGCTAAGATACGAACAATATGGCGACGGTATTCAGTGAGATCATTCAAACCGAGCGTATATTATGACGCACGGAGTGAGTGGAATCGATTGGAAGCATTATAAACATCCGTTGCCTGAAAACGTCTATGATGTTTATATGCAGTATTGGGCAGAAGTGAGATTTAAGCAACTTATAGAATGAATCCCAGAGCTTCCTCAGGCGGTCCTGCTGCAGCTGAAGGGCAGGCAAGACCTCATCGTGGAGAGGCAGCTCGCTACGTCACCGACATGGACATGCTCCGCCAGAGCCCCATCTTCTGATCGCCTTACAAGGTCCAAAGGGCTGGCCAGATGGAATACATCGCGCCCAACACTAGCACCGCATCGGCGATGATGTGGATGGCGAATACCGGCCACATCGAGCCGGTCCTGCGGTAAAGGAGCAGGTAACCGGGCGTGATCAGGAACTGGGCGATGAGGAAGATCTGAGACCAAGGCGTGATGGATTCGAAGGAAGGCAGGAACTTACTCCAGAACAGGACGTGTATAAGGCCTACGAATATTACCGCCATCAACATCCCGATCACCCCTCCTATGAAGCGCTTTCGCCTTTCCGTCCAGCGCGTCTCGAAGGCATCGAATATGTAGACCCAAAGCAGCTGTTCCATGGCCGCGTTGATGGGGACCCAGATGAGCAGTGTGAGCAGGACCCCCTCCAAGGGATCGTTGACGGGTATGATGGTCAGGTAGGCGATCGTCTGGATGAAGATCTGGAGAGCCAACAGCCCAATGAAGAGCTTGAAGGACCAACTGACCGGTCTAACATAGTCGAGGCTCTTCTTGCGCCAGAGCACGATGGCCACGCAGAACACCCCATAGTACAGGATTAGAGGCAGGAGGGCTCCGCCCCAATCCAGCAGCAGCCAGCAGGCGATGGGCAGGAGGAAGGTGGCGATGAGCGCCAGACCGAGGTCGAGGTTGGTCGCTTTGAACTTCAGGCGCTCCACTCTACAGGAAAGGATCCCTGGCAGGTCCATGCACGATTATCGGTATTCAACTTAGAAAAACGTATTCGGAGATTTTCGCTTCAAAATCGGCCGGAAAACTACAGTGAGAATTACTTTCCTGGTGGGGACTCTGACTGACTCACATCAGGACGTTTTTTCGTCCAAATTCGAGACATTGACCGGAGCCGAAAGATTGGTAGAAACCACCGGAGAACAAATGGGGCATTTGATTATGTTAAGCGCAAACTGGCAACATACTCATAATCATTGAGAGTATTGCCATCCGGATTATCAAATATAACCTCAGTTTCCTTGCCAAAATGTTCTGCACCAAGTTTCAAGTGATAAAGACTGATTCCCACATCCATGGGAGGATATTTTTTGGTTAAAAGTCCCGCAATGAAGCTTGGTTTACGGTAATATGCATGAATTAAATCTTTATCACCAGTGAAAAACCACCCCTGTGCATTACGTGCAGAAGGAGCAAGACGAGCTGTTTCCAGTAAATCATCTGCACCTTTAATGTCACTTATTTCCTGGAGCGATTTTCTTTTGAATTGGGAAGTTTTTGTTCGGTGTAATGTTTCCTGGGGCTTTCCAAAGGTACATTAACATGATAAATTTCAGACGTGAACTTGCCAAACCTTCTTTTTTGAGAGTAGGGATCCCCTGCCAGCAACTACCCAATCCGTTAGCAGAAAATAATAGATCCATCTGCTGTAGCATGAACCCTATGTTGCTTAGATACCCCTCTTTTACCTCTGCAAAAACAGCTATATAGTGCGGTGCTTTTCTCATCGTCCTTCTTATAACAGCATCGGGAGATAAAATCTTAAATTCAATTTTAATGTCCTTATGCAACGGTTTTAAAGTTTGAAGATGCTCTCTGAGCTCCTTTAATGTATCTTCATCGAAGGGGTCTAAATCGTACTTTCTAACGGACTTCCGTTGGAATATGGTAAGATAGAGGTCTGTTTCTTGCATTTTACCACAATTTAATGTATTTTCTTTCATTTTTTTGTGCATCAGAATAATCTCGTAATTTAGTTTACATTATGTTTTTTCTTTCAGACTATTTGCAAAATTCCACGTCAGTGGAGGCCTATTGAGCTCCGACCTATTTCTGAACGCTCTGACGAACTAATTCAACACAGCAACCGGAGCCTAATACAGGCTACGACCAACGCCCCTACCGTAGCAGAAACAACAGATGCCCTCCGGTGGCAGCAGACGCCTTGTTAAAGAGTTGACAGATCCTTTCATGTCTTGTAAATGAAAATCTCGTTTTGGCTTTTGACGAACTTCATATCTTCTATTGGGTGCAAATAACTTATGATCCTTGTTTCGCTTCGTGTTTCAGCCTTTATTTTCATCACGATTCTGTTGTTTATCCTTCCTTGGTACTGGAATATGAATATAACATCAGCGTCAGAAATGTCTTGCTTGAAAAGGTTTCCTAGAATGACTTTGGCTTTTCTTGCTCTAAGCTTGGCTATAAACCATCGAATAGGCCCTATCTTAACTCCCTTCACATGATCGCATAACTTTGAGGCTTCTATAAGGGCTTCTCCTGTCCCACATCCAAGGTCGTAGAAGACTTCATCTTTTTTAAGGTCTGCCAGTTTAAGAGCCTCAGCTACAATCTTCCTCGGAGTACGACCATATGCTGCGCCTCCTGCCAGCATAGGATAGTAAAGAGAAGCTATGATGTATGCTACTACCAGAACAATTATGCTTATTGTTACATTTACAAGGATACTCATTTCATATGTTCCTCAGCTTCCGTAACCTGTTTCTTACAGTACTTCTCGAGCATAAAGCTAGCCTGGGGATGCGCAGGCACTCGATGAGCTCGTTTCGTGCTTCAGAAGCGCTGTGAATGTTGGGTAGGAAAAAGGACTACGTCACTCGTATTTTAGCCCCCTACGTAAGCGCCTGGTGCTAGGTACGATTATCGAAAGGCAAGGGGGCACAGATAGTCGCAAAGCCTAGCTCCGCGGTGCCCTTCTCTTCGTTATCAAAATTTGAAAAGAACGGACACTCGTTCAGGTACCGTATCCCATCCATAGGTTTTTACCTACCAAACACACAATTAGGCAACAAAGCCACAAGGAGGTGAACGAATGGCAAATGAAATGACCCCAACGCCTGAAATGGCCGCAGCTCCAGAAATGACTCCAGCACCGCTGCAGTACCGTAGCGTCGGTGTCAGATTCGTAGCTCTTCTTATCGATGTCATTATTGCGGGCATTATTGCGTCAGTTTTCGCCAATCCGTTGCAAACGCCCGTCTTTAATAGCGCGAATTTTACTAATGGAAGCTTTTACGTATCCACCACAGCGAATTCGCTCGCAGGACTTGGCAGCGTCATATCATCACTCATCGTGCTCATCTATTTCACGCTCCTCTTGGGAGCGTATGGACAGACGGTAGGCATGATGGCCCTTAAGATTAAAGTGGTCAAAGAGGATGGTTCAAAGATTGGCTATGTCGATGCACTCGTGCGTTCCTTACTGCTGATCATCGACGCAATACCGTTCATTATTCCGTTCTTGCTCGGTGCAATTCTTATTTGGACGTCAGATAAGAGACAGCGGACTGGAGACCGCGCAGCGCACACCGTCGTAGTGAAGGCATAGTAGGGGCTTTGCCCCCTTTTCTTTTTTCTATCAAAAAGCACGTGTGGATGGTATGTAGTTTATACTGTCCAGCTACCGTCCAGCACACACCTGTAGTTAATAAGAGAACATTGCCTTTAAAGCGTTATTTTATCAAATAGCGTCAGCTCTTTGCTCCTTAAATTTACATTTTAAGAATTGAGAGATACAAAGCAGGCGTAAGGGGCTGCGGTAAAAGTGTGGGTTTCCGCGTGATGGGCTCAACTGATGTCAATTGGCATTTGATCAACCCTCATATTACTGCAGCGCATTACGACCCTATGTTTTGCTTCCCGAAAGCTAAGGATATACCTGACAATAGTCTCCAAATTGCCAATTAAGCTCAGGCACATCCCCTGATTGTCCAAAAACTAGCACAAGTAGGATAGCATATTGCCTAATATAGAGCTGTTACATGCAACGCAGCGGCGGCGGTCCCGATAGTAGCGTTCTTCGTCAGGCGCGTCCTCGTCGTAATGGGAATCCTGCCATCCTACCAGTAGCACGGCGATAATGGCGGTAAGGAAAATGATGACAACGAGGGAAATGATCCACATCCACGCCGGATATATAGCCATATCTACGCCTATGACAACTGAACCTGCAACAAAAACTACGAACCCGATTATAACCAACACGATGAGTCCGATAACTACCAGTCGAAATTGCATACGCTTATGCAAGCAGCACACGTGTTAGCTTAACCGTTCCTCTTCTTTTTCGCGTTCGACCCTACGCGGCAGCACTGCAATCGAACAAAGCATGCTAAGGTAAGGTGAACAATAGCATATGAGGCCGCTTGTTTCTCTTCTTTTTAAGTTAATTTTATAGTATGATTCAGCCTGCAGACGGCCCTGTCAAACATGGGACTGAATATAACCGCGCCCGTGCTTTAAAGCGCTCGAATTACACATAGCCGAGCTTCATTTATTTCTTCTGTACGATAGCCGGAGCCTAACACAGGCTCCGACGTAAGAACCTATGTGGCAACTATTGGCATCCGCTGCCTGAGCACGTGTATAATGTCTATTTGCGGTATTAGGGAAACGTCCTGTTGAAAACCTAATCTGTGAGGCGATTGCCACTTCTTACACCACATAACCCTATTGTTCTCAAGCGGACGGTTTAAAGCCGACGTTTGCTGCTGCGTGCAAGCACTTTTTACAACGTGGACGCGCTGGACCGGTCAGAGGCGGGGTCTGGAGTTTCGCTCCTCAAATCTTGTGCCCGCTGCGTTCCGTCGATCGATTGTCTCCAGACCAGCTCAAACTGGGTTGCAAGTCTGTGCGCGTACTTAGGGTTGTCGCACAAAAATGCGGTATGCTTAGTGTCCTTAGGACTGTAACGCGGATCAAACGCCACAACCGTGAAACTCTCCTTAGAGTCAACGAGCGTGAACATTATCCCTCGGTACTGCTCATAATGCCGCACGTCGATCCCTCCTTCGATAGCAGCGCGAACCGCGTCAAGTGCTTGACTGGATACGTCGAGGATGAAGCGCATCTCCACCCCGTGCTCCACTGCGTCTAGAAACGTCTTGAAAAATCCTTGTTTGTATGAGTATGCCAGCGCAGCAGGGTGACCGATCGTTAAAATATCGTGCACCGCCGCTTCGGCCTGCACCAAGCTAGCCGCGATGCACTCATTGCAGCCAGTCACCACCCGATAACTGCAATACTCTTCCAGCGGCAAGGGACTCACGCGCGGCGCAAGCCTGATGAGCTCTTGCTTCACATCCTCTTTGTACCGCAGTTCTCTGGTTTTTTGTCTCAGGGCCGCATCAAGCGCGTCTTCAAGGGGCATCGCCGCGTGTACTGCTGGTTTGCTCAGTGATTGGCACGCGATGCCCTTCTTAACAAGCTGCCTCAATGTTCGATGCACGTCCTCACGATACGTCTCCAGACGCTTTGCAACGACAGCTGCAGGCTGCGGCCCATATTTGAGCAACTGAAAATAGACCCGGGCTTCCTTCTGGCTCAATGCGAACTCGGTGAGTCGTAGGGTAAACTCATCATCGCTCGTCATACCGTACTAGGAGTACGCTCACGATGAAGTGAAAAAGTTTTTGCTGAAATCTTTTGAAGAACCCGTTCGGCACACTCATGGCGCTCAGATGCCGCGCAGCACGGCAAAAAAGACACTGAAGTTCAGACTTTGAGCTCATCGTTTGCTTGCTTGCGCGAGCAGTCGCGCTATGCGCGAGCTTCGCTGCTGCTAGCTAGGTAGTCTTCCAAAACGTGACACAAAACTTTCTTGCGCGTTCTCACAGAGACCAGAAGCGAGAGCCTTTGCGAGGCTCCGATTCTAAAAGTAGAAACTGCTGCTCGGGTTGATCTGTCCAACGGCGATTACATCTGACGTACGATGTATTCCGGGGTCGAATCGAATAATGAAAACAGGATCCCCTTCATGTCCCCTTATTTCGTAAATAATGGCTTTTTTGCTTTTACGTAGCTATTCCAACTTCGGTTATGTTTTTGATGCCCTATAATTGACTGTTTAAGTCATAAAACTATGCGAAGTGTAATTTCTGCATATCGCAGTAGCAGCAGTAACTTGTCGTCGAGTTCGAGCAGCTCAAGTTCAAGCAGCGACTCGTTCTAGGCGCTTGACAACGTTGCCTTCTGTGTGTGGTTAAATGAGCCAAGAGAACAGCCGGCGACTAAAAACAAAGCTGAGCCTTTAAAGGCACATGACGTTTAGCGCTGCTTTTTTTCTTTTTCTAACTGCTCTATCCGCTCCTGAGCAGGTATTGCCTGTGCCCATACAGTCTCGAAGGCAGCGAGCAGGTACTCTATATATGTGGGGTCTTCACTCCAAAAGGCAGCGACCGGAGTATCGAGCCTGAATTCCACAACTCCAATGTTTAGCGCGCTAACGCTCTTCTGCTTGTCTCCTACATACATGAAGACTTCGTGCACCGCGTCACTATGGCGAATGTCCTCGCCACTCTCTACGCTCATTCGTATCTCGTCAACGTTCTCGCGCGACACGGCAACTATTCCTCGTGACACTCCGCCGCGCTTGACAAATGCCCTCATTGCTTCAAGGAAGCCAAGGGTCGTTGCGAGGGAATGAACCGAAGGTGGCACAAGCCACGCGACCTCTTTTTGTTGTGACTCAAGTATCCCTAAGGCGGCTGCAAGTGCGTCTTTTACGCCGTTAATTATGAATCCGTGGGGCATAACAGATGAGTGCGTGCTCTGCGAGCACCTATGTAGTAAAGGTGTATATACCTTAGCGGCTTAAGGGTTCCCCTTTTGCAACTTTTATGAATAGCTAACGTGAAGGGCACGCGCCAACCATTTCACAAACCACATTTTCAACGCCTAACTTCACCTATTATTAACCAGAACCTCAGAACCCAATCTTTATTTACTGCTTAGTTCACGTACCTTCCGGGCAGCGCATGACTGAGGACGATGAGTTCATCCGTCGTTTAACTCAATTTGGGCTCAGTGAAAAAGAGGCTCAGCTTTACTTACATCTGCTTAGGTACGGCCCAAAAACCCCTTCCCCTCTCGCCAAGTCTCTTAAAACATATCGGGAGGACGTGCACCGGACGCTTACCGGCCTCATCGAGAAAGGTATGGTGCGGCCCTCACTCGATACACCAACGGTTTACACAGCAGTAGACCTCGAAACCGCTCTTGACGCTGCGCTCAAAAGGCACGAAAGCGAAATACGCGAGATGGAGGTGCGAAAGCAGGAGCTACAAGAGCTCTCAGAGCAACAGCGGTTTCGGCCCGCCGGTGAGATTGCCTCGTACAAAATTCTCAAGAGCATGAAAGAAGTGGTGACTGTAACGCTATCTGCCCTGGCCTCAGCTGAAAAGGACTGGTTCGCAGTTGTCCCCCCTATACTGACGGTGTTTTCATCCTTGTTTTTTGTTGAGGACGATAAGAAGTTTATAGACCGGGGGGGGAGGATACGATTTATAACTGACGTCACTTATCCGTTTATTGAGCTAATCCGAGAGCACTTAGACGCTGGAATGGAAGTACGTCATTTTAACACGTACTCAGGGCTATTGTTCTGCGTTTTTGATGGAAAAATTGGTATGAGCGTGATTAATGCCGCCGACTTAAAACGCGCCTCGCTTAGAGAACTGGTAAGCGTGCTCTGGAGTGATGACCCAACGTATGCTCAATACCTCGCCTCCACCTTCGAACTGTTGTGGCAGCAGTCAATCCCTGCAGAACAACGGATACAAGAGCTGCTTGAGCGAGGCCCTCCACAGGTTTAGGCTTCCTAAGAGTCTGCTCTGAACAAAATCAGAAGCCTCGACAGGGCTTATTTAGGCGATTAAACGCTATTAATGGTTAAAATTCAATAAAGCAATCTAATTCTAGCGTATGCGATAGCGACAGACTAGATAAGCTTAACCTGACATTTTCGAGAAGCGAGTTAAAAGATTATATAACCTTCGTATCGCAGGACTTAGCGAAAAACGATTAATTGGCTAAATAAGGCCGCAGATATTCTATGGCGCTATACAAAGGGCGAAATTAGCAGGATAACCGCAAACGAGCTTCGTAATTACGTTCTGGATAAATATAGCGACATTTACGCGAAGCGAAAGGTAATAAACTTCGCAAAGGCGTTTTTCCGCTACTTATCAAAGACGCGGTTTGATGCGCGATACCAAGCGTTTGAGCTATATCTTGACCTACCGAAAGCGGTAAAGGAACGCAAACACGTAACGTAATCATCACGCTGCATTACTATTGCTCTCGTACAGAAAGATACCCGCCAGGTTAGTACTTTCACGATACGCCCGCCGGGTAGGTAATTGACTCTTCTTTTCCTATTATTGACTATGACCTACTGCGTAAGCTGCGAGCATATGTCGATACCGTGACACTCAGTTGTTGTCACGCGGGGTTACATAGTGACGTGTCGTCGGTGCTATTGGTAGTAGGGAGGTCCTTGCTATCAAAATACCAAAAGGGGAGTCAAACAAAATGAAAGAACTATTAACTGAAACTGTGAAGAGCAACATCTGCCTACGCGATCTCCATTCTGAATGCGCCTATGGAGAGGCGGACGCCGCCACATGTGTCAAATGTACAGCTGACGCTTTTGGAGAAATCGTCAGAATACAATTATAGGGTAGGGTGGGGGCATTGCGCTAAGATGGTGTATAGATATGAACGATAAAACGACGAAGGAAAAAATTCCGATAAAGGTCGGTTCTCTCACGATCAACGCCGATAATCCAGATGATATTATTCTAGCGATTCTGCGCTATCATAAGGGTGTCCGGTTACATAGGTAAGCTGCTAGAAAAGGCGTGAATAAAATGATGGACTGCCGACAGTGCGAGAAATACGCTGATTGTAAACTGCGTGGCGATAATGATTTAGTCCCTTATTGTCAGTATTACCGCCGCTCGCGCAGAATAATGCAAACGACATAACTGATATCTAAGTATGCGGCTACACGCGCGATTATTGAACGAACTCGACGAGAGCGGGCGATAATATAGCAGCGGTGGCATATAAAACGCGTCCGAAATGGGGACGCATGGACACGACGTCCGGCGTACCCTGGAAGCGCATCTATAGGTGCATATATTGCTGGGAGTTTGTATCAACGACGAGTAACGTATGCCCGCAATGTAAGGATTAAGCAGATAGGGCACGCGCCGAATTCTATCGGTTTATATTTAGGCGACGGGACCAATACGCGAGTTAAGAAGGATTTTATCGATTTTTTTCTATTATTAAGATTAAGTCGCGGCGTTACCTGTTGCCCATTCCATCGCTTCAAACAGGCGGTTATATCGAGGTTTAAACACGCACACGCGGCCCGTTCGGCTATGATTATAAAAAACTATACAGGTACCTACTTTTAACCGGTTTTTTGATGCCATCAGTTCTTGTGACATTTTCTAGAAACACGAACGAGTGCGATGATATCGGCAGCTTAATACTAAATAAGGTATTATCATACGGAACGTATGACGCTATCCCGTATGTCTATTACATTACCTGCCGAGCTGTTAAAAGCCGTTATTGAACGAGCGAACAGCAATAACGTAACCCGTTCGGCCCTAACGATTGAAGCTTTAACTGCTTATGTCGAAGGTCGTATTGTCGCACTTGATAAGCAGGATAATACTGAAATAATACGGCTGCGTGCGGTGTTAGAGGGTAAAGACGAGATTATAAGGCGTGCTGACGAAACGATAGGCGCTTTAAGGTTAGCTTTGGATATACGCGACGCTAAAGGCGAACCACGAGAAATAAAGGGCAATAAGAAGGATAGCGACATAGAAAAGCGCAGTTTAGAATTCCTAGCAGCAAATAACACTGCAGATTACTCTATTACAAAAAAGGAGCGCCCGAGTCGGGATTTGAACCCGAGTCGGAGCCTCGACAGGGCTCCATGATAGGCCGCTACACTACCCGGGCATGCACAAGCGTAATGGCCGCTTGACGCAGCACAGCTTACTAGCTGTGTATTGATATTAAAGCTTTCTTCAGGTCCACACGTGGCCTTTTTCACACCTGTGCTTCTCTTCGTGTTTTGGGTCTTCGTGCGTGCAGACCATCTCAGCACCACACTCGGGGCACGAGACAGTGCACTTTATGATTTCGTTCTTATCGTCTTCTGTCATTATTCCACCTCTTGTTTAGTTAGTTCTAGTTAAAGTGCAGCGGAGGATAAAAGTAGCGTTTTTGAACAAGTCAGCTCAGTCTCAGTCCTTTTTTCTCCTTCTTGCACCTTTTGTCAGATTTTCTTTTACTCTGAACCTGACCATCTCCCTTACAATATCTAACGGAATCGGCCCATCGATTGGAAATTGAACCGCTCCTTTTGATTGCTTATAAATGGATAATTTCTCCTTGAAAGCAAGAATGGCGGAAGGGGTTGGATAGAACCCGATATGCTTCTCATAGGCGGCAAAATGTACTAAGTTACCATTGAGCTTGAAGGTGGGCATTCCATAACTAATGGTTTCTTCAGCTTCAGGCGCCGATTCTTTGATTGCACTCCTCAGCTCCCTGAGCGTGTGCTGAACATTCTTAGGAAACGTAGCGATGTAATCGCCGATATTTTCGAATTTCCTTCTTGACCCCTCACTATCCATAGTCAGTATCCAGAATTGACCTGCTATTAATTCGTTTTGGCAGGGACGCCGAACTCGTTTTTTAACTAGTGGAGGCAGCTGGTTTATTAAAGAGTTAGTCAGAGCCTGTATTAGGCCCCGGTCAGCACGTGTGGCCAAGCAGCAAACGAATAACGGATTTATGAAGAATAAGCGGCTACACGGCGTTATTGCTCTAGGCGCTAGCTGTACAACAATGCGGGGCCAGCTCTCTGCTTAAGTCCAAATACCATAAATCGGCAGGGAGGCTGGTACGCAGGATAGGATTGACTATAAAAACGAATGCCGCCGCCTTCGTTGTGGTAATTGCTATCGTTGTTTTCGTTATTGCTGCACTTATTATTTTTTGTCGCCTTCACTCCATTCTTCTTTTATCGATTTGATGCTCTTCGTGTTTACTAGAGAATCCCACGCCTCTTTATAATCTAGAGTGACTTCTTGCTTCATACGCATGATTAGTTCAACGACTGTCATATATGCAACGGCTTGACCATTCGCATAAGATTCGGCAGTACCAACAGAATTTGTTGCATCTTTTCTCGCCTGATCGATTCCTTTCTCACAAAGTTCTAATACTTTTTTAAGGACTTCTTTATCTGTGTCACTCATTTTTTGTCACCTTTTACTTTAACAAACGCTTCTTTTATTGCAATCCACGCTTCTTCTTCATCCCAAAATTCTTCTGGTTTATCCTTGCTCCAATTGAAGTTATCTTCCCACCCGTACATTAATGCCTTCTCACAAGCATCCATCAGGATTTTTAGTTTTTCTTCACAGTTCATTTTTTGTCACCATTTACTTCGTGCTTTTAGGTAATGCCACTCCATAGATGACCCAGCTATCTAACTTAGATCGAGCAGTTCCTGGCCACGATCAGGCTTTACGACTGTCCCCTCAATAATCGTGCCGAGCACCAGGCGCTTACGTAAGGGGCTAAAATACAAGTGAAACTTCTCTTTTTGTCTATCTTTCGGCATTAAGGAAATACGAAACGAGCGCATCGAGCGCTTGGCTATCATCTAATTGAGTTCCTGCCTTTTTATAGACTATCGTTTTCACTTCTGAAAGCGCACTGCTCAATACGTCCGCATCGCTGCCGGTTAAGATCAGTCCCTTCTCAATCATTTGTTCCCTCCTACGTTTTCAGTACTTTGTACATGAATCACGCCTCATAATATCGTGATCGGTTTTTTCTGTCGACGATAATAACGTCACACTGGGCGTTATTTCAAAAAGCGACTACGGTCCAGACATTTTTTAAAGCGTTACACCTTAGTTTTTCATGTCGACTTTACCCTTCGAGAGGGGCGCCCACTTTTCACGGGCGTTGATGTGTGACAAAAACTTGTCACGCGTATTAAAATATCGTATGATAACAACCACGTTCGAAGGCAAGGGGCCGTTTATATACTCTTGGCCAAACTAGGGTATTTACCTCAAATTTTTAGTGTGCCCCTAGCCTTCGTCGCTGATACTTGCTTGAAGAACCTTCCTCTCAGTTTGTTGCGTGTAGTTTTATGGCTAACAAACTAGCAAAACTTTTATTTTGCACGCTCACGGCTGTTGATACGTCCAGCTGTATTCGCGCTGCTGGTGTATCTGCACCTGTATCTTTTTGATAATCTGTCGAACCTGCTGCCGGGCGTTATCAGGCAGCCAGGCATCGTGAACGCGGTCCTGTAGATATCGATAGGCTTTCCAACTGGTAGAGCACTTCTTTAAAAGTTTTGCTGCGGCTACGTCCGCGTAGTCGTTCTTGTAGTCCGCCAGCTGCAATAGGAGCTCATCGACCTGGAGACAATCGTCGCGCACGCATTAGTGTAGTAAAACATGGGGTGTAAACGATTAGGAAGCGCGGTGTGGAAGTAGTTAGAAGCGATTACCTCTTGGCTCTTATCTCGTTCTATCACTTCCGACGGCGGCTCTTGCACACATTTCTCGCGCAATACAGCGCAAACGCTAATGGTCTGATCGCTCAAAACGCTCACTACTAAAAAAATGGAGGCTACATCAAAATGCCAAGCTACATCTTGCTTCATAAATTTACGCAAGCAGGAATTGAGAAAGTGAAGGACATGCCGCAACGAATAGAAAGCGCTAAAGAGATATTCAAGTCCGTCGGCGGAGAGATTAAACAAATCCACTTTGTCTTTGGGGAATATGATATGGTGGTAGTTGTTGAAGCTCCGAGCGACGAGGCAATGGCGAAAGCAGTGCTCACGATAACGAGCGCCGGAATGGCAAGTTTAGAGACATTGAAGGCGCTTCCAGAAGCAGAAGGAATAGCAATAATTAAGGGTCTTCCTTAAGTCACAACCCTTAGCTGCACTGAAGCCGGCAATGGTTCCTAATATGGAGCGTTTCGCGCTCCTTTTCCTTTTTACGTCGTTAAAAAGCTTTATCTGCTCTTACTACCTTATCCGTCACATATTGGCTCTTTCATGAAATTCAGCCGCAAATTCGTCAGCACAGTCTTTGCTTAGACAAAGGGGGAGGATGTGCCAGGGCTTAATTGGCAATTTGGTTCTGTCGTCAGGCACATCCTTAGCTCCCAGGAAAGAAGAGCATAATGGCATAAGGTGGTCTGCGTATTACAAATCCGTGCCTTACGCTATTGATGGCAAACTTATGCCAGAATGTGTGAGGATGAATGTTCTTGCCTATCAGCTTTGCATACCTGTTTAGGATAACTCGGGCTAACTTGTGCTAATTTTGCACCTCTTCTTAGCCGTGCTAAAGCATAAATTCTATACTATGCGGAGGTCCTTATTCTCAAGTGAAGCGTGTAGCGTGAGAGTACGTCGATGCGAAAAAAAATCTTGGCCGTTGCGCTGGTCATTGCGGTGATCGCTTCCGCTCTTATAGGGTGGATGGCGTTGAGCTCGCAAAAGAGCGACGATGCAGTTGTGCCTGTATCACATGACCTCGCTGTCATCGACGTCATCAAGCTTCCCGACCCAGTCCTGAAAGGAAACATGTCATTAGAGGAAACGTTCCAACAGCGGCGGTCGGTACGCGAGTACACTGACGCTGACATCTCACTAAGCGAGCTCTCACAGCTCGTTTGGGCCGCTCAAGGAATCACGAGCACTCAAGGATTCAGAACGGTGCCGTCTGCGGGCGCGCTGTATCCGCTCGAAGTCTATGTCGTGAACGTAACAGGAGTGTACCATTACAACCCCCTAAATCACAGCCTCGGGAAAATCAGATCAGCGGATGTGCAGGAGAACCTGACAAAAGCCGCTTTGAATCAGGACGCCGTACGACAAGCACCGTTAAAACTTGTGATTATGGGGGTCTACGAGCGGGCCGCAACGAAGTACGGTGAACGTGCTGAGCGCTACGTCCACCTCGAGGCTGGTCACGCAGCGCAAAACGTGTTGCTCGAGTGTACATCGTTGGGATTGGGAGCGGTTCCGATCGGCGCCTTTGATGACTCGATGGTGCGCGAAGTGTTAGAGACCCCTCCAGACCAGCAGCCGCTTTACATTATCCCGATTGGACACGTCTCTTGATGCGCTTAGTGAGGGATAGCCTGTGCTCCACATTCTCGCAGAACAAAAAAAGTAGAGCAAAAAGTAACGATGAATTTACGATTGCCTCAGCGAGGCGGAGGTCAGAATTGACCGCTAATAGGCGCCTGCTAAAAGCTATCACAAATTTTAAGTTTAAAGTACTACCATCGTCTCAGCAGGCAGGTGGGTTCATGGGGCAATATCGTCGTCAACATACGTTTTTGATAAGGCCGTGGGCTTTTTATTTTTAGGAAAGAAGCCCACAGGCTAACGTTTGCTTTTGCCGATGACGGTATGTATGGTATTTTTGCCGGTTGTGCGGGAACAAGCATGGCCACTTTAAACACGAAAGCTCGACTTCTTTCCAATACTGCATATATACGTCATACACGATCTTAGGCAACGGATGCTTGTAAAAACGCCAATCGACCCCGCTGACACCGTGGGTTAGTATGTAGTTCTTATTTGATTGATCCCACTGCAGTACGTCGGATTGCTGCTCTGCAAATTTCCTCAGGTCTCCATTGACAATGCGAGCGCCTCCTTGCAATAGCCGGATGTCTGTGTACTTAAGCCACTCTTGAAAGGACAGTTGCTCAAAAACACGCTCGTCATCGAATCTAACTTCCAGCGCAGGTTCTACAGCCTCAACGACTTGCGGGTGGAGAGGGCAATAATGCTGCATGCGAATCTTATCTTGCCACGGGAGAACATCAACAACCGGTTTCTTCATTTTCACCGCTTCCTCAAATTGTCGCGCAGTTAATCTTGCTATTGTCGCTAAAGGTCGCTGACCCGTAAACGCGCCAAAGAACACTATCGCTTTGTAGTTTAGATAGTGAGCGTTATCAATACGCCCGATGCTAAACGCCTGTTCAATCGCTTTTAGCACATTTTCAATGTCTTCCTTAGTCACAATGCGGCTTGTAACATGCTTACGAATTTTGAGGACCTTAGGCATCTCCAAGAAGAGTTCAAATGCCTGAAAGCGAGTGTCGAAGGTGGTTTTGGCAAGATACTTGAGGAGACCTTTAGCAAAACATAGCACTTTACGTTTTGAATAAACGCACGTGTATTTGGTTAAAGCAACGTCACGCACCGCGTCCATTGTTAGCTTACAGATTACGCCATGCGTGCCGTGCCAAACAATCTCAGCGGCCTTGTTCATCCAATTGCTGCTTTTCCGATCAAGACCTTCTATACGCCATTTCTTGTAATTGATAAGTTGATCCCGCGAAAACGTCAATTGAAGTGAATCAAGACTGTGACCGTTCCCTGAATCGGTAGTATATATGGTGCGTATCTTATCACTCACGAAATCGAAGTGAAAAGGACTAAGAGTTCCGCAAATGCCTGGTGTAGTCAAAAGGGGCTCAAAATTAGGAGGGGCTCTCGACAGGGCTCCATGATTGGCCGCTACACTACCCGGGCATGCACAAGCGTAAAGGCCGCTTGACGCAGCACAGCTTACTACGCTGGGGATTGATATTAAAGCTTTCTGCGCGTGTGCGCAAGCCGTCAGAAGCTATTTTAAAGACGTTAGTAGTTAACACACGCGGGGCACTGGATCGCCAAGCGGTGCATCAACAAAGCGAGTTCCGCCGATCTGCGTCTTCATCAGAACTCTTTGACCTTCATTTACTTCGCCGATAATCGCGGCTTTCTTCCCATACTTTGTCTTTTTAAGTGCAGCGAGCACCGCTTCTGCACTCCCTGCGTCAACGCCGATGATCGCCTTGCCCTCGTTAGCCACTTCGAGCACATCGATGCCAAGCATCTCAGCAGCTGCCCTTATCGAAGGATTGATTGGTAACTGCTCCTCTTCAATGAGGATCTCTACGCCGCTTTTATGTGCCATGTCGTTAAGCGCACTCGCGACGCCACCTCGCGTGGGGTCTTTCATAGCCGTTATTGCAGTCGAATCAGCCGCGTCAAGAGCGGCTTTTACAGTGTGCCAGATCGGTGCTACGTCTGAGCGGAGTTCTGTCCGAAAGTGAAAGTCCTCCCGCTTGGCGAGCACAGCAATCCCATTATCACCAATCGTGCCGGTGACGATGAGTTTGTTACCTGGCACAAGTCCACAATCTCGCACCGGACTTTCAACAAAGCCGATCCCTGCAGTGTTAATAATGATCCCATCGAGTGCTCCCTTTTCCACCACCTTCGTGTCACCCGTCACGATCGCCGTGTCGACCTCCTGGGTCGCCTCGTCCATTGACGCCACGATCTTGCGTAAATCACTGATTGCGAACCCATCCTCCATAACGATCGCACTCGTCAGCGCAAGAGGCGCTGCGCCCATCATCGCAAGATCGTTGACCGTTCCGGAAACAGAGAGCCGTCCAATGTCCCCTCCGGGAAAGAAGATGGGCTTGACGACATGCGTGTCTGTAGTAAGAATGAGGAATCCACCTTGCGCTAACGGAATGGCAGCTCCGTCATCTAACGATTCCAAGCCAATACCGCCGGCGTTCTTGTTTTTGATCTTCGTCAAGACGTCGGCGATCAGAGCGTTCATCATTTCGCCGCCCGCGCCGTGGAGCAGGCTGACGTTCTTATCGACAGTTGTACGTTCAGTTCGCATGATTCAGGCACCTCACCGTCTAGCCCTCGTCTTCGAGTTCGACCTCAAGATTCTTGATACAAATGTCCCTGCCAGAAAGCAGCTCGTAAAAGCCGCCACACTTGGGACAGACGTAATCCTCATCGCCCAACGCGCCCTCAAAGCCGCATTTGCACTTGGCAACCGCTGGAAGCGTTTCGACTTTCATCTCGGCGCCCTCAAAGGGGCCGCCTTCAGTGATCACTTCAAAGGAGAACTTGAGCTGCTCAGGGTTAACCATCGCGAGCTGCCCCACTTCGACGGTAACCGAGATAAGCCGTTTCACCGGCCGGCTTTCGACCGTTTCCTTCACAACGTCGACGATGCCGGACGCAATACTAAACTCATGCATTTTCCTGCTCGAGCTCTTCCAACTCCTTAAAAATCGCTAGCGTTTGGAGGGCAGCTTCTTTGCTGAGCTTCTCAATGGCGAAACCGACGTGGATTAGTACATAGTCCCCGGGACGGACATCCTCGACGAGATCCAAGCTTATCTCCTGTTCTAAGCCGCCGTAATCGACGACGCCCTTGTTCCCTTCGACCTTAACAATTTCGGCAGGAATTGCCAGACACATATAGATTGACTCCTATAACAAGCAACGATGGGAAGCCGCCGCGAAACCCACTTACAAGAACGCCACGAAAGCTTCGTATTCATTATATACTTCTTTCCCGCGAGCCATATATAGCTTACCTCGCCCCGCTCGCCCACAAACGCGCTAAAAAGTTTTTTAATGAAGCGCTTACTATATTCATTGTCAAGCGACTGGCCGCAAGGCCGTGGTCCTTTTTGGCTTTTTGTCCGTCGCAAGGCGGAGATATACTAATATGAGCAACCCAATCGAATCATTGAAGCGCTACGAGTTTAAACGCGTCATCGAGAACTTAGAGGGCAAGAAGGGGCAAGCGACCGAACTTATCACAATATATATTCCGCCTGACAAACAAATCTCAGACGTAGTGAGCCAGCTCAAGGACGAGTACGGACAGGCGTCAAACATCAAATCAAAGAGCACACGGACCAACGTGCAAAGCGCGCTCTCATCGATCACGTCGCGCCTCAAGTACTATCGCTTTCCGCCGTCAAACGGGCTTGTGATTTTTACGGGAACGATCGCACTCGGCGGTGACAAGTCAACGATGGAAACGCTCGTCGTAGAGCCCATTGAACCGATAAAGTCTTACCAATACCGCTGTGATTCGACATTCAACCTTGATCCGCTCAAGGAAATGCTTAAGGAAAAACAGGTGTTCGGACTGGTCGTTGTCGACCGAAATGAGGCGACGGTCGGCGTCCTTAACGGCAAACGCATCGAACCAGTCAAGCACCTCACGTCCGGAGTGCCTGGCAAACACACGAAAGGCGGCCAATCGCAGCGTCGTTTTGAACGGCTGCGCCTCATAGCCATCCACGAGTTCTACAAGCGTATCGGTGAGGCCGCCAACAACGAGTTTCTTCAACATCCAGAGCTCAAAGGGGTGCTCATAGGCGGTCCAAGTCCAACTAAAGAGGAGTTCGTCGACGGCGAGTACCTCCATCACGAGCTACAGCAAAAGATTCTCGGGGCTTTTGACGCGTCCTATACCGACGAGTTCGGCCTTTCAGAGCTCGTGGAAAACGGCGCCGAGGTGCTCCAAGAACTCGATTTGATACGCGAAAAGAACGTAGTAGGGCGCTTCCTCCAAGAGCTTGTGCACGATTCAAATAAGGCGACCTACGGCGAGAAACAGGCACGAAAAGCACTTCAGCTAGGAGCCGTCGATACGCTACTCCTCTCAGAGGCGCTTCGCATCAAGCGTGTGACCAACAGTTGCCCGCTGTGCGGGTTCACGCTCGAAGAGACGATCCGTGGGATAAAAGGGGCGGGCGTGTGTCCTAAATGTGAGGGTGCAATGGAACGCGCCCACGAGGAAGATGTTGTCGACGAGCTTATCCGCAGGGCAGGAGACACGGGAGCCTCGGTAGAGTTTATCTCAACAGACTTCAACGAGGGGGAGCAGCTCATGCGAGCATTTGGCGGCATTGCAGCCATCCTGCGTTTTGCGATCGACGAGCGCTGACGGAGCCGTAATGTTTCTCAACTTTCGCAAGCACGTCGAAAAGCTGCTGACAGAAGCGCTCGAAAAGTGCGAGTACCCAAGCGGTGACCTGGCATTGGTCGTTAAGCCCGGCTATGCCGACCTTACAAGTATCGTCACGTTTAAACTCGCACCCATCCTTAAGCTCCCGCCTCACGAGATCGCACACAACATCGTACAACGCATCAGTTCTGACGTTCTGGTTGCGCGAGCTGAGGCTGCAGGACCCTATGTGAATTTCTTTGTGAGTACCGACTACCTGCATCGCGCGCTCAGCACCGTATTGGAGGAGGATCAGAACTACGGGCGAATCAACAGTGACAGCATCGTGATTCTCGAACACACCTCTGCGAATCCAAACGGGCCCCTTCACATCGGCCACGTGCGAAACTCGGTCATCGGCGATGCGCTCACGCGTTGTCTAAAGCAGGCCGGATACCGCGTCGAGACTCAGTATTATGTCAATAACATGGGCCGACAGATCGCGCTTGTCGTCTGGGGCCTTATGCACTTTGAGCTCAATGGCAAGAGAAAATCGGATCACGCTACGGCCGATGTCTACATCAAGGCGAACGCTGACATAGAACTCCACCCTACGAAGCTCAACGACATAAGGGAGCTCATGCAGCGCTTTGAAGGCGGCGATCAAGATGTTGCTTGTCTGTTCGAAGACGCAGTCGAATTCTGTCTGCGAGGCATCAACCAGACACTTGCAAACCTTCACGTCTCGCACGACCGTTTCGTCTGGGAGAGTGAATTCCTTGACGACTTGCACGGCATCATCGAAGAACTCCGAAGCTATGGTGTAACCGAGAGTGACGGATCAATGCACATCGATCTTTCGTCGTTTGGCATCGGCAAAGATCTCGTCGTTCGGCGCTCGGATGGCACGTCGGTGTACGCGACTCGCGACATCGCCTACCACGTCTGGAAGGCAGGACGATGCAACCGCATGATCGACGTGCTCGGGGCGGACCACAAGCTAACCGCGCTCCAAGTGGGAAAAGCGCTCGAGCTTCTCAACATTAGCGCTCCTGAAGTTGTGTTTTTTGAGTTTGTCTCCCTTCCAGAGGGCTCAATGAGCACGCGCCGAGGTCACTTCGTGAGCGCAGATGAGGTACTAGAGAAGGTAACAGAGAAAGCGTATGAAGAGGTCGATAAGCGGCGCCCAACGTTATCCGAAGAAGAGAAACGCGCGATCGCGCAAGCCGTAGGCATCGGCGCGACGCGCTATGACTTGCTCAGGGTATCCGCTGATAAACCTATGGTCTTTAACTGGTCCGAAGCCCTTGATTTCGAGCGACAAGGGGGGCCATTTTTGCAATACGCGCACGCCCGCGCAAGTAATATTCTCGTAAAGACTACGTTTGATCACAAGTACGACCCGAGTCTGCTCACAGACGAATCCGAGATCAAGGTCATTAAACTGTGTGCGCAGTTTCCCGCAGTAATCGAAGATATCACGAGGAATTTGAGTGTGAGCATGCTTACTTCATATGCACGCGAGCTTGCAGAGGCATTTAACCAATTTTATCGATTTATGCCCGTGCTCTCTGCTGAACCCGAGATGAGCCGCGCTCGATTAGCCCTCGTGACGAGCGCACGGATTGTTTTGCGAAACGTGCTAAACTGTCTCGGGATTGAACCAGTCGATTCGATGTGAAGGTATAAAGAGACCCATTCATGCGACGAAGAAATCCCAAGACGTCAGTTCCCTTGTCATACCGCGAGACCCTAACTAAACAAGGCTATCACGCTATAGGCTGCGGGGGGGCTGTCAAGCCGTGTCTGTGGCTCAAGAAGTCCTTGCGTAATGAGGGCGTGTGCTACAAGGAGCAATTTTACGGCATTCACGCTCACCGCTGTATCCAAATGACCCCCACACTGCACTGTAATCAACAGTGCCTGCACTGCTGGAGAGCTACAGATCTGGACACGACAGAGAGGTTCGGGTTTGACGAGCCGCAGGAACTCGTCGATGGCTCGATAGCGGCGCAGAGAATGCTTATTTCCGGCTATAAGGGCGCCTCGACTACCAACATGCAAAAGCTACAGGAGGCTTACGATCCAAGCCAAGTAGCCATTTCGCTCAGCGGCGAACCAACGCTCTACCCATACCTCGACGAGCTCATCGAACGCTACCATCACAAACATATGACGACCTTCGTCGTGTCAAACGGGAGTCATCCCGAAGTGCTCGAACAGGTCCGTCCGACCCAGCTGTACGTCTCGCTGAACAGCCCTGATGAAGAGCACTTCTACTCGATATGCAAGCCACGAACGCATAAGTTTGGACAGCTGCTCGAATCGTTGCACGTACTCGCCGATCATCCCTCACGCACCGCCCTGCGCATTACGCTTGTAAACGAGGTGAACGCTTTTGGAGAGGCGAGCTACGCAAAGCTCATCGAACTGGCTGAACCTGACTATGTTGAAGTCAAGTCGTATATGCACCTCGGTTTTTCCAGAAAACGACTGTCACGGGCCGCAATGATGTCATACGAAGGCGTAATGTCATTTGCACGAGACGTTGGCGAACGAACGGGGTACACAGTCGCTGCCGGATCTCCCATCAGTCGCGTCGTGGTGCTGTCCCAAAGTGGATCAACTGAAAAAATTCACAGTGTGTAACTTTGCATGCACATCGCAGCTAGTGAATACTGATGCGAACGAAACCCGATATTGTAAAGCTCAAGGCAGAGAGAAGCCCATACGGGCTAATTAACGCGCTCAAAGATGCTGACGAGGATGTTCGCTCGCAGGTCGCTGAAATGCTCGGCGAGCTCAAAGACGAAGTCGCAACTGATGCCCTTATAGATGCGCTCAACGACGACCACTGGTCGGTAAGACGCAACGCCGCGTGGGCGCTTGGAGAGATCGGATCAACGCGCGCTATTCCATATCTCATCAGAGCTTTTAGCAAAACGTCGGAGGGCATCGACGTCTATTGCGCGGAAGCGCTCGTAAAAATCGGTCGACCCACAGTAATGCCGTTGCTTCAGGTGATAGAAGGCCCAGACTCAAACGCTAGATACTGGTCGATTGAGGCCCTAGGCGAGATGGGTGATACGCGAGCCGTGGAACCCCTCATTGCGCTCCTCGCCGATAAGGACGTAATTATACGATATGGCGCTGTGAAGGCACTCGGCGCCATTGGTGATAGCAGAGCTTTCAATCCACTAGCGCAACTGCTTCTTGATCCAAGCGAGATGGTAAAACGGCTCGCAAAAAAGTCCATCAGCAAAGTACTCCCAGCAGAATCGGCGCGCAAAGCTGGCCTTCAACCCGGACACGTAATAAAGCTGATCGCTATCTTAAAAACTGAAGACGGGACGCTTAAAGAAGTCGATATTGACTTGTGACCCGTTCGCAGAAACACAGAATTAGACAGCTTAAGCATCGAAGAGCGCCTTTGCCTCTTATGCTAGTAAATAGGTTCGCCGTTGCCTGCGGCAGTGCAAAAAGGCATGAGGAGCTTGAACGGATAGACGGTCAAACATGGCCGTCGTGCGTATTTTGCCTTTTTTGGCTTCAATAAGAGAAGCAACGACGATATTAGCGCCTCAGCGGCGGAGGTAAGCATTTATACCAAGATGACGTCGTAGCAATTTGAATCAGCCAAGCTATCGTAATGAGGTCTGCATCATCTCCCTGAGGCGATTATTCAGCAAAGCATTAGTTTAGAATTAGCGTTATTATGGCTCACGTACCCCTTTTTATCGACCTAAAAAACAGGAACATAGTCATATTCGGCGGTGGACACGTTGGCGAGAGAAAGGCCAAGATGTTTTGCACCTACGGGCTAACGACAGTTGTAAGCACGAGCTTTACAGCTGAATTATTGAAAATGGCAGACAGTGGCCTTATCGACGCGATTGTAGACGACTTGAAAGATGTAAAGAAGTACCTTACAGGCGCTTTTATCGTCGTTCCGGCAACCAACAATCGCACGCTCAACACGTTTATCGCCGATCAAGCTAAGGCGATGAACGTCCTCGTTAACCAAGTGGACGGCATCGGCGAGGTTATCGTGCCGTCGATTATCAACAAAGACGATATCCAAGTCGGGATTTCGACGATGGGCAAAAGTCCCACATCAGCTAGATTTCTCAGACTGCGTATCGAGGAGCTCATAGAAAACGTTGCTCTTATGGTAACGCTCCAGGATAAACTGCGCACCATTTTAAAAAAGAAGATTGGCAGCCAACTCGAGCGAAGGCGCATCCTTGAAATAATCATAAACGACCAAGGTGTGTGGGCTGAACTCGCGCGTAGCTACGACGCGGGACTACAAGCGGCACTTGAGATCGTGGAAAACGAACGATTGATGCAGCAGGCGACGACACAAGGGGTTCATACGTGAATGGGATCTGCAACCTTTCGATATCGCACAAGTGGGCAAGCCTGAACGACTTAGAGTGCGCCCGCATTGACAACGTGGAGGACGCATTGAAGGCAATGCACGCAGCCGCCGACGTTAGTGAATGTGTCATCGTGCAAACGTGCAATCGGATTGAGCTCTACCTCAACGTAACGAACGAATTCGACGTTAGCTCGTTTATAGGGCGCTTCTTCCCCGCTGTGCCGCAAGAGCTCATTGGCCGATATGAGTCACGGGAATCACTCCGGCACTTGATGCGACTGGCGTCAGGCCTCGATTCTATGATTGTAGGCGAGGACCAGATACTTGGCCAGCTTAAAGCAGGCGGTCGAAATGGCGAGCAAAGAGGGCACATTAGGGCCCGACTTGGGCTTAGCATTATTCCAAGGCGATTAAAGCTCGGAAAGCGTGTACGAACGGAGACGCAAATAAATCGCGGCTCAGTGTCAGTTGGCTCAGCAGCAGTTGACCTCGCCGAACGAGTAATGGGTTCCCTCGAGGACAAGGCGATTCTGAGCATCGGAGCCGGCGAGCTGGGAACGCTAGTAGCGGTGGCACTCGCCGAACGAGAGCTAAAGGCGATGTTTGTCTCAAACCGGACCTTTCGACGCGCGCAAACCCTAGCTAAAAGGCTTGGGGGCATCTGCGATTCAGATTTGACAAGATAGACGATTACCTGTGTGAAGCAGACCTAGTAATAAGCGCAACCAGCAGCGCCGCACTACATACTCACCCGTGACCGAGTAAGTCACGCAATGCAACAGCGAAAGGCCAGTCGCTAGTCATCATCGACATCGCCAATCCGCGTGACGTTGAAGAGAGTGTAGCCACGCTCGATAACGTCGACCTACACAACATCGACGATTTACGCAAGATCACCGAACATAACCTTAAGAAGCGACGTTCCGAGATCGGAAAGGTGGTCGCGATCATCAACCAAGAGCTCAACCTACTCGAAGGGCAATACAAGAAAGATCGCGTGAATGGGCTTGATAGCGAGCTTATATCAGAACGCAGAGGAGCTTCGGGTGCGCGAGCTCGAAAAAGCGCACAACCGTCTACGAAGTGAGGAGAATCTAAATAAGAACGAGCAGATCTTAGATGACCTTACGGGTTCAATCGTGAATAAACTCCTTTTTGAGCTTACTGCATCACTTCGAGATGCAGCCGCTAACGACGATTATGACCTAATGAGCTCAGCACACAAACTATTCAAACGTCAGGAGGTTTAGGTGGCCAATCGACCCGCACGGCTTCGTAAAAAGGGCATCAGAAAGTTGGTTCGAGAGACATCACTGCTCCCAAGCGATCTGATATGCCCTCTGTTTGTCGATGAGAATGCACAGAAGCCGATGGCTATCCCTTCCCTGCCGGGATTTTATCGTCACACCGTCGAAACGGCAGTATCTGAGGCCGAGGCGATCACGGAACTCTGCATTCCCGCGGTCATCGTGTTCGGAGTGCCACGCTCTAAAGACGAGACGGGAAGCGCTGCGCTTAACGGCATCGTGCAAGACTCTATCAGCGCAATAAAAACGCAGGTCCCAGCAGCTACGGTCATCGCCGACGTGTGTCTGTGCGAGTATACGAACCACGGACACTGCGGCATCGTTAACGAAAAGGGCACGATCCTAAACGGGCCGACACTCGAAATGCTGCAGCGTGTCGCAACGTCGTACGCACGCGCCGGGGTCGATATCGTCGCACCTTCCGGGATGATCGACGGGATGGTTGGTGCAATACGCGCGCAACTCAATGAGGAGGGGTTTGACGAAGTTGCGATTATGTCTTACGCGGCGAAGTACTACTCGAGCTTCTACGCGCCGTTTCGCGACGCTGTGTCGAATGCGCTTTAGGGGATAGGTCTACCCATCAGATGGATCCAGCAAACAGCGACGAAGCGGTTCGTGAGGTGCGTCTGGACCTAGAAGAGGGCGCCGATATTATCATGATCAAGCCCGCACTACCGTATCTCGATATCATCTATCGAATTAAACGGACCTTCGGCGTTCCCGTCGCAGCATACAGCGTTAGTGGGGAGTACGCTATGTTGCGCGCGGCAATTGACAACGGGAATTTGACTAATGATGCCATTTTTGAGACGCTCCTTTCCATAAAGCGGGCCGGGGCAGACATGATCGTTACCTATTTTGCCAAAGAAGCGGCAAAGACACTGGCCTCACTGTGAGAGAAATTGCGATGCAAACAGACGAGTCTGAGAGACTATATAAAAAAGCTTTGAAGCTTATGCCGGGTGGAGTTTCAAGCCCGGTGCGCGCGATAGAGCCCTATCCGTTTTACGTCCAGAGAGCAAGCGATTCGCGAATATGGGACGTGGACGGAAACCTTTACGTTGATTACTGTATGGGTTACGGTCCACTCATTCTTGGCCATACTCATCCTGCTGTGCAGGAAGCGGTGACACAGCGTCTAAAACTAGGGTGGGACTATGGAACTCCCATTGAGGCTGAGATTACTCTCGCAGAGCGCATTCAAAAGGATTTCTCCTCAATAGAGATGCTTCGGTTCGTATCAACAGGAACCGAGGCCACGATGAGCGCTCTTCGCGCTGCTCGCGGGTTTACAGGGAAAGACACTATCGTAAAAATCGAAGGGGGCTACCACGGCGCCCACGACGCAGTGCTCGTCAAGCCAGGATCGGCTGCAATCTCCACTGCGAGCTCACTCGGGGTACCGGCCGACGCTATAAAAAACACCATTCAAGTCCCGTTCAACAACATTGAGGCCCTGTCACACGTCTTAGAAAAAGCTGGCGCCGCGTGCCTTATCATAGAACCGGTGATGGGGAACATCGGCCCCGTACTGCCAGAGAAGAACTACCTCACGGAAGTCAGAAGAGTCACTGAAGAGAACGATACGCTCCTGATATTTGACGAGGTGATTACCGGATTCCGACTGTGCATCGGAGGTGCTCAGTGTCTTTACGGTGTCACTCCTGATCTCACTACGTTAGGGAAAATTGTCGGCGGCGGATTTCCGATTGGGGTGTTCGGAGGCAAAAAGGAGATTATGGAATGCGTTGCGCCATCAGGAGGGGTTTTTAACGCAGGCACATTCAGCGGGCATCCTGTTTCACTGACAGCAGGACTTGCGACGCTTAACGTTCTCAACGAAGAAGGCTACAAACGCGTCAATGGCCTAGGTGACCTCCTTAGGAGGATGTTAGTAGACCTCCTCGACGAACTCGACATTCATTTTACGGTGCAAGGAATCGGCACGATGTTCCAGGTCTTTTTTACCGACAAACCGGTTAGAAACTATCAAGACGCGCTCACCACCGACGTTGACGCGTACAAGAAATTGGCTGCTTTTATGCGCGAAGAAGGCATTTTCTTGGCTCCTTCGCAATATGAGACGAACTTCATCTCACTTGCACACTCAAACGAGGATTTGGAGTATACCATTCGTGCGTATGCTAACGCGTTTGAACGGCTTTATAACCTAGACGTCGACACCCCTGGCTACTAGCCCCAACAACGACAGCGAACAACAAATAGAGCGTGATCAAAATACTGCGTATTGGCACCAGAGGCAGCAAACTCGCATTGATTCAAGCTGAGACGGTCAAGAGCTTGCTCGCTAAGAACGGCGTGGAAAGCAAGCTCGTTGTCGTCCAAACGAGCGGCGATAATTTTACCGACAAGCCCTTCCGAGAGGCTGGTATTGGCGCCTTTGTAAGAGATATCGACGAACGAATGCTTACGGGCGACATCGACATCGCTGTACATAGCATGAAGGACGTGCCAACAAAAAGGCCAAAGGAGATCGGTATTTGTGCCGTTATGCCACGCGCATCCCCGTATGACGTTTTGATCTACGAGCGTCCGTTGCGTGAAGGAGCCACTATCGGCACTTCGAGCTTGCGACGACAGGCGCAATTAGCGCGATATTATCCACTCTACAACCGCAGACAGATTCGGGGCAATATCGACACGCGGATGAGAAAACTAAGGGCAAGCGAGTTTGACGCGGTGATTCTCGCCGAGGCGGGACTCGAGCGTCTTGGCATCAGGATCAATAAGAAGCGCCTGCCATTCGTTCCATCGCCAAACCAAGGGATCATCGCCGTTATGGCGAATCAGGAAATCGACAAGTTCGATGCCGTCGTCAAAATAAATGACAAGCAAACCCTCATTGAAGGCATGGTTGAGCGAGTCATTATGGAGACTTTAGGGGGTGGGTGCTTAGTCCCCCTTGGCATTTTAGCGCGCCTTGCAGGTAAGTTTGTTAACGTCGTTGCCGAGGTGCTCTCCCTCGATGGCCAACGTGTAGTGCGCCTCACCGATCGCATGCCTATTGAAAGTTACGAACAAGACTCAAAAGCATTTGCCCAACGAGTGAAGGAAAACGGAGCTGACTCGTTGATTGCCGAAGCTATCACATCGATTTTAGCGCTTGATTGAAAAATGAAACCAAAAAACACGTCAAAAGGGAAGGTGTTCTTAGTTGGGGCAGGGCCCGGTGACCCAGAGCTATTGACTCGAAAAGCCGAACACGTTATAAAAAGCGCGGATATTGTGCTCTATGACAAGCTTGTCGATGAGCGAATAATCGCTCTCGTTCCCAAAAAAATACAGCTCATGGATGTCGGCAAGGATCCGAACCACCATAAGGTTCCGCAACAGAAGATTAACGATCTGCTTGTTCAATATGCGAAAAAGGGCAAGAGGGTAGTGCGGCTTAAGGGCGGCGACCCCTACGTATTCGGTCGCGGTGGGGAGGAGGCCGAAGAGTTAGTCGCTCAAGGAATCGTTGTGGAAATTGTGCCCGGTATTTCATCAGCCGTGGCGGTTCCTGCGTATGCAGGTATCCCGGTAACGCACCGCAAGTACGCTTCCACATTTACCGTCATTACGGGCCACGAAGCCGCGGGCAACGAGCTTAAATGGGACGTTCTCGCCCAACTTGATGGCACCCTCGTAATTCTGATGGGCGTAGGCACTCTCGCAGAGAACGTGGCGAAACTAATCGCTTTTGGCAAGCCTGCGCAAACACCAGCGGCAATCATTGCACGAGGAACTACCAGCCGCCAAAAAGTCGTTGTAAGCACCTTAGATGACATAGCACTCAAAGCTGAAGCAGCCAACGTAGAAGCTCCAGCGGTGCTAGTTGTCGGTGACGTTGTAAAACTCGCACACATACTAAAACCGCAAGATGCAAACGCTAGCGATCATTAGACCTGAGAAACAGCTTGAGGATTCAAAAAAAGTCGTCGAATCCTTCGGGTATAGAGCTTTAGCAGCCACAATGGTCGATATCATGCCTAAACGCGACTCACTTTGGTTTACTTTCCTGGATGAATTAACGAAAGGCAACGTGGACTACCTTATACTCACTAGCGCAAACGGTGCCCTGAGTTGCGCGCAGCTTGGACTCAAGGCTGAGAGTATCCCTAAATCGACATGCGTCGTGGCCATAGGACCCGCAACCAGAGCTGCATTGCTTAAAGAGCAGCTTCGCGTTGATCTTATGCCGTCAGAGTACAGCTCGCGCGGCATCGTTCATATGCTCAGCAACGTAGCAGGAAAAAAAATCTGGGTCTTGCGCAGCGCGTATGGCAGCTCTGAACTGATCGAGGGGCTCCAGAACGGCGGCGCAGTCGTTAAAGAAGTCGTGTTGTACACGCTTAAAAAGCGCTGTGGGCCCCCTCAGCGAGACTTCATACAGGAGGTGACCGAGGGTGACGTGGCTGGCGTATTATTTACGAGCGCCATGACAGTAAGGGCTTTCTTTGACTGCGCTGACCGAATGGGAACACGTGAACGGCTCATCGCACGACTAGCGTATCAACTCATCGGCGCGATAGGAATTCCCACAGCCGATGCGCTTCGTGCGTGCAATGTGAAAGTCGACGCGATACCAAAAGACGCCACATTCAGCGAGCTAGTCTCAGTAGCCCATTCAACACTGAAGAATCGCGCATTATAGCGCACCTGAAGAATTCTCTATGGACATACTACTAGCCGAGTACGCAAGCGTAATGACCCCCCACCTCGCCGAAGAGGGGGGCGCGATGTTGCGCACCCTCGAAGCAGGCTTCCAAAAAGGCGGACATTCAGTGCTCATGCCACTACCGAAAAAGGGCGATGCAAGCGCGTTTTATACGCAGGTGGAGCGTCTTGCACAAGTGTGCGATGCAGGACTCGTCATAACTCCTGACAACGTCCTTTATGATTTCACGGCACTCGTTGAACAACACACAACGAATCTCGGGTGTCCTGCAGAAGCGGTTAAGAAAGCGGCAGACAAACTCACCGCCTCTATGGTGCTTTTGCGTGGATCACTGACCGTTCCTGAAATAAATCCCCCAACTGGCCCGTACATCTTAAAGCCTCGGGACGGCTGTGGCGCAGAGGGAATTCACATCGTCGAAACGTTCGAACCAGATGACATCAACGAGAACACGCTTGTCTCCAAATTTGTCTCTGGGGAGCACATAAGCGTGAGCCTCATTGTTGGAAGAACGATACTGCCTCTATCGATCAACAAACAGCACGTTCGCATCGATTCGACTATCCATTATTTGGGTAATACATCTCCTTATTCCGTTCCGAACGGGAGCGGAGTTATCGATCAAGCCTCGAGAGCCGCACAGTTGCTAGGATGCAAAGGGTACGTTGGCGTTGACATCGTGTTACAGCCTGACGGCATCGTGAACATAGTCGATGTGAATCCGCGTCCTACAACGGCGATAGTAAGCATCGACAAGGTGATCGGCAACGTGGCAGATCTAATTCTTAAAGCGCGATTAGGAAAGAAACTGCCAACTCTCCTAAAACCACATGGTATACATACGTTCTTAAGAACAAATTGCGGCAGCAATCACTATCTTTGAAACCCTATGGCCCAAACAATCGGAATCGACATCGGTGGAGCGAATACGAAAGTTGCTTCTGCGAGCGGAACCGCGAGTAGCTTTTACTTGCCGCTGTGGAGGAAGAACAACCTCGCAGGCTTGTTACGGCGCGTAAAAGATGAGTTTCGGCCAGAGCGCGTAGGAATCGTTATTACAGGAGAGTTAGCCGACGCTTTTACGAGCAAGAAAGAAGGGATTTGTTCTATAGCTGCTGCTGTCAACTCAGTCTTTGCTAAGCCGTGCTATCTGAATGTTTACGGAGAGCTAACCCAAGGTATCGCAGAAGAAGACGCCCATTTATACGCTGCGTCAAATTGGGCGGCCTCTGCCGCCTTTCTCGCAACGAGCGTCAAAGACTGCATATTCACAGACGTTGGAAGCACGACGTCCGACATCATTCCTATAAAGAATGGCAAGTCGATCGCCCGAACTATGGACTTTGACCGATTGGGACAGTACGAACTCATCTATACGGGCGTACTCAGAACCAACATCGCGACCATTTTACGCGTTGTAAACCTTAGCGGCAAGAAGTATAAGCTCTCCACGGAACTGTTTTCGATCACCGCAGACGTGCACCGCGTGCTAGGCAACATAGACGAAGCAGATTACGCCTGCGACTCACCTGATTCTCAATCACGCGATCTTAAGGCGTGTTATAAAAGAATTGCGCGAGTCCTGCTTTGCGATGTAAGCGAACTTGGCAGGGAAAATACGCACGAGGTTGCCAGGCAGGTGGAACGCGCGCAGATCAACGAGCTTGCAGAAGCACTGGCGTTTCAGGCACGGGAGTACGAGTTACACACGGTCATCGGAGCAGGCCTCGGAGAGTTTCTCATTGCCAAGGCCGCCGTGAACGCAGGACTTGAATTTCGACTACTCTCACAGCAATACGGACGTGCGCTTTCGAACGTATTCCCAGCATTTGCAGTTGCGCAGCTGGTTCAAAACGAGTAGGTACTGCAGTCGAATCGAGTCGAAAAGCCCTAGCATTAGCGTCCTAGGTCTTTGAATTCGTAATTCCCTATCGGAATTCTTTTTACGCGTCCATATGTGTGACAAATAATTGTACTCACGCGACCTTATACCCTCTTTTTCCCTTTTTGAATTGAGGGGTTATGACCGTTTTAGCTAGTGATGCGGGATGCTACTATGGCGTTCACTTCGGATGCCTGTGCGCCGGACGTGATCCTAACTGTCGGCGCTGCGCAGAGAGGCTCACAAACGCAGTAAACTACGCACACGATACAGCAGTGAGCACAATTGAAGCACCGCGCACAGAAAATGCGTCATCTTGACGCTGCTACGGAAGGTAGGTAAGAAAGAGATGAACGGTGAACGAGATGGTTTTGTGCCTAACGTGTTTTCCACTCCGAGCGCTCACCGCGGAATACCACGTGCAAACGGCACAGAATCGATCATAAAAACGCTCAACGACTTCGGGCTCAATGAGAAGGAGGCGCAGTTGTACGTGCACTTGCTGAGGTACGGACCGAAGCGGGCAGGCGAACTTGCGCGATCTCTGAAAACGTATCGTTTGGACGTCTATCGAAAGCTTACAACCCTTATTAACAAGAACATAGTGAGCGAGAAGAAAGAGAGCCCCACCGTTTACTCGGCGGTGAATCTAGACAAAGCGCTCAACTACGTGCTCCTCGCCCGCCAGCGCGAGATTCGTGAGATGGAGAAGATAAGGGTGGAGCTCCTTGAGCGTGTGAATGGCATACCGCTAAGTCTCAAAGATGATGCCCTACCACCTGAAACGCTTGCGATTGACGACGATCGGGCCCTCATACAATTATTGACCGCGTTTGGGCTTAATGAGAAAGAAGCGCAGTTGTACGTGCACTTGCTGAGGTACGGACCGAAGCGGGCAGGCGAACTTGCGCGATCTCTGAAAACGTATCGCGAGGACGTTTATCGGAGGTGCGCACGCTTAATTGATATCGGCGTAGCAACAAAAACATCAGAAGATTCATCACGTTATATACCAGTCGAACTTGACGGGGCGCTCAACAACGTGCTCCGTGCCCACAAGCACGAACTTCGTTTTTTGCAAAGGGTCAAGCAAAAGGTTGTCGAAGACGCTAGCGTTACGCTCTGGCGAAGAGAGAACGCAAATAGCTCGTTCAAGCTGGTAAAAACCGTTGGGGAACTCGTAACTACCATATCACAGCTAATTAACTCGGCAGAGGCTTCCATTATTCTAATCGCCCATCCTCGATTCAACCTCATTTCAATGGGCGGCTTTCAGAATCAATTGCGATGTGCTGTTGCACGAGGTGTAAGCGTCCGCGGCGTACTCGATATCTACCCAATGAACGCTTTAGTGGCCCGTGAGTACCCCAGTTGTGGAGTAAAACTGCGACACAAAGACCACTACTGTGGAATGACGATGGTTATCGCTGACGGCAAACGAAGCATAAGCCTCATTTACGCCGATCAGAAAACCGCACTTTCACTGGATGAAAATGTCGCGGCGTTGTGGAGCGACAGCATAGCGCAAGCAGAATTTCTTACGAGCGCATTTGAAATGACTTGGACGAAAGCAATCAACGCAGAAGATTACATAAATCAGCAACTGCAACAGGACCCCCGTCACGAAGCCTCTCTAGAACCTGCGGATAAGACGCTTTCTACAACAGGATACACGGCTGCGCTGCAGCCCTCTTTGACGAGGATCTAGCTAGGAGGCGATGCAAGCGACCCTTGACAGGGCTATAATTAACTAGTAGTTTAAGTGAAACCGCCGGTCTCACCAAACGCAAGGCAAAACGTTATAACAGTACAACTCAAATCTGTAAGGACGTTAACCAAGCTCGAAATTTAAATATATCCTGGCCGCTAAGCTGAACGATTATGTATTCTGAGGAGACGTTTATCACTCGCCTCATGGGGTTTGGACTTAGCGAGAAAGAGGCACGTCTCTATTTCCACCTGCTTAAATACGGCCCAAAGACGACCGCACCGCTCACGAAATCACTGAAGACATATCGCGAGGACGTTCACCGCACGCTGAGCAGTCTAATAGAGAGAGGTATGGTACATCCCTCGCTTGGCGTTCCCACGTCCTATGTAGCGGTTGACCTTGAACAGGCTCTCGAAAGCGTGCTGAAGAAGCAGGAGACCGAGCTACGCGAGATGGAAACGCGAAAGCAAGAGCTTGCTGAACTCTCAACGCACCAACGGTTTAGTCCGTCTAATGAGGTTACGACGTTCAAGCTGATCAAAAGTCTCGGAGAACTCGTTAGTGTCACACTGCCCCTCATAAACTTGGCGCAAAATGAATTTCTATTGATCGTGCCGCAAGAGATCGTTACCTTTGCGTCGCTATTCGGCATCACTGAAGAAGTCAGGAAATTTGTTGAGCGTGGTGGGAGCACTCGAGCTATAACAGACATCTCATATTCAGGAATCGAATTGATGCAAGAAATGCTAGACATTAGCGAAGAATTCCGCCATTTCGATCATTACCGGGGCATCACGTTTGGCGTTGTTGATCGAAAAACTTGTCTTACAGCGATTAACATCGATATACGGCGTATGTCACTCAATGAACACATTGCGGTGCTCTGGAGTGATGATCCGACCTATGCGGAATATCTCGGCGCTACGTTCGATGTCTTATGGAGACAGGCAATCCCTGCTGCACAACGAATAAAAGAACTTCAGCAACACCCACCTTCGCTGGCTTGAGGGCGGCGTTTATAAGCATCATTGCTTTTTTCCTGGTCAATTTGTACCTTATAACAAGCGTCTGTGGCATATCTTTATTTATAGGCGTCAAAGATTGAGAATCTAGAAGCCATGGTTTTTGGGAAGACTGTTGACAGCGTCAATGACTTTTTAGTGATAGCAGGACAGATATTTATAAGCTGCAGAGACTGAAATCGCGTACGTCGCCCCACCTTGCGTTTTAAGCTTTGCCTCACAATATAGCTTAGGAAGAGAGGCAGCACCTCGTGCAGCGCGGAGGTCACGTAGGGGGCAGTACGAGTCTCTCATTCTATTACATTGACACAGTGCGCGAGCTCTTGGACGTCGGTGAAGACGTACGCCTTGTCAATAACCCACAAGAAGTGCTTTTTTTATGCGCGATAAGACAGAGAGCGTCAGTTCGATAAACCCTGTCACAGAGGATCTCGTGCTCAATGACCAACTCGTTGCATATTGGACTGATGACCCTATTTACGCTGCGTATCTCTTTTCCTCCTTTAGAGCAGCGTGGACAAAGTCAGTTCCAGTTGCTGATCGAACATTTCCTTCGCTAGGATGATTTGTAAGACTGCAATTGTTTAGTAGTGGTCACATCACCGTAAATATCGACGAGGTAGACCGTTCTGACGATTATGTTATACTTTTTTAACCTCATTCTGATACGCGAAGCACACGGTGTCACACAGCTTTATAAACTCGAGAACGCTAGTGTGAGTAATGGCTAAGGGGACAATTATTAACAGTGTTAAGGACGCGTTAGCTGTCGGTTCAAGCATTATTGAATCTGCAAAGAACGAAATAGTGTGGCTTCTCCCCCCCGCGATGGTGGTCTTCGCTGCCCAATACGGCATAACCAAAAAGTCAAAAATTCTGATAGAAAATGGGGGCTATATACGAAGCATTTTCCATATATCACCTTTGTATGCCGAGCTGGCGCAATCACTCTTAGATATAGGCGAAGACTTGCGCCACGTCGATCATTACGAAGGGGTGTTTTTCCTCGTTGGAGATAAGAAGCAAAGCATAAGCTCCATGCACGTAAACGTAGAAGCCCTCTCGCTTGATGATCAGGTTGTTGCATTCTGGAGCGAGGCCCCTACTTACGCCGAGTATCTTCTGTCACATTTCGATCAGGCGTGGGCACAAGGCGTTGATGCACAAGAGCGGATACGCGAATTATTGGAACAAGGCCCGTAAGACATATAAAGAAGCTCGCGAGAGAACAACGCTCAAATGGGATTTTTTTGGGTACTCCTAAGGTGTAAGAATCGGCGACTACTACTTGGACTGTTAGGGTCATAATTTTTATAAGTTTAGAACAAATTCGATGATTATGGCTGAGAAGATTATTATTGAAAGCGTCACAGACGCGTTAGCTGTCGGTTCAAACATTATAGAATCTGCAAAGAACGAGATAGTGTGGCTTCTCCCACCGGAAATGTTAATCTTCTCCGAACAATTCGGTTTAACGAATAAATGCCAGACGTTGATAGAAAACGGCGGACGGGTCAGGGGTATCACGAAAATAACAGGCGTTTACAGTAAAGTCATACAACGGCTCGTGGACATCGGTGAGGAAATCCGCCACGTTGATCGTTACCAAGGCGCGTTTATGGTAGTCGGGGATAGGAAAGAAAGTATCAGTTCGATCTATCTGGACTTGGAGGGGCTTTCGCTCGATGATGCGTTAAGAGCGTTTTGGACCGATAACCAATCATACACCGATTATCTGATGTCAACCTTTGATTTTGAATGGAATGGAGCACTTGACGCGAAAAAGATATTGCTAGAGCTATAGAAACGTTTACGGGACAAGTGGTGCGACCATGGACGACGAATTCGATTTTGTCACCCGCCTCATTGGCTTCGGGCTCAGCGAGAAAGAGGCACGAACTTATCTTCATCTGCTCAAGTACGGCCCTAAAACCCCCTCTCCTCTCGCCAAATCGCTGAAGACATATCGTGAAGACGTGCATCGGACGCTCACAGGTCTCATCGATAAGGGTATGGTGCGTCCTTCGCTAGAGGCACCGACAATCTACACAGCTGTAGACCTCGACACAGCGCTTGGAGCAGCGCTCAATAAGCAAGAGAGCGAATTGCGTGAGATGGAGGCACGAAAGCAGGAGTTACAAGAGCTTTCGCAAAAACAACGATTCCAGCCCTCCGATCAAGTGAGCACGTTCAAGATCATAAAGAGTATGAAAGAGCTCATCGCCGTCTCTATGCCCTTACTTGACGCGTTGCAAGAGGAATGGCTGATAGCCGCTCCTGCGATCCTAACTGTTTTCGCCTCCCTCTTTGGAGTTAACGAAGCTGCATCTGAATTTATCAAGCGCGGGGGAAAGGTGCGGGCCATCATCGACATTTCGTATCAAGTCATTGAGCCGGTGCGAGAAATGATATCCATTGGTGAAGAAGTGCGCCATATAGATCAGCACGGGATCATGTTCGTCATATTTGACAAAAAAATCTCTATAAGCGCGATCAATGCAGAAATCAAGCGTATATCACTCAACGCGCCTGTCTCCGGACTCTGGACCGATGACCCGACGTATGCCCAATACCTCACTTCCACCTTTGAGATGTTGTGGAACCAAGCGATCGACCCGGAGGAACGGATTCAGCAGCTGCTGAAAGAGGGACCGCCAGAGGCTTAACTGAAAGTTGGTGGTGAAAGGGCTTAATATAAGAGTTGCGAGTGCAGTATACGAACAGTTAGAAAGCTACACACAACGCTTATTTACCCCCTCTTACACTTTTGGTCTGATGGACAAAGAGGCAGACTTTGTTACGCGCCTCATAGGGTTCGGGCTCAGCGAGAAGGAGGCGCAGGCCTATCTCCACCTGCTTAAGTATGGACCAAAGACCCCATCGCCGCTTGCGAAATCCTTGAAAACATATCGAGAAGACGTGCACCGCACTCTTACAAGCTTGATTGAAAAGGGTATGGTACGCCCATCGCTCGATTCACCAACAATTTACGCCGCGGTAGAACTTGATGCCGCACTCGACGCCGCAGTGAAGAAACACGAGAGCGAGCTCCGCGAGATGGAGATACGAAAGCGAGAGCTTCATGACCTAGCACAGGAGCAGCGCTTTCGACCTTCAGAGGAAGTTTCAACGTTCAAGATGCTGAAAAGCCTTAAAGAAGTAATTAGCACAGCCTTACCCGTCTTCGTCTCCGCGGAAGAAGAGTTCTTATGGCTATCAAATCGTGAAGGAGTTGAGATGAGCCAAGTATTTGGCATCCTTGAGGCTGAAAGAGAGTTCATCGAGCGCGGAGGACGGTGTCGAGGTATTGCCGACGTGACGTATCGCATCGTCGACATAATTCGTTATCACTTGGATATCGGCGCCGACGTGCGTCACATTGAAAACTACCGTGGGGCGTATTTTGGGGTCTTTGACAAAAAGACGTGCATCAGTGCGATCAATATTGATATTAATCACATAAAACTCGATGAACCGCTCAGCATGCTCTACACTGATGATCCTGTATTCGCTGATTATCTTATCTCAACTTTCGAAATATTGTGGGAGCAAGGTGTTCCGGCTGAAGAGCGAATCCAAGAATTGCTGAAGCAAGGCCCACCGCGGGCTTGATCCCCACATTGATATAGCAAGTTCTTATTTTGGATTGCAAGGTATAAACGCGCTCGAGCTGTTCAAGCTTAACGCAACAATTTGAAGTCTCTGTCGCGTTTATTTTGCGTCTGCTGCTCTGCCGAGGCCTACAAACGCTCTCCTTGCAGCAGCGATTGCAGTCGCGTGGAAGTTCTTGCGGGGGTGCACCTTTGCTTCGTTTAACATCTTATTCCAATGGAACGAGCGAATCTTGAACTTCTGCTCTGGCGAGTTGCGACAACGGTAAATATAACCCGCACACGTTTGGAAAGCGCAAGATCGAATAAAAAAACACGCGCCCGTTCTTCGATGGGCGCCGACACGGGGCTAGCTGCTTAGTGATTTTTTTGCAACACGTGCAAGTAATAGCACCCAATCTGCCTTCGCACGCTTGTCGGTATCAATAATACCATTGGAAGATGTTTCACAACGTCAAACGGGACGACTTTGTTGATGGCTTTGGCGACCGCAGGATGATTAAAATAGTAGCGCACTTTGGCTTCTTGTCCCTCTAGAGAGGGTAGGACACACTGCGTAAGATCCTTCGATAGAACGATTGAGTATTCCTTTTCCATATCGCTCTCGACGTCGTCAACGTGTTCGAACGTGTTAAGCGCACTGCCTCTGACAACTAAATCCCACATCGTTTTCTCTGACGGACTCAGCAAGTTCGCACGATTTCTTTTGTATGCATCAAAAACAATGAAAATACCGTTCTCTTTTAATTTTTTCTTGACCTCGCGCAGGACCTCTAATTTCTGCATTGAGTAACAAAACGCCTCAATAACGAACACAACATCGTACGAATTATCTTCAAATTGGCTTAAATCGTGGTAATCGCCAAAATAAAAGTTCAAATTTGGTATCTTTTTAAAACGCCGTAAAGGCTTGTTAGATATATCAACTGCGTCGAATAACACATGGGGGTTGCGGTTCGCGAGGAATGCACAATTCGGACCTAATCCATATGCAAGCTCTAATACCTGTTTGGCGCCCTTGTTTTTGATATATTTCTCAATAATTCGTGCTTGTTCTCTGAAATCCCCGCTTTTGTGTTTTCCGTCGTAGCTAATCCCGCAATGCAAAAATCCTTCCCAGTTGAGGCCTAATCGATAAGAAAGTTTGTTCGCTAAATAGTAGTTGATGATTTGCTCCTTGTCTAACGGCGCATCGATGATGCGCGATATATCAAAAATGTTCGTAATCTGTTTGAGATAAAGCTCCAAATTATCATCGTGTTTAACGGTGTGGTTTTGTGCAACCGGTCCTACGTGGTTAGATGCCTCTTTTAATATAATTAAACCCCCAAAACGGCAAAAAAAATGGCGTAAGCAACGCAGGCGACCCCTACAACATGCGGCCAGTATGTCGTGAATATCCCGAGCCGCTCTACTATCTTTTCGGTGTTTGATGTTTTCAGGAGGGTCAGCGACACAACGACAGCGACGCCCCCCCAAACGGCGATAGGGGCCAAGTAGGCGACGCTGACAACCCCCACAAAAAACGGCAACGGCGACGTTATTGCAGAAAGAAGGAGAAAAAGTGCGCCGACGATCGCTGCAACGCGTATCCCCCGTTTTGCCGCAAGGGTAGGGTACCCCACCTTAAGATCCCCCTCCAAAGTCAAAATGTCTTTGAGAACATTCAAACCAATCGCGCCTCCGGCAATCAAACCAACGAACGATAGCGACGCCGCGTTGATTGTCTGAAAAACAACAGCTCCTGAAAAAATGGGAATCGTTGCTCCCAGGTACCCCATAACCAAGTTGCTCACGAACCCGGAAAGTCGCTTGATGACACGCGCATAGAGAATGAAAAGCACGACATTTAGTCCAACAATGCCAAAAGCGACGGGGTTAATTAACAGCGAGACGCCAAGCGCTACGAGAAAAGTCAGCGCAGAAAACTGCACAGCGCGTGCTGGAGATATGTGATTTGCAGAGAGGGGTCTTTCTGGATGCGTAAGCGCGTCTGAATCGCGGTCGCAATAATCGTTTATAGCCGCGCCTCCTGCACTTGTGAACGCGACGGTGATAATGGCTAAACCGATCAGCGCGGGGTTGTATAACCCTTTTTGGAAAGTAACGATAAAGAGAACGCACAAAAAGCTGAGCACGAGCATATAAGGCAGCCGCATAAGGGTGAGGTACGCTCGCGCTTTCTGGCTCATTTGCATCTATCTCAGATGCATCTGGAAATATCGCCTATAAGTAAGTTCTCATCTCGCACTCGCTATGGTAGCAATAGATTGTCGGCTGCACGGCTCTAGGACGCTAACTACGTGGCACGAAAATGTTGTCACACTTTCGCACACAAGTAGTGTCTCACGCGGTCTTAAGTGACTTTTTTGCGCAGTCTAATTCGGAGGTGACCGAGATGGCAAACGAGAAACTAACAAGACTCGAACGCGACATTGTTTTAATTGAACAAACGCTGCTCGCAATGATCCAAATTGATGCTACGGTAGCACAGTTGCATATTAATCGCTACCAGCACGAGGAGCATGTCACATAATTACCATGACCCCAGAAAACAGCGTGTGCTTTTATGGGGTTCATGTCGGGTGCCCTAGCGTAACGAATCCTGACTGTCGAGTGTGCGCAGAACGCTTAACTCACGCCGTCAATCAGGCGATGTTTCAAAACAGCAAGTGAAATCGAACTAGTCACGACGCAACGAAGGTTGATCGACAGCCCCTTAAACATATACACAGCGTGATGATACGCTCAATTTCACAAATAGGGCGGTTGGTAAGTGCAGCACTAGTGTCCGAGTCTAGTAACCATGATTAACACGGAAGATGTATATCCCACGCCTAACGCAATCAAACCTTGCGACATAGGCCGCGCGGTCGTCGAACGCTAGCGCTTTAACTAGTCAGTGACACGCCGTATCGTTTTTGCTCACATTGTAGTGAGCTACTTTCGGAAGCCCCCAGCAACAAAGCATAAGCAACAACTTTTTCCGCAGAGGCGCATCCGCAGATACATCCGATTCTTAGAAATAAGCTGAAGCATTAAAGACATACAAAAGCCGACGCCTAGAGGCTTGCCGATTGCCGGACAGTCGCGAAATGTATTAAGGGGCGCTTGTAAGAAATTCTGAACACGCTTTGGTCGTCGTAATCGCTGGACAAAACTGCCCATTCATAAAAAAGCAATATTTCCTAGAAGCTTGACATAGAAGTATGATGATAGAGAGCCAGATGATGCACACAGTTCTTAAGATTGGAGGCAGTCTGATATCAGTCTCCAAAGATCTGATTAACTATCTAATTGAAGCCCAAGTAGACGTGCTCGTGGTACCTGGCGGAGGGCCATTTGCAGATACCGTCCGACGGTATACAGCTCATCTCGATGAGACCGCCGCCCATTGGATGGCCGTTCTCGCGATGAACCAATACGGCTTCTATCTGACAACTCCCGAACTGGCGATGATAGAGGATATTAGCACGCTAAAAAAAGGAGTAAGCATCCTTTTGCCGTTCAAGATACTTTATGAAAAAGACCCAGTTCCCCACTCCTGGATGGCTACCTCCGACTCTATCGCCGGCTGGGTAGCGCACCAGCTCAATGCTAATCTCGTCATAGCAACAGACGTCGATGGAATTGTCATAAATAACCAGGTAGTGTCACGTATCGAAGCGCCCGAACTCAGGGAGGAAACGTGCGTCGATGCATTCCTTCCACGCCTGTTGGACATGCACGACTTGGATTGTACGATTGTGAACGGTCAGCATTTTCAGCGCGTCCGTGACGCAATCCAAGGACGTGATACTATAGGCACGAAGATTATCGGACGAAAATAGTATATAAAGGTCATCGCTCTATAGAGTAGAAACAGCAAATTCGGGTGATTCTCACTTACCAATTGAAATGCGACGGAGAAGATGAAAATATGGAGAAGACGTGTATATCGTGCGGTGCACGGATGGCCAAGGACAGCGGCATATCCTACCCGTGCCCCTCGTGCGGAGAGACCATCACGCGATGTAAGAAATGCAAGAAGCTGAGCAATCCGTATCGATGCGCGTGTGGTTTCGGAGGCCCTTAGATGGGGGAAGTAGCAGTACAGCTGAAGATAATGCCAAACAGCCCTGACGTTGATCTGAAAGGCCTAAGCAATCGAATTACATCTCAGGTCGCGCCATACGGGCGGATATACAGCTGTGAGGTGCAACTCATTGCGTTTGGGCTCAAGGCGTTGATGCTCACGGTTATCATTGAAGACAAAGAGGGCGGAACTGAAGCTGTAGAAGCCTCTTTATCGAAAATTGACAAAGTAGAAAGCGTTCAAGTGGTTGCCGCTACCAGAATGCTCTGAAGCGCGTGGCCCAGGACGCTTGAAGCAATGCACCGACCGGGATTCGAACCCGGGTTGTGGGCTTTCTTCACGGGTTGGAAGGCCCAAGTCATAGCCACTAGACCATCGGTGCGCGACGCAAAACTACTTTAACAGAACGTATATTAATGCTTTGCACAACGCGCGTGGAAAATGTCCCAACGACGGAAGAAAAAGGAATTTGTTAAAGGCATCGTTTTACAACGCATAGACCGACTCTTTGACGCGGCCTTCGTAGAGTTTCCCACTCACGCGCAAAGAAGTGATCGCTACGTTGAGCTAGTGCAGAAGTTGGCAACAAAATATAGGGTTCCTTTGGGAAAGACTTACAAAATGCGTTTTTGCAGAAGCTGCGGGGCATATTTCGTATACGGCACGAATGCGCGTGTGCGTATTAAAGACAAGCGAACAGTCATAACGTGCTTAAGATGTGACGATGTAAGACGCTATTGAATTAACGTTCACAACAATATGGCGAGAAGAACCGAGACTCAAAAACTTAAGGCGCTTGCTGCGGAACTCGTCCCGACGCTCTGGGTCGGTAAGAATGGCGCGAACGCGGCTATCGTGCTTGAGCTGCAGGAGCAACTCAAGTTGCGAAAAATGGTCAAAGTGAGAATTCTCAAGAGCGCTTTGCTCGAATCAAGTCGTGATAAGGTCGCGTATGAACTCGGTCAGGCATCGGATGCGCAGTTGGTCGATTTGAAAGGCGCAACTGCTGTGTATCGTTCGCCATACCGCATCAAAAAGCCGCCAAAAAACAGCGTTACGCATCAGAGAAAATGATATAAGTAAAAAAGACTTAAACACGCTTGATTCCAGCAAGAAGTCCAAATTGGGAGATTAAATGACCACACTGTACGATGTTTCCGCAACCAAGCTTATCGAATTGACCGCCATGAAGCTGAAGGATGATGAACGATTTGCGCCTCCTGAATGGGCAGCGTGGGTAAAGACAGGAGTGCATAAGGAGCACCCGCCGCAAAACGATGACTGGTGGTATGTCCGCTGCGCCGCACTTCTGAGGCGGATCGCCATTGATGGTCCCGTCGGAACCCAGCGCTTGCGCTCCGTCTATGGAGGTAAGACTGACAACTCGTCAAGACCCGAACGTTTCGTTAAGGGCAGCGGTTCCATAATTCGTAAAGCAATACAGCAGCTCGAAAACGCAGGGTTTGTGAGAACGACACCGAAAGGCCGGGAGATCTCGCCAGAGGGCAGGTCGCTCTTGGACAACGGCGCATATGAGCTGTCAAAAAGCGCATAGCTGACGCAGAGAGTGAATTATGGACGATGACCTGGAACAAATACGGAAGCGGCGCCTCGAACAACTCCAGGCGCAGCAGAGTGGAATGCAAGGGCCATCCACCGAGGAGATCGAACAAGCCCAGGCCCTAAAAAGCGCGCTCCTACGACAGGTGCTAACACCCGAAGCGCGCGAACGACTCAATAGCGTCAGATTAACTCGACCCGACTTTGCGGACTCCGTTGAATCACAACTTCTCGCGCTATATCAAAGCGGAAGACTCACTGGACAGATAAACGACGAACAGCTTAAGCAACTACTAAAAAAACTCGCCCCCAAGAAACAGAACATACACATAACGCGCAGATGAAAGCTGGCGTTTTATTTAGCGGGGGCAAAGATAGCGCGCTAGCAGCCCTTCTTCTGAGCCCTTTTGCACAAATTGAACTGGTTACAGTGTCCTTCGGAGTCATGCCGAACGATGCAGCCACGTTGGCGCAGATACTCGGTTTCCGCCACGTAATGATTAGCTTAGAAAAAGAGCTCGCAATGACTTCTATAACTACAATGATCAAAGATGGATATCCCAACAGGGGCCTCAATCAGGTGCATAAAACAGCGCTTGAGCGTGCAGCAGAATGTTACCGCTTTGTGGCAGATGGCACGCGCCGCGACGACAAGGCGCCGCTATTGACCTTACAGGAAGCGCGAAGTTTTGAGGATCGTATGCACGTCGACTATATCCGTCCGCTTCTTGGCTACGGACGACGGACGATTGACAGGCTAGCCACAGAGTTACTCGAGGTCATCTATGGCGAGTGTATCTCGTTTGACTATGAAGTCGAACTACGTCAACTTATGGGGAGTTCGTTCGGCTACGAAACCGTAAACCGCGTTTTTCCAAAACGGCATCTTCAATCGAAGGTCACAGGACGAAAAATCACAAATTTCCGAGCGGCAAGCGCGTAAACAATTATTAACGATGAATAGCAATAGGCTACTCTGATCGTAAGGGTATTTAAACCGCCGAGCAACCCGGCGACTTCATCCACAGAGGGACTGCAATGAGCAAAGTAACACTGGGAAAAAAGAAACGGCTCGCGAAAGCGACAAAGCAAAACAGGCGTGTGCCCGCGTGGGTGATAGTGCGAACAAACCGCACTGTAAATACCCATCCGAAGAGAAGGCACTGGAGACGAGGTCGCCTTAAGGTGTGATCGTACATGGCAAAGGACACGAAAATTGAGGAGGAGCGTGTGTACACCATACCACTAAGAGCGGTAAAACACACGCCACGATGGAGACGCAGCAAGAAGGCGATGTCAGAAATTCGCAAGTATCTCGCCCATCATTTAAGCGCAGAGCAAGACAAAGTCAAACTTGATCGATCCATAAATGAGAAGGTCTGGGAGAGAGGCTCGAGCCATCCGCCAAACAAGATTACTGTCAGAGCAATGAAATTCGATGACGGTGTCGTCGAGGCCGAACTCGCGACCGAATCGTGAATAAGAGTACCGAGCAAAAAACCTAGGTCTCGAGGCGACAACTTGGTCAAGCGCATTACGATAGGCGGTAGTGCCGTGCTCGGAGTCTTTGCTACCTGCACTGAAGATTTCTTGCTCGCGGCGCCACCGACGACTGAAGAAGCGCTGCTGAACTTCTCACAGGAACTCGAAGTGACCACTGTCCCAATTCTCGTCGGCTCAAGTTCGATTGTCGGTTCGCTCGTAGCTGGTAACTCGAACGGATTTGTCGTTTCCGGCAATGCGCTAAGACACGAACTTTCACAACTTAAAAAGCTTGCTGAAGGTATGAAGGTGCGAAAACTTCCGGGGAGGATCAATGCGGCAGGAAACGTCATTCTCGCAAACGACACCGTAGCACTGATACACCCCGGCTTGATCGCTCGAGCTGAGCGAGTCATTTCCGAGACATTGTGTGTAGACGTGCAACGTGGTACGGTAGCCGGCTTAAAAACAATTGGGATGGCCGCGTGCGCCACCAACAAAGGGGTTTTGGCGCACCCAAAGGCGACAGAGGCTGAGCTTTCTAAACTAGACGAAACATTTGGTGTACCCGTCAACATCGGCACAGTGAACTACGGGTCCCCACTCGTAGGTTCTGCGCTTCTTGCTAACACGAAAGGCTACGTTGTCGGTAGGGAGAGCACAGGAATCGAGCTCGGGCGGATAGAAGACTCCCTAGGGTTTTTTTAGCCCTCAGAAAGAGCCTAGCATTCACTAGGCGACGGGGTTTGGATAGCTATTTAACTAATAACCCGCGAGTATTCCAATGATCGACAGGCGCTCAACACGAGCACGTTAAAATCATAATCGACGTTAAAAGGCGTTCGTTGCATTTCATTGTGGATGGTAAGACATGGAAACAAAAAACTTTCAAATAACGGGTTCCTTTAAAGCAGGGCGTTCGTGGGAACGTTTTACAAAAAGAGTCTCGAGCAATAACGAGAAAAATGCCGCCGAAAAGCTCTACTCCCTCATTGGCAGCGAACACGGCTTGAAGCGGAACCTAATTCGCATTGAATCTATTTTAATGGAAGACGCGTGATATCATGGCAAGCGAACAAGAAATACGCGTGTTGCTCGGCCAACTGCAACAATCTGAGGCAGAAGCCCGTGCCTATGAACAACAGATGGAGCTCGTCAGTTTCACCATAAGCGAGATAGATAATGCAGTTGCCACCGTTGAAGCACTTTCGAAACCTGATGTAGGCAAAGAGACACTCATAACAATTGGAGCGAACTCATTCGTCTATGGCACCATTCCTCAAACAGACAGAGTTATAATAGGGCTTGGAGCAAACGTCTCCGCTGAAGTAGACGTTGCTGATGCCGTGTCATATCTCACTGAGCGGAAGAAAAAACTGACTGAGATGCAAGGACAATTCGCCGCTAGGCTAAACCAGATCGGTTCCCAAATCTACTCACTACAATCGCAGTTGCAAGCAGTTCAATCGCAGTTACAGGCGGAACCTTAAATGTTTGAGAGCTTAAGAAAAAAGCTCAATATATTTAAAGAGAGCGTTAGCGCCACGGAAAGCGAGCTGAACAACGAGGCTATCGAAGCCGCAGAGAGTGAAGAAACCCCATCTGGTAAGGCGACAGAAGAGATATCGTGTGAACCGACGACACCACAGATCGTTAACGCTGAGATAGTAGGACTTGCTTCTAAATCTGTCGAGCAACCTCAACAGCGCGTTGAACCGAGCAACGGCAGAAATCCGCGAGCGACAAGTCCCTTTTTGAACGAAAAATTAAAGGTAAGGACCTTGAAGAGGCCCTTTGGGACCTTGAGATTGCACTCCTTGAAAGCGACGTTGCCGTATCGGTCTCTGAAGAAATCGTTGAGACCGTAAAGAAAGAGCTTGTTGGCACTAAGAGAAAATGGCGCCAAGACGTAGGGGCTCTCGTCGAACAAGCGCTCCGCGATGGAATTTTAAAAGTCCTCGATGTCAATGGCCTTGATTTCGATGAAATCATCAAAAACACTCCGAAACCCGTCACCATCGTTTTTACCGGGATAAATGGAACGGGTAAAACCACAACGATTGCAAAAGTGGCTTACCGCCTTAAAAATCAAGGTTATAGCGTCGTACTTGCTGCAGGTGACACGTACCGAGCCGGTGCTCTTGAGCAAATTGCGCGCCACGCCGAGAACTTAGGGGTAAAACTCGTTAAACACAAACAAGGAGCTGACCCTGCAGCGGTAATCTACGATGCGGTACAATATGCACGAGCGAAACACAAGGACGTCGTCCTGGCAGATACTGCCGGGAGAATCCACACTAACGTCAACCTGATGAACCAACTTAAAAAAATTGAGAGGGTCATAGACGCCGATTTAGTGGTTTTTGTCGACGAAGCCCTCGCGGGAAACGACGCAGTTGAGCGCGCTCTTCAGTTCAACACAACAATGGCAATCGACGGATCGATTCTCACCAAGGTTGATGCCGATTCAAAAGGAGGCACCGCTATCTCAATAGCACACGCAACGAACAAGCCAATTCTCTTTTTGGGTGTGGGACAGAACTACGAAGATATCATCAAGTTTGACCCCCAGTGGCTTATGACCAGATTATTTGACGAGGCGGATGCTTAAATGGTAATGGAGGGTCTAAGCAGCTCGCTCCGCGATACGCTCAAAAAACTAGCTCGAGCTAACCGCATCGACGAAAAAACGCTCAATGAAGTCGTGAGGGACATTCAAAGAGCGCTCCTTAGCGCTGACGTGAATGTCGCTCTCGTACAGCAGCTGTCGAAACGAATTAAGGAACGGGCGTTGAAAGAAGAGCTCTCAGGGAAACTGAATCCTCGTCAACACGTCATAAACATAGTTTACCAAGAGCTTGTTGCGCTCCTTGGTGAACCAATATCAGTTCGGCTCACCCATCATGCCCGTAATCCTAGTCGGACTTCAGGGTAGCGGCAAGACGACGACTACGGTTAAGCTCGCCCGATTTTTTCAAAAAAAGGGCTTGAAAGTTGCTGTTATCTGCGCTGACACCTTCCGCCCCGGAGCTTTTGACCAGCTCTCGCAGCTGTGTGCGAGGATCGGCGTACCTTTTTACGGTGAATTAGAGAACAAGAACGCAGTCGAAATAACAGCCCACGGCATCGCTGAGCTCAAGCGCTATGATGTTATTCTCGTCGATACAGCAGGGCGGCATGCGCTCGAATCAGATCTCGTTCTCGAAATGAAGGCCATCAACGAGATAGCGAACGCTGACGAGCGCCTCCTAGTGCTCGATTCTGGCATTGGTCAGCAAGCGAGCGAGCAAGCGCGAGCATTCAACGAAGCGATTGGCTTAACGGGAGTTATAGTGACAAAGCTCGACGGGACCGCGAAAGGGGGTGGTGCCCTTTCAGCAGTTGCTGAGGTTGGGACTGGCATAGCGTTTATCGGGACTGGTGAAACGGTTGACGACTTCGAAAAGTTCGAACCGGACCGATTCATATCGCGGCTGCTTGGCATGGGAGATATCAAGACTTTGGTTGAAATGATCGAAGAAGAGCCACCCATCGAGATGGAAGAAGCAGAAGCGATGCTTAAAGGCGATTTTACGCTGAAAGATATGTACAAACAGATGGAAGCGATAGGCAAGATGGGGCCTCTTGCCAAAATCGTCCAAATGCTCCCGCTTGGGTCGCTCGGCGTCGATATCCCCGATGCTGCGCTTCAATCGACTAAAGAGAGCCTAGAGCGTTTCAGAGTTGTCATGGATTCAATGACTGACGAAGAGCTCGAACATCCACGCATAATTCGCAGTTCACGCATCAAGCGGATCGCTCGCGGCTCGGGCGTCCCTTCTGATAACGTACGCGAGCTCCTGAAATACCATAAGGTGATGCAACGAACGTTGAAAGGCGTTCGCTCGCAAAAAGATATGCAAAAGTTCTTGAGGAAACAAGGGCTCAAGTGAAAAAAGGGGTCGATACGCACCTTCAGAGAAGTTCGAGTAACTCGGTTTTTCGCTTTTCGTAGGCATCGCTAGTGATAAAGCCTTTCTCACGTAACACATCGAGTTTCTCAATTTGCTCGATTATGTCCTCCTTCATACTCTGACGCTTCCCCTCGTCTGCCATCGTTTTGCGGATTGCCTTTATGGATGATAAACTTTATGTATTTTCACACGCATTATATTGATTCTTTGCTTCATGCTTTCATAGACATTGACGCGGCATTGCACGCGTCTTAAGGTAATGAGTACTTTGAATAAGCCGCCGGAGGGATTTGAACCCTCGATCTGCTGATAATTCTTTGAGCAGCGCTCAAATACGAATCAGCCGCTATGCCGAGCTTAGCCACGGCGGCCACGCATACTATGTTAAACACATATAAATGCTTTACACGTTCACTTGGACAACGACTTAGTAACAATTGGCTTCGAACGGAGCCCAAAAAAAAACTTAAAGCGGTATTACTCCTACACCAAGGCTAGGCTCATTTTAAAAAAAATCACAAGCAGCATTCCGTTCACTGAGTCTCCTTGTTTCAGTTGTAGATAAATGTAGTCGCAAGACGTTAATATTCCTCAATATCTGAATGCCCTATGCTTATCATTTAAAATAGCTGACTATAGATGTGACTGGGCCACTATTATCACAACGAACTATTTCACTGCGCAGTAACTCGTAAACAGATGTGATAACTCTTAACACGATACCTGATTTGAATGACTGAGAGATAGTAAACAAAGCGATGCAGAAAATCGATTCTATCTTAGTCCGATATGGTGAAATTGGGATCAAAAGCGATAGAGTTAGAAGTCGGTATGAAAGCGCGCTTGTTAAAAATATAGAAAAAGCGCTCAGCTTTTGCGAAATCCCGTTTGATGCTGTTGTCAGAGATTTTGGCCGTATTTTCGTTCAAACGCAAGACGTAGCGGCAGCTCTGACCATAGCACGTGTTTTTGGAGTGGTCTCAGTAAGCCCTGTCCAAACGAGCACAGCGACACTGGACGCGATGAAAGACGCTGCTTTACAAATAATATCGCCGCTGCTTACTCAGGGCAAATCATTTGCAATTCGAGCACGTCGAACAGGAACGCATGACTACTCAAGCAAAGATATTGGTGTTGTTGTCGGGGGGGTAATCGAACAAGCAACAACCGCGCCGGTGCGGTTGACAAAACCTGATGTCGAACTGTTCATCGAAGTGAGGGCGGAACGCGCTTACATCTACACAGAGTTCATCGACGGAGTTGGAGGTCTTCCACTAGGAACTCAAGGAAAAGTGATAGTCCTCCTTTCTGGAGGGATAGATTCGCCGGTGGCAGCGTGGCTTATGATGAAGCGCGGTTGCACCATCATCCCACTGTTTTTCGACTGTGAGCCCTACACAGGCAACGCCGAACGCGAGCGGGCACTGGCTGTTGTCAAAGCACTCGCAGTGTGGGCGGGACGTCCTTTAAATCTCGGAATAGTTCACCATGGAGCTAATTTAAATCAGTTTAAGAGTTTAGCCCCACGAACAAGCTGCGTGCTTTGTAAGAGAATGATGTATAGGATCGCAGCATCGATCGCTAAAGAAGAGCACGCGCATGGTATCGTAACTGGTGAGAGCATTGGCCAAGTCGCAAGCCAAACGACCAAAAACCTCTTGGCCATCGACGAAGCTTCTGATGTTCCTGTGTACCGTCCGTTGGTAGGTCTTGATAAGACAGAAAGCATAAAGAAAGCGCGACATATCGGAACTTACCATTTGTCGACGGCTGGTCACTCCACAGTCTGCAGGGCTGCGCACCGACACCCGACTACTAATGCAGATCTTTTCGAAATGAAAGCATTGGAAACACAACTGCCGCTCAATGAACTAACCGCGGCAGCAGCAAAAAGCCTCGTTTGGCAACGAATCTTTCCCGAAAAGTCATATCGAAGGGTTTTGTGTCCTGAGCGCAAGTAGCTAAAACCCTACGCATTTGCTTCGCCTAAGTTGCTTTTTCTGCCGGACTAATATGTTTTAGCGAACTAACGTAGGCTTCTGCGCGATGCGTCATTATTTCGGAATGTCGGTCCAAGTTTTCGTTACTTCGTCGAGCCGCTTTTGCAGGTACTTTTCTTGTAGCAAGTGATCGACATCCGCCGCAAGCAAATTTGCGATCGAAAGCGCGCAAAAGATTACGTCTACAACCTCATCCTTGGCTGTCGCTTCTTTGTGTCGAACAGCAGTGGCAAGCTCTCCGCATTCCTCTAAGAGGACCGATAGAAGAAAGAGTGAGCCAGAGGCCTTATCAATCGTGCCATACCTGACTTCGATTTGCTTTTGTATTTCTGCAAGATCCATCTTAACTTCGCGATGCGGCTAAGCGGACGTCATCGACGCGAATCGTCTTCCTTCCCGCGTGCTGTGCCAATATCAAAGCTCGTTCAGTGAGATCGATCACGTAGTTTTCCATGACATTGGCAAGTGCTTCAGCTGCCTCTTGGCTCACGCGTTCCGCGCCCGCCTTTCGAAGAATTCTATCAACGGGAGCTATGGGTAATTCAGTCATTTGCGCCTCCTAACTTTTTTAATCGCATATTTCGAGTTTGACAAGCGAGCGTCATTGTGCTCCTTTTTGCTATTTGAAGCGAGTATCCATCCAGTCCCACGACTTACCACAACGCTGATCCTGTGCACTTCCATTTATGAGTGCGGGACGTACGGTTGGATCGTCCCAAGGGCGTCGCTCTTCGTCAGGTGCCACGTAGTCGTAGAGCCTGTTAACGAAATACACAAGAAAGGCACGTTGTTCACCGAGGGTTTTAAACCCGTGCCAATATTGTCCGGGAATACGAGCTAACTGTAAGACGTCGCTTGTAAGAATAATCTCATTGAGTTCTGCCGTCTCATCGTCAAATGCACAAAGCTTGACGGCACCGCTCAGAACGACGAAGAGGTCAGTCTGTCCCCGAGTGTGTCGATGCCACGCCCTAACGACGCCGGGATAAGTGATTGAGAAATTGCATTGCTGGAGTGAATCATTAGCTATCCAGTCTTTTCTAACTAATTCTGTGAAGAATCCTCGCTCATCTGCGCGTTTGGTGAGCGGTCTCATCTCAACCCCTTGAAGCATGTATGGGATACAACTTTGCGTTTCTAGTTTAACTTGTTTGCGTTATTGCGCCACGTATCTTCAATCGTGGGCCGCTACGTCACCGTTCGTCCGACCAACAAAACGACCGTGAGTGCGACCGCAAACATCGACGTGAAGAGCATGACGTCTAACGCGCGAGTAACGGTTGTTCGTGTGATGTCGCCTTTTCCTTCGCCTATTTCATAGCTTAAAGGCTTTATTAGCGTCACGCCCAAACCTCCCGCGAACAAGGCGACAGGGATGCCAGAGTTGACTGCTCGCTTCTTACGTCGATCCCGTTTTAAAACAGTCCACGCTTTAACACATGCCGCTTTTCCTGACATCACGAAGAACCCTAGCATCATAGGGACGATTGCAAGGCGCGTCGGCAGGTAGTTGAGAATATCGTCCAATCTAGCTGAAAATAGTCCTACATGTTCTCGGTGATCTCTATAGCCTAGCATCGAATCGAGCGTGTTCACAGCACGATAAAATATGGCACCGGCGACGCCAAAAACGGCAAAGAACAAAAGAGGAGAAACAACACTGTCGACGGTGTTCTCCGCTACCGATTCACATACGCTCGAAAGGATGCACTCACGATTGAGCCCCGCCCTGTCCCTGCTAACGAGTGCTCGCAACTGGAACCGAGCCGCCTCTATTTCTGTGTAGGCTAGATCAGTCACGCGAAGGGCTTCTTTCTGCAGCGTGAATACGGTGAAGGATGACTTGAGCAAGTAAGCACTCAGCACAACATAGAGTGGCACTAATAGTTCGTTCACGCTTGCTACGCGATAGCCGAGCAATTGAAAAAGCGCGACAGGCACAGTAAAGCCTGCAATCACGATTGTTGCTGCAGCCGTGCCCTTGAGTCTTTGAGCGCGCTTATCTCCCTTGTACAGTCGCGTCTCCAGTGCCGCGATGATTCGCCCCATCCAAACGACAGGGTGAACCTGAGCAGGAGGTTCGCCGACAAAAGCGTCAAATATCAACGCAAGGGAAAGAATATAGATCTGGAGGAGGAGCCAAGAAGGCATTTCTCATAATCCAATGATTGAGTACAACACTTCCATATCTACGTGTTGCTGCATTACGCGAGCCAACTCATCATAGAGATCTCCAGCGTTATCTGAGTGAAGAGTGCGCTCCTGATCAGTTCGCAAGAGGGTGTTGCGGTACATTCCTTTCCCCAGCTGCGAATGTCTTGAGTTTAGGTACTCCAACAAAATGGAGCGAAAGTTGTCGTTGTGGAACAATCCGTGCAAGTAGGTGCCCAAGACAAGACCGGTATCATCCTGCGCCCCATCGTCTCCAAATATCGTGACATTAGATGTAGTAGCCCCCATATGAATTTCATATCCACGTACTGTTTTTCCTCTCAAGCTGTCGAGCAGTGGCCCGCATCCTGTAACGTGTTTTTCCACCTGTCTCGTCTCTTTGCTACGCGAGTTAAAAACGGTATGGGCGTGCAGCAGTTGTAACCCTTCTGCTGCTTTCCTTTCGTTTTGCGTGCCCTCAAAGCCCTCATCAATTATCGATTCACCGAGCATCTGAAAACCACCGCAGATGCCAATAATCGGAATCGTACCTGCATTCGCTAGGATCTGCTTATCCATCCCCGACCGGCGCATTGCGGCCAAATCGTCGATGGTGTTTTTCGTGCCAGGAATAATCACCGCGTCTGGTGAACCGAGATCGCCGTCTAGCGAAACATACCGGATTCGGGCGAAGTTCTGAAGGGGTTCAAAGTCAGTGAAATTCGAGATATGTGGAAGCCTGATTACTGCAATGTCTAGAACGCTGTTTGAGGGGGGCAACTTGTCCCCAAGCGAAACGGAATCTTCAGAAGGCAGCCGTACGTTCACATAAGGAATTATGCCGAGAACGGGGATGCCTGTGAGCGTCTCGAGCTGCGTCACTCCCGACTCAAGCAGTTTTTCGTCACCTCTGAATTTGTTTATTATGAAGCCTTTAATCCGACGCCGATCGTCCACGGGGAGCAATTGAACAGTCCCATAAAGGCTCGCAAAGACACCACCTCGCTCGATATCGCCTATGAGGATCACGGGAGCGTCGACACTTTGAGCAACTCGCATGTTTGCTATATCCCGATCGTAGAGGTTGATCTCTGCGGGACTGCCAGCACCTTCGATTATAACAATCTCGTATGAACGAGCAAGCGCTTCAAGCGAATAACAAACATGCTTAAAGATGACATTGACTGAATCGTAGTACTCGCCAACTCTCCGGTCTCCTAAGGGTTTTCCATGTAAGATGACTTGTGATATCGAGTCACCCTTGGGCTTCAACAAAATCGGATTCATGTCAGCGGATGGCTCAATTTTGGCAGCCCACGCTTGTACTGCCTGGGCGATTCCAATCTCATCGCCGCGCTGCGTCACCCACGAATTCAAGCTCATGTTTTGTGACTTAAAAGGCGCCACTTTGAACCCGCTATTCACCAACAACCTGCACAGCGCAGCAGTTAAAACGCTCTTGCCAACGTGAGAAGCGGTCCCACTAATCATTAAAAACCGTGCCATATTCAAGGATACCTAACGCTGCTTCTTGCAATTTCCGTTTCACAGCATGTGCGAGTGTGAGTTCACACTTCTTATCACAGAGCGTGATAAATAGTTGTTGGAGATCAAGAAAACGAGTTTGGCGCTTGGCTATGTTTTGTGAAGCGATCCAAAACCTGAATACGAAACCCCCGGTAGAGGGCACCTTGAGTGCGCAACGTTCAGACACGCGCCGGATTGATAAAGCCACCCTGTATCATTAAGTCGGCAAGCACGAGCGCAACCATAGCCTCGGCGACTGGCACTATTCTCGGCAAAATGCAAGGATCGTGTCTGCCTGAAATAGACAGATCGACTTCCTGTAACGTTTCTAAATCAACTGAGGTTTGCTGCCCTCCAACTGAGGGCGTCGGTTTAACCGTAATTCTACAGATGATTGGAGCTCCTGTAGAGATACCGCCAAGAATTCCGCCAGCCTTGTTCGTTTTAGTTAGAATCCGCCCGCCCTTTACAGTGAACGGATCGTTCATTTCTGTTCCTTTAAGTCGTGCTGAGCTGGAGCCAGCACCGATCTCAACCGCCTTTACGGCACCAATACTCATTAGTGCCCTGGCCAGTTCTGCGTCTAATTTACCAAAAACAGGCTCACCGACTCCCGTCGGAACGTTGAAGGCGACGATTTCTGCAATTCCGCCGACACTGTCGCCCGCCTTTTTCATACGTTCAACACACGCGACCATCTCATCAGAAGCAGCTGCGTCGCAGCATCGCACGATGCTCCTCTCGGCTAGCATCAAATCTTCCGGACTCTCAAAAACGAACTTCGATTGTATCCCGTAAATTTCGACCACGTGCCCAAGCACTCGGATATCGTGATGCGCGAGTAACTGCTTCGCCACAGCTCCTGCAGCAACACGCGCCGCCGTCTCACGTGCTGACGCCCTCCCACCGCCACGGTGATCTCGCCATCCATACTTGGCGTGAAAGGTGTAGTCGGCGTGTCCTGGGCGCGGCACGTTACGCAGTTCATCATATGCACGCGAGTCGACGTCTTCGTTTTGTATCATAACGGAGATCGGCGTGCCAAGCGTCTTGTCTTCGAAAATGCCTGAAAATATCTGCGCCGTATCACTTTCAGATCGCTGCGTGGTCACAGTACTTTGACCCGGACGTCGGCGATCTAGTTCCTTTTGGATAACTTCGTGAGTTAAGGGCAACCCTGCCGGGCAGCCGTCGATGACCACCCCCGTAGCAGGACCATGACTTTCACCCCAAGTGGTTACCCTAAACATACGTCCCCAGGTGTTCATAAACGATAGCCCCCTCAATAAGCTTCAGACGGATTCAGCGCTAATCGGCTCGAGATTAGCTCCTAGCGCAAAAATATCATCAAAAAAGTCCGGATAAGATACCTTAACCGATTCCGCGGTGTCAATCTGAGTTTGTCCTTCCGCCGCTAACGCCGCAACAGCGAGAGACATAACAATGCGATGGTCCCCGTATCCGCTTAAAGAAGCTCCTTTGGGCGTCCCGCCCTTGATTCTTAGGATATCATCCGCTTGCTTGATGTCCACCTGCATCTTGCGGAGCTCAGTAATAATAGCGAGTAGTCTATCTGTTTCTTTGTAGCGCAAATTTGCGACGTTGAAAATGTCAGTAGTCCCTTCTGCGTAAGCGCCTAGAACCGCGAGTATCGGAACAAGATCTGGGATGTCACTCGCATCTATGGTAACGCCACGAAGCTCAGCGCCGTCAATAGTAACTACATCACGTTCCCACGAGATGTTTGCCCCCATCTCTTTGAGGATAGACACAATTCGCTTATCCCCTTGTTTCGATTCTAAGAGATTGTGTATACTTACCCGTGAGTTCGTAATGGCAGCCGCACTGAGATGGAATGCTGCGGACGAAAAATCGCCGGGAATGAGAAAATCGGTGTCCGCATAGTTCTGACAACATGGCACCATAAACTCGTAGTAGTCGGTGCTTACGTTGATCTGTGCTTGGTTCAGTAGTTCGAGCGTCATATCGACGTACGGCCGCGACTTTAGATTGCGTACATTTAGGGTCGTGTCAGCTTGACAGAGAGGACAAGCGATCAGAAGCGTAGACAAAAACTGCGAGCTCATCGGATTCGTAAGCGCTGATCTCCCCCCTGAAAGCACGCCGTGCACGATCACGGGCGCCATCCCGTTTTCCTTCGTCGCTGTAACATTTGCCCCGAGCTCATTAAGGGCGTCGATGAGTTGAGAGCTCGGTCGGCCCCTTAACGATGCGTCACCCGTCAAAACCGTCGTGCCATCAATCAAGGAACAGACCCCTAACATGAATCTCAACGTCGTCCCTGAGTTCTGGCAGTCGATAACGTTATCCGGCGTTATGGGCTTTCCTTGCACCCCATCGACAAAAAACACATCACCTACAGGATTTATGTTAGCACCAATCGCCTCGCACGCTTTCACCGTCGCGCACGTGTCTTCAGAGATAAGAGGCTTAATGACCCGTGAGGTCTTCGACAAGCTGGCCATGACTATGGCGCGGTGCGTGTAGCTTTTGGACGGAGGGGCCTCTAACTTGCCGTTAATCGTGGACTGCAAGATCCTCACGTTCATAATATATGAATGATTAGAATCAATTTATTTAAACGTGTGGTAGTAATGTTAGATCGACTGGAAAACGAGATAGAAATGCTTGAAAGGCACCTCGAAGTTTTAAACGCAGTCGTTGTTGGCGAACCCATAGGGATTTCGAAGTTGTCAGAAATGACCGGGCATTCCAAGTACAAAGTTACGCTACTCACTCCGAATACTGGAACAGGAAGGCCTGATCAAGCCATCACCTTACGGCGCAATTACCAGCTCAAGGATTTCCGAGTTTGTTCAGAGCTACGAGCAAATTTTAGATCAGTTTCTGAAAAAACTTAGCGAAGTCAAAACCAACATCAAGATTCAAAAAGACTGAGGTAAAGAGGCCCGCAACGAGCGTTACTCGTCGCGTAAACGGTGCTATGACCTCAAAGTTTAAGTAAACTAAACACACTAGAGTGATGTGAAGCCGCCATAACTCAGTTGGTAGAGTGCGTGGCTGTTAACCACGATGTCACAGGTTCGAGCCCTGTTGGCGGCGTCTGAGGGGCCTGTAGCTTAGCCAGGTCAGAGCGCCCGGCTCATAACCGGGCGGTCACCGGTTCAAATCCGGTCAGGCCCACCACTACGATTTTTAACTGCAAATTGCCCCTTTCACCGAGGCGATTGAACGGTAGCGGTGTTGCGGTCCTTGCTGTCTTACAACAATTTCACTATTAGTCGAAATAATAAGAAACTTCAAGGAGCATTGATTTATCGCCCGTTATTGCGCTGCGATTGGATTTCTGGCTCATACAAATCAAACGGCACCGAGCTAGATAAATATTAGACGAGTCATGAGGCGTACTGCGCGGCTAGTGGCCGTCACATTTAGCAGGCGTTTTTGAGCCCTTAAATTGAGAAGCGTGATCTGCGTGAAGTTCGAACAAGTCATGAACAATGTGGAAGAGGCCGTAACCGAAAATGAGCTAGCTGCCCTGCTTGACAGTGAGACGCAAATTACCGCTTATGCGGGTTACGAACCTAGTGGACAACTCCATCTTGGGCACCTCCTTACGGCTTACAAGCTTATAGATCTACAATCGAGTGGCGTCGACGTCATAGTACTGCTAGCAGACCTTCACGCATATCTGAACGAAAAGGGGACAATGGACCAAATCGGTAAATGGGCGCACCACTACGAGAAGTGCTTTACCGCTTTAGGTCTTGCTAAAGAGACAAGGTTCGTGCTGGGGAGTGACTATCAGCTCGAACCTGACTACACTAAACTAATTCTAAGACTAGCGAGGCACACTACTCTAAACCGAGCTCGGCGCAGCATGGATGAGGTGTCAAGAAACGCAGATGACCCAGTTGTGTCACAAATGATCTATCCGCTTATGCAAACGGCGGATATCGGGTACTTGAAGATAGACATCGCAGTCGGTGGCATAGACCAGCGAAAGATACACATGTTAGCACGCGAAGGGCTGCATTCGATGGGATTTCAATCTCCCGTTTGCATACACATGCCAATTCTACTCGGCCTCGACGCAAACAAAATGTCCTCGTCTAAAGACAACCTGATTGCTGTCGAAGACTCATCTGAATCTATAAAAAAGAAGATTGACTCCGCGTATTGCCCGGCACGAACCACCGAAGGCAACCCTATACTCCAATTGTACCGATATTTTATCTTCCCTCAATTCAAACAAGTGAGCCTTGAGCGACCGAAACGATTTGGCGGTCAGATCGAGTACGAAGAGTTCTCCAAACTCGAAATGGACTATGCTGCTGGCAAACTTCATCCATTGGATCTTAAAAATGGCGCAGCACTGTATAGCTGAGCGAATCGTTGGCCCTATTCGCGACGTGTTGTGTAACGGCTAAGCCCGTTTCCGGAGACAAGAAGAGTACTACTGCGATTGTACAAATGAGGTGTTTTTTCTGGGAGAAGAACCTCAAGCAAAGGTGAGGCTACCCCGAGAGGAACTAGTTGAGGTCTTCGGGATAGTTGAACACGTGCTTGGCGCTAATAGAGTGAAAGTCCGGTCCGTGGATGGCAAAACTCATGGGAAGGATTCGGGGCAAAATGAAAAAGCGAGTTTGGCTGCGGATAGGAGATGTCCTTGTTATAGTACCTTGGGCTTTTCAAGACAACAAAGCGGACATCTTATGGAGGTACCAAGGTACGCAAGTTGAATGGCTAAAGAAGAATGGGTACTTGTAGTAACCACAAGAAGTGCCGAGCTGCCCTAGTCTATAAAATGGTGAATGACTGACGTGTTTGACCTGATTGACAAAAAAATAGAGCGTATCGACCGAGACATTGACAAACTCCGCGTCCGAAACAAGGAGGCAGACGATTTCAAGGTCCGGGAGGAGGTATTTGACGAGCTTACCCTCAAAGTTCTTTATCGCCTCGCAAGCAGCGGGCTGATCCAAGCGCTCGGAGGGGTTATATCGACTGGCAAAGAGGCAAACGTTTTCCACGCCTTGGGACCCGATAAACGAGAGCTTGCGATTAAAGTATATCGAATCAAAACGAGCGACTTTAAGGCTATGCAAGATTATATTTTAGGAGATCATAGATTCGCGCACGTCAAAAAAACCAAAAAGGACGTAGTTTTTGCGTGGACAAAAAAAGAGTTTCGTAACTTGACGCGTGCGTTAAACGCGCGCGTTTGCGTCCCTGAACCGGTGAAGTATAGAGATAATGTCCTCGTCATGGAATTTATGGGAAAAGATGGGATTGCCTTTCCGCTTCTGAAGCAGGCGATAAACAACGTAGCGAACATCGAACAATTTTTCCAAACGACGATCGAATTTATGAAGAGACTCTACAGCGACGCTCGCTTAGTACATGCTGACCTAAGCGAATACAATATTCTAGTCGATGAACAATGCAACCCTGTATTTATCGATATGGGACAGTCCGTGCTTTTAGAGCACCCTCGTGCGCAGGAGTTTTTACGCCGGGACGTCAGCAACGTGATCAAGTTCTTTAACGAACATGGATTAACGGCTTCAGAGAACGGGCTTTTAAGAGAGATCACAGGATGAAAGAATATCTCAAGATTCCCAAGGACCGTATAGGAGTCATCATTGGCACGCACGGGAGCACGAAAGCTGAGATTGAAGAAAAGGGTGAAGTGGTGCTTGATATCGATAGCGTCGAAGGGACTGTTTCGATCGAAAGCGATTCGCTCAGTATCTTGAGCGCAACAGATGTCATTCAAGCCATTGCTCGCGGTTTTAGCCCTGAAAAGGCGTTCAGGATTTTCGAGGATGAACAAATAACCCTCGACATTATAGACGTCTCTAAGGTTGCCGATACGCCTAAAGAACTCAAACGTATTATGGGGCGTGTGATCGGAAAGGATGGTAGGACTCGAGAGGCGCTCGAAAATCTGACTGGCGCGAATGTGTCAATCTACGGCAAAACAGTGAGCACCATTGGGTACGTCGATCAGATTCAGACCGTGAGGAAGGCGATAGAGATGCTTACAGAGGGAGCCCCACACGCTTCTGTTTACAGCTTCCTTGAAAGAAGAAGACAAGAACTCAAACGTTCCCAAATGGACTATCTCGAATGAAGCGTACGTCAGCAAGAGAGACGTTCATAAGTCATGCAATAGACGCACTTCGAGAAGCCGAGACACAGCTGCCTAGCGATGTGAGGGAAGCCCTCGCCAGAGCGGCCACGGCTGAGACGAGTGAGCGGGCAAAAGAACTGCTGTGCGCAATTCTTGAAAATATCAAGCTTGCAGCTGCAGCAGGCCTTCCTATGTGTCAGGATACGGGCATTCCAATCTTCTCTTTGGAGATAGGACGAGAGACAAGCATCGATTTCAACCTCAAAGAGGCGCTCGCGATAGCCATTCAGCGAGCGACCAATTTAATTCCCTTAAGGGAACACGCAGTTGATCCGATAACAAGAGTCAGCTCTGACGAACCGCTCTTCGACACCTTATATAATATCTGCGATGGGGACGAACTGTCAGTGACAGTGCTCGTCAAAGGAGCTGGTTCAGAAAACGTAAGCGCCTTAGCAATGCTCGAACCGACGCAAGATGTTAATTCGTTCGTCCTCAACACGGTGTGTGAAAGCGGAGGTAAGCCATGTCCGCCAATTATCGTTGGACTTGGCATCGGCAGCACATTTGACGGTTCTGCGCGGTTGGCTAGGAAGACCCTTTTTCGATCCCTAGACGAAAAAGAAAACGCATTTGAAGCACAAATGTTGGAGCAAATCAACAATCTCGGCATCGGACCAATGGGCCTCGGAGGCCGCACCACGGCGTTGCGCGTTTTTGTCGAAAAGGCCCCCTGTCATACAGCGATGCTCCCTGTCGCAGTGGCTATCCAGTGCTGGGCAGACCGAAAAGCTGGTTTCCGGATGAAGTTGTAATACAAGCAGTTTGTGGGGAATCGTCATGCTATGTCGTCTGTACTAAAAACCCCGATACGTCTCGACGATGTACGCCCTTTTAATGTGGGAGACGTAGTCTATATCAGCGGCGTAATCTTCACGGCGAGGGACAAGGCACACGCTAAGATGCTTTCTGATCCCCAGCGGCCCTTCAGTTTGCGTAATGCATGCATCTACCATAGTGGCCCTCTTATCGTAAAAGAGGGGCACGCTTATCGCATCATAGCCGCTGGGCCGACGACGAGTGCACGAATGAACAAACAGACGCCCACAATTGTGAAGAAGGGCGTAACTGCAATAATCGGCAAAGGAGGCATGTCGTCAGAAGTCGTCCGCTCCCTCGTTGATCGATGCTTCTATCTTGCTTTCCCAGGAGGCTGCGGGATACTGGCCAAAGAAAGAATCGAAAAGGTCTTAGACGTTTATTACGCCGAGCTCGGCTTTACGGAAGCGGTTTGGAAGCTTCAGGTGCGAAACTTCGGCCCACTGTTGGTAGCAATAGACTCTCACGGCGAGAGCATCTATGAAAACATCCGGGTCAGTTCGCGCGCGAAACTCAGTCAATAGTCACCGTATGCAGCACACAACGATATCAAAACGGTGTCAGTCGTTGTCCTGACTGTTTTTCATTCGATCGTGCTTGTACACTTCAACGAGCGTTTCGAGCCGGTCAAGTCGTTCCAGTTGTTTTGCGTTGGCTATTTCCGTATGACCTTTTTCGATCATAAACTCGAGAGTATTCTTGTCGATCGTTATTAGGTTGCCAGATCGGTGTATCGGGACCTCTCGCGTTGAGAAAATCGGAACGTTTGCGCTAAACAAGATTTTCCGGGCTGCATCAGACATCTCGTTTTTCGAAACGATAGCACGTATTCCTTTGCTGACCAACAGCTCTGCAGCCGCTATGCCCCCGCCGCTTGCATCTTCCAACAAGATGATGCTTTCTGCAAGCCCTACCTGTTCATCAGCCGCCTGAATCGCTTCTCGATTAAAAAACTTGACAATTTTAATGGCCTTAAGCGCCTTGTTGAGCTCAGCTGCTCTGATCTGCTTGAGCTTCTGCGCGCGTTTTTGTAGGCCCTTATTGACCCTCTTGCTATGCGCAAGTTCCGCTGCAAGACGGTCAATTTCCTTCTGCCGGAAACTGATTTCCTTATTTAACTTGACGTTCTTCGCATTTTCGGACCGGACGATATCAATCTTGTTCTGCAGTTTGAGTACTTTCTCTTGGCTTAACAGTAAGGATCGCTTCAAATCAACGACATAGCTCAGAAGCCGATTGATTTGCTCGTCTTGCCGTTTTATCAGCGCTTTGAGATAATGGATATCAGGACCAAGCAGATCTTTCTCAGAGGCAGGGATCCCCTCTTGCTTGCCATCTACTTTACTATCTACCTTAGCTAGGGGCTTTTTAAGCAGATTGATGGCAGAATCGACCGTATGTCCCCGCAAAACGAGCATCTGGAGCTCATCGAGCACGACCTCGGGTGGCGCTTTTTTCTCAACGCTTTCGAGCTTATTTTTTACGCTTCTAACCGCGTCGATTGCCGCAGCGAGTGCATCTCTTTCGTGTTCGTTCGCATATGAATAAGGCTTCGTATCTCGCAGCTTCTGTTCGACTGAAAGCGATGAAACGGGCGTATGCAAAATGGCGTTGAATGCACGTTTTATTCGATCAACAGTTCCAGGTGTGGGATTTTTGTCCGTAGCGATGATGATTGGATGCCCTAACTCGATGAGCAACCCAACGAGTTCAGGAAAGCCCCAGGATCGTGAGCTCGCAATACTAATGACCTGGCCTTTCAAATCCAAAACAGCAAACGCAGTGGTTGTCCCTGGGTCTATACCAACGATCGTGTACGTCCTTTTCGCCGCGGCCTGAGGTCCACTGTTCTGCCGAGTTTTTGAAATTGTGCCGCACCTCCAACGCGTCCAAATAAAACCTTACCTATCATTCGAGGTGGTTGGCAGCGCCCTCATCGCGCTGTTTTACGTATGCAACAACATCATCTGTTCGTTTCTTTATTTGATATTTTCTGGCAAAATAAGACAATATATTGCCTATATCTCTACACAGCAGCTCATCTGCATTTGGATGCGACGCCGGTACCCATTGCGGCCAATCAATTAGCGCAACTTTTTCGGTGGTACACACAATCACGTTGTACTCACTTAAATCGGCGTGGACGACACCGCAGCCAAAAGCAGATTTGATCTGCACTATAATATTTTGAAGCACGGTGGCTGGATTCTCAAGGGTAGTGTTGCCCAATTCACGTCCGTTAAGGAGGCTCATAACGACAACATGTCGATTGTGGGCAATGGGCTTCGGAACAACGACACTATCGTAGAGGCTAGTTAAAGCCTCAAATTCACTTTGAGCTGCGAGGCTTGAAGTGAGCATCCATGAGCATCGTTCAGTCTTACCAAAATACCCCCGCGATCGTTTTACACGTCGAAACGTCGTGCCCTCTCTGTGGAATTTCACAATAACGATCTGACCATTTTCTCGCTCTGCGTCATAAATATCAGACTCCTTTCCAACACCCACTTTCGATCCGAAGGATTCTATTACATTGCGCTGAACGAGTGTATAAATGCCAAGGGCATCGTACCCTGCAAAGGTCAGTTTATAGCCGACATAGTGGGCCGTTTTCCGCTGAACGAGCTTATATTTTGAAAGTCGTCCTATTCGGTACCCCACCTCTTCGGGAGGCAGTCGGGCATAGTAGGGCAGATTGTCAACCGGAACCCAGTCAAAAAAACGCATAGCGCTCTCGACCCCGTGCAATACCCTAAAATCATACCGTTCCAGATTCCTAAATTCGCGCGCAATATCCTGCAGTACCATAGCAGCCCTCCCACTTTGAGTTTTGCGTCACGCGTGACAGAACACTTTATTAGTATTTGTCCAGAGATTAAGTTGGAAATGAAGTGCGATAAATGTAGCGCGAGCGCTATTCTTTTTCAGAGATATTCTGGACTTCACTTATGTAAGTCACACTTTTTCGCCGATGTAGAAAAGAAGATCAAGAGAGAGGTGCGAAAGGAGAAGATTGAAGGAACGCTTGCAATTGCACTGAGCGGCGGAAAGGATAGCGCCGTCACGTTGAGCGTATTGAATGATCTTCTTTCACGCCGTGGCATTGACATTATAGCAATTAGCATCGATGAGGGCATCACTGGATATCGCGAGAGAGCACTCGAATCAGCAGCAACGCTTGTTGCAGAGCTCGGCGTTGGATGGGAGGTGACATCGTTCGAGCAGTATTTTGGCGTCAGAATCGATGGAGTGAACGAACGCCCATGTACGGTTTGTGGCATCCTCCGGCGATCACTTCTCAACCGTCTAGCGAAGGCGGTCGGCGCTTCCACGCTAGCCACGGGGCACAATCTTGATGATGAAGCACAAACCGTACAAATGAACTACCTAAGAGGAGATATCGATCGGCTACTCAGGCTTGACCATCCAGCCAAAGAAGGACTCGTTCGGCGCGTAAAACCGCTCAAATACGTCCCTGAAAAAGAGGTGGCGCTCTATGCTATTCTTAAGGGTATTCCAATTAATCTCGATGAGTGCAGGTTTTCGGCTGGAGTTTTTAGAGCCGAAGTTCGCGATATGTTAAACGATCACGAGCTTAAGCACCCAGGAACTAAATACGCGCTCGTAAGAGGTCTTGAAAGGATTTTACAGTTGACGACACGCGTGCCTTTTAAGCTCGGTCAATGTGCAAGATGCAACGAACCCGCAGTGCGGACGTTCTGCCAAAGCTGCGAAGTCCTTGAGAAGTTACGGTCGACGAATCTAGACACGGCCAACTGAAAGAGATTTTTTAAAGTTGACCGCTCTCGAATTACGTTCGCCTAAAAGATATTGTCAATTTCGCTGTATTCAAGCTCACGATTATAATCTCTGATGCTTGTTCCCTTCTTAACGCTACCTGCACTGTGTTTCGCGCTTTGAAACTTGAAAAGCTCACCATTGGTCGGCCCTAAGACTTGAGCAGATTGTACCCCAGTCACAATAGACATTACTCGCACACGCCCCTCATAACCCTCCAGAATACGCGCGCCCCAAATTACGTTTGCGTTAGGATCTAACTGCGAGGTGAGGGCCTTAGAGATCTCCTCGGCCTCCTTTAGCGTTAAATCAGGCCCGCCCGTGATATGGATCAACGCTCCTTTTGCACCGCGGAAGTCGACTTCAAGTAACGGGTGGTTAAATGCTTCACGGACTACGTCTCGTGCCTTATCTTTGCTTCCCGACTCACCGACAAGCATAGCAGCAACGCCACCGCTGTTCATTATTGTTCGGACGTCCGCGTAGTCAAGATTTATCAGAGAAGGTTGTGTGATTGTTTCAGAGATCCCCTTTACGGTCTCGGCGATAATCTGATCCATCACTGAAAATGCCTGGTCAATCGGCAAGTTAGGCACGTAATCAAGAAGACGATTATTATCAAGAACAATCACCGTATCGGCATCTTTCCGCAAGAGTTCAAGCCCTTCTTCGGCCTTGATCAACCGCGCTCTTTCGACGTTGAATGGGGTTGAAACCATTGCTACGACAATAGCACCTTGAGCGTTTGCGATCTGTGCGACAATAGGGGCCGCGCCAGTGCCTGTACCACCGCCCATCCCTGCCGTTATAAACACGAGATCGGCGTCTTTGAGGAGCGTTTCTAACGTTCGGCGACCTAACTCGGTCGCACATCGTCCGACCTCTGGATCACCTCCCGCGCCTAAACCGTTGGTTATCGATAGGCCAACTAAGACCTTCACGTCCGACTCGATCATGTCGAGATGTTGCTTGTCAGTGTTGAGCGCAATTGTTTCTGCTCCTTCGACTCCGATATTATAGAGTCGGTTGATTGTGTTGTTGCCAGCTCCTCCGCAGCCAACAATGAGTATTCGAGGCGCTCCAAATTCCTCTTCTTTGTCACCTTGGGGCATCTGGGGTCGTTGCTTTTCCATCTCGCATCGCCGCAAAGCCTCTTCTACAATACTTTGCATATACACCGTCACCTCTTCTAAATCAAGACTGAACTTCGTTCTTTTCTACTCAGAATCTTCTCGTAATGGGTATCAACTAAGTCCCGAACCGCTGCTCGTATAGCTTCGCTCTTTGAGGGAAATTCTCCCGCTGTCACTAGCAAATCTATTAGTTCAAGCTGTTGTTTGGGCAATCTTAGGGTAATTCGCTCCATGGCAATTATCTGGAAGTATGGCGCGTCAGACGGAAAGCTGACTTCTGTCTGCCTAAGAGACCACAAAAAGCTGCCATTTGTCAGACGCACGTCAGTTACTTGTCTGACTTCGATTCACCCTATTACCTTATTAAACTTCCGTTATCACTTTTTTATATGATCGAACGATAAAAATTCCAGCATATTCTTTAATCACAAAAATGGCTCATCAAACTACCTGAAAATAGAAAGATATAGCAATTTTAAGGTCGTCAGCTGAACACAGTAAAGAATAAGTAATAACGGCAGTAATACTGTCGTTACCCGCCTTAACTCAGTCTGGCAGAGTGGTCGGCTGTAGACCGATTTGTCCCCCGTTCAAATCGGGGAGGCGGGACTCATACGACAAGACGCTCCAGTAGCTCAGCCTGGGAGAGCGCCAGACTGAAGATCTGGTTGTCCCCGGTTCAAATCCGGGCTGGGGCATTTTCAACAAGTAGTCGACATAGAAAAGTGACTCTCACTTCTTCTGTTGTTCTGGCAACAGCGGCGCTAACCGATCAACGAAGTCCTTTCACTCCGGCTTTGCATACAAGTTGAAGTTAAGCTTGAAGGTTACAAGTGACCTCATCTAGTTAGATAAGCAGGCGACAGCGAGCTCTCCTTCGCCAAACTGCCGCAAAATCTCTGCCGTTGCGTGTGAACTTTTATATAGATACGCTTGCATTATCGCATGCTCGATTTTTGCGCTGGTAGTGTAGTTGGTTATCACTGAGGCTTGCCAAGCCTCAAACCCGGGTTCGAATCCCGGCTAGCGCATCTAATGTGCCGAGGTAGCCAAGTGGACTACGGCGCCAGCCTGGAGGTCTCGCAATCAGACAGCTGGTGAGGCTTTTGCCTCGCAGGGGTTCAAATCCCTTCCTCGGCGTTTGTTTCGTTCGCCCCCTTCTCAGCAATAACGTAAAGCTCTTCTTTTTGACCAGTAATTACTTTTAACGTTTTGAAGCCAGACTCCTCAAATCGTTTCAGAAAATCATCAACAGGTCTGTCTTTAGGTTTGCCCTTAAGAACCTGCAAAACGCGCCCGCCGGCCTTAAGCGCCGCAGAAGACTTTAAAAGGAGTTCTAATGAGTCTTTTGGTGCCGCAGTAACATCATTCAAAATAACGTCGAAGTCGACCCCGAAACTCATAAAATCAAAAGAAAATGCGTCAGCGTAAATTAAATGCACCTTGTCGTAATAGTGCTCGACAACGACGTCAAGAAGCTGCTTGGATGAAGAACTGAACTCGATTGCATAAACCCTTTCAGCAAACTCCGCCGCGTACCGCAAAAATCCCCCTGCACTTGAGCCGATGTCTAGAACGACGTCCCCAATTTTGATCAATTCAAAGGCCTCTTGGATCCCTTTCAACTTCCAATAACCAGCTGGCTTATCTACAGAGGCGGCGACAATTACGATATTAACGCCCGTTACATCAAACGAAGGTTTTAGTATCGTTCTACCGTCAACTGCGACAAACCCGCTCTTGATCGCCCTTTGTGCTCGAGAACGAGATGCGACAAGCTTTTCCCGAACGAGATATAAATCCAGTCGCATGGTGTGCACAAACTTCTTGTATGTAACATTCATGAATATACACACTAAAAACCTTTACAAAACCGACAAGCATGTGGAGTGAAGTTCTCGCCCGGTTTTCCAAATTTCCAGCTCAAGAGCGTGTCGCAGAGGTTTTGCTTGAGCACGGATTTCAAGTTAATAGCGCTGGATCGGTTATCTCAGGTTCCATTCGAATCCCTGACACAGAGATTGCACGAGAGGCTAAAGTAGATCGACGTGCAGTCGATGAGACGACTGCTACAATTCTGAGCGACGAAATGCTCAAGAACTTTTTTTCAAACATAAAGACGTTCGTTTTTCTCCGCGACGTCGCACCCGTTTTAGGACTTGGCGTCATAATCATTACGCCTCGAGACGCTTCACAAATCGGCATTATAGAGGAAGTTACACAGACTATAGCAGAACACGGCATGAGCGTGAGGCAAGCTGTGACTGACGACTCTTACTTCATTGAAGACCCAAAACTAACGATAATCTGCGATACGCGCATTCCTAGCGCGCTTATTGATAAGGTGTTACGTCTTGCTAGCGTAAAGGGCGTTTCAATTTTTTAAACGAAAGCTGACAGGGCGACCCTCGAAAAAAGGATGAGCTACCCGAAGTGATGTCTCCCCTAATGCAGCCCAGCTCCGATTCTAAGAAAGGACCTATTATGGGGACAAGACCTGGGGCGTCTGTTCCGTGTTTACACACTATAGAATGCTCCAAGATCCCAAGCCTCTCGATTGCGTAGACATCTCGAGCGTGACCGCTACGTTTAAGCACTGTATGAATCTGTGCGCGAGTCGCATTGTTCACGTTTATCCGGTCAGTACCTTTTTTCCACCGCCAAAGTGTGTCGATCTGGTTTTTCGTTAGCTCTGCATCATTTTCTTCGACGAGTCTCACCTCAAGTGGCAAACATCGAATTAAACCGAATCTCGATGCAACTTGTAGAGCAGTGCCCCGCCCCAACTGTTTGAGCTTGCTTTGGTGCACCAAAACACGTTTCCCGCCAGCATCGAGGGCAAGGTCTGTATCATTGATCGCCGAAAGCCAAGCGCGGACAATTTCACCCCGTCGAACGTTGTGCAACGTACCATATTTCCTCGTGAGCAGGTCTGCAGCAAGCTCCTCATCGGGGCCAGATACCGTTATAGAGATCCATTTCGAGAGCTCAAGAGAAAAAACAACATGTAGTCCACCAAGGTCATTATGCAACATCGCCCCAAAGGACGGGCCCACCTTGTTTGCTTGTCCGCAGACGAGTTGCATAAGGTGAAGCGTTCTCATTGACCGTTACTTTCCACGCGTCGGTTCGAAAACCGATCGTTACTGCTAAAAACTTCGTCGTGAAGGCTTCTTACTCGAAGTGCCGCTTGTAGCTCGACCTTAGCACAGAAATCTGCTTCGGCTTTCTCTACGCTTATTCTTCGTGTACCTTCAATTAGATTATCGACAGCCGCTACGATCTTCTGTTCGACCGTTTGCGGCATGTAATCTCCTGGCGGGAAACACAACCTTGTGGCTTCTTCCGCGGTTATCCCCGCTCCAACGTGTTTCTCTGCTATTTGGGCGATACGTTCATCTACTCCATAGCTGCGAAGAAGCTGTCCACCAGCAACACCGTGTTTGATGCTGTTCGTTTTACACCTCCCAATATCGTGTAAAAGTCCACCTATTCGGACGAGCGCGATGTCGGCGTCTCCTCTCAGTTTCGCTACTTCCACTGCGTATTGAGAGACAGCTTTCACGTGTTTGATGAGTTTGTCGCTGCAGCCACTATTCGCGAGAAGCTGTAACGCTTCTTGGTCTGATGGGAGGTTATTCGAAGGCAATTCTTAGTTCTTCCAGTTTTTGTCTCATGGCTTCGACCAAAATTGAACTGTCCTGATAGTCAAGCCCGCCCTGGCACACAGGGCAGACGAAGCCATAATCGCTTGCATTCTCAAATGGAAAACGAGCACAGCCGTTTCCGCACGCATAGCAAACGTTTTGCCCTTCAAAATCCAACCGGGTTTCAAGCCTTCGAATAAGCTTTTGCGCTTCTTCTTCCACATTACGCTCAACATCGCTTAGGTCCACTTTCCAGAGATAGGTGAGCCACCCGCTGTCCTTGTCCCTTTCACGTCGGTAGTTAGCTAAGCGATTTTCATACAGTATATATAGAGTACGCCTCACCGTGTTGAGGTTCGCATCTGTCTCTGCTGCGATTTTCTCGTCGGTCAGCTCATTTATGGAAGCACGTTCTATCATTTCTAAGCCGTCGTCCCCGACGAGATTCTTCAAATAGCCCCGAATTGCGACATCTGTAACCATCATACTATTTTTTGGTTTCAAAGTGTCTTATAACTACTGACACGTTGCTCATCGGGAAGCGCCGAGTTGCTGCGCTCAGCCCCCGACATATCCTTTTGAGGTTTCTATGTAATGCGACGCATTATTGAATGCACAATCTCTCGACTTACCATACCCGATCGCTGATATGACTGGTTTAGCACGTTCTATGAAGGTCCCTTTTCGAGGGATGTCCATATAATTCTGGTCTTCGCAGGTCTTCTTCACGTAAAAATCGTGCTCTGCGAAATAGACCGTGCGGCATGCAAATCTGCTATATCTCGCGCGGGGAACCAGTTCACCCTGACAGCTCTTAATATGCGCCTCCACGAGATTGATGCCCAGTGACCCTTCTATCGTATCGAGCGTTGCTTGAAACCGCGGGTTGACCTCGATTATGACTGGACCGTTGGCGCCAATGATAAAATCGATGCCATTCGTCCCGACTAGACCGAGATCTGTCGCAATAGAGTTTGAGATTTCTTCGATTTCCCTCGCAAAGCTTGTTCTGAACGGAGTCACACTGCCACAAAAGCTGAATCGTTGCATTGGTCCTAAGTTCTTAAGGCCAATGAGCTGTTCGTTAATAGCGATTGTGAGCGCTTGCTTTCCGGTCGATAAAACCGACGCGCTTACATCAATACCATGGATAAATTCCTGGAGAAAAAAATCATCCCAACCGTTCTCGTGATACTGCTCAATACTCCTCTGCAAGTGTTTTATATCTCTAACAAGAACGTTCCTAAATCCGCCTGCTCCCCGTTTAGGTTTCAGAATGATAGGAAACGACAGGTTGTCTTCCAGATCAAAATGCTGGGGGACGGGATAGTCTAAAGTTTCAAGCTTGTCCCTTAGACGGTCTTTGTCATTAACAAAACTCGAAAGAGACGGAGGGTTCCCCGCTACCCGTGGAATATCAAGCGTTTCAAATCCAGTGCCTAATATCGCGTGATCATAAGAGCTGCCCATCACAAGCGCTTTTAAACTTCTATAATCAGCGTCTGTGATTACTTCAGGAAATTCATCTCTGATGAAACGTGTGACGTCCCCGCATTTAATCAAGTCACTGTCTTCATAATGGCTAACAGACTCTACGTAAAACCCTGCTCGTTTTGCGGAGCAGACGATGTGCCTCGTGTTGTAACCGACGACCAAAACTCGAAGCGATTCGTCACTAGGACTGAAAGGGCTATTCGATCGGCTCAGAACGCTTAACACCTACCTTCTCGTTGATGTTACCGACTATCCTCATTCTGCCCGAAAAATCTGCCGCGAGCTCTTGGCCGTTCTGCACACGATCGAGGAAGATGCTCAACGCCGCAATTTCCGAGTGTGGCTGGTTTGTAATCGCAATGTTATAATCCGCAAGCCTGAACAGATCTGGAGGCACCTTTTCCGCTCCTACAACGACCATAAGTCTATCGGTATCAAGTTGATCGATGACATTTGGCAGATTCTGTCCGTACATCGTTAGGTGTACAACACTCCCCCGGTCGTGTTTCCATTTCGATATCTCATGTTTCCAGTTTACTTGGTCGCGAATCCAAAAGTTCCCGCCCCAGCGTTGCACGACATCACGGATCGTAGAGACAACAGACTGATCAGACGCAGCAAGAAGCATTCCTTGCGCCCCCAACGCTCTCGAGCATAGACCGACATGCGTTGTAACGCGTCGATCGCGGTCGATTCTATGACCTATTCTCAAAACGATGATTTCCATGGTATCTTTGCCTAAGATCACTGATCAGCGAATATCGTTTTGAATAAATTGTACATCTTACATAAAGTAGTAGTGTCCAGCTGAATATTATGCATTAAGCCGTATTTTCCAGCCAAAACATGAAAGTGAGTCAACTTGTAAATCACAAAAAAGTAATCGCTATACTTTGGATTTTGTTTATGCTTTACCCCAACCCTGGACTATTACCGCTAGACGTCTACCGCTTGTTCGAGATGCCGACACGACCAACAGATGATGTGCGGCTCGTGGCAGATTCGCTCCCTGCAAATGCGACGGCAATCGAGCAATACGTTGACAATCACATTCATTATGCTTACGATTTTCAGACCTATGGCGTCGTTTGGTACCTTCCTACGCCCAGCGACGTTCTCAAAGCACAGCAAGGAGACTGTAAGTCAAAAGCCGTCTTGCTTGCAAGCTTGCTTGAAGCGAAGCAGATTCCACACACAGTCAAGGTGTCTCCGATACATTTCTGGGTCGATTACAGCGGCAAACAGCGTACCAACTTTACTGAGCAATACGAGACAACGCAGGTTGCCTTTGCTGAGAATGGGCAGTTCAAGCTCCCGGGAGAGACAAATGCGTTACTCTACCTCAACGCATACAAAGATGTGGTATGGACTTCCATGCCATTATTCAGAAAGATTGCGCTCATAGCTGGGCTTGTCCTGGTTGTTCAGTTCGGGCATTTCAAAGGGTCAAAAAAACGATGGCGAGATTATGTTGCCGACCTTTTACATATTGACTCGTACGTTATCCGTTAGCCTTAGGTAACCGGTAGAAATACGTAAATATCACGCAATAGATCATATATTCGGCCGCGAAAAGCGCGGGGGTTGCCAAGCCAGGTCAAAGGCGATAGGTTCAGGGCCTATTCTCGTAGGAGTTCGTGCGTTCGAATCGCACCCCCCGCATATCAAATCGTGCGACGTTGAGCGAGGCTCGTGCTAGGATTGAGACGAGTTAATCTATCTTTCTTAGCCGTTAGCATAAACGTTAGATCGCTAAGTCAGATTCTTTGCGGTATTCAGAAGCTCCGCTGCTCACTCCAACAGACTTAAAATCTACGACGCATACAACTAATGGGTTTTAACAATGAGCAACGCTGACTCAAACGACGTTTCTAGCCTTAAAGAAAAACACTGCGTTTCATGTGAGGTTGGTACACAGCCTTTTGATCTTGAGACAATTCAGGGTCTATTGCCAATGGTGCCTAAATGGAAGCCGGACGACGAGTTAAAGAAAATCGTGCGAAGTTTTAGATTCAAGGACTTCGTTGAATCAATGCGCTTTATTAACAAAGTGGCAGAACTGGCAGAGGGGGAGGGACACCATCCAGACATCTTCGTCTCGTACAACTATGTGAAGATCTGCCTTACTACCCACAATATAGGTGGTTTATCTGAAAACGATTTTATAATGGCAGCGAAGATCGACGAAGCGTTTACGACAATCATGCCGAGCTAAGGCTTATACAGAGAGTCCAATTAAAATCTTTTAACTAAGCTAGCATATGACCTTAAGTCTTGCGAGTTTCACACGTTAACGAAAAAGTTGTTGCTGCGCTGCGTAAAGTGTTGTGGCGGCAAAAAAGTCATATATGGGGTTGATTCTGATGGGTCTCACGCCAGAAGCTACGAACAATGAACTTGCTCGCGTCCTAGCAAAGCTAAAAAGCGACAGCTACGCGAGCTTCTTGGGGGCTCGAATTGCTAAGATCGAAAGAGGATACGCACAAGCTGTGGTAACAGTTGCCGAGCATATGCTAAATTTTAACGAAGTCGCGCACGGGGGCTTCATTTTTTCCCTAGCAGACGTGGCATTTGCGGCAGCCTGCAATTCTTTCAACCAGACAGCGGTCGCTCTTTCTTTCCATATAACGTACCGAAGACCAGTCACAATTGGCACAAAGCTCATTGCAGAAGCTAGTGAAGAGAGCTCAGGTAAGACCACCGCCCTCTACAAGATTGTTGTGCGGACCGACGATCAACGCGTCGTTGCAGTTTGTGAAGGCTTAGCTTACAAGCTAGAATCGTCGTTCACTGAAAATGATGGGCCCGAGGCGATTTGAACGCCTGGCCTCACGGTTATCAGCCGTGCGCATATTCTCCGCCCTGAATTGACATAGACGGAATCAAACCTGGCTAAGCTACGGGCCCCTTCCTTGACAACGCAATCCCTATAGGCGAGCGAGATATATAACAATTCTTGTCTGCTGATTCTAAGCCCAGCGAGAAGCACGACGCGACTTACGTTCGAAGCAATACTTATATGTCTTTAGTCTAAAGAGCTGTTGCCTCTATTTAATTTGCCTACCGTAGACAAAAAAGAACATCAACGGGCCGGTAGATCAGGGGTAGATCGCTACCTTGGCATGGTAGAGGCCTCGGGTTCAATTCCCGACCGGTCCACTTTTTTCAGAGCACCGTAGGCCGTACGCTTCGCTAATACAATGTTTGGCGAGATAACGAAAGCGCGCTTCGACAAATACCGTTAGAGCTTCAGGGAGTTATTTCTAAGAGAGTTATACAGTTATTAGCTATCATTAAGCCCTGATTTTGGCCGGCTCGAATGTCGAGATGCATATTGAGCGCTCTAATGCGGGCTGTTAGCTTCAGCATTATATATCGAAAAGATCTATAAATGAACAATGAGACTGCGTTGTCCTAGTTGTGGCAGTCGGTCATGCGTAAACCCTGCAGAGTATGCGATTAAAGCAGCACCCACGTTATACGCTAAATGCGCATCATGCAATGACTTAGTTCTAGACAAGAGGGCACAAATTGACCCGCCCAACACAAGTTTTGACGATCTGAGGTGTACAAACTGCGGCAGAAGGCCGCTAGATGCGGTCATGGCGCATATACTCTCACTATCGGGCGGACAAGAGAGCCGACCGGCACTGACCCTTCGACAAGTGGGCACACCACTATTGTGTCCAGGTGTCCCCACCTACGCGCCGCCCCACATAGGATACCAGAACCTTCTTCTGTTAACCAAGCAGCAAATTATCGCTGATGCAAGCGATCTCATTCTTAAACATGTGTCCGAAGTCAAAGGGGTTATCTATGGGGATACGAAGCGGGTTATTGGTCTAACGGATCGCGATGCTGCTCCTTACACCTGTCGCGTGTCAGCTGGCTGCGATATGCGGGCCGATTTAGTAACCTCTGCGTACGGTCAGATACTAGTGCACAAAAGTCAGTCGAAGATTCATATTGAGCACGACAACATGGCAAAAATGGCAAAGCTCGGAACACTTCCTGTAGCAGGGCGAGTTGTGCTTGATGCACTCGCTGGACCTGGAACTCTCGGCCTTATGAGTGTGCTGATGGGCGCCCAAAAAGTTATTTTGAACGACGCATGGCTGCCGGCTGTTGAGAACGCCTATCTCAACTTGCAAGCGAATAAAGAGATACTTGGGATTAGGATGTTGCGCCGAGCCTCAGTAAAAAAACGAGCACGTAGCAAGGCTCCTTATTTGTACTGCATCGCCACCACAGATCACACTGTTATAGAGCTGTATCACGGTGAGTTTGAGGAGTTCAACATTTATGATTCCGAGGCCCATCTTATCCTATTGGACTCATTCCCTAATGCAGAGCGCTATTTCATAGATATGGCCGAAGAAATTCGCAAAAGGTACCCAGGAATCAACGTTGTCTGCATTTGAAGAGGATAGCATTATGTTCACATTTATAGTTGGAACCAGGCCTGAGATCATAAAGATGGCCCCTATAATCCGGGAATGCAAAAAGCAGGGAATAAGGGACTTAATTATCCATACGGGGCAGCACTATTCGTACGAAATGGATAAGGTGTTTTTTGAAGAGCTCAATCTTAGTGATCCAGACTACTCGCTTGGGGTGGGATCAGGCACAGACGCTGAACAAATTGGAAAGATACTCGTTGGCGTAGAAGATGTCTTGATGAAAGAACAGCCGGACGTAGTGCTCGTAGAAGGGGATACAAACTCTGTTTTTGCAGGTGCATTTGCTGCAACGAAGCTACACGTCGAGGTAGGACATGTAGAAGCCGGTTTGAGAAGCTTTGATAGGTTCATGCCGGAAGAAATTAACCGCATCCTCACTGACCATATCTCAGATTTCTTGTTTGCTCCAACTGCAAAAGCAAAGAAAAATCTTTTAGCCGAAGGAATCCCTGAAAACAAGATTTCCATAACAGGCAACACAATCGTTGATGCTCTTTACCAAAACCTGCAACTCGCACAAAAAAGAGAGAGCGTTCTTAGTGAGCTCAGCATTGAAAAAAGCAACTATTTTCTGATAACGGCGCATCGAAGAGAGAATGTTGACAACAAAGCGCGCTTGCACGGCATCTTGAAGGGACTAACAAAGCTACATTATGAGTTTGGCGTGCCTATAATATTCCCAATGCATCCTCATACGAAGAAGCGTATTGCAGAGTTCAATCTTGCTTTAGATGGCATTACACCGATTTCTCCAATTGGATTTCTCGAATTCCTCCTTCTCGAAGCAAATGCCGAGCTTGTTATCACCGATTCAGGCGGTGTGCAAGAAGAGGCGTGCATTCTAGGGGTGCCATGTATTACTGTGAGAGATAACACGGAAAGACCTGAGACTATAGCCGTGCACTCAAACTTGCTCGTCGGAACCCAGTCCGATCAGATATTTAATGGGGCAAAAGCTATGCTAAACGCCCCACAAAAGTGGAACAATCCATTCGGTAATGGCGACGCAGGCGAGCGCATTGTTTCTGTTCTAACTGACGCTTTCAAAGCTTGTGGCGTCGAAATCTAAAAAATTCACCTTTTTTAACCTGCTGCAGCTCCGAATCTTTAGTCGTTCTTTGTACGAGCGGGTGTGAAGCGCAGAATGCCCGTCCTTTCAAGTTGTGGTTATACCTTCTTTATTAGCCACATCTGTGCAAAGCGCTAAAAATTCCGCACCGGCTTTATCCCACGAAAACTTCTGCGCTTGGGCAATGCCTTTTTTGCTCATCTCTTTTTTTAATTCATCGTCCTCGAGTACGGTGAGCATCGCCTGCGCGAGCGCTTCAACGTTGTAGGGATCAACGAGTAGGGCCGCATCTCCAACCACTTCGGGCAATGAGGAGACGTTCGAGGTTATTACGGGACACCCGCACGCCATTGCTTCGAGCACAGGGAGACCAAACCCTTCGTAGAGCGAGGGGAAAACAAAGACATCAGCTTCGGCGAATAGTGACAGCAACTCAGAGTCGGGCACATAGCCCATCATCGTGATTTTGACATTTTCGCGCCGCTTAGCAACGTCTCGGAGCATATAGTCAAGTTCAGGAATTGCCGTTCTCGTTTGGCCAGCTACGACCAACTCCAAACGGCTTTGAGATAGTTCTTGGGCCCGTTCAAACGCTTGTATCAGCCGGATATGGTTTTTGCGCGGAGAGATATCTGACACGATCAAGATCTTCTTGCTTCCAAAATCTTCTCTGGGAGTTTTTGGAACGACGAAAGGGCCGTTGTAAATCACTGCTACTCGGTCCGCTTGTAAACCCCAGAAACGTATCGCGTCCTTCTTCGTCGATTGCGAGACCGCTATGTAACGTTCTGGGACATTGCTGAAGTGCTTTTGAAAGGTGTTAAGGAGTTTGATCGTCCGCCTGCCTTGGGTTCCGTCCTCTACAAAAATATATGGGATAAAATCGTGTACCACTTGAATCCATTTTGACCGCGGCAAAAAACCGTATTTAATGAGAAGAAGAAAAAAATACAGGGCCTCTAACGGATCGAGCACATCCCAAGGCGGAGCTAGAAATAGGACCACATCACTTTCCTTGTATAGCTTGATAAGTCTCACCATAGTCTGAGGCGTCAGGAAACGTGCGATAGTAAAAAGCGAAATTTTTTGATTCGCTAAAAGAGATGGACTGATAAAATCCATGCCTCGGCGAGCTACTACCGAAACAGAGTCTATTTGATTTGAACTTGCTATTCTTTTAAGCAGTTCCTCAGCAACTCTCGGTATCCCATCTTTGAGTTTGGGAAACGGTGCTATAACAGTTAGTTTCATAAGCCAATAATATCGTTACAATCTCGAACCATAAGCGCTTCTCGATATTGGGGTTTGCAGTGCTGCAATTAGTTACTGATATGTGCACCTTTTGCAAGAAATTTGTGTTTATTACGGTCGTACTGCCGGGGGTTTGCGCCACTTTGCCTAGATAATTATGATAAACGCGTTGTAAGCAATAATCTGTCTGTCATATTACTAATAAATACAGCGCAGCGTAGTGACTGTCAGCACAAAAATCGCTTAACCGTAGTAGTAGTGAAGATTTGGTGACAAAGTTGAAAATAGCGCAAGTGTGCATCAGATATCTCGCTCCAGGCGGCGTGGAAACACATATTCAAAAGATTTCAGAACGGTTAGTGCAACGTGGTCACGACGTAACTGTCTATACGACAAATCTCAAAACACAAGTGCCCTGGCAATGCTTTCAGAACTACGCTCCAGACAGTTACGTTAACGGCGTAAGAGTAGTGCGCCTGCCCGTGAAAAGATACCCCGCCCCGTATGCGTCTTACCCGACAATCCCAGGCTTGATCAAAAGAATTTTCGAGACCGACGCTGATGTAGTCCACGCCCATTCGCACAGGTACTACCAAATTTTCGCTTGCGCAGCTGCAAAACTAAAGCGAGGACGTCGAAACGGGCAATACCAAATGCCACTCGTTGTTACACCCCACTTTCACCCACCTTCTAATCGGGAATCAGCGGTCTCACGATTTCTAATGGGTGTCGACGATCTTTTTATTTCCCGGCGAGTTTACAAAATAGTAGACGCAATACTAGCTGTAACAGATAGTGAAAGGCAATTCATTGAAAGATTCGCACCTTTAGGAAAGTGCGTGACCGTTCCAAATGGACTAGATATAGAAGACTGGACCCCGATTCCTGACGGCAAGCCTTTCAGAAGTAGATATAGGATAGGTAACGACGAAAAGATAGTCCTTTATACTGGAAGACTAGCAGACAACAAGGGACTGGAACATCTCATCGATGCTTCTTATGAGGTCGTCGATAAGCACCCGAACACAAAATTCGTCATCGTTGGCGAAGACTGGGGGGTCCTGAAAAGGCTTAAAAAGAAGATATGGGCGAGTAATCTAGACGACTATTTCGTGTTCACGGGCCACATAGAGAGTTTTGAGCTCTTTAAGTCAGGATATGCTGCTGCTAACGTTTTCGTACTGCCAAGTGAGTGGGAGGCTTTTGGCATTGTTCTGCTCGAAGCTATGGCTTGTGGAACCCCGATCGTAGCTTCAGACGTCGGAGGGATTCCTAACGTCGTCGGCGATATCGGCAGAATATTTAAGTACGGAGATATCCGAGCTCTTGCTGGAAATATCGTCGATATTCTCGACAATGAAGAACTAGAACGTGAAAGAAGTGTCCGAGGTAGGGCTAAAGTCATCAATGAGTTCACGTGGAGTGCTGTTGTCGACCGACTTGAGGGGATTTATGGGAGCATTGTAGACGTTAGTTGACATAAGCCGGCCGCGCCTGCCTATCTTTGCTTACTTTTTTCAATCCGCCAAAGGACGTGAGCACCGATAAGATGACACAAACCAATGGAGAGAATAGAGGCAAGCTAAGACGTGAATCACTAGCACGTGGTATCAAAAATACAGGACTTTTGTTTAGTGGAAATGCGATCTCGGCCGTAATCTCGTTTGTTATCACCATCTACATCGCTCGCACACTCCCGATCTCAGACTTTGGATCCTATATCACGGTGATCTCGTTCGTCTCTTTGTTCGGCATTTTTACTGATTTCGGAATCAACACGGTCATAATTCGTGAAGGGGCCAAAAAGCCCGAAGATACCCATAAGCTCATTTTTAGCTCGATGGGCCTTAAGCTTCTCATGTCCCTTGCGACGATGTTTGTCGTAATCGTATTCGCTCTCCTCACGCCGTATTCACTCGAGGTCAAAGTGCTGATCGTCTTAATGTCGGTCACGCTCGTAATGGGCGGCGTCGGGAGCATGTTCAGCGCGGTATTCAACATTTACCAGGACATGAAGTATATCTCGATCATTCAGATTGCCGAGCGAATCACTTTTGCCACGTTGGCGTTCGTCTTTCTGATTGCAGGACTTGGCGTGCCTGGTGTCATACTTGCGATCATTATCGCTGCCTTTGCCAGCTTGATGCTGAATTTCATACTCAGCCGGCGAATTGACGACTATAAGCTGAACTTCAGGCCAATATTCGACCGTGCAATACTAATACCGGCTATGTGGTTCGGACTTGCAGGAATGCTTGGGTTCATATGGCAACGAATAGACACCATCATGATCTCACTTTTGTCGAATTCCGCCATGACACAGGTCGGACTTTACACACCTGCAGTAAACTATGTCGGCATAGGCGATATGGCAGTCATTGCACTGACAGGGGCATTTTTTCCCATAATCTCAAAAGCAGCGCATGAGAGAAAGATTTCCAGAAAAGAGTTGTCTAAGTACTTTGGCTACTTTGCCGTAGCCGGGCTCGTCGCAGTTGGAATAACGTATGCGTTCGGGGGCCAGGTGATGGTTTTTTTCTTCGGTCCCAACTTCGCAGATTCTATCGTTTTCATCAACATCCTTATCATAGGATTTGCTGTGAATTTGGTCACCATCCCAACCTCTCTGCTGTTGGATGCAACTAACCTTCAAAAAGTGCACGTGCTAAACGCGACCTATCTCACAGGGGTAAATATTGGTTTGAATTGGATCCTGATCCCAACTATAGGTGCCTTGGGGGCTGCGTATGCGACGACGATATCGCAAAGTCTAGGGGCAGTTCTCGGCATCCCTATTGCGCTTTACTTCCTCAAGCGGGCGCACCGTTTGTGACATTTTTACTCCGTATAAGCAAACTCTGTTCAAAGGCATCTCTTGCTTTTTTGTATTGCGCGTTTCTTGCTCTCTATCGTCTACCACAGGTAACAGAGAAGAACGAAATGAAATCGAAAAGCTCTTTTTCTCCTCTAGCGTTGCGCACGTAAAAACGATTAGTCATCCTTAGACAAACGCAGGCCAACTCAAACTGGGGATCCCTCTTGAGCTAAATTTAGCGTTCATTCGTATAGTTAAAAAAGAAAGCAAAGACAAAGAGGTTTTTTGAGAGGAGCATTCAAGGATATAAGTGCTCGAGGAAACGTGAGTGACCTCTACGTGACACAAATTCTCGACAATGAAGAACTAGAACGTGAAAGAAGTGTCCGAGGTAGGGCTAAAGTCATCAATGAGTTCACGTGGAGTGCTGTTGTCGACCGACTTGAGGGGATTTATGGGAGCATTGCAGACGTTAGTTGACATAAGCCGGCCGAGCTTGACTATTTTTGCTACTTTTTGTCAATACGGCTAAAGGACGTGAGCACCGATAAGATGACACAAACCAAGTGCGAAGGTAAGAGCAAGCAAAAACTTGGATCACTTGCACGTGGTCTTACGAACACGGGGTTTTTGTTTAGTGGAAATGCGATCTCGGCCGTAATCTCGTTTGTTATCACCATCTACATCGCTCGCACACTCCCGATCTCAGACTTTGGATCCTATATCACGGTGATCTCGTTCGTCTCTTTGTTCGGCATTTTTACTGATTTCGGAATCAACACGGTCATAATTCGTGAAGGGGCCAAAAAGCCCGAAGATACCCATAAGCTCATTTTTAGCTCGATGGGCCTTAAGCTTCTCATGTCCCTTGCGACGATGTTTGTCGTAATCGTATTCGCTCTCCTCACGCCGTATTCACTCGAGGTCAAAGTGCTGATCGTCTTAATGTCGGTCACGCTCGTAATGGGCGGCATAGGCAGCTTGTTCAGCGCGGTATTCTGCATTTACCAGGACATGAAGTATATCTCGATCATTCAGATTGCCGAGCGAATCACTTTTGCCACGTTGGCGTTCGTCTTTCTGATTGCAGGACTTGGCGTGCCTGGTGTCATACTTGCGATCATTATCGCTGCCTTTGCCAGCTTGATGCTGAATTTCATACTCAGCCGGCGAATTGACGACTATAAGCTGAACTTCAGGCCAATATTCGACCGTGCAATACTAATACCCGCTATGTGGTTCGGACTTGCAGGAATGCTTGGGATGATATGGCAGCACGTAGATACCATCCTGATCTCACTGTTGTCGACCATGACGCAGGTCGGACTTTACACGCCTGCAGTAAGTTATATAGGTATTGGTGATATGGCCGTCGTTGCATTGACAAGTGCATTTTTTCCAATAATCTGTAAAGCAGTGCATGAGAGAAAGATTTCCAAAAAAGAATATTTCAAATACCTTGGCTACTTTGCCGTAGCCGGGCTCGTCGCAGTTGGAATAACGTATGCGTTCGGGGGCCAGGTAATGATTTTCGCCTTCGGTCCCAACTTCGCAGATTCTATCGTTTTTATCAACGTTCTTATAATAGGATTTGCCATCAATCTGCTGACTATCCCAACGTCTCTGCTGTTGGATGCAACTGACAATCAAAAGGTACACGTGCTAAACGCGACTTATATGGCTGGGGCAAATATTGGTTTGAATTGGATCTTGATCCCAACTTTAGGTGCCTTAGGGGCTGCATATTCGACGACGATATCGCGAATTCTTGGGGTAGTTCTCGGCATCCCTATTGCGCTTTACTTCCTCAAACGATCACACAGTTTGTGATAATTTGCCCCAATTCACAAATTCTCTACATGGAGGGGCTCTTGCATAGCTTCATCGCACGTTTCTTGCTCTCTATCGTCTATCACAGTAGCTGAGGAGAATGAGATGAAATCGAAAAGCTCTTTTACTCCTCGAGCGTTGCGCAGGTGAAACAAACTTAGTCATTCATCAAAGCGGACCAAATTAAGTTGGGCTCAATTTTTGCCCCAATTCACGTTTTTTTTTATGTTGCAAAAAAAGAAAGCAAGTCAGAGAGTTTTTTGGCTATGAGCTTTCAAAAGCACCAGTACTCGAGAACACATGTATAACCTGCACCTAATACAATCATTAATTGCGCAATCCTTCCTCGATCAGCTGTACAATTGGCTACTAGAGGTTTCAACTTTTATCCTCGGTGTAATCGACACATACGGGTATGCTGGCATTTTCATAGGAATGGTTATAGAGAGCATTGGTATTCCGCTGCCGAGCGAGATAATATTGCCCTACGCGGGCTATCTAGCCTATTTAGGGCGCTTTGACTTTTGGATAGTGGTTATTGTTGGTACTTTCGCGTGTCTCGTTGGCTCGCTCATTACGTATTTCATTGCTTTTTTTGGCGGTAATTATTTTTTTGAACGCTACGGGAAGTATGTGGGAATTACTGAACGTGAACTGCACCTCGCAAATGAATGGTTTGAAAAATATGGAGAGATTTTCGTTTTTTTTAAGCAGAATGATTCCCGGCGTACGGGCTTACTCGTCTATCCCCGCGGGAATCTGTAGAATGGATCTAAAGAAGTTCTCTACTTACACTTTTTTAGGCTCATTGCCGTGGAACGCTGCATTGGCTTTTGCGGGGTTCTATCTAGGTGCTAACTGGCACGACATTGCTGCTTCCTACTACAACATTGTGGTTGCGGTATTTCTCGTCTTAGCAGTCGTTATTCTCGTGTACGTATTACGATCGAGGCGAGCCAAGCGGCCGGCGCGTGTGAGTGGAGGCAATCGTTAGAGGCGCTCACCGGAAGAGATAAACGCTAACTAAGCGTATTTATATTAAGAATAATAGTCGCTACGCGATGATTTTAAGCTATAAAGTTCGTATTAAGCAATACTTAGGGTTAATTTTCTGAGGGAGTGCCATTGAAAACGATTTCTGAGAGAATACTATCAAACCGAAGTGGGGTGGATGCTGAAAGTGGGGAGATAGTAGCCGTGCCGGTCGATTTAGTTTTCGCTCATGACGGCACGCTGCCACTCGCGATTCAGCAACTTGGCGACCATATAGTCAAGCATCCGAAGAAGGTGGTTGCTTTCTGTGATCATGCTTCACCCTCACCTTCTGAAAAAGTGTCAAACGTTCAAGCTTTTATGCGACAGTTTGCCCGCCGTTACGGCATGGATTTCTATGAAAACGGAGACGGGATCTGTCATCAAATTGTTCTCGAGAGGTATGCATCGCCCTACCAAGTAATAGTTGGGGGCGATAGCCACACGTGCACCCATGGAGCACTTGGTGCTTTTGCCACCGGTATGGGGTCGACCGACGTGGCCGCTGTTATGGCATACGGAAAAACGTGGTTAAAGGTCCCAGAGACTGTTAAGGTGGAAGTCTCCGGAGAACTCCCTCAAAACGTTCACTCAAAAGACGTCTTCTTAGAGCTTGTGTCGCGAATAACGGCAGATGGGGCTACATACAAAGCGCTCGAATTCTGCGGCGAAACGGTTGAGGCGATGAGTGTCGAATCGCGCGCTACACTCTCTAACATGTCCATCGAAGCCGGTGCTAAAGTCGGTCTCTGCGCTGCAGATGAAAAAGTAAAAGCGTATTTGACGCGCTACGGCCGAAGTAATGATTTCAAACCGTTGTACCCTGATGAGGGCGCTGTGTATGCCAAACAGGTTCACATAAGCGCCGATACCGTCGTTCCTATGATTGCTAAACCTCATAGGGTCGATAACGTCGTGCCAGTAACAGAGCTTGAAGGCACAGAGCTTGATCAAGTATGCATTGGTTCGTGCACGAACGGGCGAATTGAAGATCTTCGAGACGCGGCACGCATTTTGAAAGGCCATCGAAGCAGAGCTCGACTAGTGGTGTATCCAGCAAGCCGCGGAGTCCTTCTCGAGGCACTAAAAGAAGGCATCATAGAGACATTCCTAAAGGCAGGTGCCTCTATTGGCCCGCCAGGGTGTGGTTTTTGCATCGGGAGGACAGTTGCTTTAGGAGACGATGAAGTCGCCCTCTCTACTCAAAATAGGAACTTTAAGGGCAGGATGGGCAACGACAAGTCATTTATTTACCTTTCGAGTCCATCAACGGCAGCAGCAAGCGCCATCGAGGGAAGTATCACAGATCCACGAAATCGCGATGGCTAGAACACATAAGAAAGGATAGAGCTATGAACATTAAAGGAGAGGTTGTCAGAGTATTCCCTAGCGATACCAACACGGATGAAATTATTTCAGGGAAGTACAAGTATGATGAGCTCGATTTGAACAAGCTTGCTAAACATACTTTTGAATCAATCGATTCGCACTTTTATGAGGATTGCCAAGGTTTAAGAAATCCTATTCTCGTTGCAGCGGCAAACTTTGGGTGCGGTTCGTCAAGAGAACAGGCGCCACAGGTTCTCAAAGCTTGTGGTATCTCGTGCATCATCGCAGAGTCCTTTGCACGGATATTCTACCGAAATAGCTTCAACATAGGTCTTCCTCTTATAGAATGTGCGGGCATCTCGAAAGAGGTGGCCCCGGGAGAAGACCTAGAAGTGAATTTTGATGCGGGAGTAATTCGCAACGAGTATCGACAAATAGAACTCCGTTTCAAGCCAATTCCAACGTTTATGCAAGAATTGCTCGAGAAAGGTGGACTAATGCCCTACTTAGACGCCTGTGGGGGATATACGGACTGATCAGCTCGACGACCTTTTAACGACAACGCCATTGGGTGAGGTTAATGCAAGATGTAGCTGTAATTCTGGGAGATGGGGTCGGACCTGAGTTAGTCAAGGCAACGATGCGTGTCATGACTGCTACAGGAGCGCCAGTAAACATGATCCTATGTCAAGCCGGAAGCGACTGGTACGAATCTCACGCAGGGGACTCATTGATTCCCGATGAGACTCGAGACGTGATTAATTCAACTCAAGCCTGTTTCAAAGGGCCGACTACAACTCCGGGAGGGCCGGGCTCCCCGCGCAGTGTAGCGGTCACTATTAGACAAGAGATGGATCTCTACGCAAACGTTCGTCCAATAAAGACGTTTACCAACACACCCCGTCCTCTTGGTGACGTAGACTTTGTATGTGTGCGTGAAGCGACTGAAGGTATGTACGCAGGCAGTGAAGTACAACTCTCAGCCGATATGTTTGTCGCTCTGCGAAAAATCACGAAATCGGCGAGCCGAAAAATCGCCAAATTTGCTTTTAAAGAGACAAAAAAGCGAAATTGGAAAACCGTTGTCGCGATCCACAAAAGTAACATACTGAAACAGACGGACGGCGCTTTTCTCCAAGCTGTTCGAGAGACAAAGAGTGACTATCCGAGTATCGACCTGTGGGAATATCACGTAGACAACGTGGCACAACAACTTGTGAAAAACCCACAAATATTCAACAAGTCGATATTGCTTTCGACCAACCTCTTTATGGACATTATTAGCGAAGAATGCGCGGCGTTAGTAGGCAGTATTGGCATGATCTATTCGGCTAATTTTGGCGACAACTATGCGATGTTTGAACCCGCTCACGGATCTGCTCCAAAGTACCGGAACCTTGATAAAGTAAATCCCACTGCCTCTGTGCTCGCTGGAGCTTGGATGCTCGATTATTTAGGCAGCTCGCAAGAGTCAACTATGATCTTCGAAGCCCTACAAGAGGTAATTGCCGAAGGCAAGACAACGTACGACCTTGGAGGTGGCCTTCGTACAAGCCAAGTTGTTGACTGCATTATCGACAAGGTCGAAAGCTACGTGAAAAGGAGATAATTGTAGGCAGAAACGTAGCTACTCTTTCTCTGGACACGCTACGCATGTGCTGCGCCTTTTATCTAATACGCTACCCTTCACGGCGCAGCTCACACACTCCTTCGACTCTCCTCCGCTTGTGAACCGCTTCTGTGGTCGCATGTGACGACAGTCAAAACTCCGCAATAGCTGCTCAATCCCGCACTCATCGCACTGTGCTTGGTGAATCATAATGCCCTCGCCGGCAAGGGAACACGAATGGTACTCGAGGTTTCCACCGCCGAGCGAGATGTTATCGCGCCGGCGAAAGCGACATTCCTTCGTAATTCCTGCCTCCACGAGCTAATTATTCATAACGCGTGTGAACAATCCAGGGTGGGAACACTTCCTCGCTAGTCAGGAAGTACTTGATGGCGTATTCCTTCAACTCATCATCTGAAACGCTTGAATTGCGGGCCTCTTCGTCGTAGAGCTTATGTATGTCGTTGCAGATCATCTTGATCCGGCGGTCGTTTTTCCTTAAGCTTACTTCAACGCCCAAAAGCTCGTTCAACACTTCCTGCATCTTGTGGCGGACCACTTCCCTCCCAGACGAGTCTCCAATAAGCAGAACTCGTTTTGCACCTACAACCTCAGGAGGAAATGGCTCGTACGTAAAAGGGTTCTTCAAGACGCCGTCGGTATGTATGCCACTCTCGTGAGCGAAAATATTTTCACCGACGATGGCCTTGTTCCTTGGTAGTCTAAAAGCAAGCTCATGTTCTAAATAGCGTGTAAGCTCTGTTACTGGTCGGGGGTTATACCTTTCAAACCCTTTGACTCGGCAGAAAAGGAAGGTTAAAATCTTTTCAAGCTCGGTATTTCCTGCCCGCTCTCCTACACCCATGAAGGTCAAGCTTGACCAATTCGCTCCGTGCCAGTATCCTGCTAAAGTGTTAGCCACGCCGAGCCCAAAATCATCGTGAACGTGCATTTCGAGATTCGCCGCACCAATCTCTTTAAAGTTACGCACGATCTTGGGTATACTGTACGGCAATGGGGTCTCTTCGAACGGCAAGCCATAATTCAGAGTATCACAGATTCTGAAAATCGCATCAGGGGCAATGCTTAGTAAATCCTTCACCAAGGGGATAACGAAGTTGGGGATATCTGCTCGCGTAATATCTTCAAGATGGCATCGAACCTTCAGCCCATGATCCACTGCATATTGAAGGGCTTCAGTATACTTGTCGCGCGCCTGTTCTCGATCTACGAAGCCAAGTTTGTCGAAAATATGCGTATCCGATATAGACATGAGGATGCCCACCTCATTTATGCCTTCCATACTGATGCTCATGTCGATGTCTTCCGTGTTAGCGCGCGCCCACCCGGTAACCTCAGGGAGTTCATAACCACAGCCAAGCATTTCGCGGGCTAACACGCGATCACGCTCGTTGAAGAGGAAGCACTCCAGCTTTTCTATACCCATATCGTGCAATAATTCAAATATCCTAAGCTTTTGCGCTTTCTTAAGCACGATTCCGGGCATTTGTGCCCCGTCTCTTAATGTGCTGTCGCTAATCTTAACGTCTATATCGCCTGGGAGCTCGATTTTTGGCATCTCAGCATATGATCTATACAACTTTAGGCCCCTCCACTCGTTTTTAATGGACTCTAACGTATCCCAGATTCTTATTATAGTAACAATTCTATATGAACCTAGTTCCGCACCATTCACCGGTCCGCTTCGTACCTATTGAATATTGATATACTAAAAAAGACGAAAGAGTCCTTGATGGGGAAATCGCAAGTCACTCTCAATTATGGAAAGGGTAAAACCTCAGTTACTCTCGACACGAATAACCTAATTCAGGTTATAGAACCACTCGAAATCGAAGTATTGGATGAGGAAAGCGAAATCGCTGGCGCTTTGAATGATCCAATTGGAACTCCCACGCTCTACGAAATCGCGTCAGAACGGAAAGGCTCAAAAAAGGATTTGCGCGTAGTCATCATAGCGAGCGACGTAACCAGACCGACCCCAACCAAAAAGCTGCTGCCGCACGTTCTTAACGAATTGCGGAAAGCAGAGATTCCTGACAGCCAGATAACGATATTGTTTGCTCTCGGAATTCACCGGCCTCTTTCAAAGTCAGAGATGAAAGAACTCGTGGGTGATGATGTTTTTGATCGCTACCGGTGCATCAACCACGACGGCAATAACTGCGTTTTTGTCGGCACAACGCCAAGAGGGACACGAGTTTATGCAAACAAAGTAGTCCTCAGCTCTAACGTGCGAGTTTGCCTCGGCACGGTTGAGCTCCATTATTTTGCTGGATACAGCGGTGGATATAAGTCATTGCTACCGGGCGTTTGTGCGCGCGAGACGATTGAATCGAATCATAAACTGATGCTTCAGCCAAACGCTGAAGCAGGAAGGCTGGACAGCCCCGTGAGAGAGGATCTCGAAGACGCAGGCCAACTAATTGGATGCGATTTTATCGTGAACGTCGTGCTTAACGCACAAAAACAAATCGTTAAAGCTGTCGCAGGTGATCCGATTCGAGCGCACCGCGAAGGGGTAAAAGTCGTCGATTCTATGTATATAGTACCAATACCAGAGCTCGCAGACGTTGTTCTGGCATCAGCAGGAGGCTCACCGAAGGATATTAACCTCTTTCAAGCACAAAAAGCGCTCGATAATGCGAAACACGCGCTCAAAGACGGAGGCGCCATCGTTTTAGCAGCTGAATGTCCAGAAGGACTAGGAGAAAAGGTATTTGAGCGTTGGATTCACGAAGCACAAGACAAGCAGGAGCTTGTTGATCGGCTCGACTATGCTTTCGAAATTGGCGGACACAAAGCCGGAATTTTAGCGAAACTCACTCAAAAAGCAGACATCTACCTTGTCTCAGAGCTTCAAAAGGAAATTGTCGAGCGAGCATTCTTACTCTGCTCTCGAAATTTAGAAGAAGCCCTTCAAGCAACGCTCAAAAAGCACGGGCCAAACGCGCGAATCATAGTGATGCCATTTGGCGCTTATACGCTCCCTCGGCTCGAACAAAAGAGCGCAACAGGTGCGGATGCAACAAACCGCGAAGTGCGTCGCTAGTCATGTGGGTAACGAACTGCCGAAACTATTCAGGCGAATCATCAAATATCAGAAAGAGATTTGGCAGCACAGAGCGTCCACTTTTTTTGCTAGTTCTTTCCAACTCGGAGATCGCGACCGTAACTGGCATTTCAGGGGCAGGAAGCATCCAGAAGTACGTTCAACATACGCCTGCCGCCGACGCAGAAATCGTCTCCTACGGAAAGTTAAAGACGATCGGGGTTATGTCTGATGCGCCCTCTGGTGCTGCTACTCCGGCCGTTCTTACGCGTGCGGGCCTAAATCTTTCGCAATCCGCACATCTCTTGATTAATTCAGGTTTGCAGATCATCCCAGGCGTGCCCTACTATGACCTTCGTGCAAAACACGGCTATGACATCCGTTTTCGACCTGGCGTTCCTGACGCCAGCACAATCCGCGACGCTTCCCGCAAGCTTGCAGGATGTTGCGAATGCGATTTGGCAGTGATAGGAGAGACGATTCCTGGAGGAACGACCACTGCATTGTGTGTGCTAAGAGCACTCGGCTACAGCGCAAACGTTAGCAGCAGCTTTGCCGCAAATCCTACGGCCTTAAAGGAAAAAGTCGTCAGAACAGCTATGCAAGGAGCATCAATCAGTCCAGGAAGCTTACAGGCCGATCCAATGCGGGCAATCAAGCTATTTGGTGACCCCATGATGCCTTGTGTTGTTGGGCTGACCGAAGGCTTCCTAAATAGCGGGAAAGATGTTGTTTTAGCCGGCGGAACCCAAATGGGCACTATTGCTGCTGTCCTAAAGGAGCTCAACCTTAGCGACGATCTCGTTTTAGCAACGACAAAATATGTCTTTGACGACACGTCAGCGCGGTTGATTGAGTTGATTGAAGCGTTGGAAATCGATGCATTCAGCGCTTACCCAGATTTCTCAAAAAGCTCGATTAGCGCACTGCAGAAATATGAAGAAGGAGAAGTCAAAGAAGGTGTAGGGGCTGGCGGAGCTATGGCCTTAACGTGCATTGCCGGGTTCAATCAAGATGCCTATAGACAAGAAGTAGAAACGGTCATTAAACAGTTGTAAATATATTTTTTGAGAAATTCAAAGCGTACGCCCAGATTATAGGAGATGAAAAACTCGCTCAACAAACTATAAGAGTATCGTGCATCAATATGGATGAGATGTTCAAGAAAAAGCACGTCGTTTCAATGCGTGATTTGACGCGCGAAGATGTAGAGTTTATTTTAGACCGTGCAGAGAAAATGATGCCGTACGCAAAATCGGGCGTGCGGGTGCTCCAAAACCGGATATTGGCATTACTTTTTTTTGAACCAAGTACGAGGACACGACTTTCGTTTGACTCAGCGATGAAGCGGCTGGGCGGATCGACTCTTAACTTGACTTCAGAAGAAAGCTCGGGTACTAAAAGGCGAGACGCTGGCTGATACGATAAAAGTTGTTGAAGAGTATGCGGATGCCATAGTCCTCAGGCACCCAAGAGAGGGCGCGGCTCGCATGGCTAGCGAAATATCAAGGATCCCCATAATAAACGGGGGGGATGGGGCGGGACATCATCCGACACAAACTCTTCTTGATCTTTACACGATAAAAAAAGAGAGTCACTTAGATAATCTCGACATAGCTTTACTGGGAGATCTTAAATACGGAAGAACTGCCCATTCATTGGCCTATGCCCTTAACATGTTCGGTGCGAACATCGCACTGGTCGCCCCAGAAGGACTTCAAATGCCGAAGTACATCGTTAATAGCTTGAATTCAGTCAGGTTGGCCGAGGACGTGGACGATGTTATTCACGATGTAGACGTTCTCTATGTTACGCGAATACAAAAAGAACGATTTCCTGATCCAAACGAGTATTTACGCGTTGCTAAGAGTTACCGGTTAACGCTAGGCGCCTTAGATCAGGTGCGCGAAAATCTAATTATCATGCACCCACTCCCACGCGTTGACGAAATAGCCCCAGAAGTAGATCAAACCAAATACGCGCGATACTTCAAACAGGCGTTTTACGGGATACCTGTCAGAATGGCATTACTTGCGATTCTTATGAATGGTGCAGTATGACATTGAAAAAAATCAAAGAAGAATTGCGAGTCCGATCGATTAAAAATGGCTCTGTCATAGACCATATTACGGCCGGAAATGCGCTGAATGTGCTCAAAATACTCGATATAATCGGCACAACGAAAGCGATCGTAAGCGTTGCTATGAACGTATCCAGCAAGAGATTACCGTACGGACGAAAAGATATCGTAAAGATAGAAGATCGGGAGCTAAATCCTGCAGAGGTCGACAAGATTGCCCTAATAGCCCCTCAAGCGACGATCAATATCATACGGGATTATGAAGTCGTGCAAAAAAACTCAGTGGTTTTGCCAAATGTAATCACTCACGTCGTTCGGTGCCCCAACCTAAACTGTATTTCCAACAGCGCAGAACCTGTTTATTCAAAGTTTAAAGTGCTTGATTCGTTAGAACTACGTTGTAGTTACTGCGAAACAATCATAGACACAGATATCGCAGCGTACCTGATTTGAGTCAGATCAGACGTGCGGTAGTTATCCGTTTCTTTTCTGATAGTTAAAACTCCTGCAAGAAAATACGCAATGAGTCAAAATAAGATTTCTTGTCGCTGCTTTCAATTGTTTGATGACACCCTAGAATTGAGAGAGATGCAGACCGGTTCTACTCGGACATACGGTCACCTTTTCTATGTTAGTTCCCGGAAACACATGGTCAGCGCTATATTTCGCACGTTCTTTGTCAACTAATTTTGCGTGCTGCAAGTTTGATCGCTTCAACGAGACTGTTTTGCGGCATAATCGACGCGACCGGGATGCGCAAGATCTTCTCGACGGTTGGGCTGACGATCGGAGCGCAAACAAGCGCGAGCGCCCCATCTCGTTCAGCATGGATGGCTGCAATCAGAGCTTCTTCAATAGAGGTTGCAGGATACTCTCGAATCAGGATCTCTTTTCCCTCTATCACCATTGACCTTTCTGTTATCTTGTCCAGCACAGGCCTTGCTGCTACGACAGCAATGAGGTCCCCTTTCTTGGAGGCTCCTTCCAGCCGTCGAATCGCTTTAAGGATCTCTCTAAGTGTCTTAAGGTTTGGTTCGCGTTCCCCTGAAATGATTTTGTAAAGTGTGCTTGAAGAGACCCCGGATATCTCAGCAAACTTAGTCACCGAAAATCCAAGTTCTTTAATTGAGTGCAAAAGAGTGCTCTTTAGCTCCTCATCTGATGAAAACGTTGCCCGGATAAGATCATCTGTAAGCATTTGCGATTCTTGAGACAATTATGATGCCTTTTACTTAATGGTTGCTATAGGGTAATATACTGTCCAAAAAAAAGGAAATACGCCTCTTAAAACGAACTATTGTGAGAACCTAGATTGCGGTTAAAGACTTCATCAGTGGGAGTTAGTGCGAAGGGAGACACATGCTCGAGTAACTAAGCCCAATTTGCTTTTACTGACTTCTACCGTTAAGCTTCTAAACTTCAATTTCCAGTTGAGTATATGGACCAGCAGTTTGATGAAAAACTGACGATTTTCTGGGACTCCGACGCCATTGTATTAGTCGATCAGACTAAACTTCCTGTCACGTATCAACTCGTGAGAATAACGACATTAAATCAGCTCATCAACGCGATAAAAACATTGAAAGTGCGCGGAGCGCCCGCTCTAGGGGCAGCCGGTGCTTATGGCGTTGCTCTTGCCGCACAATCGAATAAAAACCGCAACATTGTCAAGTTAAAAGCGCATTTGCGCCTGGCAGCAAAGTCAATCATAGAAACACGACCGACTGCCATCAATCTGTTTTTCGGGGTTGATCGCGTTCTAAAAGCTATTGAGCCCTGTATCACGGTTGACGAAGTCCGAGAAGTAGCGCTCAATGAGGCGCTCCGCGTAGCCGAAGAAGACGTGATAGCAAACAAGGCCTTAGGTAATATCGGTGCATCGTTGCTCAAAGACGGTGACGTCGTAATGACGTACTGCAACGCGGGAAGGCTTGCTACGGTCGGTTGGGGAACGGCGTTAGGGATCGTGCGCTCTGCAATACAAGAGGGGAAGCGGATCGCCGTATATGCGTGCGAAACTAGACCGCTCAATCAAGGAAGCCGCCTCACAGTCTTTGAATTGTTAGAGGACAATATCCCCACAACATTAATTGCTGACAACATGGCTGCTTCGATAATGAAACAGGGAAAAATAGACAACGTGATAGTGGGGGCGGATAGGATTACTCAAACTTCAGTCTACAACAAAGTAGGAACGTATATGCTAGCGATTTGCGCCAAAACTCACGATGTACCTTTCTATGTTGCTGCTCCTTTAGCAACCTTTGATCACGAAAGTTCAGTTGTCAAAATTGAGGAGCGCGACGCTAATGAATTAAGGTTTTGCCGTGGAAAACAAATCGCCCCTCGCTCGGCACATGTTGAAAACCCAGCATTTGATGTGACTCCTAAGGAGTTAGTTACAGCCATAATTACAGAAGAAGGAATAATATATAACCCGCATCGGGCTACTAGCCGCTAATCGGAGCTAAAGAGAGATAGAAATGTTAACCGCGATAAATGTGATATGCCAAGACAAACCTGGCGTTCTAAGAGATGTTGCAGCTGTAGTTGCGCATTTTGAGGGAAATATAAAATACACACAGCAGTTTATTCTTTCGAAAGGCAAGCATAAAGGCTTAGCTTCAATCTACATGGAAATTGAGAATGTGCCTAGTGGGCGAAAATTAGCAGAAAAGCTCAAAGCTATTACTGACGTTGAGAGCGTTTCGTTTCACCAACCATTCGAAAAGATTTGGGGCTCTAGGATTATCATAATAGGTGGGGGCGCTCAGGTAGCGCAAGTAGCACTCGGAGCAATTACAGAAGCTGATAGGCACAATATTAGAGGAGAGCGGATTAGCATAGACACTTTGCCTATGGTAGACGAAAATAACATTGCGAAAGCGGTAAATGCGGTGTCCAGAACACATCGAGCAAGTATTTTGGTGCTGGCAGGTTCTCTCATGGGGGGAAAAATCGCTCACGAGGTCACGAAGCTGCAAAATGAGGGCTTTAAGGTTATAGCTCTTAATATGGCAGGCTCCGTGCCAGACGTGGCGGACCTGGTGGTCACCGATCCAGTTCAGGCTGGGACCTTTGCGGTGATGGCCATTGCGAAAACAGCGAGCTTTGACCTAGATCGCGTATCAGGTAGGCGCTTTTAACGCTTGTAGAGTCACAAGCTTGCTGTTTATAACGAAGAAGCAACTAGGATTGGAAGCGTGATAGTCGCGTCTGAATACACTGTCACAGTCTCTGCGTGTTCCCCAACTTTCCCCCACGATTTCGCTTCGTCCAAAGTTGCGCCGGACAGGCCCCCCGTCTCAGGGGTGTCCATGGTTAGTTGGATGGCAAAGTCAAGCCCTTTCGGGATAAGAAGCATGGATTGCATGATAAAATTCTTTGGGACGCCCCCGCCTATAAAAAGCGCTCCAGATCGTCTTGCTTTGTAGCAGATGTCCATGATTTGTCGAATATCCTTGAATGTATCAACGTGAAGATCACGTTTATACCCGAACATCCAGCTCTGGAGTCCAATAGAAGAATCAGCAATCGCAGGACAAAAAACAGGGACCTCGTTGTCTACAGCGGCTCGCAAAATGGAGTTTTTGTCCATAATGCGAGACCCAATCTCCTGCAAGAACTCCTTAATAGTAAACTGTTTTCGTGAGCTTGAATCAAGAATATCGGTAACTATCGCATCAAACCTGTTTTCAAACGTCGTGAAATGTTCGTCAGCCAGATAGACGTCGTAAATTCTATCAATTTTGGAGTTCTTTAGCTCGATATCGTTTACGCTGCATTGGCCTTGACAATGCTCACCGCCGAACGCTTCGATCATATCATGTACCAAATTAGCTCCAGTCGTTACTAGCACGTCAATATCACGGCGCTTTATCATGTCAACAACGACCTGCCGCATTCCAGCAGGGACCATAGCGCCGGCAAGACCAAAAAAGCTCGTAACGTCTTCAGCTTGCATTTCTTTGTAAATCTTGACGGCTTTTGCTAAGCGTCCAGCTCCAAAAGCACAGTTTTCGTACTGCTGGATGAGCGCAGCGACCGTGATATCTTTTCGGACCTTAGCGTGTTTAACCGGGTTCACTGAACAATCTCCTTAATCGTCGCTTTAGTCACAACGCTTGAATGAGCAAACAAGAAATCGCGAACGAGTTTCGCGCCGACCATAGCTGACATTCCCATGTCATAGTCAGGTGTGATTTCGACTAAATCGAAGCCGGACACATAAGGTGCCAACCTCCTAATTGATGTTCGCAGTTCCAATGGCGTCAACCCGTAGGGCTCCGGATTTCCCACGCCAGGTGCAAAAGCAGGATCTATAGCGTCCATGTCAATCGAGAGATAGATAAGCTTTCCCCCAATTGAAGATTCAATATCTCTCAAGATCTCTTTGATTCCATCGCGCCTAACCTGTTCCATCGTATAAATAGCGCTCGTACCTAACGCGTGCTTATACTCATCGCGAGCTCCACTTCGGATTCCGACTTGAATCAGCGGTACTCCAAGATGCGAGATATTCCGCGCAACGCTCGCGTGACCAAATTCATTACCAAGATACTCCGCCTTAAAATCCAAATGCGCGTCAAAAATGACGGCCACGAGCTCTATTTCTCTCGCTAAGGCCTTAATACAGGGAAAAGTAACTGAATGCTCGCCACCTAACGTTATTGGCACTTTTTCGTCTTCAACTAAGCGAGAAGTTGTTTTTTCGAGATCTACAACCATTTCGTTTAAATTGCCATACTCCGAATCGCCCATGTCGTGCACCAGCGGCTCTGAAAGATCGCGATCGCAGTCAAAGTCATATGGCTCATAGTTGTAAGAAGCTTTTCGAATCGCTTCAGGCGCCCATCTAGATCCCGTTCTAAACGATGAGGTACCGTCAAATAAGATGCCGTGAATTACGTACTTACTACTTGCGTAATCGGAGCCTGAATCAGCAAACATCATGCGGAAACAACAGGTCAAGTTGGACTTACTATTTGATATCCAATTTGCGCTTACCCATCGATTCTAAGTACGTAACGTCGTTGCCCGCTTCGAGCTTGCCCATATGTTCTTGAGGGATCTCGATCTCAAAAGTTGAGTAATCGTTCAAATCCATGAGCTGCGCGACGTTCCCTAAAACAGAGAGAATTTGCGCTCCTTTTCTTTCTACAATAGGCACATAAACCTTAGCACTCACGGGTGACACAATCGACCTCTTTTGTCCATCGAAAACGCCAATAGCGTCTATGCGCGCCTTGGCTGATCCGTGCTTGCCCGGCTTTGATTTTTCTAGATTGACTATGGTAGAAGGTTCATCATCAATTATTATATAACGACCCTGTTTAAGCGTTCTTATTTCCGTTTGCTCCTTCATGCGGGGTAATAAACGAGCATTTAATATAAATATATACACATTAGATTTAAGCGTCTAGCGTCCGGCAGCGCTCCATTCAAAAAACTAACGAAGTCTGGTAATACAGATGCAGATAGGAATCATCTCAAGATGTGATAACAAAGAAGCAACAGACTTAGCTGCTGAAATAGGCCGCTTCTTAAAAGGGCGTGCGCAGACTGTATATGACGATGAAACCGCGCACGCGTTAGGCCAAAAAGGGGTGCCTCTTGAAGCCTTAGACGCCGACGTTATCGTGACCGTAGGGGGAGACGGTACGATTCTGCGCGTTCTTCAAAACCTTCCAAATCCGATTCCAATAGTCGGGATAAACGTCGGCAAGGTCGGCTTCTTGGCTGATGTCAATCCCGAAAGGGCTCTCAGCGTCGTAGAGAGCCTGCTGGATGGTTTCCGTGTCTCGACACATTCACGTTTAGCGATTTCAGTGAATGACAGGCGCTTACCATCCGCGACAAACGAGGCAGTGATCGTCACCTCTCGACCGGCAAAAATTATTGAGTACAGTGTGCAGGTAGACGATCACGAGGTAGACGTATTGCGGGCAGATGGCGTGATCGTGGCGACGCCAACTGGTTCAACCGCGTACGCAATGAGCGCTGGAGGTCCGATCGTAGATCCGCATGTAAATGCATTCCTCATCGTTCCCCTCGCGCCACATAAGCTTTCAGTTCGTCCGTGGGTCGTAAATGACAAGAGCACGATAGTCATCAAAATGAGAGAGAAGGATGCAGCAATCGTCGTCGATGGACAACATAGTGAAACCGTTCACAAAAATGATGAGATCCGTTTCTATAAGGACCAAGAACAGTCGCTTTTCGTGCTCGGCGAACAGAGTTTTTTTGAAAAAGTCCCGATGAAGCTAAGATAACAAGCCCGCATGCCAGGAGTTGGGTCGCTTGCCAGTCTTATTCAGTGTCGCTTTGACCCTTTTTGAGCGTGGCAGCAAGCAAATCTTGCGCCGTTTTCCACGAACGTCTCGTGCCCGGTGGGAAGTCGCCTCGTTCGTCCAACCACTTTTTCAAAAAAGTAATTGTCCTCGCATCTGATGGATAACCACTACCGATGTCAACGCCAAGTGAAGATTCGAGAGTTTGTATGCTGGCATCTCTACTGACTTTCGCAATAATTGACGCAGCTGACACTATCGCGTGATTTGAGTCTGCTTTGTGCTCAGCGATTACGTCATCTACCCCACTCTCTTCCATCACGCGCCGAGAGAATCGCGATGCATCAACATCAGCAGCGTCCACAAATGCTACATCTGGCTTTAAACGACGCAGACTTTGAGCATGCCCCCTAACCAAGATGTCATTCATAGTGAGGATTGCCCTCAGTTCATCTATTTGCTGCGCTGTAATCTCTTGGAGCTGCACAGCGCATACTTTTTTTATGCGCTTCGACAGAAATTCGCGGCGCTTAGGACTTAGCACTTTTGAATCCTTTAGCCCCATCCTCTCCAAATACTTCAGCGCCGATGAGTCGATGGAAACCCCTGCAACGAAGAGTGAACCCAAGACAGCACCTTTTCCAGCTTCATCCACTCCGGCAAGCTTCATGTCGCGTCAGTCCTCTCAAAACAGATGACGCAGGCCCACCAACAGTCGCGGATTGCTGGAAATCAAGCGTTTAACAATTCCAGCAACGCTCATTTCTTCGAGTGGAAGGCCTTCAATCGAACGAATGAGCTTGTTTAGCTCAGCGTCGGAAAGATTTACAAAGATGTCCTTGATTTTGTAATTTCGTTCGAGCTTTTTTCCGAAAGAAGCGCGCCAACCTGCTTCATAGTGCTTTAGCACCTTCAATGAAGGGTCTTGCGCTTGAACCGCTTGGACTGCAACCTCGCCAGCCAGCCTGCCACCCTCCAACGCGTTGATGATGCCTCCCCCTGTAATAGGGTCTACATGGCGGGCCGCATCACCGACGAGCATTAGCCCATCATCCACCGTCTTACGAGCTGGTTTGCTGACCGGAACACCACCTAGATGCAGTTCAACTGGCTGTGCATAGGGGAAGTGTCTTTCCACAAACGCGTTCAAATAATCGATGGAGTGTTTGCCCGCTAATTTGCTCGCAAGGACGCCCATCCCGATATTTCCTTCTTGAGGCCCCTTTGGAAATGCCCAAGCGTAGCCGCCGGGAGATTCCGAACCAAGATAAAAATCACAATAATCTTCTTTAATATCGGCATTTGTCATTAAGTATTGTGCACAGCTCTCTAGATCGCTTGGTCTAAGAGTCGTATTAATGCCTGCCCACCGGGCGACTTGTGACTCGACGCCATCGGCCGCGATAACCACAGAAGCCCGTATTTCAAGCGGTTCACCTAAGTGCCGGACTTTGACGCCGCGCACAAACCCATCTTCTCTTATGACGCCGACAGCGCGTGTACGAACAGTTACATCGGCCCCTGCTTTAGCTGCTCGCTTCGCAAGATCTCGATCAAAAATCTTGCGTTCAAGCACGTAACCCACCTCGGGACCTGCAAGCTCTTCGGAGACCTCCAAGAGCGTCCCATCAGGCGCAAATATTCGGGCGCCAGTTACTTTATTTGCTATCCATTCTTTTTGTGGTCGCAGAAACTTCGAGAGAGCCCCTTTTGACACGCCTTCTGCACAGCGTACAGGATCGCCGATCTCCTGCCGCTTTTCAATCAAAAGAACGTCGCATTCGGTTGCTGCCGTCGCTGCAGCATAAGAACCAGCGGGGCCAGCGCCCACCACTACAACGTCGTATTTGTCCCTCACACTCGAGCCCCCTTAACTAACAAATAGCTAGCGCACCGACCGGACAGATTGTTACACAGGTCTCACACGCTGTGCATGTATCTGCAATTTCTAGACATGACTCGATAAGCGTTATCGAGTTAGTGGGACAAACTGACACACAAGCGCCACAGTGTCCACATTTTTCAATATTAACCTGAATCACGACTAACCCCCTGTGTGTATATTAAGAAGCAACAGGTGTTCTGGCTTCAATAACCATCGCAACGCCCGTTTAACGGAATTATTAGCGTATGTAGCGAAGATCCTCTTCGCTTGCCACTTCGTGCATCCCTGTTTGTTCCATTTCCCTGAGCCGTGCAACGATCTTTTCCATGTCTTTTGCACGGTCTTCTAACGCTTGCATGTTAATGTCAATAGTAAGGGCCTTGCATAGTACTCGCAATACCGCTTGAGCGCTTTTTGGATCGACCAAGTAACCAGATGTCTCACCCATCAAACAGACTGCATCAATTCCTGCCAAGCCACCGAGGCCTAATAGCAATCCAGAAGCGCCTACGATGCCCCCTCCTGGCTCGTTCTCCTTAAATATTACCCCGTATTGTTTCATTTCTTCGACTAGTGCTTCATTGTTCACGGCCCCAAGAACCGCAGGTTTCTCTACAAGTTGTCCGAGACCGTAACCGCCAAGCGTGTATATTCGTCGCACCTTATTTCTCTTTGCGATTTCAAGATAAGCGTCAGTCAGTTCGTAATGGCCTTCATTTGTCGCGCTTTGGTGGTCCCCTACAAGGATCAACAGGTCCTGCTTCTCGCTCTTAACTGCATAAAACTCGCTTCTGACCATCCTTACCAACCCGTCGGCAAGCACAATCACCTGCGGTGGAAAATGCGACGAGTATACTTCTGCGATTTTCTCAGCGCCAAGCTCATCTATCATATGTTCAGCGACTAGTTTCCCGACGTGTCCAATTCCAGGTAATCCTTCCACTAGAACAGGGTTTTCCAATTCGACGTCCTTGATATTCTTTACTTCTATTCGCTTCATCTAAATCCCATCTCTTCCAGAAAGATTAAGCCGATCAAATCAAAAAGATCATCTTGCTCTTGCTTTTATTTCGCGCTTTAGAATTCGCCGGTATCCCCCATATCGATCCTCTGCTGAGAATCTTGGTGGACGCGCCGTCGCGGTCGGTTGCCCACATGTCGGACACTTTTCCTGAAACGTGTAGCCATGGCATTTCCGAAGTTTCATAATCTGATAGGGTCCATTATGAGTTTACTATGATGATTGAAGTTCCCTATGAAACTTTCCAGTGCCGCCAGCCTTAATAACAACCTCTGTAGCTGCGTTTGCCGCTTTTTTCATCGCGTTCTCTGCTGTTTTATAATCTAACGCGACAGTTCTTATCCGGTAGCGAGGCGCACCGATATAGCTCACGTCAAAGCGAACCTCATCATTTTCAGACTTCATTGCAGCTTTTAGGGCTCGCTTGATTACGTCTATCCCGTTCGGTTGCGGGCAGGTCAAATCAACATAGCCCGTGATATAAACGTACGGTATTTTTACATTCTCTTTTGCGATAAGTTCAATTTGTACGGCAACCTCTGGTTGAAGCCCCTTGAGAGCTTCTTGACCTCGTGCAGCGGCATCCTCAAAAACAAAGTATAAACCGCCAAACTGGTCAGCGAGTTGATCATAAAGGACCTCTTTGTCCATCCCTGTGGCCTCCGCCACAAATTCAAGCCACTTTTCCGCCTTTTGTTCGCTCTTCCATTCTTGAATCTTAGCGCGGCGCTGATGTTCATTTACGTCTTTAAACGAAAGGTCTATGTGGCTCCGACTAGGATCGACATTCAGTACTTTGCAGACGATCTTTTGACCTTCTCTTACATGGTCTCTGATGTATTTGACCCACCCAGAGGCAACTTCAGAGATGTGAATGAGGCCTTCCTTTTTGTCGTACTCATCAAGTTGAACGAAGGCTCCGAAGTCGACGACGTTAATCACAGTACAGACGACCAAATCTCCGATCTCTGGCCAGGCTTTTCTCATAAGACCTCAAGTATTTGCGTCCTTATCTCCGCCCTTCCCCCGCGCGGCTCTGCAAGGGTTCGCCCGCAGACTATACAATTTACAGCTGATGAGGCGTTGCCAAATATGATCTGGATGTTCTCACAATCCGCACAGCGAACACGTAGAAATTTGCTCATCACTTATGCCTCCACTAACTCGAATTTTGACACGCGAAATCCCTTTCGCGTGTGTGCTTTGTTGCACTCGGTACAGCGATAGCGGATGTTTACCCGTTTGGTGGGCTTATCCCCGCCAGGAACCTTTGAGAACTTGCCGAGATTGCCAATACCGCTTCGCCGCTTTTTTTGGCGTGTAATCCACGTAAAAGACGATGCACGCCCTTTTCGAACTTTTTCAACTTCTTGAATGGTGTGCTTTCCGCACATCGGACATATTGACCTGACCTTCTTTGGCATCTTCAAGTTTATCACCGACTATGATAGCTACATGGCGATCTGACAAAGCTTTGGCGTTGCCTTCCGGCAGCAGAACCGTTTCACCTGCACCGAGTTTGTAGTTTTCGCCGTCGAGCCCAATAAACGTTGGAATGTCTGTTAAAATTCTCACTTGGAGGTAGCTCATATTCTCGTGTTCTCTTATTAAAGTCCTTTCGTCGTAGCGCTCTTCATTTACTTCTGTACCTTCTTGCGTTTCTTCATTTAAGTCGATCAGACTCTGCCTTCCCTCCTCCATTTGAGGGTGTTCAACGCTTTCGTCGAGGTTCACCCGGTATGAATCCCCCTTAAAGGGTGGCAAAGCAACTCCGTGGTTTTCATCAGCTTTTAGGGCCGTTTGTGACCGAGGGGAATCGTTTTCTTTGGATTCCTTTTGTGCAAGCAAGCAGTCGCGATAATTAGTAAAGACGCGGTAAACCGTATCATATATCTGAGTCTCAGCTGTTGCTAACTCTACAGCCTCTTTATGTCCTTTTGCTGCGAGCGCCGCTAACTTGATTATTTTCGCTGCGCGTTTGTCATAAATCGCATCTGCGACTCGCAACGCGTTTTCAAGTTCGTCTTGTTTTTGGGGGTCATCACTGTCTTTCAATGATTCGACGTATTCTCCAAACTCAGAGTAAAAATCGCTCTTCAAGACAGTCAATCGCCGTGAACGGCGTTCTTCATTTCTGATCACTTTTAAATCGTCGAGATTCATATTCAGCAAGCCCTCGCGCCATAAGATAGACGGCTGTGTGTTCTGGCAACTCTGTTGTACCTTGTTGAACCTTAATAGTTTCACCCTTAAGTTCAGCTGTTGTCGGCTTAAGAATTTTTACTGAAATGAAATGGTCAGAAAAGACGACTGCGTCGTGTAGAGGGTCAAAAAGACGGAATTCATCAAGCGTCAGCGGTGTCACGCGAAGCCCAGAGCCGCCGTGTAGAGACGTGGGTAACCTGATCAACCGCTTCGTGTCCGCCGTGACTGGCACGTCGATAGTTACCTTTATCTGTGAGATGGCTTCCCTGATTAGACTTTTCCACGCTGCTAGTGGCATTAGTTTCGATTGCAGTAGAGGTTGGATCGTAGAATCTTGCGACATTTCGTCGACAATCTCTTTTGCACGCCGCTTTCCGATAGCTTTTACAGAGGTAAGTTCTATAATCGCTGTTTTTGCGTCAAGCTCGCTTAAGCGCTTGAAATACCGGTCAATCCACGATCTGATCCTGATCTCCCAACAGCTGTTATCATCTGATGTTGGCATCATATTTGTACGCTTTAAGAGATATTCTGGCGCGAGACCAGTGCCGGTCAAGTAGTTCACAACCTCTCGCCGTTCGTGGCTACCGAGAGTGGCAAGTCGCTCCGCTCGCAAATGAACGTGATAACCTCGACCACCAGAAAATATTATACTAAAGTCTGTGTGATCAAAACCGAAATCATTCATTAGAAAGTCCAGAAGCTTAGCAGTTTCATTTTTTACTGCAATGAGCATAAATGCATATTGCGGCGCAGAATCCGTCAAGAGCTTGTCCGCATCCAGATCGAAGATTATGTCTGCCCCTTCCCATTTCTTCTCTTGCATACGTGTAGCACTAGGATGCGCATAACAAGCTGTTGAGTAGTACACGTGAGCCGGAGATACTGCCCCTAAATACGAGTAGAGTTCCTTCTGCGAGCCAAAAGCTTTGTGTCGTCGCATCACAAGCTTAGGGTAAGCTGAATCAAAAAGGACAAAAGCCCATTCTCGTTTCCGGAATCTCGGGGGAAGCTCTATAACGGCGTTATGATAGTACTTTCTAAACTTGCTTTCGAGGAAAGCTTTAGTTCTCGCATTCACCTGCTTCCACCATCGCTGTGCTGCGCCAGTCCAAAGAGTTCTTTACATAATTGACAGAGCTTCATAGTCCCAAAACGCTTATTATCTCGATCAACCCGTTGATGTCTTTACCCCCCATCAGGGCGTTTGATTCGCAATCGATAATATGAAAGTGGATGCGTGATGCGACGACACAAGCTGTCGCTTTCAACGCAATTGCCATATGTCTCCATCGTTGAGCACCCCGGAGGTACATAATCCTTTCCAGAACTCCCTTTAATATGTTCAACTTGATAGCGAGTGAGCTCGTAGTCGAAGTCTGGAGACATTTGGTAGAGGAGTACAATCTCGTCTTCTTTCATACCGATGTTCGCTAGGAATGATGTGAGCGCAAACCGAGCAGGATGCGATAAATTCTTGCCTGCTTTCACTTGCAAAAGCAACGCTTTAATGCATGGAGGGCACGCTTCTAAGACAACAGGGCCAGAGTCTTCATGACGCAGTAAGACTTGAGAGAGTGTTTTTTTCAATGGCGAAGTGTAAGGGGAGAGTTCTTCACACATTTTGACGCTGAGCTGGAGTGGCAAGCCGCTCAGCACTTTCAACCGCACTGCCTCTGCTAAGATCTGGATTATCTCCCCTTTGGCTAGAGTCACGCGACCCCTGTACAAGAGATTGACAAGCCGCCATTGAGGGCCTCTCAACCTTCCTGTATACTTGATAACGTCTGCGAAATAAAGCTGAAAAGCATTTTTTTTGATAGATGCAGGCATCCGAAAGTCGCCAAGTAACGACAATATATAACCGTCTTGAGATCGTTCGTCAGCGTGCTGCAAATTGTTATAAGCATCTCGTGCTTCTGCATTTGCGTATCTTTGAACCAGAAGCGTTTCATTGATACACGATACCAATGCTCTTGCCATCACATAAGAGAATATCTCAACCTCGTAATCGTCGTGCCCGACTGACGGCACATTGATGTCGCCACTGATCGCGCGTGTTACCCTCTCAACGCTCCTGTTGAGGACTCGCTTTGAAAACTCGCCGACAGACAATAGTGATTCAAACGTTTTTGCAGACGCTTCAACGTAGCGCGCTGCCGCAGAAGTGTATGGAAAAAGAGCTAAATATTCCTCCATGCTTCTAGCGTCGGCCAATTGCCACGCCCTATTATTTCATTCCTGCTCTATGCGCGGCGCAAGTAAATAAGAGACAGAACCATTCCCGTCAGCAAAATCGAATCCAACTTTAAGCGGAATGTTCTTACCTAAATCGAGGGACACTTCAGAGGCTTTTCCGACTGCTTTTGACATTTCAATCAAGAATTCTAAACTAAACAACGATTTAACTTCATCTGATTTGTCATCTGCACGCGATACATCGATGAGTTGATCTTTCGACAGTTCAAGCCGCATTGTATCTGCGTCACCTAGTGCTTCCATGAAGAAATCAGTATTTACGCAGCCAAGAGCTATATTATCACTCACCTTGCCCGCCGCTTTGACTGCCCACCGGAACTCTTTTCCTGTGATAACAACGTGTGCTGCAGATTCAACCTTCGGCACTTTGGGCTCTTTCTTTATCGAATAGGGACTGAGGAGGGCTATTGTGTATTTAAGGTCTCCAAAGGACAATGCCATCCGGTTGTCGTCTATAGCCATTTGGATTACGTCTGTGCGATTAGCGAGCTCGAGTATGTCTTGCATTTTTTTCAAGTCGAGCGTTACAACTTCTTCATCGGTTTCGTAATTTTCAAAGGCTTTTGCAGACAACTCAAACTGCACCATCGCTACATATGATGGGTCTGCGTTTCTCGCATAAATGCCATCTTTGCCTAAGTGTACGCGCGCCTCGTCCACTATTATTGTCAACGCTTCGATACCATCTTTCAGCGTCTCTCCAAGAATATCAGCTTTAAACATAATCCTACTCCCTTATGACCGTCCAAACACCCTATATATTTCCACACAATTTTATAACTTGCTGTTCTTGATCCCCAACGGGACGCGCAACAACATCGTAAATCGCCTAACCTAGGCCCAAGTCGTCTTCCCGCTGCGGAAAGTGCCGAACGCTGCCTGCACCTTGCCCCAAACCTTCGTCAAGCCGCACGCTAACTTCTGATAATGTGCTAAGGTCGAGTTTGTTGCACAACTCGTCTAGCAGATGTGAACATAGATCTTCAGCGCTTACAGAGTTTATAGGGAGCAGTACGACGTCTTCCTTTGGGAAGCTATAACGCTTTCTGCTCGTTCCTACGGTAACGGCAATATCTCCAGTTTCTGTTCTAGTAATTTGTGTACTCTCGTCTCGAGACGCGAGAAGCGTCTTGTGATCAAGCGTTTCACAGATCTCACCGACGTAACTCTTGAGGTCTTCGAAGTCCATTACAAAATTGCCAATCTGCTGACCGACAATCTTCACGCTTATTGCGTATGTGTGCCCGTGGAGGTGGCCGCATTTCGGGTGGTTCGGAATAAAATGGCACGCTGAGAACCTGAGCTTTGCCTGCCACCCGTCAAGCTCAATCCACATTCGTCGATTCATCTTAGCTCCATTAAGCGTTTTATTAATTAAGAGTGATGCATTGGTCTATTAGTCGAATGATATAAAAAGCGGTCGGAGAGTTGTATACTGCTTTTTAGTTCTAAGTATAACTTGTATCGAGGATATCTAACATCGTGAAAAAGCGACAAGATTTTTATTATCGAAAGGCCAAGTTCGAAGGATATCGATCACGAGCGTCGTACAAATTGCTCCAAATTCAGGAACGTTACCGCATTGTCCAGAGGGGGGATGTCGTAGTTGACTTAGGCGCAGCTCCTGGAGGATGGCTCCAAGTGATTCGCAAGTTAGATGCAACAGCTATAGCCGTTGATCTACAGCAAATCGCTCCGCTAGATGGAGTGACTTCCATTCGAGCCGATATTGCTGCTCCAGAAATCGTGGTCGAGAGGATCCAAGAGCTCGTAGGTAAGGTCAATGTCGTCGTGTCAGACGCCGCTCCAAATCTTAGCGGGGTTTGGAGCCTCGATCACGCGCGATCAATCGATCTCTCGAGCTGCGCCTTAAAAATCGCTACAGGCGTGCTCAAAACGGGAGGAAATTTTGTAGTAAAAGTCTTTCAAGGAGATCTCTTTGAAACGTTTATACGCGAGGTAAGCGCTCATTTTAGCTTTGTAAAGTCTTTTAATCCGCGAGCGTCAAGAAAACAGAGCGCTGAAATATACGTTGTGGCGAAACGCTATTTAAATAACAAGGGAACTTGAACGACGAATCTGCGCGGTTCAATGGAAAGTTGAGTCGAGCAAGAGTGCGAAAACCCGTCCGCAGATCCACGTAACATATTTATTTACGTGTTGAACAGTAGTGATTAAAGTTGAATTAGCTATAGCATACATTCTCAATTTTTGATAACTCTCGCGAAAGGAGAGCACGAAATGGCACAAAAAAGTACGACTGGCGTGATGACGAGGCTCTTGCTCCTCTATTTAGCTATGACAGTAGCTTACGCGTTTTTGCGACAGCCAATTGGCGAAGCGATGAACGTCGTGCTCGGAGGTTTAGTGACCAATCTTCAGGTGCCGCTGTTTATTACAATCCTTCTCCTATCCGTTGTTACAGGCTCTTATTCTTCCCTCCTCCTTAACCAATTCGTTGATCAACAGCAAGTAAAGCAATCTCAAGCCAAGATGAAGGATTTCCAGAAGGTCTATCGTGAAGCTCAACTCGCAGGAGATAAAGGAAAGCTCAAGAAGCTCGAGGACGAACGTGCCGAAGTGATGCAGCTCAGCTTGGATGTTCAGGCACAAACGATGAAACCAATGCCGTATATTCTCATTATTTCGCTTCCACTGTTCGCGTGGCTGAGTTACATAATGGAGAAAGGGCAACTAACCTTCTCATACGTATCACCGACGATAGTCTTCCCTTACTTTGGAGTGCAAGCATACACGGGGGGGGTTATCTTGGGATTTCCTGTATGGCTTGTTTGGTACTTGCTTTGCTCGCTCGTTTTCACTCAAGTTATTCGCAAAACTTTAGGAATGTAATCTTTCACAGCGGATTTCGTCCTAAACATTTTCCTGTCGAAAAACGCCTCTACACTAGAAAGCGCCCCGCATCAACGCCCACGATCAGCCCCTGATAGTCACTAGATCTTTATTTTTTAGTTGCGCAGCTCAAATCGCGCAAAACATCCTTCAACGTGGCCACGTTAGCGTCTGTCTTAACTGACGTACCTGAAAAATGGGTTCTCGATGCTTGATAACCGATATTCCTTAAACCACTCATTAGCGTTTCAATGGGGATCGGCGGGCATTTGAGCTCTTTCAGCAGCTTATGGTAATCAAAAAACGTTACGAAGTCAAGCTCATTAAGACACAACTCAACCGTCTTAGAGGCTTGCTGTTTGGTTCCAAAAACGCCATTTTCAAGGTTGTTAAGAACTTTCTGGCAAAAAGACTGATCGTAGAGTGATCCAAGCCAAAGAGGCCCAGCAATGACCGGCTCTGCAGCGCATAGCGTACATTCACAACGCTGCCCTGGTGCAAGCCCATACGTAACGTAGCGATGACCACATTTCAAGCAGTGGAAGACAAATCCGAGCGAGCTTAAACACTCATCAGCGCGTCTTGCGCCTCGCTCGATCCGTAAATAAACTCGATAGTAGTGCTCGGTCGCATGCGCAAGCACAGGAACCGCAGATTTATCGTATTTGACAAATTCCCGAACAATTTTTCCAATGAGTATCCTTATACCCGTCTCAGCATGATACTCAGTGTTCAGAGGCAGTGCGGAGTATCTCCTTGCGCCGGCGTTGAAATGGGCGCCACTTAGGGGGGCAGTGTCGGTTGCCGTCACGCAGAGCATCTTGCTTGCGGATCGACAGGCAGCATCAACAAAAGGAACGGGAGATCCGAACGGATCTATATCGACGACATCGAACCTTTCTTCTGACATTAAGGCGTTTGCATCGGAGTGCTTCACGCACGCATTTAGCTGCAAGCGCTTTACATTCCTCTTAATAAGTTGGTATGCTGCTTTATTATAATCATTTAGCGTCACTTCCAAATGTGCTTCAGTTGCGATTCTGAGCCCTCGAATGCCGCTCGCACTCAGGGCATCGAGATACGTGATTATAGAGCTCTTACTTAGACTATCAGTGAGAGTCTGCATGCAAGCGACGTTTATGTCCCTGCTAAACTCCATTGTCGGGTTATAAAAGACCGCAGCCGATGAGGGAGGATAAGACGCACTTGCATCTAATTGTGGTACTAAAAACAGGAGTTTGACCTTCGACTACTAGCATCGTTCGCATAGGTAGGGCACAGTTTTGCGAATCATAACCTTTATCATAAGATCGTGATTTACGGGGCGCGCGTCGCGCCGTACAAACTGAGCTATTCACGAGTGAGTCTCGTTTTAGGTAACCTTCTCAAACTTCCAACGTTCACTCAGCGGAGCAGTCGCATCTATGCCAACTTTTGTTGTTGTACCGTCACTTCGTGCTCGGGGATCAAGTGACGATCCGCGAACGTTCGGCACTATCATGATATCTGAGTCCCCTCGGACTCGCGAGGCAATTGCGAATTCTACATCAGCCATGTCGTAAATGTCAATATCCTCATCGACAACCACGACGTGCTTTAAACTAGTGTGAGACGCGAACGCCGCCATCATGACATTTCTTGCGTCCCCTTCAGTCTGTTTTTCTATCTGAATGACAGCGTGCAGATAGTGACGGCCCCCCGCAGTCAATATCACGTTCTTGACCTTCGTGACGTCCTGACACGCTTTGTATATCCGCGGCTCGAAGGGGATGCCCATCAAAAGTGAATGCTCGACGCCGGCCGGCAATATGGAATGATAGATTGGATCTTTAACTGAAGCTAGTCTCGTTAGTTCGACGACTGGTTCCTTTCTCACAAGATCGTAAGTACCTGTGAGATCTACAAACGGACCTTCGTTTGCCGTTCTTGTTGGGCTTATTTGCCCCTCTAAGACCATTTCGCTCGGCGGAACTGGGACTCCATTTTCGCATTCGATCAGAGGCTGCACCTCGCCCTTCAGTGCCGCCGCGTAATTGAATTCAAAACCGCACGGCACTCTCGTTGTCGTAGCAAACAGCGTGACGGGATCAACACCAATAGCAATGGCGACGTTTAGCGGTTCCGCTTTTTTCGCGCTGGCCTTATACATCAAGTATGCGTGACGCGGAGGAACGAGCCTCACGGTGAGTGACGTATCGTCGATGACCATCATTCGATGAACGGAAGCGTTTACTCTTTGCCCATATTTTACCACCAGAACGCCTGCCGTGATGTAAGGCCCGCCATCTCGCTCAAAGAACTTCATAACAGGCAACTTTCTCAAATCGGGAGTGGTCTCAACGTCCCAGGTGAAATCGTGCACCGTTGTTTTTCCTTCAGGTGCTGTGCGTAACAGTTTGCTGATAAGTTCCCGTTCATTGACTTTCAATACGTGGGCGAGCAGCGCGCGTGAGCCGATGAGATTTACGATAGCTCGACAACCGCCGACGCGCTCGAATAGGATTGGTCCCCGCCCTTGCGCTAGACGCGGGGCCTCTAAGATCGGTGAAACGGCCTTCGTAATGACCTCAAGTTGCCCAGAGTCCATCAGATGCTGAACAAAGCGTCTCATTTAGTCACCCCAGCGCCGCGAAAGCGAATGATCTATCTGTAGCAGATCGAGCACACGAGCGACTAGCGTATCGATGAGCTCGTCGATCGTCGCTGGGCGTGTGTAAAACCCGGGACTTGCAGGCATTATCACCGCCCCACATTGGGACAATTTCAACATGTTACTCAAATGAACCCCGCTAAATGGCGTCTCGCGCACCACTAATATCAGCTTTCTTCTTTCCTTCAAGCACACATCGGCCGCACGCGTCACAAGATTTGAAGAAATACCGTGTGCGATGCTTCCAAGCGTCTTCATACTGCACGGTATTATCACCATACCACTGCTAATGTGAGATCCGCTGGCAATGGGCGCCGACAAGTCCATTTCTTCATATGTCTGGTAGGCCAGCGAAGTAACGTAATTCAAACTAAGCTGAGTCTCGGTGCTTATAAGATCCTGGCCGCTTTTGGTCACGATGAGCTGCGTCTCAACCTGCAGATCCCTCAGGGCTTCGAGTAAACGAACGCCGTATTGTACTCCGCTCGCGCCGGTAATCGCCAATGTTATCGTCATTTAAGTGCCTCGATAAGTTCGTTAACAAGCGTAACTGATGCTTCAACAATATGACTGACTTGCTGCTCGGACGCATTGCTAACGTGAATGCCAACTACAACGACACAGCTGCAATTCAGCTCTTTCGAAATTCGCGAAGCAGCTTCTTTAGCTATTACGTCATCCCGATGGTCAGGCACAGTTAGCACTGACGCGTATGATCGCTTGTGAAATCCGCCCAACGCGACGGCGCCCACGTGCGCTTCGCCCCCCACCAGCGTGACAAGCAAATCTCGACCCAAATGAGTCACGTCTACCCTCAAATCCGTTGAGCCTACGCTTCTGGTCAAGACCAAGGTATCACGAGACAAATACTTGCTCCTTGTTGAGTGATGTTTGGCAATTTAAATCCTTGAATCGCCGAGACCGTGGGATGAGCACGTGCAGCCTCCTCTAATTCTATCTTACTGACAGCCTAAAGGTTTTTGGGTTTAGCCCTTCCGAAAAGACTTCAAACAGGACGGATGCAATTGAGCGGCGGTTTTGGATGGTACGGGCATAACCTTTATCTGAAGAAAACTTACTACAAACGCGGAGGAATGCCTTGCTATTGCTTTCTGGTGGGACGGGCAGTCCGAAGTTGCTTCGCGGGCTGCTTAACCTTTGTCCTGAAACACAATTGACCGTTATCGCGAATACAGGAGACGATATTTGGGTCTCTGGCAACCTTGTTTGTCCCGATATCGACACGGTCATCTATACCATCACAGGAGTTTCAACCGACCGGTGGTGGGGCATAAAGGACGATACGTTCTTGACCCACGAAGCGCTAGTCAGCCGCGGACACGAAGAGGGAATCATTATTGGGGAGCTTGATAGGGCGACCCATATTTTCCGTTCAGACCTTCTGCGACAGGGAGCAACTTTGACTGATGCGACTCTCCTTCTGTGCGCTTCGTTCGGTGTGTCCTCCAAAGTCCTCCCAATGACGAACGACTTCGTTCCTACAATGATTGAAACGGACGAAGGCGAGATGCATATTCAAGATTTTCTCATTAAACACAAGCAGCGGCCGGCCGTTGCACAAGTCAATTGTGAGACGAGCGCAATGACAACAGAGGTAAACACCGCCCTTGAGGAATACAATGCCGTTGTCATCGGGCCGTCGAACCCAATTTCAAGCATCGGGCCTATTCTTCGCGTAAATGGGATGAGAGAAGCTCTCAAAGATCGATTTGTCATCGCGATCAGTCCGATAGTGCGGACTGAACCCGTGAGTGGACCAGCGCGAAAGTTTATGGAATCTGCAGGACTTCCGGTTAGTTCCATTGGGGTTGCCGAGTTCTACGGCGACTTTTTAAACATCTTAATCGTCGACAATGCGGACTTTGCCGTTTCGAGTCGCGATTTGCCCGGGGAAGTAGAAGTGCTGCGTGCGAATACAATCATGGCAGATGGAAAGCAAAGCAAAGAACTCGCTGCAGAGATCCTGCAATTGCTTGCTCAGCATTGCTGAGATCGTAGTCACGATGTGTGCCCCCCGGCAAAGTAAGATTAAATAGCAGCGAACTACAATAATGAGACACTGATGCTCTATTTCCAAGTTACTCAGCACCCTGAATGAATAAACTCGAGAGGATAGAGGTTGAACCTTGCCGCAAATAGACTTTGACTTGACAATCGGCGATATTAATATACCGAACCCTTTGGTACTCGCTTCGATCGCGGGACTGACGAATAGTTCGTTTGCCATAACGCGAAGCGCTGGGCTCGCAATTTTAGGTGGGTATAATCTCGATGAAGCAACCATCACGGCCGCAAAAGAGCTGGTTAAGAAAGGGCGAAGCGAATTCGCGTATGACGACCCGACGTCCATTATTAAAAACGAGCTTGGGGTCATGAACGCGACCGAGATAATAGCGGGAGTTAATGCACGGTCGACCACGTTAGAACCTCTGCTCGAAATCGCTGAACTGACGCATCAAAAGGGGGCAATTCTTGAACTGAATGCGCACTGCAGACAGCCTGAGATGCAAGCTATTGGCGCTGGTCAATGTCTGACGCAAGATCTCACCAAGCTTGACGAATGGATCCATGAGATCAAACAGACAGACGTGCCTTTGTCTGTGAAGGTTCGCGCAGGGGTGGTCGGCGATGTCGAGCTCGCAAAAGCTATAGACAAGGCAGGTGCCGATGCAATTCATATCGACACAATGGATTCGAGACCTACGTTAGTCAAGAAGATACGAGATACTACCACGCTCAAAATCATCGCTAACAATTCCATTGTAGACTATAGCAGCGCACACAAAATGTTCTCTATGGGCGCAGACTATGTTTCAGTCGCCCGCGCCGCAATAGCCGGCGACATAGCTCTTCAGGAAATACTAGTTGAAGTTCAATCATATCAAGAATCAGTTGGTTGGTATAACGCACCAAAACACATCTGTGCTGGTGGAGATCTGCGAGGGTTGGCCTATTGTTGTATGCCAGTAAAGGATTGCCCCCTCCAATACGTTTTGAAAAGAGCAGGAATTACGAAGGAAGAATATGTCCGTGTCAAAGAGAGCTTTAAGGGAACAAAGCTCGGGGCAGGTCCAGATACGTGCTTTGGCAGCATGGTCTGGTGTTGTAAGATCACAAGGCCTTGCCCTTGGAGAGACAGCAGTTTACAGGACTTAGGATTTTCTGACGTTGAGTACATGCAACTCAAAAAACAGCTCGCGGAAGCATTCCTCAGCTGTCGAAATCTTGAGTGAAACGCCTTTTCAACATGTATGAAACAGACTTTATAGCCGGTTCCGCGGAGCTTGCGATGTTGCTCGAGGTCTCCGCGACGCCAAAACCAGGTAATGTAGACAGAACTCACGACTTTGAAGATGTAACCTACGAGCATTTTCTCGGGTCGTCTGTGGGTCTGTTTCCTGCGTTCAGAAAAGCAGCATCAAAGGGACATAACATTGGCGATCTGATTTTAAACGCAGTGGAGGCTAGTGCTACGTGGCAAAAAGCAGGTAACTGCCACTTTGGTGCAATTCTTCTGTTAATCCCGTTGTGTGCCGCAGCAAGCAGAAGCAGCACGATATCTCAGCTTAGAACAAACGTAATAAAAATAGTGGAAAGTACTACAACTGTGGACGCCGTACGGTTTTACGAATCATTTCGGAGCATTGACGTCCGCGTCCAAGAACGGCATTACCTTGACGTAAATGATCCCGAATCAGTGCGCAATATTCAAAAGCAGCACCTGACGCTCCTTGACATTATGGAAATTTCAAGCTCAAACGACACAATTGCGAAGGAATGGATCGAGGGATTCCCGCGAACCTTTCGTGGGGCTGAACGCTTCAAGCGGTTCCAAGAATCGGGATATGGCCTTAACGATTCGATTGTATGCTTGTTCCTTCACCTCCTCAGCGAATTGCCAGATAGCCTTATTGCTAAAAAATTTGGCTCCGAAGTAGCTCTTGAGATGTCGGCAAAAGCGGCGCACGTGTTAAAACGCGGCAATATTGAAGACTTTGACAAAGAGCTTATCGCACGGCATATTAACCCGGGCACGACGGCAGATCTCGTGATTGGGTCATTGTTCGTTACGCTCTTGGGAGGATTTAGGTACTGATGGAGATACAATTTCGCGAGGGGATTTCAGAGGTTATAGCGACCACGCGCAACGATCAGCCCAATGCGGCTCCTATGGGCATTATAAATCGCAACTTCCTCTACGCTTTGATATACAAAGATAGTCATACATTTTCGAACGTCAAAAAGAATCGTGAGCTGGTTGCAAACTTTGTTTTAGACCCACTGCTTTACGTAAAGACGGCCTTTGATGATCTTGATCGTTCATTTTTTCGCTCGGATGAAGAGGCGCCAATCCTCACCGCAGCTTATGCTTGGGTAGTATTCGCATGTACAATTCTAGAGAAACCGACCCAAAAGACTGCTCTCGTAAAGCTTCTGCCGATGAGATCCGTTGTTCTGCAGAGGCCAATATTGCCGATCAACCGGGCATTCTACGCAGTGCTTGAAGCAACGATTAACGCAACACGGTATAAAACGTTAAAGGATCCAAAATACCTAGAATGCACAACCCACTTCGAGAGTATTGTTAGAAAATGTGGCGGAAGACAGGAGTTAGAAGCATTTCAGCTGCTAAAAGATTACATAGCGTGAATCGCAGGTCTCGCTGTTTAATCGAGAGTGCAGCTGTTGGAGGAAAAGCGTGAAAATCGCATGGGGCGTCACTGGTGCAGGTCATTACTTAAAAGATAGCTTTGATTTATTCGTCGAACTCAAACGACTCAAGCAAGATCGCGTGAACATTACTTCGTTTGTCTCACGGGCAGCAGAAGAGGTGACACGCGTTTATGGCCTTTTTCAGCACTTGCCCATAATCTCTCCTGGTGGGTATATGGAGGAGATCATACTCGAAACAGAGCAAGGTTGGAGCTATCCCAAAACCGGTCGCTTCTCACGCGGCATCTATGACGCTTTGTTCATTTCCCCCGCTACATCTAACACAGTTGCCAAGATAGCCCACGGCATCGCCGACACACTAGTCACTAATGCAGCTGCACACGCACTGAAGGCCGGTGTTTTAGTTTTCATAGTCCCCGTCGACATCGAAGGGACCGTGAAGAGCCCTGTGCCATATTTCATAAACAGGGATCTTTGTACTCAATGTCGCGAATGCGCACGAGTGTGCCCAAACGACGCTATTGATGAGCAAATCGATTACCTTAGATGCGATGGTTGTGGGTTATGCAAGGATGCGTGCTGCTTTGATGCGATTATAGGGGGTTCGGTGAATCTCGCGGTACGTGAGATTGATAAAAACAATGTCAAAACGCTACGAAAGCAGTCAGGAATCACAGTTCTCAACGACCCAACCGAGCTCAAAGAGGCGCTTTGGGTAAAAGTCTGATTTGCGCGTAACGGCTCGCGTACTTACGGACTTTTTGCTGCCGGCAACTTACCTACCGTTTTTGTAGTTCCCGACACGTGTTTTGAGCGAATAACCAACTGATCGCAGACGCGGCGAAACCCGACCCTTTGCTTGCGATCTACAACTCTTTATGGCCTGCAGTACCTGCTCCACGTCAGCGCCGTCTGCTATATTCACTTCGGTGTAGCCAAAACCGATCGTCTCTACTTTGTGTGAATCGCTTCCACCAGTCACCCCAAGGTTCAGCTTTCGAGCAGAACGGCCAGCGAGATAGTTCGAAAATCCAAAAAGATGTTTCGAATTGAACGTTTCCACAGCATCTAATCGTTTGGCTCGAAGATTTCGAATGCCTTGTCTAAAGAACGCATATGGATGCGGCGCTACAGCAATTCCACCATTATCGTGAGCGTGCTCTATAGTTTCAACAGCAGATAAACCGGCCGGCAAGAGGTTGTGGGTTCCAAGCGCGATCAAATGGCCCTCACTCGTCGAAATCTCAGCCCCAGGAACTAAAATCAAATTAAGTCCTAGATCTTCAGCAAGTTTAGATGCTACAAAAAAAGACTGTACTGAGTTATGATCAGTAATTGCTATGCCATCAAGACCTGCTTCTTGGGCTTGTTTAAGAATTGCTTCAATTGAACTATGAGAGTCAGGCGAATATTCGGAGTGAACGTGCAGGTCGAGCCGCATGCCACCAGTAATTGTGATATAATATATTAAGGGTATGTAGTTACGGTGAGCTCTTATTACAAGAGTACTAGTGGCTACCGGTCGCTGCGCTGAAAAAGTCGTCAAGGGAAGCGTAGGTCAGGCTGCGGATGTGCTTGTGTTAGATATCGACGTTGCGGCGCTAATGACTCCGCCCTTATTAAAAAAAGCTTACGTCGAGCACGTAAGACGGCTAGCTCGTGCGTACGATGTGATCTTGATTCCCGGTTCTTCGAACACAACCGGGTTTAGTTCTCTTGCCGATGAACTGAACACAACTATTGTTCTGGGGCCAAAGCAAGCGTATGATCTCAGCTTAGTGCTTAATTCCTTTGATGATTCTCCGTTATCACTAAATGAGCCGGCTGATCGGATCATTCTGGAAAAACGCAAGAATGACGCTTTGAGGTTATTAATAGAACTAGAGAGATCTGCCACCTACGATTTCAAGATTCGTGACAAAAAAATAGGTGGTAATTCTCGCATGAAGGGTACTCGCTGAGATAATAGACGCGCCCTTTGTAGACTCTAAACGCATCGCTGAGCAACATATACGAAACGGCGCCGATATTATCGACATCGGCATACCCTTAGGAACCACAGAAAATGAGGTAATGCAGACCTTTGCTAAAGTCAATGAAGTAACAGGTCAGCACAATGTCGCAACTAGCGTTGACAGCCTAGATCCAGCGCTTATCTGCGCTGGAATAGACGCAGGAGCGGAGCTAGTTCTTTCATTTACATCAGAAAACGCCCGCGAGATCGGACCTCTCATTGCTGAGAGAGATATTGCGACTGTCGTGCTACCCCACGACAGCGACGTATGCTCTTCTGTAGCTCTTGCACGCAGTTACCAAATCAGGAAAATCATAGCTGATCCTGTGCTCTACCCTATTGGCGTAGGAGCTGCCGATTCACTCGCGGAGTACCGCCGCGTGCGATCCCTCAGCCGTTTGCCTCTGTTTCTCGGCGTCGGTAACATAGTTGAACTTATGGAAGCCGACTCAGTTGGCGCGAACGCTTTGCTCGCGGGCTTAGCTTTAGAACTTGGCGTGAGCATTCTTTTTACCCCTGAATACAGCGACAAAGCAAGAGGCAGCGTGCGAGAATTAAAGACCGCTGCTCAAATGATGCAGCTGGCGCAATTTAAAGGAGGACCACCTAAGGATCTGGGCATCGATCTTCTCCAGTTGAAAGAACGCAGACGAAGACCAGAATACGTAGTCACTAGCAGAAACGTCTATAACGCAAAGGACTTCGATCCTGAAATATTTACACCTGACCCTCAGGGCAACTTCGTGATCGGCATCAAAGACGGACTGATTTATGCGCGGCACGACACGGGAACAACTATCCAAGGTGATTCTGCAGAAATGATCCTCAAAACCATTTTTGAACTCGAACTAGTATCAAGCACAGCACACGCAGGGTACCTTGGACGTGAGTTAAAACAGGCAGAAATTGCACTAAAGTTGGGAAGAAGCTACGCTCAAGACGACACGTTCTAAAACCCTTGAAAGCACACTTGCGTACTCTCTGACTCCGCAAACTGAAGAACAGGGACTCCCAAGCGCATTCAAACAAATTTTGGCCGCTTAGATAGCATCTGAGGTAAAGTTAGGGGCCTAAACGGCATTTGATTGGTGTTTTGGCGCACCTGATCGATCAATTCGTTAACCGACATAGACTGCTTTGTACCCGTTAAGCGCTCAGTGACGGCTAGGCTTTTTTCTTTTTGCTCTTTTTCCCCAATAACGACGACGTAGGGTGCCCACTCTTTTCCAGCAGCGGCTACTTTTTTACTGACAGACTCATCGCGGTCATCGATGTCTACGCGAACCTTCGCTTTTTGGACTTCACCTAAAACCCCTTCCGCATACTTTAGGTATTTCTCTGAGATCGGAATAATCCTAACCTGAGTTGGTGCCAACCACACAGGTAAGGAGGGCACTCTTTCAAGCGCCTGCGCTTCGAGGATCGCACCAAGCACCCGCTCTATCCCCCCCGTTGGTGACGTATGTAAAATGATAGGCCAGCGTTCACCCGTTTCATCATAATATTTTATATCAAACCGCTCCGCACTCTCCACGTCAATCTGGACAGTGGGACATTCGATGGGTTTTCGTGAACTATCTAATGCCGCAAGATCGCACTTACAAACCCAGTAGTGCGCACGCTCGGACAAAAGTTCTAAGAGGAATGGACGCTGAAATTCGCGAACCATCTGCTGAACCCATTTTTTGTTCTCTTCATAAAACGTTTTTGTACTTCGAAATATAGGCTCATATTTAACAGCTAGATCTAAACCAGACTTAAACCCGAGTCTTAATTGCTCTAAAAAAAACTGCTTCGCTTCACTCATGTCCTTACAAGCCGTGTGCATGTCAGGCATAGTGAATGCTCGCTGGCGCTTGAGACCGGTCACTTCGCCACGTTGCTCATAACGGAAGGAGTAAGTTGAAAGCTCGTACAGTTTCAACGGCAGGTCTTTTGCGGTCAAATGCATCTGGTGCATCATGCTAAACATGCCAAAACAGGCAGCGAATCTTAGCATCATATCGCGGGAGCCAGCTTTCAACCGATATTGTCGCTCTCCAAACTTGCTTGCATGTTCGCTAACCGCTGTGCTAGAAAGGTCATACATCACCGGCGTTTCGACCGGCATCGCACCGTAACTCACCGACAAGAGGTATGTGTAATCAATCAAAAGGTCGCGAATCAGTTTCCCCTTAGGCAACCACTTTAGGTGACCCACGTCCGACAATGGCTCATACTCAACTAGCTCCTTCTCCTTCATCAGCCTGATATGCGGCAATTCTCTTTCCGCACTACGGGTCACGTATTGTCCTAATTCGTATTCCAAAATGTCTTGGAATTCGGAGTCCGCAGAGTGAAAAGCATTTGCAGGCGTGAGCTTGCCATCAGGCTCAATAACATGAAACTCTCTGTCGATTTTCTTCTTTTCTGGTTTTGCTTCGGCTTTTATAGATCTTGAAAGCTCAGCGAGGGGATGACCCTTACACTTGAGACTAAATGATTTGTACCACCCAAATGGCGCCCTTAACACCTCATAATCAACAAGAAAAGATTCAATTTTTTGTAGAATTGCCAAAGCAATCTCGGGCGAGGCCAATTCGGAACTCAAATGAGCATATGGATAAAGCAACACCCTCTTAGTCGCTACTTTGGTCGCTACGTCTTGTATAACCTTTGAAGCTTCTAGTGCCACTTCATCCGCATTTACCGCATCAGCGCGTTCCGCTGCAATAAATACAGCTAAAGCCTCCTCCATTCGAGCTTCGTTTCGCAAACCTTCTAAGTCTTCCGCGTACTTGGTCGCCTTTGTAGTCTTGTATTCAATGTAGTCAACGTGCAATAGAAGGAGACGCATATGTAACCGCCCTATGTTCTAGATGATGGTTCGCTTTTTCCTGCAATGACGTAGTGCTGTTCACGAGGCACACCGTAATCTGAGCCAAAACGTCCTCAATCTGCTATTACTTGCCGTAGAGAAAGCATGTAGCTAGAATATGCTTTTAACGAACGTGTACAAGACAGCTGAAATAGCTACAACTACGAGAAGACGATCAAGGAACGGGATCCAGCTCAAAATGAACGCGATGGCAAAAATTAAGGCAAAGGTAACCCAGTCAAAATTCCTTAGCTGATATCGAGGCCGTTGCATATTACTGATACACAACTGTTATGATATAAAATCCTATTGCTTTATTTTAAAAATAGCTGTGAAGCGGGCTTGTTTTCCCCAAAAAAATCAGCTAAGCGTGCCTACCAAATACGTTGGTGTAGCTTTAGTTACGAGTAGTGAGTACCCGAAACCCTAGCGTCAGCTTACGCGCCACAACTATTGGCCTATAATTATCATTATACAGAACGGTGCTCGCGTTTTTACCTCGTTCGACCGCAAGGGCCCTATAGACCTTCCCAAGGCTGAGATAGTTTTGCTCGTGAGCAATGCGGTGGTGCTCTGCAGTTAACACTCGCGATCGTTCTTTAGCTTCTCTGCCAATCACAGGCTCCAAAGTGCACGCAGAGGTTCCCTCCCTTGTTGAAAAACGTGTGATGTTTACCTTAAGAGGGCGGATCTCTTTAAGTAGTTGTATTGTCGCTTGAAAATCCTCTGCAGTCTCAGTTGGGAAACCTACTATGAAGTCGGTTGATAAGGTGATGTCTCGATTCGCACTACGGAATCTTGCGACGATGCACTTAAAATCAGATACCGTATACCCTCGTTCCATTCGCCCTAAAACCCTGTCAGAACCAGACTGCACTGGCAAGTGCAGAAAATTATACACTTTCGGATGCTTAAATGCTCTCAATAGATCTTCGACAATATCTTGAATTGAAGATACGTTCATCATCCCAATACGGAGTCTAAAGTTGTATTTAAGTTCGCTAAGGACTTCTATGAGCTCTGGCAGTCTGCATCCGCTGTCTAGCCCATATGCTCCTCCATCTTGTGCCGTCAAGAATATCTGCTTTGCCCCGTGCTGAATCCTGTGCTCAACATCCTTTTTGATGGCCTCTACGCTTCGACTTTTGATCGGTCCTTTTATAAGCTTCACGATGCAGTAGCTGCAGCTTCCCTGACACCCTTGAGCAATCTTCACTCTCGCGGTCACTTCACGCCTTGACGTTGTATCAGGCTCACAGGAAAAATGAGCTAATATGTAAGGTGCAACACGGTCGTTCTGCATAACTAGCAATTCTGGAAACAAAGAACGCAGCCGGTCACCGAGCGGCTGCACCATGCAACCGCTGACAATGAGCGTTCGATGGCCTCGCTGGCTATACAGCAGCTCGATCCGCTTGAGGATCTTCCGCTCGGTGGCCTCTATAACCATGCATGTATTTAGAACGACGACGTGAGCTTCGCTTGCGGAGTCAACTAACCCGTACCCCTCTAGCTGGTGTATGAGCTCTTCGCTTTCACTTTTATTTGACGTACAACCATACGTTTCAACACAAACTGACGTCATCTTCTACTCTTAGCTATTTAACGCCTAACACGAATCATGCCAACTGAAGCGCCCCGTTTCAATTTCAATAGTCAAAACCTGAACTGTGTTACTTTATAATATACTGGCAGTCATAACGCCAAGTCTCCACAAACAACAACAGATAACTATACATTTTTTAGTATTAATGGAAGACTAAACCCAATACAGCAGCTAACATTGAGCAAGAAGATATGAAAATTTCAGTCGTCATCCCAACGATAAATGAGCCGGCTATTGAAAGCGTGCTTTATGATGTCTTTGACGCGCTAAAAGGCCAGGATGTAGAAGTAATCGTCGTTGATAAATCAACAGACGAAACTCCAATGCGTGCTGCCGAGCTTGGAGCAAAGGTTATCCATCAAACCGGGACTGGCTATGGGGATGCGTACATTACAGGCTTCAAGCACATTTCAAAAGATTCAGAGGTAGTCGTCATCCTAGATGGTGATTACACTTACGATCCATACGATATTCCGGCTCTACTTCAGCCTATCAACGACGGTGTTGATTTTGTTATCGGCAATCGATTCGCTCTTATGGACAAAGAAGCGATGAGTAAGAGAAACGCGCTTGGCAACAAAATGCTCACTGCGATGATACGATACTTGTATCACGTCCAAATAACTGATTCTCAGTCAGGAATGCGTGCAATACGGCGCTCGGCACTTGATGATTTGAGGCTGCAATCGCCTCATATGCCATTCGCCAGCGAAATGATAATTGATGCACAAAAAATCGGTTTAACAATTACTGAAGTTCCTATTAGCTACAGAAAAAGAGTCGGCGATGCGAAACTCGATCCGTTTAGAGACGCCCTAAGCATTGTATTTATGACCGTTCGCTTAGTGCGGGACTACAATCCAATAGTATTTTTCTTACCAATTGGTTTCATATTCATCCTCATAGGTCTCTATTACGGTGCAAGCGTCGTTATTGAATATACAAATACTGGAGTTGTAACACGGTTCGCAGCTGCCATCCTTTCTGTTCTGCTTATTATGACTGGCTTGCAGGTAACGTTCTTTGGTTTGCTTGCCGACATAATACTAACGAACCTGCGACGAAGATAAGCTAAGATGAATATTGCTTACGTATCTGACGTTGTCTACCCTTTTGTTATAGGAGGGGCTGAGAAGCGCATCTACGAATTGGGGAGGCGTCTTGCTGCTCACGACGAGGTCCACGTTTTTGGCATAAAGTGGTGGGACGGTAACAAGGATATCGATTTAGATGGATTACACTTACACGGCATCTGCAAGCCGCTCAGCCTGTATGCCGGAGAGAGAAGATCTTTTCAAGAGGCAGTGCGCTTTGCAGGTAGTCTAAGCCCTCTATCTACTTATGATCTTGACATTATTGACTGTAATCAATTTCCATATTTGCACTGCTTTCCGTCGAAGCTGATCTCTCGATTAAAAGGTATTCCGTTGGTGATAACGTGGCACGAGTTCTGGGGCGACTATTGGAACGAATACTTGGGCAAAATAGGATTGCTTGGCAAGCTCACAGAGAAAGCTGCGTTAAGGGTAGCTGATAAAGTTATAGCCGTTTCTGAAGTCACCAAAGAAGATCTTGTTCGAGTTAAGAAAGATACTGTATTGGTGCCAAATGGTGTAGATCTCGCCTTTATAGACTCAGTCGCACCTGCTGAGATTTCAGCTGATACGCTTTTTGTCGGAAGGCTAATTCGTGAAAAAAACGTCGATCTACTTATACGTGCTCTCCCCACTGATGCTACATTATGTATCATCGGCGACGGTCCTGAAAGAGAGAACCTCGTGCAGCTAGCAAAAGAGGTCAACGCGACAGTGCGGTTCGTCCGCACTTTGTCCTACACAGACCTCATTAGCGTAATGAAGGCTGCAAATTCACTAGTTCTGCCATCCTCTCGTGAGGGTTTCGGCATCGTTGCCCTTGAAGCGCTCGCGTGCGGTACGCCCGTCATCACCAGCAACGTTCAGCAAAATGCGGCGAGGGCACTAATCACGCCGGGAGAGAATGGTTTTCTAGTAGCCCCAACCATTGGCGAGATCCGATCAGCGCTGTCTGCAATTGATAAACAGCAAATGCACCGAGCCGCAAAAGCGAGCGCGGCGTCTTTTGATTGGAACACCTTGTGCAAAACATTATACGATGTCTATCGCTCAGTGACTTAATGCACGGAATTTCTCGTTGCGAGTCTATTATTTTAATCCATGAGGCTCTTAATAACCTTTTTAAAGTTATGTTGTCTTCTAATTACTCACGGAATACACTCAAGGTTTTGCTATAGAAACCCTCGGAGGCAATAAATTGAAGATTCTGTTCGCTGCTGAGCTTTTTCCTTTCTGCGATGAGGCTGGTGAACTTCAAATTCAAGGTGGGGGTGAGATTAACACCTATGCACTGGCTCGTGAGCTTTCAAATAACAACCGCGTAACCGTGCTTACGTCAGAAATACCTAAGTCCTCTTATCCTGCGGGTCTCTTCCCATTTGACGTACAGAACGTCTATAACGGAAAAACCGTCGCACAGCGTCCTGAAAACCTGCGATATGCTATACGATTATCTAGGGCATTGAGGCGACTTTCGCCTAAGTATGACGTTATTGTACCCCAAACATTTGTGCCGGTGTTGTCGACGTTGCTAAGCCGCGTTAAGAAGCCTGTCGTGCCACTTGTTTACGACATTTATCAACCTTTGCCTTTAGCTAATGGGATAGCGGCGTGGCGAGATTTGCAGAATGGCAGCTTGGCGAGGGGAATTCAAGGGAGTCTTCTAGAAAGAGTATGTTTATACTACGCTTCGACCTGCCCCCTCGTGATAACGATCTCAAAGGCAAGCTCAGACACGTTGCAGTATTGGGTTCCACGACACAAAATCAGGTTGACTGGATGTGGAATCGACCTGAATGAATATCGAACTGGGGTTAAAGACATTGACGTCATTTGCATCGCCCGACTCGATGTGCCGTACAAGAACGTAGATATTTTGTGTGGCGCTTTGTTTGACTCGAGCATTCGCACGCGCATCATAGGCGACGGGAAACTCCGAAGCAAAATTGAGAAGGATTATGGAGGTAAGAACATTTCTTTTGCGGGAGCGATATCAGAATCAGACAAAAAGGCTCTTCTGGCAAGATCAAAAGTCCTCGTGTCAGCTTCATCAGTAGAGGGATTTGGGATAACGCTTCTCGAAGGTCTCGCATCAGGCTGCTTAGTAGCCGCGAGCGACATCGGGGCCCATAGGTTTGTCGACCGAGATTCGGGCACGATTCAGTTCTTCGATGTTGGCGATAGCATCGAAATTAAATCGGTCGTGACTGAGCTTTTAAACCTGTCAGCCACAGAGATATCGATGAAACAGTCGCAAGGTATTGCGCTTGTTAAGCGATACTGGCAATGGGAGTCAGTTGCGCGCAAAACAGAAATATTGCTCAAATCGGTGGTTCCGCCACAAAGCTTACCATCAGTCCCGTAAACGCCTTAAAAAGCCGCCTACGTCGTTTCCTCACCGGTATCGTACACTACCAAGCTCACAATAGCAGCCGAAATCGAATCGACCCCATCGAGCCACTCGGCAACGTAACTGTCTTCCAACTCCGTAATGGTTTCTTGGTGAAGCGTCTCTCCAGCGATCACTCGCGCGCCTATTTTCCCGACTATCGCTAGGGCCAAGTCAAAATTCTCCTTTTTTTCTTGTTCGAGCGCTTCTCTGATCAACTCATCCATTGGAGGTTTGTCAGCAAAAGACTCCTTTACATAGCTTTCAAATGATACAAAAGCCCCAACTAGAGAAGCCTGGATGAGCCCGATTAGGTCGTCTAGCTCCCCGTCACCGGTGTTGGCTTTTTTCTCCGTCATCGTCTCGATGGCGTGCAAACCATCTAAAGATTCTTCCCGCGTGAGTTTGCCTATTTCAAAACCTTTAACAATCTTGCAGCACGCGATAATAACGTCTTCTTCCATCTCTATGAAGACTTTTGTTGCTGTCTCGTCCATATTTTTGTAGTCGCTTTGCTTTGCGCACTCTAGCCAATTGCTCCAACGTTCTTCAGTGAACGGTACGCAGAAGTTCTTTGCGGTTTTCATCGTGTAGCCTGTTTAGTTTCTTCGGGGACTTACTTCGGGGTATAATTCGATAATATTTATAGGTTACAGACGTTTGCCGGTAGCTCTAAATAAAGCATTTAATCAATTACCTATCGATAAAGTGTGCAAAAAAAGCACTGTGTATGCCTAAAGTGCAATAGTACCTAGCTTATGATGATATTATAAACACCGCTCAAAACCAGCGGATGGAAAAACGGAGTCCACCATGCTAATGGTAGAAGCCCAAAGTGTGCATAAGATATACGAGTTGAATGGGATAAAAGTCCACGCGCTCAGAAATATCAACCTCATAATTGAAAAGGGTGATATGGTGGCGATTATGGGCCCCAGTGGTTGCGGAAAGACAACCCTACTTAACTGTCTGTCAGGACTCGATGATCCAACCTCAGGTGTCGTAAAAATTGAAGGGATCCCTCTCGCCCAGATGAACGATAATGAGCTATCAGAATACCGCGCAACTAGGATGGGATTTGTTTTCCAAGCGTTTAATCTGCTCCCTGTACTGACGGCAGTTGAGAATGTTGAGCTGCCACTCTTGATTGCAGGCAAAAGCGAGAAAGAGGCACGTGTCCAAGCGTTGGAGATGCTCGCAAACGTTGAACTTAGCGAGTGGGAAAACCATAAGCCGTCTGAACTGAGCGGCGGTCAACAACAGCAAGTAGCGATCGCCCGGGCGCTCATCAATCGTCCAGCGATCATTTGGGCTGATGAACCAACGGGCAACTTAGATTCAACGGGCGCCGATCAGATCACTACGCTCCTTAAACGACTTAATACGACCAATCGACAGACATTTGTCATTGTGACTCACGATCCGTCCGTTGCAAAGACTGCCGACCGGTTAATCACCATGAAAGACGGGGCTATCCTCTCCGAATCCGCTGCGACGTCGATTTAGCTGCCCGAGCTTCAGATTTAGGAATCGAGATGTACTCAGAACTTGCCTTCGTTATGGTCGTTGCTCTCCTACTATTAGTGATGCTGCTGGCAATTAAAAACAAGACAATGTTCAAAGTCGGCGTGAGAAACCTTACGCGACGTCCGAAAAGCGCAGCAATAGTTTTCGCCGCGCTACTCATAAGCACTGCAATCATATCGGGCTCGTTGGTCGCAAGCAATAGCCTCAATTATGCGGTAGTAAGGGCCACGTACGATGCTCTCGGCAACGTTGACGAAATTGTCACATTGAACGGTCAACCCTTTAACGTTTCCGTTTACGAAAAGCTTGCTGCGAACCCCGATATTGCTAATAACACAAAGGGCCTGTCTGCAAGCCTGTACGGGCAGGTGCCGTCAGTAGATGATGTGACTACTGGAATCACCTCGACACAAGTAACGCTGGTCGGTTTGAACTTCAGCTCTGATACCCAATTTGGGGAGTTCTCGCTGCTTAACAACACACAAACTAATGCGAGCGACTTGCGCGGAGGAGAGGCGCTGATCAACAACAAACTCGCTCAGGACCTAAATGCGCACGAAGGCGACAAACTGACAATCTATTATGGTGGAAATGAGTCCTCCTACAAGGCTTATACGTTCGTTGTGAAGCACGTTGCGAAAGATGAAGGAAAGGCCCTGTACGGATTAAACAAAAATATCTTTGTGACGCTCGACGCCGCTCAAGTCGTCTTTCAAAACGAAGGCCAAATCAACGAAATAAGAATATCAAACCTAGGCACTGCCGAATCAGGGGTAGCAAAATCGAACGATGTGTCAGAGCTCGTGGCCAAAGCTTTGTCAGATTCGCCGGAGCGATTTGACGTTAAGGCAATCAAGCAGGATACGTTGACCGTTTCTCAACAAGAAGGGGCCCTCTTCTCAAACTTATTAATGGTGCTTGCGGTTCTCTCGGTAGCAGCAAGCAGCACCCTCATCGTCAACGTCTTTGTCACTCTTGGCGAAGAACGTAAAAGCGAGCTGGGGTTGGCCCGCGCAATAGGCATGAAGCGAAGGCATCTCGTGCTGCTGTTTTTCTTTGAGGGGACAATTGCCGCGTTGTTCGGCGCGGCAATAGGCTCTGTCCTAGGCGTGGGCATCGGAGCTAGTATACTCAGTGTGCTCAACGTGGCATTTAATGGAGAGAATCTAGTGGGAACGTCCCTCACTCTGCACTACGATTTCTTAGATCTGGTTGCTGCCTTTCTTGTGAGCGCGCTCATAGCTATGTTAACCATAACGCTGTCTGCTTCAAAAATCAGCCGGCTAAGCATCGCAGGAGCGATTCACAATACTGAGCAATCCCTTAACAAGTCGCAGAGGCCGATCGGCACTGTTCTACTCGGGATTGCACTGGTGGCGTGTGGTCTAGCAGCATATGCGACGTTGAAGGACACCCTTGTTGTCCACGTTGTAGCCCCGATTTTGGCTATAGCTGGCCTCGCTTTTATCGTTCAGCAAGTAGCCACTCGTCGGTTGGCTCTGACGATATCGGGAGCGCTTCTCATAACCTATACGGCCTACAATGCTGTAGCTAACCCTGCTAATTTTGGCGATGTTACGTCGACGCTTGTTTTTGCTGCTCTAGGGGCCCTTTTTTTGATTGGGACTCTTTTAGTGGTGCTGGCAAACGCTAGCATCTGGCTGGACGGAGTCGCCAAGTTGTTGGGAAGATTTGCAGGCGTTCAATCTTCGCTGAAGCTAGCCATCACCTACAGTCTGCAAAAACGATCACAGTTCAGAATGACGGTCATCATAGTATCCCTTGTCATCTTCCTTGTCGTCCTCACTTCGGTGACGGCAGCTGTATATAATCCAGATATCGAAAAGCAGACAGGCGGATATGACATTCGGGTGACGACAACAACGCCTTTGGCAAACTTGACGATGTTGCAAGTACAGTCACTCACGCCAGGTCAGTCAGGCACGGCGCCGGTTGCATTGTTGAACGAGTCAGAAATCAGCTACTATGACGGACTTTTCACGACGAACGTCACCGGGATGACGATCAATGATCAGCAACTGAACAACCAAGGATCTGGGGAAGGCACGATCTACGGAGTTGATGCGAATTTCTCCAAGCACTCGCAGTATAGCTTCCAAGACACTTTGACGGGCTTCAATTCGTCTCAAGACGTTTGGAACGCTCTGGACAATCCGCGTTATGTCGTTGTCGATTCGAATTACTTCTACGGCGCCAATGACACTCAAGTAAAGGCGGGCGACGTCGTTTCAGTAGCGACGGCAAACGGAACAACGCGAAAGGTCGTCGCGGGCGTTTTGGATGAAGTCTACCTCCACGGGATATTCATGAGTAAGCAACAAATGCTGCAGTATTTTCCCGCCATTACGGGCGACACTTTGTTTCTCATCAAGTCGGAGAGCGGCATGAAACCTATTGACCTGAGCTATGACCTCAAAAAGGGCTACAAAATAGCGGGCATTAACGCATACCTGATACGTGATGAGCTTCTGCAAACGATGAGACAGACCCAGTTTCTGTTTCAGCTCACAGCGACCTGTCTCGGCCTCGGACTAATCATTGGAATGGCGTCAGTCGGCGTTATCACATCGCGGTCAGCAATTGAACGGCGCCAAGAAATCGGTATAATGCGGGCCATTGGTTTTACCCGAAGACGCGTGGAAAAGACGCTCATACTCGAAGTACTCTTAGCAATCACCCTAGCCGTGCTCGTTGGGCTAGCGACGGGACTCGCCGTCTCCGGCGCTATCTACCTTAGCTTGAATCAATCCGTGAAAGCGCCATTTACTATACCGATAGCTCAGCTTGCCCTAGTTTTTACGGCAGTTTATTTAGCTGCCATGATATGTACGATAATTCCGGTGAGAAACGCCTCAAAAATTTCACCCGCGGAGGCTATCCGATACGTTGAATAGGGGCGGCAATGTTCTCAAAAATTGGAGTTGTTTGGAAGAGCTGATCACGCGACGAACTATCCCGAAGGACCGGTTAGAGCGATGTAGCTTGTTTCAAAAACTCAGGCTCAACTCTTTTCCACTAGTAACGTCACTTTCGCTTACAGCAATCGATTTCGTCGAGTTTCCGACGGTTACGTTGTACGCATTGCCTGTTTGCATGCCGTTGGACGTCCAGTTTGTCGAGTAAGGCACTATAAACGTGTGAGTACCGTTTACGAAAGCGCTCTGTGTATAGTTGAAGGTCCTATTTTGATTTGTTGTAACGTTCAGCGATAGCGTTGTATTTCCGTTACCAGTAACCTTAATTTTTGTGCCGTTGACGTACTCAAATGTCTTCACATACTTGATTTCCGTTCCACCGAGCGTACCGACGGACGAGTTGGATTCGTGAACCAAGCGATAGTGACTATAGCCGTTCCCATCATAATAGTGTAACCGAACGACCGTTGTGTTGTGATAAGCGTTTGTTGGGGCAGGCTGTTGCTCTATCGTTCCACTCTGTGTGTAATATTGTTGCGTTGTTATAAATGGATCAATTCCTTTCCCCGAGAGTAACGCGATAGCCTGAAACTTGCCGTTATAGTCTGCGATTTCATAGTCTGTCATAACGTACTTAACGTTGCGGTTCTGGACGATGCTGACGGTGTCGGACTCATTTTGGCTCGTGAAGAACTGCGCAGCATCGCTGACGCCGGTTTGGAAGTTGTTCGCAACAGCAGGCCTATGACCAAACCAAATGATCCAGTTACCGTAATCCCACCAACTAAGCACGCCATATTCTGGTATTTGGTCAGAGCTCACATTGAAGTTCGATGTTTGCGTCGTGTTATCCCTCATCCACAGCAGTGAATCCTTCCAATCGGGCGATATCTCTTGTGAGCTCTTTGCATAAGCTGTGGTCACATTAATGCTTGGCAAGAGCAAGACTAACACAATAAGAAAAACGCCAATGAGTTGTGTATATTTTATTTCACGCCCGAAAAGGTGTCGGAGCGCCCCGACATCGCGGACGTTGAATAACACTCCATACGCCTTGCTGACCAGAGTGTCCATAATCCACACTATCATGAACCCGGAAAGGATTGCGACATTTGCCGACAAGAGAAACGTAAAACGTGTCTGCACAACGGTAATTGCAAAAGCAAAAACGCTCCAAACGAGCAGCAACAATGCGGCTTCGTCCTGCTTTTTGTATACACGATATCCGAGTACCGCCAAGCCGATAATGGCAACAAATAGGAGAACTTGGAAATAGCTCGCAACAGTGTTAAGCTGGAAGCCGCTTGAACCCCACAACAATGGCTGCGCCTCCGAAATAGTCTGCAAAACGCCACTTTGCGTGAAAAATCCATATCCAGTGAATACAGTAGTGGCGAGGTCCGGCCGTAAGAGATAGAAGCCTAAAAATCCGGCAATTAACAGTGCGCAGATCGTCAATGGGTAAAGCGCACGACGTGCGTTTCTGAGGTAATAGGCGAGGAATCCAAATAAGCCGAAAATGACGAGCAAAACCGCTAATAGAAGCGGCTGAAAAAGGGACAGGTGCAAAGTATCGATGGTTGTTCCGAAATGGCTTGTGAGACTCACCGGTAGGAGCGTAACAAGCGATACGATGAGCATTGTCATCGAGACAATGGTAAGATTGTCGGATCGTTCGCGCTTCAAGTGATAGATGCTGAACTGGACGATGGCAAAAGCCCCTATTATGCCAAGAAATAGGAAGCCCCCTAACCACGTCAACAGAAGCGCGGTCACAAAAACGCCCGCCAATCCTGTGTAAAGCAGTGTTCTCTTGTCTTCACGTGTAAAGGCCAAACTCCGAACCTTAAGAAACGTGAGCTGGCCCTTGAGGGCGAGCATAAAAAAAAACAGCAACAACGCTGGAAAGAGCACCTCTGCAGCCACGTGGTGATTAAGATTGCCCACCATTGAACGCAAGAGATTCGCTGGGATAACCGTAAGAAGCGCTGCTGCAACAATGCCGGCCTTCCAGTCGAAAACGAGCTTAGTTATATAATATACGGGCAAAATTGCCAAGGCGCCTAAGACTGCTGGAAACGTTGCTACGCCGACCTGATAGTCAACGTGAAAGAGCGCCATGGCTACCATCGCGTAAGCCGATGCTAAAAAATCATAGAGTGGCGGCCAGCCAATCCAAAAACCGTTAGGGAAGTCCACGTACGGATCGAAGGCAAGCACGTTTGGAAAATGCTGAACTGTATATTCACCTATCCGAAGGTGATAGTAAGGATCAAAGTCCGAAATCATTATGCTGCCGGCTTGAATCGAATTGGCGTACGGCAGCGTAATTCGCAGATATAAAGCGACGACAAACACGACAAAAAGCATTACAGCCCTTTCTGCGTGCTTATCTCTGAACCAACCTAAATTCGTATGTACTTCACCTCGGTTGCACAACGTCTCTATTTGAAGGAAGACGTATTCGCTTGTTGCTGTGCGCGTTTGGCACCCGACAGGCGTGCAAACACATATTCTAGAGCATCACGTATTATTTATAGTGTGCGGATATTCCGTTCTCAATGGAGTGGAAAGCTAAACGCTCGATACCCTGTGCGTCTAGATAATGCGCTACGATGTGATGTTCGATGTTGAAAAATCGAGCTAAAAAGAGGGAAATACTCCAAAAAAAGGATGTCACGCACGTGATCGACCTAGCAGACGATAAGTTCAAACACGGGAAATTCGGTGAGGCCATCCATCATTACGATGCAGCTCTCAAGCAAGTACCGGACAACTTCAGAGCGCTTCATAACAAAGGGCTGGCACTTTTCGCTCTAAACAAATTCGAAAAAGCGATTGAGTGTTACGACCAAGCCCTTGAAGTCAGACCAAATGCATTGCACGTCAAGCTCAACAAAGCCATAGCGTTGAACAGCAAAAGCGACTTTGGCGGGGCTAAAAGTATACTGGATCAAATCATAAGACTCGATCCCACAAACAAAGAGGCGATTAACGCCCGGGCCTTATCTGAATTCAACCTCGGCCTCGATACCGAAGGGATGCAGGACCTAAAGAAAGCCATAGAGATGGACCCTTGTTACACGATGGCGTGGAACAACCTCGGTTGTTTTTATCTTGGCCTTGGAGAACTAGACGCTGCTATAGAATGTTTTGACCAAACCCTTACCATCGACACAAAAAACTACGACGCGTTTTTGCTTAAGGACATGGCTTTAGAAAGGCGGGAGAGGCAAGAAAAGCGTCGCTAGTCCGGTTAGAGCGCATAGACACGATAAAATCTATTTTGAGGATTTAGATGCGCAAACACGAATTTGATAAACTTGCTATTCCAGCACCTGATCGAGACTTAATAGAGGAATTTCTTAGAGTTGTCCAAGATTGGGCGCCAACGAGTTTAAAGTCGATCATTCTGTACGGTTCAATAGCAAAAGGCATTTTTCCAGAAGAGTACGACATTGACCTAGTATTTCTTTTTTCGAGTGATTTCGACCATACGCAATTCTATTCAGACGTCTACCGGATTGTAAGGGCGCTCAAACCTCACCGTGAAATGCACGTCGTGTTGAAATGGGAGGGCGAGATAGAACCCGGTTATCGGGAGCTAATTGAAGCAGAAGGGATCGCCCTTTACCCGTAATGGCTGATCTTCCTACATCAAAGGATGCACAACTTTATCCTTATTCATTAATAGCTCGTCAACGGTCGGCGATTGCCCCATAGCATTGCCAATCGCAAGCTTCGTCGCTCCGTAGTTGTACTCAAATAGCTTCTTTTTGTCTGCAGCATTTCCGTTAATATAGACTGACGCGATGATCATCAGCTCGTTCTCAGCAGCGGCTGGAATCACTCGTTCCTGAACACTATCGAGAACTGCCTTAGCTATTGCTGCTTGGACGGGCCCGAACATGAGCTCTGCTTGCGCTTCGCCCTTTATGGTCACTTTATTTACCATTAGCGTCGCAGGCTTAACAGCGTAGTTTGGCGCCAGTATCGCAAGCAGGGCTGTATGTCCCATTCGCGGCGTTGCGAGCGCTGTGATGAATGCTGTCTCAAATGCTCCTCCTTTTTGACCAATCGCAATGTCAATATGCGCAAGTTCCGGCATTTCGCCGACCAATGCCTCGCCGATGCGTGTACCAAATTCTTCCATTTGTAATCCTCTTTCAGGCGTTAGATCCTAACTTATATTATTTTTCCGTGTTCACTTAACGCCGTCGGCCTACTATTATTCGAAAGATGAAAGGTCTAACGTTGCCTAGCAGCGGAAGGCTTTATTGTAGTAACGTGAGAGTAAAACTATGAACATCGTTATAAGCTACGAAAGTTATCACGGCAACACGCGGACTATGGCGTACGCAATCGAACGCGGAGCTCGAGAGGCCGGAGCAGAGACGGTTATTAGAAACATAAGACAAATCAAGCCATTTGACGTCAAAAAAGCGGACGTCTTTATCGTCGCCACGCCAACTTATCATGAAAAACCGCCGTCTAGCGTGCGCTATTTCATGAAGAATTTTGACAATTTCGATTTCAGTAACAAAACAGCCTTCGTTTTAGGTTCGTATGAAATTCTCGGCGAAGCCATAGAGCAGACAATCGACTTTTTTCACTCGAAAGGTGCAACTGTTCTAGTCCCGCCAATCAGAGTCAAGGGGAAGCCGTCTAAAGCTGATCTCGAATCGTGCCAGAAAAAGGGAGCAGAAATAGCAACGCCATAGCGCAGATAACTCGGCCTAAGCGCCCCCATGCCTGCGAAGGCTAACTTAGTATTGAAACCGGTGTATGCGATGATCGACACGAGACAAGAACGCAGCGACGCTAGAAGCAACTCTTCAAAGCACAGCTGCTATGCATCCAAAAGGAAGTTGTTGGTTATAACAGGGCAATTTCTTGGCCGTCAGCAAAAACTCGCGGCTTGCGAATTATCGCGTCAAGGTGCACGCCTGCCACAACGTTTCCACCAATCGTACTATTGTCGCCTAACGCAATGTGAGCCGTTCCCATAACCTTCTCATCCTCCAAAACAACGCCAATTATTCGCGCTCGCGGATTTGTGCCAATTCCGAGCTCTGCAATATTCCTCGCTTCGTCCCCAAACGGATTAATAATCTTAAGAACCTCGTTCGCACGGTCACCTTGGACGTCAACGGCGACGCCTTGTTCAACTCGAATTTTCATTGGGTGTTTCAAAAGCTCGAGCCCAGCCATACAGCCATCAATAACAACTGTGCCGTTACAGTTTTCCGGAGCTGTATAGATTTCCCCTGCTGGCAGATTGGTACTGCAGCCTTTTTCTCTACAACACCCTACGTCAAGGTTCCACTTCGAGTCATTCACATCAAAACAGATGTCAGTTCCAAGCTCTGATGTGAGCCTGATCTGCGACGCGCCCCTGAAGGTTTCTGCAAGACGGCGGGTGTGGTCCATCACGTCTTGAGGATTGGCAGTCAACCCCCCCTCGATCATCATTTGCTCCGTCACGCCGGGCATGCTTGCAGTGCGTACGCCAGCATCATTCGCCTGTTTTCGTGCCCTCGTATGCGTTAGTGACATAGTTGTAGGGGCAATGACAACGTCAACGCTTCGCATCGCTTCCGCGACAGCACGAGGAGGCTCTTCTCCGTGGCGGGACCTGGGAGGCATGGTCATCATAATTGCATCGCAGTTCATCTCACGTGCCGTGTCGTATAGCGACTTGGCAATCTTAAGCTGCAACGTATCTGTGACAATGAGCACAGTCTCGGTTTGTTTCAAGCCGAGATACGTGTGCAAGATGGTCCATGAGCTTTGATATCCACTTATGGTGCCCACTTCCTTCGGAGTCCTTGAAGTGCTCTACCCTTATATAACTATTTTATTTCATTTAGTAAAACGAGGCCCAGCAAACGTTGACAGTTCGCGAGCACCCCATAGGTGATTTCGTTTACAAAAACATTAAACTAGGAGCACTGCGATTACTACGTGTTTCCATGCGGCAAAGTGAGGCAGAAGCAGCGAAAACGGTGCGGATTGAACGCATCAATGATCTGTGGGCGTATGTGCTTCCAGATGATAAGCTCGTGACGGGCAGCAGCTATGGAAACAAGAAATGCTTCGCAAACTCAAAGGCGACCGGGGCTATTGAGAACTTATTTTCGCTGGACCTCGGCAGAAACGTCGTTGGCTCAACGCTCATCCGCTATTATGACGCAGAATCTGGCATTTTGCTCGAGCAGACAGGCTCTGGAGATTTCATAATCCATCCTGCTTACCAGAAGCACAAGTTCAAACTCGCTCGCGGCCTGCGCATTTCAGAAATTTTTTACGTTCCAAATGCGCCACAGGACAATCTCGATAAGTGTCCGGCAGCCTATTTAGGATTAAAGATAGTCAATAAAACGTCTGAAGTTCAGAAAATAGCGGTCGTTGCGTACTCTGACCTACGCCCAACATACCTCGCGACAACACCTGACGCAGAGGTTCGTTTTGCCTACAAGAATAAGGTCATTATGGCCAGCAATCGGAGTAATGAGCAGTGGACGAGATTTTTTGGCACGACAGCCGAAAACGCAGTCTGCTCGTATACAACTGATATTTCAGCGGTAAACGACGACTTCAACGTCACTCCGCGTTTGGTTTCCTCCTGTGGCAAATACATCGGAATCGATTTTTCGGCAGAGCGCTGTTCAGTCCAATACGTTCCGCTAATAACCGAATCATCTACAACAGATTCAGCAGCACGAAGCACTGAAGATCACACAATCATAGGAAGGATCCAAGTAGATATTGAGGTGCCCGTTGGAGGGGAAGAACAGTTTACCTTCATTGTCGGTTTCTCACCCACGAGCGCTGAAGATGCCCTGCAAACATTTGAACTATTAGAAGATTACGAAAAGGCGTACAAACTGACTATCAACAATTTCGTTCACGAATCAAGCTATTCTGTAGTAACAACGCCGGATCAGGTCATAAACAGAGGGGTGCAGTGGGCAAAGGCAAATATGGCTCGTGTGAAGGCAGAGTACCCCCAAGGCTGGGGGTTTACCAATGATCCAAGCCTGTCGAGCAATATCGTCGCCCGGGACACCGCATGGTTCTCATTTGGGTGCGACTATGTAGCTCCCGAATTTTCCAAACAGGCTTTAAAAGTCTTCAAACGACTGCAGTCAGCAGACGGACTCATCGCCGAATATTATAATGGCGTAACGGGGGATGTGGACGACTATCAGCTTAACGTTAACGACGATACGCCGCTTTATATCCTTGCCGTCGCTCATACGTTCCAGATAAGCGATGATCGTGTTTTTCTCGAAGAGATGTACCCTTCTGTTGAAAAAGCTGCAGATTATATCCTCTCGCAAAAGGACGAACGCGGACTCATTTTTTGTCGATCGAATGGGGTGGGCGTTTATGGCATTTGTGGCTGGCGTAATATCATTCCAAACTACGCTATCAACGGCGCGGTAACCGAAGTTAATGCTGAATGCTTCGCCGCTTTACGAGCGACTGCATTATTAGCCGACTTCGTGGAACGTGATGAGAGAGCGGCTTATTTTAGAACAGAAGCAACGAAGCTTAAGAACGCGATCAACAAGCACTTAATAAACCCCAAGAGCGGTCTGTACTATCTTAACGTTGATTTGAACGGCAATGAGCACCCTGACGTCACATGCGATCTGATATTTCCAGTGATTTTTAACGTTGCCACACCAGCGACATCGCACCTCATCATTGACCGGCTTAACCGTCCTGATTTCTTGACGACAGCAGGTCTGCGGACCGTGCCGCGGACGGCTCTGAACTACCATCCCGATCGAGGATGGGGTTTGACTGGCGGGATCTGGCCTGATATTGCATTCATGTTTGCATATTCATGCTCGACGCATCAGCCTGATGTCATGATAAACATTATGCGTGGAACGTTTCGCCAGTACGAGCTCGACCCGACGAGTCAGAATACCGTTCCAGGACAGTTCTCGGAGTGGTATCACGGTGAGTCTCTCGTTAACAATGGTATGAAACTGTCGCCGTGGTTTCCGCCGAAATACTTGTGGACCGCCGTAGAAGGGGTGTGCGGCGTTGGGCTGCACCGCGGGCTACATATCAATCCCAACCTTCCACTCATATGGAAATGGGTGAGCCTCTCAAATATGCCATATCACGGGAGTGCTGTTACCTACTTTGCCTGCTGGGTCAAAGGGCGCTTAACCATATTCGCAAACTACCCGTTTAGCACAAGTTTAAACAACGCTCAAACTGAACTCGATGATGACGTTTCAGCGTTGATTCACGAGAGACTCGAAGAAATTCACCTCGTCGCGCTCGCGACACCGAGCCACGTCGTTATCTGTATTGGCAATATGACTGCTAGTTCTACTTCGTTCACCTTTAGCGTGAGCGAGATCACCGAAACCTATGTGACGCCTGGTCGCTACCGAGTAAGGGTGTTCCACAGCGAGATTGACGACTGGTACGATCAGGGAGTGCGAGAGAACAGCAACATTCATGGTTTTTCCGTTGGACTCGAAGTCGGCGGTTTCAAGTTAATTGAGTTAACCAAGCAAGTCACCTAGCGCCAACAGTGTCAAGAGCCTTGAGCCACTTTTGAAGGATATTTTGGTCAGCAACCGCTGTGTTGTCCAGTGTGAGCGGAGTTACAGAGACAAATCCGTTGTTGAGTGCATAGACATCGCTGTCAGTCTGTTGGCTCTTTTTTAAGTCGCTCCCGATCCAAAAATATGCGTTACCACGTGGGTCGAGTCGTTCGATAATCCTGATGTCAAAAACGTTCCTTTGGAGCCTCGTTACTTTAAATCGTGCCTCACTCACGTCCATCGGAACGTTAACGTTGAGCACATCTACCTTCTCGGGCATCCCGTATTTAAGGACGTGCGAGGCCAGTACCCTTGCCACGTTGGCTGCTAACCCAAAATCTAATTCTGTGCGTGACTCAAAGACATGGGCATGATGCGCCTGCAATGAGATGGCCAAGGCAGGAATGTCCTGGCTTGCTCCAGTAAGCGCAGCACCTAAGGTACCAGAGGTCATAACAGACTCTGTACTAAGGTTCTCTCCGATATTGATGCCTGACACTAGCAAATCAGGTTTTTGTTTGAGGATTGCATATTCAGCAATGAGTACCGCGTCTGTAGGGGTTCCGGCGACCGCATACGCTTCGTGTCCCTCTACCCTAGCGCCTGAAACCCGTATTGGCTCAAAAAGTGATAGTGACCGACTTACGCCACTTTTTTGGACGGAGGGCGCGACAATAACGAGTCTGCCAAGGTCTTTCAACGCGTTGGCTACCGCGATTAAGCCATAGGAACGTATGCCATCGTCATTCGTTATCAGAATCGTTTTTTCTTGCGTCATAAAACTCAATGAGGTCGTTTGAACGCTTCCCTAGCTCGTGGTCCGAACTGACCAACAGTCGCTCGCTGCAACACGGGAGCTTATCGGTTTTTGTACCAAATGTTGCAAGCGCCCTCTGCTGACACCATGCACGGCCCCACCGCTTTGTGAGGGACACAGACCTTTGCAAAGAGCCTGCAATCCGTCGGCGCTTTGAGGCCTTGTAAGACAAGATTGCAGATGCATCCGGTTTTCACTTCTCTGCTTGTGAAATCGAGAGAGTAACGACGTTGCGCGTCGTGAAGCTCAAACTCATGCTTTATCGCGTAGCCTGAATCGGGGATAACAGGGAAACCGCGCCATTCGAGATCGACGACGTCAAATGTGCGGCGCATCAGCGCCTGCGCTTTCACGTTTCCCTCGTAATGGACGACACGAGGATAGGCGTTTTCAACTTTGTGCTCACCATTTGCAATCTGCTTCACAATAAGATAGAGCCCATAGAGCACGTCATTAGGCTCAAATCCCGCAACGACCTGAGGAACTGGAAATTCTTCAAACGGCCGCAATCCGATAATCGTGCACACGTGCCCTGGGAGCAAGAAGCCATCTATTTGCGCCTTGGACTCGCTCACGCGCTCTAGCAGCCAGCGCAGCGCGGGAGGTATGAGTCGATGGGAGCACATTATTGAAAAATTGCTCGGCAACTTCTGCAAGAGCGTAACTGACGTCGTAGGGGCTGTGGTTTCGAAGCCTACGCCGACAAAGACCACGTCATCGCTCGTCTTTTTTGCGAGCTCTATTGCGTGCGTTATGCTGCCGACGATGTGTACGTCGCCACCTGAATCTGAAAGCGAACCTTCGGTTCCCGGAACGCGCATCAGATCCCCGTACGTCGCAACTGTTATTCCGTCCTTGGCTAATTTTATGGCCGCGTCGATTTCGCCTTGGGGGGTGATGCAAACTGGGCAACCCGGGCCCATCACCACTTTCAAGTTGTTGGGTAACAGGGATCGTATGCCAAACCGCGTGATCGATGCCTCGTGTGTGCCGCAAACATGCATTATTTTGATTTCTTTGCCGTATTTGCTGACAAGCTCACCGATTTTTTTGGAAAGTGCAAGCGCTGTTTCGTGGCCCCGGTAATCAACGTTCAACATACCATCTCCATAAACAGACGCCGCCGAGACATTCGCTCAGGACGGCCTCATTGCTTGATATAGTCAAGCATAAACGTGAATCATGTTAGAAATATTTAGCTACAAAAGAAGCGCGTCGTGCTTGGAGATAGACACGAATCAGTAAAAGCAGCACCTGCAAACACGATTAGTGAGCGCTGGAAGCGCGAGACGCGTTTTTCACCTACATACAGCCAGGTTCCATACGAGTGCTTGGATGAGCGCAGCCGAGCTTAAGCTTTGATCTGCGCAGCAGAGAATCCTTTGCCTGCAAGGATTTCTTTTACTCTGTCTTTGTGATTCCCCTGCAATTCAATGAGACCGTCTTTCACAGTCCCTCCACATGCAAGTCTTGCTTTGAGGTAGCTCGTGAGCTCTCCGAGATCTATTTCGTGAGGATCAATTCCCTCGATTACGGTGACCTCCTTTCCGTAGCGTCTTCTGTTCACTTTTACTGTGATTCTTTGTTGTTCCTTGGCTACTTCTTCACAGATGCACAACTCGCTAGGGAGTCCGCAAACGGTACACATTCCAGAGTTCATGCCTTTTTGGAAACCTCCGATTTCTCGGTATGTAGGTGCTTACGGCGCCAGATTATATAAACATTAGAGTTCTGTTAGGGGCTTTTTTTCGGCTTCCTGCCACCGAAACTACGCGAATTGAGGTGTGTCATGGAGGCACATCAAAATAAAGTACATCCTTACGGGGCAACACGCCTTAACGCGCACCGCGGGATTAACTCGCCAGAGACCATTGAACCGTGGGGTGCAGCGTGCGCTTCCACTCATAAATACTTTTTTCGCCTATCGCAGTTATGTAGATAGTATGCACGAATTGCCCCAAGACAAAGCCATTGAGTTTATCAAAGCGAAAAATTACGGGAACCTCGCCCTATGCGGTAGAAACCAGCCTTACTGCATTCCTATCGTGTACACCCACACCGAGAAACTCAGTGCGGTTCAATCTTGATTAAGATCGCCGCCCTCGCAGCAATCAGCTCTTGCATTTCGCAGCGCGTGGTTTGCTGTGGGATGGTTTTGCGCGTCACTTCGGCCGATGCTGAAAGCTGTTAGAGTAGCAGGAGGCACGATGAATAATAGTCGACTCAACTGGAAAATTGGCGGCGAAGCCGGATACGGCATATTGACCGTCGGCGAGATCTTCTCTAAGACATTCGTTAAAGGCGGCTACCACGTTGTTGCGCACCCAGAATACCCTTCACTGATCCGCGGGGGGCACAACACGTTTCAACTTAGGATCGATGCGCAACGTGTGAGGGCCCCGATCCAACCTGTAGACGTCCTTGTCGCACTCAACGCCGAGACGATAGAACTGGATTTGAACGATGTAATCCCGGGAGGCGTGCTGCTCTATGATGCGAAAAGCTTCAACGTTGAACCACCGCGTGCAGATGTTGCCTTATGCGACGTACCTCTGACGCAACTGGTGACCGACCTACACCTGCCCAAAGTGGCCGCAAACGTAGCCGCAATGGGGGCCTCGGTTGCGCTGATCGGATATGAGCTTACGCTCCTAAACGCCGCCATTCAAGACGCATTTGGCGACAAAGGCGAAGAAATTGTCGTAGCAAAACGTCGTCGCGGCAAAGGCAGGATATGATTATGTGATGCATCTGTATCCAGAACCGTACAAAGGCGGACTAATGCCGCTCAAAGGCGCGCACAGAATGACTTTGACCGGGAACGACGCAATCTGTATGGGTGCGTTCAAAGCAGGGATGAAGTTTATCGCCATCTACCCAATGACGCCAACGCATAATATTATGACATATGTCGCTGCTCACGCACGAGAGTACGGCGTCGCGATGGTTCAGCCTGAAGACGAAATCGCCGGGATCAACATGGCTATCGGGGCGAGTTTCGCCGGCGCTCGGTCTATGGTGGCAACTTCCGGCGGAGGCTTTTCGTTAATGGTCGAGGGTCTCGGACTTGCGGGAGCGACGGAGAACCCGCTTGTGGTCGTTGACGGCCAGCGCCCTGGTCCTTCAACTGGGCTTGCAACCCGCACGGCCCAAGGCGACTTACGGTTCTGCCTTCACGCATCTCAAGGAGACTTCTTTCGTGTAGTTCTTGCGCCGGGTGACCCGGAAGAGTGCTTCTTCGAAACGTTCAGGGCGTTCAATCTCGCTGACGCACTCCAAACGCCGGTGCTCATCCTCACTGACAAACATCTGGGGACCTCGTTTTTCACATCAGAACCCTTTGAGACAGACGGGCTCAACGTCGATCGCGGCTTGCTGCTCACGGAAGGAAAGGTACCTGCTGACTTTAGCCGATATGAAGCGACCCCCTCAGGCGTGTCAGCGCGGACGGTCCCGGGAGTTGAGGGAGGTATGTTCAACTCAAACAGCGACGAGCACGACGAGCGCGGCTACTTTTCCGAAGATGCCCCAGTAGTCGCAAAGTTGGTCGACAAGCGGTGCAGGAAACTACTTCACGGCTGCCGCACTCCTCGACGGGATCAAGTACCACGGCAACGACTCGTCTGGCACAGTGCTGGTTGGCTGGGGCTCAACGAAAGGCGCGATCCTCGACGCTATGGATTACCTTCGAGCCAACGACGACGTTGATCTCGGGTTCCTGCAGGTGCTCTTTATGAGCCCCTTCCCCTCACAACTCGTAAAAGAGCGCCTCGAGGGGAGGCAAAGTCGTTCTGATCGAAAACAACCGGGGCGCGCAGCTCGGCAGTCTCATCAAAGAACACGCGCAGATCAGGCCCGATCATACCATTTTACGTTATGACGGGAGGGCGTTTAACGCCGATGAGCTCTACGAGCACATCACGGAGGTGCTCTAAGATGGGAGACGTGCATCGCTACGACGTGCCCGGTACGTGGCCAACGTGGTGTCCCGGGTGCGGCAACTTCGGCATTTGGAACGCGATGAAAAATGCCTACGCGAATATGGACCTTGCGCCGCACAAGACGGCGATCGTATGCGGCATCGGGTGCTCGGGAAACCTCAGCTACTGGATCAACACGTATGTGCTTCATAGTCTGCACGGGAGGTCGATTCCCGTTGCGCAGGGAGTAAAACTCGCAAACAGCGACTTGACGGTCATCGTGCACGCAGGGGACGGCGATACGTACGGTGAGGGGTTGGGACACCTTTTACACGCTGCTCGGCGAAACGTTGATATTACGGTATTCGTGCACGACAACCAGGTCTATGGCCTTACGACCGGCCAGCCGTCGCCAACGAGCTTCAAGGGCACCAAGTGGAAGGTCGCCCCGGAAGGCGTCTTCGCGTCGCCGGTCACCCCCTTACCCCTTGCGCTTATAGCGGGCGCGACGTTTGTCGGACGCGGCTTTAGCGGCGAGAACAAGCACCTCATCGGACTCATGGAAAAAGCGATCCGGCACAAAGGATTCTCGCTTGTCGACATTGGCCAGCCGTGCGTCACGTTTAACCACGTCAACACGTGGAAGTGGTGGAACGACCACGTGTACACGCTCGATGAGACCGAGCACGATCGCTTCGATTATGAGCTTGCGCTTAAAAAGGCGCAGGAAGCAGGCGACAAGATACCGATCGGGGTGCTGTACGAGGCCGAAAAGCCAACGTTCGATGATGATTACCGTTCCTTAAACGCAGAGACCCTCGCCCACGTGCCGATCGACGATATCGACGTGGACAAGCTTATGGCGCGGCACCTTTAGGCGCCTTGGAACGCTTTGCAGGTTTGCGAAAGATCATGACGTACTCGTGCTTGAACAGATAGAACCCCCCCACGAGCGCGCGATACTTCCACAGATTGTTGTTCTTTCCTTTGCCCCGTTCGTTGTTGAGAATCTCCTTGACGTTGATTGCCTTGAGCACGAAACCGACATCAGTGCATCGCTGCATGCAGTTGAATCCAAGCGGTACGAGTTGCGAATCGACGTACTTGTCGCCGATCACGAGCGCCATGAATCCGGCGGGTTTTAGCAAATCAAAGGCGTTTTGCGCGACCAAGCTTATCTTGTCCAAGAAAGCCGCCTCTGATGGCACCCTCGATAGGTCGCCTTCGAGTTCGCTAAACGGGATAATGTCGTGATAGGGTGGGTGAAGAATGATGCAATCAGCAAAAGCAGCGCCCCATTCGTTAAGTTGGGCGAGAACGCGGTTGGCGGTGTGCTGCTTCGTTGAGTCCCCCACAAGCACGGCGACTCGACCGTTGAACGGATTTTCCGCACTATCTATTCGTTCGACCGAACGTTCCGCGACGACGGGGTCAATCTCCACGCCGATGCCGCTTCTTCCGAGCCGCTTGCACTCGATGAGTGTCGTGCCCATCCCGTTAAAAAAGTCAACAACGATATCGCCGCGTTTCGTGAAGCGCGTCAGCACCTGATATGGAATTTGCGGGATGAAGTTGCCCCAGTAATCCCCCACGTGCGGCCCGGTCTTGTCGCGTGGCCCGAGGAGCCACAGCGAGTCCAGGATGACGTCGTCATATTCCTTCCAGCGGCTGAGATCAATATCGGAAAACCCGGTCGATTTGTGACTTCTTTGCGGGGACATAGAGCGCTGAGCGAGCTTTCAGGCACATTAAGCGGCTTTTCTCGCAATTTCGATAACAAAATGGGAATTGAAGCGACCGAACGATAAACTTATCTGTTTGCTAAAATCTTATAAATATCAGGGCTCGTGGTCTAGGTGGTTATGACGTCGCCTTCACACGGCGGAGATCATGCGTTCGAATCGCATCGGGCCCATCGTTTCTTTTTTCAATCAGACGCGAAAATAAAAGCGAAAGTTGAAGATGAAGATGACGAAGAGTTGCACAACTATAGCGGAAAGTTGTGCAACTTTCAAACGGAAGGCTATGACGAATCGCTGGGGAGAATCATGACAGATCGGTACATTGACGATGAGGGCGATGAGCAGATAGAGTTGCTCTGGGAAGAGCTAATCGAAGAAAAGGGAACCGATTATGACAAAAATGATCCACACCTCTTGAAGGCTCAATCAAGATATCGCAAGGCTGCTGAATTGGAACGCAAGGAAGAAGTCATTCGAGATGAAGAGGGAGGGGCGGAGCTTATTCTACGCTTCACGCGAGAAGAACTAGAGGGTTATACTGCTCAGCGACAGGAAAAGCTAGCTAAAAAGTCGCGTGACTGGATTTCGCAATCATCAGAAACACTATGGGATATCACTAAAGGCGAGATCTCATATGACACTGTGAACGCCCTACGAGCCTATGTCCTTAAAAGGTGGGAATCCCCTGATTCTCATTCTAAGGTGCTTGGTTTCGCGGTTCGCTTTCTGAAGTTTTTAGCTTCAACCAAAAGAGATCCGGGGTATTTGTCATTCGAATTATACCTTGAACGTCCGAGAATGAAAAAAGTGAAAAAAGCAATCACAGAAAGAATCGTTACACGTGATGATGTTATCACCGCCCTTCAACGAATCAATTCAGTTGAAGCAAAAGGAAGTATCGCAAATTCAAAAGCGAGGAATTTTCGCGCCTATGTTTTGCTTGCCGCCTATACGGGTCTGCGTCAAAGCACAATAAAACGCCTTAAAGTCGGCCAATTAAGAGCTGCGGTCAACGAAGAGAAGCCCACGCTGCTTGTTTATGCCGAGCAAGACAAGAACAGGGTCGAGCATTACGTGCCTCTGCATCCATTGGTTGTTCGTGCAATTAGCGAGGTTTTAGCATACGATTTTAGCGAAAAAAACGGTGACAAGCCCTTCTTTTTATTCAACTCGTTTGAAAAGTGGCTTGAGCGGCAGAAAATCCCCCTTCCGCGGGTGCGTGATCTAAGGAAGGCGCATTTGTGGCTCAGCGACTTCCGCAAGTTCGCCGAACAGTTCGGGGATGTCATTGGCTGGGATTCGACAAACCGCAAATATGTCTTAGCACATGGGATGACTGGAGTGGATTGGGAGCATTACAAACATCCGCTCCCAGAAGACGTTTACGACATTTACTTGCGTTCTTGGGGTGATATCGACCTCACAAGATGAGCGGGGAGCTAAAGAGAAAAAAAGATGGGCAGGAACAAAGAATTTACTTTTTGACTATGGCAGAACACTGCACGAAATGTGGCAAGCACTTGATTTTATTCACCAGGGGGGATATGTGTTCAGTTTGCTATAGAAAAGAATACTTGGCTCTTAAGAAGGAAGAAGAAAGGCTTCGCGAGGAAAAGATTAGGGAAGAAAACAAGCTTCGCAAGGGTTTCTGCAGAGAATGCGGCAAGGGTTTATCTCTCTTGCATAGTGGGGATTTGTGTTCCGACTGCAGGGATAAGCTTGAGTTCTTAAGTGGAAAGCCACACAATTATAAGGCTAAATATCTTGGCGGTTATGCAGCGTATCCCGATCCTAAAGACGTTAAGATGCTAATTTATCACGATCATTTAGAAGTGCCGGAGCTAGAGCTTACGATACCTTATAAAAAGCTGCAAAATATCCAAAGTGCGTCAAAGGAGAGCCTTACTGCAACGCGTATGTTTCTAGTCGGCGCCTTTGCCTTTGCGTTGAAGAAAAAGAGGCTTTACCTTGTTGTCACTTTTAATGATGTTATCGGCATAGAACAGAATCCGGTATTTGATGTGTTGTTTGATAAAATATCTGAAGTATAACCGTTCCTTTATAAGAAGATGGTAAACGCACGTATGGGTTGGCGAGAATTGTAAAGGAAAAGCATCTTGTGCTCCGTTTCACCCCTCCTCATATCCTCCCGCATCATTTCTTTTTTCGATTTCCTCTGATTTTTGAGCCGCATTAAAAACTGCTGCTTTTCTAATAGTATTCAGTTCCGAAAGAAAGACCAGTTTCACACCGCGTTTCCTAATCGTTTACACCCCATGTTTTACTACACTAATGCGTGCGCGACTTCTTGGAAATTGGGGCCTAAAATGAGCTATGCTTTAAATTAATTCGGAAAGGAGCAGGCGCCGAAGAGCAAACTATACAAATTATTACATCGCTCCTAAATACAGTCAAAAATTCGCACTCAACTGCAGAAAAAAGCGAATTAAAACCATAAACTAACCTTAGGTGATGCATACGACTTTTGTTGATATTAAGCTTGAGAGAGTTGACATAGACAACGCAACGTGGTTTCCGTCGAGCCAGACGACTATATATGTGCCATATATCCTTTCTGAAGAGCCACCGAAAGAATGGAGGGACTATTTCTTAAGAAGGATAAATGGAGAACCATTCGCGGCTGTCGGGCCGGTTAAACACACTACGACGTTGCCCCGTCGAACAACGAAAATCAAGGGAAATGCGGTATTGTTTGAATGTGATTTAGATAAGACAACGGTAAAGGGGATATGTCGGGAGATAGTAGCCGCGCACATTGACGACGCTAACAAATTCTATCGTAAGGTTGAAGAGCACCACCGTCGGCAACAGCTTGCAGAGGAAACAGCTCTAGAGAAGGAAGTACAACTGCAAAAAGAGCTTGATGACTTTAAGCGAGATTTTGACAAGTAGCAAAACCATTTGCTAAAATGTTGATTATGGGGCAATAACGTAATACTAAGGTCATAAATCCACACAGCAGCCGACCGACAACCGTTCACACAATCTCAGAAGTTAACGTTTCGACCCTACATCTTGAAACACGGCGTTTCTGGTGTGGAGTGGCATTACAAACATCCGCCACCCCAACCGTGTTCGACATCTATATGAAGAGTTGGAGAGGCGTCGAACTTTCAGATTGTCATAACTAATTATTTTTTAAAATCTTAAGGCAAAAAAGAATATGAATTGTAAGGAAAAATAGGGACTTTTTGCCATGGATGCAACACAATATCTAAGCATTTGTCGAAAATACGGTGATTACTCAAGTTGGGCCATTTGGAATCACAAAGATGAACCCGATCCAAAGATTATAGAATCCCACATCGAGGAATTGAACGCAAATCACGTATTCATAGCGTATAATGCGTCGAGGAAGGACGGGTATATACGAGATGGACCTTGGGCCAACTTTAGGGGTTGGAAGCATGACCGGAAGCTCAAGTTTGCCTGCAATGATACGGCTCTTCGCGGGTCTTATCTAACCGACCTGTTCAAGGGCATTAAGGAAGTTAATTCAAAAAATGTTCTTAACTATTTGACGCCTGAGGTGGTGAACGACAATGTTTCTTTCCTTCTTGAAGAGATCTCAGACATTGGCACCACAAAGAAGACGGTCTACGTAATTCTAGGCGTTCGTAACTCCGAGGTTGGGAAACAGTTTAGGAAATATTTCTTGGGCGACATGGGGGATGTCAAAGTTAGGTATTACACTCACTATTCAAACTTTAGCTTGACCGATAAAAAATGGGTGACGGAACTCTGGAAAGAACTTGGAGTCAAGGCTAACTACGACGCGATACGCAAAAAATACAAATAATGCGGTAACGGCGCACAAACACTAGCGCAGCATTCAGTATGAGTGGGCCGTGTAGTTTGTTACTTCCTGCTCCCAGGGTTGGCTTCTTGGCCAGACTGTTCGGAAAAAAAGAATAGGAATTGTTACGTCACCGCTTGCCTCTTGCATAACCGCATGCAATTGAAACCGATAACTGTAATTATTGTTCTATTGCTCGTGGTTGCCTCGTTATCAATCGCGGGCTGCACGTCATCAACGAACAGCAACCAAGCGGCAAGCAGCGCGTCGCCGGAACCAGCGGGTTCCGCTACTACGACAGCAAATACCACAACGAAGGCAACATCACCTGCATCAGCAACGCCATCTGCCTCAGTATCTGTTATCAGTCCAACGCCCACATCAACACCTACACCTACACCGCCGGCGCCGACTCCAACCATAAAAGTCGGTGTCTCTGGCCCAACCAGACTAGTACAGGATCGGGAGGAATATGGACAGCCACGTTACTGTAAATGGTAAAGAACTACCACAATCGCAGCTCACTGGCAAGTTGTATTGGTATATTGACGGTAACTTTCATATGAGCAACTGGATGTGTGGGTTCCCCCGAAATTCAACCAAAATGTGTTCAGATGCCAACGGTCAATCAACGACGTGGGCTCCGTGGGGGGTCACGTTCTGACTGTTAAGTACCTTGGCGACCCTACACAACCTAGCGCCTCGATGACGGTAGAATCTACATCAGATTATGTGTGATATAACGGCTATAAAGGCGGTAGCAGAGGGGTAAAAGGATGATTAAGCCAACGTGGGCGTCTTGCATAACCGTATGCAATTGAAACCGATAACTGTAATTATTGTTCTATTGATTGTGGTTGCCTCTTTATCTGTATCGGGCTGCGCAACAACGACAGATAAACAGAATATAGTTGAGGTTCGGGATTATCAGGGTCAGAAATTATCTTCAGTAAATGATTTCGTGGAAAACTCCATTAAAGGACCCCAATACATCAATATAACTGATTATCGGTTGGACGTTACGGGGATGGTGCAAAACCCTCGTAACTACACTTACGAGGATGTAATAGGCCACCCAAATTATGAAAAAGTGGTAAAACTCTACTGTGTGGATGGGTGGGATGTTACAATTCTCTGGAAAGGAATTTTAGTGTATGATCTGATAAATGAAACCCAGCCACTTCCTGGTTCAAATGTGGCCATTTTTTATGCTTATGATGGCTATTCGACATCTTTACCCCTGGAATACCTCAAGGATAATCACATACTTTTAGCTTACAAAATGAATAATGCTACCTTACCACCACAGAGAGGCTACCCCTTCCAGCTCGTGGCAGAGAGTAAATGGGGTTATAAATGGATTAAATGGGTTACAAAGATTGAAATATCTAATAACACTGATTATAAAGGTTACTGGGAGGGCAGGGGATATTCCAACATTGGTAATTTAAATGCACCCTTTTAACCTCTCCTTATCTCCTAGCTAATTATTTCTTTTTTCGATTTTAAGCGCATGGCGGGTTCCGTTCACGATCTACCCTAAGTTCTCGAAGCAGGTTATGTTAGTTAAGAAGAAAGGAGGTCTAGGTGTGGCTTAATTGCTTCAAAAAGACGATCTTGCCCTTGAACGATGCTTTGCTGCAGTGCAGGCCATTTACTTTCATCCGCCCACGTCCCTGCAGCAGCGATTTCAAACCAAACTTGCGAGTTATATCCTTCATCGTTGCGGCACCACTCAAGGTTGCCTGCGAGCGTTTTCTCCATTTCCTTTGTTTTCGCGCTGAGTTGATCAAAAATTTCCTTGTTCCTCGTTTCGTCACAGGCATCTATGTTAAGCACAACTATAATTCTGCCATCTGCTACAGCATTGCGAATATCTAGTCCATTTTTAGCGAGCAAATCTACGGTTCCCTGCGTCCAAGGCCGTTCTGCCTCTAGAGCTGCAAGTTGTGTCATGAACTATGTACGACGGGTTCTGCGAAGGGCTCAATTCGTGGATAAATAGCATCAACGAGTCCGTAGAATTTATCGATCATTGCGTCTTGTATTGAAGGCCATCTGCTTTCGCCAACGGACAGACCTTCGCCTTCAAATACATATTCAATCCGCGAAGACTTGTTGTTGTCTAAGCGATACCACTCAAGCTCGCTCCCAAATTCTTTCTCGACCTCCTGTTTGTCAGCGTAAAGATGATCGAACACTTCCTTATTCCTTGCTTTTTCCCCACCTTCCATGTAAAATTTGACTGCCCATTTTTCGGGATATATCCAATAGTAAAAACGCAATCCTGCTTTGCGAGCGGGTTCTAAATCAATAGCGTAAAACTCATCGCGCTTTTCCTCCCGATCATAGAGTCCTTCATAAAACTCGTTCCTCACCGATTGAATATTTACCAAAGACTCTTTTCTTTGCCCACGCTCTTTCACTGTTGGGCTCGGTCCGGCTTCTATCTCAAAATGTGGGGCAGGTTTTGAATCGTCTATTTGATACGCTTCCATACGAACTAAGTAGAATGATAGATCATCTGGAGTCACTTCGTTTAGCCATTCTATTGCTCGTTTGTGCTCAGGACGTGCAGAACTTGTCAACCATATCGCTTTTTTCGCGTCAAGGTTTGTGAGATATGTGACAACCTTACCTAAATGATCGTGATCTGTTCCAGAAAGCTGGTTTTCGATAATTATGCGATTGCCACTTTCATCTTGAGCAACAATATCTACCTTGAATGATCCTGCAGGTTCTTCTCGCTGTAATACAGTTAGAGGAGAGCCAACGACTGCTGATAGAACTTCAATATTTTGCTCTAGCCACGTAGAGAAGTCGCGAGCCTCGTGCTGCCAGACTGCGCGAATATCTAAACGCTTAAGTCTTCCCACTTCAGCCATCTTTCCTCTTTTTTAGCTCTAGATAGCCTTTAATTTATTTAACTCTTCAAGCAATAAGCGTCAAACCTTTCAAAAAAGACAACATATCTAATTTGAACGATACGTTTTAAGCCACGTCAACGCGTTTTTACGAAAAGCTAAAGGGATAATGATGCCGCACAAGCTAAGCCACAGAGATTTAGAACTTCTGAAGCGGCAACTAAAGCTAGCTCCGAAGCAGCAATTAGAGCCAGCTCGGAAGCAGCAAAAAGGGCTGTCTCGGGAGGGGCAAATAGAGCTAGTTATAAGAGATTTCCGCAAAGCAGGAAACGCGAAAAGAAACGCGGGAAGCGCGAAACGCAAAGCGGAACGTGATCAGGGGCTGCGCCGTTATACATTCGAGGAATTAGAACAGATAAAACGCGAAGGCGAGCAGATGATCAAAGAGCGGCTCGCCGAAGCGAAGGCGGTTAAGAAGACCGTAAAAGACCGGAAGCTCGCAACACTTAGGGCGAGTATAGGGCCGTTACGAGGATATAGACGAGGGTGCATAACTGAGCTGGATGTCTGTATAACCGACCAGGGTATCTGTCGCCGCACCGGCGATAAAGTCAGCTGGTCGCAAGAGTGCGCCGATTGTGGGCTCTCAACCGAATATTGCAAAGGCCCTGTTTGGTGCGAAGACTTCGATCCGATATTTAGCGAATTTAAGCTTTCTATATAAGTTGCTTTTTGTGTGGCATAATGGCAAAGAGAAGAGTAAAGAAAAGAAATTGACTAAAGATGAAATAAAGCAGGCGAGCGCATAAGCGATTTTAGTGGAATGGAGATAATTAAGAAGCCACCGTGCACACCTAAATGACATCGTTTTGTGATAGTATGGCACCAAGACGACCGTGTTCGCCACGCGATGCCCCAATAGTTGCTTCATATCTAAGGCTCTCTCATCGCATTATACGTAGTTTTTAGTTTAACGCTGCTCATTCAACGTGCTCTACGCCCCATCCAGATTGAGCCAGAAAAGCCGCAATATATTCCCTGTGGCACTCCTTAACCTTTCGCTCAGCATACATCAAGGCGAATGGCTGTTCGACTTGCTTAAGGAACGATAGATCTCGGGCCGTGTTGTTCTACGTGCGCTTGATAAGGCGCTCTCCAATCCGTAACATCAATGAACGGGTTTCCGAAAAGTTCAGGATCGCTAGTGTATTTTGTACCTTCACTGGCTAGGAGTCTTTCTATGCCTTTATCCGGAGTTTTAGCCTTGACAAAGGTTCCCATATATGCGTGGTTAGGGTGGAGTCTAACATCGACAACGGTGGCTATATGGCGTTCAATGAGAGCGTCTAAGAAGTCCTGGGCGGTCCGACCTCCGTATCCAATCGTGAAAAGCTTCATGTTCAAACAGCCGGATCGCAACATAAAAAGTCAGCGTAGTGCTTCTTTTCGGAAATTCTAAGCTAGTGTTCGCTTCTTGCATAAAGCATATGCGCGAAAATATAAGTTGTGCTACATCTTTGTCATGTACCAGATAAGACAGTGTAATTATTTTCATCGTAGAATCTGATGAATCAAGTGAGAGACTATACCCACGTTGGTATGCTCTCGGCTCAGAAATATGCACATACGCTATGTCAGGGATTGATTCGCTACCACTTGGACGCCCGATCCACTCGTCACTAGAGTTCATAGATTGCCTAAAGCCAATTGACAATGCTTGTCCAATATACGCGCTAAACCGCATTAGGGTGTCATTGCGGTTCTTTGTCTCTTCAATAGTGATATTATGGATATAAGGAACTAGCTTATTTTCTCCATCTGTACAACACCCGTATACACCACATTCCCATATTGATTGACAGCTCGCGTGAATGGCACGACTAGAGTATAATTCTTTCCTCTTAAGTCGTCATTGAGTTTGGCACTTAAATCACCAGATTTCGGAACAGGGACTGCCGAGGCTGTTGTCCCATTGGGGGGAGGTAGTAGTCTGAACAGTGGGGGTGGTCGGTGTGGTCGTACAACCTGCTATGGACAGCGAAGTAACTATCACAAGGACCATGACTGCTAACAACTTTTTTTCCATACAAATCACCTCTTTGACTTAGAACCTAAAACACATAAAACTTGATTTTAACAGCTTATCAAGTATCTCACTTGGAATAGCGGTTATAAACCTGTTATCGCATCTTTTAGTTTAAGATAAAAGTCGCTGAGCTTGTTCCCGTAAAACAAGTATTGAAACTCGAGCACCTAGTTAAGATGTATGAGCCTGCTTAGAACGGTTGCTGAGTTTGCCCATTAAAACGAGGATTGAATCCGCCTTCAGATATTCGATTCATGTCCTGATCATATACGATAGCTTTGCACCTTCGATCGGGTAGGTGCGCCACAGGATCATGAACTTCGCATTTTTTTTACCCACCTTTATTTTGAAGCAGTGATAGTGATCCCTTTTTCTAAACTCGTAAAAAGGTACATCAGGGGAATAAATGTTGTTGTGACAATGCTGGTCACGTGATAGGCTTTTTTCGACTCCGAGCGGCAGCGCTGCGGATGATCCCGTATTCTTATAATTGTAGCATATTCACGTATAGAGGAAGCACGGATAAGAAACGTCATCCAAACGGTTCGTTCTAAGACGATATCTATTTAAGAGCCCTGGTATGTGGGATGGTGCATGTTTCTAACGCAGGGGGTTTTGGCCCAGAGCATCAACATCATCGGCACACTTAGCGATTTCATCATATCTGTCATCGCACAGCTCGGATATACGGGCGTCTTTGCCGGTATGACGTTGGAAAGCGTCGGTTTGCCGATCCCCAGCGAGGTTATCATGCCCTTCGGAGGATACGTCGCGTGGGGAGAGGGGCTGACGCTTATCGGCGTTGCCCTCGCGGGCACGTTCGGCTGCCTTGTAGGCTCTTTGATAGCCTACTACATCGGCCTGTGGGGTGGGAGGCCCTTGCTCGACCGCTACGGCAAATACGTGCTCATACGCAAGAAAGAGCTCGATCGGGCACACGAATGGTTCGAAAAGTATGGGGATCGCGCTGTTTTTGTCAGCAGGCTGCTCCCGGTTGTCCGCACCTTCATCTCCTACCCAGCCGGAATTGTCCGCATGGACGTCAAGAAGTTCTCGCTCTACACCGTTTTAGGATCGTTTCCGTGGTGTTTGGGTTTAGCGTATATAGGCTTCCTCTTAGGCCCCCATTGGGAGGATATTGAAGGATTATTTATTTATCTTGATGTTCTGGTCATTGCAGGCATCGTCGGTCTCGTTGCCTACCTTATTTATCATCGAGAGCGTGTTGTGTCACATATACGCTCATCATAGGGGTCACGGTCCCCCGGTGGCTCCACAAGAGCGCGGCTCGTTTAAGGGCTTGGTGGTTCCACCGGCGCAGGCATCCTTCGGAGTAGACACTTGGGCAGAAATGCAGAGAAGTCACGCGCCTGACTAGCGTATCTCTGCTTCTACAAAAATGAGTTAGATAAGGTAAGGCGACGGTCGAAGCTGACACTGAGAGCGCGTCAAGTCAGCGTCGGGCTGTTCGCCTGCGACCGTTGCTTAGCTGTGCTACAATTTGGCCAGTAATTCCTTCTTTTTTACCTGAAACTCTTCTTCGGTAAGGATTCCCTGATCTCGCAGCTCTGCAAGTTTCTTTATTTGTTCGGTGACATCTGAAGAGCCGGAGGCTTGCTCTTCCTGAGGAGCGGGTGCTGCAGGGGCAGTCGGCTGCGGCGATTGCATCGGCGGTTGCTGCGGCGATTGCATCGGCGGTTGCTGCGGCGATTGCATCGGCGGTTGCTGCGACGAACGGTAGGTTACGGTATAGGTCTTGTGTTTGCCGCCGAACATGTCGCGTTGCTTATTTTTTGTCACATTGACGATATTGACGGTGGAGCCCATCTGATAGCGCCATTGTTCGCACTCCTGTTTCGACTGAAATGTCACGGATTGGAGCCCTTGGCCCTGTCCGCCGTAAGACGCTCCTGACGATGGTCTGCGTTCGTTTCCTAGGTCAGACACGTCTTTAACCATATCAAGGACGCCTTTGCCAAGCTTCCCTAAGCCAAATGAGCCTGATTGTTGATCACGCGGCACGGTTGCCCCACACTTGTTGCAGAATTGAGCATCACGCGGCAATGACTCACCGCACGATTTGCATCTATTTTGACTCATCATATGTCTACCTGCTTTCGGACATGATCGGCAGTTCGGGTATTTATAAACTTAGGAGCGGTATCGCGACTGATTGCAGATGTTGCCTGCAGCCGCCGGAACGCACTAGCACGAAAGGACCGCACAAACGACTGAACCAGACAACTAAAGAGACGCGCGACAGCGAGCAAACCCTGAAGTCTATTGGTGCTCACGGCGCCTGAAAACCATTTTTGAAGCTTCAAATGCTATCAGGCTACTTAGACCTGCGGCGGCGCTCACGACTGTGGCCGAGGGGGAAATCGGGGCAAACAGAAAAATGGCCTGCAACGAGGGTAAGTAAACAGCGGCGGCAAGGAAGAAAATGGCTCCGCCCGCTACATACCAGAGCGCGCGGTTCGATCTGCGCATAGAATCAACAAAGGTTTCTGTCCACGATCGCTTACTGAGTACTAGACACAGATTAGCAACGACGAGTGTTACAAATGCCATCGTCCGGGCTTGGTTCTCACTCAGGCCGTACGCAGTTACACCGACGTAGATGAGCAACACAATGATCAGAACACTTATTCCTTGCACCACGTTGACGCTCAATTGCAGCCGCGTAAATAAAGGAGCACTCGGATCGCGTGGCGCGCGGCGCATCACATTGGGATCTGCCGGCTCTGCTTCAAAAACGACTGATGATATGGGATCGATAATAAGCTCCAGAAACGCGATATGGATTGGCAAGAGGATAAGCGGCCAGTTAAAGAGCACCGGCAGGAGCGTAACGCCTGCGATAGGGATATGAATGGCAAGGATATAGCCCATGGCCTTCTTGATATTGTCATAAATCCGCCGCCCGAGCCTTACTGCGTGCACGATGGAAGAAAAGTCGTCGTCTAGTAAGACCAGTGATGACGCTTCGCGGGCAACGTCAGTGCCTCTTTTTCCCATGGCGACGCCGATGTCAGCCGCTTTTATTGCGGGCGCATCGTTTACGCCATCACCTGTCATGGCTACCACCTCGCCGTTAGCTTTAAGGGCTTTCACAAGCCGAAGCTTTTGCTCGGGCATAGTTCGAGCGAAAATACACGCCCTCTTGATGCGCTCCTGAAGAGTGAGATCATCGATTTTTTCGAGTTCAGGCCCTGTGATAATCTCGTCGCGCGGGACGAGGCCGACACTTTCTGCAACATTCCTAGCGGTTCCGGAGTAGTCACCGGTTATCATGATCACGCGTATTCCCGCGTCATAGCACTCCTGAACAGCTTGCCGGACCGTGGGCCGCACAGGGTCATCCAATCCAATCAATCCAAGAAATTCAAACGCGAACTCGTGCTGCTCAGCTGGGAGCTCAGCTGACCGGAACTGTGCTTTCGCGACAGCTAAGACGCGCAGCCCTCTTTCGGCGAGCGTCGAAATGTGCCCTTCAAGCGCGGTCTGGTGTCCTGCAGAGAGATGGCACAGATCGGCGATTGCTTCTGGTGCCCCTTTTGCAGCAATGACGTAATCCCTGCCATTAGGCGATCGCCAAACGCGTGACAACGCCAACAGTTTCTCAGAAAGCGGGTACTCCTTTTGGAGCATCCAATCGGCGTGGAGGTGTTCAGTCGCAGCCAAAAAATGTTCGCCTAGCGCTTTAAACGCTTTTTCCATCGGATCGAACGGGTCTATCTGACTTGCTAAGATGCTGAACTCGACGATCTGGTGGAACGATTCAGGGAGTTCCTGTCCCGAACCAAAGTCGACATCGTAAAGCTGACCGTTAGCAAAAAGGGTTTTCACCGTCATGCGATTGAGCGTAAGGGTGCCCGTCTTGTCAGTGCAGAGAACAGTCGCAGCCCCAATAGTCTCGACCGCGCTTGCGTTGCGGGTGAGCACCTGCTGCTGAGAGATACGCCACGCCCCAAGCACCAGAAACACGGTGAGAACAACAGGGAATTCTTCTGGCAGCATTGCCATAGCCAGCGCAATGCCGGCGAGAAGCCCTTCAAGCCAATTACCTCGCGTTGCGCCATAGACAAAAACGACTATAAGGAATAGAAAAAGCCCAACAAGCGCAATATTGCGAACAAATCGTCCAGTTTGAATTTGAAGCCCTGTCTTCTCGCTATCGAGCGAGCGAATGGCCTTTCCGATTTTGCCTATTTCCGTGTCAGCGCCGGTAGCGCGTATCTCCGCCACGCCCTGACCGCGAATCACGAGTGTGCTTGAATACACAAACGGCGTGCTCTCACCGCCCGCACGACTCATCTCCGTCAGGTTATCGCCTACCTTTTTTCGCACCGGGACCGATTCACCGGTCAACAGCGACTCATCGACGGACAGATTGCTGCTCGAAAGGAGAATGCCGTCAGCTGGGACACGATCTCCTTCGTGAAGGATGACGATATCTCCGCGCACCACGTCGCGACCGGCAATCCGATGTTCCTCGCCTTCGCGAATGACAAGGGCGCGCGGGCTTGAAAGATCGCGAAGCGCCTCTAATGTGTGCTCTGTCCGCCGTTCTTGGTAGAAGGTGATCCCCATGATCACAAAGACGAAGCTTAACAAAATGAGCGCCTCTTGACGATCACCGACCAACAAATAAACGCCGCCGCCACCTAGAAGGAGCAGAAACATCGGTTCGCGAATGACGCCAAGCAGGATAACAACGATGCTGCGCGGCTTTTCTGACGGAAGTTCATTATAGCCTTCCTTCTCTAGGCGACTCCTGGCCTCTTCGTGCGAGAGTCCCCGAAGTGCAATAGATTCTATGTTTTGGCGCATTCTTACCCTCCTAGTGCATCATCACTTATATGCGTGTTTCTTGCATGTACTCGAAGCAGACCGACGCCTCCTGTAGCGTCTGCAGCTAATCTCGTATTGAACGCGATGTAGGCTATGTTGAGGAAGGGGCACTCACCGTTAGTGCGACTGTTGAGAACATGTTTGTTGGATCGCTATCAGCGATACAGGCGTTGGTATCTCTAATGAGATGAAGGATAAGATGTTCGCAAAGCTTATTACGGGTAAAGCGAAGGGCACGGGGGGGCGACTTGCAGAAGCGAAGCGAATTATGGACGCCCACGGCGGAACGGTCACCTTTGAGAGTTATCCAGGGAAGGCACCATTTGTACTGACATTGCCGATTATGCCCACAGATGCGCATCGGGAACGTAATCCTGGAGTCATAATTAGATTGCCAATTCAGCACCCTCAAGGATCTAGCAGCTAAAACTCGCTTATGCTAGTTGTCGATCGATCAATAAAAGCACTGCCAATCTATAGCGTTGGACGTTATCGGTAGCGATCTACAACAGCGAAATCTCGCTCCACAATGCTAAAGCAGGGTAACCCGACGACCAGCTAACTTATAAAAGTTTAGAGTTTGCTAGCCCTGTGCAAGAATATTAATTCAACAAGGCGTTGGACTGTCACTGTCTTGCCAGTTAACATACCATCTGGTGAAATTGTGAAAACGCTCATAGTTAATTCGTACTTTCGCACAAACACCGAGAAAGTCACGCGAGCGGACGCTCCGGGACTCGTCCGGGCGCTCTGCCACTCTTGTCCCTTTCGTATTTCCTTGCGATTCCCCCACGTTTCATTCTCTTATTCACCGCGCACAACGAACCTCTCTGACCCCACGTTACTACGAAACTTCGCGAGGTCAGCAAATCCGCAATTTCTGCACCGTCTCGGGCATACTTGATGACTATGGTATCAACCCGTTCTAAAACGCCTTGCGGTGTATGCGCAAGAATGTCGAGTTCAGCGCCTTCACAATGCATTTTAAGGAAATCGATGTGGTCGAGCCCGTTAGAGCTGAGGACATCCGCGAGCGTGACTGATTCAACGTCAATAGCGTCCACGAAACTACCGGTGTTCGATGGATAGAATGTATGCCCGTAACTCTTTTTCTGAGAAACCGACAGTCCCTTAATGCCTCGCATATCACTGACTGCTTGCCGGAGCGCCTTGACGTTATTTAGCGCGTTAATAGCTATGTTTTTCTGCAAAAGCTCAAAATTGAGGGGATGCGGTTCATAGCAGATCACAGTATCGCTTGACGCGCTCGCTTGTATGGCAAAAATTCCTATATGCGCACCTATATCTACAACTGTTCCATTCACCGGCCATTGCGAGTAGAGATCGTTGCGAAGGATCTCGTTCAGGATTGACAAATCCCCTCTTTTCGGACGGAGAACGTATCTTAGACCATTTCGCGTGGTTACCAGTGCTTCGGCGTCTGCCGCTGCAAAGGGAGAGAGACGGATGAATAGCGGCACGTACCAATTTCGGACGAGCGCAATGAATCCGATGAACGCGCCCATAAGCGCAGCTATTCTCTTGACGTTCGAGAACAACTGCGTGAGTTCTCGCACTACAGGCCACATGGACTGGTAGAGCGCGTCTCGGCGCACCCGATGATTTGATGGTACTTTGCGATTGTAGAAATATGTCCCCGATCGCTCGAAGAGGACGAGCTCCTCATGTCGGTGAAGGTCACTTAGACATACAGACGCATGAGCCGACACACTCAAAACAAGGAGTAGCAGCGGCATTATCTTCAGGCTTTTGCTTGCTGTCACGTTTTCACTCACTGTAAATTTTGGTGAGGCCTTACTAAAGCTTGCTGATCACGCAAACGTTAAGTCTATCGGACTAGCCTCCATGAAGGTAGTGCGAACCGTTTTAGAGGCGGCAGATCGGTTGCATGTTTTAGATCGCCTCGTATGCGTAATGGTTACGATTCTAGCTGTCTCCAAAATCGATATTGGCACGCCGCTGACTTTCTGCGCATCGCTAATGGGCATCAAGCCATGAAAGCACCTCAATATCGCTCAGACCGTTATTTTGTTTCCAGCTCCTTCTCAGGCTCTTCATCGGCAAACTCGACCAGTTTGAGCTTAATTGTCCCCTTTTCGGGTTTTGCCTTCATCAAAAAGTTACTCTCCACCGTTCAGATTGAACAGTTCCCTGATCTTCTTTGGAATCACGACATAATAAGAGGTGCCGTCAGGTCGCATGTACCCTTTGACCAGTACTCGCGGGTGTTCAGATTTACCTTCTTTATCGTCCATCAGCGGCACTTCGCTCGTGTCTTTATGCATTCGCGTCTGTTCTTCGTTCATAAAGTATAACCCTATTAGTTATGTTGAGTATGTTAAACAGCAGTATACGCAACTACATAAATAAAGTTTCCTATAGTCCTTTAACTCGTTTGACCATATGTCTAATCTAAGCGCACGTTTCTCGTCATGTTAATGTAAGAGACTGAGCTTCCAGGTGTGAGAACAGCAGCGAGCATTGTGAAGGAGCTCGTTAAGGATTGACAGGCCCCCCCTTTTCGGACGGAGAACGCATTTTAGACCATTGAATGAGAGCATCCTCACCGCTGCCGTCCTCACACAGCGAACGAGACTACCCCATCATTCGGAAGATGTGGCGCACGGGCGTGCGCGTTTCCTGGTGTACTGGTATCAAGAGTTCTGCACCTGTACAGCCGTAGTTATACTATTTTGAATGCGCTTCCGCAGGAATGTTCACTTATATTTTGGTTTGTCGCAGGTTCTCGTGAATTGGAACATATATGCCCTAAGATCTTTACTAGAATTGTCATCATCTAAACCTTTATTAGCTAGAAGTTCTCTTATAGGGCGAGGGCCGATACGATGAAAAATCGCACTTTAATCGCGGCGTAGCGGTCGTGGCGCTGTTAACAGTAGCAGCGACAACAGCGGGCTGCGCGACTAACACTAATCCTTCACCAACTCCGATCCCTGCGGCGCAGACGACGGTTGGGAACAATACGACGTATTCGAGCGGAGCAGGTTTCAATATCACATACAACAAAGCTCTTAAGGTAGACTCGTCAACTGATGCAAAAACGCCAGTTAGAGTGTATATCTATCTAAGCCCAAATGAAACAGCTGACGGCGTTCTAGTTGCCACAAAAGGTCTTAGCTCCGGTCAAACGCTCAGCGACTTTACAAATAGCGAAGTTAAGGAACTTAAGAACTACAGCAGTACAGGGTTTTACAAGAACTTTACGCTCAACGAGACCAACACCACATTTGCTGGAAAACCTGCACAGAAACTCGTTTGGTCTGGAATTATCCCCCTTCAGTATAGTAAGACATTAGTGACCAATAAATCGGTTAACGTGATGCAAACTTACGTTGTCAACAACAATATGGGGTACGTTGTAACGTACAAAGCTATTTCCAGTGACTACAATACTTACTTAGCACAAGCACAACGAATAGTGGACTCGTTCGTGCTGACTTAAGGATCCATATGATGCGGGGAGCGAGCATAGACGCTTCTCTGCCTATTTTTTTTAACGTTATAGGACCCCTTAAATTGAGAAATTGGGTTGAAAGCGGCTTAGTCGCTCGCGGCTAATCACAATAGTTATGTGCCTCGCTTCGACTACGCACCAATTATGCTAGTCGTTGAACACTACCCAAGTGCTGAAGTCCTTGAATATTACCCATTTAGTAACTTCCCAAAACACGAACTGTTAGAAGTCAATCGCAGCAAAGTTTCTATTCACAATGCAAAGGCTGGATACAGTTACCCAACGATTCGGCTGCCCTATTCGTTCTCAATGCTTGCTGGATTGTCTACACGGATCTATCAGACTGTGCACGAAGGAGCACTTGCGTTTTTGGTGGTCGTGGCACAAGCAGACGTATCAGACGCATCAAACGGTGCTGCGGGAAGATGTGATAACGACGTTTCATATGCTAAATCCCCCGTCTTGACATAGCGGAGGTCGCCGGTCCGAATCCGGCCGAGCCCATTTGTTTTGCTTTTTGTGAAAGCTAGCGCTTTCGTTTAGAAGAAGAAGTGATTTTAACTCTTTGATATGCGAAAAAAAATCTTGGCCGTTGCGCTGGTCATTGCGGTGATCGCTTCCGCTCTTATAGGGTGGATGGCGTTGAGCTCGCAAAAGAGCGACGATGCAGTTGTGCCTGTATCACATGACCTCGCTGTCATCGACGTCATCAAGCTTCCCGACCCAGTCCTGAAAGGAAACATGTCATTAGAGGAAACGTTCCAACAGCGGCGGTCGGTACGCGAGTACACTGACGCTGACATCTCACTAAGCGAGCTCTCACAGCTCGTTTGGGCCGCTCAAGGAATCACGAGCACTCAAGGATTCAGAACGGTGCCGTCTGCGGGCGCGCTGTATCCGCTCGAAGTCTATGTCGTGAACGTAACAGGAGTGTACCATTACAACCCCCTAAATCACAGCCTCGGGAAAATCAGATCAGCGGATGTGCAGGAGAACCTGACAAAAGCCGCT
>CAVRAO010000001.1:0-3336 GCA_963719035.1 Methanobacteriota archaeon | reverse complement strand
AATCTTTCGTTTTGCAATTGTCTTTCGTTATACTGCTGTGCTGTATGGTAAGCGTCCCACATTCCGATGAGCCACACAATCGGAGCGAGCAGGAGGCCAATTAACACGAATATCAAGAGGACGCTGAACGCGTATAACACCATGAAACCGATCCCCTTCGCTAGCTGTCCGTTGTAAATTTGACCAAGTCCAGCCCAAAAGAAGGATAAGACTGCGGCAACACCGGGATTCTTTCTGTCTGAGAAATATACTGGCACTGGTGATGTCGGTGCCTGTTGATATTGTTGGTATACCGGTTGTGCAATCGGTTGTGCACCATAGTCGCCTAAATCAACATAGTCAATGCGTTGTATTGTAGATGCAGCAGAGGCTGGTTGTCCACAGTTAGGGCAGAACTTATGCTCTTTAAGGAGATTCACTCCGCAGTGCGTACAGAAATTAGCTGCCATCTCGATACCTTACACACTAACCACGTATGGCGTTCGCCCGCACATCGCTTCGATGATATCAGTTATATCAAACATTCGTTGTCACGCTATTGTGCTTAGTCGTGCTTCTAGTTTGAGAAAGCAGCTTGGAACAACTTATGGAATAATAAAACTCCTACAATTGCTCCCAGTGTTCCCATTTTTTACCCTCCTCGTCTCTAACAAATTCCACGCTTTCGAATGGCTCGACATTTGAAATATATCCATTTTGATCAGTCGTAACTACAAACGTGTTCCTCGGAATCTCAGTTATTACAGTGACCTCTGTTGTCTGACACTGATCGTTCTTTCCCGAATCAAAAATCCACCATATTACATAAAATATAAGAACCAAAATGCCAAATGGCGGCACCGCTATTATCAAGCAAATCAAGAAGAATGCTACAATAATACTAGCTAGGTTCATCATCGTCCTCCACGAAGTTTCCTAAGCGCTCAGTGTATACTTTTTTGTTTTTTGCGTTCCTTTACAAATGCTCGGAGTTCTTCCATCGAGCCATTGCGCTGGCACCACCCGCACCACCAATAGTTCAACGCTGCATCGATGTATAGATGGCCTATCCTCGCTGGACATTGTGCCCACCAATGAGTGGGACCAGTACCAGTAGGTTTGGGCGAAAGCCCAAGCTCCCGCGCGACTTTGATAATCTCTGTTTCATTTTCGCATGCCTTCTGGGAGTTCTCTTCTAACTCTTGATCGATTCGTTTTACTAGGTTGCTATAAGCTGATTCACTGATGATGCCAGCAGCGAGAAACCCCTGAGGACTGCAGAAACCAACGTAGGTGCGGAAAAGACGGTCAAGAAGAGTCAAACAAGAGCTCGACTCTTCACCCTTCTTTGGCTGCTGCAAACACGCGACCGATCTTAAAAACGTCTGCTCCTACAGGGTCTTTAGGGGCGGCTTTTCCATGTGTAATAGCTTTCACAATTGGAAGATCGAATCCTGAAGCTATCCACAGTTCATCGCTCGTTTCGGTTCGGCGAAAGAACGCAGCCTCTTCGATGAGGTCAACAACTATATGCAGATCGTAAGCACACGCAAAAAGGGCGTCGTCAGGAAGCTTCGTTGTCTTTGTTGCCTTCTTAAGCCAAGGATCTGCGAACACCAGTTCGTCCAATGATTCCTTTCTTGGAGACTGCGTGGATGGCACCGTCTTGTCTTGTTCGCTCATATATCTCTTCTCCTCTCTCCTCAATTGACCTAACTCTGTTTTTTAAAACCTACTTAGAAGCTTATGCTGTGTGCCTCGTTCTGTATCCAGCACGTCTCGCGTAGTTCGCCATTCGGCCATTACCTTCGTCGCATTTTGTGCCCTGAAGAATGCCGAATGGATGGCAGTCTCGTTGTGCACGAGTGAAGATCCGACGAGTGTGCCCCCTTCAAACCGAACGTCCCATCCGAGCCCTGCTGATTTGAACTTCTTTTCCGAACACGATTGCGTCTCTTTGACAAATGCGCGGGCATCGTCAAGTGTCGCTTTGCGGCGGCCGCTCTTTTTTTGCAGCAATGCGTCCATCACGTAGCTCTTGACGAGCTTGGGGTGCAGCACCTCATAGGCGGCGGCGCGTGAGATGAGGTCAAATCCCACGACTTTTCCGTTGACGAAGACGATGAGCCCTTTCTGATTCGGCACGTGCGAAAAGGCATCGAGGCAGTCATCAAGCTCCTCCTCTTTCGCTGCGTAGATGTCAGCCATCGCTCTGGTTGGCGATTCGACGGCTGCAGCTTCAGCCATGTGATCGATATCGCGCCACACAGCGCTCTGATCGGAGCGATACTGTTGGGTTCGATCAAGGGAAGCGGACACCGATCTTGTACGATTTGCCCGCAAGTTCCGCGACATCACGTTTCCGGACGCCTTGAAGGTGTCCGACGTGTAGGCCCAGCGTCCTGCCTCCGTGCAGCTGACCGGTATTATGGTCTCTGAGTGGGCATCCATGAGCACCGATGCGTTGAGCACCCGGTTCTGCTTCGCCCCTTTAAGCTCCTCTCCGTCGAGGAGGAGGATTGATGAGTCGGCGTTGTTAATCACCTTCAAATCGGGAACAGACCCCCCGGCATTGACTTCAGTCACCACTATGACGCCGTCGCGCAGCGCTTCAGCCAGCGTGCCATAGGTGAGCGTCTCAGGCGCTGTGTGAAACAAGGGAACAGCTGTCACGTTTTTGTAGTGTTGCAACTCCCCCAGTTCGATCTGCGCGATATAGTCAAGCGTGTTTATTAGAATCCCTCCTTTTTTTCGATAACGTCGTAGTCAGGTTAATTACTACGACTTTAATAATAATATGACTGATTACTATTTAATTATTTTTCATTAATAATAAATTTTAATTATTTAAAAAAAAGGAAGAGTATTACTTGTCTACAATAAAATACACTTTAAACAAAACAGATACATTTTTAATGTTTGATATTAAAAAACCTTAGCCGGAGATCTTGTATGGTCAACGTAATGATTGCAACGGTGGGTTTTGAGTCCGAACCCCTGATCATCGGCATCCAGACGTTCAACATCAAGAGGATGATACTGATTCGAGAGGCCGACCCGCCTTCGGAGGTCAAGAAGGTTGAGAACCTTATGGCATCCACCTTCGGAAACTTCATCGATATCGTCGTTAAGGAGGTCGCGAATTGGTATGATATCCTCGGCCTGGTCGATCTCGTCACGTACTTGATAAAGAGCGAGCACGACAAGGGCGGGCAGGTCTACGTCAACATTACCGGTGGGCGTAAAACCGCTTCAATCGGCGCCTTGCTGGGTGTTTTTAAGAACGTAAGCAAGGTCAAAGAGGTCTTTTACGTCACTGAGGAGGAGCACGGTATATTGCCGCTACCCAAGATTTCG